>DATJSG010000033.1:0-565051 GCA_035504195.1 Terriglobales bacterium
CTCCGCGCGATCTTCGCTCGGGCTCCGGGCTCACCGCCAACCGGATAAACCTACCTTACGCCTCGGAACTCTATCCTGCCTTCAACATTTCTTCCCTGTTCTCCTCAACCAGCGCTTTGCTATAGACCCTCGCTCGCCCTCCTTCTCTCCCTTTCGAGTGAGAAAGTGACTCCGCTTGAGCCCCGGACGCCGCACCAACTGGAAAAACTCAAGAAGCTGTCAAAGAACGATCTTGTTGTACTCCTTCTACAAATATCGTCAATCGAAAACTCGCACTCGCAACTATCTGTTTTTTCAATCGAGTGCAGCCCATCCACAAGCCCATGACGAATTTTGGTGCATCCGCCTGCAGCATTTTCGCGCGCAACCCGCGCCAGACGCCGCTTTCCCGCAATCGATCGATTCCAATCAATGTTTTGAGATTTCAAAACTCCAGGACGCCCCTGTGAAAATCCCGCACTCCCCGCGCCAGACGGGCAGTTCCTGCTCCCCGACCGGACTGTATGGGTACGAACTATCCGATAACAACTTCTTCATCGGCGAGCCGCTTGTCGGATTCGCCTGTTCCAGTCAGCTCAAAAGAATTCGTGATCGCAGCTTTTCCCCCCTCCACGCTAGTAATGACGTAAGAGCATCCCATCCAATGTGCCTCGGCCAAATCGGTGGAAGACCAGCGCGCCGGGTGGTCCGGGTGAGAGTGATAAAAGCCGACGATGTCCTCGCCGCGCTCGCGGCCCTCGCGCTGAATTCGCACCAGTTCTCGCGGATCGATGTTGTACCGGTTGTGAGCAGAATCGGTACGGGTGTTGCCGCATCGGGCCGTCGAAGTCACCACCCGTGCTCCGTCATCTTCAAAGCGTCCGAGCAGCACTCCGCAGCATTCGTACGGGTAGGTCTCTTCGCCATGGCGGCGAAGGGCGTCATAATCTTTGGGGCTGATCTTGAGCATTAAGGAATTTTTCGATTTGCACATTTCCAAATTGTCGATTTAAGTGGCGGCCCGAGATTTCGTAATCGGCAATCGAAACTCGGCAATCGAAAATTTCGTCACCCTTCGTTCCAGAATCTCTCGCTCAAATATTTTTCGCCCGAATCGCAAAGGATGGTCACGATTACGGCCTCGCTTCCTTTCCTGACGGGAAGTCCGCGAGCAATCTTCAAACATCCCACAACCGCCGCGGCCGCCGAAATTCCCACCAGCAGGCCCGCGCCGCGCGACATCTGCCGCGCCATCGCGTAGGCGTCCTCAGTAGAGATCTCCAAATTATCATCCGCCAGCGTCGGATCATAAATCTTCGGCACGATTGCGCTGGCCATGTGCTTGGCGCCTTCGATGCCATGGAACGATGAGTCCGGCTGCAGGGAAATGCACTGCACCCGTGGATTCAATTCCTTCAGACGCCGCGTTGTTCCCACAAAGGTGCCGCTGGTTCCCAGCATCGCCACAAAATGCGTGATACGTCCCTGGGTCTGCTGCCAGATTTCGTTGGCGGTGGTGTAATAGTGAGCCTTCCAGTTGGCGTCGTTGGAATATTGATCGGCGTAAAAATACTGGTCGGGATGTTTCGCGGCCAATTCGCGCGCCATGCGGATCGCGCCGTCGGAGCCGTCGCCCGGATCGGTGTAAAGAATGTTCGCGCCGTAGCCGTGCAAAATCTGTTTGCGCTCGCGCGAAACATTCTCCGGCATGCACAGGGTCACCGGAAATCCCTCGGCCGCACCCAGCATGGCATAAGCGATGCCCGTGTTGCCGCTGGTGGCGTCGAGCAGAATCTTGCCGGGCCGCAATTGCCCGCCGCGCCGCGCCTCCGCCACGATGTGTGCCGCCGCGCGGTCTTTCACCGACCCGCCCGGGTTATACCACTCGGCCTTACCCAGAAGTGCTACGCCGGACAGGTCGCCGGTCAGTGCCTCGAGCCGCAGCAGCGGAGTATTTCCGATCCGCTCCATCAGGCTGCGGCCTAGCGTTTCGCCAAGAGTTGACGCCACTTCCAATGGCTTGCCGTGTTGTGTTCCGGTCAACATTGCCGCTCTCTTGCTCGACGCTTGTGCCATATCTGAACTAAACTGCCGTGACCAACGTAATGTGATCTGTGGTGCAAAACGCGGTATGTAGTATCTTGCTTAGGTAAGTTGTTTAGATGAATAAGATTCGCCCGGCGATTCGGCTCCTGTAAAGTTACGCTCGGTTCTCATCGATCCTGCATCTAATTATGACGAGTTGGCGCCGGCAAGGAAAGGCTGGAGTTCAAACCAAAAATGCCCAAGACGATTGAAGCACGAACCTACGAAGAAGCGCTGGCCTGGCTGCGCGACAACGGGTTCGACGTCACCGACGCTCCCGGCACCAACGGCCGCGTCTTCCTGCGCAAGTACAACGTTTCTGCCGCGATTCAGAAGACACCCGAAGATGGCGTGAAGATTTTCGCCTATCCCGGCTACCTCATTGGCAGCGAAATTTCCAAGCTCGTCAACCGCGGATACCAGCAGTTCCTCAAGACGTCTAAGACCGAAGTCCCGGCCTCGGCCGATCATCTGAAAGCGCTGCACAATTTTGCCGAAGAACTCAAGGTCGCGCTTGGCCTGCCCAGCCTGTACAACGAATCGCTGGGTACGGTGAGCGAGGCGTACCACTACGACCGGATCGTCGATCGCGACAAGGCCGAAGTGGACCGCCCCAAGCGTCCGTGGGAAGTGGCAGGGAAAGAAGCGGCGGTCGCGGCGAAAAAGGGTAGAGCGTAAGACGGATATTGGCTGCCGCCGTCAACGTCGTCTACTTCTGGTGAGCGCTCACGCCTGCATCCGCGCCTTTGCGCCGCTCAAAGAACTTCCATTTATCCATCCCCGCCGGAATGGCGACATCAAAAAATCCCACCATCATTTCGTCCGATGACTGATCGCCCCATGTCACGGTCTTCTCCGGATCGGGATTGTGCGGATTATTCTTCGAATTGTCATACCATGCGATCGCCCGCAACCGTGTGCCGGCCTTGAGAAGCCGCGGCTCGGCCAGCTTGTAACTCAGTTGCCAGTGAAAGTGATAATTCACCCGCAGCAAGACTTCCACGCTGCCGTCATCGTGCACAATGTCGTACTCAAATCGCTTCCCCCGCAAATGCATGTGAGGAAACAGGCTCAACAGAATCGCATCGTTCGGCAGGGTACCCTGCACTTCCACGCGGAAATCATCCGCCCCCGGAGGAATAATCAGCGCATGATTGTTCAACTGCAGCGTGATTACTCTCTGTTTCGGCGGCGTCTTCGCAAACACAAGGCCAATACTGGTTTCATCTTCGTCTGCCGTGCCGTTGGTCGTGTAGTGCATCTGAAACACCAAGTCCGATCCGGCAGGCACAAACTTCGCCATCCCCTCGGGCCACTCGTCCGGCGAACTGCCCGGAGCGTAGACGAGCAACAAATCGCTGGTAGTCTCATGCGCCTGCCGCCGCTCCGCCGGATCGCTTAACGTCGACGCCGTGAACGGCTCGCCCACCGGCGCATGCCGCAGCCACGGCGAATCCGGCGGACGAATATAAACGACTGCATGATGCACATGCGCCGGACTGCCAGGACGAAACTCTGACATGCGCACCCACCGGTCCTCGGTAAAATGCGTGGGGACAATCTCGTATGTGTACTCAACCTCGCCCTCGGCAGGAATCCGCACCGGCTTCGGCATCCGCACGACGAGATCCGGCTCCGGGATATTCCATCCCTCCGCCCACTTCCGCGGCGCAGGCGCATCGTGCACGTCACCGGCCGGCGCGCCGGCCTCGGCCCAGGCTGAGATCGTGGCAATCTGCCGCTGGGTCAGCGACGGATCGTTAGCAAAGTGTCCGTATCGCGGATCGGCAAACCACGGTGGCATCATCTTCATCTCAACCGCATGCGCCACAGCCTGGGCCCAAGGCCGTGTCTGCTCATACGTCACCAGCGGCATCGGCGCAACTTCGCTGGGACGATGGCAGCTTTGACAATGATCCTGCAAGACGGGCAATACATCTTTGTAGAAGGTAGGCGGCGACGATTTCGCCGCCGGACTTTGCGGCATGCCAGATATCTGCCAGGCCGCACCGCAAGACAAGACCGAAACCGCCATCCATCCCCAGAGATATCTCACGACCGCAGAAACTCCAGGGTGAGCGCCCACGCTTGCCGCGCGGCTTCTTGGTTGTACGACGCGCGCTCGTCGCAGAAAAATCCGTGATCCCCCTGCGAGAACTCTACGTTGATGTAACTCTTCTGCCGCGCGCTCAACGCATCGGTGACCGCCTTCCGGTGCTCCGGCGTGATGTGTTTATCTAACCCGCCCCAGACCAGCAGCATCGGCCCGTGCAGCTTCGCCGCGCGGTCGAGTAATCCCGGCGCAATGCCTCCGCCATAGAATGACACTGCGGCTCGTAGCGGCAACACGCTGTTGGCCAGAAATGCCACGCGCCCTCCCATGCAGAATCCAACGCACGAAATCGCGTCAGCCTTCACTTGCGAATTCGACTGGAGCCAGTCGTAAGCGGCAAGCGCGTCGGCTTCGGCCGCGTCGCTGGTCACCGCTTGATAATGCGGCACCACTGCGGCAAAGTCGCCGTAGCTGCCCTCAAATCCCGGCGGCGCGGTGCGATGAAATAATTCTGGTGCAATGGCCACATACCCCTCTGCCGCAAAGCGTTCGGCGACATTGCGAATGTGCGAGTTGACACCGAACGCCTCTTGAAAAACCATCAGCCCCGGATGAGGAATGTTCCCTTCAGGCCGCGCCACATAGGCCGCCATCGGCGTGCTGCCTGCAACCTTCAGTTCCACTTTTTCTTTGATGATCGCAGTCTGGGCCATGACGATTGAATCTCCGTATAGCGATTTTGCCAGCCCGCCCCTAAGGTTCCCGACTCCAGTCTCGCACAAGACTCGGGTGATCGGTTACACAGCACATGGCCTGGCAAAAATGCTACATTCATCAGTTCATGTCTGCGCCCCAATCCAGCTTCGTTCGCGCCTGCAAATCGCAGCCCACGGATCGCACTCCGGTCTGGTTCATGCGCCAGGCCGGGCGCTACATGCCGGAATATCGCGCGGTGCGCAAGCAGCATTCCCTGCTCGAAATCTGCAAGAAGCCCGCTCTTGCCGCCGAAGTCACCATCACTGCCGCTGAAAGTCTCGGCGTCGACGCCGCCATCATCTTCGCCGACCTCCTATTGCCGCTCGAAGTGATGGGCTTGCCGTTCCACTTTTCCGCAGGAGAAGGCCCGGTCATCGAAAAGCCCATCCGCAGTCAAGAAGACATCTCAATTCTGCGCACCGATCGCGCCGCCGACCTCGGCTACGTCTCCGAAGCGGTCGCTCTGGTCGCCAAACATTTCGCCAACCGTGTGCCGGTCATCGGATTCTGCGGAGCGCCGTTCACTCTCGCCAGTTACATGATCGAAGGCGGAGGCTCCCGCAACTACGTCCACGCCAAGAAAATGATGTATAACGCGCCCGCCGATTGGGACGCGCTCATGGCCAAGCTGGTCGCGGTCACTTCGGAATATTCCGCCGAGCAAGTCCGTGCCGGCGCCGACGCCATTCAGATTTTCGACAGCTGGGTCGGTTGTCTTAGCGTCGAAGATTATCGCCGCTACGTTCTGCCATATGTCACTGGCATGGTGAAGCGGTTGCAGAAGACCGGCGTTCCTATTATTTATTTCGGCACCGACAGTGCCACGCTCTTGCCCGCGATGAACGAAACCGGTGCCGATGTCATCGGCCTCGATTGGAGAATCCCACTCGACGAAGGCTGGAGCCGTATTGATCATCGCGCGGCCGTGCAAGGAAATCTCGACCCTGTCCTGCTCTTCGCCAGCTGGAAGGAACTGAAATCGCGCGCGGAGGCGATTCTCCGCCGCGCCGCCGGACGCCCCGGCCACATCTTCAATCTCGGCCATGGCATCCTGCCCGAGACGCCCGTCGATAACGTGAAGAATCTGGCGCGCTTCGTGCAGGAATATGGTGGAAGAGCGACTCTTTAGAAGACCCGTGCTGTAGTGAAAGAGCGGCGCTTTAGCGGCGCCTAAAGCATGTAAGGGTCATGGGTTCTAGCCCCCGTGGCCCGAGCGCGAAACAATCATCATGACTCGCATCGCCATCATCGGAGGCGGCATCTCCGGCCTCTCCGCCGCCTACACCATCGAAGACCGCCGCCGCTATGGCGTCGACATCGACTATGCCCTCTACGAATCTTCTCCGCGGTTCGGCGGCGTCCTGCGTACCGAACACATTGACGGATGCGTAGTCGAAGCCGGACCCGATTCCTTTGTTACCGAAAAGCCCTGGGCCTCCGATCTCTGCCGGGCCATCGGACTTGGCGACCAACTCATCGGCTCGAACGATGCCGATCGCAAAACGTACATCCTGACTCGCGGACGCCTCGTCGAAATGCCCGACGGCCTCATGTTCATGGTCCCCACGAAAATAATGCCCACAGGATTGTCTTCTCTATTTTCGTGGAAGACAAAGCTGCGCATGACGCAGGAATTGTTTCATCCGCCGCACGCCGCCGATCACGATGAATCCGTCGCAGCATTCGTCGAGCGGCATTACGGTTCGGAAGTGGTCGACCGTCTCGCCGACCCGCTGCTCTCCGGCATCTACGGTGGAGAAGCTGCAAAGCTGAGCGTTCGCGCCGTGCTTCCGCGATTTGCCGAGATGGAACGTACGCATGGCAGTCTTGGCCGCGCCATGCTCGCGGCGCGAAAGAAGATGCGAGAAGGATCACGCAAACCGGCCCCGCCACTGTTCACTTCTCTTAAAGGCGGCATGCAACATCTGGCCGAGACCCTCATTTCGCATCTCAGTCCGTCGTCACTTCTGCCCAGCGCGCCCGTAGACGCTATTCAACCCGATGCCGGAGGCTGGCTGGTTTCCGCCGGCTTGCAATCCGATACATTCGACGCCGTAATCGTGGCTCTTCCCGCCCGTGCCGCAGCCGGAGTGCTTCGCCTGGCAAGCGACGAGCTGGCCGCGGAGCTTGTAGCCATCGAGTACGGATCCTCTATCACCGTCGGCCTCGGCTACGACCGCGACGTTCGCCAGAGTCTTCCTCCCGGCTTTGGATTTCTCCTGCCTCGCAGCGAAGGCAAGCGCCTGCTCGCCGCAACTTTCGTTCATAACAAATTTCCCCACCGCGCGCCCGACGACCGTGCGCTGTTGCGCTGCTTCTTTGCTGGAACGAATGCGGAAAGTGTCTGGCAGCTGTCAGACGATTCAATCGTTTCGATCGTCCGCACCGAATTGCAACAAGTCCTCGGCCCGCGGATCGGCCGCGCCGAACCACTTTTCGCGCGCGTCTACAAATGGAAGTCCGCGATGGCGCAATACGGCGTTGGACATCTCGATCGCCTTGACCGCATTGAACGTCTGCGCCAGAAGTTGCCCGGACTCGCGCTTGCGGGCAACGGCTATCGCGGCATCGGCGTCCCGGATTGCGTCCGTTCGGGGACAGAGGCTGTGAAGCAAGTGCTGAAGTGACGTTTTTGTTCTAAGGTCGTGGTGTGGATCAGGCTGGAATGTCAGCCTTCTTCTGAGCCTGTGCCTTCCGTAATCGCGCCAGCACCAGCCGAATCTCGTCATAAGTAATCTCCGGCGGCAGCGCATCTTTCAGCGCGCGCAATCGTTCGATTCGATCGATGCCGCCCGCGCTGGCGCACGCCGCTTCGATGACGGCTTGCTTGTTGCGGTCAACCCAGTCGGGCTGAAATTCGATCTCGCCCCGTTCCACCAGCGCGGTGACAGCGCTGACCACCGTGGAAAGTTGACGGCCGCGAATCTCTGCGATTTCGTCCAGTGTCTTGCCGGCCGCCAGAAGCCGCAGCGTCTCCAGGGCGGGCGCGGTAATCTTTTCCGACAGCGCGGAAGCGCGCGCACCCTCACGATACCGCTGAAGAGCCCCAAGAATTCTCTGCCCGTACGTGTCGGCCTTCCGCTCGCCGATGCCGGAAACCTGCATGAGTTCTCCCATCGACGTCGGCTTCAGCCGGCAAATCTCGTCCAGCGTGGTGTCGTGGAGCACGACGAATGCGGGGACGCCCTGCTCCTTGGCCGTCGCGCGGCGCCACTCGCGCAGATACTCCCGCAATCCCTGATCGGCTTCGGCGAACTGGTCGTCCCCAGTTCGTTTGCTGCCTGAGGTGACGATTGCGCGCCGCGCTGCCGCCGGGCTCGGACTCTCCTTCAGCCAATCGGGAGCGCTGCCGCAGACATCGCAAGCCGCGCACGACGCCCACTTCGGCGTCTCACCAAAGTGCGTGCAAATCTGCCGGTGCCTGCAATCGTGGGATTCCACGAAGGCCCGGATGATGTGATAGCGCTGCCAGGCGCGTTCACGTTCGGCGGCATCCAGAATCTGATTGGCGAAGTAACCCAGCAGTCCCGCATCTTTCTTCTGCCACAACATGATGCAGTCGGCAGGATTGCCGTCGCGGCCGGCGCGTCCCGCCTCCTGGTAGTACTGTTCAATGGATTTCGGCAGCGCCATGTGAATCACGGCGCGCACGGTTGCCTTGTTGATGCCCAGGCCGAAAGCGATGGTGCCGACGAGGACGCGAACTTCGTCGGACATCCAGCGTTCCTGATTGCGCCGGCGCGCGTCATTCTGCATTTTGGCGTGGTAGGCGACCGCGGCAATTCCGTGATCCTCAAGGAAATCCACCGTCTCCTCCACTTTGTTGATCGTCGGCGAGTAAACAATGACATTGCCTTCGCCGTATTGGCGCAACGCGGCGACCAGCAGCGCCGTCTGCTCCACGCTGTCGCATTCGCGCACCAGATAACGCAGGTTGGGGCGATGAAAGCTGGCAATGTACTTATCCGGATTGCGCAATTCCAGCTGCGACAGAATGTCGTGCCGCACATGCCGGGTGGCGCTGGCGGTAAATGCAGCGATGGGACGATCTGGAAACGCGCCCCGCAGTTTTTTCAACTGGCGGTATTCTGGACGGAATTCGTGTCCCCACTCGGAAATGCAATGCGCTTCGTCGATGGCGAAGAAGGCGATGGGAACCTGCTGCAGCCAGCCCAGCGTGTCGGCGCGCGCGAGACGCTCCGGCGACAGGTAAAGCAGGCGATAAGCGCCCTCGCGCGCCTGCCGCATCACGCGCGATTGCTGGTCGTTGCTGAGCGTGCTGTTGAGCACTGCAGCCGGAATCCCCATCTGCGCCAGTTGCGCGGCTTGATCTTGCATCAGTGCAATCAGCGGCGAGATCACCACCACAGTCCGTTCTGAAATTACCGCCGGCAACTGGTAACACAGCGACTTGCCTCCTCCAGTCGGCATCACGACGCAGGTGTCGTGACCCGCGAGCAGGCTGCGCACGATGCGCTCCTGCAATGGCCGGAATGTGCTGTATCCCCAGTAACGGCGCAGCGGGGTCAGCAGATCTGCTTCGGGCGACATGCAATCAGTATAGGGTGTGCGGGAAGAGGGAATTGTCTATAAGGCTGTCATTCCGAGGAGCGCAGCGACGAGGAATCTGCTGTTGCTTGCGGCGGCGCTGGCCTCGCGTTATCTCTCGGATACATGCGGTCAAATGCAAGCCAAGTCAGCGCGATCACCACGAAGCACAATACGCTGCCCTCCGGACCAACCGATCCGCCGCTGAGCCATGCCGGACCGTGCAGTGATGACTTCAGCAGGTGACCGGGAGAGACTGTGCCGCTGTCAGGCACCGAATAGAAGAACGTCTCGCCCCAATCCCATGCGGCGTGAAAGCTGACGGCGAACCACAGATTCCCCGTGCGCCGCAGCGTAAGGCAGAAGAACAATCCGATGAATGCCGCGGCCAGCGCACCGCTCCATTGCTCGCCGCCATTTCTGAGATGGATGAGACCGAATGTGGAAGACAGAACTGCCGCTGCGGGCCAGAAGCCGATGCCGCGGGCCAGGGTGAATTGCAGATATCCACGCAGGAGGAACTCTTCGAACAAGCCGACCAGCAGAAAATATGCGGCCCAAAACGTCGCGAACCGCTCGAGGCGCAGTCCATGCAACACCGCGTGGCCGAAGGCAAACGCGTGTGCGGCGTATAGCGCAAGCATGAGCAGAGTGATGGCCGCAAATCCCCAGACTGCTCCAGAGCAGAGCCTTGGCGCGAGAAGCTTGCTCGCGAAGGCCTTATCCGCGGGCAATCCGTAGGATTTCCAACTGCGGCGTTCGACACGGGCCAGCACGACTGCCGGAATTACCGCGGCCAGAAAGCTCCCGAATTCTTCCAGCATCATCGACCACAAGCCGCTTGAGCCGAGATCGCGAGCCCAGGCCAGATCCACAACGACTTTCTGCAAGGCCAGGAACGCGAGCACGTAGAAAGCCAGACCCCAACCAGGACGCAGACCGTCGGGGCCGAAGAATAGAGTGTGCGCGTAGGAAGGCTGAGTCGCGACCGCGAATTCCGGGGACGCCGCTGCTTTCGACGGCGAATTGCTCTCGGCCTGCGACTCCGGCTGACTCATCGCGATCTCGCTAGACAACCTGCTTCAGAACCTCTTCGTGGATTTCCTGCAGAGCTTCTTTGGGCAACCCTTTCCCGCTAGAACTTTCACTCAAACCGCCTCCGACATGGTAAAACACTCGGCTCGGCCTTATGCGTCCCTATTTCACGCGCGAACGCTTTCGACGACCGCAATTCCTGGCGGGATTGCTGCTGCTTTGCTTCCTGGGCCAAACCGTTTGGCTGGTGCAGCGTGAGCTGAAAGACAGCGACAATCCCAAGGCAGCGGAAGCGGTTCGCATCGGCGAAGGCTGGAAGCAGTGGCACGGAAAGGGAATTGCGGGCGCTCCTTTTCGGGATGGGGCAAGCGATTCCGCGCAAGGCGAGTTAGGGCAGAGCAGCGAGGTAAAGCGATTCGACACGGAACAATCGCCGCTGCTGTATCTGGTTGCGGCAGCGCCGATGCTGGCGTGGCCGCGAGATTTCGACGGCGACTCGGCACTGTACTGGCAATGGCTTCCACGCCTGCCGTTCCTGGCTTGCGGAGTGTTACTGGGAGCGTCGCTATGGTACGTGGCACGGCGGCTGTGCGGCAACACCGGAGGCTTTATCGCGCTCACGTTCTATTGTTTCTCTCCCTCGCTGATCCAGGCGTCCGCAGTCTGGCACACGGAGCCGGAAATTGTGGCGGTGTGGGGAGCGTTCGGGACGGTCTTTACCGCAATCGCGGTCGCGCACACGTTGTATGCTCCACGCGAAGTGGTGCTGTGGAACTGGCGGCGCATCCTGTTGCTGGGGGTATCGCTGGCGATCGCGGTCGGGTCGCAGTTCTCGCTGATCGTTCTCGCGCCGATGGCGCTGGGCTTTCTGCTTTACGTCGCTCCCATTCGCATGCGCGCGGGAGTGGTGATCTGGATTGCAGCTTGCGCGGCTGGATTCACACTTCTCTTCGGCGTCTACTTCTTCCATCCCCATGCGTTCGCTCGTAGTATGCAACATGCCGCGTTCCTGGCAGCGACATGGCGAGGATTCACCGTGCCTGGAGTTTACAAAGAGGTTGCGGCGCGAATCGGGCGCGGGTGTCCGGCGCTGGCTTTGGTGCTGCCTGTGGCGACGATTACCTACGCGGCGTGGCCGCGAACTCGCTACTTCGGCAATACCGCGCCTTTGCTGGTTGCAGTGCTGTTTCTGGCGTTGGGGATGGCGCATCCGGACGTTGCGGGCGCGGGTTTCTTGCTGGCGGCAATTCCGTTCCTTTTTATCTTTGTGGCGGGAGTGCTGGCAGATCTGATGGAGACGCGCCATCGCGCATTGGTGACAGCGTGCACTCTCGGGATGATGCTGGCTTATGTGGCGTGGAGTTTGCTGAATCTGGCGCAGGTGCCGCGAGGCTGAGGAGGGTTCCTGTCGCCATCGGGGCGTACAACTCGCTCCCAAACGCTCTGATAGACTTTGGAAATTCCAACTGAGGCGAGAAGCGATGAATGCAAAGCTTGTGGCGTTTGCCGGTTTGGTTGCGGTATTGGGGTTAAGCCTTTCGATGGTCAGGGGAGTGAGAGCACAGTCGAACCCGCCAGCGCAGGCGATGAGCGCTCCGGCGCCGCAAACGGGCGACAAAAAAGCCGAGGAGCAGTTCAAGAATATTCAGGTGCTCAAGGGAGTTCCCGCGGACGAGCTTATTCCGACCATGCAGTTCATTACCGCGTCGCTGGGCGTGGAGTGCGAATTTTGCCACGTGCAGGGAGCTTTTGAAAAAGACGACAAGAAGCCGAAGCAGATTGCGCGCAAGATGATGGAGATGATGTTTTCCATCAATGCGGACAACTTCGACCGGCACCGTGAAGTGACTTGCTACTCCTGTCACCGCGGCAGCATCCGCCCGGTTGGGATGCCTCCGGTGATGACGGAAGAGGCGACCGCGGAGACGCACGAGCCCAAGCTGGAAGAGATCAAAGAAGGCACCGGACCGAAAGCGGATCAGATTCTCGAGAAGTACGTGCATGCGGTGGGTGGGACGGCGGCGATTGACAAAGTCACCAGCCGAGTGATGAAGGGTGAGATTGAGTTTGGCGGGAAATCGCTGCCGATCGATATTTATTCGAAGGATCCGGATATGCGGATTTCGTTTACTCACATGCCCGCGGGCGACAGCGTGACCGCGTTCAACGGGCATGAAGGATGGCTGGGATTTCCGGGGCGTCCAGTGCGCGAGATGCATGGAGGTGACATCGAGGGGGCGGCGATGGATGCGGATCTGCATCTGCCGGCGCATTTGAAACAGATGTTCAGCGAGACGAAGGTGCTGGGGACTGAGAAGATTGACGATCATATGGCTTATGTAGTGGAGGGCCAGCGCGAGGGCATGCCCCCGATCCAGTTATATTTCGACGAGGAATCAGGGCTGCTGGTGCGGCTGGTGCGTTACGGAGAGACGGCGCTGGGACGACTGCCGACGCAGATCGATTACGCGGATTATCGCGAGGTGAGCGGCGTGAAGATTCCTTATCGGTGGACGCTGGCGCGGCCGGGGGGAAGGTTCACCATCCAGGTCAGCGACGTGAAGGACAACGTTCCGGTGGATGACGCGAAGTTTGTGAAGCCTCCGGCCCCGCCGGAACCGCCAAAGCCACCGGCGAATTAAGCGAGGCGGGCCTCGGGAGTCTGCAGTTTTCTGGTTACGAAGGAGTGTCGGCGATGACCTTTTCGGCCTCGATTTTGACTTCGACCTCCGTGCCTTGCTCGAGTTTGACTTTGTTGCCCTCTTCGTCGGTCAGCTTGTTGGGTACGCGCAGTTCGCGGTAGAGGTGATCCGCTCCTTCGACGGCGATTTGAGCCTTTTCGGGCTCGGGAGAACCGGGGCGGGGCTTGATGACTTTCTCGACGGTCCCGGGAAGTTTGGCGCTTGCTTTCTTTTTGCTGCCGTTGTTACTCGACAAACATCACCTCGCTTCGCGGCTAGTGGAGCGATGCGAATTTCGAATTTAAAGCCGCAACAGCCATTTTTTCATCGGCGTCGTGCGCGGGCTATCGGGCGAATCCCCTACGAGAAACGCCCTGGGAGCGTAGCCGAGTGATAACGAAACCTGATAGCAACGATAAATAGATTCGATTTCCGGGAAGCTGGCGTGGACTGTAGAGTGGCGTCATTGAAACCGCGCCCTTAGGATTAGGAGACGCGACGACCGGAACACGAATCTCGGAAGAGGAATTGGAAGAGAAGAGGAGAAGTAAGTTCAAGGCCTGGTTCTCTCGCGACCCGGAGAAGTAGCGATATGATTAGGGAAACGCCGGCTCGAGGCCGGTGGAATTCCCGGACCTAACTCGGCGTGCGAACGCGGAACAGGACTTGAAAACATCATGACGAAAGTTGAAGCAGTCATTCAAAACTCCAAGCTGGAAGCGGTGAAGACCGCTCTGCACGACATCGGGGTAGAAGGGATGACGGTGATCGAAGTGCGCGGGCACGGGCGTCAGAAGGGGCATACCGAGGTCTACCGCGGCCGCGAGTACAGCGTGGATTTGATTCCCAAGACCAAGCTCGAAATGGTGCTGCCAGACGCGCTGGTGGATAAAGCGGTGCAGGCCATTCTGGGAGCCGCGCGGACCGGGAAGATCGGCGACGGCAAGATTTTTCTTTCGCGGGTGGACGAAGCGATTCGCATCCGCAATGACGAGCGGGGCGAAGGAGCGTTATAGAACGTAGTGCCACAAGAGGCAGGTCAGCCAACCGGGGCGTTAACGGCGTTGCAAACAGACAGGGCGGTGCACGAGTTGCTCGGGCTGGTTGGGAAGACTTATGACAGGATTTTCGGCGGGAAAGTTTCGCGCCGGCGTCGGGATGTCACGGATGAGATCGACTCATGATGGCAACGTCCTCTTTGATCGGCGAACTGCGTGCTGCCCTGAGCGAGCAATCGGGCCGGATACAGCGGGCATTTGAGGCCAGCGGAGATGGGCGTGCGGCCGTGGCGCAGCGCACGCGGCTGGTGGAAGATATTCTTCAGCGGTTGTGGCGGGAAATTATTTCCGCCGACGGATCTTCAGCAGGCGAGTCTCTGAGCGGGTCCTCCTCCGGCGAGGCCCTACTCGAACGTCCCCTCAATTTTGCGCTCGTCGCCACCGGTGGTTTCGGGCGGGGATGGCTCTTCCCGTACTCCGACATCGATCTGCTGTTTCTGTTCGCCGACCGCGAGGCTGAACAGGCTTATAACGACCGGGTGCGCCTGCTGTCGCAGGAGTTGTGGGACCTGCGGCTGAAGCTGAGTCCAGCGTCGCGCACGCTGGCCGAGTGCGACCGTTACGATCCGAACAATACCGAGTTTACGATTTCTCTGCTCGACTGCCGCTATTTGGCGGGAGACCGCGATCTTTTCCGTCGGCTGCATGACAGAGTGATCCCGAAGCTGGTGATGCGCGAGTCGAAGGATCTGCTGCAAGGGCTGGCCGAAGTGACACGCGAGCGGCACGCCAAGCATGGAATGACGCTCTATCATCTCGAGCCGAATTTGAAAGAGGCGCCGGGCGGGCTTCGCGATTACAACGTGGCCTGCTGGCTGGCGCTAATTTCGGCCATGGATAAGCTGCACGACTGGCCACATGCGAGTTCGCTGCGCGAGCCGGTTCGCAAGCAGATGGAAGTGGCGCTGGATTTTCTGATGTCGGCGCGATGCTTTCTGCACTTCCGCTACGGGCGCGACGACAACACGCTGAGCTGGGAGGCGCAGGACGAAGCGGCCGAACATAAAATCGGAGCAGCCGATGTTGAGTCGCTTTCGGCGGCCGACTGGATGCGCATTTATTTCGGGCATGCGCGGGCGGTGCAGCGAACCGTGACGCAGTTACTCGAGGAGATTCCGGAAGCGTGGTCTTCACTTTATCGGCAGGTGCAGAGCTGGCGCTCGCGGCTAACTACGCCGGATTTTTCGGTGGTGGACGGACTGATTTTTCTGCAACAGCCGGCATCTCTGCAAGACCCCGAGGTGCTGCTTCGGCTGTTTCACTTCATGGCGCACCATGGATTGAAATTGAGCGCGACCACGGAGTACCGCATCGAGCAGGCGTTGCCGGCGCTGGCTTCCATGCCGCCGCGGGGCGCGGAGCTGTGGCTCTATCTACAGGAGACGCTGTTGCAGCCCCATGCCGCAGACGCGCTGCGGGCCATGCAGTCGTTGCGATTGCTGTCGCTGCTGCTGCCTGAGTTGAAGATCATCGACTCGCTGGTGGTGCGCGATTTTTATCATCGCTTCACAGTGGATGAACATTCGTTCATTGCGATCGAGAGCCTGCACCGGCTGAAGCAGTCGCAATCGGAGTGGGATAAACGCTACGGCGGGTTGCTCGGGGAGTTGGAAGATCCGGAACTGCTGTATTTGACTTTGCTGCTGCACGATACCGGCAAGGGTGTGCCGGGCGGCAATCATGTGGAGGCCAGCCTGGAGATTGCGAATCGGGCCATGGACCGCCTCGATATGGATCCGAAGGAGCGTGAGGAAGTTTCATTTTTGATCGCCAACCACCTGGAGCTGTCTTCCGCGCTACGCCGGGACATTTTCGATCCGGCTACCGTCGCGGCGTTCGCGGAGAAGGTCGGCACGCCGGAGCGGCTAAAAATGCTGTGCTTGCTGACTTACGCCGACATTAAGGCGGTGAATCCGGAAGCGCTGACGCCGTGGAAGGCGGAGAATGTCTGGCAGCTTTATATAGCGGCAGACAACTATCTGAACCGCAGCGCCGATCATCGCGTGCACGCCGACGTGAATGACGACAAGCTGGCGCGGCTGCGCTCGCTGGCGCCGGTGACCAGCGGCAAGTTCAAGGGATTTCTGGAAGGATTTCCGCAGAGATATTTGCTGGTACATACCGCCGACGAAGTGATGCGGCATATGCAGATGGCGGAAGGGTTGGGGACCGATCCAGTGCAGGTGGAGTTGAAGCGCGGGCGGCATTGGTATGAGCTGACGCTGGTCACGCAGGATCGTCCGTTTCTGTTTGCCACGCTAGCGGGCGTGCTGGCGGCGTGGGGCATGAACATTGTGAAGGCCAACGCGTTTTCGAACGAGGCGGGGACGGTGGTTGATACGTTTCACTTTACCGACCGCTTCCGCACGCTGGAGCTGAATCTTTCCGAGTGGGCGCGGTTCAAAAATAGCGTGGTGAGCGTGCTGATGGGCGAAGCGGATCTCGAAAAAATGCTGCGCGACCGGCAGCGATCCGAAAAGGGCGCGATCGCGAAAGTGAAAGTCGAGACGAAAATTAAGTTTGACGATTCGTCGTCGGCGACCACGACGCTGGTGCAGGTGATTGCGCAGGACCGTCCGCGACTGCTGCACCGGATTGCATCGTGCATGTCGGATCAGGAATGCAATATTGAGATCGCCTTGATCGACACGGAGGGGCAGATGGCGATTGATACGTTTTATCTGACTTCGGGTGGGAAAAAGCTCAAGGCGGAGCATTGCCGAAGTGTGGAGAAGGCGCTGGTGGAGGAGTTGCGGGGGGAGTGAGTTTACGCGGCCCTAAAGGGCCGCTCTTCCACATCCCCCTTCGCGTGTTTTTCACTTCGCCGAGAATTTGAATACCGTCTTCTGGTGGTAGGTTTCTCCGGGCTTCAGAATCGTCGTTGGAAAATCCGGATGATTCGGCGAATCGGGGAAGTGCTGCGTTTCGAGGCAGAAGGCGTAGCGGTGTTTGTAGACGTGGCCTTGCTTTCCGATGACAGTGCCGTCGAGGAAATTTCCGGTGTAGAACTGCACGCCCGGCTGCGTGGTCCAGACTTCGAGGACGCGTCCTCTGGTGGGTTCATGGACGCGCGCTGCCAGCTTCAGGCCGTTCTGGTCGGGCTTGGGATTGAGGACGAAATTGTGGTCGTAGCCGTGGCCTAGAATTAGCTGATCGTAGTTGTCGTCGATGCGGGCGCCTATTTTTGTCGGCTTGGTGAAGTCGAAGGGGGTGCCTTTGACCGGGCGGAGTTCGCCGGTCGGAATTAAATTCTTGTCGACCGGAGTGAAGCGGTCGGAATTGATCATGATTTCGTGATTCAGAATATCGCCGTTGCCTTCGCCGGCGAGATTGAAGTAGCTGTGCTGGGTCAGGTTGATGGGCGTGGCCTTATCGGTGGTCGCTTCGTAATCGATGATGAGTGCATTGCCGTCGGTCAGAGTATAGGTGACTTTAACTTTGAGGTTGCCGGGGAATCCGTCGTCGCCATCGTGGCTGAGATAGCGGAAAGCCACGCCCGTCCTGTCTTCGAGAGGCTCGCCATCCCAGACCACGCGGTCGAAAGTTTTGTAGATACCACCGTGCAGCGTATTGGGGCCGTCGTTCTTAGGGAGTGTGTAGGCCTTGCCGTCGAGCGTGAAAGTTCCGTTGGCGATGCGGTTGCCGTAGCGGCCGATGATGGCTCCGATGTATGGCGGATTCGGCTCGTAGCCTGTGAGCGTGTCGTGGCCGAGGACGACATCGGCAAACTTGCCTTTGGCATCGGGTACTCGAATCGACAGGATGATGCCGCCATAATTCATCGCGCGGACTTCGACGCCGTGAGAATTGGTGAGCGTGTACAAGGTGATGGGCCTCCCGTCATGCGTGCCGAAAGGTTGTTGTGAGACACCGGAACCGTGTCCTGCGGATTCCCCGCAAATTGGTGCAGCGATCGCGAGTGCGAAGAGGGCAATGGTGCAGAAGATGCGTCTTGGCATATGCCGGAAGTTTACTACGGGAACAGACCTTTGTAGATTGACATCAGTTTTCCGGAAGAGCGAGGCAACGCGATTTGCGACTGGCACGATTCGCAAAGAGTGCTCTCGCGGAGATCGATCCATTCGACGGCGTGGGCGGAAGCCATGGCACAGCGGTAATCCTGGCAATGGTGAAGATTGAGGGTGTGGCCCAGTTCATGGATGCATTCTTTGAGCAGGCGCTGGCTGAGCAGAGAATCGTTGCGATCGAGGCCGTAGAATTCCTGGCGCAAGCGATGAAAGGACACCAATGCGCAGGCGCCACCCATCTGGGCTTCGCCGAAAACATACTTCAAGATTGGAATGTATAAATCGACCGACGTGATACCAAGGAGTCTCCAGACGCGCGGCTGGGCTAGAGACTGCATCCGGTCGAGGATTTCAGAGGAGTGATACTGCATGCGCTCGGGGTGATAAAACGGTGCGGGATCGAGGTTTGCAGGCAGGATCTGGCAGGCTACCGGAAGAGCGCGGGGAAGGTTGACTCGCACGCTTTCAAGAAGCGAGGGGTCTACGTCGCCGACCGGCAGCAAGTGCACAAGGTTCATCGCCGTTACTCTGCCAGGCCTAGCGGGTCTCGACCGGTGCCCGGCTCCAGCCGTAGCGTTTCAGTTTGTGGTGCAGGGTCACGCGGTCGATGCCGAGAATGTCGGCGGCGCGGCTCTGGTTGCCGTTGCACTCGTCGAGAATTCGAAGGATGTGGACGCGTTCGATCTCGTCCAGCGCCTTGCCGGCGGCCGCGAGCGACGGCTGTGCCTTGAAGATGAAGTCCTGCTCGCGCAGTTCGGGTTCCTGGGCGACGACCATCGCGCGTTCGACGGCATTCTCCAGTTCACGGACGTTGCCCAGCCACGGCTGCCGCTGCAACTGGTTCATAGCTACAGGCTCGATGCGCGTGACATGCTTGTTCATGGCAAGCGCGAATTTTCTTACAAAGTGTTCGACCAGCGGCGGAATGTCTTCGCGCCGGTCGCGCAGCGGGGGCAGTTCGATGTGGAAGACGTTGAGGCGGTAAAAGAGATCGGGGCGGAAGATGCCGTCTTCGATCATGACCTCGAGGTTCTTGTTGGTGGCGGCGACGCAGCGAAAATCAACCTTGAGCACCTGGTTGCCGCCCACCCGGGTAATCTCGCGCTCCTGCAGGACGCGGAGAAGGTCAGTTTGGGTTTTCAGGCTGATGTCGCCGATTTCGTCGAGAAATACCGTGCCGCCTTCGGCAATTTCAAATTTGCCTTTCTTGCGATATTGCGCCCCGGTGAATGCGCCTTTTTCGTGGCCGAACAGTTCGCTTTCGAGCAGCGTTTCAGTCAACGCTCCGCAATGGATCACGACGAGCGGATGGAAGCGGCGCAGGCTGGCGGCGTGAATGGCGCGAACGACAAGCTCTTTGCCGGTTCCGCTCTCGCCGGTGATGAGAACGTTGGCGTCGGTCGGGCCAACGGTTTCGATCGCATCGAAAACCTTGCGCATGGCCGGACTCTGCCCGACAAGTTCTCCGGGGTTGGTAGCGGCGGCAACGGTTTCACGCAAGCGGACGTTTTCTTTTTCGGCGCGACGATGAGACAGCGCTTTCTTCACCAGGTGCGTGATCTCATCGGGGTCGAGCGGCTTGCTGACGTAATCGTAGGCGCCGTTCTTCAGCGCGGCGACCGCAGTTTCGACGGATGCATAGCCGGTCATCATGATCACGATGAGGTCGGGGTCGAGCTCACGCAGGCGGCGCTGCAGTTCGATGCCGTCGGTGCCGCGCATCTTGATGTCGAGCAGAGCGAGGTCCCACTTGTTCTCGGCCATGCGGGTGAGCGCGTCGCTGGCGCTCTCCGCGACGCCGATTTCATAACCTTCCTCGCGAAACCATTTTCCGAGAGAGTCGCGAACGCTGAGTTCGTCGTCGACGATGAGCAACTTGCCTTGTGTTTCCACGTGGATCACCTCCCGCCGGCAATGAGCACTGGTGCACTGGCCCGACACGAAGCGTTTTTGTCTGATTCCGAGTCCCAGGGCAAAGTCACGGTAAAGGTTGTGCCGCGGCCGGCTTCGGATTGCACTTCAATGTTTCCCTTATGACGCTCGATAATGCTGTGGCTGATGGCGAGGCCGAGACCGACTCCCCGGCCGGTTTCTTTCGTGGTGAGAAAGGGCTCGAAAATGCGGGGGAGAATTTCGGGTGGAATGCCGCTGCCGTCATCGCGCACCACGATGCGAACCTGATTGGGTTCGTGTCTGAAGCTGGTTGTGAGCCAGAGATTGCCACCTTGCGGCATGGCATCCGCCGCGTTCATAACGAGGGCGAGAAGTACTTGCTCGATCTGGGCAGCGTCGCACAGCACGCGCGGAAGATCAGGATCCAGCTTCATTTGTACGTGGACGCCAGCGAGGTCGATCTGGTGCTGAACCAGGCGCAACGATTGCTCAATGACAAGGTTCAGATCGGTCAGCTGCAGGTTCATGGGGCTGGTGCGCGAGAAGGTCAGCAGGTTCCTGACCAGCTCGCCGCAGCGCCGGCTCTCGCTGGCGATGAGATCGAGTGAGTCGCAGATTTCGCGGCGGCGTGGGCGGGTGTCGTCATCGCGGTCAATCCATTTGCGCAGAAGCTTGGCGTAGGTGAGGATGCCGGAAAGCGGATTGTTGATTTCGTGGGCGAGCACGGCCGCCATCTTACCGATCGAGGCCATCTTTTCGGTGTGCAGGGCGTGCTCGTGAGCGCGCTTGAGTTCGCCGGTCTTTTGCTCGACTCGCGATTCGAGCGTGTGGGTCCAGGCAAGATTCTGATTGTGCTCTGACTGCAACTGCCGGCTCATCCTGTTAAACGAGCTGGCGAGTTCGCCGATTTCATCCTGCGCGTGCACGTCAATCTGGTAGCCGAGGTCTCCTGCTGCAAGGCGCTCGGTGCCGCGCCGGAGTGAAGTGAGAGGCCGGTCCACGACCCGCCAGACGAAAAACCAGCTCACGCAGCCGATCAGGAATAACGCGCAGGCCGTGTAAAGCGCCATTTGTTTGCTGCTCTCGGCGAGCTGGACGTCGGTTTTGGCCAGGGAAATATCCGTATCGAGGACGCCGAGAATCCGCTGCTCGGATGGATGGGCGTGGCAAGCGGCATTGGAGCAGGCAGGCTGGTTCTCGATGGGAGTGATGATGCCGAGGACGCGCCTGCCGCCGGGGTTGCGGTAAATGCGGAAACGGTCGGGGCGATCGAGGCGCGCGAGCGGTTGCGATTGGCTGTGGCAGGCATAGCAGGCTTCGGCGCTCCGATCCACAACATGATTGACTTCAGCAGGGTCGGTGGAGTAGGTGATCTGCCCTTGCTTGTCGAAGATCCGGATTTTGGCCATTCCTGGTTGATCGGCGATAGCGCGGACCACGCGATATAAGCCCGCGCGGTCGTTGCGCAGCATATAGTCGGTTGTGCTGCGGGTGATGACGTCGCTGACGCGTTCGGCGCTCAACAGGACTGCCTGTTCCAGATGCTGGCGGTGCAATCGAATGTTGAGATAGCCGAGCAGCGCGAAGATGACCATCATCGCGCCCAGCAGAAGAATATTGAGCTTCGCGCTGAGAGTGAGATTCAGACGCAGGCGGCGAGCGCGAACTGGTTCAGTCTCCGGCATGCTCCAGAATCGGCGAGCCCATCGAAACTGCAGTTTCCGGCAGGGTTGGCCGCTCATTGACTAACTCTTCCTTGGGAAAGATCGGAAGATACTTTACGGCAACTCCAAACAGAGCGAAGCCCACGGCGATGATCATCAGGGTGACGGAAAACTCCGTCCACCTCGGGAGGTAGTGGTGTCCGACGTAGGTTTCAAAGCCGATCAGGCTGACGTTGAGACGATTGGTGATGAAGCCAAACAGACAAATAACGGAGGCCAGATAAAGTCCCTTGGGCGAGAGCCTGATCCTCTTGAAGCTGAGCATCGTGATCGGAATTACGAACGACAGCGCCAGCTCGAGCCAGAGGAAATACGCTTCGTAACTGGGCTTGACGATTTGGCGCAGCATGCCTCGATGAAAGAAATCTTCAAAGCGAAGCAGGGCATTGACCCACAGCGCGACCAGCAAGGCTCCGCCCAGGCGCACTAGAACTGAAAGTTCGAGCTGGCGTCCGAAGGCTTTCGAACTTTGCGTCGACTCAAAGATGGTCATCGCCAGACCGACCGCAACCGCCGATCCGAAGAAAAAGAAGGGCAGAGCGGGTGAGTACCAGAAAGGATGCAGCTTGCTCGGCATGATCAGATAGAGCGATCCCAGCGAACTCTGGTGGAGGGTCGAAAGCAGTATGCCCAGAACGATCAATACCGGGTAGAACTTGTGAATCCACGTGATGGGCGTTTTAAGATTGAAGCGCTCTAACACGATAGGGAGGAATTCGAAGAACAGCACCGTGGTGTAGGTCATCACGCACATGCCCACTTCGAACATGACCGAGTGCGGATTCATGTAGATGAGTTGGTGCCAGATAAACCAGGGGCGGCCGAGATCGAATAACAGCCCGACTATGAAGAGCAGATATCCCAGGAACGCGGTCAAGACCGCAGGGCGCACGACACTGTGCAAGCCTTCGACGTTAAACAGATACACCGCGCCCACAATGCAGAATGCGCCGGCAGCCAACATGACGCCGCAGAGACAGTCGAAGCCGATCCAGAAGCCCCAGGGGAACTGATCGTTCATGTTGGAGACCGCTCCCAGTCCCTTGGAATAGCGAATGATGGTGGAGTAAATGCCGAGCGCCATGATCGCCAGGAAAACAGCCTTCCAAAATGTAAGCTTGATTTTCATCGCACAGTCCCGTTCGTTTTATCTTTGTTTCTCGCCTCTTGCAGGGCTTCGGCGGCGGCTACTTCGTTGCGGCGATGGGAAATCCAATAGATGCCACCCAGCACCAGCGACCACACAGGAATAAAGTCTGGGATCCTCTCCATCACTCGCCCGGTGTATTCGGGCATGGGCGTGTCGCCGATCTTCTCTGACGCGGGGTAACCGAATCCTTCAACCTTCACGCCGGCAAGAATGAGAACACAGGTTCCGCCGACTTCGTGGAGTCCATAAATCCGATTCAGGTAGGTGGAGGGATTCTGCCGGATGCGATCTTGCGCCTCACGAATGAGGTCGTCGCGGTCGCCGAATTTGGTGGCGCCGGTAGGGCAGATTTCGGCGCATGCCGTCTGTTTGCCGGCCGCGACGCGGTCGGGGCACATAATGCACTTGCGCACACGGGGATTCAGCGATCCCCATTCGTATTTCGGCTGGCTGAAGGGACAGGCCGCCATGCAGTAGCGGCAACCGATGCACTTCCAGACGTCGTAGACGACCGGTCCTTCTTTGGTTTTGTGGAAGGCGCCAACCGGGCAAACCGAAGCACAGGCGGGATGCTCGCAGTGCATGCACAGCCGCCGCATGAACTTGTCGCCGCGCGTGACTATGGCGGTCAGCTTGTGCGCCGATTCCTTTTCTTCGGCGGCGATCGTGTCGTCGTAAGGAAGGTTGTTTTGCCGGGCGCACGCCTGTTCACACTGCTTGCAGCCGATACAAATCGTCGAATCGTACAAGAGTGCTTTGCTCATGAAATGTTTCTCCTCGGGCGGGTCCTGCTCGAGCCGGTAGAATTGCCCGGAAATCTTCGCGCGGCAACTGGACTGAGGAGTAAGGGGGAGCGATGACCGGAGTAATCGGAAACGGAGTCCGACCGATAGTGAGCCGCTAACCTCATCAGGCCAGAGGCTGTCGCGAAATTCAGCAGCTTCAGACGATAAGAGTTTCAACAATTCCAGAAATTTTAGCCGTGATGTGCGTCACTCTTGGACGTGATGGCGGTCAATAGGGTTTAGCGCGGCAGGGCGCGATCCTCTGGATGCTGTTTCTTGCATCATCGAGTGATGCAGAGTGCATCAATGGCCGGGATTGGACTCAACCTGTTAATGGGCGGCGATTTCGGTGAGGGTGGCGAGTTTTGATCTGGCGGTTGCGCTCGGATGCTGTTGCGGTTTTCATCGAAACCGGCCGCTGCGTTTTTCACCGGTTTTCCCAGCAGCCGCCGGCTGCTCCCGCTAATGCGTTCAGGACAAGGGAGATGCGCGTTGGGCGATCGGTTCAAGTGCTCACTTTCGAGTTTGGTTCGGCGATTGCCTTTAGAAAAGCGTGAGTGGCCAGAAATCAAGAGGCACTCAGGGCGAGGTGGGTTATGACAGTCATTCTGGTTCTCCTTACATTCGCAGTCTTCCTGGGAATTGATTATGCGCGCAGCCGGAAACAATTCGCGAAGCAGCCGGTCCTGCAGACTGTTTCCCGCGAAACGGCTCCTCGAGTAGCTCCGGCGCTGGCCGCGGGCTTTCGGGTTCCTGAAAACCTCCGCTATCACACGGGACACACCTGGGCGCTGAGCGAGAGCCCGGACCTGGTGCGGGTCGGCATGGACGATTTCGCGAGCAAACTGGTGGGCAAGATCGAGAGTATTGTGCTGCCGCAGCGCGGGCGCTGGATTCGGCAGGGGCAGAAGATTTGGACGATCTTTCGCGACGGCAAGTCAGTCGATATGGTTTCGCCGATCGAGGGAACGGTGAGCGGCATCAACGAAGCCGTGGTGAAGGACCCGGAACTGGCGCGGAAAGATCCGTACGGCGAGGGCTGGCTGCTGACGGTGCAGGCGCCCGACATGAAGACTAACTTTCGCAATCTGCTGGGCGGAGCGCTGGCACGGGTTTGGACCGAAGAGTCGGCGCTCCGGCTGCGGAATAGAGTGCCGGTCGCGATGGCTGCCCCTTTGGCGCAGGACGGTGGCGTGGCGGTCGACGATCTGACGGCGAACCTGCCGGATCAGGATTGGGCGGCGCTGACCAGAGAATTCTTTCTGTCGTAGCTGAACTCTCACGGAAGCGACGGCAGAGAAAGCCTCGCCCAACTGCCCCGCCCTGGGACGTAAGTCCCAGGGCGGGTCTTTTTGTTTTCAGGGTGAGCAAGCGATCAGTCGGGGATGACGGCTTCGGCGACGGGCCGCTGGAAGGAACGAAGAAGCCAACTTCCGAGGATGACGGCGGAACTCAGCATGGCTACGCGTAGATACTGTGCGGCAGGCAAGGCCGAGTCTCCGAAGCCGGTCCGCAGCAGGCCGAAGGTTGCGCTTCCAGCGCAGAGAAGAAAATATAACCGTTCTCTGGCACAACCGGAAATGGCTACCAGCCACGCCAGGATGGAAGTGACGGTGAGATAGACCATCACCAGAATGAAGTCGGCCGGTAGCGCGGCGCCGTGGAGGATTCCGTCCTTGTGGGAGAGGAAGCCGTGGAGCGCGATCCCCAGAAAGACAACGGAGTGCACCAGCGCGATCAGAACGCGCTTGCGGTTGGTGAGGATGGTGAAGTCGTTCATAACTCAATTTCAGTTTGCCGCGCGGGAGATGTTTTGGGGTGTGATGGATCGTACTGGGTCTTGTGATTGAAGTCACAAAACGAGGTGTAGACAGCTGGAATTCGAAGATGGGAGGGTGGTACCATCGCGGGCGCTATGACAATGCGGAAACTTGGATTCACCACAGCCTGGCTTGGATTATGCCTTGCGCTCGCGGGGATGGGTGCGGGGCAGTCTCAACTGTCTGCGCCTGCCATCGTGTTGCACGCCGCGCGCCTGCTCGATGTAAAAAACGGAAAGGTAATCAAACCCGGCGAGGTGCTGATCGAGGGCGAGCGCATCGTTGAAGTTGGAGCCACGGTGAAGCGTCCGGCTGGCGCGGAAGTCATGGATCTGGGAGATCGCACGCTGATGCCGGGGCTGATCGACGCTCACGTCCATCTTTTTCTGCATCCCGGAGCAGAGGATTTGCAGACGATCCAGGAATCGGTGCCGCAGCGGACGATCACCGCAACGCTGGCCGCACGGGCCGATTTGATGGCAGGTTTTACTGCCGAGCGCGATATGGGCACCGAGGGCGCAGGATCGGCCGACACCTCGGTGCGCAATGCGATCAACGAAGGATTGATTCCCGGGCCGCGGCTGCGCATCAGCGGGAATGCCATCAACATCCTCGGTGGACATGAGGATGCGATTGGCTACAACCCGGCACAACATGTTTTGCCGAACGCGGACTATGCGAACAACGTGGACGAAGTCGTCGCCGTCATGCGGGAGCAGTACAAGGAAGGATCGGACTTTACCAAGATTTATGAGACGGGGGCGGATCGGGTGAAGGACGGGAAATTCTCAACACCGTATCAGTACACCGAGGCGCAGCTCGAAGCGGCGGTGAAAGAGGCGGCGCGCGTGGGCAAACGAGTTGCCGTGCACGCCACGGGAGAGCCGGGGACATTGTTCGCCGCCCAGGCCGGAGTAGCGTCGATCGATCATGCCAATCAGCTGGGCGACGAGACCATGCGGCTGATGAAAGAGAAGCAGATTTTCGCGGTCCCGACCTTTACCATCTTCGAATACTTCGCCGAGCACGCATCCACGCCTCAACAGGCTGCGCGCGAGCACGAGATGCTCGACGTGAAAGTGCGGGATTTCAAAAAGCAGGTCGAAGCAGGAGTGCCGATGGCGGCGGGGTCCGATGTCGGCCCGTTTCCGCACGGCACGCAGGCACGCGAGTTCGTGCTCATGGTGAAGTACGGCATGTCTCCGCTAGCGGTGCTGCAGGCAGACCTGGTGAATGGGTCGAAACTGCTCGGCTGGGATGGGCAGATCGGGGCACTGGAGTCTGGCTATCTGGCCGATGTGATCGCGGTGCCGGGCGACCCGCTGCAGGATATTTCCGTGCTGCAGAACGTTACTTTTGTGATGAAGGATGGGGTTGTTTATAAGAAATGAGTTCGTCGGGACGGCTGGGAGAGATTCTTAGAATCCGCGGCGAGATGAAATTGGCGGCTTGCGATCTGCAAAAGAATGCACTGTTACTTCGGAGCCTCGGTCCGCGGGCCTGTGGAAATCGTTGATTTTGTAGGTGTTCCCGCGACTCTAATCTTCCATTCGTGGCCGCCGGATTGCCCCTTCCTTGTTGCTGCGCCGGGAGACTCGGCGAGCATCTATGACTTGCCCCGGGCTCTCCAGGACTCTTAAGTTCAGCATCATTGCCGTTTTCGCAACGTTATCTTGTGCGGTACTGTCCGCGCAGGGCCCAGTGCCGGATGCGCCTGCGCCCGCCGCTATTGAGCCGGTGGCGCCAGCCCTTGCCGCATCCACGAAGTTTAACGGCGAACACAAATTCTGGGATAAAGAGAATTTCGCTTTGTTCGCGGCCGCAGCTGCCTCGAACGTCGCCGACTTCGCGGTGACTCGCGCCAATCTGCAAAGTGGCGGACAGGAATTGAATCCGATCGTGCGGGTCTTTGGCCGATCGAGCGCAGGCCTGGCCGTGAACTTCGCCGGAGAAACGGCCGGTGTAGCGGGTCTGAGCTATTTCTTCCACAAGACTGGGCATCACAAGATGGAGCGGATGGCATTCCTGGTCGACACGGGCGCATCTGCCGGCGCGGTAAGTTACGGATTGACGCATCGCTACAGCGCGACCAACAGTGTCAGCAGTGACCAGGCGCGGCGAGCCGCGTCTTTCTCGCTCAAGATCAACCTAGCCTCCAGATAAGCCGCTCGCCTTCCCATCCCTTTCCGGCGCTGCATCTTCCCGGCGCTTCGTCCTCCCGACGCTTCGCTGGACTGGACAACTCCGCCTTGATCGTGAACACTTTCAGTGGCAAGACTCACATAAGAATCGTGAGCGCTATGCGGGCTATCCAATAGATGCTGACGAATCGGACCGACCAGAACCAGGCTGAACTTTCAGCATCTGGAAGCAGAAGGCAGAAAGCCGACCATGAAAATCGCGAAAGACGTAACCGAGTTAATTGGGCACACGCCGCTGGTGCGCCTCAACAAAATCACTGCCGGCTGCGCCGCCGAAGTGGTGGCAAAACTGGAGAGCCAGAACCCCCTAGCCAGCGTAAAAGACCGCATCGGCGTGAGCATGATTACAGAAGCCGAGCGTGCGGGCAAAATTCAGCCGGGCAAAACCGCGCTGATCGAGCCGACCAGCGGCAACACAGGCATCGGTCTCGCGTTCGTCGCTGCCGTCAAGGGCTACAAGCTGATCCTGACCATGCCGGAGACCATGAGCCTGGAGCGGCGGGTGCTGCTGCTGGCGTTTGGGGCGGAGATTGTACTCACGCCCGGGCCGCGGGGCATGACCGGCGCTATTCTCAAGGCAAAGGAAATTCTGGCCAATACTCCGGGTGGCTACATGCTGCAGCAGTTCGACAATCCCGCCAATCCTAAAATTCACTTCGAAACCACGGGACCGGAGATCTGGAACGACACGGACGGGCGCGCCGACATTCTGATTTCCGGTGTGGGGACGGGTGGCACGATCACAGGAATCTGTGAATACATCAAGCCGAAGAAGCCGTCATTCAAGGCGGTCGCCGTGGAACCGGCGGACAGTCCGGTTCTTTCCGGCGGCAAACCGTCGCCTCATAAAATTCAGGGCATCGGGGCTGGATTCGTTCCCAGCATTCTGCGGACTGACTACATCGACGAAATCATCACCGTCACCAACGACGAAGCGATCAACATGGCGCGCCGGCTGCCGCTCGAAGAGGGACTGCTGGTGGGAATCTCGTCGGGCGCCGCGGTGGTCGCGGCGCTGAAAGTGGCGCAGCGGGCGGAGAACGCGGGAAAGCTGGTGGTCGTGATTCTGCCGTCTTTCGGGGAACGTTACTTGAGCAGTATTCTGTTTCAGGAGTTGCGGGACAAGGCGCTGCAGATTCCAACGTCGGCAGTCCCGGCCTGATCCGTTTCTGTTCTTACCCGGCTCTAGTCTATGCCACACCTGCTCTCATTGATGCGGGAAGACGTTGCCAACGTGATGGAGCACGATCCAGCGGCGAAATCTCGCCTGGAGGTTTTCTTGTGCTATGCCGGACTGCACGCGGTGTGGTTCTATCGGGTCAACCATTGGCTGTGGAATCACAGGCTCTTTCTGCTGGGCCGCTGGTTTTCGCAGGTGGCGCGGCTTCTGACGGGAATTGAGATTCATCCCGGAGCGAAGATCGGCCGGAGGTTGTTTATCGACCACGGCATGGGTGTGGTGATCGGCGAAACGGCAATCGTTGGCGACGACGTCACGCTGTATCAGGGCGTGACGCTGGGCGGTACCGGTAAGGAGCATGGGAAGCGGCATCCCACGCTCGAAGATAATGTGGTGGTGGGCGGTGGGGCGAAGATTCTAGGCAACATCATCGTAGGGAAGAATTGCCGGATCGGGGCAGGCTCGGTTGTGCTGCGCAATGTGCCGGCCGATTCTACGGTCGTGGGCGTGCCGGGGCACATCATCTTCCGCGAAGGCAAGCGTGTGGTGATTACCGATCCCAAGCAGATCAACGATCCTCTGTCGGAGGCGCTGGCCGCGGTCGCAACTGAAGTTCAGAAACTGCGAGATCGGGTCGAGCAGCTCGAGGGTACGGAAGCGGAACGCGAGCCGATCTCGGCCTCAATGCAGAGGATCATGGAAGACATCGACTACCAGATTTAGCCGGCTGGATTTGATCCATTTGCGCGGGCCGCGGCGTGAAGCTGTGCGCTGCGATGTGGGCCTTCCAGCTGAAGAGGAACAGCCTGGGGCGCCGTTCCTCGTTCCCAGCCAGTCTTCGATTTAATGCTTGCTCTTGTCGTCGGCAATAAGCTGGGCGACCTTTGAGTTCGGACCGACCGGCTCGATCAGGATCACATGGCGCTCGTTGACGAACATCCGGTCAGGTGCGTGTACCTCGTTGCCGCGCCGCACCAGCACGCTCTTGACCTCTTTGGTCTCCTGATTCTGCTGAGTTTGGATGTAGTACACATCGGTGAGTTCGGGGAACTCCGAGTCGGCGTTGGCCAGCTTTCCAAAATACACCTGATTGTTATCCAGCAGGACAGCGGCGTAGGGAGTCGTGATCTCTGCTCCCTTTCGGTGATGCTGCTCGCATCCGACTGCCGTCAACAGAACTACCAGCACAAAAGTAAACGCGCTAAGCTTCTTCAAAAGGCTCCTCCCGGCTAGCTTCGTAACTAACGCAGAGATATTATCACCGGACTGTCAGAAAGCGAGCGTCCGGGAATCTGCCGCCAGCCAGATCCGAACGGAGCGGGGAAGAGCGCTCTGATGCGCTCCGTCGCCACTCTCCAGAAGCCCGACTCAGGATCGATTCGGGTCGAAGGACTTCTAAGATTTGCCGCCGCTGCGCGCCCGTTCCCGTGCCGGTGAAAAGCGCAGGCAGTACACCAGCCCGAAAATCAACAGCAGCGCGCCCCACCAGATGTTGGCGTGCAGATTGTAAAGGACGACCTTGTTTTCCGGCGGATAGACGGTCTCATAGATTCCCCGGCCGAAGATCAGCGCTCCGTTTACCAGCAACGATACGCCGATAAAAAACCAGATCGATAAAGCCCCACCCGATTTCATTTATTCCCCCTACCAGAAAATAACTTGCAGAATCAGAAATACAATAGCGACCACAACTCCCCAGAAGAGCGGACTGTGGAAGATGGAAACATGTTCTTCGTGTGGAATCGGCGTCAGGCCGTAGACGAGATTTGCCAACTCGGTGTCCGACTTGGGTTTCGTCAGCAGACTCACCACGACGGTGACAATCACACAGATTAGGCAGCACCAGAGCGCGCGAAACATGTTCTGCGCCTGATCCTGCGCATCCATCGACAAAGCGACGTAGCGTACCGCAGTCGGATCGATCTTCACCCACGCGTACATTCCGACCGACGATAGAGTCCCGGCAAAAAGTCCCCAAAAACCCGCAGCGGCGGTAGCCCGTTTCCAGAGCATGCCGAGGATTACGGTTCCAAACAGCGGAGCGATGAAGAAACTGAACAGCGCCTGGACGTAGTCCATGATGCTCTGTGCACTCATGACCAGGTAGGCCGTGCCGATGCTGACCGCGACGCCCAGCAGGGTGCACCAGCGCCCCATTCGGACCTTCGACTCGTCGGACGCTGTCTTGTCAATGAACGCGCCATAAATGTCGTAAGTCCAGACCGTCGCGAACGCGCTCACGTTGCCCGCCATGCCCGACATGAATCCCGCGATGAGAGCCGTAATTCCCAGGCCGAGCAGTCCTGGACCGCAATAGCGCGCCAACATCAAGGGCAGGACTTCGTCATAACTATGCAGTCCCTGGGCGCGGCCTGCATCCGACCAGGCGACATCGCCCGGCACCAGGCGCAACAGGTGGCCGGTATGCGGGTCGCGCAGCAGCGCCAGGCCCAGCAGCCCGGGAAGAATCACGATGAAGGGAACCATCATCTTGAAACCCGCTCCAATGATGGGTGCGAGCTTGGCCGAGCGCAGGTCTTTCGCCGACAGCACCCGCTGCACGACCAGGAAGTCGGTGGTCCAATAACCCATGGAGATGACCGCGCCAAGTCCGAAAACGATGCCGACCCAGTTGATGCCCATGGGGTTGCTGCTGAAGTTGCCAAGAGTCGACCACAGATGCGTGTAGGAGCCTGGATTGGGCACATGCTGCTCGGTGAGATTCTGCATGATCTTGGCCTGGAGACCGCTCCAGCCCCCAGCCTCGATCAACCCCAGAACCGGAATCAGCAGTGCTCCAGCCCAGATCAGAAAGAATTGCAGGACTTCATTGAAAATCGCCGACCGTAGCCCGCCCAGCGCCACGTAAATAGCGACAGTAATCGACGACACCCAGATGCTGAAGTGAATATCCCAGCCCAGCACCACGCGCATCACCACGGCCATGGCATACATATTGATGCCACTCATCAGGACGGTCATCAGCGCGAACGAAACCGACGAGAGCGCCTGCGCGCCTGCACCGTAGCGCAGTTTGAGATATCCCGGCACCGAGTGCGTCTTGCAGATATGGTAGAAGGGCATCATCACCAGCGCCAGAAACAGCATCGCCGGGATGGCGCCAATCCAATACCAGTGCGCCGCCAGGATTCCGTATTTATAGGAATTGCCGGCCCAGCCCATTAACTCGAGCGACCCCAGGTTGGCCGACAGGAATGCGAGTCCTGCCACCCACGCTGTCATTTCGCGACCGGCCATGAAAAAGTCGTCGCCGGTATTGGCCTGTCCTTTGAGATAGAGGCCGATCGCCAGCACGAGGGCAAAGTAGAAACCGATGATGACCAGGTCGACTGGAGAGAGGTGCACCAGGGTAGAGGAGCTCACAACCAGCAATGCTGGATTCATAGGGCATCAACCCTTTCGCAGCCGGCAGATTCGGAGTTCATACGGGCCTGCTTGATCGTTAGGACACACTTCAATTCGCAATCTTGACAGACAGCCCTCGACGTAATCGCCATCAGTCCATCCTTTCCCAGATTCAGGCGGTTGCCGAAGTATAGAGGAGGACGCCCCCGTAAACCAACTGCGTAATCGTTTACCGCCTTTCTGGATGGCTCAGGATAAGGTCCTGATGACGGCAGAGCCCGCTTCTGCGGCCGGCGATATCGCCGCTCGAAGTCATCTGCGGTGAAGAGCTCTTGTCGCGAGACGGGACAAGAAACGCCACGTCGACAAAACTTTAAAGAATCCGCAATTTTCCCAAATCGATCTGAAATCCGTCCGGTTTTTGTAACATGCATCAGAAAAACCTTGCGTTCTTTCCAGTCTGCTGCTAACTTCGCAGTCATCTAACGGGCCAGCTCGGATTCGCGAGGTTGTAGACGGCTCGGCTCCTTCCTCCGGAGATTCTCGAAAGACTCCTGTCGCAACGCTGATCTGCTTCTTCTCGTTCGGCTGGGCCCGAAGAGAAAGGAGATTTATGTCCGCTCCGAACAAACGACTACCATTGGCCGGAAGCGAGCGCACTCCCATGAAAGGTGCGCGGGAAATAGGTCCGGCGAACCCAAACGAAATCGTGGATGTGACCATTCGGTTGCTTTCTCGTGCCGGGAAAAAACCGGCCATTGCTGCCGATGAATTCACCAAGCCTATCGAGGAACGCAAGATTTTAAGCCGCCAAGAATTCGAACTGCGCCATGGGGCCGATCCCGATAGGATGGCTCGTGTCGAGGCCTTTGCCCGCCAACACAAGCTGACCGTAAAGGAAAAAAGCATAGCCCGCCGCACGGTCATTCTGTCGGGAACCGTGGCTGCAGTCAGTGAAGCCTTCGGCGTGGAACTGAAACAATACCAGCACCCGGCGGGCACATACCGCGGACGCGTAGGGGCGGTCCAACTGCCGGCAGAACTGCACGATGTGGTCGAAGGCGTGTTTGGTCTGGATAATCGTCCCCAGGCCAAGCCCCATTTTCGTAGGCGGAGCCAGCGAGCGGGCACTCGCACCGACTCCTCCACCGGTTCGTACACACCGCCGCAAGTCGCCACACTCTACGACTATCCAACCGATCTCGACGGAAGCGGGGAATGTATCGCCCTGATCGAGTTAGGCGGCGGGTTCACCACGACGGATCTGAGCAATTACTGGAGCCAGCTGGGTTTGACCGAGACTCCAAACGTTTTGGCAGTTTCGGTCGGCAACGGCAGCAACAGTCCGGGAGATCCGAACGGGGCCGACGGCGAAGTGATGCTGGATATCGAAGTGTCCGGCTCGATTGCTCCGGGCTCCAAGATCGTGGTTTATTTTGCGGAAAACACTGACGCCGGTTTTCTGAACGCGATTACAACTGCCGTGCACGACACGACGAACAATCCCTCGATCGTCTCGATCAGTTGGGGAGGGCCGGAATCTACATGGACCCAGCAATCCATGACTTCGATGGATGAAGCGTTTCAGGCCGCGGCGGCGATGGGCGTCACGGTTTGCGTTGCGGCCGGGGACGACGGCTCAACCGACGGCGTGACCGACGGCCTGCAACATGTCGACTTTCCGGCATCGAGCCCGAACGTGCTGGCCTGTGGCGGCACGAAGCTGGTGGGCTCGGGAAGCACGATTACCAGTGAAACCGTTTGGAACGAGCTGGCCAACAACGAAGGCGCAACTGGTGGAGGCGTCAGCGGCTTCTTCGCAGTTCCCAGCTATCAGAGCGGTGCGGGCGTGCCGGCATCCACCAACCCCGCGGGATTTGCCGGGCGCGGCGTTCCCGACATCGCCGGAGATGCCGATCCGACTACCGGCTACGACACCCTGGTTGACGGTCAGTCCGGTGTGATCGGCGGCACCAGCGCGGTCGCTCCCCTGTGGGCGGGGCTGCTCGCGCTGATCAACCAGAGCATGGGAAAGCCGATTGGATTCATCAATCCGCTGCTCTATCAAATGAACGAGGCTGCGGACTTTAACGACGTCACCTCGGGCAACAACGGCTATTACACGGCCGGGCCGGGATGGGACGCGTGCTCCGGTTTGGGATCGCCGAACGGAGCGCACATTGCCGCAGCGTTGAAGCAGCCAGCTCCAGCATTGCGGACCGGCACTTAGTCAGATGCTCCGTCAGAAAAACGAATGGCGCGACTCGAAAGGCCGCGCCATTTTTGGTAGTGGTGCCGTTTGGTTTCCACAGGCACTCACTCTGGCACTTGCCTTGCTATGTGTAATCGTTGTAGGACTGTGGCCCAGCCGGAAACCATTTCTGATCGGTCCCGCCGACAGGATTTTTCACTGTTCTCAGTTCGTAGCAGAATCGAGTAATCCGTTCTCCCTTATCGCTGAAAGTGTCGCGATACCCAATGTATCCGTAATAACCCGTCAACTCTGTTCGGTAGAGGCTAGAAACATCTGCGATCTGCCATTCCTCTTGAGGAGCCAAGAGTTTCGGACTAGGGAGAATACTGGTTTTATAGGTTGGTGGTTCGCCGAGTTCGAGAGTATCCGTCAGATCGCCGAAGGCCAGAGTTACCCGCGCTGGAGTGCGCCCGCAGTTCTTGATGCTGAGTGCCCAATCATATCTCGCATGTGGCCCTTCAGGATGGTCCAAAGTGACCAAAATCCAAGCCCGTTCCGCACTTCTCAAGCTATCTACGGAGTGCTTCGTCGCTCTGGTTTGGAACCAAATAAACCCGATTCCAATCAACGCGATAATTACGCCGCCAATCGTTGCCTTAAGATAGAGGCGATAAAGGCGATCTGTGCGGGGATCATAGGAATCACTCTGCTGATAGGCTGCGCTTATTTCTTCTATTACGACCCTTTCATCAGAGACAAACCCCTGGAGTACAGCTTCATTCCGGCCATATTGTGCTTTTTTGTTTCCCTCTACTGTTTTGGTTTTGTTGACCGCTTTTGGAGCGGACTGGCTTGCAAGGGACAGCAAGATAAGGAACAAGACACGCATGGCTCACGCATTATAACCCCTACATCGAGGCAGTACGAAGAGCGTAAAGAAAGCATAAAGAGGCAATATTTAGCTTGACATTTGCCTACATTCTGCTATTATCTAGGCAGATCGAGAGGCAATATGAATCAGCTAAACACGGCCAAGCGGACTCAGATCATAGCGGCTCTCATCGAAGGAAACTCCATCAATGCTACTTGCCGGATGCTAGGAGTCGGAAAGCATACCGTTCTTCGGCTCTTGAAGGATGCCGGATGCGCCTGTGCTGCCTACCATGACGCGAATGTGAGAAACCTTCGCGTAAAGCGAGCGCAGTGTGACGAAGTTTGGTCCTTCATCTACGCCAAGCAAAAGAACGTCACAACCGAGCAGATGGAGCAAGGCGCGGGAGACTGCTGGACGTGGACTGCGATTGACGCCGATACGAAGCTGATTATTTCGTACATGCTGGGAGATCGCGGCGCATCCACGGCGAACGATTTCATGCAAGACATGGCTTCGCGGATCAGGAATCGGATTCAGTTAACGACAGACGGGCATCGTGTCTACGCTGAGGCTGTAGAGAATGCCTTCGGCTCTGAGATTGATTATGCGATGCTGGTGAAAATTTACGGCGCATCAAATGAAGGTGAGTCGCGTTACAGTCCGGCAACTTGCATTGGATGCCGTACCGGAGTTCTCGCTGGTAATCCCAATCCAAAGCATATCTCCACCAGCTACGTAGAGCGGCAGAACCTTTCAATGAGAATGGGGATGCGCCGATTCACGCGCCTCACGAACGGATTCAGCAAGAAATTCGAGAATCACGCGCACCAGGTTGCGCTCTATTTCTTTCATTACAACTTCTGCCGCGTTCACAAGACTCTGCGCGTAACCCCGGCAATGGAAGCGGGTCTAACCGATCACGTCTGGACTCTTGAAGAACTTTGCGGACTGCTGGCGAACAATAACCCGACTTCGCGGATTGACAAAGAACTGGTATTGAAGGCGCTGCGAAAAGCGGCATAGAAAACGGAGGAATACGACAATGGGAAAATCAAACACAGTCTCTATCCCCTACCTAGACCCAAATGTGCAGTACGTTGGAATCAGCCGCTTGCGGGCATTCAACGCGACTCAGTTAAAGGAACTCGACAAGACGCTGGTCATTCAGGACAACGACAAACCGCTTGCGGTTCTCGTGAAGTACGAGCATTTATTGGCGATGCAAGACAGAGCGGGGAACGCATGGGAATATGCTCACGCCATTTACAAAGACGGGATACTTGATCCACACATCGGAGAGGGACTGGCGGAGATCGGACACGATTCTGTGGGTCAGTTTCTGCGTGAGGCTGGACAAAGAGGCTGGGAACTCTGTGGAATGCTCCCGTATCCATCAAGCAACAAATCATCAGATGGTACGCAAGCGGCAATTTTTAAGCGGCCCATAGCTGTTAAGGAGCAGGCTTTGGCGCAAGCGCAAGGGCGTAAAGCTCATTAGCGATCATGCGCCTGTTTCAGCATCCGTTTCAATTCTACGATGCTCAAAGGCGGGTTTTGAAGATGAATTACAGCATGGCAGTTTGGGCAGATCGGGCGTAGGTCTTTGATTGGGTCAACCTTGCGCTCTCCGGCTCTCGCGACAGCCTTTAAGTGGTGAACGTGAATGAAGCCTTCCGCAGTTTCTCCGTACACATCTCCGAACGAGAAGCCGCACGCAAAGCAAGTTGCGCCGTAATGTGCAATGCATTGTTGCCGTGCTATCGGGTTGCGCTCGTACACTGTGACTGAAACAGTCTTTGATATGCCTTCTGTCAATGGTTCTGCGAATGATGCCTGATAGTTTTCTAGCAATTCCTCAAGACGTTGTTCTATGGCTCCATCAATCGTCGCTTTACCTCGCGGGTACGTCGGCCATTTCCAAGCCGGATGATTCTTGCAGATGAATGCCAGCGGCACGGCAGAACTCAGCATCGTGATTTGATTAACGTCTGCTCCGTATCGTCCCGGCCCATCTTGCTCCGGCTCCGATGCAATGACACCGCGAGCGGCCAATCCAAGCCCCGGCAGATGAAATAACGCCCGGTCATTGACGTGGGCTTTCTTCGGAACAAACCACGGTAGGGCTTTCTCGCTCTTGGCCGCTTTTAGCACGGCTTGGACATCATCGACAGCGTTTCCCGCGAGAATGTGAAGCATAGCGGGCAGGATTATAGCGCAGCTACTTATCTTCGGTGGATTCCCGTACGATCCGCAAGGCGTTCTGACTGCTGTCCAGCAGTTTGCATTTATGAGTGTCAAACTGCTTGCGAAGGCTCTCTTGTGCGTCGGCTGTCCGCTTGAGAGAATCGAGCGGGACTTTGAACGTGGAAGCGCAATAGGTGCAAACGGCAACGGCGGGCGTGATTCCGAGCCATTTGACTACCCGCAGATTGCGCTTTGCCATATCCTCAGTTTCCCATAGGGCCTAACGGGTTGGCTATCCCTGTGGAAATCAAACGGCACCACTACCCCATTTTTGTAGACCTTGCAAGCCTTTGCCAGGCTAGTCTGCGGCCATCCCTTGCGCTTCGGGTTCCAGGGAATTGGCCGGCAATTCATCGGCTTCGATCTTCTCGGCTCGCAATTGGGCTTCGAGCGCGGCCAGTTGCGCTTCGATATCCTGTGTGGCCTTCCGCTTACGAATCACTTCCTCGCGGTAACGGCGGAGGAAATAATCGATGGTTTCCACTCGAATGCGGATCGAGCCGGTAGGCTTATTTTCGTCGAGATCCTTGAAGCAGAAATACGGCGTGCCAGATTGCTCGATGATGCCTTCAATCACGCCGTAAATCGGCGCATCGTGTCCGCACTTGAAGCTGGAGATCTCCAGCGCAACCAGATTCGGATGCCGCGCGGTAAACTTCGCCGCCCACACCTTGTGATTGGTGCTGCAGGAATATGAATTCTTCCAGGCATCGGTGATGTCGAGGGCGTGGCTGGTGATGCCAGCCCGCACTTCGTCTCCAAACAGGCGCTCCAGGATGTCGTCGTCGATCGGCAGCGTGTTCTGGGAAAAGATCGGATAGCCCAACTTTTGGAACTCGTCCAGAATTTCGTGATTGAGTCCCGGATCGTGATGGTAGGGCCGTCCCAGCATAACAATGCCGATGCGGTCTTCGCGTTCGAGCTGATCAATTACCTGTCTAGCCCGCCGGCGAATACTGGCTTCGTATTCGTTCAACGCCGCAAACCCCGACTCAACCGCACGATCATTCTCCTCCTGCGATAGACCGAGGACGGGCTGCCACGGCATCAGCATCTGGTGCGCAAACAACTTCCGATCGGCAAAATTCAGCACCGGATCGATGTACTTGACGTTGTGCTCGGCGAAGACGTCGTTTTCCTTGGTGAATGCCGCCTTCACTGTCTCGGGAGTCGCGGTCACGGTTGGGCAGGCGTTGGCGCCCACGATTTTGACCAGAGGCGAATGCAGCACGTCATACATGGGGAAGAAGATGGCGTCCAGAGGCTTTTTCCGGTGTTTCTCCTGAATCAGGTTGTAAACGTGCGAAATTCCAATCTTTGCCGGGAAACAGGGATCAATCGCGCCCCGGCTGGCCCCGGCGCGATACAGTTCCGAACTGGTGTAGTCGGAATAAATGATGTTTTCGGGTTGGACGCCGAGACTCTCAAAGTACGCGTTGAAGAGCGGAGCATAGGTGTAGATGTTCAACACGCGCGGAATCCCGATGCGAATCCTTTTGCGATTCTCCATCAGTGCGCGGCGCTCTTTATCACCCTTTTTCCATCCGGCCCAGCCTTTGGTTGGAAGCGGATCGGCCACGCTCTTTGCGTTCGTCGGACGGAACACTTCTTTCGACGCGTAATCAACGAAGTTGGGATGCTTGGCCCGGATCGAGTCGAGGCCGGCCTTGATGTCTTTCATGTCATTGACATCTTCGACCGTGCCTTTTTCGCAGGTGGCGATAATCAAGCGCTGCTCGCCGTGCATCAACGGAACTTTCGTGACTTTCTGGATGGGCACGAAACTGAGATCGTCTTTCGGCTTGGTGCGGATGTCGATGAAGGTCCTCAGGCAATCGTTCTTGCAGAAGTGGCAGCGCGTATCTTCGTTGCGCGTAGTCCGGTATTCGATCTTGCGGACGGCATCGAGGCCAACGAATGTCGTCGTCTGGCCGTTGCGCCAGAGCCGCAGCGATTCCTGCGCGGCGCCGATGGCCCCCGATTCTCCGCAGTGCTCATGCACAATGATTTCGGGCTGCTTGCCGGTCGCGCGGAAGCTGTTGCGGATGAAATCGACTTCCGCTTTTACCACGGCGAGATTGTTCTGTGTTCCGCCTTGCAGAACGAAGCGCGTGCCGAGCGCGGCCAGGTTCGGAATGCTGGCCACATAGAGGAATACGTTCTTTGGCAGCACGGCCGCCAGCCCGGCGAGAATTTCCTCAGCCCGCCAGCCCTGGCGCTGGAAATTGACAATGTCCGACTGCATGAACACGGCACAGCCGTAGCCGAATACCGGCATGGCCTGCGCCGAGAAGGCCAGATCGGCGTATTGATTTACGCTGAGGCCGAATCCCTCTGCGGTCGATTGCAGGAAATATCCATTGCCAGCCGAGCACTGCGTGTTCAGCTTGAAATCTTTTACGCGGCCGTTGTGGAGGATGATGATTTTGATGTCCTGGCCCCCGACGTCGACAATCACGTGCGGATCTTCATAAAACTTCAGCGCCGACTCGGTGTGGGCGACGGTTTCCACCAGAGCCACATCTGCGTTGAGAACATCTTTCAAAATGTCTTTGGCGTAGCCAGTGGTCGCGACGCCGAGCACTTCCAGCTTCGCGTTCTGTGCTTCCACCTGGCCGCGCAGGTTTTCGAACATCTCGATCGTGTCCTGGATCGGGTTGCCGTTGGAGAGTTGATAGGACTTGCACAGAATCGTGCCGTTCTCATCCAGCAGGACCGCCTTCGTGGAAGTAGATCCGCCGTCAATGCCGATGAACCCGCCAACCGTCGAATTCTTCTGGAATACGGCGGGCGTAAATTTCGGCCGCCGGTAGGCTTCTTTGAATACATCGAGATCTTCGGGCTTTTCGACCAGGCCTTTGCCGCCCGATTTCGCTTTCTCTTCCTGACGGCCGTACTCGATGTAGTGAATCAGCTTTTCGTAACCGCAGTAGCAGCCGATGCAATCGTCTTCGCTGCGGCCAAACTCGACTGCGCCGAGCGCAGCGAAGTATTGCGCGTTTTGCGGAACCTTGATCAGGTCTTCCGGCTTCGCGCCCTCGGGAATCTGAACTTTGCGTTCCTGCCACATGCGCGGAATATTGGCCTGCCACGCTTCGCGCATGCCCTTGATGAAACTGTTCGGGCCGCCGAGCAGCAGCACATGCGGACGCAGAGTATGTCCGCGGGTAAGCACGCTCAGGTTTTGCAGGATGATCGCTTCAAACAGAGAAGCCATCAGTTCGTCGGGAGGCGTGCCGACTTTTTGCAGGCTGTTAATATCGGTTTCGGCGAACACGCCGCACTTGCCGGCAACTTTGTGCAGCTTGATCCCGTGATAGCCCTGCTGGGCCAACAACTCCGTCGGAATTTTGAGTTTGGCATTGATCTTGTCGATGACCGCGCCCGTGCCACCGGCGCACTTATCGTTCATCGAAGGAATTTTCTTCTTGCGTCCGGTCTCGTCGTCGTCTTTGAAAACGATGATCTTGGCATCCTGCCCGCCAAGCTCGATGACCGAATAAACCTCAGGGTGCAGCTTCTCCACCGCCAGCGAGACCGCCGTAACTTCCTGCACGAACTTCGCGCCGATCTGCTCGGCGATTCCGGTTCCACCGGAGCCGGTCAAGAACATGCGCGTGTTGTGACGGTTGATGCCGACCTCGGCCTCCATCCGCTTCAGAAATTCCAGCGTCTTTTCCGGTTGCTTGGTTTCGTGGCGCTGGTAATCCTGCCACAACACTTGGTCGCTCGCAGCGTCGACCACGACGGCCTTCACGGTGGTTGAGCCGACGTCCAATCCCACGAGGTACTGGGTTTTGTGGTCGTGCGGCTTGTGAGCATGCTTCACGTGCTGGATCGAAGCTTGCGGCTCGAGACCGGCGATCTGGATCAGTGCAGGGCCCTTATGATCGTGCATGAATTCCTCTCACTTTCAGCAACGAAATCGAAAAGCCTGAACCGCCGGAATCGCCGAGGCCGGGGGAGGGAAGAAATCATTCTCTCCGCGCGCTCGGCGTTCCGGGCGGTAAATCGTTAGTCGCCAGACATCAATCGCCAGACATGGCCGGCACGGCCTGCACGCGTACCCGCGATTTCTTCCAGAAGCGCGTGTCCTTATCGATGCGCTCGCTCACGTGCAGAACGAACTGCGCTGCCGTTCCGGCGACTCCCTCGCGGTGCGGCACGTGATAGAACGGCCGCTTAAGTTCAGGATGCTCGTCGATGTACGCGCGGATTTCGTTCATGCTCTTGCCCGTGGACTTGAGGCACTCCTCGAACTCGGCCTTGGCCTTGACCTTGGCCTCGCCCAGAGCCATCTGCACTCGGCTGTGGGCGTTGACCTCGCCCTCGCCCGAGGTTTCGATGGGCAGGAAGATCATGTCCTTGAATTTGTTGATCACGGCCGACTGCACGCCGTCCGACTGCGACGACGGCATGCATCCAAACGGTTTCAGCGCCAGCACCATGTGGCACATCTTATGTACGGTGTAATAAACGTTTTTGCCGACTTCGAGATGACCCTCGCCACCGCGTGCGAACTGGTTGTAGAAAGGATTCGCCAGTTCGGCAAGTTCCTTTTGCGGGGCAAGATGATGGGTGATTCCGCCCATGTGCTTGATGGTGCGGTGGTAGAAGAAGTTCCACATACGCTCGCCCGCGCCAATGCCCCACAATTTTTTGTGCAGGCCAATGTAGTTAGCAAAATTCTTCTTCAGCTCGTACCACTCCGGATTGCGATGCGGACGATTCACCGGCCACTTCGCAATCGCGTGAGCCTTAGCTTGATACATCAAGTACGCGACCCAAGTTGCGATCGGTTCGACCAGAACCTGCGCGCCCTCGCGCTCGAGGAAGTCGAACATGTGGAAGTTGCCGTCACCCTCCGTGAGCTGCGCCCAGAATTCGCCGGTAATTTTCACCAGCGGCTTCACCCGCGTGCGATCGACTTCGATCGAATCCATCCTTTTGCGCGCGTTATCGAGCGCACCCAGATAGTCCTTACCCCACATGTGCTCGTGCCATTTGCCGAAGACGTTGAACGTGTTGCGCAGAATCTTGTTGTTCTTGAATTTCGGCTTCGCCCAATCGGGCGCGCTCTTCTCGATCTCGAACGACTTGCGGTTTTTCAAGTCCTCACACAGTCCGTCGACCATTTCGCGGAAGACGCGGTCGGTTTCGCCCTTGTTGGCCTCATACGGGCGAATCTGATAGATCAGGTCATTGATCACGTCGCCCAAGTGCATGGCGTTCAACATGCCGAACCCGAAATCGATGGAGAATTTCAGCCCAGGCTCGCCCGACGCCGCCTTGATGCCGTCGCTGTCTTTGAACAGCAGGACGCGGAAGCCGTCGAAGCCGGCATTCTTCAGCGCAAAGCGATACTCAGCCTCATACATGCCAAAGCGGCAGGGGCCGCAGGAGCCGGCGGTGAAGAAGACGTAATTGTCTAAAATCTGCTGGCGCGAAAGGCCCTCTTTTTCCAGGAACTGGAGATACTGCACCAGATTGCCCACAGTGAAGTACGTCGGATTGCATTGGCCGTTGTTGCCAAACTCCTTACCAGTCTGGAAGCCAGCGACGTCGGGCACGGGAAGTTTCTCGCAGCGGTAGCCGCAGCCCTGGAACACCGCGCGGATCAGATCCTCATGCTTCCATGTAAATCCACCGAAAAGAATCGTAGTGTGCGGACGTTGTTCGGCGGTGAAGGCCCGCTCCACCGGACGATGAAAATGTGTGGGCTGGTCGAGGCCAGCGATCTTGCGCAGGCGTGCACGTTCCGCTTCAAGGCGCTGTTTGATTTCCGAGTCATTCTCAATTTGAACGAAAGTCGCCATATCTTCCTCCGGCGGTGGTTGGTAACGTGAAAGTGTCTTCAGAGTCTGTTGTGAAAAGCCAGACTCGCGGAACTTCAACAACGTTAGGATGGATTCGCGAGCGGAAAGGGTGCAAGCAAACTGCGGCGCAAGGGACGCTTGAAAAAGCAGTTCTCCCACTCACTTCGGATCTGCCGCTGAACCGCATGCTTACTCCGGAATTTGGTTAGGGCCCAAGTTCCTGCGCCTGCGGGTCGTGCCAGCGCACACTCCGAAAGCGCCGATATAGAACACCCATTCGATGGGCGGCTAGGGAGGCGGTTGCCTCAGTTTTTCTCCCCAAGCAAATTAGCGACGACGAAGCGGATCAATTGATTTCTTTTTATCAGAAACCGCAGGCTTACTTCAAGACTGGTACTATCGCAAATAGTGATGATTACTATTTGCGATAGTACCCGACAGTCATCTTTCCCGGTTATTCCCGCGCTCTTTACTACTTCTTCCTAGTGGGACTACTTCTTCCTAGCGGGTGGCGCTTGCTTTCTGGCAAGCTGCTGCCGCTGTTGCGTGTGTCGGGCTTGCATCTGCCGGGTTTGCTGTTGATGGCGCTGCTCCATCTGCTGTTTCGCAGCGTCATTCGCGTTTCGTTGTGCGGCCTGCTGATGTTCCTTGTCCTGCTTCTGCTGCAGTTGCTGCCGCTCTTTATTCTGCTGATTGTAAAGTTTTTCCTGCTGCTTCTGATATTTCTGGTCCAGCTTCGCGTTGCCGGTGTGCGGAGCGGCAGGACGCTCCAGCGGCGGAAGTTCATTGGGATGGCCGGCGGGTTTCGCGCCGTTCTCTTCTCGCGGCGCACCCTCGTTTCCTCGATTCGCGGGGGGATGATAAGCCGCGCCAGCTTCTTTTGAAGCCACTACATCGTGGCCGGAAAATTCTCCCGGGCGGGCGGTCGCGGCGATGGGCGGTTTGCCCTGATTCACCGAAGCGCGCAGTTCGCGATTTCCACGGGCTTCGTCGATGTGTTGGGTTTGTGCGGCTACCGGGCCAAGATGGTGGTCGTGTTCCGCCAGTTCGTCTTCCGGACGCGGACGGGCGTTAATGCCGCCAGCGCCGCCGTTGTAACTGATATGGTTGACCGTGACGTTCACATGTTCGTTATAAACATTGTGAATGTTCACGACATTGATGTTGGCGACGTCGCGGTTATAAAAAAAGTGTCCACCTTCCCATCTCCCGCCGACGAAGCCGGAGCCGAAATACCCGAAGCCGTAGTCAATTCCGCCATAGAAGCCGATGTGCGGCCCCCAAAATCCCTCATGGAAAAGAAACACGCCGTTATCCCAGCCCCACCAGGGCGGAGTCCAGAGATAACCGACTTCGGGGGCCAGAACCCAGGTTCCGGGAACCCAGTAATAGTCTGCTCCGTCTGGATCCCACGCCCAGTAGCCGGGCGTCCAGATGTAACCGTCGCCGGGGCAAACCGGCTGTTCGTAAACCGGCAAAGCCGGCGGCCCGAATCCCACCGTAATGCGGACTTGGGCGGATGAGCTAGGCGGCGCGCTCAACATAATCAGCGCGAGCAACAGGGTGCTGAGAACGGCAGTTATACGCATATGTCTCCTCTGACGATTCGCGAGTCTATTGATGCACTCGGAGCAGCATCAAGGTTCCGCTTTCCAGCTTTACATTGCTCTTCTCCGAGCTGACTACTGATCCTTGTTTTTTATCTCCCGGTTTTTCATCTCCCGGGGTCGACAGTTTGTAATTCGACATGCCTATGACTCCTTCTGTCTTTGAAGTGATGGGCGGGTTCGCATTATTTCCGGGAGGAACATTATTGGGCTCGCCACCCGCGGCGGAAGCGCCTGGACTTGGATACGAGCCCGGCCCTGGTGACGGCTCTCCCGACATGCCTGTGCGCCCGCCGCCGGGTGAGAATCCGCCGGGCGTCGGCGATGTCGGGGCTGCACCGGCCAAGTTGCCGGTATTGGGATTTTGGTTCGGCGGAGCGATCACCGCCTGGATGGAGGCGGGCAATGTCACATCGCCTCCTTCCTTCAAGAGCGCGCGATCGAACGTGATCCCGAGTTCAGACTCCTTCTGCTGTTTGGTCCGTGTCTGCGCTTCGGTGACGTGCCCCACGATCTTGGTGTCCTTCGGCATGAGCAGCTGACCGTTCTGGGTCTTCAGATCCTCGATCACTTTGACGTCCACTTCATCCCCGGCCCTCACCTTCTTCGCGTCCACGGTTTTTATCAGCTCCACAGGAATCACACTGCCCGCCGCGAGCCGGGGAGCTTCCGCCGGCGGACCTGATGGCGCGGGCTTTTGGGACTGAGACGTCGGGATGGGTTGAGATGTGGTTGAGTTTTCTGCCAGTGAAAATGCGCCAAATAGACTTGCCGCGACGATGGCTGTGAACAATATCCTCATAAGAACAATTGCCTAACTGACTGCGCCACACCAAAAAATACTTCTTTGCGAAATCCGAGCATTTTGGCACCCAACATTTCGATAATTAGATGTGAGCTCCAGCCCATAGGTTAGGCATCATTGACAGGCGCAAGGAAATACCGGGCGAATGCGCACCGACTACAGGATTTACCCGAGTTTCCGGTTCCCTTTGATGATGTAGATTTGGAACTCGATTTTCCTCGGATTTAGGCGCTGACCGGGCATTCGCATCTTGTTCTTCAGTGTGTGATCTCTATCCTCAGGCCGGAGGGCTGACGGGAGTAGCAGTCCGGCCGGAAATCGAAATTTGCCGTCCGCTCAATTCTTTTCTGGAGAGCCGATCATGGCCGTTACCGGATCTGCGGCGTACGCGATCTATCCGCACGACGCCGGATTGCACGAGATTTTGCGGACGCTCAGGCAGGGAGGATTCGACAAAGAGAACATCTGCATGATGCTTTCTCCCAAACATCCGATCACCACGATCGTTCGGGATCCTAACTTTCGCGCGCTCGAGCCGGACAAGAGCGCTGTGAATGCCGGGCTAATCGGCTGGCTCTCTGAATTCGGGGCAGTGCTGATACCCACCTTTGGCTTCTTCATTCGCTCGCGCGAGTTCTTTCGCGCTCTGGTTGTGGAACAGGACTCCGAGGCTCGATGCGGACGTCGCGGGACTTTGGCTGGGCTTGGTCTCGCCGAAGACGACGCGACTCGTTTCGAGAAGCAGCTGCGGGAGGTCGGTGTTTTTCTCTATGTGGCGTGCCCGGAAACCGCCCGCACGCGATGGGCTCTGGAGTTGCTCCGCGCCAGTGGTGCGGAGGAATCAGGCCTGGTGGAAAACGCCGGCCTGCTCGAGAACGAAAACGAAGTCGAATGCGAAGCCGCCGCTGCAGCGGTTTGAAGCCTGGCGAGGCCTCTTGCGTACTCGATGAGCCTTCCCTTTCAGTTCCTCTAATACGCCCAATACGGCCCCGTGCCGCCAGGCGTGGCCGCATTCTGAATTGCGGTAAACACGTCGCGGCCGTAGAAAAACGGTAATCCCCAGTCGAAACTGTCGGGGTTCGGCCCGGCAAGCTGGCTAAATACCGCGTCGTTTGGGTCGCTGTTGAACAGATTATCCGCGTTGGCTACGCTAAAGCTGATGGCTGCGCTTGCGGCATTTCCACCTGTATTGGTCGCCGAGAGATTTTCCACATTCGCCGGGCAATAAAAGTAAGTGAGGTCGCCGCAGTCCGGGATGCTGGTTGCGGCGCTATCGAGAAAATATAAGCCGTTGGAACCGCTGTCGAGAAAACTATTGGGATACGACTGTCCGTTGAATTCGGTAGTGATGCCTGCATCGGAGTTCAGCGTGTAAACCGTCGCGCTGCCCAGGCCGTTGTTCGATTCCGTTCCAATCCCGAAAATCAACGAGCCGCTCAGAGTAGCTTCTGATCCATTGACTGCCGGCAGTTCGATCACAACTCCATTGTTGTCGGTGGCAAACAGCGCGACGGGATTCTGCACCTGCGCGCTGAGTGGCTCGGTAATCGGTTGACAGCCCGAAGAAGGGCACTCGTAATACAACCCGTAGGAACCGCTTTGTGCGCATCCGCCGCCGCAGTCCTGAGCGTACATACCAACTCCCAGCAAACCGTTGGCTCCCAATGCTTGCAAAGTATCCGCCGATTGCAAACCGAAGTCCGTGCATCCGCTTGGCACGGAGAAGTCCGTATCGCTCAACACCTGAATCGGCACCGCGCTAGCTTTTTCGCCAGACATTTCCACATCGGCCGACTCGACTGGCCCCCAAGTGTAGGAGTCGAGGAACGGCAGGCACTCGGCGACCGGATCGCCACTGGGCGCTTTCTGTTGCGGCAGAGTCAAAGTCAACGAGGAAGACAGAATTCTGAGCCCGACCGAACCGATATCCACCAGCACGCCTGAAATCGTCTGGCAGGTGGAACTTCCCGGCACACATACCGTGACGCTGGTAAACGCTCCATTGGCGTAGTTGCCGACCGGGCCCGTGTTCACGACGATCGGCTGAACATTTTGGCCGGAAGTCGGAATTGGGGCCTGACTCGCGTTCTGGCTGCTTGACCCACCCCCGCCGCAGCCCAGTGTGAGTCCCCAGGCGCAGCAGACCGCAATGGCCAGCGTTACGTGCGATTTCACCGGCGCTCTCATTGGAGCGCCTCAGGCTGCACGCCGGACGGCAGCATCCCCGGCAGATATGCTTTGCCGGCATAAGCACGGACCCGCCCGCTCATCTGAACCACAAAATCCGGCTCCACAATCAGGACTGGCCTGCGTCCCGGCCGGCCAGAAACCTGTGCCTTCATAGCATCCACATATTGCTGGAAATACGATCCCAGAAGCTGCCGCATATTGGGCGGCGCTTCTCCCTGCCAGGTAACCGCAAAGACTTTGCCCGCAGGAGAAACATATTCCCGAATCACGATTCCGGTCTGTAACCTGGCCTGCGTTGCACTGGCGGTTGCCGTCTGCATCCGGATTTCGTGTACCTGGTACGATCCCATCTGCGTCAGCTTCAAGCTGCCTTGAAACTGAACCTGGTCGGCCAGCACCGAGTTGAGATCGCCCCCAAGGGATGCGAAAGACGATGTTGAAGCGAATAAGGTCAGAGACGACACTACAAGGCCGCAGCCCACGCGCCGAAGCGCGGTAAGACTTCGCCCGATAAGATTTCGATGGTGAGCCTGCCCTGAGTCGTGCAAGACGTCCTCCAACTGGCAATATGCTGAGACGTCAAGAATCTATTGGTTCTTCGATTGTCACGAACTTGCTCCGGGTTGCCAGTCTCAGGTATCCACCTGACGTTCCACTCTCGACGCCGCGAGGCCGGCATCCTCTGGTACTCAGCGGTTCTGCACTACAGGAAACACCGTAGAGTCAGGCGGCTAACCGCGTGCTATCAAGTTACTGGTTTTATTCGTTACTTAGTAACTGGATACATTTGGGTATTGTTGACGTCGCCGGGGCAGGTTCGACTCGGGAGCGCGCCGGTGTCGGCCAAATCTTCTTTTCCAGTTCATATGCGTTGGCATTCGCCATTGCACAGTTCGCTTCGCGGACTCGCAATGATTAGGGCGAGGCCTTTGTAGTGTCCTAAGGAGACCACCTTGCGGAAAAGCAATCACAACACACTGGCCATCGACGACAAGAACGCCGATAAGAACCCAGCCGACACCGTCCAAAAAGGAAACGGGAATTCCATTTTGTTGGCGGAAGCCGCGTCGGCTGACCTGGGGATGATCCTCGCAAGTTTGCACGCCGTGCGTGACGGAAATTTTTCCGTGCGGCTTCCCGGCTCCTGGACCGGACTTCCGGGCAAGATTGCTGACGCCTTCAACGAAATCGTTTCCGCCAATCAGCAGATGGCTCACGAACTGAAGCGCATCGGACAAGCCGTCGGCAAGGAAGGACGAACGCGCGAACGCGCCCGGGTTCATGAATCCCGCGGGGCCTGGGGCGAAATGGAAACTACGGTCAACACACTGGTTGAAGACCTGCTCCGGCCAACGGCTGAAGTGACTCATGCGATCGCGGCTGTGGCGCAGGGCAACCTCACGCAGACAGTTAGACTGGAGGTTGATGGGCGTCCGCTCGAAGGCGAGTTCCTGCGGTCGGCCAAACTTGTCAATACGATGATCGAGCAGCTCGGCATCTTCACCGCCGAGGTGACGCGCGTGGCCCGCGAAGTCGGCACGGACGGAAAACTCGGCGGCCAGGCGCAGGTGCCGGGCGTTGCCGGCACTTGGAAAGATCTCACCGACTCCGTCAACTCCATGGCCAGCAATCTTACCGGCCAAGTGCGAAACATCGCCGAAGTCGCAACCGCAGTGGCCAGCGGCGATCTCTCGCGAAAGATCACAGTCGATGTGCGCGGCGAAATTCTTCAGCTGAAAGAAGCCATTAACACGATGGTCGATCAGCTGCGATCCTTCGCGTCGGAAGTGACGCGCGTGGCCCGCGAAGTCGGCACCGAAGGCAAGCTTGGCGGACAGGCGATCGTTCCCGGCGTGGCCGGAACCTGGAAGGATTTGACGGACTCCGTCAACGCCATGGCGGGCAACTTGACCGCGCAGGTTCGCAACATCGCCGAAGTTACCACGGCCGTGGCCCGCGGCGACTTGTCGCGCAAGATCACCGTCGATGTGAAAGGCGAAATTCTCGAGCTCAAAGACACCATCAACACGATGGTCGACCAGCTGAATGCGTTTGCCAGCGAAGTGACACGTGTGGCCCGCGAAGTCGGCACCGAAGGCAAACTCGGCGGCCAGGCGAAAGTGCCGGGCGTTGGCGGCACATGGAAAGACCTGACCGACAACGTCAACTTCATGGCCAGCAACCTCACCGGCCAAGTGCGAAACATCGCGGAAGTCGCAACCGCCATCGCCAGCGGCGATCTTTCCCGCAAAATCACGGTCGACGTTCGCGGCGAAATTCTGCAGCTCAAAGAAACACTAAACACGATGGTCGATCAGCTCAACCGCTTCGCCGGCGAAGTAACGCGCGTGGCCCGCGAAGTCGGGTCCGAAGGACGGCTCGGCGGTCAGGCGAACGTCCCCGGCGTGGCCGGCACATGGAAAGATCTCACCGACTCCGTCAATTCCATGGCCGGAAACCTGACGGCGCAGGTTCGTAACATTGCCGAAGTGACGACCGCGGTGGCCCGCGGCGACTTATCGCGCAAGATCACGGTCGATGTGAAGGGAGAAATTCTCGAACTCAAAGACACCATCAATACGATGGTGGACCAGCTCAACGCATTCGCCGGTGAAGTGACGCGCGTGGCCCGCGAAGTCGGCACCGAAGGCAAACTCGGCGGACAGGCTCTGGTGCCCGGCGTCGGTGGCACCTGGAAAGATCTCACCGATAATGTGAACTTTATGGCTAGCAACCTCACCGGCCAGGTGCGTAACATCGCTGAAGTGGCGACGGCCGTGGCCCGCGGCGACTTGTCGCGCAAGATCACGGTCGACGTGAAGGGTGAAATTCTCGAACTGAAAGACACCATCAACACGATGGTCGACCAGCTTCGCTCCTTCGCGTCGGAAGTGACGCGCGTGGCTCGCGAAGTGGGCACTGACGGCAAACTCGGCGGCCAGGCGCTCGTCCCCGGTGTCGGCGGCACCTGGAAAGACCTCACGGACTCGGTGAACTCTATGGCCAGCAATCTCACTGGCCAGGTGAGAAACATTGCCGAAGTTTCGACCGCCATCGCCAGCGGTGACTTGTCCAAAAAAATTACGGTGAACGTAAGCGGAGAAATCCTGCTGCTGAAAGAAACCATCAACACGATGGTGGATCAGCTCAATGCCTTCGCGGCGGAAGTCACCCGAGTGGCCCGTGAAGTGGGGTCGGAGGGCAAGCTCGGCGGCCAGGCACAGGTCCCCGGCGTGGCTGGCACTTGGAAAGATCTCACCGATTCGGTTAACTCCATGGCCGGAAACCTGACGGCTCAAGTACGCAACATCGCCGAAGTTACAACGGCCGTCGCCCGCGGCGATTTGTCGCGCAAGATCACGGTCGACGTGAAGGGTGAAATTCTCGAACTGAAGAACACCATCAACACGATGGTCGATCAGCTGAACGCTTTCGCCGGTGAAGTCACCCGCGTCGCCCGCGAAGTCGGCACCGAAGGAAAGCTCGGTGGACAAGCCAACGTCCCCGGCGTCGCCGGCACGTGGAAAGACCTTACCGACAACGTCAACTTCATGGCCAGCAACCTCACCGGCCAGGTGCGAAATATTGCCGAGGTTGCGACCGCAATCGCCAGCGGCGATCTATCGCGAAAAATCACGGTCGACGTGCGCGGAGAAATTCTGCAGCTCAAGGAAACGCTCAATACCATGGTGGAGCAGTTGCGGTCCTTCGCCGCTGAAGTGACTCGCGTGGCGCGCGAAGTGGGCAGCGAAGGCCGGCTCGGTGGACAGGCCAACGTCCCAGGCGTGGCCGGCACTTGGAAAGATCTCACTGACTCCGTGAACGCCATGGCTGGCAACCTGACGGGCCAGGTGCGCAACATCGCTGAAGTCACCACGGCTGTTGCCCGCGGCGATTTGTCGCGCAAAATCACGGTCGACGTGAAAGGCGAAATTCTCGAACTCAAGAACACCATCAACACGATGGTCGATCAGCTCAACGCCTTTGCCGCCGAAGTGACGCGCGTTGCCCGTGAGGTCGGTACCGAAGGCAAACTCGGCGGTCAGGCGCAGGTTCCGGGAGTCGCCGGCACGTGGAAAGATCTCACCGACAACGTCAACGTGATGGCGGCGAACCTCACCGAGCAGGTCCGCGGCATTGTGAAAGTCGTGACTGCTGTCGCCAACGGCGAACTCACGCAGAAGCTCACGGTGAACGCTAAAGGCGAAGTTGCCGCGCTCGCCGAAACAATCAACAACATGACTGACACGCTGGCCACCTTCGCCGATCAGGTCACCACCGTCGCCCGCGAAGTCGGCGTGGAAGGCCGGCTCGGCGGACAGGCGAACGTCCCTGGCGCCGCTGGCACGTGGAAGCATCTCACCGGCAACGTCAACCTGTTGGCCGACAACCTTACCAACCAGGTACGAGCTATCGCCGAAGTTGCCACAGCCGTAACCAAGGGCGATCTCACCCGTTCCATTCAAGTCGAAGCTCGCGGCGAAGTTGCGCAGCTCAAAGACAATATCAATACCATGATCGACAATCTCCGCCTTACGACGGATCGTAATACCGAGCAGGACTGGCTCAAGACCAACCTCGCCCGCTTCACCGGAATGTTGCAAGGCCAGCGCGATCTTGCGGAGGTCGGCCGCCTGCTGCTTTCCGAGCTGGCGCCGCTCATCAACGTGCAGCAAGGTCTGATCTACCAGATGGAGAGCGATGACTCGGCAGAACTGGTGTTGCTCTCGGCCTTTGCCGCGGAAGGCGACGACAACAAGCTCCGCCGCCTGCAAATGGGCGAGGGGCTGGTGGGACAATGCGCGGCGGAAAAACACCGCATGTTGATTACTAATCTGCCCGCCAACACCGTTCCCATCCGCTCCGGCTTGTTTGAAGCCGTTCCCCGCAATGTGATCGTGTTGCCAGTGCTGTTCGAAGACCGCGTCAAGGCAGTCATGGAACTCGCTTCGCTGACCACCTTCACCGCATCGCATCTGGCATTTCTGGAGCAGCTGACCGCCAGCATCGGCATCGTGTTCAACAGCATTGAAGCCACCATGCAGACGGAAGCGCTTCTGAAGCAATCGCAGCAGCTGGCGACAGAGCTGCAAATGCAGCAGAAAGAATTGCAGCAGACGAACGAACAGCTGGCGCAAAAAGCGCAGCAGCTCGCCGAACAGAACGTCGAGGTTGAACGCAAGAACCAGGAAATCGAACAGGCTCGCCGCGCTCTCGAAGAAAAAGCCAAAGAGCTGGCTCTCACTTCGAAGTACAAATCGGAATTCCTGGCCAACATGTCGCACGAATTGCGTACGCCGCTGAACAGCATCCTGGTTCTCGGCCAGCAGCTCAGCGACAATCCCGACGGCAATTTGACGGGACGGCAAGTCGAGTTTGCGCGCACCATTCACGGGGCGGGAACCGATCTGCTCAACCTGATTACGGACATTCTCGATCTGTCGAAGATCGAATCCGGCACGGTCTCGGTTGAAGCCGAAGAAGTTTTCTTCACCAGCCTCCTCGATACTGTCGAGCGTCCGTTCCGCCACGAGGCGGAAAGCCGCCGTCTCGCCTTCGAAGTCCATACCGATCCGCACCTGCCGCGCAGTCTGGTGACGGATTCGAAGCGTCTGCAGCAAGTTCTTAAGAATCTGTTGTCCAACGCCCTGAAATTCACTGAGCAAGGCGCGGTCAGCCTCTCGGTGACTGTCGCCACCAACGGGTGGACGCAGGATCATCCGATCCTCGGAAAGTCCGCGCCCGTCCTGGCATTCGAGGTTGCCGATACCGGCGTCGGCATTCCGGTCGACAAGCAGCGCATCATCTTCGAGGCCTTCCAGCAGGCCGACGCCAGCACCAGCCGCAAGTACGGCGGAACCGGATTGGGTCTGGCCATCAGCCGCGAACTGGCCAGTTTGCTCGGCGGAGAGATCCGTTTGCGCAGCGCCCCGGGAAAAGGCAGCACATTTACCCTCTTCCTGCCGCAAATCTACAAGGGCCCCTCCGTCAGTTCGAGCACTGCCACGGGAACGGAAAAGAAACCGACGCCGTTACAGGTTTCCTCCGCCGTAGTGTCGGTGCCCGAACGCATCGAAGACGACCGCAACAACCTGCAGCCGGAAGATGCCGTGCTGCTGATCGTCGAGGACGACGCTCACTATGCTCGCGTTCTGCGCGACTTATCGCGTGATCGCGGGTTCAAGGTGCTGGTGGCCTCAGGAGGCGCGGAGGCATTGGCTCTCGCCAAAGAATTCCATCCCACTGCCGTATCGTTGGACGTGTTCCTGCCCGACATGCTCGGCTGGACCGTGCTGAATCATTTGAAGCAGGATCCGGCAACGCGCCACATTCCGGTGCAGATGCTCACGCTTGACGAAGACCGGCATCACGGGTTGTCGCGCGGAGCCTTCGCGTTCGTCACCAAGCCGACCACGGCGCTTGGTCTCGACATGGCGCTGGCGCGGATCAAAGAATATGCCGCGCCCCGGCGCAAACGGCTGCTCGTGGTGGAAGACAATCCTGCGGAGCAACTCAGCATCCGGGAACTTCTCGGCTACGACGATATCGACGTCATTACTGTCTCCACCGGCGCCGAAGCTTTGGCCTCCGTGGCGGACCAATCCTTCGACTGCGTAGTGTTGGATTTGCGCTTGCCGGATATGTCCGGCTTCGAGGTGCTCGAGCGCTTCCGCGATACTCCGTCGCTTGGCGACTTGCCGATCGTTGTCTTCACCGGCAAGGAACTTTCACCCGAAGAAGATGCGCGCCTGCATACGCTGGCGCGCAGCGTCGTGCTGAAGGGAGTCGAGTCGCCGGAGCGCTTGCTCGATGAGACCGCCTTGTTCCTGCATCGCGTGGTGGCCGATCTTCCGGTTGCAAAACAGAAGATGATCGAGCAGTTGCACCGCTCCGATGAAGCGCTGGTCGGCAAGAGAGTGCTGGTCGTGGATGACGACGTGCGCAACATCTTCGCGCTCAGCAGCGTACTCGAGCGCCGTGGAATGGTCGTCCTCACAGCCAGTACCGGGCGTGAGGCCATCGCTACGCTGGAATCTACTCCTGAGGTGGCCATCGTTTTGATGGATGTCATGATGCCCGAGATGGATGGCTACGAGACCATGCAGGCAATCCGCAGCAATGCGCAGTTACGCCGCCTGCCCATCATCGCGCTGACCGCCAAGGCTATGAAAGGCGATCGCGAGAAATGCCTCGAGGCCGGCGCTTCCGAATATCTAGCCAAGCCCGTAAACACCGAACAATTGCTCTCGGCCTTGCGCATGTGGCTGCACCGTTAGCATCAAGCGGCAATAACGAAAAGGGGCTTATTTCAGAGATACGGGAAGCAGAGAGCTCAGAACAGAGAATGGAAAACAATGCCCGCAAACGACAAAGTCAACATCCTGATGGTGGACGATCAGCCGGCGAAACTTCTCAGTTATGAAGTCATGCTGGAAGAGCTCGGCGAACACCTCATCAAGGCGAACTCCGCCAAAGAGGCGCTCGAACACCTGTTGAAAGTCGACGTGGCCGTCGTGCTCATGGACGTCAGCATGCCCGAGTTCGACGGCTTCGAACTTGCCAGCATGATTCGCCAGCATCCGCGCTTTCAAAGAACCGCCATCATTTTCATCTCCGCCGTGCACCTGACCGATCTGGATCGGCTGAAAGCCTATGAACGCGGCGCAGTCGACTATATCTCCGTCCCGGTCATTCCGGATTTGTTGCGGGCAAAAGTGAAGGTCTTCGCCGAACTGCATCGTAAAACTCGCCAGCTCGAATCACTCAACCGCGACCTGGAGCGGCGCGTGGACGAGCGAACCCAGGAATTGGGAAAGCGCGCTCAGGCTCTTCACCGGCTCAATCTCAAGCTGGCGAGCAAGAATCAGGAACTCGACGCGATTATCCACACCGCGCCCGACATGATCTTCAGCCGGCACGCCGACGGCAGCGGCGATTACATCAGCGATCGATTCTACGAATACACGGGCGCACCTGCGGGCTCTGCCGACGGCTGGGGATGGATGGAATACCTGCATCCCGATGACCGCGAAACGGCGACCATGCTCTGGAAGCGCTGCGTCGAATCCGGAGCGAACTTCGAAGTCGAGTACCGGCTTCGCTCCGGCGGCGGCGCTTACCGCTGGTTCCGCGCGCGCGCTGTTCCCATCCGCGATGACCAGGGCAAAATTTTCCGCTGGTATGGCACCTGCTCCGATATTCACGACAGCAAAGTACTCGAGCAATCTATTCGTGAAAGCGCCAGCCGGCTGGAAAAAATGGTCGACAGCCGCACCGCCGAACTGCGGCGGCTTTCCGTGCGATTAATGACCATGCAGGATCAAGAGCACCGCCGCATCGCCCGCGAATTGCACGATGGTCTGGGACAGGAACTGGCCGTGGCAAAAATGGTGCTCGATAACACCCTGCAGGAAAAAGCTGTGCAATCGGGGAGTCAGGCCTGCGCCGACGCCAGCCGCATCATCGATCGCGCCATTCAGCAGGTCCGTACCATGTCGCACCTCCTGCATCCGCCATTGCTCGATGAAGTCGGTCTCCTGTCCGCTATCACTTGGTATGTAGACGGCCTCGCCGAACGCAGCGGCATTGAAACCTCGCTCGCGGTAGAGCCGCGGGATTTTCCGCGTCTGCCGGAGGAGTTGGAAACCGCCATCTTCCGCATTGTGCAGGAAGCGCTGACCAATGTTTTTCGTCATGCCGAAGCTCATCGCGTTTGGATCAGCCTGACTCAGAGGGAAGGTAAGACCTTCGTCGCCGTGAAAGACGACGGCAAAGGAATCGGAGAAAGAGTTGCGGAGTTGCAGCCGGACAGCGTTGGCATCGGTATTGGGGGGATTAAACAGCGCGCCAAAGAACTCGGCGGCGAGTTGCGGATCGTAAATACCAAGCCTGGCACCCTCGTCGAAGTGGTCGTCCCCTCCAACGGCGCCGTATTTCAGGATGAAATGTTGCTCGACGGCTGCGTCTAGACGCAGTTCTGTTTTCTTCACTTATCGAATCCAAACTTTATCTGCATCAGAAGGAAGCGGACGCCGATTGTTCCCAGCAAACCGGCGCCCGCTGTTGGGGCGTTGTGTCGAGGATTTGAGAATAAAGCCCCGGCTATCTCGTCACAATACAGTCAGCGCCGTATCTAATCTCCGAAGCAACACTAGAGGCAACAGACATATCTCGTACGCGCCCCGCCCGTAAACCACTCCATTCCACGGCGCATCCTATTCGTCGTTCGTCATACGGAGAATTTCTCCCAAAGGGGCTTGTCATGTTGAAGCAGCAAAATCCGCGCCTGAACGCTGCTGCTCTGGGGCATTTACCGTCGTCATCGGTGCAAGTTTCTTACGGGGGCTATAGAACCGTGTCGCCGGCGTGGTCAAAGTCCCGCGTGCGAGACCCTTTGGCTCCTATCGAAGTCTGGGGACAGTACAACAATTACCGTTCGGCCGGACTAAAAGGATCCGCCGTAATACACGCCGTACTGATCGGCCTGATCGTAGCCGGCGCTTCCTTCGGCCATCATGTAGTGCAAGCAGCCAAACCGCGGGAAGTGGTTACGCTGATCGCACCCTCGCCGGAGTCCTACACCATGACGCCCGCCAAGAAGGAAGTGAGTGGCGGCGGTGGCGGTGGTGATCGCGATCATCTGCAAGCGCCCAAGGGACGATTGCCCAAACTTGCTATGCAGCAAATCACTCCTCCAGAAATTATTTTGCGCAATGAGAAAGCGAGGCTCGTTGTCGAACCCACTGTGGTCGTTCCGCCCAAGGTGCGCCTCGCAGAAAATCGCTTGCCGAATCTTGGCCTTCCCGCTTCTCTTCCCATGCCGTCCGCTCCGCCGTCCAACGGTACCGGCGCGGGAGGCGGAATCGGCTCTGGTTCGGGCGGAGGCGTCGGCGTAGGTCACGGCCCAGGCGCAGGAATAGGTTCCGGTGGCGGCATCGGTGGCGGAGTTTACAAGGTGGGCGGGGGGATCTCCGCTCCTCGCCCCATCGAAACGCCGGACCCCGAATACACCGAACAGGCACGGCAGGCGAAGATCGAGGGCACGTGCATTCTCGGGCTGATCGTCGACGCCGACGGACATCCTCGCGACCTTCGCGTCATCCGCGGGCTGGGATACGGACTCGATGAGAAGGCATTGGAGAGCGTAAAGCAGTGGCGTTTCGAGCCGGCGCGAAAAGATGGCCAGCCGGTCAATGTGGAAGTCAGCGTCGAAGTAGCTTTTCGTTTGTACTGATGGTCGCACACCATGAAAGCGAAGCTTCGAGCTCGACGCGCGTCGCGATAATAGGATCGCACTACAGGATTCATCCGTCGCCATTCCGCCGGACTGCAACCCGCTTCAATTCGAAAAGTTGCGCGCTGAATGCAGAAAATGTCCTTTCGACTGATAGTTTTCCGCGCAATTGGTACAGCAAGACGTACCCCCAATTACAGCTACAGCCCGATAGAGCGCAGGCCTCGAATTTTCTACTCTCTTGAACGAAGGCTCACTGCTCCCAAAACTGCGGCGAGCAAGATCCATGATTCGATAAGGAGACTATCGTGGCGACTTGCGCAATTTCCTCAACTGCAGCGAATCTGATTCCACTTCAAAAAGTAGGCAAACGCGACCATTCCGAACGCAGCCTGGTTCAACGTGCCCAGGATGGCGACGATGAAGCCTTTTCCACCCTCTTCGAACTGCACAAGAAGCGCGTCTATTCCGTTTGCCTGCTCATGACCAAAGACGTAGCGGAAGCCGAAGATCTCACTCAGGAAGCTTTCCTGCAAGTTTTCCGCACCATCGGCACGTTTCGCGGAGAAGCGGCGTTCTCCACGTGGCTGTATCGCATCGCCGTGAATACCGTGCTGATGAAGTTGCGCCGGCAAAAGTCCAGAGCGGCGCTTTCGCTCAGCGAACCGGTCTCGCACGAGTCGCCGTCCCTGGCGCACGACGTGGGCAAAAAAGATCCGCGGCTCTCCGGCACGATCGACCGCATTGCCTTGCTTCGTGCCATCGAAGCGTTGCCCGAAGGCTGCCGCAGAGTCTTCGCCCTGCATGAAATCGAAGGCTACCAGCATCACGAAATCGCCCGCCTTCTGCACTGCTCCATCGGCAACTCCAAGTCGCAGCTCCATAAGGCGAAGCTGAAGATGCGCGATCTGTTGTTCCCCAAACGCCGCATCCTGCGCCGCCGAGCCGCGCGTCTCGCGGAAGAAAATTCGGCATCCCTCACCAGCGCCGACACTGAGCGCCTGCTCGCATGCGCAGCGAACCAATAACGCGGGTGTGGCGGAGTTTACAGAGGCAGCAACTGCAATAGAGGCAGCTAGAGAACGAAGGCGGAAAGGACCGGGAGTCGGTGGGACTAGGGGCCATCATACTGATCGAAGCGCCAATCGGAGCGGCGACCCAGGCGGAAAGCGCGTCCAGCCATTCTCGGCTTTCCAAAGCGCATCCCGCCAACGTGCCCGCGGACGTGAATGCCCCCCAGCCTGTTTTTGGGCCGCTCGCCTTGCTGGAGCTGTTTGGGCAATCCCTTCTCGATCGCACTATCGAACGTTTCGCAGATTTCCCGGTGGAACAGACGTCGATCCTGATTCAAAAAGATATCCTTCGAGAAGATTGGATTGAAGGCAAAGGTTCCCGTTCTCTCCCGAGTTTTCGAAATTCGCGCGGTAACGTGGCCTTCGAGGCCGCGAGCGAAGTGTGGATTGAGCTGGCAATAACTCTTAACAGATATGCCGCCTGCGGCATCGATTGTGCCTTTATCGCCAGTTTGAACTTGTACCAAGAGGCAAATCTGGCAGATTTGCTCGCGTTTCATTCTGAGCGTCGTACCGCCATGACGCGCGCGTGCGATGCCGAGGGCCCTCTGGACCTTTGGGTTGTGAATTGCGGCGCCATGACATTCGATTCAATCTGGCAGTCGCCGTCGAGTGACATCGCCTCGCTTCCCGGCACCTGCCTCGTCAAGGAGTATGTCAAGCGGATCGTCAGCCCGCGCGACTTTCGCCAGCTGGCCGCCGACGCTCTCCTTGCGCGCTGCCGGATGTGTCCCTCAGGCCGTGAAATCCGCCCCGGAATTTGGACGGAGCCAGATGCCCAGATTTACCGCGGAGCACGAATCGTGGCTCCGGCATACCTGGGTCACGGGGCCACGATTCGCGAAAACGCCTTACTGACGCGCTGCAGCAACATCGAGCGCTCCTCATACATCGACTGTGGAACGGCCATTGAAGACAGTTCAGTTCTGCCCAATACCTACATCGGCATCTCGCTCGATGTTCGGCATTCGCTGGTTTCCGCCAACCGGCTTGTAAATCTGGAGCGCAACGCAGTCATTGAAGTTTCCGACCCCAGCCTGTTCCGGGCCAACATATCGCATGGCAATGACACTACAGAGAAGATTGCCGGGAGTCATGCGCTGAACCGCACTCATTCGCGGCAAGGACAACAACGAGAGGATCAACAAGGCCGGGAGTGCTTCGCCAAAGGCATTCCCGCCATCAACACGACAGAGTTTGAATCTTAACTAGGTTTGAAAATCAGGAAGTGAGGGGACATGCACAGCAGTGGAAGCGTGATTGTCATGCAGGCTCCGGAACGATTGGACCATACCGGCGCCGCAATGTTTTTGGAGCGACTCAAGCCTTTATTGGAAGACAGCCGTCCCCGGCTGGTGTTGGACTTTTCTGAGATTCGCCACATCGACAGTGCAGGAGTGGAAATGCTGCTGCTCTGCATGGAAGAAGCTATGAAGCGTGATGGCGATGTCAAACTCGCGGCGGTCCCTCCCTCGTCCGCAGTCATTCTGGAACTGATGAAGGTCGACCGCTTGTTCGAGATCTTTGATACACCGGAAGAGGCAGTTCGCAGTTTTCATAACCTTTCGTCCTACGAAATTCCCGCGGACCTGCAATGGTTCGACGGTTCTCCCGGAGATCTTGAGGCCACCAGGTAGTCATCCCGCACTTGGAGGTACAAACAATGTCGTGGAGCAAGAGCATCGTGTCGTTCTCTCCGGCGCTTGCCATCGCGATGCTCTTCACCGTCGCAGAGTCAATGGCACAGCAGAGCTCTGCCTCTGGCGCATTGTCGCCGGTCGCGCAGATCAATGCCGCCGCGCCCGCACGCACGGAAGCAGGTGCACGCTCCGGCGCGCCGAGCGATTTTCCTGACAGCCCCGGCTTGGTCGCCTCCGAAAGTGCCACCAAGCAATGGGAACCGGCCGAGTTTGTCATCCCATACAACTCCCAGTACGACTCGCCAATCGCGCTGGCGGCGCTGATGTCCGAGACTCAGACAGAGCAATCGCAGACGCAAGCGCCGCCGCCTCCCGTTCAGAAGCCAGTCGGGACTGCCGCGGCCGGAACTCCCATCGCGAGCGGCATCGCCGCCTCTCAGCCTGCCGGAGTGGCGATTGCCCCAGCTAGACAACATCGCGTGCGAACCATTGTTCTGCGCACGGGCGCCATCATAGGGGCAGCAATTGCTGTGGGCACCGTCGTCGCTCTCACCGCTGCAACTCCCAGCAAGCCGCCAGGGGCGCACTGAAAACTGTGGCGGCCAAACCCACCAACCGGATCATCAGCTTTTCTGGAATCGATGGAGCCGGCAAGAGCAGCCAGATTCACGCCCTCGAAATCTGCCTCGCCGAAGCCGGCCTCCACGTTTCGACTCTCACTATGTGGGACGACGTTGTAGTTGGCGCGCACTTCCGGGAAACCGCGAGCCGTCGCGCTTTTCGCGGAGACCAGGGAATTGGTACCCCCGAAAATCCCTTGCATCGCCGCGACAAGAATGTGTCCTCTTGGCCGTTAACGCTGGTGCGTTGTTTTTTTTACTTCCTAGACGGCATGAGTCTTCTGATGACGGTCAGGAGGATGCGGAGAAAAGTGCATCACGACGTCATCATTTTCGATCGTTACATCTACGACGAACTGGCAAACTTGCCGCTAAACAACCGATTCGCCCGAAGTTTCATGCGCCTTCTCCTCCGAATTGTGCCGAAGCCGGAGATTGCCTTCCTGGTCGACGCCGAACCCGAAGCCGCGCGTGCCCGCAAGCCCGAATATCCAGTGGAGTTTCTTCGCCGCAATCGTCAGGCCTATCTCGCTCTCCGGGAATTCGCCCCAGACATTGTGCTGGTTCACTGCGGCTCCGCGGAAGACATGGAGCGAGCGATTCGAATCAACCTGCGATCAAGGCTCGAGATAAACGCATCCGGCTCTCTTCTTGAGCCGAGTCGGCAATGAGTAACCAGAAGCGCTCGCCAGCAATTTCTTCGATGCCTTGCCCTCATTTTGCCGCGTTCAGCCAGCGCCAACATTCCTCTCCTTAAACTCATCGAAAGAAGAGCGCAACCAGGGCCTGAGAACCCCAAGAATGAGGATATGTCTGGTAACCACTTTTCCCCCGAGCCCAGGAGGGCTGAACGAATACGGGCTTCATCTTGCCCAGGAACTGCGTCGCAATCCCTTTGTCGATCTCACCATTCTCGGGGACGACATTTCTTCGCTTCCCGGTTCCGCGGAACTCCCCGGCTTTTCCGTCGTCCGCTGCTGGGCTCCAGACCAACCATCGAGCATATTCCGCCTGCTGGCTGCGCTGCGTGAACATAAACCCGACGTCGTCTGGTTCAACCTGTTGTTCAGCACGTTCGGAAGCAATCCCCTGCATGCTTTCGCCGGACTCATGATTCCTCTTCTCACCCGCATCAGCGGCCGCTACACCCATGTCACGCTGCACCATCTCATGGACACCGTCGATCTCAAGGACCTCGGCGTCCGTTTCCCCGGCGCATATCGTCTGGCGGGCGCGGTCGCAACCCGCATGCTGCTGCTCTCCAACTCCGTCTCGGTCCTGATGCCACGCTATCGCGAGATTCTGTTCGACAAATATGGCCGCGATAACGTGCACGTCCGCGCTCACGGCATACTGACTCGCTGCCCCGAATATCCAGACTTTTCACATCGCGGAAATCCTCACCGCGTTCTGGCCTTCGGAAAGTGGGGCACTTACAAGCGTCTCGAACTTATGATCGAAAGTTTTGCTTCGATCCGCGAGCAGCTTCCTAATACGACCCTGGTCATCGCCGGAGCCGATCATCCCCAGGCCCACGGGTACGTCGAATCGGTCAAGCAGAAGTGTGCCCCTGATTCCACAATCGAATTCACCGGCTACGTCCCTGAAGATCGGCTTCCGGCCCTTTTCCAGAGCGCGTCGGTCGCGGTCATGCCTTACACGTCTTCCACCGGATGTAGCGGGGTCGCGCACCTGGCCTGTGCCTACGGTGTTCCTATCGTGTGCGCGGATCTCGAAGATTTTCGGCAGATGGCGAGTGGCGAGGATCTCGCGATTGATTTCTATCAACCGGGCGATGCGGGCAGTCTTGCATCCTGCCTGATCCGGTTACTGGAGACTCCCGACAAATTGCACGCGATGGCGGAGCAGAATTTCTCAGCCGCCCTGCGCATGACGATGCCCACGATCGTGCAAAAATATCTCCGTCACTTCGAACTGCAGCAACGGCTCGATGCTCTGCGCCAGGTGTCGAGATTCCACAGGCTCCCGAAGTGGCTGCCCTCCCGGTCCCTTTTGCTACGGGCGATCAATCGCACTCCCAGCCGCTGGGCCGATCATTCCGTCGTTTTCCGTCCGGGGGATCTTCGCCTGGAAAACGATGGCAATGAAATCCCCCGGCCGTGGAATCCTAGGGAACCGTGACAGTAACAATCGAGGAAACCTGCGTGGAACCGGAACTGCCGGCAGCCGTGCCAGTCACGGTGACGGCATAACTGGACGCAACGGAAGCGGCGCCGGTGCCAGGGCGAGCAGCGGAACCTCCGCACGAACTCGAGGCCAAACCAATCCCGGCTACGCCGAGGATTACCAGAGTCCTGGCAATCTTTCTCCGCTCCCCACTGCTCACGAAAGCCAACCCGGCAATTCCGAAGGGACACAACCAGGCAGCATAGAACAAGCCCTGGATTTTCCCGTGCTGCCCCTTCGCCCCGACAACAGTAACGGCGGAAATAGTCAGGGTCGAGACTGCGCTGCCGCTCCCCGGAGTAATGGCAGCGGGCGAGAACGAGCAAGTCAGGACGCTCGGAAGATTCGAGCAGCCCAGCGCGATCGGACTGTCGAAAGCTCCCGATTGCGCGACGGCGGTAACCGTGAAGCTTCCTGATTGCCCGGCCTGAATCGTCTGCGTCGCCGGCGATGCGCTGAATCCCAGGCTCGATGGCCCGCCCGACGCGCTCGCACATGACGGAGCATAGTTGATCGCTGCCGTGATTCGATTCGCCAGACTCGGTCGGCCCACCGCCTGAACGAAGAGCTTGTAGTTGCCGGAAGGAATCCCGAACGTGCAAAGATTGAGCGAATCGATTCCCGGGTCCAATTGTGCGAGCGACATCAGGTTCTCGCCATCTGTGCTGATGTAAACCGTGAAATGGTCGATTGCGCTCTCGCTGCCAGCCAATTGCCACTGTAATTCATTCCCCGAAACCGAACCGGATACGCTGACGCAATTGTCGATCCCTGACTCAATCTCAGTTCCCTCTTCATAATCATTCCAGGTCACCAGCTGAAAGTAAGGCAGCTGCTTCCCGGAGTTGTAAATGCTGTTCGCATTCGCAAAAGTCTGCAGCCATGTCTGCCCGCATTGCTGCTGCATGATCCGGTCCGATCCCCACGATGCGAGCGTATCGTTGAATCCCTTATATCCAGCCCCCACGGTTTCTTCGCCCGGATATGCCTCGCCGGTATCGTAAAAGCTGGTCAGATAACTCATTCCATAATCGGTCGTGGTCGGCATCACCCACGAATAACTGCCGTCGCTGAGCGTCTGGGTAAACCCGCTGTTGTTCTGAAAAAGAAACGCCGGATGCGTGCTCAGCGCCGCATTCACCGCATTCCAATCGATCGAATAAGCGAGAGCGACGTTGAAATTCGTCACCATGGGTTGCCCGCCGATCGTCATATACGCCGGGGACGGAAAATATGTCTGCTCGATGTACTGCAACTGGCTGATCAAAGCCTGCTGCGGCGTGCATCCCGAGCACGAATCCCACTCAATCGCCCCCTGGTCAACCATGATCGCAAACGTGAATCCCGGATGCTTCTCCGCTTCTGCCATCACCAGCTGCGTAGCCTGGTCAATCGAATTATTGGGGCCATACCAGTCGATGATGACGCCATCGATCCCGCGGCTGATCATGTCCTCAACCTGGCTGTGAACCTGTGCCGCATTATTCGAGTTGTAGCCCACGTTCATATGGCTCGATTCTCCGAACCATAGAAGGAGGTGAGCATAGACCTTTGTCGTTGCCCCGGCATAGAGCAGGGAATGAACATTTACCTTGCTCACATTTCCCGCTCCCAGGTTTCCATTCGACTGGGTTGGAAAGCTATTCGCCGCGCTGGTGTTGTTGGAAGTTTGCGCACTCAGAGTTGTGGTGGGCACTACGTAGTTGCCTGCCAGACACACAACCGACACACTAAGAACCACTGCTGCAACTGCAAATCCTCTGCGATACATCTGTCCTCAGGAGAGTAGTCCCGGACGCGGAGCCCGGAACTTCTTGCCCGGCTTGCGAGGCAGGCGCCCCCGCCTATGGATTTCCTCGACGCCGGTCATGCCGCTTGCTGGGAACGCGGCTAGCTTAAGCGGGAAAGCAAACTATGGGAAGGTAACCAGGGTAGGGGAACCTCTGGGTAGAACCTCTGTGCCATCGCGATGCGGCTGCGATCACTGCCGGCACCCTGGTTCAATTCGTCCAAATCCTCGAACTTTAAATGATTTGAGCTCAAAACGCTCGCTCCTCAACCAACATCCCGCCCGCCAAACTCATCCTATGCAGGCTCGCCTTTCATGCGTCGCTGAGGTGCAAACAAACCCATGGTTCTGGTCAAGAGGCTGCACAAGAGTCTTCTCCTTGCTGTAAGCGGTCTGCCGCTGTGGATGTTATGGGGATGTCAGGGATTGACCAACAGCACGACTACTCCCCCCACCTCCCCGCCCCCGCCTCCCGCCACGATCAACTCGATCAAACACATCATTTTCATGGCACAGGAGAACCGCTCGTTGGATACTTATTTCGGCCAATTACCAGCCTATTGGGCGGCGAACGGTTATCCGCAGGCTTCCGGGCAATTCAATGGACTGCCCACCAACGCTTCCAATCCGGCCTACAACGGCACCACGACTCCCGGGACCACGACTGTTCCCGCCTATCACATCGCCACCGAATGCATCGATAACCTCACCCCATCGTGGGACGAGAGTCATGAAGACTGGAACCTGCAGTCCCCGGCATCGAGCACTCCGCTCAACAATGGTTTCGTCTATAACGGCGCTGTCTTTGCCATCGCCGAAGGCTACCCTGATATCCAGGGGTACCGCGCCATGGGCTATTACGACTGGACGGATTTGCCCTTCTACTACTTCATGGCTTCCAACTTCGCTACCTCCGACAACTGGTTTTCCCCGGCGCTGGACCGCACCCAGGTCAATCGCATGTATTTGATGGCGGCCACTTCGCAGGGCTACGCCTACCCGCCCGGCACCGACGCGGCTGACAACGCGCCTTTGACCGCGACTACCATTTTCGACGAATTGACGGCTGCAGGGATCTCCTGGAAAATCTATGCCACGGACTACAATCTCGATCCCACGAATCACGGTACCTATCTGACGCAGTTCGCCAAGTATGCTCCGCCCAATCCATTGCCGGCCAATGTTGTGCCCGGGACGGACTTCCTTACCGATATCCAGAACGACGCAACTTTTCCCTCGGTCGCTTTCATTGAGGGAGGATATCTATCCGGCCGGGACGAGCATCCTGACAATAACGTGCAGAGCGGAGCCAGCTATGTCGCCAGCTTGATCAACGGGTTCATGGCCAGTCCATCGTGGAGCGATTCCGTGTTCATCCTGACTTATGACGAGGCGGGTGGAACCTATGATCATGTGGCACCGGTGGCTGCGGTGAATCCCGACGGCATCGCCCCCGTGGATCTTCTGCCCGGCGATATTTGTACCAGCGGCGGTTCCAACTGCGATTTCAACTACACCGGATTCCGCGTACCGATGATCGTGATCTCTCCTTTCACCAAGAAGAATTATGTCGACCACACGGCGGCTGACTATACCGCGATCCTGAAGTTCATCGAGACCCGCTTCAGTCTGCAGCCCCTCACGCAGCGCGACGCCGCGCAGATGGATATGACGGAGTTCTTCGATTTCCAAAATGTCCCTTGGGCGACTCCTCCCGCGAACGTACCGAGCCAGCCTACCAACGGAACTTGTGACGTTACCGACCTGGGCTATCCAACGAATCCTTAGAGTTGCAAGAAGACGAGTTGCAAGAAGACGACATGCAAAAATACCTATCTTTTGCTGCAATGACGAGGGGGGTTGGCGAGGGCCGTACTCGCAGGCGTTGCCTTTAAGCTCGAAGATTCTCTGAAGAGAGAAGATAAAGATCGCGAGATAATGTCGAAGAGATGAAACCCGGACTGCTGCTGGCAGGGCTTATTCTTCTCGTTGCTCCTTGCGCCGGCGCGATCACTCGTCATTACTACATCGCAGCCGAAGATGTCTCCTGGGACTATGCGCCCAGTGGGCGAGATCTTATAGACTCACGTCCGCTTCCCTTGCCCTGGGCAGCGCAGACCCGTTGGCCAAAAACTCGTTTCATCGAATACACTGACGCCTCGTTTTCGGTGCGCAAACCTCAGCCTCAGTGGCTGGGAATTCTCGGTCCCATTATTCGTGCCGAAGTCGGCGATGAAGTGATTGTCGATTTTCTGAATCGCAGTCACCTCCCTCACAGCATCCATCCCCACGGATTGCGCTACGACAAGGACAACGAAGGTGCGCTTTACCTGCCCCGGGGACGCGGCTCTCAGGTCGCTGCCGGCGGCCGCTTTACCTATCATTGGTTCGCCGACAGCGGCAGCGGTCCCGGACCGGGGCAACTCAGTTCGGTCGTTTGGTGGTATCACGGTCACACGGATGAACCTCGCGAAACCAACGCCGGTCTCGAAGGCCCAATTATCATCACTGCCAAAGGCAAAGCCAACCCCGATGGCAGCCCCAAGGACGTGGATCAGGAGTTCGTCGCGTCCTTCATCATCTATGACGAGCTCGGAGGGAAGCCCGCCGGCCTTTTCTACACCATCAACGGCTACATTTTTGGAAACCTTCCCGGCTTGGTTATGAAACAAGGCGAACGCGTGCGTTGGTATGTTTTGAGCCTGGGAAACGAGACCGGCTTTCATTCGCCGCACTGGCACGGGAAAACCCTCTATGACGGAGTGCGGCACCTCGATGTCGTCGAATTACTGCCCGGCAGCGCAAAAGCCGTCGACATGATCGCCGACAATCCCGGAACATGGCTGCTCCACTGCCACGTCTCCGATCATATGGAAGGGGGCATGATGGCGGCGTTCACTATCTACCAGCCCGCCACACGATCTTGTCCTCTCAAATTTTTATCGGGTAATTTCTGGGACTCACCCGAAAAGTTCACCGTCGAACTACAAAACTCCAGCCAGAAGCCGATCCGCAGACTCATTCTGACTTCGGAATATTTTCTCGGTCCGCAATATCTCCATCGGCCTTTCACCGACGCGAACTGGTCATCCAGCCAGCCCTTGCAACCCGGCCAGCAGCAGGTTCTCGAAAAGAAGGCCTATGCGACACCTACTAGCAAGCAGATCTTGGGATGGGTGCTGTTTCCCAGCATCATCAACTACGAAGATGGAACGACCTGGAAGCCCGAGCAGGATGGAGAGTGTTTCCAGATCTTCTGGCGCGACCGCGAGCACCCCAACTTGACGGTCCTGCCCCCACTCCAGGTCGATCTGAACGAAGACTAATTCTCAGGCCCGGACTGCACCGTCACACTCTCCGCCACGTATCGGTCCTGGTCAAATCGCGTCTGCGCCATCACCTCCGCTCCCTCGCGCAGATTCGCATCCACCCGGACCAACGGGCCGAGCGAAATCTCGTAGGTCCGCTGATTGGTGTCCGAAGCTAAAACCAGAATCCCGTTGTGCAGATCGAGGAATGTAACTCTGCCGGTAAACGTGAATGCCGCTCCGGGTAAGGCGAGGATCGAGATCTGCCGGACGGTGTCGCGAGCATTTCTCTCGGCGCCAAACTCGACCGCGACCAGCGTGCCCGGCGCAAGATCACCGGCCGACGAACTCCGGCCGCCGTTCATAATTCGTGTAGAGGGCGTGAGCCGCAGTTTCAGCGGCTGCGGCGCAGTCACGTCGCGCACCACCAGTTCATTCCTGCTCGGACGATAGGCCAAAATGATCCCCTGGCTCTCTCCTTCGTTCGCCGCGGTTCTCACGCGAATATTGCGTGCAAACACCGTTCCATCGAGCAGGATCGTATCCACGTACACGCGATCCCCAGTCTTCAACACCGCGAGAGTGGACGTTCGACCGTCGCAATACACATGCGTCCGGCCATCGAATAACGCATTCGTCTTACCTCCACCGAATACCTGCACCGTGATTCGATCCTCAATGCGATCCAGCTTCTCAATCGTCCCACCGACCAGTGTCGCCTTCGCGGCCGGAATCGGAGGTAGATCCGGAAGCAGGCTCGCGGGATCCAATGCAATATTCGGCACTTCTTTTCCTGGTTCGACTCCAGGTTCAATCGCGCCGCGCTCGGCCGCACTTTCCACATCCTTGGACGACGACAGGCTCTCAATTCTTCCGGTCGCGGTTTGCGCCGTCATACAGGCAACCGCCAGAGCGCCGAGACCAACCGCTGCAGCCAACTTTGCAGAAAAACGACGAGTCATAACACTCCCGCGCAAAATTTCAGCAGCGCATAGGATGCACTCGCGTCCCGCAAGGTGGCTGCTATCTCGAATCCAAATCCCAGTGGGACGGCAAACAATAGGAGCTCCGAAGCATCGAACTGCAGTCACGGGCAGTCGTAACCCTGATCTTGGAGACGAGGATCCCATTCATGGCGTGGAGAGTAACGCAGAGTACAGTATGGAGAACCTGGATCGCCGGCGCATTGCTCGCGACGCTCACCTGCTTGAGTTCATCGGCCTATGCGGCCGACATCAAGATCAAGGTCCCTAGACGCACTCACCTCACGCCCGTCCAGCGCCTGAATCGCGAGGGTGTTGAAGCCCTGCGCAAGAAAAGCTACGAGCGAGCCGAAAGGCTTTTTTACCGCGCCTATCTCTTCGATCCCGACGATCCCTTCACCCTCAACAACCTCGGCTACATCTCAGAGCTTCAGGGCCATCTTGATCGCGCCCAGGAGCTCTACAAGCAAGCCAGCGAACTCGCCACCGATGCGGTGATCGACGAATCCACGGCGAAGCGCGTGCAGGGACGCACCATCAGCGCCGCTCTCGCGATTCCAGACTCGTCCCTGCAGATCGACCGCGATAATCTCAATGCCGTTCGCCTGCTTGCGAAGGGCCGCGCATCCGAAGCCGATATCCTGTTACAGCGCACGTTAGCCCGTGATCCCGACGACGCCTTCACGCTGAACAATTTGGGCGTCACCAAGGAAATGGAAGGTGAATCGCAAGAAGCCTTGCGATATTACGACTCCGCCGCTGCCGCCGGAACCAACGAAACCGCCATTGTAACTTTGGATCGCCAGTGGAGGGGCAAGCCGGTCAGCGAAATGGCAATGCACAACGCCAAAGTTCTCCGTGCCCGCATGGCCACGCAAACCACGCTCGCCGCCCAGGTTGCATCCCTGAACCTGCGCGGAGTTTCAGCCGCGAATCGCAACGACCTGCAGACTGCGGCGAAAGATTTCCGTCAGGCTTACGCCCTCGATCCCCGAGACCCGTTCGCTCTCAACAATATTGGCTACGTCGCCGAGATGGACGGCGACCGCGAAACTGCCCAGTTCTTCTACGACAGCGCCTTGAGAGCCGGCGCCGCGAACCTGAAAGTCTGCCTGGCCACGCGCCGCGATGCCGAAGGCCAGAAACTCTCTCAAGTTGCCGGCGACAGCGACGCCGAGGTCGCCAGCGCGCTCACCGCAGAACGCGACGTCCGCCGGCGACAGCACGCCCCAGTCGTTCTTCTGCGCCGCGACAACACCGTAGTCGAAGACCCCATTCCGCACTGAGAGCGCCTGCGCCGACTCAGCGCCTTCGTGCAATTCACCCCTGCGTCTCGTCCCGCTGATACCGGCTGATATCAATCTCCGGATCGTACGTAAAATACCGAACAAGGTTCTTGAAGTAGCGCAGCAGCGTATTAAGATTCGTGTAGTACCAGCAGCACCTGGTCATCTTAGGCGAGAACCCGCAGATAAAGTGGAGGCCGTTCAGCGAACCGAGTGGTTCTGTGAGCATCGCCGCCGCCATCCGGTGATTACCGTCGAGAATCGTCAGCGGTCCCCTCTCATCCACGCCGATCAGTAACACCGTGGGATTCACCGGCCCACCATGGAACGACGCGCTGAGCCGGCGCAGCTTGTTGAAAAATTCGTCATTCTCCGAATTATCGAACCCCAGGCGAATCTGCTCCAGAATCTCCGGCGCATAAAAGCTGCCCTTCGCCACCCGCCGCCACTGCGCCCGGGGAAAGAATCGAACGCGGTTCAGGTCGTTCATAGTCAGTCCCACCGCAAACCATTTTGTGTCCGCCGGCAATTCCCTCCACATCGCGCCCCGGCGCAGGAACAGCAGCGCTCGCCGCAGTTCGTTTTCCCGTAAGTTGGTGAGATCGGGGCGCGTCACGATCCGGCCAAAATCGGCGCGATACTCGTCGAACTCGGGATAGTGAAACTCGCTTCGCAAAAATTCCGCAATCACCTCTTCCTCGGTCAAAGGGCGCAGCACTCGAATCGCCCCATACTTGCGCACCGCCTCGCCCGCTGTGAATTCATAACGCAGCAGGGGCACCGCCAGCACCGCGAGCAATGCAATCATCAGCACCAGTTGCACCAGGATCACCTGGCGCAGGGTTTCGTGGAATATGCAGATTCCGGCAATAAAGACCCCACTGAAAGCCAGCTGCACCCAGCCCGTGTTGGCGATCTTCCGCGACATCTCATAAGTGATGATGACTGAACTCAGTGAATACACTCCCGCCGTCACCGCGTAAAGAATGAGCAATTGCGGCAGTGTCCTGGTGCTGTCCATGGCAAAACGAACGCCGAAAATCGTCCGCCACAGGAAACTCGGCACCAGGCACAGACCCACAATCAAAATCGTAAGAATAAGAAAGACCAGCGCCAGCGAAAGAATCAGCACCGGGCGCGCCTCGCTTTCGTCCGACGTCTTGCCGGCCGAAACCGGGAACATCGTATTGACCACCGACCAGGCGCACATGTTGACCAGCCGCCCCACCAGCGCCACCGCGGCATACAGTCCGGCCTGATCTGCCAGGAAAAAATGCTTCACCAGCACGATGTCGAAATTGTTGATGATGGTCTGCCCGGAAAAGAAAACAACAGCCTGCATCGCTTCGCGAAATGAGTTGGCCATTCCGCGAAAGCGAATCGAAGTGACTCCCGGGCTGGGCTTGGCGAAAAAATAGGCCAGAATCACCGCCAGCACACTCGCAAGAACCGCTCCCGGCACGCCCAGGCCCGCACCGATCAGCAGAAAGACTCCAACTACCCGTACCACTCCCTCCAGCAGGAAATTGATGGCGAGCGGCCCGAATTTGTGCACACCCTGGATATATCCACGGCGTACCCCGAGCGGGATATAAAACGCCGTGCCCAACGCCAGCAGCCGGATCAGGTTGGTGTGCGGCAAATTCAGGTATCGCGTGAGCGGCCCCGCGAACACGACCAGCAGCAACCCGATTCCAATCCCTGTGATCCATGCCCGCTGGTGCAAGCTCGCGAAAATCGATGACGCATCTTCGTCCGATGCTCGCCGTGCCACATACTTCGCGCACACCACCTGATATGACAGCGTGATCGCCGACAGCAGCATCAAGATGGTGTAGACGGCGGTGGCGTGCGCGAATCCCGCCGGCCCCAGCAGGCGCGCGGTGGCTACGTTGTAAATGAGGTTGGTGACTCCCACCAGTCCCGAACCGGCCAGCAACGTGAGGCTTCCGCCCAGCAGCTGCGAGCGCATCGTCTTCGATTGGGCCGCGGGCTGCCCTGGAATATTTTGCTTGGAGTGTTCTTCGACCGGGGGATTCATGGCTGTGTCACCGATGGATCAATCAGCAAATACCGCCTCCCGAACGAATCGAACAATCTCGTCGAAGCTAAGGTCAAGCTCGGAACAAGGGTAAGGCTCAGAACAAGGTCAAATGAACGACCGGCAGAATCGCAGTGTGGCTCGAACCCGGAAAGTTGTAAAACGACTGCTGTTCGACTCCGAATGAAAACCGAATCGGATACGAAACCGGCACATCCTCGCCGCTGTCTTTCATTGATCCCTTGATCCCTCGCACATAGGAAACGGTAAACTCGCTTTGCGCGTTGTCATAAGTGTGGTAGCCTTCGCCGCGTGAAAGCACGAACGATCCATTCACGCTCCACCGTCGTGTGGCGCGTAAATCGAATCTGGCTGCAGGCAGAAACGCTTGCGCTGTGGCATAGCGTGTATCGAACACTTCCCAGGACCGCAGCGACTCCGCCAACAGAGCCGCTGTGACCCTGTCTCCGAATTTGCGCTGCAGCCCGGCGTACGAAGAAGTCGTGAAATACTCGATGATCTGGGGGCGATACAGCACGTCCCGCGCCGTATATCCGGCGATCAAAGAAGTGTTCCCCCAGGGCCTCCCCACGGTGAATTCAAGATTCCCGACGGCGTCGCGTGAGTGCAGATCCTGATCGGTAAACGGCCCCGCCTCGCGAATCGCGCTTCCGTGTATCGCGATCCAGTTAAAGAACGAATTTGTCGATAAGTAAAGATATTGCCGGAACAAATTCTGGCTCATGAACTGAGGAGAAATCGTGTCGCGCCGGATGGTGTACTGCAGCCCCCCGTTGAACGTCAGGGAATTCGCTCCGAAGCGCAGCACCGGGGTCATTCCTCCGTTGAAATAAGTGTCGTACGTGTTGCGGTCCTCAACCACGTTCACGCTGGGAAACAAAAACCGGCCCGCAGTCAGGCTTTGCCCCACAAATCCGGAGATGAGCGGAAGTCCGTTGAGATGCAGTTGATAGTGCGACTCCGCCAGGCTCTGATACGAATGCCGGGGTGGCGGCAGCAGCGCCGGATTCGTCACATTCAAAATTTTGGCGTCGAGCGCATACACGTTCAGATCCTCGAGTGCCGGCGCAAACGAAGCTTCCGGCAGAAGACTCAACCTGTCGGTCATCTGCCGTCCTACCTCATCCGCGGATTCGTACTCCGCCGTCTCCGCAATATTCTGATTCCCCTGGCCGGCCGCGCTGCTCGCCTGCGCGAAATCCGACAGCGCGTGCACCGAATCCTGCCGCTGCCGGTACACGTTGGCCGCCGCCATCATATATTCGTAATCGTCGCGAAAGTCCGCCGGAGAGCCCATCCTGGCTAGTGCTTTCTCGGCACTCTGCGTTTTCCCCTCTGCCAGATAAGTGTTGGTCAGACCCAGCGATACCGACCGCATGTCCGCCCCCGCCAGTTGCGCCTTGTCGAAGTAAGTCTCCGCCAAATCGAAATCGTGGATCGAGAGAAATACATTCGCTGCCCCCACAATGTCCTCGGGCAAGACTGGTCCAGATCCGACTCGGGCGTCGGCAAACCCCAGCGCAATTTGCCGCCGCGCTTCATCCGGCCGCCCGCGCTCCACAAACAGGCGCGCCAGCGCCAGCCGCACTGCCAACCGGTCGCCTTCTGGAGCCTCCAGCGCTCGCGAGAAACGCTGCATCGCCGCATCGTGCTCTCCCAGCGTCAGCAGCGCATCGCCGGTCGCCATCAGGATTTTCACCTGGTCGCCGCCATATTTCTCGGCCAGCGTGATGTCGGCATTCGCGGCGCTCTTGTCGTCCTCCTTAGCATGAATCTGCGCCCGCAGCGCATAAATGTCCGCGTCTCGCGGCGACATTTTCTCGGCTGCGTCCAACGCCGCCAGCGATTCGCGCAAATCGTTCGCCCGATACAAAGCGTCGGCGTACGCCAGCTCCGTCGGCAGATCGTTCGGCATCTCTTCCAGTGCAATCCGATACTCCGGCAACGCCCGCGAAAACTCTCGCGTCTGCCGAAACGCCTCTGCCCGCGCCAGGTGCCACGAATGGATTTTGCCCAGCCTCTTTCCAGCGATATCCAGTTGCGCTAGCGCCGACTTCGGACGATGCCGCTGCAAATCAGAATAGGCCAGGCCGAGATGCGCCTCTCCATAATCCGGCTGCAAGTCGATTGCGGTCTCAAAATCGCGCGCGGCCTTATCCGGCTCGCGCAGATCGTTCAACACGAAACCGCGGTTCACGTATCCCGTCGCCATCTCCGGATCGCGTTCCAGCGCCTGCGTGAAATCGCTCACGGCGTCCATCAACCTTCCGTTATGCACGTTGACGTATCCCGAGATGAGTTCCAGATCCTTGTTGCCGCCTAGAAGCGGCTCATACTTCCGCGCCAGCGCCATGGCTTCGTCATAGCGGCCCAGATAATAAAGGTCGTACGCCAGATACACGACGCCCTCGCGATCGCGAGGAAGCTTTTCCAGCACCTTGAAGCCCAGCTTCGCTGAATCTCCGTAGTCTCCCTTCCAGGTGAGATAGCGCTCGTGCTCCCGCTCTACTTGTGGAGCATCCGCCGCCGCTCCCTCCGCGCGATCCAACCAGTGCTTCGCCAGATCGAGATTGTGCGCCTCCAGCGCGGCGTTTGCACCCCCTGCCACGACCAGCGCATTGCCCTGCGCATGTTCGTAGGCGCGTTCATATTCCGTTTCCGCCTGCCGGTATTTCTTCTCCGATGTGTACAGATCGCCGAGGGCGAGCCGTGGCGCGTAATCCCGCGGATGCGCGTTCAGCGCGCCCCTGAAGAAATCTTCCGCCGATTTGTTATCTCCGCGGTCGCGCGCCAGATAACCGAGAGAAGAAAGCGCGGTGCGATTACGCGGATCAAGCTGCAGAACCTTGGTGAACGTATCCCTCGCCGCCTCTTTCTGTCCCAGCTTCCATTGCAGGCTGCCAAAACTCAAGAGCGAATTCACATTCGCTGGCGCCAGCGCCAGCGCTTCGTGTAAATCCTTGTTTGCCGCATCGAGATTGCCGTTCGCGGTCTCCACCGTCGCCCGCAGCCGCAGCATCTCCGGCCGAGCCTCCGGGCGCACCTTCACATTTTCAATCTCGGCCGCAGCCGCATCCAATTGCCGCTTCGCATCCGCCCCGTCATCCCGGCGCACATCGAGCTCGTAAAGATTCAGCCGCAACTCAATCGGATAGAGCGCTCCCTCCGGAACCGCCGCCGGCAAGTTGTTCAACGCAAGCGTGTACTCCGCACTGGCATCGTCAATTCGATCCTCGCCTTCTGCAATCTGCCCCAAGATCGCGTGCAGCCGATAACGGTCCGCATCGACCCGTCGCGCATCCTCCACAAAACTGCGCGCCGCGTCGAACTGTCCCAGATTCACCAGCGCCTGCGCTGCGCTCAAATCAAGTCCCGGATTCCCCTTTGCCGATTGCGCCAGCTGCGAATAAAGATTCGCCGCTTCCTGCTGCTTGCCCGCGAGCTGATAGGTGTAGGCGAGGTCCGCCCGCACGTCCACCGACTTCGACTCAATAGCTTGCAGGCTAGCAATCGCATCGTCGTACTTGCCCTGATCGCGATACTCGTCCGCGACCGCCCGCAGCACCTCCGGATCCCGCGGCCCGCGGGCCTTGGCGCGATTCAAATACCGCGCCGATTCTCCGGCATTTCCCAGCCGTTCATAAGCGTGCGCGATCAGAAGGTCGGTGTGCGCGGACCCCTTCAGCGCGTCCGCCCGCTTCAGCAACTCCAGCGCGCGATTCGCATCGGAATTGATCATGAGTTCGCCGGCGAGTTGCAGCGTGTTGGCGTCTGTCGTGTTCGAGTTGATGATTTTTTGCAGCACCGCCTCCGCCTCGGCGTCGCGCCCCATCTTCGCGTAAGTCTGCGCCAGTCCCGCTATCCCCCGCGCAGAATTCGCTTGCACCCTCAGCCCGTGATTGTAGGCATCCACTGCTTGCTGGTAGCGTTCCCCCAGCCGCGCCGCGTAGCCCAGCAGAAACCACATCTCCGCATTCTGCGGAGCCGCGTTCGCGGCGTGTTCGGCAAACGAAATCGCTGCCGCGAAGTCGCCGCGAGCAATCGCATCCTGCGCCGCCCGCGCCTGCCGCGCCACTTCAATGCTTGATCCCCACCCCAGGTTCGATCCGCTCTGCGGAGCCGCTTGTTGTACAGCTGGTTGTTCGGACGTGGACTTGCTGCCAGACTGGTTCACTTCATACGTCTGGCTGAAAGCGCATTGCAGGAAAAGAAAGATTAAAAAGCTCGTGAGCGGAAGTCGGCTTTTCACGGAATCACCCTGCCAGCAATCTCATTCGTAACCTCCGCAATGCGTTTGGCTGCGGCTTCGTTCAGATGCCAACGAATGGCGCAAGGCTGCCCCGAAAACCGCAACTGGCATAGTCTTCGCGCGCCTAAGACGGAACTTATCGATTCCACAATTCGAGTCGGGAAAAATCGCCGCAAACCTTAGCGGCCTCTTCCGAATCAAAAAATCGCTGCAATGGGGCACTCGAGAATGACGCACTCAATCAAGAGGCACACGATCATGGCTCGAACCACATGAGGCATTAATCGAATGATCCGCAGCGAAGCCTATTCGCGCCCAATTCCGCTCTTGGCTGTCGTCCTGGTTGCGCTCGCCGTCCATGGACCTTTGCTGTTCATGCAGTTGCCTGCCAGTTCCTTCGACGCGAACTTCCACATTTTCTTTGCTTCGCACTACGTGCATCACTGGTTCGATCCCTGGAATCAGAAGTGGTTCGCCGGTTTCTCGCAAACCACCTATCCGCCTCTCACTCACCAGTGGATCGCGCTGTTCTCCAACGTCGTCGGACTCAACATGGGTTACATGCTCGTGCAACTCATCGCAGTCCTGCTTCTGCCAGTGGGGGTTTATCGCTTTGCCCGCATCTGGGTGGATGAAACCGCGTCCAGCTACGCGGCTCTCGGCAGTGTTTTTCTCGGGTCGCTTGCGTTTCTGGTCTATCAAGCGGGGCAATTGGCGACAGTGGCTTCCGCGGCGCTCTATCTGAACGCCCTGCCATATTTCTACGAATGGATGACAGAATCCTCGGGCCTTTCACTGACAAAGGGAGTCGCCATCAGCTGGGCCGCCGCCGCCGCCCATCACGTCACTCTGATATTCGGAGTCGTGCTCTTCGCTGGCCCGGTGCTGTGGATCGCCTGCATCGACGCCCGCCACCAGCGCGTCGCCGCGTCGGTTCGCGGAGTAATCTCTCGCGCCATCGTCTTCGCAATCGCCGTCGCCGGGGGAGTTGCGGTCATTCTCCTGCCTTACTGGCTCGCGCTCATCCAGCATCCCATCCATCAGATTCCGATTCCGCACGACAGCCGCGCCAATTTCCTGCTGCACTCCGTCACGGGCGTCAATTACTTTCTCATTCCCTACGGGGCGCTGATTCTCGCGCTGCCCTTTGTCGTGCTCCGGGGCGCCTCCAATCCCCGCCTGCGCCCCTTGCTCTTCGGATTCTGGCTGACCTTCATCTTCGGACTGGGTGGGACCACCCCGTTGCCGCGCTGGCTGCTCGGCCGCGCCTACGAAATTCTCACGTTCGAGCGCTTCACCTTCTGGGCCACGCTAATGGCTATGCCCTTCGTCGGATTGCTGGCCACCGAATTGCTCCGCCGCTTCGCTTCCAAAGCCGCGGTCGCGCTGTCGCTCGCTACCGTGGGTACCATCGGCATGGCTCTATGGTGGCTTAACGCCAATCCTTACCGGCCCACCGCGCCCGTCGACGTCGATCCCGTAGTCGCCTTTCTCAATCGCGACGGTCACGATGCCTACCGCTATCTCACCCTCGGCTTCGCCAGCGATCTTGCCAAGGTCGCCACCTACACCAATGCCAGCAGCGTCGATGGTGATTACAACTCCGCTCGTCTGTTACCCGAGATGACACACTACGGCTCCGCGCAACTCACCAACGCAAAATTTTATGGTGCCGCCGGTATGTCCTCGCTGCGGAGCATGCTCGCCCACGCCGACCGTTACGGATTGAAATTCATTTTTGTCCACGATTCCTATTACGAGCCGCTGCTCACCTTCGTGGGCTGGCGCAAGATCGAATCCTTCGATCACGGCGCGGTCACGGCCTGGTCCAAAGACGACGTTCCGCCCGCGCACCCAATTTCCTCGGACGCCGTCCCGCCCGCCTGGCAAGGGATCCTCTGGGGCACGCTCCCCATCGGCTCCAGCTTGTTAGCTATGTTCCTGGTTCTGTTTCTGCCCGGCGCGCGGCGCGCCCCGCTCGAGGTTCGACTGCGGACGCCGCAAACCGAGAAACAATATGTCGCGTGAACTTCGAATGTCGCGCGGTCGAAAAAGGATGAACGCGTCAGAGGCCATCGTGAACTACGAGAACAAAGGCCCCGCGTGAAAAACATCGCATGAAAAACATAAGGAAGTGGACGATCATAATCGCCCTGGTCAGCGCCACCGTAATCCTCATCGCTGCCGGCCTGTTTCAATCGACAGGGGCGAGGGGCACGGTCGGCATCGCCGCCGGTCGCGCTTTACCCGGCTTCGCCTTGAGCCCCGACACTCCCGAGCACGCGCTCACTATCCTGCTCAACGGCGTGCAACGCCGCGATTGGAAACAGGCATTGTCGGTTGTCGCCAGGACCAGCGGCCTGGCCACCAGTGAAGACGAGCAATCCTTTGCGCAATCCTGGACAGGTTCCTCTGGCAGCCTGCGAACCTATTCAGCGCTCGAAGGCTTCGACCTCTGGCCGCTGCACGAAACTTCGAATGACGCTCAGATTCGAGTCAGCCTGCGCTGGACCACTCCCGTCGGGCCCATCGATCACGTCCGCGAGTTTCACCTCACGCGCTCCGGAGACGGCTGGGCGGTGCTCTGGACGCCCACCGAGCAGCCCGCCGTCCCCGCCCAAGTCATCCCCGTGACTTACCTGCGCTGGGATCTTATCGCCGGCAACGCACAAGGTGACGCCGCCTGGGGCGCTCACAACCTCGACGCGCCCCACGTCCGCATCGTTTCCATGAACGCCGTCAATTCTGCGGAGGGCACAGTCGTCATGGGTGAAGTTGAAAACGTAGACACCATCCCCGCCTTCGTCAACGTCAACGCCACTCTGGTCGGCGCCGGCGCAACCCCCATCGACGAAGAGAACAGCTTCGACAAAATTCTCCACGTGCTCCTGCCCAAGGAAGTTTCTCCCTATCGCATCGACTTCCCGGGAATCGATCTCGCCAAAGTGAAGAACGTCCGCATGGACGTAAAAGCCGCGCTGGTGCCAGCTTCCGCCGATCCCGTGATCGGCGTCATGAATCAGAAAATGGACCATGATGTTCAGGGTAATCCCGTGCTGCGCGGAGAACTCCTCAATCAAAGTGGCCAGACCGTGAACATCCCGCACGTCATCGCCAGTTTCTCCGACAGCAGCGGTCGCGTCATCTGGGTTTCCGACGGCTATGTCGACAACGCACTGCTCCCGCAAAGCTCGCAGCCGTTCGCCGTCCAGCTTCCACGCAGCATTGCGTCACAAGTACGGAGCTTCCATGTCGTGGTCAACCAATATAGCCTGCAGAATTCCTGACGCCCGGCTTCTGGCTTGCGCGGCGCTGATTGCCGCGTGCCTCGCCCCGCCATCGTCTGCGCAAGAACTGCGCCTGCCCGCCTCCGCGTCCGCCGGCGAAGCAATCACGATCTCCGCGACTGGCAGCGGCCGCGCAACTTTCTATCTCGCCGGCCCCGGCATCTCCAGCAAAAGCGAAATCAATCTTGGCGAAGAAATCCGTATCCCCGCCGCGAGCCTGCATTACGCTGGTGAATACCTCGCCATCCTCTGCTCCGATACTTGTCGCAGCGCTTCTTTCGACGTGAATCCGGCGCAGCCCGCGACCCTGAGTTTCCTCGTGCATCCCTCGCGCGTGCCCGACAATCAGCCCGACTCCGTCAGCGGCGTTGCCTTTCCCTTCGACCATTTCAGCAATCTCGTTCTCGCGCCCCTCACCGTGAACTTTCACGCAGCCGGTCCGAAGGAATCGCTCTTCTCGCGTTCCGTCTCCACGCATGACGGGGTAGCCTGGTTCCGCACGTCGTCGGGAAAAGCCGCAGGCGCGCTGCATATCACCGCATCCATCGGCGATCTCTCTGCGCAGCGCGTCTTAGCCCAAGTTGCCTCCGATCCCTGCAATCTCCGCATCACCGGCGCTCGCACTCCAAACGGAATCCTGGTTGAAACGGCTCCCGTCCATGATTGCGCCGGCAATCAGGTCTCCGATGGAACCATCGTCACGTTCACCGCCGTCGGTTCCGGTGAGACGTCCACTGTCGATGCGCCCGTAAAAGGAGACGTCGCCCGCGCTCGTTTAACCGGTTCGGGCCCAGTCGTAATTTCCGTGGCCTCCGGAGTGGCAATGGGAAACGAACTCCATATCGCGGGAGCGGAGCAATGAACTACAAAGCAATGACATACAGAATAACGACGGACAAGCCAAGGCGACCGTTCTCGCCCATAGCCGCATTTTTCGCCGCGCTCGCTCTCTTGCTGATGTCTGCGCTCAATGCTCCCGCCGCCAGTCCCTCCGTCGCCGTGCAACTCGACATCACCCACGCTGCGCCCCGCGGGGTCGAAAAGCCCACCGCACGCCGCATTCTCGCCGATTACCGTTTTGCCTGGACCAATCTCGCGCGAGCCGTCGCAGCCAACTCCGCCGGCCCTACTCAAGGACTCTTCACTGGCACGGCCAAAAAATGGCTGGATGCAACCATCGCCAGCCAGCGCCAATCCGGACTAGTCACGAAATATCTCAACCAGAATCACAATCTCGAAGCCATCTTCTACGCACCCGAAGGCGACGTCATGGAACTGCACGACACCGCGCAATATCAGATGCAAATCTTCGATGGCGGCAAGCTCATCTACGACCAGCCCGTCGTGATGCACTACGTCGTCCTCATGACCCCCGGCGCCGATCGCTGGCTAATCCGTCAACTGCAGCCAGTCGCGAAGTTCTAAAGACGCGCCAGCCCAGGGCAACGCCAACCATCGTCCGCGTTCCCGCATCCAAAAATCGCACAAAAAGCTGGACAAGAAGACTGAAATGACAAGAAAAAATCAAGAAAAAGAGTGAATCAGAAATGGAGCAGTCGCTTGCTCAAGGGGTTCGTCAGTTTCACCGTGGCGTGTTTCTTATTTGTCAGCGCATGTGCAACGCCCGGCCTGCGCCACACCGCCAGCCAGGATGCGCAGGCGCCAGCATCGAGTCCGAAGCTGCTCGCTGTTTACATGCCCTGGTTCGGCGACCACAGCCACATGGATGTCGGCTACTCCAGTCAGGACCCCGGGGTTCTCCGCAATCAGATTCATCAGGCTCGCGAGCGCGGCATCTCCGCCTTCGTCGTCGACTGGAACGGCCCCCGTCTCCCTTACTCCGATCACAACTTCGCCGTCCTGGAGGAAGTCGCGGCGGAAAATGATTTTCACGTCGCGCTTCTCTACAACGAAGCCGAAGACGATGAATCGCAAGCCACCGACGACGCCATGTCAGCCTTCGATGAAGCCTACACAAGCTACATCGGGCCGCAAGCCCCATATCGCAACGCTTACCTGACCTACGAAAATCGTCCCCTGATTTTCGTTTTCCCCAAGCACGCGCACACCGATTGGAATCGCATCGCCCAGCACTGCGCCGGCTGGGAGTCGGCGCCGCTGCTCATCTACGAAGATCAACCGCCCGCCGAATTCGCCGGTGCCATCGCCGGCTCCTACGCCTGGGTGCAACCCGGACGCGAAGGCTGGAAGCCCGACGGCAGCAACTGGGGCGAGGATTATCTCGACTATTTTTATAAGACCATGAAGCAGCATCCCGGCAAGATCGTCGTGGGCGCCGCCTGGCCGGGTTTCGACGATTCTCGGGCACGCTGGGGACTCAACCGCCACATGCAGTACCGCTGCGGCCAAACCCTCGACGACACCATGACCCTCTATCGCCGCTACTACGACAGTCCCAACTCAATTCCTTTTTTGCTCATCGAGACCTGGAACGACTACGAGGAAGGCACGGCGATCGAACGCCTCACCGCTAGCAATTGCAATGAAGACGGGAACAAAACGCAAACGGCGGCCGCCTCCGATTCGCATTGAAGTCGCAATGATCTACTCGCAATGACAATGAAATGAAAACAGGCCTTGGCCCAAATTCCGCAAAGTGTTTTGCACTTCTCTCCGGGCTAACCCTGCACTCCGATGAAGCCAGCTTGCCCGCGAAAACTTTTTCGTCCACGTCCCCCTTCACCGATCAAGACTGGCGTGAACTCGAATCCCTGGCCACCCAACACCACGTCGTGATGCGCGCATTCCCGCGTCTGCAGTTGGCGATGCAGCGCGCCGGCTACGCAGCCCCCGGCTCCCTCGCCGTCGTGCTCGGGAAAGAACAAGCCCGCATCGGCCATGCCGTCTCGTTCCTCGCGCCCATTTGCCGGTCTCTCGAGCAGGCAGGGAACCTCATCGTCATCAAATCGCTCAATCACTGGCCCGACCTCGGCAGCGATCTCGATCTCTACACCGACGCCGATCCGCGCGCCGTCCGCTCCATCCTGTGCGATCGCTTCCACGCCCGCGCTGAAAACCGCAGCTGGGGAGACCGTTTCGCCAATAAATGGAATTTCACCGTACCCGGCCTTCCCGAGCTCGTCGAGATTCACATCGCCCGCCTCGGACAGATGGGCGAGCAAAAATTCCTCGGCGAATCTCTCGTCGCCCGCGCCCTATCCGTCGAGCGCGGCGGACACGCTTTTCGTGTGCCCGCTCCCGAAGACCGCATCGTAATCAGCACCCTCCAAAGAATGTTTCGCCACTTCTACATCCGACTGTGCGACATCGCGGAAGCCGCCCTCCTGATCGAGCAGGGCGCCCTCGACTACGACTACCTCCGTTCTCTCGGAGAATTGACCGGCCTCTGGGACGGCCTGGCGACTTACTTGAAGATCGTCGTCGAATATTCTGCCGAATCCGGCCGCACCCTCTCAGTGCCTCCGTTCGTTAGCGCCGCCGCGCGATTCGGCAACGAACAAGTTCGCTTCCGGAGAGATTTCCTCCGCATTCCCATCCTTCCGCAATCGGCACAACTCTACGCCGCCGAACTGCGCAAGCTCCTCGTCAGCCGGCAAGTCGCCAGCAGCCTGCGCCTCAGCCTCATGCCCGCCCTCGCCACCGCCGCCGTTCTCAAACAGAAACTCGCCGGCAGTGACAGCGGAATCTGGTAGTTGCCCTGCCGCCGATTCGGCAGAAACTTCGGTCTGCCTGTTCAGCGACAAATATCGCGCCGAAACTGTAGCTGTACGGCTTTCACTGGATGTTCCTGTCTCCCCGAAAACACTATGGTGAGATCAAGTCACGCGCTCGCGCCCGATCAGGCGTTGACCCAGCCGCTCCTATGAAAAGTGCTGGAACCAACAAGGAAGGCAGAATCCCCCTTGGTCCGAATTCTTGTAGTCGATGACAACCCGGCGGTCCGGCACTATCTTCGCGCGATCCTCGAACAACAGAGTTCGTGGGAGGTCTGCGCCGAGGCTCGCACCGGCGGCGAAGCTCTCAACCGGGTTCAGCAATCTCCGCCCGATTTGATCCTGCTGGACTTTCAGATGCCCGACCTGAACGGCCTCGACGTTGCCCGCGCCATCGCCCGCCAGTGGCCAAACATTCCGATCCTCATGGTTACCGTGCATCTGAACCGACAGTTGGCGGCTGCGGCCCAGGAAGCCGGAATTCGCGGCGCCTGCGCCAAGTCTGACGTTGGCTCCATCGTCGAAGCGGTGCAGGCGCTCTTGCACCAACAGACCTATTTCCCGAAAATGTTGCCGGCCAGCGGATAAGATTCTCTCTGCCGCGTGCGGCAATCATCTCCGCACAATACAGGATTCCCTGTATTCGGTTCGCCCTGCGGCGCCTGCTAATCTTAGCCCGACGTTGGCGTGCCCGGAGGGCTGGATTCCGAATGACACGCCCGCCGTTTTCCGGGAGCTGAGAAATCGCCACGATGACAACCCGGATCTTACTCGTCGATGATCACCCCATCGTCAGGGAGGGACTCAGAACTGTTCTTCAACGCAAGCCTGGTTGGGAGGTTGTCGGAGAAGCATCCAATGGCTTGGAAGCGATCGAGAAAGTCGAAAGCCTGCAACCGGATGTGATCGTCCTAGATATCACCATGCCGAAGATGAACGGCCTCGAAGTTTGCCGCCTCGTCCGCCAGAACTCGCCCGGCCTCGAGGTGCTTTTCGTTACTCAGCACGATTCGCCGCAGATGATGCGCGAAGCTCTGGGTGCCGGCGCCAAGGGATATGTCGTGAAATCGAACGCGGCGAGAGATCTGCTGGACGCAATCGAAGTCGTCAGCCAGCACAAAATTTTCACCGCCATGACGCGCCCCGATCCGGCATCTAAAATTTGAGGGGGGCAAGGGCTTGAGCTTTGTTTGACAGCTGATTTGTTCGATAAAGGAGCAGTTGCAATGAAACTGCGAATCTTGCTCGCCGATGATCACGAAATCGTCCGTCGCGGTTTATCCGCGCTTCTCCAGCGTCACGAAGGCTGGGAAGTTTGCGGCGAAGCCATCGACGGCCGCGAAGCCGTGGAAAAAGCCAAGGAACTCAAGCCCGATGTCGTCATCGTCGACATCGGCATGCCCAACCTCAACGGTCTCGACGCGACTCGCCGGCTCCTGCAGCTCGATCCCAGCTTCAAAGTGATCGTCCTCACCGTCACCGATGCCGATCAGGTTATTCGGGAAGCGCTCGACGCCGGCGCTCGAGGCTTCGTCCTCAAATCTGACGCTGCCCGCGACCTGGTCTCCGCCATCGAGGCCCTCGAGAGCAAGCGCATGTTCTTCACTCCCCGCGTCAACGAATTGCTGCTAGCCGGATTCCTCGAAAAAGGTCACGCTATCTCCCACAGCCAGCCGCCGACCTTGCCCACCCTCACGGCCCGCGAGCGCGAAATCACGCAGCTCCTCGCCGAAGGCCGCAGTTCGAAAGAAGCCGCTTCATTTCTCAACCTGAGCACCAAAACCGTCGAAACTCACCGCAGCAACATCATGCGCAAACTCAGTCTGCATTCCATTCGTGATCTCGTGGTCTACGCCATCAAGAACAAGATCATTCAGATCGAAATGCCGCCCGATGGCGCCGATCACGTCCCTAAATCCGCACCCACGCTTCAGCGCACGGATTCACCTGTGTAAACGCCGCTTCGTGTCCGCACCGTCAGTTTGCCGAACCCCGCCTCCCGCGCTTCTACCTGAATCGGATGGTACCCCGCGCCCATATCTGCATCCTGCGGCCGGTACGCGATGATGTATTGATTGCGAATGTCGTGCGCCAGCGATCGCGTTACATCTTCCACCTGATCCAGGCCCGCCGGGAAAAATGCCGCGCCTCCCGTAGCCCTGGCCAGTTCCTCGAGCGCGTCCCGCCCTTGTGCCTGCATCTCCCCGCCCGTTAAGCCGATCGCATACAGCACCGGACCGTTCGGTCTCTGTAGCTCCCGTGTCGCCTCCTGCAGCGTTTCCTCGCTCATGTTGTCTTGCCCGTCGGTTATTAGTAAAAGGACTTTCTTCTCCAGCCGCGAGTTGCTCTCCAGATGTCTCGCCGATGCCACCACTGCGTCATAAAGCGCCGTGCTGCCCTGCATCGTCGTCTGGTGCAGTGCCCGCTCCAGCAGGTGAATGTCGGAGGTGAAGTCCTGATCGAGATACGATTTCGCGCTAAAGTTCACCACGAACACTTCATCGCTGGGATTGCTCGCGCGAATCAGATTCAACACCGCCTCGTTCACTTTCTCCCGCTTGTCGCGCATCGAGCCGGAATTGTCGATCACAACTCCAATCTCCACCGGCACGTCTTCCCGCCGAAACGACGTGATCGTCTGCGGCCGCCCATCTTCAAAGACTGAAAAAGCGCTTCGATCAAGATGCGCCACCAGCCGCTGGTCGTCGTCCACCACCGTCGCGTGCAACACCACTTCCTCGACTTGCTTTTTGAAAACAAACGAACCCTGGTCAACATTGCCCGTGTCCTGCGCGCCGGAAGCGCTCTTCGCCGGGGTAGTCTGGTCTCGAGTAGTTTGTCCCTGCGTCGTCTGCGGCGGGGGCGAACTCCGCGGCGGCCCCATCGGCATATCGTTCCCAGAAGGCTGCCGCGCGGCCGAATCCGTTTGTCCGGGAGGCGTTGCACTCTGCTGCTGTCCCATCACCGGCGCGACCAACCCCGACAGGATCGCCACTACCAAGCCGCATCGACAAATCATGACTGAGCGCATGAAGCCTTTCTCCTTTTGCGAGTCATTCCTCGTTCTCACAATTCTCAATAACTCTCACTCCTTCGAATCAGGTCCCTCCTTCGATGCAGTCCGTTCCCTCCGCGCAAACTGCATCCCTACATTTCGCCACGCCGCAGAACAGGTACATGCTGCATGATTCCGCAGGAACTACAGCAAACACCTTATCGACCCCCTGTGGTTGAAACCCGTATACACACATGCAAGCTGAATTTAGGCCGCGTAGATTCGGCGGCTGCAGCCCGCAAGACTTACATACTGAACGCATGCGACCCAGGCCGAAACTGTTGCTGAGCAACTAATTAAGCGTTTGGCACGATTTGTGCTACCTCAGTTCCGTCCGAAACCATTACGGCATTTTAGGTAAAGCTTTCCCTCGGGATATCCCCCAATCTGCGGAGGTGAATTGTGCTGCGAATCCTGATCGCCGACGATCACGAAGTTGCTCGACGCGGTATCCGTGCCCTGCTCGAAGCTCATCCCGGCTGGGAAGTGATTGCAGAAGAATCCAATGGCCGCGATGCCGTCAGTTCCGTCGCTCGCCTCAAGCCTGACGTCGCCTTGCTCGATATCGGCATGCCCAGCCTCAACGGCCTCGACGCAACCCGGCAAATTCTAGCCGTCGCCCCCACCACGCGCGTCCTCATCCTCACGATGCACGACTCCGAACAAGTCGTGCGCGAAGTCCTCGCCGCCGGCGCTCGCGGTTTTCTGCTCAAGTCCGATGCTGGTCGCGATCTCATCTCCGCCGTCGAGGCCTTGCAGTTCCGCCGCACTTTTTTCACCACCAAAGTCGCGCAACTCGTGCTTGAGGGATATCTCCATCCCGGCCCGTCCGACGCAGACCAACTCGCGCGCAGCGTCCTTACCCCGCGCGAGCGCGAAGTGATTCAGTTGCTCGCCGAAGGCAAGACCACCAAGGAAGTCGCGACCACCTTGAATCTCAGCGTCAAGACCGCAGAAACTCACCGCACCAATCTCATGCGCAAGCTCGACCTCCACTCCGTCGTCGATCTCACCCTTTACGCCGTCCGCAACGGCATCGTTCACGTCGCCTGAGGGGATCGCTGATCAGAGGATCGTTGGGCGAAATATCGCCGATGGATCGATCGCCAGAGATAAGGACCACTGAAGTCGGAGGAGTCTTCGCCCCTGGGCCAGGGAGCCCCAGCGCTACAGGAGGGCGAGGTAACCAGGGAGCTCCGAGCCAGCTTCAATTTGTCGGGAGATCACCTCTACCGAGTACCATGCAACGCGGCACTCAACCCGATATAAAGCAGGCCGGTCAACGAGGTAATCATAAAAAAATAAGGCCATGCTTCAACTGCTCGTTTCAAGTAGCGCATCGCGTGCCTCGATCCCGATTCAGCTTTTACCCTGGGAATCTTGTTCCCTCGGCTTGCTGCAAAGAACTGAGTCGACTTTCGCGATTACGCCACATCCCTTGATCGAGTACCATCAAGAGAATCTGGTAAGTGCGGCCCACGCAACTACCACGCCGCCCCGATTGATCTAAAGGATTCGCTGTATTGTTCTTTTTCCGCTCCTTTGTATAAATGTTACTGCATAGCCCCTACGAACCTCCTTTTGCCCGGTGGTTCGATTTCGGGACGGTCATGGGTCAGCGTCTGGCAGTCTAAGTCGTCGGCATTAGCCCTCACGACCGTCCCGCCTCCATCTTTGTTCTGCCTGCCGCTCGATTCCCCGGCTGTATTACAAGACAGCCCCCAGCAAGCCTCATCTTGTCTTCTTCTTTTTTCTCTTCCGCGACAGGTCTTCCAGCAGATACTTCAGCGATGCGCATTCCCGGATCACCGACTCCAGCTTCGGAATCGTTGTCCGTAACTCACTCTCTTCGACCACTCCGTCGGCCAGCGTCTCCCCCACGCTCTCCAGCGCTTCCCCAACTTCCTTGATCAGATTCGAAACCGCGACCAGTTGTTTTTCCAGAGAAGTATCGGGCTCGGGCAGTTTGAACGCGACCCGTCCCGCCTGGCTCTCCAACTCGTCCAGGGCCTCATAGTTATCGAGCAGCACGCACATTCGGGGCAACAAATGCGCCGGTACGTGGCGCTCTCCACGCAGCCAGTACATCAGCGAGCGGTAGTTCGTTCCCAGTTGTTGAGCCAGCAGGCGTACGTCGTACTCGGCTTTGGTCTCCACTACTCGGCTCAGCAGCGATGCAAGGTCGTCGGCAGGCACAGTCCGCCTTTCTCGTCTCAGGATTTTATGTAGGGACAGCCGCCCTCGGCTGTCCGTCGAGCGCAAGCTCGACTCCGCGCCCATTCCAAATTCCCGCCGTTCAAAAGAAACGTTCATTTTGAACAGTAAGGATGCCCATTTTAGCTGAATTGCTCAGACCGCATCTCTTGATTACAGTAGTGACGTTGGCAACGGAATGTGGACCCTGAAAAAAAGCTGCCCTCTGTGGACGAACACGCGGGGGAACGCATCGGTTCGGATGTCGATGAAGTCGATTGACAACCCCGGAGCAGGGAATTACCTTTCAGGGTCACAGAATTGCGCGATCTGCGCGATTCTCCTGTCCCCGCCAGCGCCTGCGCAGTAAGGAGGCCAAAAATGTCGAAGAAGTGGTACAACTACATCGTTTCCATCGACGATGGCCCCAATCCGCAGGCCCCCGCGAATGCAACCGCTGCGTCCACGTCCTCGGCCAGGCCAAAGTCGGCCGCCCAAAGCGTAGCCGAAATCGCTGCGACAATTCCCCACGAGCCGCAATTCACGACCCCCGTCTCTGATCCTACGTCTTTCGATCAGATCTACCAGGCCGCCGAAATCCCTCCCGCGTCCAAGGGATATTCCATCCTCAAAGTTTCCCAGATGCTCGAAAGCGAGCACATCCGCAATCTTCCGTCGGATGTAAAAAAATCCTCCGTCCTGGTCGCCCTCGACGCCGCCGGGGTCGACGTCAAAGACGTTATCCAGGACGCCGTCCGCCGCGACCGCGCCCTCGATACCTACGAGCGCGTCCAGCAGCGCGCCGTCGAAGAACTCGAAGGCCGCAAAAGTAAAGAGAACGCCGATCTCCAGGCGCAGATCGACAAATACGTCACCGAGCAGCGCGCCAAAATTCAGTCCAACAACGACTCCGTAAGCCGCGAAAAAGAGCGCTTCACCAGTTGGCGTCTCAAGAAACAGCAGGAAGAAAAGAAGATCGCCGAAGCCGTCGGATATTTCGTCACCGAAAATCCCATAACCACGGGCGACGTGAGCGCTCCGCCGCCCCAACCGAAAGCCACGCAACGTTCCTGAACGTTGCTCGAGATTTCTGATCGAGGAGGCATTTTATGTGGAATCGATTTTCTCGAATGATTCGTTCCTTCTTCGGTTTCTTCATCTCCGTCGCCGAAGACCCTGAGCTCATCCTCCAGCAGAACATCCGCGACATGAACGATCAGGTTCCGCGCATGAACGAAAGCATCGCCATGGTCAAGGCAAATGTCACGCTCCTCGAAAAAGAAGAGGCCAAGTACAAGACCGACATGGCCAACCTCACCGCCAAGATCAAGGCCGCCATCCAGGCTGGTCGCGACGACATCGCTGGCGCCTATGCCACGCAACTCGAGCAACTCAAAGGCGCGTTCGCCCGCAATCAAGGCCAGCTCACCACCGCTCGCGCCGCCTTCGATAAAGCCATGGCCGTGAAGCAGGCTTTCATGCGCGAGAAAGATCGCAAGACGCAGGAAGCGCTCAACGCCATCGCCGACTATCGCCGCTCTCAGTGGCAGAAAAAAGTCGCCGACGCCATGGAGCAATTCGAGGTCGCCGGCATCAGCCAGACCCACGACGAAATGGTTCGCAAGATCGAAGAGACCACCGCCGTCAACGAAGCCCGCATGGATATGGCCATGAGCAACGTCGACCAGCAAAAAGTAAAAATCGACGACGACGCCGAAAAGCTGCAAGCCAGCGAACTGGTAAAGCAATTCAAAATCGAAATGGGCTTGGCGTCGCCAGAAGCCGCATCAGGCGCCGCCGAAAAGACAATCGCAGCCAAAGAACCGCAACGCACCTCGTAAATCGGAACAAACGGGAAGGGCACGGCTTAGGCCGTGCCGCCAAAAACCGCAACGGACGCGGCCTTAGCCGCTGAGGGCGGCCCTGAACAAAAGGGGAGGAGAAAATGGCAGTCAAAATCGAACGCGGTGGTTGGGTCCTCATATTCCTCATCGGCGTAGCCATCGTCGGCTACAGCCTCAATCGTTACGGCATCGTCGACTTCGCCAGCATGATGCCCGGCAGTAAATCCGCCGTAAAAACCGGCGAAGCCGTCGACGCCTCCAAACCCTTGCTCATCCCCGCATCAGCTAGCAGCTCCGACCCCGAAGTCCGCGTCCGCATCAACGTTTGGGTCGGATGCGCCGCCGGCCTGGTCGCCAACGGCGGCCTCGACACCCAGCCTGACTCCATCTTCGGCAAGAAGGGCCTGAAAGTATCTTTTAAAATCATCGACGACTGGACCGAAGGCGCCGCCGCCCTCGCCACCGGCAACGTCGACGTCATGCTCACCACCGCCGACGTCTACGCCAAGGACTACGCGCAGTTCAAAGACAAAGGCTTCGGCTCGCACGCCTTCCTCATGGTCGACTGGTCGCGCGGCGCCGACGGCGTCATTGGCAAGCAGGGCATCAACAGCATCGAGGATCTGGCCGGCAAAACCGTCGCCTTTGCTCCCTACACCCCCTCGCATTTCCTTCTTTATAACGGCCTGAAAACCTCCGGCCTCAGTACCGAGCAGCGGAACGAGATTTTCAACAAAGCCGTCCACACCAAAGATGGCATCGAGCCCGCCACTTTATTCGCCCAGGATAAAGTCGACGCGGCCGTTGCCTGGGACCCTGACATGAGCGACGCCGTTTCCAAGCGCCCCGGCTCCAAAAAAATCTACGACACCCGAATCGCCAACCGTTTGATCGCCGACATCCTGGTTGTCAGCGACGACTTCTCGGCCCAGCATCCTCAGACCGTTCTGAAATTCGCCCAGGGCTGGCTCGAAGGCGTCGAGTTCATCAAAACGCAACCTGACCGCGCCTACAACCTTATCGGCACCGTAAAAGATTTCAACATTCCCTCCGACCTGGCAAAAACCATGCTGGGCGGCGTCAAACTCGCCGACTACGCCGACAACCGCTCTTTCATGGGCACCGCCGGATCCAACGCCGACTACGACAACATCGTCAGCATGGCCCAGGACATGTATCGCGACCTCCGCGTCATCAATCACACTTACAATCCCGAAGACAGCCTTGATCGCCGCTACATTGAAAAACTTTCCGACAATTTCTCCATGGCTTCGAGCGAGGCGCCCATTGAATATAAGCAACCCGCTGCCGGCGCCACGCCCATCGCCACCCAGCACCGGTCCATCTTCTTCGATCCCAACTCCTCCCAAATGAGCATGGACTCGCGCGCCATCGTCGACGAACTCGCCGGCACCATGCGCGCCTACGAAAACACCGTCGTCGATATCGAGGGGAACACTGACTCTACCGGTTCGCGAGCCTTGAACATCCAGCTCTCGCACGCCCGCGCCGACGCCGTGAAAGACTACCTGATGGAAAAATACGGATTCCCCGCCGCCCGCCTCCGCACCGCCGGCAACGGCCCCGACAAACCCCTCGATACCAACGCAACTCCCGAGGGCCGTGAAAAAAATCGCCGCACCGACATCAAAGTCTATGCCAATCCGTCAAGCTAGCGACGTCGTTGAGCGTTTGCAGCACCGTGGAAGAGCGGCCCTTAAGGGCCGCGTCAAGGGCTGCCAAAAATGATCTGGGGCGTAGCCCCCGCTCCCAATGTCCAACTGGCTCACAATCCGTCAAGAAGTCCAGCCCTGGGTACGCTGGGCATCCCCGGTCATCACATGGGGCACGATCATCCTCCTCTGGATCCTCATCCCCTACTGGCAAGGCCCGCACGTGTCGCTCTTCCCACGCCCGCTGGGCGTAATCCACGCCTTCGGCATGCTCTGGACTGACTACGACCTGCTCGGGAATGTCTTTATGAGCTGGTGGCGCATCGCGCAAGCCTTCTTCTGGTGCGCCGTGGTCGCCATCCCGCTCGGCATCCTGATGTCGAGTTACCGCTGGCTCTTCGAACTCATCAACCCCGTCGCCGCGCCCATGCGCGCCATGCCGCTGACTGCGTTTCTTCCCGCCTTCATCGCGCTGTTCGGCATCGATGAAACCGAAAAGATCGCTTTCCTCTGGTTCGGAATGTTTTTCTATCTCCTCGCCGTCGTCGTCGAAGAAGTCAACCGCGTCGACAACGCCCTGCTCGAAACCGCTTACACGCTGGGCGCGAATCAACGCCAAGCCTTGTGGCTATTATTTCGCGCGTCGTTCCCGGCAATCTTTTCTTCCTTCCGAATTCTCTACGACATCGGCTGGACCTACGTCATCCTCGCCGAGATGCTCAACGCCCGCAAAGGCGTCGGCTACATGGTCGAAGCCGCCCGCAAGGTTCTCGACTTCGACCGCGTCTATGCGGGCATCATCGCCATCGGCATAGCCGCATTCTTATTCCGATTTTTACTGACATTCCTCGAAGGCCTGCTGTTCCCCTGGCGCAAAGCCGCGGGAACTTTCTCGGGCGGCGGTGCCGCAGTCCCCACCGCAACCGCACATTTGAAAGCCACAAAACACGCAGCCCAAAAGAGCGAGGCGTAGCAACGTTGCTGAGATTAAAACGACTATGCGATTCCAGACCAAGTGCGCCATCCCGAAGCCCCGCGTTTTTACCAGCGGGGCAAGGGGTCTCCCGCGCCGCGCTACCTCATCAACACGAGCCACTAGCGATGAACACTGGGGATTATCTGAAGTAACTGGTAAGGAGTAGCGACATGAGCTTACGTCCGGACATCGTCGTGAACATCGGCTTTACTCTCCTGGGGTTGGTCCTGATCTTGTGGGCTGCCCCGCTGTCCATTCGCTACAATGCCTGGACTACTCGTCTTCGTGAACGCCATCCCAACTTCAATCCTCCACCGACTCCAGAATGGCGAGCACGAAATACGAAGATTATGTCTGTCATTTTTAGAATTGCGGGAGCATTTTTTCTTCTGCGCGTTGTTCTTAACGTAATTGCCAGATCGCAATAATCTCTGCGGGCAGACAATATGGACCATAAAAAATCCAAGATCACCGTCCGCAACGTTAGCCGCACTTTCCCGGCGGCCAACGCCGAGCCCATCCACGCTCTCGAAAACATCAACTTCGAAATCGAAGACGCCTTCTCTCCCGCCGGCCGCGACATCGGAGAATTCCGTGTCCTCCTCGGCCCCTCCGGCTGCGGCAAATCCACCCTCCTTCGTCTCATCGCCGGCCTCGACCGCGCCGACACCGGCGACATCCTCGTGAACGAAGCGCCCGTGGCTGGCCCCGGCAAAGATCGCGGCATGGTCTTTCAGAAATACACTTCGTTCCCTTGGCTCACCGTCGCTGGTAACATAGCCTACGGCCTCAAGATCAACGGCGTCCCCGAAGACAAGCGCAAAGAAACGGTCGCGCAGCTGGTCCAGGCCATCGGGATCAGTGGTTTTGAAAATGCCTATCCCGAAACGCTTTCAGGAGGTATGCAGCAGCGCGTCGCCATCGCGCGCACCCTGGCGCTTCGTCCATCCGTCATTCTCATGGACGAGCCCTTCGGCGCGCTCGACGCGCAAACGCGCAGCGAGATGCAGCAACTCCTGCTTAAAGTCTGGGACGAAACCGCCAGCACGATTCTTTTTGTGACGCACGATGTGGAGGAAGCGATCTACCTGGCCGACCGCATCTTTATTATGAGCGCGCACCCGGGCACCATCGTCGAAGACGTGCAGGTCCCCTTCGACCGCCCGCGCGACTTAGGGCTAAAGCAGCGCAACGAATTTCACGACCTGCAAAACTACGTCCTGAGCCGCCTGCGCAAAGCCCCCGGCAACGGCCAGGTGCGAGTAAGCGTGTAATGAAAGAATGTGGAGCCGGGGGCGAAAGTGCTGCCGGAAGTGACGTGGAAGAGCGGACCCTTTAGGGCCGCGTCAGGAAGTTTAGACTTGATCGGGCTTTAGCCGCAGAGCGGCTTTTGAAAATAGCCCGGCGCTTCAGCGCCGGGAATGATACAACAAACGAACCGCGTCCCGGATGGGACGTCTGAAACCGCAAACTCTAAATGCCCCTCGGCGACTCTCAAGATCCGACTCCACCGACCGCCGTTCCTGAAAGCGACCCCACCAATTACCTGAAAGCCGCCTTCCACTGGCAGTACAACTGGATCGCCCTCGGCGGCGCCGCCGTCTTTGCCCTCGTCAGCGGCACAGCGCTGCCCATCCTCCTCGCCGCCGGGCTCGAACTGATGTACCTCTCGCTAGTCCCGCAAAGCTCGCGCTTCCGCCGCCTGGTCCGTTCGTGGGCTCTGGCCGAAGAGCAACTAAAACACCAGCAAAAACTAAGCGAGATGCTGCAGAACCTCTCGCCCGAAATGCAGAGCCGCTACATCCACTGCGCCCAGATATGCGGCTCCATCCGCAGCAACTTCGCGCAGCTCTCCTCCCAGTCGCAAATTTTCCTGCAGCAGATCGACACCAGCCTGCAAGGCCTGCTCACCGGATACGCCCGTCTCCTTTCGGCCGCCGCGCAGCAACAGCAATACATGAAGAGCACTGGTCAGGACGAAATCAAGCGCGAAATCGCCTCGCTCCAAAAAGCACTGGCCACCGATCCGCCGCGAGTAAAGGAAATCAATCAGAAGCGTATCGAAATCCTCAACAAGCGCCTCGAAAAGTTCGACAAAATTTCTGAGAACCGCAAAGTCGTCGACGCCCAATGCTCCGCCGTCGAAGACGTTCTCATGCTGGTCCGCGATCAGTCCGTCACCATGCGCGACCCGCAACAAGTCAGCGACCGCCTCGACAGCCTCGTCCACGACGTCGAGCAAACCGAGCAGACTGTCCAGCAAGTCGAAACAATCTTCAGTGACTTATCTCCCGACCTCAACGGACTCATGTCGCTCGACGACAACTCAACCTCGTCTGGCCCAGCACGCACGAGAATCCCAAGCTGATGTCCACTTCTCCCACCAGCCTCGCTCGCGCCATCAACGACAAATACCTCGACGCCCTTCCGCCCTGGGCCCGCGAGCTTTCCGAAAAATATTATTCGCGCTCCTTCGCCACGTTCGTCCTCTACGGCAACGTCCGCGACCTCGTCCCGAGCCGTGCGGCGTCGAACCAAAAAGACGACGGCACCATCACCTTCGTCTCCCTCGACGATTTTTTCTCCCGCTCTCTCTTCGGCCAGCGTGACCTCGTCCTCCACTACGATCGCGGAGGCCTCGCCTTCGGCACGCCCGCCACGCAATCCGATTTTCGCCGCGCCCTCGAAGGCTACGACAGCTTTCACGGCACCACGTACGCGCAAGGCGGACTCCCGCGCAATCCTGACGCCGTCCTCAACCTGCTCGACAACTACCTCCGCCTCCGCATCGCCGACGGCAAGAAAATCGCTCTCGTCATCGACTTCGCCGAGACCATCGCGCCCGCCGGCGACGTCTCCAGCATGTCCGCCGAAGACCGCAACTCGCTCGTCATCCTTAAACGCTGGGCCCGCAACGCCGCCTTCCTCAACGCGGACGTCACCATCTGCCTCATCTCCGAAAATCAAATCGAGCTCAATCAGGGGATCGTGCAGCATCCCGGTGTCGCCAGCATCGGCATCCCGCTCCCCGATTACAACGACCGCCTCGAATTCATTCGCGCCCAACTTAAGTCGCGCGAACTCCCCGCGGGCTCCGAAGTCACCGACGAAACCCTCGCCAAACTTGGTGCCGGACTCAAGCGCGTCCAACTCCAGGGCATGATTTCGCATGCCATAGAAAATCGTCAGCCGCTAACGCTCAAAGTTTTGTCGCAAAGAAAAAAAGATTTGATCGAATCCGAATCCGGAGGCCTCCTCGAATTCGTCCAGAGCCGCTTCGATCTCTCCTTCGTCGCCGGTAACGATCAAGCCAAACGCAAACTCCAGGACACCGCCTGCGCCATCCGCGCCGGAAACACCGATGTGCTTCCCATGGGCTACGTCATCTGCGGCCCGGTCGGCACCGGAAAAACTTTCATCACCACCTGCTTCGCCGGAGAAGTCGGCATCCCCGCCGTCACCCTCAAAAATTTCCGCAGCATGTGGCAGGGAGTCACCGAAGGCAATCTCGAACGCGTCCTCACTCTGCTCAAAGCCATGAGCCCCATCGCCGTCATCGTCGACGAAGCCGATGCCCAGCTCGGCGACCGCTCCAGTTCCGGCGACAGCGGAGTCGGCAACCGCGTCTTCGCCCAGATTGCGCAATTCATGGGCAACACCGAATATCGCGGCAAAGTGATCTGGTTTCTCCTGACCTGCCGCCCCGATCTTCTCCCCGTCGATCTCAAGCGTCAGGGACGCGCCGAAGAGCACATCGCCCTCTTCTATCCCGACACGCCCGAAGAGCGTCTGGCGCTCCTCCGCGCCATGCAAAGAAAAATTGGAATGAAAGCGTTCCCGGAAGATATCGAAAAGTTTTTCCTGGATCGCGCCGGCGCTCTCTCCGGCGCAGACATCGAAGCAGTCTTAGTAAGAAGTCACATGCGCAGCAGTCTGCAAAATAAGACAACCATTGACGCGCAAGATCTGGAAGCCGCCATCGACGACTTCATCCCCCCGTACTACCCGACAGAAATCGACCTGCAAAACTTGGTAGCAGTCCTGGAATGCACCAGCAAAAGTCTCCTGCCGAAACAATATCGAGAAATGGACCGCGCCGACCTAATCCGCCAAACCAACGCCCTCCAAGCCCAATCCCGCCGCAACTCGCAGTAGCGCGAGCAGTCGGCGATCGCGCCCAGCCGTCGCGAACCTAAGAAAACTAAAATAGCAATGATATGAGAGAAGAACATGTAGGGACAGCCGCCCTCGGCTGTCCAGTCGAGCGCAGCTCGACAACGCACTCAGAGTCCACACCACGAAAATTATCGGTCGAATCTGGATGGGTGCCCCATGTCTGGCCGTTTTTGCCAGACGTGGGGACTTTGATCTCCGTTCCCGTAACCGACGACTGCCCTAAATCACCACGCCATCCATCCGAAAGACTCTCTTCTTCGCGACAAATTTCGGAATCTCCTTAGGCCGAACCACCGCTGCATGCTCCCGCCAAAACTGCCGAAACTCCCCCTTATCCCCCGTCCGATAAAAATGCAAAAGATACGCCTGATCGCAAGCCGTGTAGTTCGAAAACCACTGGTCGACATTCGTATCCGTGATCCCAATCTCATGCATCAGTGCCAGCCCATAACAAGCCGCCTCGCCCTCATACGCCAGCACCGCCGGAAACAATTTCTCATCCACTGGAGGCCGGTAATTCTGCCCAATCAAAAACGCCTCCGGCTCCGTATTCCACTGCACCGTATGCCCAAACAAATGTCCCAGCAAAAACAGCCGCTGCTCCGAAGTCAGCGCAAAGTCGACATGAATCTCCGCCCCATTCAAATCCCCGGTCAGCGGATCCGGAATATCCCGCGTCACCACCCGAATCCCATAACGCTTCTCGATATGCTCCTGCACCCGCGCACAATGCTCGGCGAACGGAATCCCCATACCCGCCATTGTATAAGCGCCCTCACTTCGTGTACGCCGATCTGGGCTTTTGACTTGCTGGCGTTACCTAGGCGGAGAGTGCCCGGCCCTCTGCTAGACTATCGGGTCGCACGATCAACTCTCAGGGACAAACTCTTGCCGACTGATCCCCTTCTCGTCGTTCACGGCGGCGCTTGGGCCATGCCCGATGACATGGTCGATGCCCACCTGCGTGGCGTCTCGAGCGCCCTCGCTGCGGGATGGCGCGTGCTCGAGCGCGGAGGCTCGTCACTCGACGCCGTCGAAGAAGCCGTCGTCATCATGGAAGAAGACGAGACCTTCGACGCCGGCCGCGGCAGCTTTCTCAACCGTGATGGCAAAGTCCAGCTCGACGCCCTCATCATGGACGGCTCGACCCTTCGCGCCGGGGGCGTGGGCTGTGTCGAGCGCCTGCGCAATCCGGTGCGTGCTGCGCGCAAGATCCTAAGCGAGAGCCCGCATGTTTACTTCGTCGCTGAAGGCGCGGAACGGTTCGCCGCCGAACACGGCATCGCGCTCTGCCAGAACGAAGACCTCATCATCCCGCGCGAAGTCGAGAACCTGCGCAGGTATCAGGCCGAACTCGCGCAACGCGACGCATCACGAGATGGCAAGGATCTTGATGGGAACGACCTCTTCGCTCCATCAGTTCATGATGCGAGCATCTCGCACGACACGGTCGGCGCGGTCGCACTCGATCAAGCCGGCAACATCGCCGCTGCCACATCGACCGGAGGCACGCTCAACAAGGCTCCCGGGCGTCTCGGCGATTCGTCGCTCATCGGTTGCGGCTGCTACGCCGACAACCAAAGCGCCGCTGCATCCACCACAGGTTGGGGCGAGCCCATCATGAAGTTGGTTCTGGCCAAGTGGACCGCCGACCGAATCGCCGCCGGCAACCTGCCCGAGTGGGCCGCGCAGGAAGCCATGAACTATCTCAAGCAGCGCGTCAACGGACACGGCGGCATCATCGTCATCGATCCGCAAGGCCACATCGGCATCGCTCACAACACCCCGCGCATGGCCTGGGCGTATAAGACGGTGAAGAAGCAGGAAGCGGGCATCGAACGAGTTGCGGCGTGAACGCAGTGACTACAACCATCCTTTGGTCCGCGCGATTCTCGCGGCTTCGACGCGGTTACTTGCCCCTAATTTGCTGATAGCTTCGGAGAGATAGTTTCGCACCGTGCCGTCGGAGAGACCGAGTTCGTTGGCGATGTCACCGCTGGCCATGCCTTCCCCTGCAAGGCGCAAAACTTGCCGTTCGCGGTCAGTGAGCGGATCCATTTCTCCCCAGGCTTCGGTGGCGAGTTCGGGATGGATGACGCGCAGTCCCTGATGGACTCGGCGGACGGCATCGGCGAGTTCTTCGGCGCGCATGTCCTTGAGAAGATAGCCGGAGGCTCCGGCTTCGAGGGCGCGGCGCAGGTATCCGGTGCGGGCGAAAGTCGTAACGATGACTACGCGGGTCCCAGTGCGGCGGCGTTTCAATTCCGCCGCAACGTCGAGGCCGGTCATGTGCGGCATTTCGATATCGGTGATGAAGACGTCGGGCTTGTGGGCAAGGACGGCTTCGAGGGCCTCGTTGCCGTTACGCGCCTGTGCGATCACGGAAATGTCGCCCTCGATTTCGAGCAGCGCGGCCAGCGCACCGAGTACCATGCCTTGATCCTCGGCCAGCACCACGCGGATGGTCTTGCGGTCTTCTTTGACGACGGGATTCATCATGGAAGCTAGTCAGCGCGGTCTTCGTTTTCTATGGGAACGTCTTTTGTGGGCACGGTAATTGTCAGTTTGGTCCCGGACTGGGTTTCGCGCAGCAGCGTGCCGCCCAGCATTTCCACGCGCTCGCGCATGCCGCGCAAGCCGTTGCCTTCGTCACTCGAAGAACCGAAGCCGTCGTCTTGAATCTCGAGGCGGCAGGTGCCGTTGTACTGCTCGAGGCGCAAGCGGCAGGTGCGGGCGTGGGCGTGGCGCACGACGTTGGTCACGCCTTCCCGCACGGCCAGTGAGAGTACGCTCTCCTGCAGGGCGGGGAGCTTTACCGTGGATGCGGCGTCGCATTGCACAGTCAGGCCTGCAGTTTCCAGCGTGGTTTTGGCCTGCGCGAGTTCGGCGGAGAGGCCTTTGGTTCGATAGCCGCGGATCGCGTCGCGCACATCGGACAGGGCCTGGCGCGAAATCTGTTCGACTTCGCGGATTTCTTTTCCGGCGCCTGCCGGATCGCGGTCGATGAGTTTGCTCGCGAGTTCCGACTTCAGCGTGATCATCGAGAGCGTATGTCCGAGCACGTCGTGCAGGTCGCGCGCGATGCGTTCGCGTTCAGCGACTTTGGCGAGTTGCTCGATTTCTTCGTTCGCCTTGCGCAGCCTGCGGTTCATGCGGTTGCGCTCGGCAAAGAACATATTTCCCGCGCCAATGATTATGGGGAAAAGCGCGGTATAAAACAGTTCCCAGCCGTTGATGTGCAGCAGCACCCCTTCGACGGCCCCAATGCCTCCAATCGCGATCAAGCCGATGGCCGTCGCGATTTGGGTTTCAACGCAGAAGGGAAGCATGGCGGCGGCGAAAATGAAGAACGTGCAGGCGCCTCCATTGATGGGCATGTACAAAACGCCAAGCAACAGCATGCCGCCGATGTGAACGAGAGCCCACGGGCACTCGATGAGGAATAATCCGCAATATAATACGAGGAATATTGCAGCGGCGAGAAGGTCGAGGAGCCACAGTTTCGCGGTGGCGTGACTCAGAATCGGGTCGACGAAGAAGAATCCGAGATAGACCACCCAGAGCAGAGGACTCCATCCGTGGTCTTTGTCTTTCAGCACCGTGCGCCACGGCTTTAGCTTCCATGGGCTGCCGGCTCTTGAGTTCGTTACGCGCCCGACGGCAATCAATGGCATATCTTTATTCTCACCCCGGCGGTCAATTGTGGCTATCGCGCCGCTAGTGGCGGCGTCACTGCAACGCTCGATTCCTTACTCTGCATCTTTAACTCTGTGCCTGCCTTTCATCAATGAATCCTCGCTGAAGTAGGCGTCCAAGCGCAATCAGCGAGGCGACAGCGATGATGTCGAGGATGCACTTTCCGGCAACATCGATTCGCGCCCAGGTTGAGCTTCCGAGGAAGCCGGCGATCATGCAGACCAGAATAGCGGCGAAAGCCGAGGCATAACGATGCCAGGCATCCCAGGCCGCGGAATGAGACCAGCGACGGAAGACGGTGAATACCACACCCGCCCATGCGAGCCCGGCCAGCATTGGAATCCAGAAGGGCACGGCACGGAGCCTGGAGTTTGGCGCGAACTCAAACCACATCAGCACATACCAGGGAAAGCCCGCGACGAGAACGAAGAATCCAACCAGCCAGGGCGATGGAGATTTCTCTGCAGAGGGATCATGTTGCCCAAGCCGCAGGCTCAGCGCGGCGCTGACCAAAGCAACGATCGCTAGAACGCCCAGCAGCACCGTCAACAACGGGGGGTGATAGGCAGGAGCATGAAAGACCATGGGCCTTGCCCGCTTCACCCACGCGTACCACGCCATGAATGAGCCCAATGCAAAGACAGCGGCGGAAATAATGAGGCCGCGAATTCGCAACCACGGCTGCTCTCTGCGCCGCCAAAAAATCAGTTCGGTGAGATGAACGGGAACCAACACCACCCACACGCTCTCGTAGCCAAGCATGAACAGGAAATACAGCCAATTCACCCCCAGGGCGCGGCCGTAGATCGGCGCGGACCCGAGCCAGGGTAGAGGCGCGAGGGAAGTTTGCTGAATGATAAATTCCTCGGCGATCGAAAGCCCGAGCCCCATGAGCAGCATGGAAGTCCAAGGCAAATGCCGGCGGCGCACAACCTCGCGGATGAGCAGCGCTCCGCAACCCCAAACCATAATCTCCGGTACAAGCGCAAATATGTAACTGACGCGGGTTGCGCCGCTCAATACTTCGGCGACGATAGGCGCAAGAATCGCCAACGTAAGCGCCGGTGCGGCTCCTTTAACCGGTACGCCTTCGGATTGCGTGACAGCCGGCGTTCGTGCCGGTTGCTTTCCAATTTCCGCTTCCGGGTAATCCCGTGTCATAGACTGCGGTTCCCTCCGAACGTGCGTGCGATTGAGGAGTACCGTACCAGCAGCGCGACGGGAATCAAAATAGCCATCCACTTTGTGTTGCAGAAGAGCACGGCGATCCCTAAAAGTATAAGCGCCGCGCCTCTGACCAAGGATTTTTTCACTTGTGCGCTCATCGTAACCTCCTTCATCCGTACATTTTTTCCTGGTCGCGCTGGAAGCCGATGCGTGCGACGCCGAGACAGATCATGGTGAAGGCTACGAGCACTTCCCAGTGCGCGGCGATGGACTCACGCGCGCCGGCGCCTACGACTCCGAGCGCGAGTTGCGACAGGTGATAGGGCGGCAAGGCCAGCGCGATGTGGCGCACGACTTTGGGCAGGAACATGAACGGCACCCACAATCCGCTGCAGAACGACATGGGTAGATAAATCAGATTGATCATGGGAGGCGCGGAATTCGGTCCAGCGAAATATCCGAGGGCCAGGCCCATGGCTGAGAACGGCAGCGAGCCGGCGACGAGAATGCCCAGCAAGCTGGCAGATTCGGACAGCGGCATGCGCACGCCGCCCAGGGTGAATCCGAGAAGAAACAACGCCAACACGATGATGGTACTGAAAATCATGCTGGTGATAATTTTCGCCACGAAGTAGGCGAACGGCGGCATGGGGCTGGCGCGCTTGACCTGAAGCCATCCCAGGCCGCGATCGGAAGCGAGACCGGCCGCAGTGCCGAACAGCGAGGCGCCCATTACGCCGAAGGTTCCGTAAGTCGCGATCAGATACGTCGGCACCCGGATGGCGCCGATCATTTGGTTCGAGTCCAGCACGAGCCCGAATAGTACGTAGAACATGATCGGGAAACTCAGCACCGATGCGGTGTAAACGCGGAGGCGCAGGTTTTTCAGGAATTCGTATTTCGCTTCCTTGAGATAGATGATCGCGGTATGGCGCGGCGAACGCTCGATTCGACGGGTGCTCAGTGCGATGGTTGCTGTGCTCATGGCTTTCTCCTTACTTACTGTGATTTCAGTGCGGGTGCGTGCGCACCGCGCTCAGTTCAGTTCATTCGCGTTTCTAGCGCCATCCTGGGTCAGAGCGAGGAAAGCTTCTTCCAATCCCGCGCTGGTAATTTCAAGTCCGGCGAGATTCAGGTCACGCGCCAGCAGTTCGCGCACGATCGGCTCTGCCTCGCCAGCTCGAATTTCGATCGCCTCGCGATCTTGGCGGACTTCTCGTACACCCGGGATCCGGCGCAAAAAGTCGACGCTCAAACTTGTGATGCAGCGAACCTTTTTGCCGCTGGTCTGCGCCTTGATTTCGGCCGGCGTTCCCTGGGCTATGATTTCTCCCTGACTGATGACGGCGATGCGGTCGGCGAGCGCGTCGGCCTCCTGCAAATAGTGCGTGGTGAGCAGAACGGTTTTGCCGCGGGCGACCATGCGGCGAATCTCGTCCCACAACATGCGGCGAGCTTCCACGTCGAGGCCGACGGTGGGCTCGTCGAGGAAGACCAGATCGGGATCGCCGCAGATGGCGAGAGCGAATAGCACGCGCTGCTTCTGGCCGCCGGAGAGATCGGAGTACTTGCGGTCGCGCAATTTCTCGAGGCCGGCGGCGGCCAGGACTTCGGCGGCGGGCATTTTCTTTTGGTAATAAGTAGAGAACAGATCGATGTGTTCACGGACGCGGAGCGTTTCGGGAACGCGGCCGACCTGAAGCATGGCCCCGGTTCGCAGGCGGTTATCAGGATTGGTGGGGTCGCCGCCGAAGACGCGCACGCGGCCGGAGTTGGGCTGCATCAATCCTAGAAGCAATTTCACGGCGGTCGTCTTGCCGGCGCCGTTGGGGCCAAGGAGCGCGACGACCTCTCCGGCGTGCACGCGGAAATCCACGCTGCGCAGCGCCCGCACCGCGCCGTAATTCTTGTTGACGTTCTCGAGGCTGGCGACGGTGCGGTTTGAACTCGCGGCCCGGATGATTTCTTGTGTGGCCTTCGATGTGGGTTGGGCGCGTTCGACGGTTGCACTCATTTGTTCCTCCCGCAATTGCATCATCGCGGAAGGACTCACGGCGCACCAGTGCCATCCATCACGCGCTGGGGATGACAAATGTCATCTGGATTGCTTGGTCGGCAGGAGCGGGAAACAGGGAAAAGCGGGCGGCACACGGCTGTGGGACTAGGAATTGAAGTCTGGTTTTCAACGATTCCCTGGAGTTTGTTACGAAATCCGAACATGCGCGGGATATTGTTGTTGGCTTGGGCGGGGCGGGGCTGAGGTGATTTCAGCGCAGAAAGGTTTGCTCAAGCGCATCAGAGCGGGCGGGAAGCATGTTCGGAATTCGTAACAAAATTAGAGTTGGGCAATTTGGGGTAACTTTTAGAGGCACAAGCCTGTCCCACTTTGGTATTATTCGTGAACCTTTTTTGGAGGGCCTGTCCCCACATGTTGCCCGCCGGTAAGAGCCTTCGTACTCTGCGCGAGAAACTCGGCCTGACTATGCGCGATGTGGAGAATTCCAGCGCGCGCATGGCGGAGAAATATCGCAACGAAGAATTTTCGATCCCTCCCAGCCGCTTGTCGGACATCGAGACCAAGGGAATTTTGCCGAGTATCTACCGCTTGTACACGCTGTCGGTGATCTACCGGCGGGACCTGCGCGAGCTGATGTCGTGGTACGGGGTGGACTTGAATAATACGGCAGCGGACCTGGGCTTGTTTTCGCCGCCAAAATCGCATGTTTCCGACGCATTGACGGGACTGGCGGCGGTACAGGTTCCGTTGCGCATGGATCCCGCGTTTGACGAGCGCCGCACCACCAACCTTGGCCGCATGGTGGAGCAGTGGGGCCTGGTACCGCTCGCCTATCTGGCACAGTTCGCTAACAGCGATTTCACTTATGGTTACGTGGGCATGCAAGACTTCACCATGTATCCCATCCTGCCGCCCGGTAGTTTCATTCAGGTGGATGAGTCGAAGAGCAAAGTGGCGGAAGGTTCGTGGCGCTCGGAATACGAGCGGCCGATTTATTTTGTCGAGACTCGCGATGGTCATACCTGCTGCTGGTGCAGTATGCGCCGCGACGAAATTATCTTACAGCCGCATCCCTTGTCGCCGGTTCCGGTTCGCATTTTGCGCCACCCGCAGGAAGCTGAAGTGCTGGGGCAGGTGGTGGGGGTGGCTATGAAGTTGACCGAGTGGCACGCCCTCGACTCTTTTGCAGGCTCGAAAGCGCCACCAACACTGAATTAAGGTGACTGGCGGCGGGCGTTTCGCTATGTCCGCCGGGCAGCAAATCGTCGAAATGGTCTCTCATCCCTTCGACGAAAAGCTCCGCTTTCAGGCCGTTCTGTCGGCTCGACTCCTGCAAATCCTCCACCAATAACGCCAGCGGTGTACGCAGTACTCCAGCAACAATCTCCGCATGCGCAGTCTTGAGTGCGCGCTCGCAGGACTCCGCCCCGTGTACGGTCTCCATTCCCCAATGCTCGTATTTTCCCTGCTTGCCGCGCAACGAAGCCAGATAAGCCAACCTCCCAAGCAGTCCGGAGACCGCGGCGAGCGTTGTTTCCTTGAAGTCCTGCAAGGCTGATTTCAGCGTCATTTTGTTACGAATTCCGAACGCTAAACGGCTGAGAAGCCCGGTTGCGCCTGGGCTGCGGCCATGAAAGTATCACGGTCCAATTCGGTGGTACAAGGAGAAAACAATCGTGAAAAAAATGCTACTCGTCCTCGGAGCAGCGGTCTTATTCCTCAGTACTCTGGTCGTTCCAACCGTAGTTCGGGCCGACGGCGGAGGTTCCGGAGGGACAAACTGCGGCAATACTCTATGCAAGCCGTAAGCCATTGTTATTGTGCCTGAAAGACCGGCAGATCTGACGGCTAGCTCGCCGATCTTACGAAAACCGAACAAGACTACCCCAACGTTGCCTAGCGCGGCGGCTCGCGATATAGTGTCTTGGCGATCGCCATGCTGCAGGCCCACTCACTTCTTTGGCATTATCTCTGGGTCGCACCCAACGTCTTGCTCCTTGTTCTAGGGCTCCTCATGTGGAGGCGGGGAGTTGCCAAGCAACTCCCCGCCTTTTTTGCGTTTGCCGTGTTGAGTGCTGCCGGTCAGCTGGCCACCTACGCCGCCGATGTAGTGCCTTGGGTAAATGCGGGGACTTACTGGCGCGTGGATTGGGCAAGTCTTCTGGTCGAGGGGGCCTTGAAGTTCATATTGATTGGAGAGATTTTTGCGTGGGTTTTTGGCTCCTATGTTTCACTGGCCAAACTGGGACGAGTTCTTATCCGCGCTGTGGGCACCGCGCTAATTGTAACCGCAGCCGTCGCCGCAGCCTATGTGCCACAAGACGGGCACTTTGGAATTGTATCCGGAGCCCATCTCCTCGAAGAGACCATCTACTTAGTCGAATCCGGGCTGCTGGCGTTCATTTTTCTCTTCGCAGCGTACTTTCGTCTTCCGTGGAATCGGTGGCTCTTTGGAATCACTCTTGGACTGGGCGTCTCCGCGTGCGTCCACTTGGCAACTTGGGGAGTGCTCACCAATGGCGGATTGCCTGACTCAAAGCGTGTTCTGCTTGTTCTCCTCAACATGGCCACATACCACGTCTGCGTCCTGATGTGGTTCTACTATTTGCTCGTGCCGCAAAGGGCCTCGAAGCATGCGGCCCCACCGGCTCATTCGCCTCAGGATCGTCTGGAACCACCCGCGAGACCGACTCACGAGGAAGAACTCGAGGTCTGGAATCGGGAACTGGAGCGTCTTATACACCAATGAATTTCGCATCAATGAGTCTGGCCATCGCCCTCGTCGTCGTCGCCGCCGTTTTTCTGGTGGTCATTTTTCGTGTGGCAGTGTCGCGCAATCTGCGGATTGCCGCCGATGCAAGCCTCGCGAAACAGATCAATCCCATCGACGTCGAGGCCTTCCGCAATCTGACAGATCCGGCTGAGGATGAATTCCTTCGCCGCCGCCTCTCTGCCGCCGAGTTTCGGAGGGTCCGGCGGGAACGGCTGCGGGCCATGTTGGCCTATATTCAAACTGCCGGAAGAAATGCCGCTGTGTTGATACAAATCGGACAGGCCGCTCTGGCCTCAGGTCACGAGCCCACAGCGGAGGCGGCGCGGCATCTGGTGAATCAGGCATTGTTGTTGCGTCGGAATGCGGCCTTTGCGCTCCTGAAAGTCTACGCCGCTCTGGTCTGGCCAACTGCCGGCCTGACCGCCGCACCGATTCTTCGCGCCTACGAACAGCTGAATGGCAGTGTGATGCTGCTGAGCCGGCTGCAGAATCCCGCGGCGCCGGTTCGCATCTCGGCGGCGTAATTTCTCAAACGATATTTCGAACCGTGGTTGCAGCAACACAGGTGACTCCGATCACTGACAGGCTCCGACCGTTTTGTCATGCTCCTGGCGCAGGTTTCCTGTTCGCGGTTTCAGGGATGCCTGTTCCCGAATTACCATTCCCGGATTGCCCTTCCTCGATATCAGGCGCGAACTGAGGACAGGGGTAACTCGGAAACGACCCTCATCGATTCCGCACTTGTTTTCAGCCCACGTTCTGATATAAAAACCAGCGGGAATCGAACCGGGCCGACTCATTCGTGCGCACATCTGAATCTGCCGTGGCAGTTATGCCCACCGTATGCTCGCCTGCCGCGAGTTCAAGGGAGAAGTCTATGATCCGAACTTTCAGAACCATCTCCGCGTTCTGCTGCGTTCTGCTGATTTCCGCCATGGCTTTCGGGCAAGGCGGGGCGGCGACCGGAGATCTGCATGTCACGGTTAAGGATCCCAAAGGAAATCTCGTCACCAACGCGACCGTGACCGTGCGAGATGTCGCCAAAGGTGTGGAGCGCACTGCCACCAGCAATGGGGAGGGCGGCTACAGCGCGCAACTGCTGCCGCCGGGCACATACACGGTCACGGTTGAGGCTGCAGGATTCAGCAAAGTCGAAAACAGCGGAGTCGTCATCACAGTCGGCGGGCTGGTGGAGTTGCCGATCACGCTTTCGGTGGCCGCCGGCACGCAGGTGGTGGAAGTCAGCGCGCAGGCCGCTTTGGTGGAGACCTCGCGGAGTTCGACGACCGATACGATCGGGCAGCGGCGCATTGACAATCTTCCCATCAACGGCCGCAACTACATCAACTTCACGCTGACCGATTCGCAGGTAGTGCGCGACAACGCTCCTAACACGGGCGCGGCGCCGACCTCCGGACTGAACATGAGCGGGCAGCGGGCGCGATCGAATCTGGTCAACGTGGATGGAGCCGATGCGACCGACAATTCTGTCAATGGCGTACGCTCTACGGTGTCGCAGGAGGCGGTACAGGAATTTCAAATCATCACCAACAGCTATGCGGCGGAATACGGCCGAGCCGCTGGCGGTGTGGTGAACATCATTACCCGTTCGGGATCGAACGATTTTCACGGTGACCTGTTTGGCTATTTGCGCAATCGAAATTTTCAGGCAGTGAACCCCTTCAGCACGGTGCCCAATCCCGCATACACCCGCGTGCAGGGTGGAATAGCGTTTGGCGGGCCAATCAAGAAAGATAAGACGTTCTACTATTTCGCGTACGAGGTTACGCGTCGCCACGAGACGGGATTCTCTTCGGTCGGCGAAGACTGCCTGGTAACCGGAAGTCCGACCTGCTTTGGACTCAGTTCGTTTGACACGACGGCCGTTGGCCTGCCGTTCGGCAGTCTGCAGCTCACTCCGGGAGCGGGCGGACAGATCGGTTTTCTGACGAATTCGACGGTTTTGGCTACCGAAGCCACCAATCCCGCGTATGCGCAAGAGGTCGCGGAGTACGCAGTACTGGCGGGTGCTTCCTCCGGGCAGGCTGTCAACGGAGCGTGGCCGAGCCAATTGGTTCTGGCCTCGACTGGGGGACTGTTGACCGACTGGGCTGGCTTTCCGACGACATCGCCTCCGGGCAGCACTTATTCCACGGTGCCGACGTCCTATCAAACGTTGGCCTCGCAGATTGGCAACTTCCCTGTCTTTGAGGGCACCAGCGTTTACTCCTTGCGTATTGACCACAATATAAACGCCAGTAACCGGCTGATGCTCCGCGTCAACGTGAGCCCCAGCACGATTACGGGCATCGAAGTGGGCGGGCAGGACCAGCCCTTCGGGCAGAATGCTTATTCGCGCACGTCGCAGCAAACTTTTCGCGATGTGGCCGGAACCGTGCAGGACACGTTGACCATCGGCACCAATAAGGTGAACGAATTCCGCTTCCAGTATGCCCGCCGCGGCTTGTCGTACTTCTACAACACGGCAATTCCCGGAGGTTCCGACCCGGCGGTGAATATTCCGGGTTACGCCTATTTCGGACGCGAGCCCTACTCTTATATTCAGCGCACGGAACAACGCTATCAATTCACCGACAATTTCTCGTGGACCATCGGCCGCCACGATACAAAGTTCGGCGTAGATGTTAACTACCTTCCGTTGACCGCGACGTTCACGGTGAATTATGGCGGAGTCTATGACATGGGAAGTCTTTCCGCTTCCAGCCTGGGCTTCGTGAATCCTGCTCCTGGCGTGCTGCCCGATTTCCCGGCGCTGTCTCCCGTGCAAGCCTACGGCGCCGGCATCCCGCAGGATTTCGTGCAGGGCATTGGCAGCCCCAGCGATTCGTTTCACAACATTCCGATTGGAGCCTTCTGGCAGGATTCCTGGCGCGTGAGCCCTAACGTTACGCTGAATTACGGCTTGCGTTATGACATCGAGATTCCGCCGACATTCGCCCCACCCTCCGGACTGGCTCTCGCGGGATACAACATCCTTGGGCTGCAGAAGGGGATTCAGACGGCGACGCACAACTTCCAGCCGCGGTTAGGCTTGGCATGGGATCCGAAGGGCGACGGAAAAACGGTGGTCCGCGCATCTTATGGCATTTTCTATGACCATCCGCTGCTCGGTTTGTATTTCCTGGGCGACGCTTCCGACGGCTCGACCAGCGGACAGTTAGCCTTCGCGGGCGGCGCGCCGTGCAGCGCAACTTCGACGCCCTATAGCCCCAGCAATCTCAACGCCTCCAGCATTTTCACGGGCACGCTATCGAACTCGAATTGCATGCCGGTAAGCCAACTCAACTATCTCCCCAACCAGCAACAGTTTCAGTCGTTCTTTCCGGTGGGGCAATCGAATCAGTCGCTTTTTCTGGAGCAGCAGTATTTGACGAATGCTCCGGCTCCGTTTAGTCCAGCCTCATTTCCTTTGGCCTTTCAACCGTTCGGCTATCCGCAGGCGAAGGGATTCGTTTACGCCTATGCACAGCAGGCAAATGTCAGCGTCGAGCGCGATTTGGGCGGCGGCTTTGCGCTCAATCTCGCTTACAACTTCAATGGCGGGCGTCACCTCAATCGCCCGATCAACGCGAATGCGATTCGCGGCGATTTGCTGACCGCCAACTGGCAGGCCGCTTACAGCGATCCAAATTCCGGAGCTTCTGGCGGACCGCTCGAAGTTGGAACCGGCGCTCTGCCCTGCAATATCAATCCGAACAACGGGCTGCCCTGGGTTTCGGCGGCGCTGACCAACTTCTTCCGCCCCGGCGGGATCAATCCTTCAATTGCCAACTTTCTGACTGCGGCCGGCGCGGGCAGTTGCGTGACCACGATGCTGCCCGCGGTGATGGGGTATCTGCAATCGCTCGGCTACAACACATCTGGCTTCAATAACTCCTGCAACGCCGCATCAATTCCTACGAGTTTTTCCGGCTGCATCCCGTTCGGCGACATGGACGCCAACTACTCCAACGGCAGCTCGATTTATCACGGCTTCAGCGTCAACCTGCGCAAGCGCTTCACCAGCCACTACGAGTTCCTCGCGTCGTACACGTGGTCCCATGCCATCGACGATTCGACCGATCTGCAATCGACGCTGACGCCGCAGGACAGCTACTATCCCGGCCTCGATCGCTCCACGTCGCTGTTCGATCAGCGGCACCGGCTGGTTTTCAGCGGCGTCTACCAGAGCGGCAAGCTGAGCGGCAGCGGTTTTGTGGGGAAGTTCTTCAGCGATTGGACGGTTGCGCCGATCCTCGAAGTCGCCTCGGGACGCCCGTTCAACATCATCACCGGCAGCGACGACAACTTTCAGTTGTCTTCGCTCACCGGGCGGCCGAATATTGTGCCGGCAGGAACGCCCACGAACAATTGCGGCTATCCGACGGTGGCCTCGCAGTATTCGCAAACGGGATTTTTCCAGGAACCATGCTTCGCGCAATTCACCCCCAGCTCGCCGACTGCGGCCACGTTCCCCTTCGTCAGCCTGCTGTCACTCGACGGCAATTTGAGCCGCAACGCGGGCATACAACCCTGGACCGTGTTCGACGACATGCGCATCGCTAAGCGGATTTATTTTGGCGAGCGCTTGAATTTGGACCTGATCGCCGACATGTTCAACATTGCCAACAAAGAGAACACATCTGCTGTGAGCCCACTGTTCACCAATGCGGGGCAGGCCACGGCGGCGTATGATCCGCGCCAGTTCCAGTTCGCGATGAGAATCAACTGGTAGGCGAGTTCGTACGTAAGAGCTTAGTAAAAGGCACCCTCGAATGTCCGACCCGGAAATTCTGCCTTCGACCGAACCTGCGGTCCCGCCGGCAAGCCCATTGTCCGGCAGGATCTTTCGCGGACCGAACGGAATTCGTGCGGGATGGCGGGTGCTGATTTTTCTGGCGATTGCACTACTCCTGGTTCTTGCGGTCTCTGCCGGCCTGCGCATCTTCACGCATGGCCGGGCGCGGGTGGGAGTGCAGGTATCGGGGATTACGCCTTTGGGGCTTTGTCTGATTGAAGGCCCGCTGCTTTTGTTGACGGTGATTCCTGCGCTGGTCATGGCGCGGATCGAACGGCGCAAGTTCGGGCAGTACGGTCTGCCGGCGCGATCTGCATTCGGGAAAGATTTTTGGATTGGGACGGTCGTGGGCTTTCTCGCCATCGGCACGGCTCTGCTGTTCATCTTTGCGCTGCATGGCTTCCGCCTGACCGGGATCGCAATTCAGGGGAGCACAATTGTCGCATCGGCGGCCGAGTGGGGCGCCGCGTTCGTGCTAGTGGGGTTAGCGGAAGAATTCTCTTTTCGTGGATACCTTCAATTCACGCTGACCACGGGCATAGGATATTGGCCGTCGGCGATTCTGCTCTCGTTGTTGTTCGGCGCAGCGCATTCCGGCAATCCGGGAGAGAGCCGGTTTGGCCTTTTCTCGGTTGTACTTTTCGGATTGCTGTTCTGCTTGTTCCTGCGGCGCAGGGGAAACCTTTGGTGGGCTGTGGGATTTCATGCCGGATGGGATTGGGGACAGACATTTTTCTACGGCGTGCCCGACAGCGGCATTCCGGCGTTTCACAGTCTCTTCAATTGCAGCTTCAGCGGGCCACAATGGCTGACCGGCGGCAGCGTGGGACCCGAAGCCAGCATTTTCACGCCGATTGTGCTGGCGATCGTGGCGATTCTGTTCAGCCGCGCGTATTGCGAGAATCGCTACCAGATTCAGGCGTCGGACCTCAGACTTCGTGCGAAAGGTCCGGCGGCTGACGCCTGAAACCCGCTTCTACGGTGTTACACTCTTGCTTCGCCTGTAGTCCATTCTTGGCGCTTGCCTGGAGTTCTCTCTTTCCCATGCCTGAAACTCAAATGCCTACCTCGCGGACCCGCGTGGTCCGCGAGGCCCATCGCGGGGTGTATGACCGCGAAACCGCGTACCGCATTCTCGATGAAGGATTTCTCTGCCATGTCGGCTTCGTGGCCGACGGACAGCCGTTTGTCATCCCGACTTCGTACGGGCGGGCGAATGCGAACCTCTACATTCACGGCTCGGCAGCCAGCCGTATGCTGCGGCAGATGAAAGTCGGCATGCCAGTATGCATCAGCGTCACTCTGCTCGACGGATTGGTGCTCGCGCGCTCCGTATTCAATCACTCGATGAACTACCGGTCGGTGGTGATCCTGGGGAAGGCCGTGCTGGTGGAAGACCCGGAGGAAAAGCTGGCGGCGTTGCGCGTGCTGTCGGAGCATATTCTTCCCGGCCGCTGGGATGATTCGCGGCAGCCCAACGAGCGCGAACTCAAACAAACATCGGTACTGCGGGTGCCCATCGATGAATTCTCGGCAAAGGTGCGGACGGGTCCGCCGGTTGACGATGAAGAAGATTATTCATTTCCGACTTGGGCGGGAGTGGTTCCGTTGGAGATAAAGGCGGGCGAGCCGATCAACGACCCAAAGCTTGATCCGTCGCGGGGGATTCCGGCGTACGCGAGCCATTACACGCGTCATCGCTAGATTACGGCGCCATCCGGTCTGCCCGGTGATCCGGCTGCCTACGGCAGCAACAGCAGTTTTCCCGCCACCTTCCGCGCTTCCATGTCGCGGTGCGCCTCGGCCGCTTGGGCGAGGGGATACTTCTTCGCAATTCTCACCTTTAATCTACCGTCGGCGATCATGCCGAACAAGGCGCTGGTTCGGGCGAGCAGTTCGTCGCGCGTAGCGGTGAAGTGAGCAAGCGTCGTGCGGGCCATGTAGAGCGAACCTTTTTCCGACAGTTTCGCCGGATCGACCGGCGGCACCGGTCCGCTCGACATGCCGTAGAGCACCAACATGCCGCGGAGTTTCATGACGTTCAGATTCTTTTCGAAGGTCGCCTTGCCCACGCCGTCATAAGCGATTTCGACGCCCTTGCCGCCGGTGATGCGCTTTACTTCGGCTTCGAAATCCTGCCTGGTAAAGACGATGACTTCATCGGCGCCGGCCTCGCGGGCGATCGTGCCTTTCTCGTCGCTTGAAACCGTCCCAATCACGCGCGCGCCGGTCGCATGTGCCAGTTGCACGACCAGCAATCCGACGCCACCGGCAGCTGCGTGCACCAGCGCAGTTTCGCCGGCTTTCAGCTTATGCGCATCATTGACCAGATAGTGAGCGGTGAGGCCATGCATCATCGCGGCGGCGGCTTGTTCGTCGGTGATGGCCGGGGGCACGGGCACCAGATGCTGCTCGGGCGATACGATGAATTCGGCATACGATCCCAGCGTGCCGCTCCACGCGACGCGGTCGCCAACTTTCACGGTCTTTACTTGCGAGCCCACCGCCTGTACGGTTCCAGCGCCTTCCTGGCCGGGAATGAAGGGCAGTGGTGTGCGCAGGGTTCCGTCGCGAAATTGGCCGTCAATAGCGTTGACGCCGGCTACGGCAACTTTCACCAATAGTTCCGACGGCTTCGGCTGCGGTGTGGGAACTTCGACCAGTTCCATCACCTCCGGCCCACCTGTGCGTTGCACGCGGATTGCTTTCATGGTTTCGTTTCCGGTCGAGAACCTATCAGGGTATCAGTAATAGCTTGCCGGTAGTCTTTCGCGCTTCCAATTCCTGATGCGCGCGCTGCACCTCGGTCAACGGATACGTGTGCTCAATGCGCAGCTTGAGTTTGCCGGCAGCAATCATCCCGAAGACGGCGCCCGATCGCGCAACCAGTTCTTCGCGAGTAGCAATATAGTGGCCGAGCGATGGCCGAGTCAGGAAAAGAGACCCCTTCTGCGTCAAGGCAAGCGGGTCCAATGGAGGGACGGCTCCGCTCGATCCCCCGTAGAGCGCCATCGTGCCGCGCGGGTGCAGGACGTTGAGTCCCCCCTCGAACGTCGTTTTACCGACGGAATCGTAGACGACGTTAACGCCCTTGCCGCCGGTCAGGCGCCTGGTTTCGGTTTCGAAATCGGAGTGCGAATACAGAATGACTTCATCGGCTCCGGCCTCGCGCGCCAGCTTCGCCTTCTCGTCGGTCGAGACCGTGGCAATGACGCGCGCGCCGGTGTTGTGCGCCATCTGGGTCAGGAGCAGGCCCACGCCGCCGGCGGCTGCGTGCACCAGCGCAGTGTCGCCACGCTTCAAGGGGAAGGTGTCGTGCGCGAGATAGTGGGCGGTCATGCCCTGTAGCATGGCGGCCGCGGCCTGTTGATCGGTAACGCCCGGCGGCACCGGCACTAACCGGTCGGCGGGCACCGCGGCATATTCGGCATAGGAGCCGAGCACGCTCGACCAGGCAACGCGGTCGCCGGCTTTCAGCGATTTCACGTCGGCGCCGACTGCAGTGACCACGCCCGCGCCTTCCTGTCCGAGGATGAACGGCAGGGCAACTTTGTAACGGCCCTCGCGGTTGTAGACATCGATGAAATTAACGCCGGAAGCCGCCAGCTTGACTACCGCTTCGTTCGCCTTCGGCTGCGGAACGGGCAACTCGACCAGCTCCATCGCTTCCGGGCCGCCAGGTTGCTTGATCTGTATGGCTTTCATGGAAATTTGGATTCCGCGGCGTTTGGAAAGGACTCTGGCAACATGTGATTCTACATGCGAGCGGTGGCAGATGACGAACGCCCCCGCGCGGACTCTGCTAAACTGGCCGTTTCTTAGCCCAGGGAGATCCCTCATGGCGGAAGACAAGCCGCAAACGTTTGCCAACCACACTCGCTTCGATCCTCTGTTCCACTTCTTTCTGGGACCGGTCTTCGCGCTGGGGCTGATTCTGTCGCTGATTCATTTCTTCGCGCACGTCGCCCACAGCGATTTCCGCGATAATTTTCACGCCTTCCTGATCGTTGTGCTCGCGCTCGCGCTGCTGACTGCGCTGTTCAAGATTCGTCTGTATGCCCTGAAAGTGCAGGATCGCGTGATTCGGTTGGAAGAACGTCTGCGGCTGACGCAACTTCTCCCTGAGCCGTTGCGCTCGCGCATTCCCGAACTGAGCGAGGATCAGCTATGCGGGCTGCGCTTCGCCTCCGACGCCGAGATTCCGAACCTGGTCGAGCGCACGCTGAATGAGAAGCTGTCGCGCAAGCAGATCAAGCAGTCGATCCAGACGTGGAGACCAGATTACTGGCGGGTCTGAGAGGCTCATCCGGCGAGTTACCCTCAGGTCAGGGTGCCGAAAGTAACCACTGCCATACCCCCTCGGCGATTGACCTTAGGACGACTACCCGGTACGATTTTTGGTAGAATTCACAAGCTCACATTCCCAGCTTACGTTCAGGGAGACGCACGCATCTTATTGCGAAACATCTCCTTTGCGGATTCTGTAACCAAGTATGCGACTTGCTGGCCTGCACTTGCGAACCGCTGTTATCGCCTCCCTGATTGCGGGGGGATGCGCGTGCCAGACCGCGCAGAAGCCGGTTTCGCTGCTGCCGCCAGGCGCTGCGCCCGCGCTTAAGCCGACGCAGACCCAAACCTCAACGGCGGCAGATCAGGACATCACACCGAGTGCGACTCAGGAAAATAAAGCTCCGGTGCAGGCGCCGACGTCCCCGGACGCCGCCGCCGCACAGGCGGTTGCGACCGCCGCTCCCGATGCCGTCGCCGATCTGATTGCCCGCTCCGAAAAGGAATATCAGGCCGGGCTCGCGAATTATCAGGCGGGCAATACCGAGGCCGCCAAGCAGAATTTCGACAATGCCCTCAATGCCTTGCTGGAGAGTAGCTTCGACATACGGTCCGACGACCGGCTGCAGAAGGAATTCGACCACATCGTCGAAGGCGTGAACCAACTCTACCCCGGCGGCACTTCGGCCGATGACTCGGCGGGATCGGCGCAGGAAGATCAGCAGGACCAGCAGAAGTCTGAGCCCGCGCCCATTGACGAAACCAACGGGATGACGCCATCTGCCGATGCCCGGACCCTGGCCAAGGCCGAAGCTGAGATCAAGAACACCCATTCCGACCTGCCGCTGATGATGACCGACCAGGTGGCCGGCTACATTAGCTATTTCTCCGGGCGTGGACGCGGAGTGTTCGAGCGCGCTTTTGCCCGCTCGGGGCGCTATCACGACATGATTGTCCGGACGCTAAAGGAAGAGGGCGTCCCGCAGGATCTGATCTATCTGGCGCAGGCTGAATCGGGATTCCATCCGCTGGCCGTTTCGCGCGCCGGGGCCCGCGGCATCTGGCAATTCATGGCCAGCCGCGCTCGCGGATACGGCCTTTACCACAACATGTACGTCGACGACCGCCAGGACCCGGAAAAGTCGACCCGCGCGGCCGCCCACCATCTGAAAGATCTGTACAACCAGTTTGGCGACTGGTACCTGGCCATGGCGGCGTATAACTCCGGCCCGGGAACGGTGCAGGCGGCAGTGAAGCGCACGGGTTACGCCGATTTCTGGGAGCTTTATCGCCGCAACGTGCTGCCGAAGGAGACGCGGAACTACGTGCCCATCATCCTGGCCGTGACCATCATGGCCAAGAATCCAACGCAATACGGGCTGAATGACGTAGTGATGGAGCGTCCGGCTGATTACGATACGGTGACTATTGACTATCCGGTCGATTTGCGGCTCGTGGCGGAGTGCGTGAACTCCACTCAGGAAGAGCTGCAAGACCTGAATCCCAGCCTGCTGCGGCTGACGACTCCACGCCAGGGAGAGTTCACACTGCACCTGCCCGCCGGGACCAAGGATCAATACGAAACCGCGATCGCGGAGATTCCTTCCGATATGCGCCTGTGGTGGCGCTATCACCAGGTCCATGCCGGAGATACTCTGGCTTCGCTGGCTCATACTTATCACACCACCGCCAAGTTGATCTCCGAGGCTAACCACTTGGAGGGTGGGGAACTCGACACCGACGCAAATTTAGTCATCCCGATCGCCCCCGGCAGGCATCCGCAGAGCGACAACGGGACCTACGCCCGCCGGATCACGCGCTATAAAGTTCACCGTGGAGACACCGTGGAAACCGTGGCTGACAACTTCGGGATCTCTCCGCTGATGCTGCGCCGCTGGAACGGCCTGCGCGGCGACAGCCTTAGCGGACGAAAGGTGCTGGCCCTGCACCTGCCCATTACTCCGAGCGCGCACGAGGCGGAAGTGGCTGCTTCGCGGAGTAAGGCGAGGCATCCGGGCGCGGCTCCGAAGACCGAAACCGCCACCACCAAGCCTCCAGCCACCAAGTCGGCGGAAATTGAACACCTCGAAATCGCCCGACGCGATACGGGACGGCCTGCCCTGGGACGAGCAGAGCAAGCTGCCGTCGTTCACCACAAAGTGAAGAGCGGCGAGACCCTCTATTCCATCGCCAACCTCTACAAAACCACCGTCGCTGCCATCAAACGCGACAACCGCAATGTCGCCGTGCTCCATCCCGGCATGATTCTGCTGGTGCCACTGGCCCGCTAAACACCTCTTTGGGTCCGTTCCCGCTGTGGCACTTCCTCACACATCTGTGCGTTGGATCACTTCTTTCGCCCCGGTCCCAGGGCTACAATTTCCGGTTGTTTGCTCTATATCGATAGATCATTCCACATCGCAAAAGGAGACGTAATGAGAATCACTCACCTGCTAATTCTGCTTCTGATTGTCACCTTGTCGATCTCGCTGGCTTTGCCGGCGTTTGCACAAGACGGAGGCGCAACCTACAAGGCCAAGTGCGCTATGTGCCATGGCCCCGAGGGTCAGGGCAAGATCGGCCCCGCCCTGAAAGGCACCAGCCTGAGCGCGGATCAGATTGTCGATCTGCTGACCAAGGGCAACGATGCCAAGAAAGCGCCGCATAAGAAGGCCCTAAACGGCCTTTCTGCCGATGACGCCAAGGCGGTTGCGGAGTATGTAAAAACGTTGAAATAGCTCGTCCCCATTCCATGTCTGGCGGCCCTCAAGCCCTGAAGCTTGGGGGCTTTTTCTGTTCCCTTGCGATTCTTCTTTCCTTTTCGCGGCCCGTTGTGATAACAGGATAGCGAGCAGCTTCCGTGCTGGCAGTCCTTGCAGTCTGCACCGAGCGTCGTGCTATAATCGCGCGCCGTTCCAGCAGAAGTCTCGGTGGTCTTTTAAATTTTCTCGTGCCCGCAGCCAGGGCGCGCCCAGCGTGCTTTGGCCGCCACTGAAATCAGGAGGAGCAATGACGTTCTACGATCCCACGCTCTACGGACGTGATGAAGAAGATGAATTCGGCGACAGCGGCGCCTACAACGAGTCGCTCGAAGAAGATTTCGAAGAGGAAGAGGAGGAAGAAGAGTCCGGCATGCCAGCTCCGGAAGCCGTAGAACCGGAACCAGCTCCCGTGCCTCCTCCGCCTAAACCACCTAAGCCAGCGCCCTCGGCGCCCAGCGGCGGAGGAGGGAAGCCCAAAGCCAAGAAGAAAGCGGCCAAGAAAAAACCCGCTGCGAAGAAGCCGGCCAAAAAGGCTGCAAAGAAGAAACCAGCGAAGAAAGCGGCGAAGAAGAAACCCGCCAAGAAGGCGTCCAAGAAAGCCAAGAAGACAAAGAAAGGCAAGAAACGCCGTTAAGAGTTACCCTGGCCGCGAGCGCCTCCAGTCTTGCAAGCCACAGCACGCACGCCGGAACCGCGCCCTTTTGGGGCGCGGTTTTTTCTCGCCTCGTCGGCCGACCTTAGACTCTTACTTCTTCCCAATCGCGGTCAGGCACTTGCCATACAGCTCGAGCAGGCGCTCGGCGTAGTCTTCCGGCTTGGCCGCTGAACCGGTTCCTTGGAATCCCACGCCCGTCGAAGTAGTTCGCCCATAGCCTGTGGTCATAGCGACAAACTTCATTAGATCAAGCGCAATATCTTCATTACGGCGTCCAGCGCCGGAGCCTGTGGCCGCAGTTTCTTCCATGATGCCTTCTCCTCGTCCGGAAATAACGGGTAACTCATCCTCTTCAAAATCGTCGTCTTCGAGAGAGCCGTTTTCGAGATAATTCATACCGTTCAGATCACTCCGCCTGCGATGATAGCAGAGTGCGGACGGCAGATATCGGGCCTCCAGAGCCGTGCTCCTAGGAGATTCCCATTTTCGCCGCCAGCAATCGCACGCGCTTGCCATAGATTGAACCGTGAACCGCCAGGGCCGGGCCAAGGACGAAGAACCACCAGCCCGCCAACCCTGGGCTCTTGAATGCCAAGGCAAACGAGATCACGCCGACCGCGGTCATGATGACATTCTCCTGGATCGCGAATCGTGTCTGCAGACTTTCCACCGGGTTCAGCCCTAGCGCGTCGCGCAGTCTGTAGGCATGTACATACATCAGGCCGAATAGGGCAAACACCGCCGCAAACCCCGCTGCGTAGATTCGCATCAGCACCGAGACCTCATGGAAGCTGATTGCGACCTGGCGGCCAGTCACTTCGTCAAACAGCATGGTAAAAACGAATTTCAGCGGATACACATAAAACAGCACCAGAAAGAGCAGTACCAGGTTCAGAATCATGGTGTAGGGATCTTCCAGCCCGTAGCGTCGCGAGAACTGATAGTGTGCTCGCCAGATCATCACCAGTTGTGCGAAGCAGGCTGCGAATGGGACAAATCCGCGCATGGCTGCGATCAGTTCCCCATAATTGCGGGGCACTTCGAGCGACACCACGAGCAGGGTCAGGGCAAAACCGAACACGACGTCACAAAATGCCTCGAGCCGTGAGATCTCGCCCGCCCGCCAGCGGAAATACAGCTCCGGAAGCAGGCCGCGCCGGTGCTCGCCGGGAAAATCGCGCGCTGCCTCGTCCGCGGCAACGGATTCGACTGCCGAATGCGAAGACAAATCGCCCTGCTTCTGGCCGTCGCCTCCCGATCGATCTGAAACATTCGATGGGGAATGGTGATCGCGCCGATGGTTCATGGCCCAGGATTCTGACCTTTTACTTCGCCTCTTGGCAATGGGGAACTTTGAACCCACACTACTTTAATTAGACGCGAGATTTGGCTTATGAAATTATTCGCGGCGCGTTCCACGTCGTGGGCGCGAACCTGGATCTGGCCCAGGCGCGCGATTCCGATTCCTGCTGTTTCCACGTTCATTGTCTTGACCTCATTGTGTTGACCTCACTGGCCGACAAGTCGCGTGAACGGCGACACATAGGCTTGCAGGAAAACGAGCACTCCTACAAGACACGCTAACGCGATGCTGTGCCAGAACACGTAGCGCCGGGAGTTTGGCTAAGGCCATGCGGCATCTCGAAAGGCGAGCTTCGATGGGCGAGAGTATAGCGGATAACGAGAAAACGCTAGACGAAAGTTCCCGGCCGTCGCGAGGCACCAGGAATCAGTGCTGGTCGAACAACTCGGTGCGGTCGATGCGCTCCCCCTTGAACACAACAAGCGAGATTCGTTCGGTCGCGGTTATGTCGTCCAGAGGATTCCCGTCCACCACGAGAAGATCGGCGTCGTTGCCCGGCTGAATCGAGCCGATTCGTTTTTCGGCACGCAGCAGGCGCGCGGCGTTGTAAGTAGCGGCCTGCAAAGCCACAAAAGGAGGAATCCCGGCCTGCACCCAGAGTTGCATCTCATGCTGCACGGTCGGACCATGAACGACCAGATAGTTTCCCGCGTCGCTGCCAGTGACCAGCAAGACTCCGTGCTCTTGGGCACGCTTCAGGTTGTCGTTGGCGATTTGCATGTCGATCGGATACTCAGACATCGCCTTGCGCATCGATTCTGTATCCTTCGACGCCATCGCTTCTTCGGTTCCCTGCAGAAGTTCTGGGGGGCCTACCTGCTGCACCAGCGATCGCTTCAGCAGCGTGGTTTTGCCGGCGGCAAAATCCTTCATCGCCTCTCCCACACTCAGGGTCGGATCGTAGAACGTGCCCTGCTTCGCCATCTGCTCGAAGAGAGCATCGGGAATCTTCTCGCGGAGCGATCCGTGTTCAACGGAGTCGGCCTGCGCGTTCACCGCATCAGAAACGTCGCGAACGTCGCCGGTGTGAACCGCCAGGGGTAAATCGTCAGCGTGCGCCTCATGCGCCACGGCATCGAAGATTCCCGTGTCGAGGCGGTTAAATACCTGGCTGCCGGCACCGGCCTCGAGAATCGCCTTGATGCAGTCGACGCCATCTTTCTTCAATTGATCGACTTGCTGGCGGGCTTCGTCCGCCGAGCCGGGAAGGCGCAGCGATTGCCGTTCCGCGCGCTGGCGAATACTTGCGGGCAGGTCCTTGAAATATTCCGTCCCGTGCCCGCCGGGAGCCGTGAACATTGGCCCACACGCGAATAGTTCCGCACCCAGGGCCTCGCCGCTGTTGACGATAGTGCGCGCCTGCAGCACATTGTCCAGACCATCGCCCACGCTTCGCACCGTAGTCACGCCGCTGTAGAGATAGGCAGCGAGCTCGCGCAGCCTAGATTTGTCGGGATCGTACGTGCTCGTATCGGGATAGAAGCCACCGGGCGCTCCGAGATGAACATGAACGTCAATCAGCCCGGGAAGGATAGTCTTTCCGACAGCCTCGACGACTTCCGCGTTCAAGGACTTGGGATCGGGTCCGCTTCCCTCGAAAACTTGGGCAATCTTCCCACCGCGAACCAGCACGCTTCCGCTCTCCATTACCTTGCCATTGCCAGCAATGATGCGCGCGCCTCGAATCAGATAGGTGTCGCCGCGGGCAAGCTGCCGGTTGAGAATTTTCGTTTTTTCGATGCCCGTGCGGGTGTGCATTTGCCAGGCGCCCAGCAGCAGGAACGGAGCCAGCACTACCGCCAGCCACAGCTTCGCCGAGGCGCGAATCTTTTCTTCTTTCTCCCAGCGAAACAGCTTGTACCCGATGAACAATCCGACGCATGTGGTGAGCACAAGGGCCAGCGTGGGCTGCAGGTTCGCCCCAATTCCCTCCTTCTGCAAAAGCATGCCCTGAATGCCCGTCACCATATACGTGGCAGGCACGAACTGTGTGATCACCAGCAGCCACGGCGGGAACATGGAGAGTGGAAAAGTTGCGCCGCTCAGGAAGAGCATGGGCAGGTAGATCAGCTGCACGATGAGCTGGCTCTCCTGCATCGAATTCACGACTGAGGCGAGAATCAAGCCGATTGAGCGAAAACCGGCAATCGCAATGCTGATGAAAACCAGAATCGAGCCCATTGATTGCGGCCACGGCATGCCGTACAGAAAATGCGCCAGCGCGAGAATGAGAATCACGTTTGGCATATACAGAATCCACCCGGTCACCACGGAAGCCACGAGCAAGGGCGCGGGCGTGATGGGTGTAACCTTGTAGCGGCGAAGAATGTTGGCTTCGCGTTCCTGGACCGCCCGGATTCCCGCGCCAAACAAGCCGTTGCCAAGAATGCCGATGATGAGCACCATGGAGATGACCATGGTCATGGCTGCGCCGCGCTCGGCGTGCATCGCCTGCCCGAAAATAAAGAAAAAGATGAGCGGGAACAGATAATTGAAGAAGATGACCGATTTCTGCCGCAGGGCCAGCTTCAGGTCGAGCGCGATGAGCGCTTTATAGCTTTTCATGCCTTCACTTCGTTCATTGCGTTCCTTCCGCTCATTGGCGAAGGCTCTTGCCGGTCAGCTCGATAAACACATCTTCCAGGCTCGGCTGCTTCAGGCGAACGTCGGTGAGTTCCAGGCCTTGCTGATCGATCCATTTCACCAGATCGACGAGCGTGGCCGCCGGACGCCGCGAATGCACCGTCAGCGTGTGGCCGCTGGAATCGAGAGCGCTCTCGGTGGCTTGTGCCCAGGCCGGACGCGGCTCGGGAAACGGCGTGGCGCACGTCACCACAATGCTCGATGCGCTGCGGCTCTGCTGCTGCAAGCGGGCGGGAGTATCGAGGGCAATGATGCGGCCTTCGTCCACAATTGCGACGCGATCGCACAGGCGCTCGGCTTCTTCAATGTAATGGGTGGTGAGCAGGATGGTGCGGTGCTCGCGCTTCAGTTCTTCGAGCAGAGAATGAATCTCCGCTCTTACCTGCGGATCGAGACCGGTGGTGGGCTCGTCGAGAAAAATAAGTTGCGGATCGTTAACCAGCGCCAGGGCGAGCGCCAGCCGCTGCTTTTGGCCGCCGGACAAGGTACCGTAGAATGCATTTCTCTTCTCTTCAATCTGCAGGCGCTTCAGCAGTTGATTCAAATCCACGTTGCGGCTGTAGAACGATGCAAACACTTCCATCGCCTCGTGAACACGAATCTTTTCCGGAAAATTGGTGGCTTGCAGGCAGACCCCGATCCGATCTTTGAGGCGCTGGCGCTGCGTATCGGGATCGAAACCGAGAACGGCTACATGACCGCCGCTGCGAGCGCGCAGTCCTTCCAGAATCTCCACGGTCGTGGTCTTGCCGGCGCCGTTCGGCCCCAGCAAGCCAAACACTTCCCCAGTCTGGATTTCGAAGTCGATTCCCTTGACGGCTTCCAGCTCGCCGTACGACTTCTTGAGTCCTTGAACGGAAATTGCTGACGACGTAGCGCTCATGCGGAGAACGATAGGCTACTGGAGAACGAAGCCGGAGTCAAAGTAGAAGCTGACCCGCAAGGAATCGCGGAATCGCCCTCCGAATTCATTCCCTCAAAAAATCAGGTGAAGCGTCATTTGGATCTGCCGCGGCCCGCCGATGGTCTTATTGGTGACCCCTAACCCCGCCGGGCAGTTGTAGAATCCTGCGTTCGAACTGCCGCAGGATGTGGGCAACGCTGGCGTTCCTTCAATCGGGAACTGGTTATAAAAGGCGTTCTGCGAGACGTCGTCAATCGGGATGTCGAAGCTGGCAGTATTGGTCACATTAAAAATGTCGAAGCTGTACTTCAGCGAGTAGCGCTCGGTGAGTTCGGTCAACTTCACAAAAGAAATCTGCGCGCTCTTCTGCCAGGACTGCCGGAAAATGTTCCGTTGCCCGGTCGTGAAGTTGGTCTCGTAAAGGTCGTTGGCCGGGATCGCACCGCCCAGATCGCCCGGATTGAGCAGCGGCAGTGTAAAGCAGTTCGCGTTGAGGGCAGGAGTGCTGAATGCACCCGAGGCTCCCGTTACCGCGCTCTTGGCCGTGCAGCCCGCCTTCAGCGGAACCACCGGATTTGTGATGCCGTCGTAAACGCTGTAGAAGATACTGCCCACGGCGCCGGTGTAATCGATGATGCTGTACGGCTGTCCGCTTTGGATTACCGCGCTGCCGTCGATCTCCCACCCGTCGGTAAATTTGCCCTTCAACGACGAAGCGTTGAAGAACTTCGGTAGTGCGTACGTATAGCTGAAGTTGAAGATGTGCGTGCGGTCGAAGTCCGACGATCCGTAAGCCGAGCGCAGGTTCAGAGGATTATTTCCGTTGAAGAAAAGCCCCATACCGCTTTGTTCGTCGAGTGCGTGCGAGTAGGTGTAGGAGAAGCCCACGCGCAAGCCGTGGCTCATGCGCTTCTCGACGTGCGTCTGGAGTGCGTTGTAGGCCGACACCCCCGCAGCGGTGTAGGATTCAGACTCCGCGGAATATCCCAGGTAGGGCACGCGCAGATCGACGTTGCCGCCTTCGTAATTGGTTTGCATCATCGTCCCATCCGGCAGATTGATCGGACAGAAGGGAGAGCAGCTCGCGGCCTGCTGTACCGTGTAGCCGTACGTGTAGCTCTGAGGATTTTGCGAGTTCGGATGAATAACATTCGTGGGCGAAGCGATTGCCGGCTGATTGAAGGGCAGCGGAATGACTCCGTGACGTCCGAGGTTGCCGACGTAGCCGACTTCAAACATCAGGTCGTTGCGCGGCTGCCACTGCACATCGAGCGTCTGATTGATGGTGTAGGGCAGCTTGTTGGCACGGTTATAGGTAGCGAAGGAAAAGAGCTGCTGTCCCTGAATAATTCCTGCCTGGATGCCGACGCCGGGCGTGCCCGTGTTCGGTAGAAACTGCGTGATGTCGGCAGGGTTGCCGCTCGGACCCGGTCCCAGAGATGTCCCCCAGGGACTGGAAAGCGAATAGGTAGGCGTGGGACAGGTCGGAATGTATCCTAGGTAATACGATTCGCTACCGGGAGAACAGGATTGCGCATTCACGTACGGCGGAGTCTGATTAACACCGAAGGGTCCGCCGTTGACCACGCCCTCGGCATAACCGGGAGATAAATAGGAAAACAATTCTCCGCGATCGTAATAAAGCCCCATCCCTGCGCGCACTACCACCTTGTCATCGAATTTTCTCGGGCTCCAGGCAACACCCACGCGCGGCGCAAGCCCCCACTGGCGTCCGGTGAGCGTAGTTTTGCTCACGCCTTTTGTTGGAAACAGGTTGTTGTTGCCTGCAATGATGATTCCGTTCGAGTTGAGCGTATCGCTCGCGTCATCGTAGGAATACAACGCCGGATCAAAGTTATAGATCCTTCCATCCTTCTCCGTGAGCCCGCCATCCCAGTCGAAACGTAAGCCGCCGGTGAGGCTGAGATTCGGACGGAACTGGAACTTGTCCTGAACATAGGCGCCCGTTTGTCCCGCGCGGTAATAACGATTCGCGTTACCCTGCAGGAATTTCGTGGTCGTGAAATCGTCGTTGGTGGTGACGAGCCCCTGCACAAATTGCGAAAAATCCGCCGTCGAGACCATGCCCTGGTTCGTGCGTTCGTCGCGTGTATTGAGCTGCGTGTACGAGTAGCTGCCGCCGAAGGTGACGGTGTGGCGGCCGCGCATCCAAATCGCATTCGCCGAGGGCATGATGCGATTCTGAAACACTCCAGTGAAGGCTCCCTGCGACGCTGCGCCCTGGCCGATGGTCAGAAACTGCAGGTTCTCGATGCCCGCCGGATTGGCAGCTCCATTATCGAGTCCCAGCGGATCGACGATCGTAATCCCTGGAAAATATGGCGAGCCGAAAGTGTTGATGCCCATTTGCTGCGGTGAAAATGGCTGCGCAATCGTGCTGTAAACTTTTTCGCGCAAAATGCCGAGTACCTCCGTAACACTCAGGCTCGGCCGCAAAGTCTGCGTGTTGGTCAGCGACGCTACCTGGCTGCCGGCGTCCAGATGCTGCGAAAATCCCGCCACATTCGAATAGGCGTAGGGAGCGATACTGGGATCGTGTTGGTAGTAATACTTCGCCGACACCGTATCTTTCGTGCTCTTGTTCCAGTCCAGATTGGCGACCGTCTGATCGGCTAAGAAATAAGCTGTACCGGGGCTGATGGCGTTTTCCGGAAAGGTCGGCGTAGGTATCTGACCGTCGCTATACGGAATCATGTACTGGCCGTTGGGCAGCTGCGCCTGGAAAAGCGCGAGCGCCACCGGACTTACGTTCCCCGCGGTTAAAGACGTTCCCCATTCATCGTTGGAAATATCCGCCAGACATGTGGCGAACTGCGCGCTCGAGCGGTTGGTCGTGCCGCAACCGGGGGCGCCGTTCAGAAATGTGGCATTCAAGTCGGCGGGGACCAGCATCCGCGACAGACCGATCTCCTGGTCGGAGTCGTGCAGGTGCTGGTACGCGACAAATCCGAACAGCTTGTCTTTGATCAGCGCCCCGCCCAGCTTCCCGCCCGCAATATATCGATGCAGCTGAGGAACCTTGTCGTTGGCGGGAATGTTCGGATCCTGTTTATCAAAAAACGGTGCGGCATTCAGCCAGTTAGTGCCGCGATTCACATATCCTTCTCCGTGAATTACGTTCGTTCCCGAAGCGGTGCTCATGTCGATGTGCGCGCCACTCGTCGAACCCTGCTGAGCGTCGTACATCGACGTATTGACGCGAAGCTCCTGGATCGTTTCCGGAGCGGGCGTCGGCAGCGCCTGGCCGATCGCCAGATACACCGATGCCGTGCTCTGAATCGGCGCCGCGCTCGTGCTGGCCGCATTAGCCACGCCGGTATTGTTGACGATGCGCGCCGACGCCACCTGGCTCGTGCTCTTTCCGTTGAACAGATTGCTGGCGTCCACGCCGTTTAGCAGAAAAGTGTTACTGGTGTCGCGCTGGCCATTGGCCCAGATCGGCTGATTGCCTAATCCCGTATTCACACCCGTTCCACCATTCAGTTCCGCGCTCACCCCAGGAGAAAGAATCGCCAGTTGCGTGAAACTGCCCGTGGGCAAAGGCACCGCCTCAATCTGCTGCTCCTCGAGCACGTAGCCATTGGTGGTATCGACGGCATTCATGAGCGGTGCCGCCTCGACCTCGATGGTCGTTCCCACCTGCCCAACTTTCAACGCGACATTCAGAGTCGCAGTGCGATCCGCCTGAACCAGAATGGAAGGCAATTTTTGCGATTGAAATCCGTCGTGCGCCACCGTCAGCGTGTAAGTCCCGATCGGCAGGTTCACGAAATCGTAGGCGCCGTTGACGTTGGTTTTGAGCGTGCGCGTCAGCTTGGTTTGATCGCCGACAATCGTAACCGTCGTGTCGGGCAGCACACTGCCGCTCTGGTCGGTCACCGTTCCCGTAATCCCGCCCAGGGTCTGTTGCCCCAGCGCGCACATCGAAAATGCTAAGAGCGTAACCAGCAATGCAGCGATCAAGAAAATGCCCGGCTTCATCTTCTTCGCCATCTTTTCCGGCATTGATAGGGACCTCGTCAGGTTGTAGAAACAAAAATGCGCCGCAGCCATTACGGCCGCAGACCAGCTTGGGCCTTTCACGAAAGGAGCACTCTACGCGAAGTCCGGACAAAGCGGAAGGCTGCTACCCGATGAAATTTCTTTTTGACCGGAATCAGTAATTTTTATGGCTTGGACACTTCCGCGCTCTCGGCAAGCACAGTTTTATTGCTGCGCTCGCGCACCGCAAACCATCCGAGGCCGGCAATCAAATACGCCAGGTAGATGTAGGGAAGTTTCCCGTAAGGCCCTTCGGGCACGGGATAAAGATTGCCGAGCAACGCCAGCAGCATGGCCACTGCAGCCAAAGCCGGAATGATCTGCGCGCTCGATCCGGGCGCGCAATGCTGCCGCAGGTAGCGCGGCAATGCCATACAGACCAGCGCGTAAGCCACGATGAATCCGTAAGTGGCCAGCGAGCCCAACCATCCATATACGTCGAGCCCACTGGCACCGCGTGCCGCCAGCACAGCCACTGGAGCCACGGCCGCGATACCCGTGATCACCACACCCCGGCTCGGAGTGCGATTCCGCGCGTGAGTCTGGCGCAGCCAGTCGTGCGCAAGTCCGTCGTGGGCCATGCGCAGCAGAACGCGCGCCGCCGCCGTGATGCACGCCAGCGTACCGGCAAACAAACTCACCAGCGCTCCAATGTCGATCAGCAACCCCAGCACCGGCACTCCGCCCACCCGCGCCAGCACATACATCGGAGCCTCACTCTTGCCCAAATCCTGTCCCGCGACATGAAAACCCAGCACTTCAGCGTACGCGCACACAGTGAAGAACGCTCCCGCGAGCACGGCGGTCTGAATCACCGCGCGCGGAATCGTCCGCAGCGGATTGCGCGCCTCCGCGCCCAGAGTCGTCGCGCTTTCAAAGCCGACGAAACTGAACAGCGCCAGCACCAGGCCCAGCCGCAGCCCGCTTCCCGTCACGCCATGCAAATGCAGTTGATCGGCGTCCAGGTGCCAGCCGTGGCGAATCAGCAGGAGAGCAACCACAATCACGATCACCGAAACCGAGACCGCTTCAATCCACAACATCAGCCGCGCAGAAATCTTCACGTCCCGATAGGCGATCCAGATCGACACCGCTGTGACGAGCAGGGAGAGAAGCACAGCCGAGAAGACATGCCCGGTCGAATCTCGCAACAACAGGTTCGCGTAATGATAGAAACCGCCAATCACGCTCGATCCCGTTGCCACATACGCGAGCAGCAAACTCCAGGCGACGGTCGCAGAAAGCCACCGCGGCATTGTCATCGAAGCATACGTATAGAGCGATCCCGGAGACGCCGAATGCCGTGCGTAGCGCCCGATGCAGAGCGCTACCAGAAATATGGCAACGGTAGCCAGCACATAGGCGAGCCACGTCCCGTCGCCCGCGAGCGCGCAGACCAGGGGAATCGTGGCCGCAGGAGTCGTAGTCGGCGCCATGGTCGAAACAGACTGCGCCAGCGTTTCCATCGGCGAAAGAATTCCGCGCCGCAGGCCATAACCAGGCGACGAATCTTCTGGCGCTTGTGACTCCATCTTCGGCGGACCTCATCTCGGTGACACTGATCTTGCGCCCAACCTGATTTTGTGCGCAACCAGAATTGCTCAACAGGATTGGGGAGGGATTGTATAACAGACGCAGTTTCATCCAGCATCGGGCGCGCTCGTGCTGCTAGAAGAAAAATCAATCCGCGCCAGTCGAAAACAAGCGCGCGCCGTCGCAGGCCTTCGTGTTACGGTCACGTCCTGAGGGATATTCCGAGCGATGATCCGAGGCGCCGCGGATTTGCCTAAGGGTGATCGCCCGGCTGGAGGTCGATAATGAGAATCTGTCCCAACACCGCATGCGTGGCCTTTGGTCGCATCGTCTACTCCGTGGCCACCCGCTGCCCGATTTGCAAGTGGGACCTGAAGCCTCACATCATCGTTGAGGCGTCCTCCGGCGCTTTTCAGAAACCGGACAAGCACACTCCCGCGCCACGCAAATAGGTTCTGGCTTGCTTTCGCCACGCTGCGATTCCGCCTCTACCGCTGCGGAAATTCGAGCAGGATCATCTTCGCGGGATGGCCCAAGCAATCTAATTGCTTCAAATGCGTGGCTGGCAGCCACTGCACCTCGGCCGCACCCAGACTGACCATCATCGATGCATTACCCGTAGAACTGCTGCGAGGGCTGGCCTGCTGCAAATCAACTTTATTATCGACGGCCACCAGGAGTACCGGCCCAGCTGATAATGGAACCCTCCCTTTAGGCTGAAGCTCCACCTCCGACACGCGAACGCCATCTTTGACAAACAGAATTTCCTTCGTGCCGCCCTGTAAGATTTCCAGCCCGCGGCTTTGCATCGCCAGCGGTGAAGACTCGCGCAGCTTGGCATCCTGCAGCAGTTCGATGGTGACGTTTCGAAATGGCTGGTCCGCGAGATTGCGCGCAATGTGCGCGAAGCCGCCGGCGGTAAATACAGCCTCTCCATCCTGCAGCTTCACGGTAACCGGATCTTTGCCCTTCACCGCATTGACCACTTCAGCTTCGCCCAGCGAGACGTAGATATAGTCATGCCGGTGCCAATGCATCAGCGTTTCAGAATGCGGCGCGACTTCCACGCTGAAGACTCGAACCTGATCGTTGGCGAGGAGGAGATGGTGATGCGCCTCGGCGGTAATTTCAACTTCAGAAGGACCCTGCGCGAACACAAAGGCGCTAATAAGTAAAAGAAGGACCGAGCATTTCATAGCGCGGATTGTATCGCGAGAGCAGGCGCCCGTCACTGTTCCCGCGTCACCCGAATCCACTCTTCCATCTGGTCGAGATATTCCGTCAGCGCCCGGCGGCCAGTTGCAGTCAGCCGATATTCGGTCCGCGGCATGCGTCCTTCAAAAAACTTCACGCACGAAACGTATTGCGCCTCTTCCAGTTTGCGGGCATGCACGCTCAGATTTCCATCGGTGGTCTTAAGCACTCGCTTCAAATCGTTGAAGCTCAAAGAATCATTCGTAGCCAGCGCGCTGACAATGCCCAGCCGAATCCGCTCGTGAATCAATCGGTCGAGTTCCGGCAGCTCGGGCGCGGGCGTCGCGCCATGCTCGCCTTCGCGCGATTCCGGCCTCGCCTGCCTGGCTTGCTTGACGCGCGATGGCTTGACCTGGGATGGAACCGCTCTAGCCACCGTGCCTCCGGGCGATCAGAAATCCAAAAATCATATGTAGCCCGCCGAAGCCCGCGGCGAGAAACCAGTTTCCCCACGCCGCCGGCCCGAGCACGGCAAGACCGCCGAGCAGCATGAAGCACACTCCCATCACCGGCACAATCGCTACTGAGAACGCGCCTCCGGTCATAATCCCTGCTCCGTACAGCAACAGCCACGTCGCCGGCAACGCCGCAGGCTGGCCGGCGCGGAACAACAGAAAAGTCAGAAACGCTCCCGCCACCAGAGGCGGCGCCAGTCCCAGCGCCACCTTGCGCGCCGGACCGGAGAACAAAGGAAGACCGCGCCGATTTGCCTTCCAGCTGCACGAAAGCAGAGCGACCACAATCGCAACCACGCCTTCTGCCAGCCAAACCCGCAGCCAGTTGAAGCTGGAAACTTGCCGCGCCGCGAACCCGGCGGCAAGCAAAGCAGTCAACCCGACCAGCACCTGCCCCCAGCCGGAAACCGCCGTAAATGCCGCGGAGTGCTCCATGGTATCGCGGATGAACCGCAGGTCATCAGCCGCGCTCGGCGCCAGGTTCAAGCCTGCCTGATTCGATAGCCCTGAAGAACGCCACGAGGAACGGCGGAAACGACGGAAGCGGTGCGGCGGAGCCTCAGACATGAAAATAGAATAGCCGGACGGCAGCCGAGTGGTCAAGTACTTTGCATTGCAGAGCAAGCGAAAATTAAGATCGAAGCTATCCTCATGACGACTTCTGATCTCGATCCTTTTTCCTGAACCCTATTTCGGCGCTGACAACAGCCCGAACACTCCTACTCCCGTCGTAGTAGGCACATACACTTTGCCGTTGGCAACCGTGGGAGTCGCGTACTTGTTCGCCGCACCGAAGTTGTCGCGCCCATTCGCCGCCTGACTTGTATTGTAAAGTTCGGCTAGAGTCGTGGCCGAGTAAGCGTGCAGCACTCCGGGATTGCTATTCTCCACCGCCCAAAGAATGCTGTTGGCGCCGTTGTTCGATGAAGCGATGAGCGTCGCGCCGGGGTAGCCAAAACTTTTCGCCGTCTGCGCTACCGGGCCGCTCAGCTTGGCGTCTTTAAACTTAAACGCCAGGATGGGCGATCCCACCGGACCGTAAAACAGCGTACTGTTCGAAAAAACCGGGCTGTTCCACATCCCGCCCGGAAGCACTCCCACCAGTTCCTGGTAAATGTTGTTGGCGGTCGAATTGAATTTCCCCATCGAGTTCCGGTTGACGATGTAGAGATTGCCGTCCTTGCCCGCTCCCGCCGCCAGCTCCCAGGTTTTGCCGGTCGCGTCCGTAAGCGTGGGCAGGATCAACGCCGCCCCCGACCCCAGATCGATGTCGCAGCAATTCTCCCCCGCCTGGTTGTACATTTCGAAATAGCCCGAAACGCCCAGCCCGCCGGACTTCGTAGAGAGTCGAAGAAACGCGTTCCCATAGTCGCCCATCGACGGATATCCCGCGAAATTCAGCGTGCTGTCGAAAACTCCGTTGGCGTCGAGGAAGAAAATGTTTCCGTTGCTATCGTAAGCCAGACCGCCGCCCGAGCCCCAGATCGCTCCCTCATTGCCGTTGGGTGTGACGTTCAGAACATTCGTCTGCGACAGGGTGGTCGAGTTGTAACCCATGATCCATCCCGTGTATGGACGAATATCGCAGTGCGACGCCCACGCCAAATAAATCGTGCCGTTCGCCAGCAGCAATCCGGATCGCTCCTTGTATTGCGCCGGATCGAAGATCACGTAACCGTTGGAGCTGTTATCGCCGCTGCCCGGATACTGCGCCGTGATCTCTACCGGACCACCGTAAAGCTCGGCGCCGGTAAGCGAATTCAACGCGTGCAGCCGCTGATGATAGTTGCCGGAAGAATCCTTCGACATCGCGACTGCATAGATGACGCCCTTGGAAACCACCGGAGTCGCAGTGATGCCGATCACCGGAACGACCTGGTCGCAATCGCGGTCGTCCGATGGGGTCTCGCCCGAAAGCAGGGTCGTGATCTTCCAATACTGCGTCCCCGTGTCGGCGTCGAACGCGTACACACTGTCATTCTCAGTCGCCACAATGAGGACATTGTGCGTCCCGCCGGAAATCTTGACCTGGTATAGATACAAAGGTTCGGCATCGACCACGCCATCGACGGAAAGCACGAACAACTTCCCGAAAGTATTCACGTTCACGTTGCTTTGGGTAAGCGTGGTCTCGGCCGAGTTGAGTCCGGTGCGCTCCGTGTTATAGCGATAGGTCAGAACTCCCTGGGACTGCGCCACCGGCGCAAACGTGCAGATGGCCGTTAACAGGCAGACCACTGCTAGACTGTGGGAATATGCAGAACGGCAAAACTGCATCGCGAACTCCTCCTGGCTCTCCATCAGGGGACGGCCGTGTGACACAAGTGGCGCTGATCGCGGCGAAGTCGGGGTGCTTCCAGATCAGCTTTCGCTATTTCGGAGCCTTCAAAACCCGCTCGTACTCTAGGAAACCGGGGGAACTGAGTATATCACGGACTTCGGGAAACTATTGATCGGAATCGGCGTGCTGTTGGTGGTCGCGGGTGCCCTGCTGACCCTCCTGGGCCGCGCCAATCTGCCCCTGGGCCGGCTTCCGGGCGACATCGTCTACCGCGGCAAACACACGTCCTTCTACTTCCCGCTGGCCACGTCGTTGTTGCTAAGTGTCCTGCTGTCGATCGTCCTGTACGTGATCAGCCGCTGGCGAAGATAAGACCGGCACTCCGAAGAGCGCAAAAGTTTCCCAAAATGGGGTTGCCCCACCCTTCCCGCGCATTTTGCGGGAGGGTGGGCCTCACGGCGGAACTACAATCCCTGAGAATGCACGTCAAACCCGTCCGATATCAAGACCAGCGCTGCCTGCACTTTATCGCCTTCAGCTGCTACCACCGCATGAAGCTGCTCGATACGTTGGCCACGCGCGATGCTTTCGAGTTGGAACTGGAGCGTGTCCGCCTCTGGTATGGCTGTTACGTCACCGGATACGTGGTCATGCCCGAGCACGTGCACCTGCTTCTCAGCGAGCCGGAGCGCGGCAAACTTTCGCTAGTGATCCAGCTGCTGAAACAGATCACCTCTCGGAAGCTGAGGCCACCCGATCAGCCGCGATTCTGGCAAGTCCGCTACTATGATTTTCCCGTGTGGAGCGAAGACAAACGGATCGAGAAGCTGCGCTACATCCATCGCAACCCAGTAAGCCGCGGATTAGTGCAGCGTCCGGAAGAATGGAAGTGGAGCAGCTTCGCGCATTACGCCACCGGAATAGAAGGCACAGTCGAGATTGAATCGCAGTGGACAGCACGGCGCCGTGAACCGCTCGGAGTCCTGCCAACAGCGTCGATCGCCCACCCTCCCGCAAAGAACGCGGGAAGGGCGGGGCAACCTCTACGTTAGGACTCGGGGATGGAAAAGATGGGCCAGCCCCCAGCTCGATGTGAATCGTGCCCCGTTGGGGTTGGTTAAAATCCATCACGCCATGCTCCACCACGGCCGGCGCCGACTGGCTCTCGCTCACCCGAACCGGAAGCAACTTGATCCCCGGCTTCGGCTCCCCAAGTCTTCCCGCCCGATAGAGCCGACGCCAACCAAACACCTGATTAGCGTTCACACCGTGCGCTCGCGCTACACGCGCCACCGATGCGCCCGACGCCAGCGTCTCTTCGACGATACGACGCTTCTCAGCGATACTTCGCTGCTGCCGCTGCGGACCGACCGAACTCTCTTTGTCTTTGGGAATAACTGCTACCTGCTGGCAAGTGTCCATCTCTGCTCCAAGTGGACACCTGTCCCAAGTGTCCACTTCGCAGAATGGCTCTCACTTAGGAGGTTGTCCAGACGGCCGTCGGCGAACGCTTACGCCCTTCCCAACTTTGAAGTAGAAATAGCCAAGGGCTTTTTTGAACCACGATTTATTTTGCGCCTGCGGATTTCCACCAATATAGTGCGGTACCGGGAATCCACCAGGTTCGTCAGGAAAATCGCCTGGGCAAGCAGCAGGCCACGTGCCGGTATTGCAATGGCCGTCCGCATCTGCCTGGCTCACAGGATCATTTCGAACATACCCGTAGAGATTGAGGGATTGTGGGTCACCGAACACTGCATAGGGCACCGCGATCGGCCTAGCCGCCCAGTCCGGCGTCATGAAGCGCCCAAGACTAGAGGCGTTATACCTGGCACCGAAGTTGTCGAGACCGCTCTCAGCGTCGCGTTCTTTGCCGGTAAACTTGTAGTAGTTCAATAACGCTGCGCTGAATGAGCACGCGCCGAAGTGCGTCATATCCCTAGCCGGTGCATCATACGCATAGGCCCGCGCCGCGAGAGCAAAGTTCCACCCGCTGCAGCAACGAGATCAGGGCACGGGCCAGTCTCCGAATAACGGCGGGGTTTGCGCCATAGCGCCCGCTTCGGAGGTCCAAACCGCATCTCCGTTGCGCCGGATATAACTGTAAACGTCGCCCCGGCGCACGACAGCCAGTGTTCCCCAAAAACGGTAACACTTGTCGAACGCAGGTTGAATCACCCAAGAGCCATCCGGAGATATAAACCCCGCCTTTCCATCAACTTTCGCCGGGGCGAACCCTCCGTCGAACTCCCTGAGTTCATCGAACTTGTAGTCGACGACCTGCTTTCCATCGAGGTTGATCAATCCCCACTTCTTGTTCCGCTGCACAGGAGCGTAGCCTTCGGAGAAGAATTTCAGGTCGTCGTACTCAGGTTTCACGACAAAGTTGCCATAATGATCAATGAATCCCCAGCGGCCATCGATTTGAACGCCAGCGAGTCCGTTACGAAAACACTGCGCTTGGGGCCCCTCAAAGACAAACGGAATCTTGATTTCTCCGCGATGGTCAATATAACCCCATCGACCATCGCGGCAGACTGAACCTAGACCATTACTAAACTGACGACACTGTTGAAACTCCGGGCGGACGACAAAGTCGCCAGCCGTATTAACAAACCCGAACGTTTCGCCATCGGTAGATGCAAATGCACGGCCCTCCGAAAAGTTGCCTGCGATAACGAAACGGGGCTCAATGACCCAATCCCCAGAGTGATCAATGAACCCACCATTTATTGAGCAAAGCCCATCTTTAAACTTTCCAAGCCCTTCGAACCGACAAGCGATCACCAGGGTTCCGATGTGATCGATGAATCCAGATTTGCCACCGGCGTCAACTACTGAAGCTTTCCCCTCATGAAAGTAGGACCCGCCTGCATAGACAGGAGGAACCTTCACCAAGCCCCGCCCATCAATGAAACCGACAAGATCTTCTGGGCTTCCCGGTTTTGGTACCGATATCGGATAAAGCATGTGCACGCCGCGAACAGGCTCAATCGACACACTGACCATCCCGCGTCATCAGGCACCTCGGATGGGGAGGCTTCCTGTCTGCTTCGGTGTTACGAGGTCGGGCCATATTTTGAACGTCGACCCAGATTATCAGTGGCAACCTCACGAGGGCACTCCCGAGCGCCGCGGCGATTGTTCGCGCCAAGAATAGGGTCGAAACTCGATAGGCGGTAATTGGGCGGGTGGCCCAGCCTTTCTGGCTGTTTTCCCTCCCGTTCCGGAACCGTGGGTGCCCCGTCCTTGCGCTTTTTGCAAGGGCGGGTACGATGTGGCCGATACCATGGGATTTGCCATGCCCAGCGGCTTGCATCGCACCTACGGCGCTCATCACCTGCACTTTATCACTTGTTCCTGTTATCGACGATTGCCGTTTCTAAACCGAGCGCGCAGCCGCGACTGCTTCCTTTCGATGCTTGAACAGGTGCGCGAACGATATCGCTTTGTGGTGGTTGGATACGTCGTGATGCCGGAACATGTTCACCTGCTCCTTACCGAGCCCGAGATCGGAACCCCTTCCAAAGTCATGCAGGTGTTGAAGCAGCGCACGGCTCAAGCCTTGTTGCCGAAGCGCAAGCGGAGGAACCCTCTTCCGCGCAATCTCTTTGGCGACGAACCTCGGAAGAGAGCATTTTGGCAGGCGCGTTTCTACGACTTCAATGTCTGGACCACAAGAAAGCGCGTGGAGAAGCTGAGGTACATGCATCGCAATCCTGTGAAGCGCGGGCTCGTGGCAACCCCGGAACAATGGCGCTGGAGCAGCTATCGCTTCTACCTGCTCGATGAAGCTGGACCGGTGCGGGTGAACGCAGGTTGGACGGAGATTTCGTTTCGCCATCGTGTGGCCTAAAGGTGGCCCGCTCCAAAACCACTCGCTGCAAGCGTCCGGAACTCCCGCCCTTGCAAAAAAACGCAAGGACGGGGCACCCACGGTGTTGGTCATGCCTGCCAGATTAGAAGCCTGGGCCACCCGCCCCGGGGCACCCGTTTCATGGTGACAGTCAGCAAGAACTAAGGACAAAGTTGGGCCAGCCCAACCTCTACGTTAAGAACTCATGGATGGAACAAGATCGGCCAGCCCCAAAACAGCTAGGCCGCCCAGGCAAACCACGCCCCCACGATTTTCCACACTCCAGCTCGCCTTTGGAGCAAAACGTCATAACCTTGTGGATTCCCATTTCTGGCAGGAACCTCCAGCGAAACCAACACGCGAGTTCGATTTTCTGTGAATGAGATCTCGCCGAACGATACCTTCTTCGCGCCGCCTACTGCGAAGAATGCATCCCGCAGAATCGTTTGTTTGATCACGTCCGAAACGGCCTGATTTTCATTTGGGGTGGAGACCTTCAATGCAGATCTTCGATTGGCCCAGCGAGTGGCTTGTTCTGACTCCTCAACGGTGTCATTTTCAGAACCGGATTTCTGCCCCGCAGAAGCCACGGATTGGAGAAGCTGAAGTGCCCTTGGCGAAGCATTGATTCCCAACGCAAGCGCAGCCGAAAAAGATGCGTAGCCCTGGGCCTGATCGTTATATCCTTCGACGCAAGACTGCAGGAAGTTCCACTCTTCGCGTGATACAGGTTCGACGAGAGCTCCAGCCAGGAACCCTGCCATTACCCATTTCTTCTCCGGGTTCTTTTCTGTCGCAACCAGCTCGCGGAGTATTTTGCGTTCTTCAGGGCCCCCCACATACACGAACGCACGCGAGGCACGCTCTACGTCCGTTCCCTCTCGCAGGGCTGAAACAAGAGCTGGCACGGCTTCACCTCCCAACTCGAAGATGCGCCGAACTGCCTCTACATCCTCAATTTGATCATCGGATAGCAGCTGTTGGACGCGTCGGCCAGATGACTGGCTGGCCTCTGTTGCTGAACGGTCCTGGGCATACCCCTTGCCGACGGCTAAACTGGACCACGACAAGAGACTTGTTACCAACAACATCCAGCACGCGCGATATCTGCAGCTTACTGGCATTCCGTCCCCTTCGTTACTGATGGCCTCATCGCGGGCATTGGCCCGGAACGGCTTGGTTCATTGCCTTGTCCGGAGTGCCTTCTAGCGGACGACCGCACGTATGGGCAGGGTTGCCCCACCCTTCCCGCGCATTTTGCGGGAGGGTGGGATTCCGCGATCCGACCCACGGCGTCCAGGCACCCTACTGAATCAGCGTCCCGCCATTCCCGTTCGGCTCCGTCTCCGGGGCAATAACTACCGCGGCCGCCACGCGATCGCCCGGTTCCAGATGCAGCAATCGCACTCCCTGCGCGTTCCGGCCGGACTCGCGAATCGTGTTCGAATCCATGCGGATAATCTTTCCGTAATGGCTGATCAGCATGACTTCCGAAGTCTCGTCCACCTGCGCGATGGCCACGACTTTGCCGACACGCTCCGTGGTCTTCACGTTGATCACGCCCTTGCCCGCACGGTTGGTCAGGCGATATTCGTCGGCCGCCGTGCGCTTGCCGAAACCACCCTCGGTCACCGATAGGATCAGATCGCCCTTCACCGCCACGTCGATGGCTTCCGGCTCAGCTTCGCCCTCCTTCGGCGTCGCCGGTGCAGCCGGCGCGCCGGGCTTGGTGGTGGTGGCCATGCCCACCACATAATCGCCCTTCTCCAGATCAATGCCCCGGACCCCGAACGCGGAGCGGCCCATGGCGCGCACGTGGCTTTCGTCGAAGCGGATCGCCATGCCTTCGTGCGAAGCCAGGAAAACAATCTGATTGCCGTCAGTAACCCGGCAAGCGACGAGTTCGTCACCCGGATCGATGCCGATCGCGTTGATGCCGTTCGAGCGTACGTGCATGAACTCGCGCACTTCCGATTTCTTGACCGTGCCGTTGCGCGTGGCGAAGAAAACGTATTTGTTCTCTTCCTCCAGGTTGCGCACCGCAACCATGGTCTTCACGGTTTCGCCGGGCTGCAGCCCGACCAGGTTTCCAATGTGCTTGCCCTTCCCGGCGGCGCTGACATCGGGAATTTCGTACACCTTCAGCCAGTAAACCCGTCCCGTATTGGTGAAGATGAGAATGTAGGCATGCGTCGAGGCGATGAAGAGATGCTCGACGAAATCCTCGTCGCGCGTCTTCATCCCGGTGCGCCCCGTGCCTCCGCGGCGCTGCATGCGGTAGGTGGAAATGGGTGTGCGCTTCAGGTAGCCGGAGTGGCTGACCGTCACCGCGACCTGCTCGTCGGCGATCAGATCTTCGAGAACGATCTCCGCCGCTTCATCTTCAATCCGCGTGCGCCGTTCGTCGCCGTAGAGCTTCTTCACTTCTTCCAGTTCCTTGATGATGACGCCGCGCAGCTTTTTCTCTGACGCGAGGATCGATTCGTACTCGGCGATGTTGTCGCGCACTCCCCTCAGCTCGTTCGCGATTTCGTCGATCGACAGCTTGGTCAGCCGGTGCAACTGCAATTCGAGAATCGCGTCAGCCTGCTTGGCGGTGAAGGGCTTTTCCGGATCGACTTTGGGCGCGCGCCCCGTCGTATTGATCTCGATCTTCTTGCCGCCAAAGTACAGCACCAGATTTTCGCGGGCGTCGCCGCGATTTGCGCTGCCCCGAATGATCGCGATCACATTGTCCAGATGATCGAGCGCGGCGATGTAACCTTCGAGAATGTGCTCGCGGTCTTTCGCCTTCTGCAGCAGATAGGCAGTGCGCCGCCGCACCACATCCACGCGGTGCTCGATGAAGTACTTGATGGTCTGGATGATCCCCATTTCGCGCGGCTGTCCGTTGACCACCGCCAGCAGGATCATGGAGAAGCCTTGCTGCATCTCCGTGTGCTTGAAAAGCTGATTGAGGACGATCTGCGCCTCGGTTCCACGCTTCAACTCAATCACAATGCGCATGCCGTCGCGATCGCTTTCGTCGCGCACATCGGAAATGTCTTCGATCTCCTTGTCGTTCACCAGCGCCGCGATGCGCTTGATCAGAACCGCTTTGTTCACCTGGTACGGAATTTCGGTGACGATAATGGCCTCGCGGTCTTTGCTGAAGGTTTCAATCGCCGCCTTGGCCCGCATCATGAAGCGCCCGCGCCCGGTGCGGTACGCTTCAAAAATTCCCGAGCGCCCGTGAATGATTCCCGCGGTCGGAAAATCCGGCCCCTTTACATGATTGAGAATTTCCGCTAGCTGCGCGTTCGGATTGTTGATCAGCGTGATGGTCGCATCTACAACTTCCGTCAGATTGTGCGGCGGAATCTTGGTCGCCATGCCCACGGCAATTCCGTCCGAGCCATTGACCAGAAGATTCGGGATTCGCGCCGGAAGCACGTCCGGCTCAACCTCGCTGCCATCATAGTTGGGATGAAAATCGACTGTTTCTTTATCGAGATCTTCGAGCAACGGCGTGGCGACCTGCGCCAGCTTCGCCTCGGTATAACGATCCGCCGCCGGTGGATCTCCATCGACCGAGCCAAAGTTCCCCTGCCCAAAAATCAGCGGATACCGCATCGACCAGTCCTGCGCCAGGCGCACCAGAGCGTCATACACCGCCAGGTTGCCGTGCGGATGGTACTTGCCCATCACTTCGCCGACGATTCTGGCGCACTTGCGCGTGGCGCGGTTGGGCTGCAAGCCCATCTGCTGCATCGTGTACAAAATGCGCCGATGCACCGGCTTCAATCCGTCGCGCACGTCGGGCAGCGCGCGGCCGATGATCACCGACATGGAATAGTCGAGATACGACCGCTTCATCTCCTCTTCAATGTTGACCGGTTGAATGTTCAACGCCCCGGGGCCGTCGCCGCCGGGAGGAGGAGTTAGAGGAAGTTCTGGATTCTGATCGTCAGCCATTCGTTTTTTCTAGCTCTCAGCCACCAGCTTTCGGCGGTCAGCCCACCGGCAGCAGGCAGGCACGCCGAAAAACTTGTAACTAGTTGGATTTACAGTACGTTATGCGGTCCTGGGACTGAATTGATTATACCATGATTCGGCCTTTCTCAGTGCCGCCGCCATTGTCAGCATTGAGCCACGCAACAAACCCTGTTCCACCTTGGGAAATCCGCAGAAAATCGTTCCGATTTTGTTCACCCGTCACCGAGATTCCCTCTTCGCCACTGCTACTCTGCCCCGATGACCCGCATCCCGTCCCTCGACGGCCTTCGCGCCATCTCCATTTCGCTCGTCATCGTGGGCCACTGGGCAGAACTCCGCTACCACTCCGATATCGCCGGCGCCTTCGCCAACCTCGGCGTGCGCATCTTCTTCATTATCTCCGGATACCTCATCACCACCCTGCTCCTCAAAGAGCACTCTAAGACTTCCTCCATCCATTTGCGCAACTTCTACATCCGCCGCGCCTACCGCATCCTGCCGGCAGCCATCGTCTTCATGTTGCCCGTCTTTGTCATTTTCTGGCACCAGCTGCGCTGGTATCACATGGCCGCGGTCGCGCTCTATCTCGCGAACTTCGATTTCGTCCATCCCTGGTTTTTAGGCCACCTCTGGTCGCTCAGTGTCGAAGAACAATTTTATTTTCTTTGGCCGGGTGTGCTGAAAAAATGGTACCAGCATCGCGTGCTCATCCTCGCCGGAGTCGTTGCCTTCGCGCCGCTCTACCGCATCGCCTGCCATCTCGTCGGACTCCACGGCCGCGCCGACGAAACCTTCCCCGCCGTCGCCGACATCCTCGCCGTCGGCTGCCTGCTCGCCATCGTCGCCCCGCGCCTCCCAAAAATAAAAGCCCCCTGGGCAGCGCTCATGCTCCTCCCGGTCGCACTGGTTCCGGTTTATAACGGCATGTTGCACTTCCACCTCACGCCCACGCTTCTTTTTCTGTTTTGGCCCTTGATGCATCTCGCCATCGCCGGATTGCTCCTGCACGTCGTCCAGCGCCCCTACCGCATCCTCAATCTCGCCCCCGTAATGTGGCTGGGCAGGATCAGTTACAGCCTTTATCTCTGGCAGCAATTGTTTGTCTTCGGCGTACACCCGAGGCCCTGGTATTTCGTATTCTTCGCCCTCGCCCTGGCCAGCGCCTCGTATTATTTTGTGGAGCAGCCCCTACTGCGCCTGCGCGAGAAAAAGACAACGGCACAATTCCAGCGCACACTGGTGCCGGCAGCGTAACCAATCAGAAATTATGTGCGAGTTTTGCCGAACGAGCTTTTATGAGTAATCCTGAAAAAGAGCAGGTCTTACGGCCGGACGATCACTTCATTCGCCGCCCCCGGCAGCCTGAATTCCATCCCGCGAGCCCGGTTCGACGCCACCGTCTCCGCCACATTCAGTGCCGAGATCTCAATCTTCCGGTTCCACGATCCGCCACTATAAAAATCAGCGCTGGCATACAGCACGCCATCGGCGATCGTGTACTCTGACACCTCCTGGCGGTGCCCATCGCGAAATGAGCGGTGAGCAATGAGCTTTGAGCAATCCCTCTACGATTGATCCCCCGCACCCTGAGAGCCCGTTCGAACAGGTGATGCTGAGTTGCCTTAGCTCACCGCTCATCGCTCATTGCTCATCGCTCATTGCTCATGGCTCACCCCTGCCTTACTTTCGTACCATGCCCCGCGGTGACCCTCAGGTACCTCGCCGCCTTAGCTTCCCCTCACTAAACTGTCCCTGGAGACTCCTGTGACCACGGACGAGGAACTGAACGTTCTCGACGGCCAGTTGCGCCGCTTGAAGATCGAGTACGAGATCTACTTCAGCAACCCGACCAAGCGGCCTCCCACTGACATCGAGTGGAAGGTGCTCAGTCTGCTGCGCAAGTTCTCCGACGGCGGGCGCATGAATTTCTCTCAGCGCTACCGCTATAACGAAATGGCCCAGCGCTACGCCGTTTACAGCGACCTCTGGCGCAAAAAGTCCCGCATCCGTGAAGAAGGCTACCGCCGTCCGCAGGACGCGCTGCTCTCGGTGCAGGGAGTCCGCACCACCGAAGAAGAGCTCAAGCCGCATCACCACCCGGTCTATGGAGTAGCGCACGCCGCCGCGGCTGGAGCCGACACCACCGCATCGCAGCCCTTCACCCTGCACAGTGTCGATCAGGCCGAACGCGAGCAGGTTGAGCGCCTCTACAACACACTGGTCGCTGCCAAGAAAAAAGCCGGCGAGAATGTCAGCGGCGGCATCGATTCCTTCACCACCTTCGTGCAGAAAAAAACCGAGCAGATCCGCAAGCAATACCACTGCGAAAGCGTCGAATACTCCGTCGAACTCGCCGACGGCCACGTGAAGCTGAAAGCCAAAGCGAAAACGTAGTGGCGCGCCTCAGATCGAACTGCCGAATTTCATATGAGACTCTTGCGACGCATTTTGATCACGATAGTCGTTACACTCGCGGTGATCTTCGTGGCCATTCGCTGGATTGGCCCTGTCGCATTTTCCTTCTATAGCGCGAAGAAAGCCCTCCCAGTTGCCAAAATCGTTCCCGCGGACTTGGTAGACGTGTCCGTTTCGCAAGCTCCCGGCATGAAGTTGTCGTATCTCGGTTACGAATTTGAGATTCCGTGGACCGATCTCGACGAAACCAAGACCACACTGTACCCCACTAACAAGCCTGAGAAGACGATGGCAGTCCTCGCCTTCAAATCTGGCCTCCGATTGATGGTGATGGCCGCCCCACCTCGGAGCTTTACGACCGAGATGGCGTCAGATTTAAAAATGTCGCCGCAGGCCGTTGAGGCCGTCTTCGGGCCGGGAGCGGCGACGTCGGACTATATCTTCGCGAGGAACGTCTACCGGTTCACGCCAGCCAGCATGCACTACTGGTCGCTGTCACCGGCCCTTCACTATCGTGAGCAAGTGTCGCTGATGATTAAGGAAATCATGCCAGTGAAGTCGGCTGAGACTGGAATCTTCAACCTCCATCACTTGGGGTATCAGGGGTTCCAGCAGGGCGATCCGCGAGTTCGACAGAACAACCTGCTGCTGCTGACGCTTTATGGAGCTGACGGAGCCATCGAGATTTCGATCATTCAGGACAAGTACCGCTGCCCGTCAGGCGTTACGCAGCCCGAGATTAATCGCATTGTGCAATCCTTGCACAAAGTCTCCCCGGATCACGGGAAAAGCTAGACACTTCTTCGTCTATGCGGCTATCCCCCTGCGCGGCTAGTTACTTTCGACTCAAGCCTTTCCTCCAGCATTGACTTCTCGGCAACTATGAATAAGATTTCCCCCGCAGCTTCAAGGCATTCGGCATCGCATCCCACGAAGCATGTCGCCCGATGTCTTAACCCTCACGATGGAAAGGCTCCTCCCAGGGCCACATATCTTGGGCGTTGCTGCGACCAATACATGTGGAGGACAAAAAATGGTAGTGAAGCGCGCACTTGGCTGTCTGTTTGTACTGACGCTTGCCTCGGGGATACTTTGGGCGCAAGGCCCGAAAGTAGCCCACACCACCCACACCGGACCCGTGGTTCCTATGAACGTGCCCGCGACTCCCCTCAAGACCATCTTCAGCAACCTTGGGCCGAGCGCCACGGATGCCTATAACGACACCACCGGCTACTACGTGCTTGGGCCGAACAATTCGGTCGGCGATGGCGAGCAGTGGATCGGTCTGCCCTTTACCCCGACGGCGAATTCTCATGTTTCTGAGATTTCGGTCGCCGTGGGTTGGATCTCGGGCGGCAAGGCGATCATCGTGGGTATCTACAGCGATGACGGTTCCGGCGACGTAGGAACCCTGCTCGCCAGCGGCACCACCAACAAGGTTCCGGCCTTCGGCACCTGCTGCGAGACCGTCAACGTGGCCTTTAGTCCGGTCGCGGTCACTGCGGGAACCCAATACTGGGTCGTAGTCACTTCGGATGACTCCGTTTCACCTGGCTTCACCGGCGTCTTCCAGTCCGCCAATTCCTCGACCATCGCTTACAATCCGGAGCAGGATGGATGGTTCACCTTCAGCGGCAACGTGCCGGCAGCCCTGGTGCGCGGCACCATCCCATAACCAACTTCAAACGCAATCGAAACCGAGCAGGCCGCGGAAACTCGCGGCCTGTTTTCTTGCCTGCTTTTTCCAGCGACTCATAATCATTGTCCTCAGTGTCATCCATTCATCGTTGTTATCCTGAGGCGCGTTCTTTGCGCCGAAGGATCCATGCAACTCGCCGGCGGCATCATGAGCGCTGGCGATGGGCAGAGAGAAAGTGCAGAGATCTTTCGTCGAGGGTCACGCGTTTCGCGAGCGACTCCGTTTCCTCAGGATGACAACGCGACTTGCCCCCCGGATTTCGTAAGTTGTTGAGAGTTCGTGCAAGTCGTTGAAGATTGGTGTAAGTGATTGAAAAGTCGTAGAGAGCGCTAGCAACCCGCTGGACGAATAATTTTTCGCGCCGTGAGCCCGACCACGAGCACGGGAATAATTATCGACGGGAGGGCCGTTTCCGGCTCCGCAATGGCCATCCTGCGAAGCGGCCGGAACGCCGCTGACCGCCCCATGGCCGCCCGGCCTCGAAACTGTCTCATTTTGCTACACGTTAAGTATAATATTGTAGCTACTGCAATGTATGCACAAACAAAATGCGAACATGAACTTTATCGTCGCCATCCACTCATCGTCCATGTCATCCTTGTCATCCTGAGGCGCGCCTTTTGCGCCGAAGGATCTGTGCAACTCGCCGACGGCATCACGGGCGCTCGCAGGGTGGTGAGACATTGCAGGTGGCGAGAGAAAGTGCACAGATCCTTCGTCGGGAGTCGCTCGCTTCGCGAGCGACTCCGTTTCCTCAGGATGACAACGCCGGGATGAAGAAAATCTGGACGAACAACGCCTGGACGACAGCCGACGCGAGCCTTTTTGCTGATAGAATTTTCGGTCACTCCATTCATATCTCGCATCCGGGGCCATCATGTCTTCCAGCACCGCAAGAATCCAGCGCGCCATTCTCAGCGTCACCGACAAATCCGGACTCGTCGACTTCGCCCGCAAACTTTCCGCCCTCGACATCGAACTTATCTCCACCGGAGGTACCGCCAAACTTCTGCGCGATTCCGGCATTGCGGTCAGAGACATCTCCGAACTCACCGGATTTCCTGAAATGCTCGACGGCCGCGTCAAGACGCTGCACCCCAAAGTTCATGGCGGCATCCTTCATCGCCGCGAAGATCCCAAGCACGTAGCCGCCATTGCCGAACACGGCATCGCGCCCATCGACATGGTGGTCGTGAATCTCTACGCCTTCGAGAAAACCGCCGCCAAGCCCGGAACCGCCTTCGAAGAATTGATCGAGAATGTCGACATTGGCGGACCGTCGATGATCCGCTCCGCCGCCAAGAATTTTCACGACGTCGCGGTCGTGACGTCTCCCGCTGACTACGAGTCGATCGCCGCCGAACTCGAACGCGAAGGCGGACGCTTATCGCGAGCCACAAAATGGCGCCTGGCGCAAAAAGCCTTCGCCACCACGGCCGCCTATGATTCCGCGATCGCCTCCACGCTCGAACGCATCAGCGCCGACTCGTTCCAGCTGCAGCCGGAAGCCGCGGCCTTCCCGCAAACTCTGCGCCTCACCTTCCAAAAGACTTTAGATCTCCGCTACGGCGAAAATCCCCACCAGAAAGCCGCTATGTACTCCGACGGCTCTGGTGCCGGCGTCGCCAACTCCCGCCAACTCCAGGGCAAGGAACTTTCCTTCAACAACATCGTTGACCTGCAGGCCGCGTGGGACCTCGCGCACGAATTTAATGGAGCCGAATTTGACGACACACCCTTCTGCGCCATCATCAAGCACACCAACCCCGCCGGCGCCGCAATCGGCAACACTCTTGCCGAAGCTTACAAGCGCGCCCTCGAATGCGATCCCGTGTCGGCTTTCGGGGGAGTAATCGGCGTCAACCGTCCCATCGACGCTGCCGCCGCCGAAGAGATGCACAAGCTCTTCCTCGAAGTCATCGCCGCGCCATCTTTTGACGAAGCCGCCAAAGCCAAGTTCGCAACCAAGAAAAATCTCCGCCTGGTCGAAGTGGTGCCGGCGAATCAGAAGTGGGTTCTGAAAAACGTCTCCGGCGGCCTGCTCGTACAAGACGCCGACATGCGTCCGCTCGCAGATGTCGATCTGAAGGTTGTCACGCAACGCGCTCCCACGCCAGAAGAAACCCGCGCGCTGCTCTTCGCCTGGAAGGTTTGTAAGCACGTCAAGTCCAACGCCATCGTTTACGCCCGTGACGGCCAGACCGTGGGCGTCGGCGCCGGACAAATGTCGCGCGTCGACGCTGCAAAAATCGGCGCCATGAAAGCCCAACTCCCGCTGAAAGGCACGGTCGCCGCCTCCGACGCCTTTTTCCCGTTTCCCGATGGCGTCGAAGAAATCGCCAAAGCCGGCGCCACCGCCATCATTCAGCCCGGCGGTTCACAACGGGACGCCGAAGTCATCGCCGCCGCCGACCGCCTGGGCCTGGCCATGCTCTTCACCGGAGTCCGACATTTTCGCCACTGAGGGGAATTGTTGATTTCTGATTGTTGATGGTTGATGGAAAGCCAGACGCGGATTGTAAAGATATTTTGTGGCCCTTGTTTAATTCTGGTTTTCAATCCACAAATCAAAAATCAACGATCAACAATCCCCACCAGTCCCTGTACCTCCGCTCGCTGGATTTTTCCCATCCCGCCGCGGCTCGCGGTAGAATAAAGGCACCTTTCCCCCGGCGGCTTTGCATCCAATTAGCTGACGCTCCGGAAGCGCATGATCATAATCAGGACCCGCATGAATAGAATTTTTCGCCTCTTTTTGATGCTCTCGATGTCAGCCGCGGTCGTCGCGGCCGGCCAAACCACTTCCGCAGCGCCCGATTCCGCTGTCGACTCCAAACCCGCGCCGGCTTCTCCCGCAGCGAACACGCTCCACAAAGCCGATCGCGCCGCATCCTACTACCACTATTCGCTGGCCCATTTCTACGAAGAGATGGTCACCGCCTACGGCCGCAGCGATCTTGCCAACAAAGCCATCGAAGAATATCGCCTCGCTATCGACGCCGACCCGGCAGCCGAATTCCTGACTTCGGGGCTGGCCGAACTCTACGTCAAGACCGGACGCATCCGCGACGCCGTCATCGAAGCGCAGGACATCATTAAGAGCGATCCCAACAATCTCGAAGCCCACAAACTTCTGGGCCGCATCTACCTGCGTTCTCTCGGCGACATGCCCGGAGGCAACAGCTCCGACAACGTGCTCAAGCTGGCCATTGAACAGTACCAGGAGATTGTCAAGATCGAGCCCGACAGCGTCGACGACCACCTGCTGCTCGGCCGCCTCTATCGCATCGACAACGACATGCAGAAGTCGGAAGCCGAGCTCAAGACCGCCATCAAGCTCGACCCCAGCTCCGAAGAAGCGGTCACCACGCTGGCTATGCTCTATACCGACGAGGGCGACACTGCGCAAGCCCTGAAGGTCCTGGCGTCAGTGCCTGACGCCGCCCGTTCCGCCAAGCTCTACGCGGCTCTGGGCGCGGCCTATGAACAGCGCAAGGATTACAAGAGCGCCATCGACGCCTACAAGCACGCCGTCATTCTCGATCGCGACAACCTCGACGCGATTCGCGGCCTGGCGGAAAATCTCTTTAACGATGGGCAGCTCGACGCCGCTCTCGAGCAATATAAGGTCATCATCGATTCCAATCCCGAAGACGCGCAAAGCTACGTCCGCATCTCTGAGGTCTACCGCCGTCAAGCCAAGTACGATGAGGCCCTCGAAAGCCTGAAAAAGGCCGACGCGCTGGTTCCCGACTCCGCCGAAGTTGCCTACAACATGGCTGCGATTTATCAGGCGCAGGGCCGCTACGATGACGCGGTGAAGCTGCTGCAGGATCTGCTCAAGAAAACTGACGCCACGCAGGCCGACCATACCAATCGCGCTATCTTTCTCGAGCGCCTCGGGATGATTTATCGCGAGCAGGAAAACTACGCTGCCGCGGTCGATACCTTCCGCAAGATGCTGACCCTTGGCGATGACAACGAGCGCAGCGGATACCAGGAAATCATCGACACTTACCGCGATGCCAAGCAGTGGCCGCAAGCCACCGCCGTAGCCAAAGAAGCCGTGCAGAAGCTGCCCGATGACCGCGACCTGCGCATGGTGCTCGACGCCCAGCTGGCCGATACCGGCGAAGTCGACAAATCCATCGCCGATGTGCGCGCCATGCTCAAGGGCACGCCCGAAGATCACGACGTCTATCTCCGCCTCGCAATCATTTACACGCGCGCCAAGCGCTGGCCGGAAGCGGAAGATTCTCTCGATAAAGCCGAAAAGCTGTCCGTCAAGAACGACGACAAGGCTTACGTCTGGTTCCTGCGCGGCGATCTTTACCAGCGCCAGAAGATGTTCGATCAGGCTGAAACCGAATTCAGAAAAATTCTCGCGGTCACTCCGCCCACCGACCCGCAGGCCGCCGCCACCCTCAACTATCTCGGATACATGAACGCCGATCGCGGCGTAAAGCTCGACGAGTCGCTCAACTTCATCAAGGAAGCAGTCAGCCTCGATCCCACCAACGGCGCGTACCTCGATTCGCTGGGCTGGGCCTATTTCAAGCTGGGCAAATACGATCTCGCCGAAGAAAATCTCACCAAGGCCGAAGCGCACATGGGCTCCGATCCCACTGTGCAGGAACACCTCGGCGATCTCTACCAGAAGACCGGGCGGCTGAAACTGGCCGCCGCTCACTGGGAGCGCTCCGTGCAGGAGTGGAACAAAACCATTCCCGCCGAGCAGGACACCGAGGCCTTCGCCAAGGTCCAGCAAAAGCTAGACGCCGCCAAAGTAAAGCTAGCCAAAGAAGATTCCCAAAAACAGCAGTAGGAAATCTGGGGATTTAGATTTGCGGGGCCGGGTTTCAGACTCGGGCGCCCCGCTTCTGGCCGATTTTGCCGGAGGTGGGGATTTTGACTTGCTAAACTCCAGCCATGCCTCCGGATATCACCATCCGTCCTGCCACTCCCGCCGACATCGCTGCAATTGTCCGCCAGCGGCGAAAGATTTATGAGGACATGAGTTACAAGGAGTCCGAGGCACTCGACGCCATGGAGTCCTTATCGGCCAGCTACCTGACCAAAGCCCTGGCCGAGGGCTCATTCCACGCCTGGCTGGCTTTTGACGGAGAACGCGCCATCGCCGGAGCAGCCGTAATTATCACTTCCTGGCCTGCTCATCCCTACGACCTCGAATGCCGCCGCGCCACCATCCTCAATGTCTACACCGACCCCGAATATCGCCGCCGCGGCATCGCCCGCCAACTCATGCAAACCGTCATCGCCTGGTGCAAAAGCGAAGGCCTCGCCCGCGTGACTCTCCACGCCAGCGACCAGGGCCGCCATCTGTACGAGTCATTGGGCTTCGAAGACAGCAACGAGATGCGCCTGAAGCTGCGCTAGTCGAGAGTCCCGAGTGCTGAGTCGCAAGAGCGTTGGGAATGTTTTTGCTCGTGGCTCGGGACTCGCGACTACCTGCTATCTGCTATTCTTGCCCCATGTCGGCCTCTTACGCGGTGCAAGTTACACAATCCCGCGGACGCCGCTTCCCCGAGCCTCACCACCCCTACCGCAACGATTTTCAGCGCGACCGAGACCGCGTCATTCACGCCCGCGCCTTCCGCCGCCTGGAAGCGAAAACCCAGGTCTTCACGCGCCGCTACTCCGACCACTTCCGCAACCGCCTGACCCACACGCTCGAAGTCTCTCAAATTTCCCGCACCATCGCCGGAGCCCTCGGCCTCAACGTCGATCTCGCCGAAGCCCTCGCCTTAGTTCACGACATCGGCCACCCTCCGTTCGGCCACGCCGGAGAAAAGGCCTTGAACGCCGCCATGCGGCAGCACGGACTCTCGTTCGATCACAATCTTCACGCGCTCCGAATCGTCGAAGATTTCGAGCAGCGCTACGCCGCCTTCCGCGGCCTCAATCTGACTTTCGAAGTCCGCGAAGGCATCATTAAGCACTCGCACGACTACGACGCGGTTGCCGAAGAAAAGACGCACCCCGAACTGGCCGAATACTTGCTTGATCAGCGCCCGCCGCTCGAAGCCCAGCTCATCGACCTCACCGACGAAATCGCCTATAACACCGCCGACCTGGACGACGGATACGAAGCCCATCTGCTCACGCTCGACGAAATTTGCGAAGGCGTCCCACTCTTCGACCGTTTCTATCGCGAAGTCAACCAGATTTATCCTGACGTCCCCGACAAACTGAAATTCAACGAGACCGTGAAGCGCATCCTCAACCGCTTCGTCGATGATCTGATCAGGAACACGCAAAAGCGGGCGGAGCACGCCGGAGTCCGCACCCTCGACGACGTTCGCACTCATGCCGGGCGCTTAGCCGCCTTCAGCGCCGGAGTCGACGCCGAGCGCAAGCAAAGCAAAGATTTCCTCTACGAAAATCTCTACTACAGTCCCGCGCTGGCCGATGAAAAAGACGACGCCGAACGCGTGGTCACCGAACTATTCAATTTCTGGATGGACCATCCCGACTCGCTTCCCCACAACTACCAGGACAAAGCCAAACAAGAATCCTTGCCGCGAGTCATCTGCGACTACATCGCCGGCATGACCGACCACTTCATCTTCGAGCAACACGAAAAGCACTGCGGCAGAACGCACTAAACGCAGCCAGTTGTCGTCATGAGCGAAATTGTCGTTCGCGAAGCGGACGGCAATGCAGTCGAAGGATCCCTATCTATTAACAGGCTTATGTAGCGACAGCCGCCCTCGGCTATCCGGTCGAGCGAAAGCTCGACGGGATTCTTGTCGCCACCCTGAACGAACTTCCGAAGTGGTATGCAACTCATCGCAGCAAGTGGACCTTCCAATTACCGTCACCCTGGGGCACACTTTCTGTTCCGCATGAGACCGTTTCGGCACACTCTCACCCTGCTCGCACTGTCCGTCTGCCTGGCCGCGGCGCAGTCCGCCCGCCAGACGCTCGACGACGCCTGGTGGACCGGCCCTCTACTGGCCCCGAATGCCAGCACTTTGCCGCGCGGTCACGTCCTGATCGAGCCCTATCTCTACGACGTAATCCCGCAGGGCTTCTATGATTCCAGCGGCACGAAACAAAGCATTCCCCACGCCAACGAGTTCGGATCGCTCACCTACATCAACTACGGCCTGTTCAATAAACTCACCGTCGGCGTGATTCCTGTCTTCGGCTACAACCAAATCAGCCAGGGACTGAACAGCTCCAGCGTCGAAGCCGGCGACCTGACTGTGCAGGCGCAGTACCGCCTCCATCTTTTTCACGAAGGCAGTTGGACTCCAACGACCTCGATCGCTGTGCAGGAAGCGCTGCCCACCGGAAAGTACGACCAACTGGGCGAGCACCCCAGCGATGGCCTGGGCGCGGGCGCCTACACAACAACAATCTGTTTCTACAACCAGACGTTTTTCTGGATGCCCAACGGCCGCATCCTGCGCACCCGCTTCAATGTCACCCAGGCATTTTCGAAATCCGTCAACGTTGAAGACGTCAGTGTCTACGGCACAGTGCAGGGATTCCGGGGCCACGCCAGTCCCGGCGCCGCCCTGTTGGTCGACCTGGCCGCCGAATTCAGCATTACCCGGCACTGGGTGCTCGCCAGCGACGCCACCTATCGCCACCAGTACAACACTGCCGTCACGGGATACAACATCTCCGACCCTAACGCGCCGATTCTGCTCAACTCCGGCTCAAGTCAGGCCTTCGCCCTGGCCCCGGCCTTCGAATACAACTTCAACAACAAGGTGGGAGTGATTCTCGGGACCCGCCTGTTTCCCGCCGGCAAAAACACCACCGACTCCATCACGCCCGTGATCGCCGTCAACATCGTCCATTGAGCCGCTTGCAACCCAAAACCAACTTCCTGTAAACCTGAGTTTCAAAGGATGAATCCCACTCAAAAGGGCAGAAAACAACTGCCCCGTGACCGGAGGGTGTGAATGGCTGGACTAAAGAACGTCGTATTGATGCGCTTCGTTCCCGAGCGATCTCAAGCCGGGCTCGCGGTACTGCGGGTGTGCACAGGCGTGACGCTGTTTCTGCGCCATGGCCTGGAAAAGCAACCGGCCCACTGGGCGCAGTTTATGGCGCACTTTCCCGACCCGATCGGGCTGGGCCCGCATCCTTCTTTTCTGATCGCGTTCTTCTCGGATTTCGTTTGCGGGATTCTGCTCACCATCGGCCTCGCCACGCGCTGGGCAGCTCTCTATTGCCTGGGAAATATTTTTGTAGCCTGGGCCTTCGTCCATCACTTCGCGTTTTTCGGCAGGGACCCGGGCAGTGGCCACGGCGAGCTCATGATTCTCTACCTGGGAGCGTTGCTGACGCTGCTGCTGGCCGGCCCCGGCGCAGCCAGCATCGACCGCATTCTGGAACGGAAGCCGTAGGTCAGGAGGGAGTTAGCGAAATATCGCCATTGCCGGGCATCCAGCGGGCATCGATTCGGGCATCGACCGGGCTTTGAGCGCCATCGCCCCAGTGGGTCAACCCGGAGCGGTTCAGAGAAAAGCAATAGGTCACCGCCAGAAAACGTCGTAGAATGCCAAAACGTTTCGCTCGCCGGAGGTACTCGTGTCCAAGCAGATCGACTACGAGCTAGCCCAGTACGACGAATACATGGAGCATGCCCAGCATCTCGCGGAATTGGGATGTGCCGCTGAGGCCGAAGCCTTCGAAGCGCTGGCGGACCTCTGTTACGAAAAAGCAAGGATGTTCCGGGGAATCGACGACATCAGCGCCTCGCGGCAGATGGGACCCTCCGCAGCGTAGGCTGGAGTTGAATCGCCTTTGCAGTCGCGACGGGGCAAGGAGCGAAACCGCTGGTTGCGACGGTTACTTTTCGATCTCGGGTAGCGGAGCAACAATCTACTCATCCTTGCTGATGATTGAGGCGGTGCACTAATGTTGAGGTATCTCGACCCACCATATGCGCTCTGGTCGATATGGCACCAGCTTTCGACGCTGCAGCACTGGTTGGTTTACACGCTGTGTGTCCTTTGTTTGTATGCGGGATTCTGCGTTGCGTCCACCCTCTCGCGGCTTCGCTCGATTAAGCGGCTTGGGATGGAAGACCCCTCCGCTCGTCGCGCCGTCGTTGTGCTCCGAAATCGCTGCGCAAACCTACGCTATGCAATCCTTGCCGAGTCTTACCTGTTCGGGATTGTTCTGTTCATGGCTTTCCAGTTCATCGCCCGCTTCATCATGGGCAACGATCCGCAGGGCCAGATAATTGCGATATTCGTGCTCGATTCGGCTTTTGCGACGAACGTGTTTGTTGTTTTGCTCATCCTCCATCTGGCTCAATGGCTTGTCTCCACCAGGCTCAGCAGGTACTCAGACGGCCTCTTGCAAATGGGTCCTGCACGCCCTAGCCTGTCGTAACATCTCCATTTCACTCATCGACTGAGCCTGAGGGGGAGTAGGAAGCATTGTTTCTTCGCAGGATCATTCAAGGTAGGATCATTCAAGGTAGGATCATTCAAGGTAGGATCGTTCAAGATAGGATCGTTCAAGATAGGATCGTTCAAGCCGTGTGGCGAACGGGCATCTCTTGCCGCGATGTCCCGGCTCAGCGTGTTCCCTCAGGAGGCGAATGGCCGGGTGCGCCGCTGCTCGGGTGCTTTGCGAGAAGCGGGGCTTTCGACTCTGGGGGAAGAAAACCGCAACCATGACCACAACCCCTGCCGCCTTCGCCGTCGCCGCCGCCTGCGCCGGCCAGCGCCTCGACCAGTTCCTGGCCTCCGGGCTCGAAGTCAGCCGCGCCCGGGTGCAGCAACTCATTACCGCCGAAAAGGTGCTGGTCAACGACGCCCCGGCCAAAGCCTCGCTGAAGTTGCGCGGAGGCGAGCGCATTACTGTTCTCACCCCGGCCGCGCGCCCGCCTCTGCGCGCCATTGCCGAGGATATTGCTCTCGACATCTTCTACGAAGACGACGATCTCGCCATCATCAACAAGCCCGCCGGCATGATGGTCCACACCGGCGCCGGCGCGACTGAAAACACACGCAATCGCGGAACTCTGGTCAACGCCCTTCTGCATCATTTCGCCAGCCTCTCCGCTGTCGGCGGCGAGCTGCGTCCCGGCATCGTCCATCGTCTCGACAAGGAAACCAGCGGGCTGATCGTAGTCGCGAAAAACGACGAGGCGCATCGCAAGCTGGCCGCGCAATTCGCCCGCCGCGAGGTCAAAAAGACTTACACCGCGCTGGTTCACGGATGGCTGAAGAAAGATTCCGGCACAATTTCCGCCAGTATCAGCCGCGATCGCGTGCGGCGCACCCGCATGACCACGCGCCAAGCCGGAGGCCGCGAAGCCATCTCGCACTACAAAGTGGTGCGCCGGCTCGACACTCTATTCGGCAAATTCACCCTGCTCGAAGTCAAGATCGACACCGGCCGAACTCACCAGATTCGGGTTCACTTGTCATCGCTCGGCCATCCCATTGTTGGAGACAAACTCTATGGCGCGCCCGCCGAGCTGAAGCCCGCAGCGTCCGGCGGAAAGCGAACCCGCCAGAAGCCGGAGAACATCAATCCAATCGTTCTGCCGCGAAACTTCCTGCACGCCGCCCGCCTGCAATTGATCCATCCGCGCAGCGGCCGAGCAATCTCACTCGACAGTCCGTTGCCGCCGGAGCTGCAGCACTTCCTGCAGGCCGTCGAAAGACCGGACGCGCCAGACATCGCGGCGAAGGCTCCATGACATCCCACCATGGAGACGCACACCTGCGCGGGGGCGATATAATGTCTTATCGGATGACTACCTTGGGGACCAGAGTTTTGCGCGTAATTGCTTTCGTCATAGGGGCGGCGCTTTTTGCGCTGCAGTCACCGGCGCAATCGCCGGCACCCGCGTCTGCGTCGTCGACAGAGCGGTCGTCGCAGATGCCCTCTGGATCCAGCGCGCCGGCCCAGCAGCTTCAGAGGCCCGGCGATCCCGTTCCCACCGCCGCCGACGCGGTCACCACCATCCGGGCCACGACCAACGAAGTGAATGTCGTCTTTACCGTGACCGACAAGCACGGCAAGCGCGTCACCGATCTGAAGCAGTCTGACTTTACGGTCGACGACGACAACAAGCCGCCACAGGAAATTCGCAGCTTTCACGCCGAGACCAATCTGCCGCTGCAGGTCGGACTGCTCATCGACGCCAGCAGTTCCGTGCGCGACCGCTTCAAGTTCGAGCAGGAATCTGCCATTGAATTCCTCAACCAGACTATCCGCCCGCGGTATGACAGCGCGTTTGTGGTGGGCTTCGACGTGACCCCGGAGGTCACCCAGGATTTCACCGACAACACCGATTTGCTCGCCCAGGGAGTACACGCACTGCGCCCAGGCGGCGGCACCGCACTTTTCGACGCGCTTTACTATGCCTGCCGTGACAAGCTGCTGAAAGCTCCGAAAACTACCACCGTGCGCCGCGCCATCATTCTGCTCAGCGACGGCGAAGACAACCAGAGCCACGTCACGCGCGAAGAGGCGATCGAAATGGCGCAGCGCGCCGAAGCGATCGTGTACACCATCAGCACTAATGTGAGCGGCACCAAGGGCCCCGGCGACAAGGTGCTCGAGCGCATCGCCGACGCCACCGGCGGGCGTCCGTTTTTTCCTTTTCAGATTCGCGATGTGACCAACGCCTTCGCCGAAATTCAGGACGAACTCCGCAGCCAGTACGCCATCTCCTACAAGCCGGCAGACTTCAAAGCTGACGGCCATTACCGCACTATCGAAATCGTCGCCCGCGACCAGAAGAACTTCCGGGTGCGCGCCAGGCGTGGCTACTACGCGCCCGCGCAGTGACTGGGGAGACGCTGCCCTCGCCGGGAGACCTGGGGTTCATGTAGGGACAGCCGCCCTCGGCTGTCCGTCGAGCGCAAGCTCGATTGTCTCTTCGGGGGAATGAGCTGAATTTTGTCCGAGGGAGATCCATGGTACGAGTCGGGCTTATTGGATTTGGTCTCGCCGGCCAGGCATTTCATGCGCCGGTGATTCGCGGAGTTGCGGGCATGGAACTCGCCTGCATCCTCGAACGCCACGGCAACAAGTCGAAAGAGCGCTATCCCGAAGTCCGCGTGGCGCGCACGCTCGAGGAATTGCTCTCCGACAAGACCATTCAGCTATGCGTGGTCGCCACGCCCAACGATTCGCATTTTTCCTACGCCAAGGCCTGCCTCGAAGCCGGACGGGATGTGGTTGTCGACAAGCCGCTGACACCGACCATGACCGAGGCAACGCAGCTCATGCGGCTTGCCGCCGACCGCAGCCGCCTTCTCACCGTCTATCAGGATCGCCGCTGGGACGGCTCTTTCCTCACCGTGAAGAAGCTGGTGGCTTCCGGCGCGGTGGGCGAGGTCGTGGAGTACGACGCCCGCTTCGACCGTTTCCGCCTGGATGCCAAGCCGAATGCCTGGCGGGAGAAGGCCGATCATCCCGCGGCCGGCGTGCTGTGGGATCTGGGCCCGCATCTGCTCGATGGCGCTCTGGTTCTGTTCGGCGAACCCGAGTCCGTTTGCGCTTCGGCATTCTGCCAGCGGCCGTCATCACAGATCGATGATGCCTTCGACGTGATCTTTCAGTACCCGCGCCTGCGCGCGACTCTGCGCGCCCGCATCATCGCCTACGCTCCCGGCCCGCACCTGCTGCTGCACGGCACGGGCGGGTCTTACATCAAGTACGGCATGGACCCGCAGGAAGAGATCCTGCGCAGCGAGCACTGTCCCGATGGTCAGGACTGGGGCGCGAACTGGGGCCTTGAGGCGAAAGATCACTGGGGAACTTTAACCCGCGTCGGGGAACAGCCTCGCAGAGTCGAAACCGAGCGCGGTGACTATCGCGGCTTTTATGCCAATGTGCGCGACGCGATCGAAAAGAAAGCTCCGCTCGACGTAACTCCGGAGCAGGCTCTGCGCACCATGCGCGGAATTCTCCTCGCCCACAAGAGCAGCCGCGAAGGCCGCACCGTCCGCTGGACCGAACCCGTGGACTGAGGTGTGAACTGAACTCCGGGAGGCAGAGGTTCAAAGACCAGTTCTCCTATGATTCCGGTCGTCGTTTCCCCTTGACAGGGGAAACCCCTAATCGGTACCATTTTCTAAAGAACCGACCGACCGGTCGGTTTTGAGTGCAGTCCGTGATAAAGGGCGGGCGGCATTCCAAAAGCAAGGGCTTCTTTCCTCCCCCTTGTATGTATGAGAGGAGCACGCAGTGGCTACCATTTTTTATGAGCACGACGCCAAGCCCGAAGCGCTAAAGGGCAAGACCATCGCCATTCTTGGCTACGGCAGCCAGGGACACGCACAGGCACAAAATCTTCGCGACAGCGGCTACAAAGTGATCGTCGGTCTCGATCCCAGCCGCCAGAGTGCGAAGCAGGCGCAGGCCGATGGCATGGTCGTGGCGCCGCCCGATGAGGCCGCTAAGCGCGCCGACTGGATTCACGTCCTCACTCCCGATGAGACCCAGGCCCAGGTCTACGACCAGTTCATCAAGCCATATCTGCATCCTGGCAAGATTCTCGGCTTCTCGCACGGATTTAGCATTCATTTCAAGACGATTGTTCCGCCGGACGATGTCGATGTGGTGATGATCGCGCCGAAAAGTCCGGGCCATCTGCTCCGGCGGGTTTACAGCGAAGGCCGCGGCGTGCCCTCCCTGATTGCCATTCAGCAGGACTCGAGTGGCCGCGCGCACGAATTTGCGCTGGCTTATGCGCACGGCATTGGATCGACGCGTGCGGGGGTTTTGCAAACCACTTTCCGCGAAGAAACCGAGAGCGACTTGTTCGGCGAGCAGGCGGTGCTCTGCGGCGGCCTGACCTCGCTCATCAAGAAAGGATTCGAAACTCTGGTCGAAGCCGGGTACGCGCCCGAGATTGCCTATTTCGAGTGCCTGCATGAGATGAAGCTGATCGTCGATCTGATCTACGAAGGCGGCCTGGGACGCATGCGCTATTCGATTTCGAATACGGCCGAATATGGCGACCTGACCCGGGGCGAGCAGGTTGTTGGCGATGCCACGCGCGCGGCGATGAAGAAAACGCTGGCTGACATTCAGAGCGGCGCATTCGCGCGCGAATGGATCAAGGAAAACAAAGACGGCGGCTATAACTTCGCCGCCTTGCGCGAGAGGGAACAGAAGCATCCGATCGAGATTGTGGGCGCGCAACTGCGCGGCATGATGAGCTGGCTGCCGAAAGAAGGGAAGAAACCCGCCGAAGCGCCGAAACAACCCGCCAAACAGGTGGTGAATGCTTAGGGGAGCCGAAATCGTTTTGCAGTGCCTGCGCGCCGAAAGGGTCGAGTTGATGTTCGGCTATCCCGGGGGCGCGATCATGCCTTTGTACGACGCGCTGGAGGGCAGCGGCATCCGGCACGTGCTCACGCGGCATGAGCAAGGCGCAGTTTTTGCGGCTGAAGGCTATGCGCGGGTTACCGGCGAAGTGGGCGTGGCGATCGCTACCAGTGGTCCGGGCGCAACCAACCTGGTCACAGGGATTGCGGACGCGAAGATGGATTCGGTTCCGCTTGTGTGCATCACGGGGCAAGTTCGCAGCCCGCTGATCGGTACGGATGCGTTTCAGGAAACCGACGTTTTCGGGGTGACGTTGTCGCTGACGAAGTGGAGCCGGTTGGTCCGTACGCTCGATGAAATTCCCGAAGCCATTGCGGAAGGATTTCACTGGGCGCGCAGCGGACGTCCGGGTCCAGTGCTCATCGACATTCCGACCGACATACTGAAGGGAAAGAAGGAATTTTCCGGCCCGGTCAAGTTCACGCCGCACGCGCGTCCCGCAGAGGCCAAGGCTGACGGCGGTTTCACCGATACCATCGTTGCGATGCTACAGCAAGCGGCGAAGCCGGTTGCGCTCATCGGTGCGGGAGCGAAGTTGTCAGGAGCGATTCCGGAATTGCGCCGCCTGCTCGATGAATTGAACATTCCCACCTTCGCCACGGTGCACGGGCTGGGCGCTGTGCAGCCCGAAGCGCCTTACTACCTGGGCATGGTCGGCATGCACGGAACTCGCGCCGCGAACACTGCCCTGAGCGAAACCGATCTGCTGCTGGTTTTTGGAGCGCGCCTGGACGATCGAGTCACCGGCGAGCCGACGCGCTTTGCGCCCCATGCCAAAATCGTTCACTTTGAAATCGATCCCGCACAATTGGACCGAGTGCGTCCCTGCAATCTGCCGGTAATCGGAAATCTGGCCGAGACGATTCCGGGGTTTCATGCCGAACTGCGGCGGCATTCTCTTCCTGACTTCAGCGGATGGCGCGCCGTTGCCTGCGGGGCGGAGCGTGCGGAACTCGATCCGCGCGGCCTGGCGCAGCCCACCATTCGATTTCTCGACGAACTTTTCAGCCGGTTGCCGCAAGACAGCGTGGTCATCGCCGACGTGGGCCAGCACCAGATGTGGGCCGCGCAGCGCTACCGTTCTTCCGCGCCGCGCGGGTTCATTACTTCCGGCGGGCTGGGAGCGATGGGCTTCGCCCTGCCGGCAGCGGTCGGCGTGCAACTGGCGAAGCCTGACACCTGCGTGCTGTGCGTTTCGGGCGATGGCGGATTTCAGATGAACATCCAGGAACTGGCCACGGTTCACCGTCTCGGCCTGCCGGTGAAGATGGTGATCGTCGACAACAAGTATCTGGGCATGGTGCGGCAGTGGCAGCAGCTTTTCTACGAGCGCAATTATGCCGAAACCGATTTGAGCGACAATCCGGATTTCGTCGAGATCGCGAAGGCGTACAAGATTCCGGCGCGCCGCTTGAGCGAAGATGCGATGCGCGAGTATCCGGTTTCGGCCTATACCGGCGACCTGATCGACGGATTCTTACACTCGCATGGACCGGAGTTGCTGGTATTCGATTGCGCTCCCGAGGCCAATGTTTTCCCGATGGTCCCGGCGGGCGCGGCGCTTTCGGAGATGTTGTTGGAAGAAGAACCAGAGACGGCGCAGTAAGGGAGAATCCCCACTTCTGGCAAAACCGGCCAGAAATGGGGCACCCAGAACCTAGGGAGCAAGACATGCAAGCTTTTCAGATTCGTTATCGGAACACGCAGGGCACGTTGATGCGCATCCTGAATGCGGCCTCGCGGCGCGGGCTCGACATTCCTTCGGTGCACGCCGAAGCGGCCGAGCAGGATCACCAGGTCACGCTGGTGCTCGACGTGAATTCCAAGCAGGTGGGCCAGCTTTATCGCGAGTGGTATGCGATTGCCGACGTGACGTATGTGCGCTCGGGTGCGGCGCAATCTGTGGAGTGGAGGTCGCCGCATCCGCCGGCCACAGTGACGATCGAGGAGACGCGGGCAGCGCGCGCGTAGATTTTGAGTGGCATCAGCTGGGCAAGCATGACGACCTCCTGGGCAGCGTCATGCAACTTGGGGAACCTGCTACGCGGGTTCCCCGTTTTTTTCTCTGTTGAGCTGCGGCCCGAGATGTCAATGAGTGCTAGCGCCTGTATTCGCCAGCCGACAAGAATTGTGATTGCCTCGACGCGCCACGAAGATGCACGATAGCATACCTCTATGCGAAGAACCATCTTCTTGCCAGCCCTGCTGCTCATGCTGACGGCATGCAATCATCCGTTTACCGCTGACGTCGCCATGGACGCGCATGTCCCCGGTGCGTCGAAGCTCGCTGGAAGGCTTTATTTGAGCAACAGCCACCTTCGCATCGAATGGGGGCCCTTCACCGATGTATTCGATCTGAACAAGAGGACTGGCTGGCGCTTTATTACTGGGACGAAAACGTACATGGACCTCGGCGACAAGGACCTATCGACATATGCACCGGAGATGACGAACGGCTCATTATGCCCGCACGCCCAAGTGCCGTCCGCCTGCAAACTGGTGGGCCACGAGGAACTAGACGGGCGGAAGGCGAACAAATGGGAGCTCTGGAATCCACATGGGTTTCACGTCTATTTCTGGACGGATGAGAAACTGGGGATCACCCTCCGTTCCGAAATCGGTGATGCGACTTATCAGGTCAAAAATCTTCGGGCCGGGACTGTCGCGGACACGATTTTCGAGCTTCCGGCTGGATACGCAAAATATGAAGGACAGTGGAGACCGTAGCTGGTCAGAATGGCGATGAACGCGCGACCGGAAGCATTGAAAGCCAGCTCGCAGCTTGTAGTGCTTCGTTTGTCCAACAATTCCTGTCTCCTGTAATCTCTTGCCATGGATCTCAAGCACAATAGCCGCGGAATTACCGATGGGCGCGATCGCGCTGGCGCGCGCGCCATGTTCAAGGCCATTGGATTCACCGACGCCGATCTCAGCCGTCCTCTGATCGGCGTGGCCAATACCTGGATCGAAACCATGCCGTGCAATTTTCATCTGCGGCGGCTGTCGGCGAAGGTGAAGGAAGGCATTCGCGACGCGGGCGGCACGCCGATGGAGTTCAACACGATCGCGATCTCCGACGGCGAAACCATGGGAACGGAAGGTATGCGGGCGTCGCTGGTGAGCCGCGAGTTGATCGCTGATTCGATTGAGCTGGTCTGTCGCGGCCAGATGTTTGACGCGGTCGTGTGCGTGGTGGGATGCGACAAGACCATTCCGGCGGCGGCGATGGCGCTGGCGCGGATAAATGTTCCGGGCATCGTGCTTTATGGCGGGACGATTGCCGCGGGCAGCTATCGCGGGAAAGACGTCACCATTCAGGATGTCTTTGAAGCGGTCGGCGCCAACGCAGCCGGGAAGATTACGGATGACGAACTTCACGCTTTAGAAAACGTGGCGTGTCCGGGAGCGGGGGCGTGCGGCGGGCAGTACACAGCCAATACGATGTCCACGGTGATGGAGATGATTGGTCTGTCGCCGATGGGGTTCAACAGCGTGCCGGCGATGGATTTGCGGAAGGATCAGATCTCATTCGACTGCGGCAAGATCGTGATGAACGTGCTGAACACTGGCCTCAAGCCGCGCGACATTCTGACTCGCGAAGCGTTCGAGAATGCCATTGCGTCGGTGGCCGCGTCGGGCGGGTCAACCAACGCAGTGCTGCACCTGCTCGCGATTGCGCGCGAGGCGGGAGTCGAACTGGAGATCGACGACTTTCAGAGGGTGAGCGAGCGGACTCCGCTGCTCGCCGATCTCAAGCCTTCGGGCAGATTCGTTGCGGCGGATATGCATCGCGCGGGGGGCATTCGCCTGCTGGCGAAGCGGCTGATGGACGGGAAACATTTGCATCCGTCGGCGAAGACCGTGACTGGGCAGACGATTTCGGCGGAGGCGTCAAGCGCGGCTGAAACTCCAGGGCAGGAAGTCATCGCTCCGCTCAGCAAGCCGTTGAAGGCGACGGGGGGCTTGGTGATCCTGAAGGGCAATCTTGCGCCGGAGGGTTGCGTGGCCAAGATCAGCGGTCACGAACGGCTGGAGCAGCGCGGTCCGGCGCGCGTTTTCGACTCCGAAGAAGACGCCATGTCCGCGGTCATCGGCAAGAAGATCAAGGCTGGCGATGTCGTCGTGATTCGCAACGAAGGACCGAAAGGGGGTCCAGGAATGCGCGAGATGCTGAGCGTAACCGGTGCGATTGTGGGCGAGGGACTTGGAGATTCTGTCGCGTTGTTGACCGATGGGCGCTTCAGCGGCGCGACGCACGGGCTGATGGCCGGCCACGTCTCGCCGGAGGCGGCGCTGGGAGGTCCCATTGCCGGCGTGCGCGATGGCGACATGATTCACTTCGACGTGCGCAAGCGCCTGCTCGAAGTCGAAGTCAGCGATGAGGTGTTGCGGCAACGCATGGCCCAGTGGAAACCGCCGCAGCCGCGATATCCGACAGGCGTCTTCGCGAAATATGGGGCGCTGGTTTTGTCGGCGTCGCAGGGCGCGATTACGCGGCCCAGGTAGGTTCTTCCCCCAGCCCAACACGACAGCGCGACGATATAACTGCGACGACGCCTATTTCGCCGGCAATAAAGTTGCGGCCAGCACGACCACGTCCGCGTCGTCGGGCAGCGTGATGCTCTCCACCGTCTTCGCCGGATTCACTGTAAAGCGGTAAGCGTAGAGATTGAACTGCCGCTCATCCTTGGTGCCGTTCTCGTAGTTTCGGTATGCCATCGCCACCGATTCGTATTCGTTCGGGAAATTCTGCGGAGTAAACCAGTCGCTGAAGCTCTGCGTGTATTTCGAACTCGTACCGTCGGTGTAGTTGACGGTGAAGGTTTCGGACGATTGATCCCCTTCGATTCCCGTCGCTAACAGCGCCAGCGTCGAATAAGAGCCTTGTGTGACTGTCACCGATTGGCCGCTGCAGCCGATCGCGTCCAGTTCGTTGGCCGGGCCGAAGGTGAAGAGCAGGCCATTGAGGACGCGCGAAGACGTGAGCAGGTTCGCCGAGTAGGAATATCCGTCGCCGTCGAGCCCCCCAGTCGTATAGGTCGTGCCATCGCTGTAGATTCCGTACAGGTTGAACTCGGAAGACAAGTCCACCTGCGTGCCCGCACCAGTCGTCCCGACTCCCGAACTGACGGCCAAAGCGATCGGAAGGGTTTGGGTGATGCTGCCGGAAACTCCCGTCAGGGTGACGGTAGAGAATCCAGTAACGGCGGTAGAAGAAGCTTTGAAAGTTACTTTTGCCTTGTTGCCCTGCTGCTGGATCTGCGCCTGGACGCCTTTGGGAAGGGCCGACAGGCTAAGCGTCACCGTGCCGGTGAAACCGTTCACGTCGGTGATGGTGATTCCGGAACTGGCCGTGGCACTCTGGTTAAGGTACACACTGCTCGGCCCCGAAATCGTAAAGCCGGGGTTACCCACAGCCGTATTGATCGCGCTGGCATACTGCGCCGCAAGGCCGGTTCCCACAAAGTCGTCGTAGAGCCACATGGTGCCGCCGATAATGTCGCACTGGCTGTGCCACCCGGCCATGATCGTTTCGACTTCGCTAGGCGTGTCGACTTGATCCCAGAGTCCCGGAAAAACCGGGACGGTGCCGAAATCCCATCCCGAGCATGGAGTGTTTCCCGCGCCACCCGAGTAGGCCTGCAGGTGGACTCCGTCGACGGTGCCCGCGAGATGACTGTTAATTTCCGAAACCAGGCTGATCCAATAACTGTTGTTGGTGTAGGGATCGGGGACAACGTGGTACCCGAGTTTGCCCAGCATCACGGCAAACTGAACGGTTGTGGCCTCGTTGTAGCTGTTTTCGTCGTCGAAGTCGATGGCATCGAGCGCCGGGATGGCGGCTTTCAGCGCGGCAAAGTCTTTATAGAGAATGCTGGTTGGACCGACGCCCTGGGCCTTGACCAGGGCGGTGATGTCCTCCCAGTCGCCATAATTGGAGGAGCCCACGCTGAACGTGACCCGCTTGACCGTTCCTTGTTTCAGCTGCGCCATCTGGGCGGGAAAATCGGGCCAGGTCTGGTTGCCGACGTAGACGCCGCCGGAGGTGAGCGGAAACTCGCCGTTGAAATTCAAATCGCCGACGCTGCTGACTTCGACGCTCCACACAATGGCTTCGGTGAATCCGGAATTCTCGATCTCGGTGATGTTGGCCGCGGAGTTTTTATAGAACGGTCCGCCGCCGAAGATTCCCGTGTATCCGGTCTGCGCGAACGCCGATTCAACCGGGAATGTCAGCAGCAGCAGGAAGAGAAGGATTGCGGTGCGGCGAAAAAGCGCTGGATGGCAGAGATCGATGGATCGCATTTTTGTAAGTTTTCCTTGACCTTAGTTTGGGGGCTGACGATTGGCACTGGCATCGGCGGATGATGCGAAATGGCGTCGCCCAAAGTTGCCGGGATTATACACGAGAATCGATCAAACCCTTTGCCCGGCAAGCCTTTTCGGGGAAGACCGCCCAGGTTTAACCTGATTTTCGGCGGTCTAGAACCAGTCGCTGCGGTAGGCGACCCACCAGGAGATAAAGAGGATGGGGATGGTGGCGAAGAAAGCCCACCAGAACGGGAGGAGGAAGTCGGCCAGCAGGCCGAGCAGGACAAAGACCATCCAGAAGATCTTTTTCTCCATGGAAGCGATTGTAGGCCAAAACATTGTAGGCCAAACAAGGGTTCTCCGCGTCTTGCTCATACCCGGCGGGCTGTGAAAAACTAGGGTTTAGCCTTCTTATTCCAGCGTAGTTTGAAGGGCATCGCTTTAAGGGCATCGTTTCAAGGGCATCTATGGCAGCGGCGCGGACGTTATTCGAGAAGATTTGGGATGGGCATCTGGTGGCGCAGCCGGCGGGGCGGTCGCCGATTCTTTACATCGATTTGCATCTGGTGCATGAGGTGACTTCGCCGCAGGCCTTTGATGGTTTGCGAGTTTCTGGAAGAAAAGTGCGTCAGCCGGTGCGAACGGTGGCGACCGTTGATCACAACATTCCTACCGAGCCGCGGGGAACTCCGATTACCGATTTGATTGCGGCCAAGCAGATTGCGGCGCTCCAGGCGAACTGCAAAGAGTTTGGCATCCGCCTGTTTGATATGGATTCGCCGGAGCAGGGGATCGTGCATGTGATTGGTCCGGAGCTTGGGATTACGCTGCCGGGGATGACGATCGTTTGCGGTGACTCGCATACCAGCACGCACGGGGCTTTTGGTTCACTGGCGTTCGGGATTGGGACCTCGGAGGTGGAGCACGTTCTGGCCACGCAGTGCCTGGTGCAGCAGAAGCCGAAGACGATGAAGATCGACGTGCGCGGGCGGCTGGCCGAGGGCGTGACCGCGAAAGACTTGGCGCTGGGCATCATCGGGCAGATTGGCACCGACGGAGCCACCGGACATGTGATCGAGTACGCGGGGCCGGCAGTGCGCGGGCTCTCGATGGAAGGGCGCATGACCCTGTGCAATATGAGCATTGAAGCGGGAGCGCGGGCGGGGATGGTGGCGCCGGATGAGACGACGATCGCGTATGTTGCGGGAAGGCGCTTCGCTCCAGTTGGCGATGAGTGGGACAGGGCTATCGAGGAGTGGCGGCATCTGCCGACGGATGAGGGGGCGGCGTTCGATAAAGTGGTGGAGATCGATGCGGCACAGTTGTGTCCGTTTGTCACGTGGGGGACGAATCCGGGGATGGTCGCTCCGGTGACCGGGCGCGTGCCGGACATCAAGACGCTGGAAGATCCGGACCGGCGCGCCGCAGAGCTGGCGCTGCAGTATATGGGACTGGAGCCGGGACGGAAGATTGAAGAGATTGGGATTGATCGCGTGTTTATTGGATCGTGCACGAATTCACGGATCGAAGATCTGCGGGCGGCGGCGCGGGTTGCGAAGGGACATCGTGTGAGTGCGCAGGTGCGAGCCATGGTCGTGCCGGGATCGCAGGCGGTCAAGCGGGAAGCGGAGCGGGAGGGATTGCACCGGATTTTTCAGGACGCGGGATTTGAGTGGCGCGAGTCGGGATGCTCGATGTGCCTGGGCATGAATCCGGATATTTTGCAGCCGGGGGAACGGTGCGCTTCGACCAGCAACCGGAATTTTGAAGGGCGGCAGGGACGCGGAGGACGGACGCACCTGGTGAGTCCGATGATGGCGGCGGCGGCGGCGATTGTCGGGCATTTCACGGATATAAGGAATTGGAAGTATCAGTGATTGTGAGTGTCGAGAGGTCGCCTGTGTGGGAGGTTTCTCAGGGCTAAAGCCCCTCTGTTTGGGGGCGGCTCAATCGCAGCGATTGAAGCGCTGCGCCACCCAAAAACCCTGCGTCAACCAAGAGCACTTCGGAAGCCAAAAACGCTGCGCCGCGCGAGGATCTTGCGCGCGCAAAGAATGAGGAACCATCGATGAAACCATTCACCGTGCATACCGGGCGCGTGGCGCCGCTGGACCGGGTCAACGTGGATACGGACCAGATTATCCCCAAGCAGTTTTTGAAGAGGATTGAGAAGACGGGGTTTGGGCAGTTTGTGTTTTATGACTGGCGATTTGGCGTCGATGGGAAGAAGATTGCTGACTTTGTTTTGCACGAGCCGCGATACGAGGGCGCGAGCATCTTGGTTGCGGGCAGGAATTTTGGTTGTGGTTCGTCGCGCGAACACGCGGTTTGGGCGCTGGCCGATTTCGGATTTCGCGCGGTGATTTCGTCTTCGTTCGCCGACATTTTCGCTAACAACAGCACAAAGAATGGATTCCTGACCGTGCGTCTGAGCGAGGAGGAAGTCGCCACGCTGATGCGGCGCGCACGGGAGATCGACGGCTATCAGGTGACGATCGATCTGGAACAAGGTGAAGTGCGCGACGAGCACGGGTTGCGGGCGAAATTTCCCATGGACGAATTCGTCCGGCATTGTCTGCTGAATGGGCTGGATGACGTGGGTCTGACCCTGCAGCACGAGCCGGAGATCGCCGCCTACGAAAAGCGGCATCCGGCACCAGTTGCGTTGCAATCCGCCTAGGTTTCGCTACGATGAATTTTCGCAGAGCCGATTTGCAAAGTTAGATTTGCGAATGGTCAACACAGGTAAAGAATTGTAAAACCTTTACTCCGGGCTTGACCTGCTTGGCAGCGCGGTTGATCCTACTTAAGCGGGTTCTACCACCGAAACTGCGGTTCTCAGTTGAGCCAAGGGCTGGTTACCTTGGCGCAGAGAAATCCAGCCTCCTCGGCGAAAGTTGCTGAAACGAGCCTACAATATTTACGTCTAATACTAGGACTTCTGCCCAGTTCGTGCAAAGTGGGGCAGTGAACCGATTCTAATATGCGATTCTAATATGAATGATCAACTTGCTCACAAAGGGAGTCCGAGCGCGCCGTTCGCGTTTCGCGCGATCGCCCTCCTGACGGTCGGAGCGGCTCTGTTTTCTCAAGGGTGCAGCAGTGGTGACGCAAAGCAGCAGGCGCAGGCGGCGGCTCCGCGCGCGGTGGCGGTTGCGGTAGCGCAGGTGCAGAAGCAGGACGTTCCGGTCTATCTGACGGGCCTGGGAGCGGTGACGGCGTTTTATACGGCGAACATCAAGAGCCGCGTCGACGGGCAGATCATGAGAGTGAACTTTCAGGAGGGGCAGATCGTCCACGAAGGCGACCTCCTGATCGAGATCGACGCGCGGCCGTATCAGGTGCAACTCGAGCAGATGCAGGCGCAGCTGTTTAAAGATCAGGCGTCGCTGCGCGATGCCAAGCTGAACTACGACCGATATGTGGCGCTGATTCCTTCCGGCAGCATCGCACAGCAAACCGTCGATACGCAGAAGTCGACGGTAGACCAGCTCGACGGCCAGGTGCGAACCGATCAGGCGCAGATCGATAACGCCAAGCTGCAAATCGTTTACTGCCACATCACGGCTCCGTTTACGGGGCGAGTTGGATTGCGGCAGGTCGACCCGGGGAACATCATTCATGCGACGGATACGAATCCCATGCTGATTCTGACGCAGCTGCAACCGATTGCAGTGATCTTCACCCTGCCTGAAGACCAACTGCCGATCGTGGCGAAGCGCATGAAGCAGGGGACGCTGGAAGTGGATGCCTTCAGCCGCGACGATCAAACCAAGCTGGGTACGGGCAAGCTGGAAACGATTGATAACCAGATTGATCCGACGACGGGCACGGCGAAATTGAAGGCGGTGTTCGACAACAAAGACAGCCAGTTGTGGCCGAACCAGTTCGTCAATGCGAATCTGCTGCTGGAAACGCGGAAGAACAGCACGGTGGTGCCGACGGCGGCGATCTTGCGCGGACCACAAGGCACTTTCGTCTATGCCGTCAGTCCCGACAAAACGGTGCAGGATCGGGAAGTTACGGTTGCGCTGACCCAAGGAGACACCACGATCGTCAGCAACGGACTGAGCGAAGGCGAGACAGTGGTGACCGACGGCCAGGATAAATTGCAGCGAGGCAGCCATATTGAATTCCGCAGTGGTTCGCCTGCGGGAACGGCTGCCGGCGTGACCAGCAGCATTGACAGACGGGGCGCGGGAGGGAGAGAGTCCAGCGCGCCAGTTTCGGAAACACAAAAATCCGCTTCCCGGAATTCCGCCCGCCAAAATTCAATTCACTCCTCTGCTCATCCAGGCTCATGAGTCCTTCACGGTTATTTATTCTGCGGCCGGTCGCAACCTTCCTGCTGATGGTTGGCGTAATTCTCGTAGGCTGGGTTGCGTTCCTGCAACTGCCGGTGTCGGCGCTCCCTGAAGTCGATTACCCGACCATTCAAGTGATGACGTTTTATCCGGGCGCGGACCCGGATGTGATGGCGTCGTCGGTGACTTCGCCGCTGGAGCGGCAATTTGGCCAGGTGCCGGGCCTGAGCCAGATGACTTCGACCAGTTCGTTTGGCAGCTCGGTGATCACGCTGCAGTTCGGGCTCGATCAGAACATCGACGTCGAAGAGCAGCAGGTGCAAGAGGCCATCAATTCGGCGTCGACTTACTTGCCGACGGATCTGCCGAATCCTCCGATCTACAACAAGGTCAACCCCGCGGACGCCCCGATTCTCACGCTGGCGCTGAGCTCGGATTCGCTGCCCCTGTCGAAGGTGGAGGATCTGGCGGACACGTCGCTGGCGCAAAAGATTTCGCAGCTGCCGGGCGTGGGACTGGTTTCGATCAGCGGCGGGCAGAAACCGGCAGTGCGCGTGCAGGCGAACCCGACGGCTCTGGCCGGCTACGGGCTGAGCCTGGAAGATCTGCGAGCGGCCCTGATGCAGGCCAATGTGGATCAGGCCAAGGGAGTGATCGACGGAGTCCGGCAGTCTTACACGATCGGCGACAACGATCAGCTGTTTACCAGCGAAGACTACAAGCCGATCGTAGTCGCCTACCACAACGGTGCGCCGGTGAGGTTGAGCGACGTGGCCAATGTGATCGACTCTACCGAGAACAATCGGCTGGCTGCCTGGATGAATCTGACCCCGGCGGTGATCGTCAACATCCAGCGGCAACCCGGCGCGAACATCATCAGCGTGGTCGACCGGATCAAGAAGCTTTTGCCGCAGTTGCAGGCGTCGCTGCCAACCGCGGTGAAGGTGGATATTCTCACCGACCGGACGCTCACGATTCGAGGCTCGGTGAAGGACGTAGAGTTCGAATTGATGCTAGCCATCGCGCTGGTGGTGATGGTGGTGTTCTTGTTCCTGCGGAATCTTTCTGCGACCGTGATTCCCAGCGTGGCCGTGCCCCTCTCGCTGATTGGAACCTTCGGCGTGATGTACCTGCTGGGTTACAGCCTGAACAATCTGACGCTGATGGCATTGACCATCTCGACGGGATTCGTGGTCGATGATGCGATCGTCATGATCGAAAACATCGACCGCTACCTGGAGGAGGGAGATTCGCCGCTGGAAGCGGCATTGAAGGGATCGGGCCAGATCGGGTTCACGATCGTATCGCTGACCGTTTCTTTGATTGCAGTGCTGATTCCGCTGCTGTTCATGGGCGACATTGTGGGCCGGCTGTTCCGCGAATTTGCGGTGACGCTGGCGGTGACGATTCTGGTTTCCGCGGGAGTATCGCTGTCGCTGACGCCGATGATGTGCGCCAAATTGCTGAAACATCGCAAGGAAGGCGAGAAGGGCCGCTTCTACGACATTACCGAGGATTATTACAACCGCATCATCGCCTTCTACGGCCGCACCGTGAAGTGGGTTCTGAAACATCAGACGGCGACTTTGTTCGTGACCTTCGGGACTCTGGTGCTGACGCTGTTTCTCTATGTGATCGTGCCCAAGGGCTTTTTCCCGGTGCAGGACACGGGCGTGATTCTGGGCATATCGGAGGCGCCGGACTCCGTTTCGTTTGAAGCCATGGAGCAGCGGCAGCAGGAACTGGCGAAGATCATTCTGCAGGATAAAGATGTCGAGAGCTTGTCGTCGTTCATCGGCGTGGATGGAACCAACACAACGCCGAATTCGGGCCGAATCCAGATCAATCTGAAGCCGCGTGACGAACGCTCCCAGGACGCGTCCGCAATCATTCGCCGCCTGCAGCCTGCACTGGAGAAAGTGGAGGGCATTACGCTCTACATGCAGCCGGTGCAGGATCTCACGGTGGAAGACCGCGTAAGCCGGACGCAATTCCAGTATTCGATTGAAGACGCGGACGCGCAGGAACTGGCGCAGTGGACGCCGAAGCTGGTAGCAAAGCTGAAAACGCTGCCCGAGTTGCGGGATGTAGCCACGGATGAATTGAACAATGGGCTGCAGACGAGCATCGCGATCGATCGCGATACGGCGTCGCGACTGGGAATTTTTCCGCAGGCGATTGACAATACGCTGTATGACGCGTTCGGGCAGCGGCTGGTCTCGACAATTTTCACGCAGCTGAACCAGTATCACGTGGTGCTCGAAGTGCTTCCGGGGTTTGCGCAGACCCCCGAAGCGCTGAAAGATATTTATATCCGGCCCAGCACTACCTCGGCGAACACGGGCGCGCCCACGGCCAACGGCTCCTCGGTCACGACCAGCGGTGCACCGGTGCCGATTTCTACGTTCACGCATATGAAGTCGAGTCCCGCGTCGCTGGCGGTGAATCACCAGGGACAATTCCCCGTGGTCACGTTCTCGTTCAATCTTGCCCCCGGCGGATCGCTGGGAAACGCGACCAAAGCGATCCAGCAGGCGGAGAAAGATATTCAGCTGCCGCCCAGTATTCATGCGGCATTTCAGGGAACCGCGGCGGCGTTTCAGAATTCGCTGGCGTCGGAACCTTACCTGATTCTGGCCGCGGTCATTACGGTTTATATCGTGCTCGGAGTTTTGTACGAGAGTTACATTCACCCGGTGACGATTCTTTCTACGCTGCCTTCGGCGGGTGTGGGCGCGATTCTGGCGCTGATGGTCACGGGCAACGATTTAACCGTGGTGGCGCTGATTGGGATCATTTTGCTCATCGGCATTGTGAAGAAGAATGCCATCATGATGATCGACTTCGCCCTCGAAGCCGAGCGGGTAGAGCACAAGCCGCCGGAGGAAGCGATTTATCAGGCGTGTCTGCTGCGCTTCCGGCCGATCATGATGACAACGATGGCGGCGTTGCTGGGAGGATTACCGCTGGCGCTGGGATCGGGGACGGGTGCGGAATTGCGGCGGCCGCTGGGCATCACGATTGTCGGCGGATTGTTGCTTAGCCAATTGCTCACGCTATACACGACGCCGGTAGTGTATTTGTGGTTCGACCGCATGGCGCACAGATTCGCGCGTTACCGGATCGGCAATCCGATCACTGAGGAGGCTATGCCGGCGGACTAATCGCGGTGAGTAGACGCTGCCGGCCTAGACCTGCTGATTTCAGATCATGAGTATCTCGGCTCCATTTATCCGGCGTCCGATCGGCACGTCGCTATTGGCGGCGGCGCTGCTGCTTTCGGGAATTCTCGCGTTCAATTTCCTGCCGGTGGCTTCACTGCCGCGAGTCGATTTCCCGGTCATCAGCGTTGGCGCCCAGTTGCCGGGCGCGGACCCGCAGACCATGGCTTCGTCCGTGGCCACGCCGCTGGAGCGGCAATTCGGAAGAATCGCTGCCATCAACCAGATGACTTCTTCCAGTCAGCTGGGCTCCAGCAGCATCACGATGCAGTTTGACCTGAACCGGAACATCGACGCCGCGGCGCGCGATGTGCAGGCCGCAATCAATGCCGCCCGCAGCCAGCTTCCGGCGAACCTGCCAAGCAATCCGACGTATCGGAAGGTAAATCCTTCGGACTCCCCCATTCTGATTCTGGCTTTATCGTCGGACACCGTTCCGGTGCCGCAGATGTACGACGTGGCCGACTCTATTCTGTCCCAGAAATTGGCGCAAGTTAATGGAGTAGGACAGGTTTTTGTTTGGGGTTCCGCGCAGCCCGCGGTCCGAGTCGAGGTAAATCCCATGCTGCTGAACAAGCTGGGAGTTGGCCTTGACACCGTTCGCAACGCTCTGAATGCCGTCAATTCGAATACGGCCAAAGGCCAGGTTTCCGACGGCACAAGATCCTTTTCTTTTACCGACAACGATCAGCTGTTCAGCGCCGATCAATACCGGCCGTTGATCGTTTCCTACAACAATGGCGGCGCCGTACGAGTAGGCGACGTGGGCGAAGTCGAGGATTCCGTGGCGGATGTTCGCAACATGGGCCTGGCCAACGGCAAGCCGGGCATCCTGATCCCGATCTTTCGCCAGCCTGGCGCCAACGTCATTGACACCGTGGATCGGGTTCGCGCGATCTTGCCATACCTGCAGTCCTCGATTTCACCCGCCATCAGCCTGACGGTGGCGATGGACCGCACGGTGGTGGTGCGAGCCTCGGTAAAGGACATCGAGACGACCCTGTTGATTTCCATTTTCCTGGTCATCCTGGTCGTGTTCCTGTTCCTGCGGACGGTTCGCGCGACGGTCATTCCAAGCGTTGCGGTACCCATGTCGCTGATCGGAACGTGTGGCGCGATGTACTTGCTCGGATATAGCCTCGACAATCTTTCACTGATGGCACTTGCGATTTCAACCGGCTTCGTGGTGGACGATGCCATCGTGGTGCTGGAGAACATCACGCGTTACGTCGAGCACGGTATGGATGCGGTGAGAGCCGCTTTCAAAGGGGCAAAGGAAATTGGATTCACGGTAGTCTCCATGAGCGTGTCGCTGGTCGCCGTGTTCATTCCGCTTTTGCTGATGGGCGGAATCGTAGGCAGGCTATTCCGCGAGTTTGCCGTCACGCTGAGTGTCGCCATTGGCGTGTCGCTTATGGTGTCGCTGACCGTCACTCCGACCATGTGCGCAAAGTTTCTACGAGCAGAAAAGAAAGAAAAAAAGCACAACCTCTTCTACCGCACGAGCGAATGGCTTTTCGACGGGATGCTCACCGTTTACACCCACGCTCTGCGCTGGGTGCTACGACACCAGCCAGTGACGCTGACCGTGACGATCCTGGTAGCGGTTCTCAGCGTTTTCCTGTACATCAAAGTTCCCAAGGGATTTTTCCCGCAGCAAGACACGGGACGAATCGGAGGGGCAGTCGTGGCCGCGCAGGATACGTCATTCCAGTCCATGAGCAACAAGATGCATCAGTATGTGGGCATCGTGATGAAAGATCCGGCCGTTGATACCGTCGTTGCATTCGCAGGCGGCGGGTCGCCTTTGAATCAGGGCCGCTTCTTCGTGATGCTGAAGTCGCTGGAGCAGCGCGGCGCCTGCAAAAAGCAGCACTTCTGGGAAACCTGTCGATATGTCACCGCCGATGACGTGATCAATCGCTTGCGCGGGCAACTTGCGGTTGTGCCGGGAGCGACGCTGATCATGCAGGCGTACCAGGATCTGACCATCGGCGGCAGGTATGGCAATGCCCAGTATCAATACACCCTGCAGAGCGCGAATCTGGACGACTTGAACAAGTGGGCCCCGCGGTTGCTGGACAAGCTGAAAGAACTGCCCGAATTGCGCGATCAGAACTCGGATCAACAAGACAAGGGACTGCAAGCCAAGCTGGTGATCGATCGCGATACGGCTAGCCGCATGGGCATTACGGCGGAGACGCTGGACAATGCGCTTTACGACGCATTCGGACAGCGGCAGGTTTCCACCATGTACCGGCCGCTGAATCAGTATCACGTGGTTATGGAAGTGGCGCCACAATTCCAGCAGACTCCGCTGGCCCTCGAAAATATCTATCTGCGCTCAACCGCTGGAACGCCCGTGCCTTTGGCCGCGTTCACTCACTATGAACCGTCGAACACGCCGCTGGCGGTAAATCACCAGGGCCAAGTACCCTCGGTTACAATTTCGTTCAACCTCGCGCCGGACATTTCCCTTGGCCAGGCGACTCAGGCGATCGAAAAGGCGGAGCGCAGCATTGGGTTCCCTCCAACGATCGAGGCGAGCTTCCAGGGAACGGCTGCGGCGTTTAAGGATTCGCTGTCGAGCGAGCCCATCCTGATTCTTACAGCGTTGATCGCTGTCTACATCGTGCTGGGCATGCTGTATGAAAGCTTCATCCATCCCATCACGATTCTGTCGACGCTGCCGTCCGCGGGAGTGGGAGCATTGCTGGCGCTGATATTGACGCACAATGAACTGAATGTGATCGGGACGATCGGGATCATCCTGCTGATCGGCCTGGTGAAGAAGAACGCGATCATGATGATCGATGTGGCGCTGGAGGTCGAGCGCACCCAAGGAAAGAAGCCGGTGGACGCGATCTATGACGCGTGCATTCTGCGTTTCCGCCCGATTACGATGACCACGATGGCGGCGCTGCTCGGCGGGCTTCCGCTGGCGCTGAGCAACGGGACCGGTTCTGAACTGCACCGGCCGTTGGGGATCACGATTGTTGGCGGGCTGATTGTGAGCCAGATGCTGACGCTGTTCACCACGCCCGTGGTCTATGTCTATCTGGACCGGCTCCGGCTGGCGCTGCGCGGAGGAGAGGGGCAGCCGCTTCCTGCAGCCGGAGCAGAGCCTGCCGGGGCTTGACCTTTTCCCTTATCCCGACAAGTCGACTACACTAGTAGGTCGGTACAACCTGGCCGAAGAAATTCTGCATCGCAGCAGCTTGTGGCAGCCGCGCGGGCGCAGCGGCCATGTCGTCTACCCTCGGCCTCGGAGTTGGCAAGACGGAACAGCAGACTGTGCCAGCGGCAGCCCCTCGCTTATGATAGTGGGAACGGGTAGGGCTTGAGCGGGTGATCCGCCTGAAGCGTTCGCCGGCAGACGAGCGATTTTCCAACACTTCGTGCAAATTTTTCTCAGGAGTCAGGGATGCTAAAGAAAGCAGGGACTCTGTTGCTGATCTGTGCGAGCTTGGCTGCATGGATCAGCTGCGGCAAGACCGCGACGCATTATTTGTACGCGGCAATTCCGGCATCGAACGAGATTTACGCCTATCGCGAGGACCCGAACTCGGGGATCCTGACGCTGCTTGCTCTGAGCCCGATTGGCGCGGGCATCGGAGTGCAATCCCTCGCCCTTCATCCTTCGAACAAATATTTGTATGCGGCGAATTCCGGCGAAAGCGACGTTTCTTTGTTTACGATTTCGAGCGACGGCGCGCTCAACGAACAGTTGCCGCGTCAGACGGTCGGCGTGGAGCCGACCATGCTGGCAATCGACCCGGCCGGGGCATATCTTTATGTCGCCAACGCGGGATCCAATAGTATTTCCGTTTTTTCTATCAGCTCCAGCAATGGGTCGCTGACGCCGATTACCCAAAGCTCTTCAGGCGGCCCGCAGGCTCCCCTAGGGTTATCGCCGATCAACATGAAGCTGTCGCCTTCGGGAAACGTTCTCTATGTAACCGGTCAAGGTGTGCTGGGAGGCGAAGTGCAAGCCTTCACCCTGACTTCCGGGCAGCTTGCTCTGGTTCAGACGCCCTTCCAGGCGGGAAACAATCCTGCCGGTCTAGCGGTCAGCCCCAATGGCTATCTCTACACGGCCAATTCTTTGGATAATTCGATTTCGGAATTCTCCATCGGGACTGGCGGCGCTCTGACTCCGATTGCCGGGTCGCCGATTGGCGAAACGTATTTAAGCCCTCTGGCGCTGCTGGTCAGCAACTCGGGGAATTTTTTGTGCATCGCAAATGAAGGATCGAGCAATATTGCGGTGTACTCGATTGGCTCGGACGGCTCGCTGAGCGTGGTATCCACTTCGCCTTTTGCCAGCAACGCGGAGCCTGCCTTCATCGCTAGCGACCCCAACAGCGACTACGTATTTATGGGTAATCAGTCGAGTCCGGCGGTGCAATCGTTCGGCCTCTCCGGCGGCAGCGGAACCCTGACGGAAGTTGCCTCTTATCCGCTCCCGGGGACGGCGACTTCGATTGTGGTCGTGCCATAAATCTGGGATGGGCGAAACTCTGGACTGCAAGATCGAGCGAATCGGCGCGTGCTTCGTCACTCACATGTTTTGTGCACTTAACGTTTGCGCATTTAACAAATGAGTGACAATCCACGACAGTGGGGCTGGGACAATAATGTGGATGCGGGCGGATACCGGACAATTGACCCGGGCCAACTGAGGCCGCGCCGCAATGTCCCACTAGGCGTTGGTTAAGGCGACGCTTGGGGCTGGGAGCCCACACACATGAAAATCGCCAGCGCTGCAAGCGCGTTTCCTAAGAATTATTACTCGCAGAAATTTCTGCTCGAACAATTGCAGGAATACTGGGGCGACCGGCTGAGGAATCCTCAACTGCTGGCGCGGCTGCACCGTAATGTCACGGTGGAGGGCCGCTATCTGGCGATGCCGACGGAGAAGTACTACGAGATCGCGACCTGGGGCCAGGCCAACGATGTGTGGATTGAAGTCGCTCAGGAATTGGGAGAACAGGCGCTTTGCCGCGCCCTGCACCATGCCGGACTGGATGCGGGAGAACTGGGCGCGTTGATTTTTGTGTCGGTGACGGGGATATCGAGTCCGTCGATCGACGCGCTGCTCATCAATCGCATGGGGCTGCCGGCAAATATACGCCGGATGCCGATTTTTGGCTTGGGCTGCGTGGCGGGTGCGGCGGGAATCGCGCGCGCCGCCGATTATGTGCGGGCCTATCCCTCGCAGGCGGCGGCGCTGGTTTCGGTGGAGCTTTGCTCGCTTACGATACAGCGCGACGATCTTTCCGTGGCGAACCTGATTTCTTCGGGATTGTTTGCCGACGGTTCAGCAGCTGTGATCGTTACCGGCGACGACGTGAATGCCACGGGGCCGGAGATTCTGGCGACTCGATCGGTATTTTATCCGGATACGGAAGAAATGATGGGATGGAAGGTGACGGAGAAGGGTTTTCGAATTACGCTGTCGCCGGAAGTGCCGGTGCTGATTCGCGAACACCTGGGACACGACGTGGATGCGTTTCTTGCCGATCATGGGCACACGCGCGGCGACATTGGGAACTGGGTGCTGCATACGGGTGGGCCGAAAGTGCTGGAAGCGACGGCGGCGGCGCTCGATCTGCACAACGGGCAGCTTGATGCGTCTTGGGATTGCCTGAAGCGGGTGGGGAATTTGTCGTCGACGTCGGTGTTGGTGGTGCTCGAGGACGTGATGAAGAACCGCCGTCCGGAGCCGGGGACATTGGGAATGCTGGCGGCGATGGGGCCGGGCTTTTGTTCGGAATTGCTGCTGCTGAAGTGGTGAAACGTGACTGGGACTGTTCCCAAAGAGACGGATGTTTTCGTGATCGGCGGTGGGCCCGCAGGATTGGCTGCGGCGATCGCCGCGCGGCAAAGAGGATTTCGTGTGATGGTGGCGGACGGAGCTGTGCCACCAATCGACAAGGCCTGCGGCGAAGGCTTCCTGCCGGACGGGATGGCGGCGTTGGAGCGGCTGGGAGTTCAGGTTCCTTTCGATGAAGGCCGGGCGTTTTGTGGAATTCGCTTCTTGAACGCAGAGCTTGAGGCGGATGCTCGTTTTCCTGGAAACGGTTCGGGACTTGCAGTACGGCGTACGGTGTTGCATCGGGTGATGATGGAGCGGGCCGCGCAACTGGGAGTGGAGTTGCTTTGGGGCACTGTGGTCAGTGGAATTTCTGCAGACAGAGTTCATCTCGGAAGTGAAACGGTTCGGGCGTGCTGGATTGTCGGCGCCGATGGAGCGAATTCGCGGGTGCGCCGCTGGGCGCGTATCGAGAGCCGGCCGCGGCCTCGCTTGCGATATGCATTTCGGCGGCACTATCGCATGGCTCCGTGGACCGATTACATGGAGGTTTACTGGGGCGAACGCTGCCAGGGGTATGCTACTGCCGTCGGTCGCGATCAGGTTTGTGTAGCGCTGGCATCGCACAATCCCAACCTGCGGCTCGGGCTGGAGGATGGATTGCTCGCCTTGCCGCGATTGAGGGCGCGATTGCGGGGAGCGGAGATCATCTCAGCAGAGCGGGGAGCGGTTACAGGCAATCGTGAGTTGAGGCGAGTGTGGCGCGGAAACATCGCGCTGATCGGCGACGCGTCGGGAACCGTGGACGCGATCACCGGGGAAGGAATCGGCTTGGCGTTCAGTCAGGCAGTGGCGTTGGCGGAATGTTTCGAGTCCGGTGATCTGGAGCCGTATGAGGCTGCGCATCGCAAGCTTTCGCTGCGGCCGCGGTGGATGGCCCGATTGATGCTGACTCTGGATGGGCGGCCCCGGTTGCAGCATCGCACCCTGCGCGTTTTTCAGGCGCACCCGCAGATTTTTCAGCGAATGGTCGCACTGCACGTGGGAGCGCTGCCGCCGGTGAGGCTGATATGGGACGGCTTGAGTTTGGGGTGGGGATTGCTGACCGCATAAATGATGAGCGCAACTACCTGGAAGTCAGCCGTTTTATTTCTTCTGGTCACGACAGGCATTGCAGCAAGCGCCCAGCAAACCACGCTTCAACTCGATCCTGCCAAAACGACAATCCGGTTTACGTTAGACGCCGCCCTTCACACAGTACACGGAACATTTCAGACGAAGCCAAGCGTTTTGCAATTCGATTCTGGATCCGGCCAGGTATCGGGCGAAATTGTGGTCGATGCGAAAAGCGGCGAGACCGGCAACGGCATGCGGGATCGAAAGATGCATAAAGATGTGCTGGAGAGCGAGAGCTACCCGGAAGTTTCTTTTCGTCCGGATCGAATTGAGGGCGTCGTCGGAGACGGCAAGTCTTCGGTGAAGGTGCACGGGATGTTTCGCATTCATGGCGTGGACCGGGAAATTACCGTGCCCGCAGAGGTTGCGATTTTTCCCGATCATTGGACAGCGGCGCTCCACTTCACCATTCCATACGCGAAGTGGGGGATGAGAAATCCGAGCACTTTGTTTTTGCGAGTGAGCGATTCCGTGGAGATTGATATCGCTGCCGCCGGGACGGTCGTGCAAAACAACTCTCCCGCCGGTAGTGGTGTTCAGTAACCCCGCTGTGCCTTGATGCCTTTTCCTTCGACGCACACGTAGGTGTGGCCTGCGCTGAGATTCTTGTACTCCTCTGTTCGTCCGCTCGGCCAATCGATCACGACGCGGTCAATTCGATCGCGCTTTTCAAGGCCGAAAGTGAGCGAGAATTCCGATTGCGAGAGGTAGCTGGACCCTCCCTTGACCATTTGAGATTGAGTCAGGCCGCCCTCGAACACCTGCACCGTTGCGCCGATAGCATCGCGGTTCGACTTCGTGCCTACCAGCCGAAAACGAATGCTGCGATTGCCCGCCAGTTGATCGTTGCGATAGAGATATGCGGGGCCGTTATTCGTGGTGAGCAGGAGATCGAGGTCGCCGTCTCGGTCGAAGTCCGCATAGGCCAGTCCGCGGCCTACTTTGGGTTGATCGAAGCCTCCACCAACTTCGGCCGCGACATCCTGAAACCCACCCTTTGCGTTGTTAAGAAAAAGCTGTGGCGATTGGGCGTATCCGACGTTGCCGCGAATGTTGCGCACGGTCTCATCGATGTGTCCATTGGCGACGGCGAAGTCGAGCCATCCGTCGAGGTTAACGTCGAGAAACGCGCAGCCGAAACCCAGGCTGTTCTTCGAGGCCAAGCCCACTCCGGTTTGCGGTGCAATGTCTTCGTAGGTTTTGCCGCTGAGGCGGTAGAGACCGATCATCTCGTTATCGAAGTTCGTGATCACAACACCGGGAGAGCCGGAGTTCTCGAAGTCGGCCACATCGATGCCCATCCCGGCGCGCGCCTTGCCTTCGCTGCTGAAGGCGAGTCCGGCCTCGACCGCGGCATCTTTGAAGGTGCCGTTGTGCTGATTGCGATAAAGCTTGTTGGGCTGGGTGTCGTTGGCTACGAGCAGATCGGGCCAGCCGTCGCGGTTTTCGTCGAGCATGGCAACGCCCAGAGACTTGCAACTCGTATCGAAAATTCCGCTGGAGGCGGTGACATCTTCGAAAGTGCCGTTGCCGCGGTTGTGAAAGAGCCAGCAAGTTTCGCCGCGATAGGCTTCGGGAGTGCAGTAGGATTTGTGCCTGCCGTCAAGGCTGCAGAAGACGTCGTGCTCGGGCGACCACTTCACGTAGTTGCAGACAAAAAGATCGAGCAGGCCGTCGCGGTCGTAGTCGAACCATAGAGCTGAGGTGCTGAAGGCCTCGCGTTTGCCCAGGCCGCTGGAGACGGTGACATCGACGAACGTGCCCTTGCCGGTGTTGCGAAAGAGGCGGTTTTGTCCCACACAGGTGATGAGAATGTCGGGGAATCCGTCGTTGTTGTAGTCGCCGACGGCTACACCCATGCCGTAGAGTTCGACATCGAGTCCGGCGCGCCTGGTTACATCGGTAAATGTGCCATTGCCGTTGTTGTGGTAGAGGCGAAGCGTGGTGCGGCTTTTTTTGTGGCCGGGCCAGTCGGAGCCGTTGATCAGGAGGATGTCCTGCCAGCCGTCGCCGTCATAATCGAGAAATGCGCAGCCGGAGCCGAGCGTCTCGGGAAGGAATTTGCCGCCGAAGGCTCCACTGTTGTGCAGGAATCGAATGCCAGCTTGGCCGGTCACATCGGTGAAGCGAAAACCCGGCGAGGCTGTTGCCGGAGTTGTTCCCGCTTGGGCTACGAGAGCATCGAAATGAAGCAGCGGCTGGCACGAGGCGAGGCTTGCGATTCCCCAAAGGAAAGAGCGGCGATTCACGGAACGCTCACCAACCCGGCGCGAATGGCGTACACAACGAGCTCGGCAGTTTTGTGGATCCCTAGCGTATTCATGATATTGGCGCGGTGAACGGCAATCGTGTTGGCGCTGAGATCGAGTTCCGTGGCGATTTCTTTATTTGACTTGCCATCGACGATCATCTGCAATACTTCGAGTTCGCGCGGGGTAAGCGCTCCGTTGCGCTCCCCTTTCAGCACGCTGCGCTGCTCGACTTCGGGATCGAAAACCGTCTCCCCCGCGGCGACTTTCCGGATGGCGGCGCCGAGTTCAAGGTCCAGGGCATTTTTTAGAACGTATCCCCTGGCTCCGGCGTCGATGGCCTGCCGCACCCAGGTACTTTCGGTATGCATGCTGAGCATAAGAACGGCGGTGTCGGGAGAATCGGTGATGATTTCGCGCGTGGCCTGCAGACCGTTCATGCCGGGCAGAGCGCAATCCATGACAACGACCTGAGGATGAAGCTGCTTTGCCAGTTTGATGGATTCCTCGCCATTGCCCGCCTCGCCGACCACTTCCATATCGGATTCGTCTTCCAACATGCGCCGGAAGCCTCGCCGGACAAGGCTGTGGTCATCGACGAGCAATACTGTGATCTTCTTTTCCATAAGATTCCGCTTTCTCTCTCGGGACAGCAATGTGTACCAGGGTTCCACCTTGCGGGGAACGAGAAAAAATAATCCGGCCACCCATCAGCTCGGAACGCTCACGCATCGCGACCAATCCGATGCCGCGCTTGTTTGGGCGCTCCGGCAAACCGACACCGTGATCTTCTACTTCCAGTTCCAGCACGTCGGGCAAGAAACGCAGGCGCACCCACGCTTGTTTGGCGCCGGAGTGGCGAGCCACATTGTTCAGTGCTTCCTGCAGCACGCGATAGACGTGCACACCGGCACTGCCATCCACAGGGAACGGTTCACCCTGCTTCTCATAGGATATTGCAATTCCGGTTTGTCTTTCCACGGTGGGGATGTACCAGTCGAGAGTGGCTTCCAGTCCAGCCTCGTCGAGCATGACGGGATGAAGCGCCTGCGAGAGACTGCGAACGCTCTCCAGTGTGGTCTGCACGGTCTGGAGAACCTCTTGCAGATCGGCCCGGAGCGAGGAGCCTTCGGGCGCGTGGGTTCCCGCGCGGCGCAGCATAGAGCCGATGGCGGTGAGAATCTGGCCGAATTCGTCGTGCAATTCGCGCGAAATGTAGCGCAGCGTCGATTCTTGCGTGGCAATGAGCTTTTGTGCCAGTTCGCTGCGGCGTTTGGAAATCTCAGCCAGACGCGCGAACAGGCGCCGGTTCCAGCGAATCAGGGACAGGCCGTTGAGCAGGATCGCCAACAGAGTTGCTGCGAGAAAGACATAAACTTCACGCTGCACCCGGTCATAGATCTGCACGATGCGATGTCCGGCCTGCTCCTGATTCTCGCTGTTCTGCACCAGCAGCCGGGAAACGGCCGCGCTCAGCGCCGCCTGCCGCTCCTGCAGGGAAAGCTGAATCTGATCTCGCGCCTCTTTCTGCTTTCCATCGCGGGCCAGGGCGAAGACGCGGTCGACAGCGTCCCAGAACTGACCGAATGAGCTGTTGAGAAATGCGCTTTGTTCGGGCGTGCGACTGGCGGCGGCAAAGCCGGACTCCAGCCGCATAGCATCCTCGAGATCGGTGCGAATGCGCTGGAACTGCGAAGACCAGGCGGTCAGAGGGTAAGGCTCGTCGCCGCTGACCATATCGCGCATGGCCACGGCCAGCAGGCTGAGGTCGTTCTGGATTCTCAATAACTGCAGTGAATCCTTGCGATTGCGGTCGACCATGTCCGTCTGCAACTGGCGCAGACCGTTCACCTGCCAGGTGATGTAGGCTGAGTAGGCCACGACCGCCGACAAGGTGACGATCAGGCCCAGCAGCAGACCCACAGTCGGCGAACGCTCCAGGGAAGACGGGCGAGGCACGCCCCCGAGCATACAACGGCTGGGCGTGGCGTGTCACAGGGCGCCGCGAAATCGCGGATGTGTGACAATGCAGTAATAATGAAGCGGACCGAGGTCCGCGGGAGTCGAATAGTAGATTGAGTTCTCCAGCAAAAGAAGCCGCGAAACCCCCGAAACTCCAGCGACTGAAGGCAGTGTGGCCGGAAGTCTGGCGGTTGATGCGCCCGCGCCGCGGGCTGCTGGTGCTGGGGTTTGTATTGATGGTGATCAATAAGATCGCGGGGTTCGTGCTGCCCTATTCGTCGAAATTTCTGATCGACAACGTCGTGGTCAAGCACCAGACGTGGATCCTGCGGCCCTTGGTCTTCGCGGTTTTGCTGGCCACGCTGGTGCAGGGCACTACTTCCTTTTCGCTGACGCAGTTGCTGTCCAAGGCGGCGCAGCGGCTGATCGCCGATCTACGGCAGCAGGTTCAAACGCACATTTCTCGTCTGCCGGTTGCCTTTTACGACGCCAACAAGACCGGCGCCCTGGTGTCGCGGATCATGAGCGATGTGGAAGGCGTGCGCAATCTGCTGGGCACCGGGCTGGTGGATTTCGTCGGAGGTTTGGTAGCGGCGAGCATAGCGCTCGTGCTCTTGCTGCGGACCAGCGTTCCGCTGACCCTGATCGCTGTGGGATCGTTGGGGTGTTTTGCCTTGACCTTGAACAAGGCGTTCTCGACTATTCGCCCGATCTTTCGTGAGCGTGGCAAGATCAATGCGGAAGTTACAGGACGGCTGACGGAGTCGCTCGGCGGCGTCCGGGTGATCAAAGGCTATCACGCGGAAGAACGCGAAGAGAGAATCTTCGCGGCGGGTGTGAAGCGCCTGCTCGACAACGTGATGCGCACGCTCACGGCGACCTCGCTGATGAGCCTTTCTGCCAGCGTACTGCTGGGAGTGGTCGGGGCTGCAACCATGTATGTGGGCGGGAGACAGATGACAGCCCATAGCCTGACTCCTGGAGGGTACATCGCCTACAACCTGTACCTGGTTTTTCTGGTCGCTCCGATTATGCAGGTGGTTTCGATTGGGACTCAGATCACCGAGGCCCTCGCCGGGCTCGAGCGCACGCAGGAGATCATGCGCGAGCGGCCGGAGGATCAGGACCCGATGCGTTCCGTGGGCCTTGCCGATATTGTGGGCGCGGTCGAGTTTGAGGATGTGAGTTTCAGCTACGACGGCGTTCACGAGGTTCTTCACGATATTTCTTTTCTGTCGGAACCGGGCACGGTTACGGCGCTGGTGGGCTCGTCGGGGTCGGGCAAGTCGACGACCATTGGGCTGATTTCGGCATTCTACGTGCCAATCAAAGGCATGGTTCGCGTGGACGGTGTGGACCTGAGCACGGTGCGGCTGGATTCGTTCCGCACCCGCTTGGGAGTGGTGCTGCAGGAGTCGTTTCTGTTCGACGGAACGATCCGCGAAAACGTGGCCTTCTCACGCCCCCACGCAACCGAGGAAGAAATTATGCGCGCCTGCCGCATCGCGCGCGTGGACGAATTCGCTGAAACTTTCACAGACACATACGACACAGTGGTCGGTGAGCGAGGCGTGAAACTTTCAGGTGGCCAGCGGCAGCGGATTTCGATTGCCCGAGCAATTCTGGCGGAGCCGCGGATTTTGATTCTGGATGAAGCAACGTCAAGCCTCGACTCGGAATCGGAACAAATGATTCAGCAGGGGCTCGCCTATCTTATGCAGGGGCGCACGACGTTCGTGATCGCACACCGGCTTTCAACGATTCGCCGCGCCGATCAAATTCTGGTCATGGAACAAGGGAAGATCGTGGAGCGCGGCACGCACACACAGCTTTATGCGGCGCGTGGACGATACTACGATCTTTACACGCGGCAGCACGGAGTGGAGGACAACCTGTTCCTAGCTCCAGGCGAAGGCGATGCCGTCGCCGTGGAGGGGAATGGTGCGAACGGCAAGAATGGCGACGTGAAGGCGGCGGACGCGCTTCGCGTGCTGCGGGGAGAGATGCGGTAGATGCCATCGGCCACTCCAGGAACTCTTCCCCAAGCTGGCGCGGTTGCGATCCGCAGCGAGAATCTCTGCCGGCACTACCGGATGGGCGAAAGCGTGATTCGGGCTGTCGATGGAGTTTCGCTTGAGATTCGCGCCGGCGAATTTGTCGCTTTGCTGGGCAGTTCGGGATCGGGCAAATCGTCGGTGTTGAACCTGATTGCTGGATTGGATCGCCCAACTTCGGGAAGCGTCGTTGTTCAGGATCGCGATCTGGCGAAACTCTCGCGCGAGGAGCTGGCGAAATACCGGCTGCACGTCGTGGGCATGGTGTTTCAGTCGTTCAACCTGATCGCCAGCATGACGCTGGCGGAAAACGTGGAATTGCCGCTGCGTTTCGCCGAGGTCGATCGCGGGAAACGCGACACACTGGCTCGCGAGGCTTTGGAACGTGTGGGCCTGCGGGCGCGGATGAATCATCGCCCGAGCGAGCTTTCCGGTGGAGAGCAACAGCGAGCGGCGCTAGCGCGGGCGCTGATCAATCGGCCGCAGCTTCTCCTGGCCGATGAGCCCACGGGAAATCTCGATAGTCATACCGGAATCGAGATCATGAACATGGTGCAGGCGTTGAACCGGGACTTGAGAATGACCATCGTGATGGTGACGCACGAACGCGCTCTGGCGGAGCGTTATGCCCAACGGATGATTTTCCTGGCCGACGGGAAATTGGTTGGCGATCAACCGAACCCATCGTTTGGGGCTCCCGCTGGGGCGAGAGGGAGCGAATCGTGAAACTTGCCGACTTGACCGAACTGGCCCTGCGAAATCTGCGCGAATCGCTGTTGCGAAATTCGCTGACGACAGTGGGCATTTCGGTTGGAGTGGCATCGCTGGTGGCGATGCTTTCTCTCGGAATCGGCCTGCAGCAGTTGTTCTCGCGTCGCCTGGAGAAGTCTGGGTTATTTGACACGATTGTGGTTACTTCCCGGCGCGAGTTGCGCGGCATGGGACGCGCCGAGGAAAGAACCGGGCCTACGCCGGGCGAGAGCCGCGTTCTCGATGAACCCGCGCGCCAGGAGATCGAGCGCCTGCCCCACGTGAGTGAGGCTTATCCGGACATTCGCTTCGTGACCGAACTGCGCTACGATGACAAGCCGCATCTGACTATGATTTCCGCGCTGCCCGAATCGGCAAAATCGAATGATGCTTTCGAAGGAATGCAGGGAAGATTCTTTTCGTCGGACACGGCGGCGGAAGTGATCCTGCAAAAGTCGTTTGCTGAAGAACTCTTAGGGAATACTCCTGGTCTCGGTGCGCCGGAGCCGCCCGTGTCGGAATTGGCAAAACCGCTGCTCGGGAAGGAATTGACCATGCGCTACGCGCAGCGTGCAGCAGCTCCTGCACCAACTTCCCCGAAGCCTGCTGAGGCGAATTCTGCGGACAGCGATCTTGCTGGCGCAGCATATTCCGTCATACCGCGTGAGCAGAAACTTACGATTGTTGGCGTCGCGGATCTCGATCCTGAGAGCATGCGCGGTCCGACGCGAGCGAAAGTATTTCTGCCGTTGAAGCTGGCGGAAAGCCTTCACGTGATGCAGCCCACTGATCTGCGCGAAATTTCACGAGCCGCGAGCGATCAACCAATTTATTCGTCGATCAGCGTGCGTGTGAAAGATCCCGCGCAAGTGCAGACGGTGGAGAGCGCCATCAAGAAAATGGGATTCACGACGTTTTCGATTCTCGATGCCAGCCGCGGTTTGCAGCAGGTATTCCGGGTGTTGTACGCATTTCTCGGGATTTTCGGCAGCCTGGCCTTGATCGTTGCCTCCATTGGGATTGTGAACACTCTGGTGATGGCCATTCTTGAGCGCCGGCGCGAGATCGGCATTATGAAGGCCATTGGCGCCAGCGACGGCGACGTGAGGAAGCTTTTCTTCGCCGAGGCCGGCGCTATGGGAATCCTGGGCGGAATCATCGGAGTTGCGTTGGGCTGGTCGATCGGCCAAGTCATCAATTTTGGCACGAACATCTACCTCAAACGGCAATCGTTCCCGCCGGAGCATTTTTGGGCGGTTCCCTGGTGGCTGGTTGCGTTGGCCATCGGGTTCTCTTTCGTCGTGAGTCTCATCTCCGGACTGTATCCGGCCGGACGCGCTGCCAGACTCGATCCGGTGCAGGCGCTGCGCTACGAATGAACTGGCCTGCGCTAGCGAACTCCCCGCGGCATCGGCTTGCGCTGGCTCTCTTTTTCTCGATGTTCTTTTTCTTTTTTTTCTTTGTTGGCGGGGCGACGGCGCAGAGCCGGATCGACTGCAACGCTCTGCACAGCCGCATTCTGAAGCAGATCGTTCACTATTGCGTCTATCTGCCTGACGGATACGATGCGGGAACGACCGCGCATCCCCGGCGGTATCCGTTGCTATATTTTTTGCACGGCCTGGGCGACAACGAGCAAACACTGTTCAACAGCGGTGGATGGACGCTGCTCGACGATCTGCGCCGTCAGCACAAGATAGGCGACTTCCTGATCGTTGCGCCCGAGGGCAGGCGCAGTTTTTACATCAATTCGGCCGACGGTTCGGTGCGCTACAGCGATTTCTTCCTCCAGGAATTCATGCCTTACATCGAAAAGGCTTATCGAGTGCGCGCAGGCCGCACCGGGCGCGCCATCAGCGGAATTTCCATGGGAGGTTATGGAGCTTTGCGGTTTGCCTTCGCGCATCCCGAACTATTTTCCGCCGTAAGTGCGCAAAGTGCGGCGTTGATTACGGAATCGCCGAAAGAACTCGATGCGGCGTCGCTGTCAGGGGCACCACTGATGGCTGTGCTGGCTCCAGTTTTCGGGAAGCCGATCAATGTCGCGCATTGGAATAAAAATAATCCATTCCTGCTGGCCGAGCAAAATGCTCTTGCCCTGCGAAAGCTGGCAATCTACTTCAACTGCGGCGAAGACGATAACTACGGCTTCGAAAAAGGCGCGGCTGCGCTGCACGCTGAATTGCAGAAGGAAAACGTGAGCCATGAATATCATTTATACCCAGGCGATCACACTCTGACCTATTTCCTGGCGCACTTCGCCGAGGTGATGGAATTTCATTCCGCAGCTTTCGGATTGTCGGAGAAAGAGACGAAACCTTCGAAGAATGTTCAAAAATAGCAATCCACCAAAGGTCAACGCGGGGCGTAGCCTAGCTCGCGCGCCTCCGGCCGAGTTGGGCTGAGACTGTGGTGACGATTGTTGTAAACTAGCGGAAACGACTGATTCTCGTCACGCCTTCGGCGGGGGAATGCGTGAGTGCTTGAAACGGGCAGTCTTGAAAGCCGATGTATGGTATCCGGGAACTCTGCCAACTGATTAAATACGCGGATACCTATCCCCCACGGCAAGAGCGGAACACGTGCACTGTAGTAAGACGGTAGTCATTGCGGAGAGTTGGCCGAGTGGTTGATGGCACCGGTCTTGAAAACCGGCATACGGGAAACCGTATCGGGGGTTCGAATCCCTCACTCTCCGCCATAGCGTGCCACTGTCTCGTAACAGGAAGTTAGTACCTCGCGACTCCCCATTCCAAGCTCGAAGGAAAAGATTTCGGTTGACACGGTTCTTTATCGTTTTATAATTGTTCTTATTCAATAACCATGCGTCTCTCCCATGCACGGTTCCGTGAGCTCGCCGCGAAGCACGGCTTGGCGGTGACCCACCAGCGTCAGGTGGTCTATGAGGCCGTCATCGCTTCCCACGGGCACTATTCTCCAGAAGACATTTACGCCTCGGTCCGGCGCCACGTTCCATCGATCTCTCTCGCCACCGTCTACAACAATCTCCGCCTTTTTATCGAGTGCGGGTTGCTGCGAGAGGTCACTCCTCACGCCTCCACGTTGCGCGTGGACGGCAACATTGAACCTCATCACCACGTGGTGTGCTCCCGCTGCAAATCGGTGCAGGACATTAAAGGCGACTTCATCGATTTGAAGCGGCTATCCCGGCAAGTGCCGGACGGATTTGATCTGACGCAGCCGTTGATCGAGGTCTTTGGCCTCTGTCGGCGCTGCCGCGCGAAAACGTAGTTTTTTCAGGCAGTACGCAATCAAAACTCGAAGGATGGAAACATTATGGAAAATACACTCGCGACTTCATCGGGGACTGTTGTTCCCGAAGCTAAGGAAAAAAGAACCGCAACCGAATCGAAGTGCCCGGTAGCGCACGGCGCTCACAAGTCCCATACCAATGCTGATTGGTGGCCGAATCAGGTGAACGTGAATATCCTGCATCAGCATTCCCCGCTGTCTGATCCGATGGCTAAAGAATTCAATTACGCCCAAGAGTTCAAGACGCTCGAACTGAATGCCGTGGTCAAAGACCTGCATGCCTTGATGACGGACTCGCAGGAGTGGTGGCCGGCCGACTTTGGCCATTACGGTCCGCTTTTCATTCGCATGGCGTGGCACAGCGCCGGTACGTACCGCATCGGCGACGGCCGGGGCGGGGCCGGATCCGGTCAGCAGCGCTTCGCCCCGCTCAATAGCTGGCCCGACAACGTGAACCTCGATAAAGCGCGCCGGCTGCTCTGGCCAATTAAGCAGAAGTATGGACGGAAGATTTCCTGGGCCGATCTGATGATTCTGGCCGGCAACGTTGCCCTCGAATCAATGGGCTTCAAGACGTTCGGCTTTGGTGGCGGGCGCGCGGATGTCTGGGAACCCGAAGAGGAAATTTATTGGGGACCTGAAGGAACGTGGCTCGCGGACGAGCGTTACTCCGGGGATCGTGACCTCGAGAATCCACTGGGCGCGGTGCAAATGGGTCTGATCTATGTGAATCCGGAAGGGCCGAATGGGAAGCCGGATCCCATCGCCGCGGCGCGGGATATTCGGGAAACCTTTGCGCGCATGGCGATGAACGACGAGGAAACGGTCGCACTCATTGCCGGCGGACACACCTTCGGCAAAACTCACGGCGCTGCCGTTCCCGCTCAATATGTTGGGCCCGAGCCGGAAGGTGCCGCCATCGAGGAGCAAGGCCTCGGGTGGAAGAATAAGTTTGGGAAAGGCCACGGTGGTGACACCATCGGCAGCGGCCTGGAAGTCATCTGGACCACGACGCCGACGAAGTGGAGCAACAACTTCTTCAACAACCTGTTCAGCTATGAATGGGAACTGACGAAGAGTCCGGCCGGCGCGCATCAGTGGACACCGAAGAATGGCGGAGGCAAAGGTACAGTGCCGGATGCTCATAATCCATCGAAGCATCATGCACCATCGATGCTGACCACGGATCTCGCGTTGCGGTTCGATCCCGCTTACGAGAAGATTTCGCGGCGCTTCTACGAGCACCCGGATGAGTTCGCGGACGCGTTTGCGCGGGCATGGTTCAAGCTGACGCACCGCGACATGGGGCCCATCTCGCGCTACCTTGGCCCGCTGGTTCCGAAGGAGACCCTGCTGTGGCAAGATCCCGTACCCACCGTGGATCATAAATTGATCGCCGAGAAGGACATTACTGCTCTCAAGGCTAAGATCCTCGCGTCCGGACTGTCGATCTCGCAACTGGTCACGACTGCCTGGGCGTCGGCGGCGTCTTTCCGTGGCTCTGACAAGCGCGGCGGCGCGAACGGGGCGCGCATTCGTCTCGCGCCGCAAAAGGATTGGGAGGTAAACCAGCCTGCCGCACTGGCCAAGGTTCTCAAGAAGCTGGAGGCGATTCAAAAGGAGTTCAACAGCTCCCAGTCCAACGGGAACAAAGGGAAGAAGGTCTCGCTGGCTGACCTGATTGTTCTGGGCGGATGCGCAGCCGTCGAGGAAGCTGCGAAAAGAGCCGGACACAAAGTGAAGATCCCATTCTCGCCGGGACGCACGGATGCTTCGCAGAAACAGACCGACGTGCACTCGTTCGCCGTGATGGAGCCGATCGCTGACGGGTTCCGCAACTATCTGCGAGAGGGACAGATCCCGTCGGCGGAGGAATTCCTGGTCGATCGGGCGCAGTTGCTCACGCTGACTGCCCCCGAGATGACCGTTCTTGTCGGCGGCCTGCGCGCCCTGAATGCCAACTTCGATCACTCCAAACACGGCGTCTTCACCAACCGGCCCGAGACGCTGACCAATGATTTTTTCGTCAACCTGCTCGACATGAATACGAAGTGGGAGCCCTCGGCTACCTCCGAGGGAGTGTATGAGGGGCGCGATCGCGCGACAGGCAAACTCAAGTGGACAGGCACACGCGTCGATCTCGTCTTCGGCTCGAACTCGCAGCTCCGCGCTCTCGCGGAAGTTTATGGGTCCGACGACTCGAAAGAGTCGTTTGTGAAGGACTTCGCGGCAGCGTGGAACAAGGTAATGAATCTGGATCGCTACGACCTTGCCTGAGCGGCGATTAAGAATCTGTTGTTGTTTGGTTCTGCTGCGGCTCAGGTGGCGACCAGGCGACCGACGCATGCTTCTAACGATCACATGCGGTCCTGATGGCGCGACTTCGGTCTCCTGTCACAATCTGATCCAACATGCGCCATGGGCTGCCGTTGCTAAAGGCAGCCCATGATTCGCGGGTTGGGAAGCGGTCGCAGGTGCATGCTGCCTGGTCAGCCTGCCGCTTGCGCTCCGCGGCAAGCTGCGCAGTATCCGCCAATCTCGAGGCGTGAAATCAGCACGCGGAAGCGGCAGTCTTTCTCGACCTGCTGTTTGAGTTTCTCGAACTCGTCGCTGACAAACTCGGCGATCTTGCCGCAGCGCAGGCAGGCCATATGGATATGGTCGCGTCCCAGCCTGCGCTCATAGTAGTGGCCTTCGCCGTTGATGTGCATCAGGTCGAGTTCGTCGATCAAGCCTTGACGCTTCAACAGCCGCAAGGTGCGGTACACGGTGCTGCGGTCGACGCTGGCATCGATCTTCTGGGCCTTGCGCAGAATCTGGCTGGCATCCAGATGCTTGCTGGCCGTCTCCATCACGCTGAGGATGGCGCGGCGCTGCTCGGTCATGCGAATTCCGCGCTCGGAAAACTGAGCCTGCAACCGGCCGGGCATTTCGGTTCGGGGTAGCGGCATCGGGGCGTCTCCTATCGTGGCAAGTTGTCGCAACGGTGCTGCGACGAAATCTTGCGCCAGTGCTTGACGGAATCACCGGTTATCCGTGACCATGAATGTATCTCAGATGCGAACGAGTTGCAACTAGCGTCTCATCTGGATTGCCCCGTTTATGATCCTTCGCACACCCAAGGGAGAGCGGCTTGGCTTCTTAGATGCGACTCAATTGCAACTAAGAGATCCCTGCCGGCTATGGACGATCTTCGCGGGAGCGCGGCGAACGTTCTCGAATACACTCCGAGGTCTATTCTTCTTCTGCCTGCTGGGAAGAGCCTTCGCCGGCGTGGGTGGCAGCATCTCAGTCGCCATCAAGGACCCTACCGGGGCGGCGATTGCCAACGCTTCGATCGTTCTGGCGAATGCCGATACCGGCATCCAGCAGTCCGCGGTCACCGACAGCCGGGGCGCGTATACCTTTCCAGTACTTGCGGTCGGCAGCTACGTTCTGGAAGTAAACCACCCCGGCTTTCGACCCTACCGCCGCACAGGAATTGTGCTCGACGCTAACAGCGCGCTGGTGCTGGATATCGTCCTGCAGGTTGGAGAGCGCACGGACGCGGTCACGGTCAGCGAGAGTGCGGTCCATCTGGAGACTCACAGCAGTCAATTGGGAGATGTGATTGACGGCGAGCAGATGAATGCCGTGCCCTTGAACGGGCGCAGTTATACCGACCTTCTCTCGCTTCAGCCTGGGGTTGCTCCTTCGACTTCGATCAATTCAGAAACCGTTCAAGATGTGGGCGCGACCGCGCTTTCTCCTTCTGGCGATCTGAATCCGGGCACGATTTCCATCCATGGCCAGCGCGAATTCGCCAACGCCTTCATCGTGAACGGCAGCGACTCGGAAGAGGATGTAAACATGGGAACGGCAATAATTCCGAATCTCGACTCGATTGCCGAGTTCCGCATTCTCACCAGCAATTTTGACGCGGAGTACGGAGAATTCAGCGGGGGCCAGATCAACGTGATTACCAAGTCGGGCAGTAACTCATTTCACGGCGATCTTTTCGAGTTTCTGCGCAATACGGATCTCGACGCGCGCAATTACTTCTCTCCGAATCGCGCTACGTTCATTCAGAACCAGTTCGGGGGGACCGCCGGAGGGCCCATCCGGCGAAACAGACTTTTCTTCTTCTCCGACTATCAGGCCACACGCCAGCGTCAAGGAGTAGACACGGGATTGATTCCGGTGCCGTCGGCGGAGGATCGCGCAGGGAACCTTTTGGACTTGGCCAGTTCTTTCTACACAACTCAAACTGTAAATGGACAATCGGCTGTAGTCCCTTCCACGGTCAGCGGGCCCGCTTGGGCCAACACGCTCTCGGAAAGCTTCCCCTATCAAGTCTACGCCGGGGAGCCTTACTATTTTCCGGGCTGCACGAATACGGATTATTCCACTTCGAGCACAACGGCCTGCGTTCTGCCCACGTTGCAGATCCCGACCAGTGCGTGGTCCGTGCCTGCGCAAAATCTGCTGCGTTATATCCCGGCGCCGAATGCTTCCGGCGATCAGTTTGCAACCTCTGCTTACAATCAGGCGCTCCGTGACGATAAAGGCTCTTTTCGCCTCGACGCCAGCACAGGCTGGGGACTGATTTCCGGCTACTACTTCCTGGACGATTATTCGTTGAACAATCCTTATCCAGTGGCGCAGGGCGGAGCCAGCGTGCCCGGTTTCAATGCGCTCTATGACGGTCGAGCGCAGCTATTCAGTTTAGGGGACACCAAGACGTTGAGCGCAACCGCGGTCAATGAACTCCACTTCAGTTACATGCGGGCATTCAACGATCTTGGCAAGCCACAAGGCGGCTTAGGCGTCAGTTTGGCATCTCAGGGATTCGTGACCTCGTCAGGCACGCCAAGCATCGTGGCCCTGGCGCCGCAAAACGAAGGCGTCGAGAATCTGGTCTTCAACAATTTCTCTACCGGCACCAACACCAACGAGCTGAAGCAGGCGAACAATACGTTTCAGTGGCTCGACAATTTTTCGAAGGTCATCGGCCAGCACACAATCAAGGTCGGTGGAGAATTCCATTACGATCAGGTCAACGTCAATCCGATCGCGCAGTTCAACGGCAGCTTCCTGTTTACCGGCAGCGAGACAGGGGTTGATTTCGCCGATTTCCTGTTGGGAATCCCGAGCCAATTCAACCAGAGCCAGCTGAATCCTTTCTATGGCAGGAACAAATACGCTGGAGTCTTCGCCCAGGACAGCTGGCACGTAAGATCCAATCTAACTCTCAATTACGGTGTGCGCTGGGATCGCATCGAACCGTGGTACGAGAAATACAACCAGATTTCAACCACGGAGCCGGGCAGGCAGTCGGTGGTGTTTCCGACCGCGCCCGTGGGAATTCTGTATCCCACCGATCCGGGAGTGCGGCGGACTCTTGCTCCTCCGGGAGATGAATTCTCACCTCGCGTTGGCCTCGCGTATTCGCCGAGTATGTCGAGCGACTCGCTGCCCGGCCGGATTTTTGGAGGCCCGGAACAAACCAGCGTGCGAGCCGGCTTCGGCATGTATTACACATCGATCGAAGCCCTCACGCTGGGAGTGCTGGCGGCCAACGCCCCGTATGGAACCACGTACAGCAGCCCAGCGCCGCCGATGTTTTCGAATCCCTTCATCACGGCTTCCAGCGGACAGAATCTCGGGCAATATTTCCCGGTCACGTTCGCTCCATTGAATTCCTCCAGCAACCATCCCGATCCATCTCTGGACTGGTCGCAATATATACCCATCAGCGGCATACCCGCGTATCCCGTTAACAACCGGATTCCATACAGCGAACAGTACATGCTGTCGATCGAGCGCCAAGTCGGGAACGGTACGATTTTCGGCGTGAGCTACGTGGGCAATGAGTCGCACAGGCTGCTGGTGCTGGTGGAGTCCAATCCTGGTAATCCCGCTCTGTGCCTTAGCCTGAGCCGGACCAGCGAAGTGTTGCCGGGATCGCCGACGTGCGGGCCTTTTGGGGAGAGTAACGTATTCCAGACGGCCTCCGGCCCCGTGAACGGGACACGTGGCCCGCTGGGATCGAATTTTGGCAGCGATACCAACCAAAGCACCATCGGCAACTCCAATTACAACGGACTCGAACTCAGCCTGCGCCACACCAGCAAGCATCTGCAATTGTTTGCCAGCTATACCTTCGGCAAATCCATGGATCAGTCTTCGAACGTCGGCGAAGAGGTTAACCCGATCGATCCCGCTCTTAGCCGTGCTTTGTCGGCCTTCGACGTGACCCACAACTTCGTGGTCAGCTATGCCTATGACCTTCCTCTGGAGCGCCTGCTCGGCGCCTCTAACGTTTGGACCAAGGGTTGGACGGTTTCCGGAATCACCCATTTCAGCAGTGGCTTCCCCGTCACGCTGCTCAATTATGGTGACAATTCTTTGCTGGGCGCCGAGCCTAACGGCATCAACAATTATGGAGTAGACGAGCCGCAATACACGCCCGGCCCTCTGAAACTGAACTCCAACCCGCGCAACGGCAGGGCATACTTCAACACGTCGCTGTTCAGCCTGCAGCCGTTGGGTACGCCAGGGGATGCCAGGCGCCGATTTTTTTATGGTCCGGGGCTGGACAATTACGACATGGCGTTAATCAAAGCTGTCCCTATGAACGAATCCCGATCGCTGCAATTCCGCCTGGAGGGATTTAACGTATTTAATCATGCCCAATTTTTCGGGTCAGCCTCGGTGAACGGCAATATCAACAGCCCCACGTTCGGAGAGGTCGTTAGCGCTGCTTCGCCCCGCCTGATGCAGGCGGCGGTCAAGCTGATTTTCTAGTTATAACCGTGTAGCCGCCCCAGGCGCTTTCCTGCGACTTTCAGACAGGCAGCCGCATCGAATTGGAGTGCTAATATAGTGAGTTGGGTCCCAACAGGGGAAGCACTCATAACAGATCGCCAGGGCCCGGCAACGCCAGCTAAGAGCGTCAGCCGTCAGCACGGCGTTGATCACGAGGAGAAAAAATGGCAGGCAACGGAATTGTCGAAGTGACCGATGCGAACTTCGACCAGGATGTCTTGAAGTCAGATAAGCCCGTTCTGGTGGATTTTTGGGCAACTTGGTGCGGCCCCTGCCGCGCTATCGCCCCTATCGTGGAAGAGCTGGCCACTGAGTATCAGGGCAAAATCAAGATCGGCAAAATGGATGTCGACTCCAATAGTGCGACACCCATGCGCTACAAAGTGACTGGCATTCCGACGCTGCTGGTTTTCAAGGGCGGACAAGTGGTCGAGCAATTCGTCGGCTACAAGCCCAAGGAAATTTTGACGCAGGCGTTGAACAAGCACGTCGGGTGAGTCGGGGTTCCGGCATCAGTTCTTAGTCTTCAGGGAAGAGCGCCCGGGATTGGGTCCCGGGCGTTCTTTTGCGGATCAGTGCAGAAACATAGATCGACGCAGTTCAGTACTTCCTCAGCACCCCAATCACCCGCCCTTGCACATCCACTGAGGCCGCCGGCACGATGATAGGCTTCATGGTCACGTTCGAAGGCTGGAGGCGTATATTGTCGCCCTCGCGGTAGAGACGCTTCAGGGTTGCGTCGGTTGAATCCACCAGCGCCACCACGATGTCTCCGTTGTGCGCGGTGCGGGTCTTCTCTACTAGAACGTAATCGCCGTCGAGAATGTGCTCGTCCTGCATGGACTCCCCCCGCACTTCGAGAACAAAAACTTCTTTCGAGCGTACAAAATCGGCGAGGGAAATCGTTTCGGGATTCTCCACTGCCTCGATCGGCTGACCGGCGGCGATACGGCCGACCAGGGGCAGCACTACGGCAGTATTCACACTCATGGCTTGCTTCAGTCGTCCTTTAGGCGGTAGCAGATCGATGGAGCGGCTGCGATTGTAATCGCGCGTGAGCAGTCCTTTTTTCTCCAGATTGGTGACGTGCTTGTGCACGGTTGCCAGAGAAGATAGCTCCAGCCCCTTGCCGATTTCCTCAAACGACGGAGAATATCCGTGCTCCGCCACGAACCGCGAAATGAAGTCGTACACTTCCCGCTGCCTGCGTGTGATGGCCATGCCGCAATTATTGGCGAACAGAAGGCGAAATACAAGCGGGAAATTAGGCGCCCGCGCAAAGGCCCGCCTGAAGAGGAAAACTATGCGGCCAACATTGCCAGAGTTTCGGCCAGCACGAGCGCCCCACGAGCGATGTCTTCAGGCGACGCATATTCATCTGGCCGATGGCTGTAGCCGTTGCGGCAGGGAATAAACAGCATCGCGACGGGCGCAATCCGCGAGATAAAAAGCGAATCGTGGTAGGCGCGGCTCGGCATGGTAAGAAAATCGAAGCCATGCTTCCGGCAGGCTTGACCGAGGGCCGAAACGATGGCTGGACCGCACTCGGCGGGCGCATCGGCGTTCAGCAGTTCGCAACGAATTTCAGCATTGCGTTTGGCAGTCACCTCGCGGCAAGTCTGATTCAGGATTCTTATGACGTTGTCACGACGTTCAAGATCGGTGTCGCGAATATCCACGCTTAACCGCACGCGTGAGGGGATGCTGTTGACCGCACCCGGGAAGACGTCGCAGATTCCCACCGTCGCGACGGTGTCGATTGCTCCACTGCTTCGCGCCGCGCGTTCGAGAGCGAGGATGAGTTCGGCGGCGGCGCAGAGAGCGTCGAGACGATCTGGCATGAGCACGCCGCCGGCATGTCCGCCCGATCCTTCCACGGTTACGCGCAGGCTGGCCGGAGCAGCGATTCTTTCCACGATTCCCAACGGTTTGCGCTGTCGCTCCAGCACCGGGCCCTGCTCGATGTGCAGTTCCACGAACGCTTTGTAATACCCCGTGGGCAATTTCACGTCTTCCAGGGTGCCAGACAAACCCACTTTCTGCCGAACTTCTTCCACCGTGGCGACGTCGTTGTCCGTCAATTTCCTGGCGGCTTCGGCGGTCAGAGTGCCCGACAGCAAGCGGCTGCCCAGGCAGCCGATGCCAAAGCGCGTGGGTTCTTCCGAGGTAAAGATGAGCAGCTCAATCGGGTGCAGGGGACGAAAGCCTGCGCGTTGCAGAGCGCGGATTGCCTCGAGTCCACCGAGCACTCCAACGACTCCGTCGTACTTTCCAGCGTTCGGTATTGCGTCGATGTGCGATCCCGTGCCAACGGCGGAGGCCTTTGAATCCGAGGCCGTCCAGCGCGCGAAAGTGTTGCCAATCGCATCTTGCCGCACGGCCAGTCCGGTCTCTTCGCAGCGAGCTTTCATCCATGCCCGCGCTTTCAAGTCGGTGGGCGTGAAAACGACGCGGGTGACAGCGGGCGGTTCGGCATCCGAAAATCTCGCCAGTTCTTCGATCTCGGCGATGAGCCGCTGCTGATCAATCGTAACGTTCATCGCGCTCCGCCCAAGGGATGCCGGTTCCAATCTTTGTAGATGAGGTACTTAGCCGGGACTTTTCCGATGGCGCCAAACCACTGCGGACACCACGGCCCCATCCAGATGAAATCGCCCGCGGCCACGGGATACCACGAATCTCCGAGACGATAGATTCCTCCACCTTCCAGCATGATGAGGCCATGTTCCATAATGTGCATCTCGACCTGGCTTAGCGCGGCTCCTGGCTGGTACACCATCGTATTCACCGCGAAGTCAAAAGACAGTTCATCGGGCAACAGGCATTTCACTTGCAGGTCAGGATCGTCGTTGAGCGCATGGGATGAGACCTTGTCTTCGCTAGAGACGATCGCCTCGGGCGGGGCAATTCCATGCAGAGACTGGTAAGTCTTTTCAATCACAGCTGCGCGGCTTGGTTTCACCGCAATAATTCGATGCGGTAATTCCTGGGGAATGTACGCATACCCTCGAGCGGTGAGTTCGTGTTGTTCGCCGGTTAATTCCAAGCTGATGGCGCCCTCGATCACATAGATAAAACGTTGAGCCGGTGTGCCTCCCAGTGTTCCGCCAGCTTCGAACTCGGCCGTGTATTCGGTGAATGCCGCGCCCATGGCCGGTCCGGCATGCACAACGGCTGCGCACATCCGCATTCCGGGGAGCGGGGTTCGCACGAAAGTCTCTGCCGTCAATAGCAGGTGGTTCCGCTGTTGCGAGCTTCGCGTTTGACCGAGATTGGCCAACCCCGCATCACTTTCACCGAGATTATGCACGGCACGTCCTTTTCTGAAATGGAGCCGACGAAGCTAATTCATCCAGCAAATGTAAACCGCACTCGATTGCCTTCGCCACGTCCTCTACTGCAACCGACTCGGTTGGATCGTGGCTAATGCCCCCCGGAGTTCGCAGAAAAATCATCGCCGATGGGACTCTCTCCGCCAATATCATCGCATCATGTCCCGCTCCACTCGCCATGCGGTGTGGCTTGCAGCCGGTCTTCAGAATCGCCTTTTCGATTTGAGCAGACAGTAGCGGATCCATCGGCACAGCCGGCTGATTCATCTGCGTGCTGAAGCGAAGGGACAAACCACGCCGCTGCGCGATTTCACGAGCTCGGTGAAGGATCTCGTCACCCCCCCGTGTTCTCACGTCATCCTCCCGGTGACGCACATCCAGACTCATCTGCGCCTCGCCCGCAATCACGTTGCCCGCCCCCGGCTTCGGCCGCACGGATCCAACAGTCGCAACCAGCCCTGGAGTTGCCTTGGCCGTTCTCTCGACAGCAACGATCCACTCAGCAGCGCCGGCGACCGCATCGAAACGAAAATCCATCGGCGTTGTTCCCGCATGGTTAGCCCGTCCGACGAACGTAATCTCCAAGCGGCTCTGACCCGCAATGGATTCGACGATCGCCAGCGGCAGACCTAACTTCTCCAACACCGGCCCCTGCTCAATGTGAAACTCCAGATAACCGCAGACATCACCTAGTGCTCGAGCCTTCGCAATTTCATCCGGGTTCAGCCCAAATTCTTCGAGCGCTTGCCGCACTGAAATTCCGTGCGCATCACGCACGGCTAGCAAATTTTCATCGAGCCGCCCCACCAACGCGCGGCTGCCGATGAATGGCGTCCCAAACCGAACGCCTTCTTCCTCCGAGAAACCGACGACCTCGATCGCGTAGGGTAGCCGGCGCCCATGCAGTCCTTGCAACAGTGCTACTGCAAGTATGACCCCTAGTACGCCGTCGAAGGCCCCGGCATTCGGAACCGTGTCGAGATGCGAACCCACAAGCAGACGCGGCGCAGCCGGTTCTTCGGCTGGATACACCGCGCGCAAGTTCCCTGCCGGATCTACTTGTGTCGTCGCCCCCAGCGGCTCCAGCCATCGGGCAATTTCCCGATGAACGTCGCGCATCGGCGGCGACAAAAACGTCCGCCGCGTGCTCCCCGAGTCCTCGGAGAACAGCGCCAGGCACTGGCACCGGGCAATTACTTCCGCTGCGAGATTTGCGCATTCCTCTTTCACTCACGTAGCCGACGCAGACGGGTGGATCCTCAGGCTCTACGCCTCACGGATGATTTTCGCCGCCACCCAGCCAACCAGAACAAGCGCGATCAACACTTCCCAGCCAAAACGGTTCCCGTAAGTCCCGACCGGATAATGATTGCTGAGCATCAGAAATACAACGGGAACAGCCATGAACGTATTGTGTTTCGAGCGCAGCTTGGCTTGCGCCCCGAGCCATGCATCAAATTTGCCTCCAGCAGCCGACGCAGCCAGCATTTGCCTTTGCGCAGGCAGAATCCGAAACCAGACATTGGCCGTCATGATGGTTCCGTAAATTGCTCCTACGTGGATGTACGCGGCGCGGCCGCTGAGCAGGTGCATCAGGACCCAGGAAATTGCCGCCGTCATGATAAACGCAAACCCCACAAACGCCGCTGGGGACTGGCCTATGGGCGAGCGCAAGGCGAAATCGTAGATGAACCATCCCGCTGCGATCGCCCCCAGACCGATGCCGATTCCGGCCTGCTTGGAAATATCTGCCACGTCCGGATCGACAAGTCCGCTCCCGAGATAATAGACGAGAACCAGCAAGGCCATGCCCGCGAGCCACGTCATTAGGGCTTCCCAGCGAAACCACCTGACCTGCCCGGCGCTCACTCCCAGCGTTTTTTTCTTTTCTACGGTGTAAAAGCCCCCGCTGTGAACCATCCACACTGCGAGCGGCGTGCCGTCCGCCGCAGCTTCTTTCTCCATTTTGACGAATTGCCGGTCGAGCCAGGTGAAATAGTAAGTCTGGCCGACCCACATGATGCCGGCAAACACGTGAAACCAGCGCACGCCGAGGTTCAGCCATTCTCGAATCGAAAAATCCACTCTAGCTCCCCCGATACGTGGTGTAGCCGTTCGCGTTCAGCAGCAACGGAATATGCAACTGCGATTCGCCGTCGCGCACCCGGAACGTAACCTCGACGACAGGATATAGCGCTTCGACGTTCTGAGCGCTGAAGTAACTCGCGGTATCAAACACCAAACGGTACAAGCCCGAAGGCAATTCATTTCCAGGCAGCAACTGCGAGCAGCGGCCGTCATGGTCGGTGCGCGAGGAGTTCAATCGCTGCCAATCTCCAGACGAGCTTTGGAATTCGAGTCGCACCGGCATGTCTCCGGCGGGCTTGCCACGATTCACATCCAAAATGTGCGTAGAGATGCGCTTCATTGCTTAAGCCATTTCTTCAATCGGAGATTCGTGATTTTGCGCTGCTCTTCGGCCGCCTCGCGGAGTTCGGTAGCAAGGTCATTGCCCATGCGGCGCGTCAAAAGTTCCAGCATTTCAGCCGCGGATTTTCCCGTCGCACATACGATGAACACTCGACCGAACTTCTGTTCGTATTCGCGATTCGCCTGTGCGAATGCCGACAGAACTCCTTCTCCGCCATCGGCTACGCTTTGCTGCTCCCGCGCCGACCAAGTCGCAGACTGGGCCGAAGCAACCGATGGCGCCCTCCGCTCGCCAATTCGTGGATGGGTCGAAAATGCTTCCTTCCAGTCCTGCTCTGCCAATCCCCGCCAAATCTCGTCGGACACCGCGATGAGGGACGACTCTTCCTCGAAGGGCCGGCGCGACGCCAATCCCCTCGCCCACGCCATCGAACCACAGCAGGGAAGAATTTCCTCCACAGCATCCTGCGTTGAGCGCAAGTTCCAGCGTTTCAGCGCTTCGCTGGTATCACGCCCGTCCGCAATCAACTTCTGCAGAAACTCCGCCACTAGATTTCCGACTACCGCAGAACGGTAGGCGGCGGTTGACCGAATATCGTCGATCGGCCGAATCTCACTGGCGGCAGCTAGCCGCGCCGATTGCACCAGTTGCGGGTCAACCTTCTTCCCTTTCACGATGCGCTCCACTTCTCTGAGACGGAGCGGCGTTGGCGCTACGCTGCCGGCCGCGACGCGGATATCTTGAACAACGTCAGCCTTTACTCGCCCCAACGCCGCAATACACACTTTTGAAATTGCCTGCGCATTCCGCGCTCCTACTTTGCGCGAGTACGAAATATATCCGGCAAACCGCCGCGGCAGGCAAATTGCCTGGATCAGTTCATCCGCTGCCAGCAGAGTTTTCTTGTAACCTGTATGAAAATCTAAGTAGCTGACGCGCCGCTGGCCGCGCTGGGAAATCAGAATCAACTCTGCCTCGTAGACCAGCAAGGCCGGCAGGGAATCCGCGGCGGGCGATGCATTGACGATGTTTCCGCCGAGAGTTCCACGATTCTGATTCGCAATCCCTCCTGTCCAGCGCGCTGCGCTGACCAGCAGCGGGAATTCCCGCTTCACGATTTCATGCTCGCCCAAATCGGTGTAGGTGTTGGCGGCGCCGATTCGAACTTCATCGCCGGAAACTTCGATTCTGCGCAATTCGGGAAGATCCCATAGACTCACGAGTTTTCGGCTCGCGAGTTTTCCGGCGGCATACTGCACCATGATATCGGTGCCACCCGCGATCGGCAGCCATTCACCGGGTTGCTCGGCGAGCAGCGATACCACGGCCGACAAACTCCCAGGCGCAACCAGTTCGTAATCAGCGGGATCTGATCTCATCGTGCATTGCTACGATTTGAAATTGCTATGAATCGAGGTTGCCAAGATCCGAATCTCCGCGAGCAGATGCTTGCTCGATTGCTTCACAAATTTGTGCGTATCCGGTGCATCGGCAGAGATTACCAGAAAGCGCTTCTCTGATCTCACCTGCAGTGGGCCGCGGCTGCCGTGTCAACAAATGGGTCGCCGCCATGAGAATTCCCGGAGTGCAAATGCCGCACTGCGCCCCACCCCACTCCAAAAATGCCTGCTGTAATGCGCCTAAATGCGATCCCCCGGCTAGTCCTTCAACTGTAATGATAGTTGTTCCCTGTGCCTGCAAGACGGGCACGAGGCAACTGTTTACCAGAGTGCCATTCATGAGCACGGAGCACGATCCACACTCGCCTTCTCCGCAACCTTCTTTCGCGCCCGTGAGCCCCAGATCCTCCCGCAAAACATCCAAGAGCCTCGTCATTGGATAGGCGCAGACCGTCCGGTCTTCGCCATTAACAGTCATGTGAATCTCGCATTGTCCGCGTGACGCGCTCATCGAACTCCCTGCGCGGCAAGAGAATCGCTTGCTCGGGGATGCTGCTTCATCGCTTCAAAAATATCTTCTGGCAGAAGCGGGATCGAATCGAAATTTGCATCCAAAGCATCTGCAACGGCGTTCACGATCGCCGGAGCGGGGCCATCCATCGGCAATTCTCCAATGCCTTTCGCGCCGAATGCTCCGTGTACATTGCCCAGTTCTTCAAAGTACACGCGAATGGGAGGCAAATCCGCGGACGTCGGCATGATGTAGTTGGTCATTTGCCCGTTTTGCATCCGGCCATTCCGCCAGGCAACTTTTTCGTACAGCGCAAAGCCGATGCCTTGGGCGACACCCCCCGTGATCTGTCCGCGAGCCAGCACCGGATGCAGGACTCGGCCCACTTCCTGCAGCGCAACAAAGTCATCCACGGTTACACCGTAGCTGGCCATGTCCACGGTAATTTCGGCGATGTAGACAGCCCAGGTGTAGGCCGCATAGGCCTCACCGCGATATTTCTGATCGTCCCAAAAGATATCCGACGGCGCTTCGTAGCGCGCCCACGATTTCAGCTCTCCGCGCTCGGCAATGTGTTTCGCGCATGCCGCGCGGAAGTCGTCCCGCGAATATCCTTCGTGGAGCGATCCCGAGGCCAGCAGGGTCTGCAGGATTCCACTCGCTGCCGATTGCACCAATTTCCCCACAACCATGACCGTGCGAGAAGCCACGGTTGGACCGCTGTTCGGAACTTTCTCGGTGTCTGGCTGGGCTATTTCGACGTCTTCATAGGGCAGTCGCAACGTTTCCGCGGCGATCTGGGAAAGCACGGTATTCGTTCCCTGGCCGAACTCCGTGCTCGATACCAGAACGCGCACTCGTCCATCCGCGCAGCCCTCGACGCCCACAACCGAGGCCAGGTAGCGCTCGCCCGACCCGGTGAAGCCGGCCCCGTGCAAGAATGTGGCGATGCCGATTCCTTTTTTGTGCGACGATGATTCATTTTCTAGCCGGAACCGATCTTTTTTTGCACGATAGTCCGAAAGCTCGAGGGCCCGATCGAGAAGCTTGTCGAGATCGATCGGCTCCCGGATCGCTTGCTCGGTGGTGGTCGTCTGTCCCGGCTTCAGGAAATTTCGGCGCCGCACTTCCACCGGAGAAATACCCACCACCGCGGCGATGCGATCCATGTGGCGCTCCATGGCGAACAGGCTTTGCGGAGCGCCGAATCCACGGAACGCCCCGTGCGGTGGGGCATTGGTCGCAACCGCCTTCGCACGGATTCGAACGCTGGGCCAGTAATAAGGACCGCCCGCGTGAATCGTCCCGCGCGACAGCACAACGGACGAGAGCGTAGCGTAGGCTCCCCCGTCGATCACAAACTCGATCTCGCCTCCCAGAAGCTTGCCCTCCTTGTCGACTGCAGTGCGGTGCCGAGTTCGCGATGGATGCCGCTTGGTCGTCGCCGCCATGTCTTCCATGCGGTCGTAAACGATCTTCACCGGCTTGCCGGATTTCATCGCGAGCAACGCGGCGTGTCCGGCGATCATCGAGGGATACTCTTCTTTTCCTCCGAAGGCTCCACCGGTCTCGGTCTGCACCACGCGAACTTTGTCCTCGGGCAGGTCGAACAGTTTCATGAGAGCTTTGTGGACATAATAGGGACACTGCAACGAGCCCCACACCGTGATTCCCCGCTCGCGGTCGAAAGTGGCGATCATTCCGTTGTTTTCGATGTAGAGCTGTTCCTGCGCACCCGTCGTATATTCGCCTTCGACAATGTAAGCGGCCTTCTGCCAAATACTGTCGACATCGCCCTTCTCGACCAAATAAGTCTTGAAGGTGTTGTCTGTGCCCCAGATAATTTCGGCGCGCGCTTCACTCGCTTCAATCGTGAACAGCGCCGGCAAAGGATCGTACTCAATCGCGACGGCCTCGACGGCCTTTCGAAGCAGGTGCCGATTGGGATGCGCCAAAAGCAAAATCGGTTCCTCGGGATGATTGACCACGCCGTCTGCCAGACAGGGCTGGTCGTCCAGGATCAGGGCTACATAGTTCTTCCCCGCAATATCCTTGGCTGAAACGACTACGAATTCGTTCCAAGCAATGCCCGAACCGAAGCCGATTCTCCTGATCTTCCCGCGGGGAATGCTGCTACGCACGGTCGCACCGTAAAGCATTCCGGGCAGCACAATATCGTCGACGTACTTCGCGCGTCCGGTGACCTTGTCCGAGCCTTCCTTGCGCGGGACCGACACTCCGATGATGTTTTCAGTTTTCACGTCGTTTCAAGTATGGCAGACAAAGCTTGTGCTCGGTGTCACTCGCGGAACTCGCGTCCTCGAAGCTCTCCCGGAAATTCTCCATCCGCGAAAACCAGGTCGCCGCGTAAATACGTCCGCCTGACCACGCCTCGCAGTTTTTCCCCGAGGTATGGCGACACCATATGGCGCTGATGCAGACGGTTCTCGGTAACCATGAACTCCTTCTCGGGATCGAACACAACCAAATCCGCGTCGAAACCCTCTGCGATGCGTCCCTTGCGCTTGTCACATCCAGCCAGCCGCGAGGGTTCTTCGGCCATCCAATGTGCGATGTCCGTCAGTGCAAATCCGCGCCCTTCCGCTTCGGTCCACATGACCGAAAGGGCCGTGGAAAGGCTCGCAATACCGCCCCACGCACTTCGGAAATTTCCTTCTCCCGGACACTTCATTGCGGGAGGACATGGGGAATGATCCGTGGCCACCAGATCGATCACGCCGGCTTTCAGCCCTTGCCACAACTGCTCGCAATTTTCCCGGCCGCGGATTGGCGGAGCGCATTTGTATTGTGTCGCGCGGTCGGGAATCGCCTCTGCCTGCAGATGCAGATAATGCGGGCATGTCTCCACGGTGATTGCAAGCCCATCGGCGCGCGCTTCCTGCAACATCTCTAAAGCCAGAGTAGTCGCAAGATGCACGATGTGAAGACGAAATCCGTACTCGCGGCACAATGACAGCATCAGTTGGATCGCCCCAATTTCTGCTTCATCCGGACGCGACTGCAAGTAGGTCTGGTAGCGAGTCCACTCGGCATCGTGCAAACGCTCGGTGGCGGCGTCGATGGGGCTGGGAAGTTCCGCGTGCACCAGCAGCGGCAAGCCTGTTCGCGCGACGCGCGGCAAGGCCGCACGGAGATCCTGTTCGCAAACCATGGTGAATTCTTCGATGCCCGGGTGAACCAGAAAGCACTTGAACCCGCGCACTCCGGCATTCGCCAGCGGTTCGATGTCGTCGTGATTGCCGGCGACCACTCCACCCCAGGCCGCCCAGTCCACGCGGCTCTGCCCCTGCGCCGCGGAGCGTTTCGCTTCGAGCGCGAGCACATTCGTAGTAGCCGGCACGCAATTTAATGGCATGTCCACCAACATGGTGTAGCCTCCGGCTGCCGCTGCGCGAGTTGCGGTGCGAAATCCCTCCCACTCGGTTCGTCCGGGCTCATTGATGTGTACATGCGAGTCCACAAGGCCGGGTAGCAGAACCGCGTCGCCAAAATCCTCTCGCACCACGTCGGGGGGCACTTCCGACAGCGAGACCACACCGCGAATTCGCTCGCCCTGTACCAGCACCGCTCCCGGCCGGATTTCCTGCGGCGTTACCACCCGACGCGAAATAAAGGCTTGTAAGCTCAAGTTTCGGCGCTCCCAACCGTCAAGTATGAGCGTAAAGCCTATCGGGAAGCGCCACTGTTTTCAATCGGAAAGCCAGCGCACGAGCGGCATCCAGAACGTTCTTATCAGTTTCGTGATTCCCGCTTATACTCCTGCTGAGAAGAAGCGGCCGCGAACGAGTCCATGTCGACGAATTTGCGCGAATCCGCAGCGCTGGTTTCAGCACATCGTCGAACGCTATGCGTTGACCGACCAAATCAATGGACGCCAACCCGATGGACGAGTCTTTCATGACCCGCGCGATTCAGCTCTCGCTCGATAACGTTCGCTCTGGCCAAGGGGGGCCATTCGGCGCGGTCATCGTGAAAGACGGCAGCATCCTTGCCGAAGGGGTGAATCGTGTAACCTCGACGAACGATCCAACCGCGCACGCCGAGGTCGTTGCAATCCGTGAAGCTTGTGCGAAACTTGGCGCGTTCGAACTAAACGACTGCGAGATCTATACGTCTTGCGAGCCTTGTCCGATGTGCCTGGGCGCCATTTACTGGGCGCGCCTGACCCGCATTTACTATGGCAACGCCGCCGCGGATGCCTCCGCCATCGGATTCGACGATTCGTTCATCTACCGCGAATTAGGGCACACGCTGCCCCAGCGCGCGATCCCGATGGTACAAACGATGCGCGAGCAGGCACTCGCCGCCTTCCGCGCTTGGCAGGAAAAGCCGAACAAGATTCTGTACTAAGCAGCTGTCCTGCAAATTTGAGCGTGGGTGAAATCTGCGCGACTGCACCGCCGCTCAGCTCTGACTCGTATAGCCAAGCCCCGCCAGCATCCCGCGCATATATGCGAAGCTCCGGATCACTCCGGGCATCGGGTCGTCGGGATGAATCTCATATTCTAGATCGACGAAGCCGGAATATTTTATTGCGAGGAGCGCTTCAAAAATCTTGCGCACGGGCATGAGACCGTCTCCAACTGCGACCTGGCTTTCTTTGTCCGTGAAATTGGTGAGGTCCTTCATGTGCATATTGAAAAGTCTCGCGCCGGCTGCGTGGACTGCCTGCACCACGTCGGTGCCGGCGCGAACCGTGTGACCGACGTCGATGCAACATCCCATGCGCGGATCCATGCCCTTCACGGCCTTTAGCACATCGAGCGGCGACGGCCACAACTTGTCCTCTGGACCGTGATTGTGGATCGCAAAGCGGATGTTGTACTCCTTTACAAATTTTTCAAGGCGCGGCAGCGTCTCCGGCGCAGGATCGCCGGCAACAATCACAGGAATGTTTCCCCGTTTGCAGTATTCGAACTTTGCCCGTATGTCGGCATCTTCGTCTTTTGAGAAGTAAATCGCGCCCGTGGCATGAAGCTTGATGTTCGCCGCGGCATAGTCGCGCAGGGCCTCGGCCTCTTCTTCGGGGTCCATGGGCAGATGATCTTTAACGTCTTTTGCGTTCAGGTCAGACACACTCAACTGCTTCATGAATCCGATGAGCTGCGCGCGGGTGAAATTGCGAAACGTATAACTCGCAAGACCCAGGCGAATGGGTGAATCTTGATTCGCCGCGAGTGCCTGGTGAGCGACGGCAACTGCCTTTCCGGGCAGAGTCAGCGCAGTCGCACCGAGAGCAGTAGAGCGAAGGAATTCGCGTCGCGAAAGAGTATCGCTCATAAGTGCGGCGCCCATCCTTTCTCGTATTCGCGCCCCCAGAGTGTCATCGCTTCGGCGTCGCCCTGTATGCGGCCGTCTTTGCTGTCGAGATTCAGCTCGCGGTTCATTTCCCATGCGATGTTGGAAAGCTCCAGCATCGTAACGGAGATGTTGCCTTCCGAAATCGGGGCGTTGAGCCTTTCTCCGTTGCGAATTCCCGCGATGAAGTTCGCAAAATGCGCGTCTGTCATGGAATCGCTCCCGATCAGGTCGAAGGAGGATGTTTTGCTGCCCGCCTTGAATTCGCCGGTCTTTTTCCCTTTGAGATCGTATAGCTCGTAGCCATCTCGATCGACCAGCACCGTGCCATTCGTTCCGGAGATGGTCGAGCCGCGATCACGACCGTAATACTTCATGCCCTCACAACTTTTTCCATCCCAGGAAATCATGGCGTCGTCGTACTCGAAGCTGGTGACCAGCGTGTCATAAAATTGCCAGTCGTCTTTGAAGTGATATCGGCCGCCCGACGAGGTGACTCGCTTTGGATAGTCCAGGCCCAGTGCCCAGCGGCAGACATCGACTTCATGAGTGCCATTGTTGAGCGCTTCGCCCGTCCCCCAGATCTTGAACCAATGCCAGTTGTAAGGGTGCACATTGTCCTTATAAGGACGGCGCGGCGCCGGACCCTGCCACAGATCCCAATCCAGTTGCGGGGGCACGGGCACTTCTTTCCCGATGCCGATCGACTTTCTCACATTCACGTACCAGGCCTTCGCCAGGTACGGCCGCCCAATCACGCCGCCGCGGATCTTCTCGACAACCTCGATCGTATGAGGTGAAGAGCGCTGCTGCGTGCCCATCTGCACGAGCTTCCCGTATTTCTGCTGGGCTTGAACCAGCATCGCTCCCTCGGCCGGATTGTGGCTGCACGGTTTCTCGACGTAAACATGCTTGCCCGCCTGCAGTGCGGCGATCGCCATGGGTGCATGCCAGTGATCGGGGGTGGCGATGGTGATGGCATCGACATCTTTCACTTCGAGAATGCGGCGAAAGTCTTTGTCGGCCGCGGGAGCCTCGCCCATATGTTGTTCCGTAGCATCCGCGAATTTTCGCAGAATGTTGTCGTCCACATCGCACACATGCGAGATACGGGCAGCGTGCCGATTGGCCTTCAGCGCGGCGAGGTGAGCGTAGGCGCGGCCATTGAGACCGATCACCGCGAAGTTGAGCCGGTCATTGGAGCCAAGAATCCGACCGTAGCTTTTGGCGGTGGCTCCCAAGGCAAGCCCCGCCGTGCCTACTGCAAGTGCGTCCAGAAATTCACGCCGTGTAACCGTCATGTCTTCTCCTTGGCTGCGGATAAATTCCAGCCTCCGATTTGCCGTGGAGCACAGTCCCGCCTTTACCCACGCCTATATTCTGAGATGGCAATCCAGCGCTGTCTCGTGTCCGCCGGTTGCCATGCGGGAATCTAAAGCGGTAACTATGCTAATCCATACCGACGTCCTATTTTCTACCGAAATCGGCTCGCCCAGCCCGCCTGGATCTCAACTCAGAAGCTCAGAGTTGCTGGCCTTTGCTTAGTTCCAGAACGAAGTACGGTATCGCGGTCTGAGTCCAGGCATTTGTTCTCCGTATAATTGCACCATCATGGGCCTGTCTCTTGTTGCATCGGTCCGATGGCTCTTTGATCCGCCAAGCACCGGGCCACAGCGACTATTCCCGCGATGGATATTCCTCCGCTTGCTGGGTGCAATCTATTTCTCCGCTTTCTTTTCGCTCGTATTCCAGATTCGCGGGCTCATCGGTCCGAAGGGCATTCTTCCTGCCGGCAGTTATCTTGAAGCGGTTGCCCAGTCGCTCGGCCATTGGGAGCGCGTGTGGTACGCGCCCACGCTCCTTTGGTGGTCGAGCGGGCCGACAATGCTGAACGCGCTGTGCTGGGTAGGAATGGTGGCGTCCCTGCTGCTCGTACTGAACTTCTGGCCTCGCGGGATGCTCGCCATTTGTTTCGTCTGCTTCCTTTCTTTTGTGAGCGCCGCCCAGGACTTTTCCGGCTACCAATCGGATGGCATGCTGCTCGAAGCGGGATTCATTGCCTTATTTTTCGCGCCGCCAGGCCTGCTTCCAGGCTCGGGAAGAACCCATCCCGCTTCGCGGGCGAGCCTGTTTCTGCTGCAATGGGAGTGGTTCCGCATCTACTTCGAATCTGGCGTCGTGAAACTTCTCAGCGGCGATCCGCAGTGGCGCCATTTCACCGCGATGGATGAGTACTACCAGAACGGACCTTTACCGACATGGATTGGCTGGTACGTGCAGCATTTGCCGCACTGGTTTCACGCTGCGACTGTCGGCGCCACGCTGGCACTGGAACTCGGCCTGGTGTGGATGCTGTTTCTTCCGCGCCGCTGGAGGGTTGTGTGCTTCCTTATTGTGACGCCGTGGGAAATTGGCGTGATCCTCACCGCAAACTATACGTTTCTGAACTATCTGGTTCTGTCCCTCGGCGTGCTGCTGCTCGACGATAAGTTTATCTTGGGCAGGTTGCCGGCAAAGTGGAGAACGCGATTCGAGCATTCCACGCCGAATTCCGAAGGCATGCCGTCGCTGCAAAAGGATTCGCGGAAATGGATCGATCTCTGGCAGACGGATCTCTGGAGACCGGATCTCTGGAGTCAGAAGCGCCAGAGGCTGGGCCGCTGGTTGCATCCTGCGAAGCGATCACTGAGAGCCATAATGCTCTCGTGGATTTTCTATGCGACTACGGCCGAACTGATTTGGACCTTTGGGCAGGTTCCACTGCCAACCTCGCCGGTGAGCGCACTGGAGCCATTTCGCATCGCCAACCGCTACGGCCTGTTCGCCGTGATGACCCGCGGACGGTATGAGATCGAGTTCCAGGGTTCGACGGACGGTCAGAACTGGGTGCCCTATCATTTTCGCTACAAGCCCCAGGAATTGAATCAACCACCCGGAATTTACGCTCCGTATCAACCGCGGTTTGATTGGAACTTGTGGTTTGCATCTCTGGGATCGTGGCGTGAGTATCCGATTGTGCCGAACACGGAAGTGCAACTGCTCTCGAACGACAAGAACGTGCTCGATCTCTTTGCCGGCAATCCTTTTGCCGGCGCTCCTCCGCGTGAAGTTCGTGCGCTGTTGTGGCAATACTGGTTCACTACGATGGACGAAAAACGAAAAACTGGACTGTGGTGGCATCGACAACTGCTCGGCCTTTATGCGCCTACCCTGGAGCGGACAGAAGATGGCAAAATCAGAGTTCTCGAATGGCCGACGGTCGAACCGCGAGAGTGAATGTGACTGCGTAACTGAGAAAATTGAATGATTCAAAACTGGAGAAACTCGAAAACAGTGTAATGTTTGAGTCCGATTGCTTCGTATTATCCAGTTGCGGAACATCTAATAAGCATGGCGTACAAACCCAACGCTTGCGTAGTTGGATCTGGTCCGAACGGACTGGCGGCAGCTATAGTCCTCGCGCAGGCGGGGTTTCAGGTCGAAGTACGCGAGGCGCAGCCGACTCCAGGTGGCGCGGTTCGCAGTATGGACTTGACGCTGCCCGGATTCACTCACGATTTCGGGTCAGCGGTGTATCCCTTGGGTACCGGCTCGCCTTTCTTTTCTTCTCTGCCTCTGCGCGACCACGGGCTGGAGTGGATTCATTCCCCCGCTCCGCTCGCTCATCCCCTCGATGACGGCACTGCGGTCGTATTGGAACGCGATCTCGCCCATGCCGCCATTTGCCTGAAGCCCGACGGCGATGCATGGCGCAGGCTGATGCAACCGTTTGTCGAGCACTGGCATGCCTTCGCACCGGAAATCCTTCGGCCGGCGCTCGCGATCCCCAAACATCCGTGGCTCATGGCGCGTTTCGGGATTAACGCCCTATCTTCAGCGAAAACCATCGCACATCGCTTCCACAGCGAACGAACCCGGGCGCTGTTCGCAGGCTTAGCGGCCCACTCGTTTCTCAGTCTTGACGAGCCACTGAGCGGGGCATTCGGTCTATTGATGGCAGTGCCGGCGCACGCCGTCGGCTGGCCCATTCCACGCGGAGGGTCGCAATCCCTCACGCACGCGCTGTGCAGTTATTTTTCAACGTTCGGCGCCAAAGTGATTACTTCGGCGCGCGTTGACTCGCTCGAATCCCTGTCGGACTTCGATCTGATTCTCTGTGACCTTACCGCGCGACAACTTGCCGCAATCGCCGGTCCGAGTCTGTCGGATAATTACAAGCGCCAACTGCAAAGCTTCCGTTGCGCTCCGGGCGTTTTCAAAGTCGATTACGCATTGAGCGCACCGATCCCGTGGAAAGCATCGGACTGCCTGCGAGCCGCGACGGTACACTTAGGCGGAAGCTTTGAGGAGATCGCCGCTGCAGAAAAAGCGGTGCGTAGCGGGCAACATCCAGACCGCCCGTTCGTCTTGCTGGTTCAGCCAACCTTGTTCGATCCCTCGCGCGCCCCCGCGGACAAACATACGGCCTGGGCTTACTGTCATGTTCCCAACGGATCGAAAGTGGACATGCTGCCACGAATCGAAGCTCAGATTGAGCGCTTCGCCCCCGGCTTCCGTGAAGTTATTTTGGCGCGGCGTGTTTTTTCTTCGGTCGACCTGGAAGCCATGGATGCGAACCTGGCTGGAGGCGACATTTCAGGGGGTGCGATGGACCTGCGACAGATTTTATTTCGTCCGACGCGGCGACAATATGCGACTTCCGCAAAGAATATCTACATTTGCTCATCGTCCACGCCACCCGGAGGCGGCGTACACGGCATGTGCGGATATCACGCCGCGCACATGGCTCTGGCAAGGCTGTAGCTTCACTTCTGCCTGGAGTAATCAGTTTGCGGAACTTTCTGAGTCAGTTGCTTTGGCGTCGGCATTTGAGATTGATCCCAGCCGCCGCCCAGAGCCTCGATCAGAGAAACTGCCGAGGTCATCTGCTCCACCTGAATGGTTGCGAGAGTTTGCTGGTCGGCCAGAAGCGTGGTTTGCGCCGTAACCACGTCGATATACGCATCGATTCCGGTCTGATAGCGTCCCATCTCCAGGTTTAGAAACTCCTGGGCATGATTGACCGCTGCCTGCTGCCGCTCGATCTGCTGCGAGTAAAGACGAACCGCCGCCAGGTAATCCTCGACCTGCTGGAAAGCAACCAGCACCGTCTGGCGGTAAGAAGCGAGATCGGAATTATAGGTCGCGCTGTACTGATTCAACTCGGCGCGATACAAGCCTCCGTTGAAAATCGTTTGCGAAACAGAAGGCCCAATCGACCAGAAGCGACTGGGCCATGTGAACCAGTTCTTGAATGTAGAGCTTTCAACACCACCCGAAGCCGCCAGCGTGAGGCTGGGGAAAAAAGCTCCATAGCCGATGCCGATTGTGGCGTTCGCCTCTGCCAGTGTTCGCTCAGCCGCCGCCACATCCGGACGCCGCTGCAGCAACTCCGAAGGCACACCCACGGGAATGGGCGGAGGAGACGTCAGCTCCGGCCGGGCAGGAATGGAGAAATCAGATGCGACCTTTCCCGCCAGCACGGCAATCGCGTGCTCGTACTGCGCACGCGCAACTTTCAGATTGATGGCTTGCGATTGCGCGGACTCCAACGTCGACTGGGCTTCCACCACGGAAATGTAGTCGCCCACACCCGCCTCGTAGGCCGCCTTGGTGACCTCGAGCGCCTTCTGGTCAGCCGCGACCGTCTTGTCGAGAATCTCCTGCAGCGCGTCCTGTCCGCGGATTTCGAAATAATATTCCGCCAGACTTGCCTGCTCCGTGAGTTGCTCATTGGCCAGATCGGCAGCGCTGACCTGGGCGGCGTATTGTGCCTGCCTGACCTCATTGCGAATCTTCCCCCAGAGATCGGGAACCCACGAGACATCGATGGGAAAGGCCCAAATGGTGCTCTGCTGCCCACTGTTGGTGGCCTGGCCAGTCGAACTGGTCGTTCCATTTCCTCCTGTGTTCGCGTTGAAAGTGTTCGACAAATCGGCCGAGGCTCGCGACCGCTGAAACGATGGATTCGCCGTGACCGTCGGCCAATATTGCGCACGGGCCTCGCGGATTTCCGCGCGGGCTACCATCAGGTTTTCGAAATATTCCTTTATATTCTGATTGTTCAGGTTCACCTGCTCTTCCAGCGCGTTCAACTCCGGATCGTTGAAGATCTCCCACCATTTTCCACGGAGCATGGCGTCTTGCGGGCTTGCCACTTTCCATCCCTGCGTGTCTTGGAAGTTGGTAGTCGATTCTTTGTAATTGGACGCCGCCGGCGCGGGGCCGGCTGGGGAATGATACTTTGGCCCAACCACGCACCCGGGCATGATCGCCACGGCAGCGATCGCGCACACAGCGACCGCGAGCCAATTCGACGTAGAACACGAGAGAGGTTTCATCATACATGCTCCGGTAAAGCATCAGTTCCAGGAGCGTGCGGCTTGCCGCCCCACAGCCACAGCCGTATGCGATCCAGCTCCAGGTAAACCACGGGAGTCGTGTACAGCGTGATCAGTTGGCTCAGGAGCAACCCGCCGACAATCGTAATACCCAGCGGCCGGCGAAGCTCTGAACCAGTGCCCGTACCGAACGCCAGCGGAAGAGCGCCGAACAGCGCGGCCATGGTGGTCATCAGAATAGGCCGGAAACGCAGCATACAAGCCTCGAAGATGGAGTCTCTCGTGTTCATGCCTTGTTCTCGTTCCGCCATGAGCGCGAAATCGATCATCATGATCGCGTTTTTCTTGACGATTCCGATGAGCAGCACGATGCCAATAATGGAAATCACATTGAGGTCCATATGGAACAGCATGAGGGCCAGCATAGCTCCCACGCTCGCCGAAGGCAGCGTCGAAATAATGGTCAGCGGATGAATGAAGCTCTCATACAAAACTCCGAGCACAATGTAAACCGCCAGCAATGCAGTGATAACCAGAATCCACTCGTTCGAGAGCGATTGCTGATAAGCCTGCAGCGTCCCGGCGAAAAATCCCTGAATGGTCGACGGCGTGCCCAGTTTTTCTTCCAGTTGCTGGACTTCCCGCGTCGCCTGGCTCAAGGAAACATTGGGAGCAAGGTTGAATGAGACCGTGACCGACGGAAACAGGCCGGTATGATTTACCTGCAGCGCGGTAGTATTGGTTTGCGCCTTGGCAAAGCTGGCAATCGGCGTCATTGCGCTGGCATTGGTTCCGTTGCTGTTGCTCTTGATGTAGATGTAATTCAAATCCTGCGGAGATTGCCAGTATTGTGGCGCCACTTCGAGCACGACGTAATACTGATTGAGCTGCGTATAAATGACCGAAACTTCAGACTGCCCGAACGCCGAATAAAGCGACTTATCGAGTGAATCAGCGGTCTGACCGAGGCGCGCAGCTTCGAGCCGATTAAACGTCAGCAACTCCTGCAAGCCGCCGTTTTGCTGATCGCTGTTGACATCTTGCAAGCCTGGAAGTTTCTTCATATTGGCGAGCAGCAGCGGCCCCCAATGCACAAGATCTGCGACATTGTCAGACTGAATGGTGAACTGATAAAGCGCAGCGCTCGACCGGCCGCCGATGCGGAGATCCTGCACGGCCTGCAGAAAAGCAGAGGCGACCGGCAGGCGGTTCAGCTTGGGACGCAGTCGATTGATGATTTCCTGTGCCCCGATCTTGCGCTCATTCAGCGGCTTCAGCGCGATGTAAATGAATCCCCCATTGCTGGCGCCGTTGCCGCCGGTATACGCGTTTACATTGGCAACCGCCGGATCTGCCTTGATGACTTTCACCAGCGCGAGAATCGACGAATTCATGAAAGGGAAGGAGGCGTCCTGCGGTCCCTGCACCGCGCCGACCAAAGCACCGGTATCCTGCTGCGGAAAGAATCCCTTGGGAATACGAAAGATCAGAAAGAAATTCAGCCCAATCGTCAACAGTAAGACCATGATGGTGAACGCTGGATTCTTCAAGACCCATTCCAGCGACACGCGGTAAATCTCCAGCATCCCGGAAAAGAATTTCTCGCTCCAACCGTATACCCGCCCGTGCTGTCCGGGTTCCTCTTTCTTGAGCAGATGCGCGCACATGGTGGGCGTGGTAGTGAGCGAAATCACCATGGAAACAACGATGGCCGTAGCCAGGGTCACGGCAAATTCCCGGAAAAGGCGGCCGACGATTCCCGCCATGAGCAGGATCGGAATAAACACAGCAACCAGCGACATGCTGATGGAAAAAACCGTGAAGCCGATCTCGCGCGCCCCCTTGAGCGCCGCCTCCATCGGATTCATTCCCTGCTCCAGAAACCGGGAAATATTTTCCATGACCACGATGGCATCGTCGATGACGAAACCCGTGGAAATGGTGAGCGCCATCAGTGACAGGTTATCCAAGCTAAAACCGACCAAATACATGATGGCAAACGTGCCGACGAGAGATACCGGCACCGCAATGCCGGGAATCACCGTGGCCCGCGCATTGCGCAGAAAGAAGAACACGACCAGAACGACCAGCACCACCGAAATGATCAAGGTGCGCTCGACGTCGTCGACAGAGGCACGAATGGTCGTTGTCCGATCCAAAACAATCGTGGCATTGATGCCCTGTGGCAATATTGCCTGCAGGAATGGCAGCTGCGTACGAATGCGCTGATTCGTATCGATGATGTTCGCCCCGGGCTGTCGAAAAATAATGACGGTGATCGAGGGATGCCCGTTGAGATATCCCGCCGTCCGCAGATTCTGCGTGGAGTCGACCACGTCGGCGACATCCGACAAGTGAATCGCCGTACCGTTGTGATAACCGATGATGAGCGGTTTATATTGCTCAGCCTGCGAAATCTGATCGTTCGTAATAATGTCGGCAGTCATCGCTCCGTTGCCGAATCGACCGCGGGGCATGTCGGAATTTTGCAGGCTCAGGACGGACTGGATATTGGCAATCGTGAGACCGCGGCTCTCCAGCTTCGTCGGGTTAACCTCAACCCGTACCGAAGGAAGCGCTCCACCACCCACCACCACCTGGCCGACGCCTTGTATCTGGGAAAGCTTCTGCTCGATGACGGTAGAGGCTTCGTCATAAAGCTTGGGCGTTGGGTATTTATCAGAGGTGAGGCCCAGAATCATGATGGGCGCGTCCGCGGGATTCACTTTCCTGTAAGTCGGATTCGCCGGAAGATTGGCCGGAAGATAGCTGCGCGCTGCATTGATCGCGGCCTCCACGTCTCGCGCAGCACCATCGATGTTGCGGGAAAGATCGAACTGCAAAGTGACCGATGTGCCGCCCAGGGAACTCGATGACGTCATCTCCGTGACGCCGGCGATGTGGCCGAATTGCCGCTCCAGCGGCGTGGCCACCGAGGACGCCATAATTTCCGCGCTGGCTCCCGGCAAAGAAGCCGACACCGAAATGGTCGGGAAATCGACCTGCGGCAGGGGCGATACTGGCAGCACCGTAAAACCGATCGCCCCGGCAATAGCGACCGCCAGAGTCAGCAACGTCGTGGCCACCGGGCGCCGGATGAATGGTTCGGAGATGCTCATGCATTCTCCGGATGCGCTGCTGAACCGCCGGTGTCGGCCTGCCGTTCGGGTTTTCCCTTGCTGAAGCGTTGTGCCAGACGGTCGAAGAAAATGTAAATCACCGGCGTTGTGTAAAGCGTCAGAACCTGGCTGACCAGCAGACCGCCAACCATCGCGATGCCGAGCGGACGCCGCAACTCCGAACCGTATCCTCGCCCCAGGGCCAGCGGAATGCCGCCCAGAAGAGCCGCCATGGTGGTCATCATGATCGGGCGGAAGCGGAGCAGGCTGGCCTCATAAATGGCGTCAGTCGAGTTCTTTCCACGCTCTCGTTCGGCTTCCAGCGCGAAGTCGACGATCATGATGCCGTTCTTTTTCACGATGCCGATCAGCAGGATAATGCCGATGATCGCAACCACGCTCAGATCTTGCCGGAAAATGATCAGCGCCAGCAGCGCGCCCACACCCGCCGACGGCAGCGTGGAAAGAATCGTTACCGGATGAACAAAACTTTCGTACAACACGCCGAGCACGATATAAACCGTTACCAGTGCCGCCAGAATCAGCAGCGCCTCGTTCGAAAGCGAATTTTCAAACGAAGCTGCAGTCCCCTGAAACTGGGCCTGCAAGCTGGCGGGAAATTGAATCTTCTCCGCAATGTTGTTGATATCGCTGATCGCGGTGCCCAGCGCGGCATTGGGCGCAAGATTGAACGACACGGTGACCGAGGGAAACTGCCCTTGATGATTGATCGACAAAGATTCGGTCGTGTTCGAGACGTGAACGAAGGCACTGAGCGGCACGGCGTTGGCGCCTGTGGCGGATACGGTTGTGTTCGGTGTAATCCCGCTGAAACTGCCGCCGTTGAGTGATGTGCTCGCGGGAGCGTTGTTGGCAGAGGTTATCACCGTTCCCGTGGGTTGCAACGTCGCGGCCGATGGAGTGTAGAGCACCGAAGTGGTGGTCGCATTCGAGCCCGCCGAGCTCGACCCGGACGCGGAAAACGACGTTGAGGCTGCGGCCCCCGTCGCACTGGAGGACGCGCTGGATTGGATATAGAGCGCACTCATCCTGGCAGGATCCTGCTGCCATGCAGGCTGCGTTTCCATAATCACGTGATATTGGTTCAGCTGGGTGTAGAGAGTATTGATCTGCCGCTGCCCGTACGCGTCATAAAGCGTATTGTCAACGGTCGCCGAAGCGATGCCCAGGCGCGACGCCGTCACGCGATCGATATTCACGGCGATAGCCTGCGCTCCGGTCTGCTGATCTGTAGCCACGTCCTCGAGGCTTGGCAGCTTCTTCAGTTGCTCGACGAACTTCGCCGTCCAGGTGTTGAGTTCGTCGATGTCGGGATCTTCCAGCGTGTATTGATACTGCGTGCGCGAGACCCGGTCGTCGACAGTAATATCCTGTACCGGCTGCATGTAAAGATGAATGCCTTGTACATCGGCCAGCTTCTGTTGCAGCCGTCGGATCACGTCCGACGCGTTCAGCTCGCGGTCTTCGATGGGCCTCAAATTAATGGCCATGCGCCCGCTGTTGAGCGTGGTGTTGGTCCCGTCGGCGCCAATAAATGACGACAGGCTCTGCACCGCCGGGTCTTGCAGAATGATCGAAGCCAACTCCTGTTGTTTTTCGGACATCGCGGCGAAAGAAATAGACTGCGAGGCCTGCGAGATGCCCTGAATCACGCCCGTGTCCTGCACCGGGAAGAAGCCTTTAGGAATGACGATGTAGAGAAAGACCGTAACCACCAGAGTGGCCACCGCGATCAGCAGGGTCAGGGTCTGATACCGCAGAACAACTTTCAAAGTGCGTCCGTAAAACGCGATCATGCCGTTAAAGGCGCGCTCCGACAGCTGGTACCAGCGGCTCTGCTGCGACTCCGGCTCGTGGCGCAGGATGCGCGAAGACATCATCGGCGTCAGAGTGAGTGAAACCACGGCCGAGATGACAATGGTGACGGCCAGAGTCACGGCAAATTCGCGAAACAGACGGCCCACCACGTCCTGCATAAAGAGCAGGGGGATGAGCACCGCAATCAGCGACACTGTCAGCGATAAAATCGTAAATCCGATCTGCTCTGCGCCTTTCAGCGCCGCCTCCATCGGCTTTTCACCCTCTTCGATGTAGCGCGAGATGTTCTCGATCATTACGATCGCATCGTCCACCACGAACCCGGTGGAGATGGTCAACGCCATCAACGAAAGATTATCGAGACTGTAGCCGAGAACGTACATGACTCCGAACGTGCCCACGAGTGAAAGCGGCACCGCAACGCTGGGGATGATCGTCGCTCGCAGGCTGCGCAGGAAAAGAAAGATGACCATCACCACCAGCCCGATGGTCAGCATCAACTCGAACTCAACATCGTCGACCGAAGCGTTGATGCTGGTGGTGAGGTCGGTCAGCTCCGTGATCTTCACCGCCGCCGGCAGATTCGCCTCCAGCGACGGAAGAATCGTCTTGATGCTCTTCACTACACTGATGGTGTTGGCGCCCGGCTGCCGCTGGATATTCAGCACAACCGCGGGAGTTTTGTTCATCCAGGCCGCCAACTGATTGTTCTCCACGCCGTTCACCACATCGGCAACATCTTTCAGCAGCACCGGCGCGCCGTTCCGGTACGCAACTACAACCCGCTCATAGCCCTCCGCGTCCGAGATTTGGTCGTTGGCATCGATCTGGTAGTCCTGCCGCGGGCCGTCGAAATTGCCCTTGGCAGAGTTGACGCTGGTCTGGGTCAACGCGGTGCGCACATCTTCCAGGTTGATCCCGTAAGACGATAACTTGGTCGGATTGAGCTGAATCCGCACCGCCGGTTTCTGCCCGCCGCTGATGCTGACCAGTCCAACTCCGTTGAGCTGCGAAAGCTTCGGAGCGAGCCGCGTGTCGATCAAATCTTCGACCGCCGACAGCGGCATGCTGTCGGATGTAATGCCCAGCGTCAGGATCGGCGCGTCCGCGGGATTCGTTTTGTTGTAAACCGGAGGCGTGGGCAGATCGGCCGGCAGATAACTCTGCGCCGCGTTGATCGCCGACTGGACCTCTTCTTCAGCCACGTCGATGTCGAGCGACAGGTTGAACTGCAGCACGATCACTGACACAGTTCCGGCGCTGGTCGACGTCATCTGGCTGAGGCCCTGCATTTCGCCGAACTGGCGTTCCAGGGGCGCTGTGACGGTTGTTGCCATCACGTCCGGACTGGCGCCCGGATAGAACGTCAACACCTGGATTGTGGGGTAGTCTACTTGCGGCAGAGCCGAAATCGGCAACTGCTTGTAAGCCACCAGGCCCACCAGCAAAATTGCTGTCATGAGCAGAATCGTGGCTACCGGCCGCAAAATGAATGGGCGGGACGGACTCACGGAGCGTTCCCCTCGCTCGATGTCGCGGGCAGAGGCTTCTGGGAAATTGTGATCTTCGCGCCGTCCTGCAATTTATCGAAGCTGCTGTCGGCAACGACTTCGCCTTCATTGACACCCTGTACCGCCGTCTTTCCGCCATCGGCGACGCCGGTTTTCACTTTGCGCATGTTGGCCTGCGAATTCTGGATCACATACACAAATGCGACGCTTCCATTGTGTTGAATAGCAGAACTGGGCAGCAGAATCTGGCTTTTAAGGGTCTTGACCAACAGCCGCGTATTCACAAACTCATTCGGATAGAGCGCGCCTTTCTGGTTGTCGAACTGCGCGCGCACCTTGATGGTTCCCGTGGTGGTGTCGATCTGGTTGTCGAAGGAAGTAACTTTGCCTGTGGCAATCTTTTTTTCGTTGGCTCGATCCCACGCCTCTAAAGGCAGATTGATGCCATGGTGGGGTTGAGTCATCACTTCGGAAAGACTGTCTTCTGAAATGGTGGCCACCACCGTGATGGGCTGGGTCTCAGTGATGACGACGAGTGAAGTCGTGGCGTTGGCCGTTACCAGGTTTCCGGGGTCGACCAGCCGCAGGCCCACCCGTCCGCTGATCGGCGCCGTAATGTGGCAATAAACGACCTGCACCTGGTCATACTGCAATGTGCCTTGATCGTTCTTCACCGTTCCCTGGTCCTGGAGAACGATCTTTTCCTGGTCTTCCAGCGTCTGCCGCGGAATAGCGTTCTTCGCCCACGCATCCTTGTAGCGGTCTAAGTCCATTTGCGCTTGCGCCAGCATGTTCTGATCCCGCTCCAGAGCGCCTTGCGCCTGAATCACCGTCGCTTCATAGGGCCGCGCATCGATATCGACCAGCGGGTCACCCTTGCGCACCATTTGTCCTTCTTTGTAGTGAACGGCCGTAATCACTCCTGTGACCTGTGCCGTGATGGAATCCGTATACAGCGCGGTTACTGTCCCAATCGCGTCGAGATAGACGCCGATATCTCCTTTCTCGGCGGTTGCGGTAGTAACGGCCACGGGACCGCTGACCCCGCGCCGGCCTCCGGCTGCGGCCCCCGACGACTGCGCCTTCTGTCCCTCGTCGTGGCTACGGAGAACCCAAAAGATGATCAGACCAACGACGAGCAACGTAACAACCCAAATCCAGTATTTCGGTTTGCTCCGTTCCGGAGCGTCGCTCGTCGAGGAAGGCTGATGATCGGGAGGAATGTAACTGCCAGATCCTTGCTGATCCATGTGATTTTTCGTCAACTAAATCGCTAACGTCCACAAAATATTACATTTGCGCCGCCGTCTAGAATCGAAAACTCATTGGATGCAGCGATTATGCCTTGGAATAGTGTGTGATTTTGTGGAAAATTGTAAATAAATGCAGAATTAAAGAGCACGCGGAGCGTTTTCGGCTTGCCTAACTTTCGACTCCCTCCTCTGGGATAGGGGATTTCCTCCTCTGGTATCCTTTTCGCCGGAGAAAGAACATGCGTAATCCGGTATTCGCTTCTATTGTTTTGCTCGCGCTATCGATTCCTGCCTTCAGTCAGAATTCCCGTCACCCGTTCGTCTTCGACGATGCCGCCAGCCTGCACAGCGCGCTCGCTGTTGCGGTTTCACCCGATGGCAAAAGCGTTCTGTACCGCGTACGCTTCGGTGGTGCCAAGGGTCCAGACAACATCGAATGGCACCTGATCGCGCCGACCGGCGGCGAGTCCCGCAAACTCACGATTCCCGACAAATTCAAGCCCGCCGGATTCACTCGCGACGGTGCTCTCTACGGTACATATGAAGTCAACAGAATGCCGCAGTTGGCCACTTTGTCGCTTCCCGCTCCCAATACCGCGGCGGCGGCGGCCGCCACGCCCGTCCCCTTGACCGCCCTGCCTAAAGGCATTCAGTCTGCTTCGATTTCGCCCGACGGTTTACACTACGCCATCCTGGCCGACCCGCGGCTTCCGGACCCGCTGGCAGACGTTCATACCGTCATTGAAGCCGGGCTCACCAGCCTCTACGTTGTCGCTGCCGATGGCTCCGGCGGCGCCTGGTGGTGTCCGGCACTGCATGACGTAGGAGAGGTCGTCTGGTCGCAGGATGGCTCGTCCCTCGCCGTATTATCCCAAACGCCAAAGATCGGCTTTCACTACGTGCGCTCCTTCATCGACGTCTGCAACTCCACCGGAGCACGGCACATCGCGACCATCGATAACTCAACCCAGAGCATCGGCTGGATCGACGGCGGCAAAAACCTAGCATTCCTCAGCACCACCTCGCCCGTGTTAACGCCCGACCATGTATGGACCGTTTCGGCCGCCGGCGGAACGCCGGTCGATCGAACCCCCAAGCTCGCAGGGAGCGCCCTGCAACTTTCCGTCGACGCTCGTGGAAATGCCTGGGTAGAAGTGGCTCACGGCGTCCGGTCAGAGATTGATTCCTTTCAGAACAACTCGTTGACCACCGCCTACACCTGGCCCGACGGAACCATCGATAACGGCCCTATCTCGCCCCGGATCGCATCAGCGCCAGATGTGCGTGTTTTCACCGTGGCCGATCCGCAACACGCCTCCAACGTGGCAGTCCCACATGACCACGCTCTGCAGCGCATTACCAACGAAGGCGAAGAACAACTCGCCAAAGTCGCTTTGGGCGAAGTCCGTGCCGTTCACTGGACCAGCAAAGAAGGCATGGCGCTCGAAGGCATCGTCACTTTTCCCTCGAACTACCAGGCAGGCAAGGCATTTCCTTTTCTCGTGTTTCCGCACGGCGGCCCCGAAGCCAACGATTCGCTTCGCCTCGACTGGTTTGCCCGAACCATCTCTGGTATGGGATACGTCGTGCTGCAACCGGAATATCGCGGCTCGACCGGATACGGCACCGAATTCCTGAGCGCCATTTATCAGCACTTCGGCGATCGGGCCTATCGCGATGTGGATAGCGCCACCGACTATGCCATCGCCCAGGGCTGGGCCGACCCCAATCGCCTGGCCATATTTGGATGGAGCGCCGGCGGGTTCATGACCTCGTGGACCGTCACCCAGACGCATCGTTACAAAGCCGCCATCGAAGGCGCCGGCATCACCGATTGGCTCACCTTCATGTGGACCAGCGACGTGCAGCAGATCGACTACGACGCTCGCTGGACCGACAAAGATCCCAACGCGTTCTTCGCCTTCTCCGCCATGATGCACTCCGAGGACGTTACGACGCCGCTGCTCGTGCTGCACGGTGCCGCCGACCAGCGTGTGCCCACCTATCAGGGAAGGGAATATTTCGAGATCCTGGCAGCGCGCGGCAAAACTACCCGCATGGTCACTTACCCCGGTTCACCCCATTTTCCGACCGTCTGGGAGCAGCGTTACGACGTCTTTCATGAAATCGCCGCCTGGCTGGCCCGCTATAACCCGTAAACCGGGCCCATTGAATCTTTATCGAGAGTGCAGCCGGTGAGGATCACGGGCAGACGAAGAATTGATGCTGCAAAAAAGGAAAAGCGCCCTCGACTTTTCAGTCCAGGACGCCTCGGCAGCCCTCCCCCAGAACTGCCAAACCACAACCGGATATTAGAATTCCCTTCATTTGCTGTAAACGTCACTTTGGTAATGGAGAAAATAGCGCAGAGTTAACAAGATCAGCTTTCACGAGACAGAGTCAGCAAGATAACGACCTGCGGTTATTGCTTCTGCCAGGTTTGACCGTCGTCACTCGTGATCCAGACCTCGGGAGTGGAGGTCCTTACCGTTCCGTGCTGCGCGTCGGAAAACTCCAGGCTCACGACGTCGCCCGTGAGAATGCTGCCGGTCGCAGACGGCAAAACCCGCACCCAGTGGGTGCCGGCATCGATGGAATGATAGAGTGCGCCCCCGGAACCGCCCGCCCAAACGTCAACGCCCGTCACGGCCACCGCGCGGAAGCTTGGGGCGGTGGTCTGCTTCTGATCCTTCTTGAGCACGCCAGTTTCAGTTTCTCTGGCACTCGCGGAATTGAACGCCAGCGAAGACGCTGCACTCGCCGTCACATCAACATCCTCCCAGGTATTGCCCCGATCAAAAGAACGCTGTAATGCGCCGGTCGAAGTAATCGTCCAGCGTGGGACGGGCGCCGACAAAGAAGCGCGTGCCAGGGGGCCGCCGACTGATTGCTGCATGGCCGGTTTGGCTTTGCTGAGAGAAGATACTTCGCCGCTGGAAAGCTGAGCGCCAGACTGGTTGGTTAGCGAAGTCTGAAGAGCTTGCGAGTCCTCATTGATCTGGGAATTGACGATCTGGGAATTGATCCGAGAGGCCGGGCCATTCACCTCCACCGTCTGCGAAGCCGCGGGAATCTTGGCGGTTACATCTACGTTCTGCTCGGCTGCGGCTCCCGAAGGGGCGACGGGGAAGGCTCGCCCGCGCACCAAGCCTTGCTGCTCTCCTCGTTCCGGCATCACGGGATTAAAAGTTGTAGTACCCATGGCCGGGGCGCCAACTGTATCACCCTGCCACGCCTTTCCTGGCGGCGGCACGGCGCGAGCCATCGTCCGTCGCTCAGGCGCCAGCGATTCAGATCTCGGCCCAGAAAGCCTGAAAGCCGACGCGCCGGCCGAATCAGCCGCATGATCAGGGGAACGATCAGCAGATAACGCCTGCGGTGCAACCAGAACTCTCTCCGGCGTGCCGGTTGTCGCTGCGGCGGCGGCTCGAGTTGGAACCTCGCCGCCAATTTCCTTGTCGCGATTGTCCTTCGCGACCATCACCGTCTTTCCACTGGTCGTTTCGGACACGCCCTGCCCCGTATGGTGTTGAACTTCGAGCGCCCCGAGTGCGGCAACGATGACGATCCCGGCGATGGCGAATCCCCAACGCAGAGCCGGCCAGGTGAGCCACGCACCCGGCGCGGACCGGATGGAGGTTTCTACCGGCTCCGCCGGAGGCAAGGCGAAGGCAAGCACGTCCCGGCATTCGCCGCAGCGCGCCAGATGATCGATCACAGCAGACCGCTCGCGTTCCGGCAGCGATCTCTCCGCGAACGCCGTCAGCAGATCGGGGTCCGGATGATTCATTCTGGACTCCGCCTCTCTCAACCGCTGGCGCACGATATTGGGAACATTCTGCATTTTGCAAATTTCATCTGTCCGCCCAATGGCGATTTCTGGCGGCAGAATGCCTTTACCCTGGATCTTGCCTCACCTGGACTTCCACTCTCTTTTTAGAGAACGCGGCTGATGCAGATTCTTGCGCTAGACTGCGGCGAACATCTACCTGCAGATCGCGCACATCGGCTTCCATGGCTTCCTCGGCCTGGCGCCGCGACAGGCCCCGGCGCGCCAGACCGGCGACAATCTGCTTGCGCAAACCCTTGGCCAGCTTGTCGATTTTGCGGCTGATGGTGGACTCATGCACTCCCAAACTGCGGGCGATTTCGGCTAGAGTCCGGCCGTCGAGATAATACGCGCTCAACACCATGCGATCTTCACTGGAAAGCAAAGAGAGGGCTTCGTCAGTCGTTTCCCCAAGCCGTTTGTCGCTGAATGTTGCCGGCTCCGGCTCAGGATCGGGTGCCCGAAACTGAACCCCATCCTCGTTTTCTTCGTCGAGACTGACCAGCCGTTTCGCGCGCCGGTAACGATTCACATATTCCTGCGCCAGAACCGTCCGCAGCCAGCCTTCGAGCGACCCCCGGCCGGTATAGGACGCGAGCTTTGAAACCCGACGGCCGTCGCGCGTCGTCGTCCCGTAAAGATCGGCGTAAAGTGTGTCCGCGAGCTCTCGGGCGGCGGAGTCTTCGCGGGCAATGCGCAGAGCCGACAAATAGAGTTTCTCGCGATAGCGGGTCAGGAAAGTTTCCCAGGCCGGATTACTGCCCGCGGCGCAGGCTCGCGCCAGCGCCAACTCATCAACCCGCAGGCCTAGCAAGAATGTCCGAATCTCGGTTCCGGTCGCCGATGCAGGAACATACTTTGCGCCGACCTCGCAGAGAATCTCGGCAAAAGATTCACGGCTCAACCCGATTTTTCCGCACTCCACTTTGGCATGCAGTTCGCCGAGCAGATCGTCTACCACCGTCTGCACTGCGGAGATTGGCTTGGGTGAGCTCATGTGCGGTTGAAAATTTAGGAGTTCATCGTTGTGGCTTTTCCTCCGCACAACGATTCGTTCGCCGCTAAATAGAACCCTGACAACTGCAGTATCTCTCCCGATGCTATCAATTTATTAGACGCGCGGCCCGTGAATTTTGGCCGCAAGCTACGCACTTATTTTCGTTCTTCTCCCGAACTGGAGATGGATGGGGCGCCCAGCAGGGCGGGGCGCACTCGTCCGGGCTCGGGAGGAAACCTTATGAGTCCGAGTGTGAGTCCGAAGATTTTTCTGTCGGTGATGGCGCTCGTGATTGTTACCGGACTGGTGGTCGTAGACCAGCGGCAAGCGCGGGCAGGGGAAGCAACTTCCGCCTCGGGCTACAAGGTGCTGGAACCGATTCGTCACGCGAATCTGACGATTTTTCCTGTGGTTGCGGAGAAGAGTTATCCGACCGGCGAATTTCTCACTCTAGATGAAGGTTTGCGCTCCGGTGAAGTGGTCGTCACCGAAGCGGGCAACGTGGAGGGATTGATTCGCCGGCGCCCGGTGCCCGCGATCCAGCGCGAGGGCGCGCAAGTGAATCGCCTCGTGCTCATCAACAACTCCAAACGCCCGCTCTTGCTGCTGGCGGGCGAGATCGTCACCGGAGGCAAGCAGGATCGCGTCATCGGCAAGGATCGCATCGTTCCGCCCGAAAGCGATCCAGTGGACTTGAGCGTGTTCTGCGTCGAGCCGGGGCGCTGGGTCGCGACCAGCGAGCATTTCGGTGCCTCGGAATCGATGTATGGCCAAACGCAGAATGGTCCGGTCGCGCGTGTGCCTATGGCGATGATGGCGCAGCCGTCAGTCCGCGCCAAGGCCATGGGCGACAAGGATCAGGCCGAGGTTTGGGCGGAAGTTAGAAAACAAGAAGCGGCCGAGACCGTGCAAGTTTCTGGTGCAGCTCCGGCGGCAGCCACTGAATTATCCCAGACCAGTTCCTACGCCAAGGTGATGGAAAACGAAGAGGTGAAAAAACAAGTCGACGCCGTAGCCAAACCGATCGAGCAGAACTATCAAAGCCTGATCGCGCAACTGCGCGATCGTCATGCGGTCGGAGTGGTGGTAGCGGTGAACGGCCGCATCATTTGGGCCGATGTCTTTGCCAGCACTGATCTGCTGGGAAAATATTGGCCCAAGCTGGTGCGCTCGTATGCCTCGGAAGCCGTCGTCACCCGGACGAAAGAGGTTGAAGTGACTGTTCCCCGCGCCCAGTCGTTCCTTGAAGACATGGAGGGACGCAAGGAGACGATCGAAACCGAGCCCGGAATCTATCGTCATACTGAAGTCAATGGAGACGGATTCAAGGCCTTCGCCTTGACCTCGCTTCTGCCCAAGACCGGCTTCGACGTGCACGTGGCCAAGATGGCGGAGTAAGCGGATGTGCAAGTGAGACATCAAAATGATCCGCAGGGATGCTGCTTGCACCCTTTTGTGGCGAGGAAATTTCCGTTTCCGCGTTTACTGCCGGGCGGCGTACCACTCCCGCCACGCGGCGGAGTCGTTGGACAACCGCTGCCGGGTGATGTCTCGCAGCGCCTGAAAAGCCCAGGCGTGAGTCTGCGGATCGAGTTGAGGATCGTCGGCGTAACCCAGCAATCGCGGAACAGCCGCGAGCCGCTGCTCGTGAGTAAACATGCCGGACTGAGCCAGTCCACACGCTGCCCGCTCGCGCACGCGAGGCGAAGGATCGTCATGCATCGCCGCCAGCAAGGGTTCGATTGTCTGGCTGCCGCCAACCAGCGCAAGACCGTCGACCGCCCAGCTTCGCGATTCCTCGTCGGAATCTTTCAGGTGCGTGGTTAGGACCCGCATTACCTGCTCGCTCTCGACGCCGCGGTTTCCCATCAATCCCAGCGCCCACAGCGCCCAGATCTTTCTCGCGTGATCGGTCGACCGGACGCACCTCAGCAGATAGTCGAAGCTGGCAGAGTTCATCCCCAAGCCATAAGCTGCGAGTTCAATCTCAATGCCGGACTCCCGCACGCGCATGTCGCTCGAGTTCAGCGCCGCCGTAGTCAGAGTCGCGATCTGCGGATTCCACTTGACTTGCCCCTGCCAGCCGTCGATACGCGCCGATATCTGATCCACCGCTCCGTCCGACTCACCGATAGCTAGCTCGAGCAGATCCTCCGCTTGCTTCTGCGGGTTCAGCCGATCAATCTGACCTGAATCCATAGCAGCCGTCGACGCCGAACTTCCCCGCATCGGCACAGGGCTCGCAAACTCGTGAACCGCGTCATGGGCGCTTCCGATTTTTGCCACCAGGACCGCAGCAAGTACGCCGATTGCCATGGCAACAAGCTGACCGAGCCGCAGCTGTCTCCCGGAATGCGCAGCCTCCCGACCGGACGGGGACGCATCCGAGTCCAGTCCCAGTTTCTCAGAGAACGTGCCGCAATCGCCGGTCGATGGCCAGCGCGGATCGGCCACTGACGCGAGTTCTAACCCGCTCTCCTGCCCTAACAATGAAGATGACGGCCCAACACCCATATAATGAAAAGTCTAGGTTGAGCCTCGAAATGCGGAAAGTTACTTCTGTCCGGACCCTTGCGTGTACAAGGTCGGAGAAGCGCGGCATCGCAAACGGCCACGCCACTTGATCCCTATGTATTCTTGAAGGAGGAATAATGCTGGCAAGAATCGTGTGTTGGATGTGTTGTGTGTTCTGTACAGCCGCGCTGTGGGCCGCTCCCGGCTCGGGATATCACGTAATCAAGACTTACACCATCGGAGGCGACGGCGGCTGGGATTATCTGAAAACCGACGCTGACGCCCGCCGCGTCTACATTTCTCGCGGAACTCACGTCATAGTTATGGATGCCGATTCCGGCAAAATCGTCGGCGACATTCCCGACACGCCGGGCGTGCACGGCATCGCGCTCGCTCCGGAGTTCGGCCGCGGCTTCACCAGCAATGGACGCGAAGGCACCGTAAGTATTTTCGACATCAAGACCCTGCAAGTAACCGGTAAAGTCAAGGCCGGCGACAATCCCGACGCGATCCTTTTCGATCCGGCGACCAAGCGTGTCTTCACCTTCAACGGCCGCAGTCACGATTCGACGGCCATCGACGCCGCCAGCGGGAAAGTCCTCGGCACCATCAAACTCGATGGCAAGCCTGAGTTCGCCGCCAGCGACGCGAAGGGAGAAATTTTCGTCAACATCGAGGACAAGAGCGAGCTGGTTGCGATCGACCCCAGAAAACTGGAAGTAAGAGCGACATGGCCGCTCGCGCCGTGCACCGAGCCGACTGGACTTTCGATCGACCGCGAGCATCGCCGGTTATTCGTCGGCTGCGACAACAAGATGATGGCAGTAGTAGACGCTGACAGCGGCAGGATTCTGGCCACGCCCGCCATCGGCGAGGGCGTGGACGCAACCAGATTCGACGCGGAGACCGGCCTGGCTTTCGCTTCCTGCGGCGAAGATGGCGTGCTCTCGGTCGTAAAAGAAGAGTCGCCCGGCAAGTTCAGCACCCAAAACGTTCCCACCCAAGCGGGAGCGCGCACCATGGCTCTGGACTCCAAAACCCATAACATTTTCGTGGTGACGGCGAAGTTCGGCCCGCCTCCGCCAGCCACCGCCGACAATCCGCATCCACGGCATTCGATTCTTCCCGGCACCTTTGTAGTTTTAGTGGTTGGGAAATAGGAGCCATTCCGAAAACTGATGCACCGGTTCACCGGGCTTGAAGCGCCATGCCTCGCCGAAGGCAGCTTACTGCGCCGCCATCTTCTCCAACTCTGCATTCAAATGCACACTGCTTCCGGCGCTCACTTTGAGCGTGCGTTGCCAGTCTCTGAATCCAGCCCTCTTCACCGTGACTGTGTGATCGCCCTCTGCCACCTGCACATCGGACGGAGTGTTGCCCACGAAACTTCCGTCCACTTCGATGTCCGCACCAGGGGGATCCGACTCGAGATGTATCTTTGCCGACGAGGGACTCGACTGCGTGTCGCTCGCCGCCGTTTCTTCCGCCGCCGGAGCAGGCGGCTGGAACTTGGCGATGTCCAGCTTCATGTCTCCATTCACGTAAGCGGTAACCTCGGTGCCCTTGGGAATGCTGATATCCTTGCCGTGCATGAAAAGAAAGAATGGCGCAGCCGGAAAAAACAAAATCCCTGTCGCCACCATTCCACCTACCATCGCTCCGGTGTGACCTCCGCCTTTCATATCCTTGACCGCGCGCAGCGCTGCTTTGTCGCCGTCGAGCAGCTTCACGTAATCGATGTTGATGTCGAGTTTTCCGCCGCGTGCCATCCTTCGCTTCGGCTGCGCCTCGGTCACCGTCGCGAACGCAAGCCCGCCCTTCGGAATGACGAGAGTGCCCTTCACGCTGACGTCCTCGAGAACCTCAAAATCGACCGTGTCGCCGACGTGGGCGTCCGCCGACGAAACTGTGCGATTGATTCTTAGCCGCACGGGTGTTGAATCTTCCAGCACAAATCCTTTCGGCGGGGCGGGCGCCGAGACCTGCGACGCTTGGTCGGGCGGTGACGCAGGTTGATTCTGCTGCGGGGCTGGGGCCGGCTGTTGGGGTAGATTGGATTGGGAGGCTGCGGCAGAACACAGCAGCAACACGCAGTAGAGAAATACGCTGGACTTCATCACAACGCTCCGGTGGGGCAAACCTTCCAAAAGCGGGGGCCGGAGAAGATTTCATTATCCAGTGCATTACGCGATTCGGCAATGATTCTTTGTGTACCAACGAAAAAGGGAGCGCTTTGGCGCTCCCAAATTGGAAACCGGGCACCGAGAACTGGGCACTGAAACGCTTCAGTACTTCGGCACTTTCGGGTCCACGCGATCTGACCATGCCGTGATCCCGCCGGTCAGATTGTGGACTTTCTTGAAGCCTGCCTGTTGCAGGAAGGCGACTGCCTTAGCGCTGCGTCCGCCCATTTTGCAGTGGACTACGATCTCCTTGCTCGAATCGAGCTCGTTCACGCGCTTGGGCAGATCGTTCAGCGGAATCAGATATCCGCCGATATTGCAGATCTGATATTCGTGGGGCTCGCGCACGTCGAGCACAAATAAATCCTCTTTCGCGTCCAGCCGCCGCTTTAACTCTTCCACCGGAATCTCGGGAACGCCGTTGCTCACAGGTTTTTCCTCTCCGCGAATGCCGCAAAACTCGTTGTAGTCTATCAGCTTCGTCACGGTCGGATGGGTGCCGCAGACCGGGCAATCCGGATTCTTGCGCAGCTTGAGTTCGCGGAACTTCATGCCCAGCGCGTCGATCAGAAGCAAGCGGCCGATCAGCGGGTCGCCGATGCCGAGAATCAGCTTGATGACTTCCGTCGCCTGCATCACCCCGACGAGTCCCGGCAAAATCCCAAGCACTCCACCTTCGGCGCATGAAGGCACCAGACCCGGCGGTGGCGGCTCGGGATACAGGCAGCGGTAGCACGGGCCATCCTCGGTCGCGAACACGCTGGCCTGGCCTTCAAAGCGGAAGATGGATCCGTAGACATTCGGCTTGCCGGTCAACACGCAGGCGTCGTTGACCAGGTAGCGCGTAGGAAAGTTATCGGTACCGTCGGCGATGATGTCGAAGTCGCGAAATAGTTCGAGAGCGTTCGAACTGTTGAGCATGGTGTCGAAGGTCCGCAAATTCAGAAACGGGTTGATGCCTTTCAGCTTGTCGGCTGCTGAATCGAGCTTCTTGCGGCCTACGTCGGCGGTCGAATGGATAATCTGCCGCTGCAGGTTCGTATAGTCGACCACGTCGAAGTCGACCAGTCCCAGCGTGCCCACGCCCGCCGCCGCCAGATACAACGCCAGCGGCGATCCCAAGCCTCCGGTGCCGATGCACAGCACACGCGCGGCCTTCAGTTTCTGCTGACCTTCCATGCCGACTTCGGGCATGATCAGATGCCGCGAGTAGCGCAGGATTTCGTCTTTACTGAGCGTTACCGGAATTTCTGTAGCAGTCGCCATAATGTCCTCGTCGAGCCTTCCTTCGTGTACCTTCGTGCCCTTCGTGGTTGAGCGCCTTTCTGTTCGCGGTGTCCGTAAAAGTTGTCCGCTGGAATTGAATCGGCGAAGCCCACGAATGCGGGGCTAACGGCAGGCAGGCCAACAACAGCGCATTGTAATGAACGGACTCAATTCGGAGATCCCGGTCAGGCGGCGCCCCCGGCGATCGAAGGCACAATCGAAATGTTATCACCATCCTTCAGCGCGGTCGCTTCCTTCTGCAGGTAGCGGATATCTTCGTCGTTGACGTAGAGATTCACGAAAGCCCGCAGCTTACCGTCGTCGGTGTAAAGATGCTTGCGCAGATCGGGATGCTGCGCGACCAGCGCAGTCATCGCCTCAGCGACGGTCGATCCGGAAACCTCGACGAAGGCCTGCTTGCCCACATACTGCCGCAATGGCGTAGGAATAAGGATCTTGCTCATAGACTTTAAGTTCGCTCCAAGCTGTCTTTTCAATCACATCCAAAGGATCAGAACAGTGTATGCGACTGACCGTGATGGATAACAGACAGATGCTTTTGGGGCCATGAAAGTCGCAACAAAGGGCGGAACAAAATCCGCGGCGGTCAGCTACAATCCCATCCACGTCATTGAGCACAACCGATAGCCTACCTGCCTCCAAGCACTCTGCCCTGCGCAAGGCGGGACTCTTCTATCTCGTCTTCGTGATGTTCTCCTACACGACGGGCGGGCCGTTTGGCCTGGAAGACATGGTCACGACTTCGGGGCCGGGCATCACGCTGGTTTATCTTCTCGTACTGCCGTTTTTCTGGTGCATTCCGGTATCGCTGGTGTCGGCCGAGTTGACCACCGCCATGCCCGTCGAGGGCGGATTCTATCGCTGGACCCGCGCGGCGTTTGGCGACTTTTGGGGATTTCTTTCCGGGTGGTGGAACTGGACGGCGTCGTTTCTGTTGGGCGGTGTGTACGCCGTTTTATTCACCGATTACCTGGTCTTCTATTTTCCGCACATGAGCTGGTGGGAACACTATGCGATTTCGGTTGCGCTGGTGGCCTTGCTGACATGGATCAACGTGCGCGGGATTCAGATGGTCGGCCAGGTGGCAACCGCGCTGGAAATCTTTATCTTCATCCCTGTCATCGCGATGGTGGTGATCGGGCTCGCCCACTGGCACCAGAATCCGTTTACCCCGTGGGTGGTGCCGCATCAGGCCACGTTCAAAGTTTTCGGTGTCGGCTTGGCCCTGGGATTGTGGCTCTATTCGGGCTATGAACAGCTCTCGACTGTCGCCGAAGAAGTCGAGAATCCGCAGAGGTCGTATCCGCGCGCGCTGGCGCTGGTCGTGCCGTTGTCGATGGCGGCATATTTTCTGCCGACATTGGCCGGACTCGCCTCAGCCGGCCACTGGCAGGACTGGCATACCGGATACTTCTCCGAAGCGGCGCGGCTCATCGGCGGGACGTTTTACGGTTCCCGCTGGCTCGGGGCTTCCTGGTTGGGCACGTGGATGACTCTAGCCGCGATGGTGGGCAACGTGGCCCTGCTGAACTCGACCATCCTCACTACTACGCGTATGCCCTTTGCCATGGCCGAAGACGGATATCTTCCGCAAGCTCTCACTCGCAGGCACGCGCGCTACGGCACGCCGTGGCTGGCGATCGTGGCCTCGGCTGTGATCTATGCCTTGCTGGCGTGGCAAAGCCTGGCGGAGCTGATCTCGGTTTACATCTGGCTGCGGTCGGCAACCACGGTGCTGACCGTGCTCTCTGCCTGGAAGCTGCGGCGCACGCAGCCGGAGTTGCCGCGTTCCTTCAAGATTCCAGGCGGACGCTGGGGATTGCTCTACGTGGTCGGCGCCCCGGTGGTGATGGCGCTGGTTGCCCTGCTGGGCAGCGACCGCTTTGGGATGATCGGCGGGGCGGTCGCAATCGTGGTGGGACCAGCGGTCTATGTGCTTCTCAAGAGGAAGGCACCGTCGGCCGTTTAGCTGACCAGTAAGGCTGTCAATTTGAGTCCTCTTGATGCCAGATGCATTCGCTCAACCAGGTGGTCGCGGAGCGCAGCGGGAAGTCGGGACCAGTTCTCGATCTGCGGCATTACTCACCCTGGGCTACTCGCCAAAGATGAAACGCCCCATCTCATCGCCCAGCTGCTTCACTTCTTTCGGATCGGCCGCGGCGCGGAAGCGCTCTGCCAGGGCGAAGAAGGCTTTTTCTTTCTCCTTCTGCGCCTCGAGCCCCTGCTCGACCAGTTCGACCAGCACGCGGTTGTCGCTGAGGCGCCTTTTTCTGGCGATACGCTCGACTTGCTCGGCCAGCCGGCTGGGCAAGGTAACGCTCCTGCGAACCTGCTTGGGGATTGCCATGGCACCATCATACACCGTTCTGGTGCATTGCTGTCTCTGATCGGTACTGGGTCAGCTTGGAAATTGAAGCTGACCCAGTACCCTCTGATCTGGTTCCCAGAGAAAAGGAGCCGAGACCATCCATCCCGGCGCAGTCTCTGTTCAACTCGCCGCGAGCCGGCGACCCGCCAATAAAGCTCAACTCACCCAATCCAGAAGCTTGTACCAAACTCCCGCTAGCGGCAGGAACCATGGCTTGCCGTTGTAAAGTCCCAGCGGCGCGCCGGGAAAGTCGATGCCAACGAAGGGATTTTCGGGTCTGTCTCCGGCCATGAGCTCTGCGATTTTCTGGCCTTGATAAGTCGCCATGGCCACGCCGTGCCCGGCGTAGCCGACGGCGTAATACATGCCGTCGAGTTGCCCGGCGTGCGGCATGATGTCGAAGGCGAAGTCGAGAGTCCCTCCCCAGACGTAGTCGATGCGCGCGTCGGCCAGTTGCGGATAGACCTCGATCATGCCGCGGCGGAGAATTTCGGCGCTGCGGCGGATGGTCTGATGGGTCTCGGGGAAAAATGCGGCTCGGCCTCCGAACAACATGCGGCGGTCGGGAGTGAGCCGGTAATAGTAGAGATAGTTTTTCGAATCGTAAATCATGCGGTTGCGCGGGCTGAGTTCCTGCGCAAGTTTCTCCGGCAGAACTTCGGTCGTGATGATGAACGACCCGATGGGGATAATTCTCTTTTGCAGCGCCGGCGTGGCCCGGCCCGTGTATCCGCTGGTTCCGACGAAAACTTCATGCGCCCAGAGCGAGCCGCGCGACGTGGCGATTTTCCAGCCGAGTTCTCCCTGACGCGAGTCGCGCTCGACAGTCTGCACCCGAGCGTGCTCGAAAATCTCCGCACCCGCTTTCATCGCCACCCCGGCCAGTCCAGCCACATAACGTGCCGGATTGCACCCGGCGCTGACCTCATCGACCATACCCCCGTAGTAAATGTTTGAGCCAATCTCCGAACCCAGCTCGTCCTTCCGCACCACACGGAGCGTATGGTTAAACTCGCGGGCGATGACTTCCGCCTGGCGGGCGTAGTCGTCGAAGTGCTTCTGCTTGCAGGCTGCTTCCAGATGTCCGCATCGCGAAAAGTCGCACTCGATCTTTTCCTGCGAAACAATCCGCTCCACGCAGTCGATGGTTTCCAGCGAGGCCGCGTACATGCGCTGCGTGAGTTCGCGCCCGTAGCGGGAGATCAGTTGGTTCACGCCCAGCTTCAGGCCGGTCAGCACCATGCCACCGTTACGCGAACTGGCGCCCCATCCGATCGTCTCCGATTCCAGCACCGCGACCTTCGCTCCGCGGCGGGCGAGGGTTCGGGCCGCCGAAAGGCCAGTGAATCCGGAGCCAATCACGGCAACGTCTACACTTTCAGGAATCGGTTGCGCACTGCCGGCGGGGAATTCCGTTGTCGTCAGCCAATAGTTACGTTGTTGCAAGGGCATGGGAAATGGATTCTCGAATAAAACGGCAACAAGTCAACCACAGAGGGCACGGAGTAAAGGGTCCACGGGGCGCGACCCAGCATTTTAACAGCGGCCGCTCCCGGCAGTACATGTACTCACGATGCAAATCCGGGGACGCGCCGTCCCCCTCGGTAATCTTGCCGCGGTTACTCGCCTGCCCCTAGTCTGTAAAGGCATGGCTTTGCGTTGCCTCCTGTTTACTGCCGACGAGGGAACGGCCGATCCCATCCGTCAGGTTCTGGCCGGCCTTGGTGTCGAGGGAGAGCACTGTTCCGTGGCCGTCGACGCGGTTCAGAAAATCACGCAGGAATCACTGCAGATCGTCATTCTCGATTGGGACGCTCAGCCGGAAGCCGCCTTGCTGCTCAAGACCACGCGCGAGCGCAAGGCGAACGAGCGTCCGCTGACTCTGGCGATTGTGAGTGATGACGCGAGCGTGCCGCAGGCACTGCAGGCGGGTGCGAACTCGATTCTGCGCAAGCCCATTCTCATCAATCAAGTCAACGATACGCTGACGACCGCGCGCGATCTTTTGCGGGCCAAGGAATCGGCGGCCGCACAGGTTGCTGTCACCGTTGCATCGGTCCCTCCGCCGTCGCTCCCGGCAAGCATGGCTTCGGCGAACGAAAAAACGCTGCGCGCCGGGGAGTTTCTCCAGGCTTCTCCCACAGCTCCCGGCGGGCAGTTCGAGACCGAGTCGGATGTATCCGGGTCAGGTGAACCGTCGCTGAGCGAACCGGTGGACGCGCTGAAGGATTTAGAGCCGATGGCTGCCGCAGTAGCCGAAGAAAAGCCGGCCGCACCACCCCCAACACCCTCGGCGGGACCGGACGAGCCGCGCGGTCTGCAGTGGTATTTGAACCAGCGTGCGGGAACATCGCCGCCACGCGCGCCAGCCCAGCCCTCGGCGTCACCCGCGCCCACAGCCGCGGCCAAGGCGGAACTCCTGGGCTTCGACCAAATGTCGTCGTCCTCGCCGGCTTCTTATGGCCAGGAAAGCGCACGGCAACCACCAGCATTCGCGCCGGCGGTTGAGCCCGAATCCGCTCGACATGATTCTGACCACCATGATTCCGATCGGCCAGCTGCGCGGGAGCGCAAGCGCGAGTCAAAAGAGGAAGCACAGCTGTTTGCCTACGTCACGGGCGTAGGCGAGGAATCGGAAGAGAAATCCCGTCCGGCCTTCAGGCTGGGCAAAGGGACGATCATTGGGGCGCTCGTGCTGGCTGCGTGCGCAGTCGTGGCCGCGCCGCAAGCTCCATGGCACGCCCGAGTGGGGGTGCTCTGGGGACGAGGCCAGCGGACAGTCCATGCCTGGCTCAATCCCCAGCTCGTAATTCCAGCACAGGCCCCCATCACCCACGAAGATTTCGGCCGTGCCGGCGACGAATACAAACTTCCGGTCGCCGAAAACATTCCCGACGCTACCACCGATCCCTCGCAGATTCGCGTGGAGCCGGTCATCGACCCGACTGCCAAGAAGCCCAATAACGCCGGAGCGACCAATGATCAGGCGGCGCCAGCCGATGCTGCGACCGGCCAGCCAACCAACCCGCCGCCATCGACAAGCGCTCCAGCCCAGCCAAATCCGGCGGGATCGTCCGCCGTACCGCCGCCAGCGACCAGTGCGGCGTCGACCGCCACCTCCGGAACCATAGCTCCGACAGCCGGCGGGCCGTCTGCGACTACGCCGCCCGGCGCAGCCTTGGTGCCCCCGCATACCGACGTGTCCTCGACGGTTCAACCGGCGCCGGCTCAGAACGCGGCGCCCGCGCTTCAGCCCGTGCCACAGAAAGTTCCCCAGATTCATGCGGTTTCGGCCAGCGGCAATCCTCCCATTCCGTCGAGCTTATCGTCGCAGATGGGTTCGATGACTCCGGACGCCAGCGGCAACAAAGCCCCGGAAACCGCACTGGACTCGATTGAGCCGGTCGCCGTGCCAGAAGCTACCGAACGTAGCCTGCTCACCAATCAACCGCCGATTGCTTATCCGGCCAGCGCTAAAGACCAGCAGGGAACCGTAACTTTGCAAGTCCTGATCGGCCGCGACGGCGCCGTTCAGGACGCCAAATTCATGCAAGGATCGTTTGCCTTTGCCCGCAACGCCATCGACGGCGTGAAGCAGTGGAAGTTCAAACCGTATGTGATGAACGGCCGGCCGGTGTCCGTACAGACGACGCTGACCATGAGCTTCAGGCCAGGGCCATAAGTTAGACCGTAGAGACAGGCTCTAGGCTAAGCGGGGTGAAGTTCCGCCAACCCGGTTGACCCAACTTCACCTCGTACGTCTGTTGCTCCGGGGCTGCGCCCGCAGCGTATTACCGAAGAGGGCTCAAATTGAGCAGCCGGGGCATCGAAATCCGCATCTAGAGAGATATAATAGTAGGAGTTTCTCAGGAAGTACTTCCTTCCAGAAGACGGCCAAAATTTGATGTCCATGAAAATTAAAGCAGCGATCCTCGTTACCTCCTTTGCTGTATTACTGTTTGTCGTCGTGGGTTCCATGGGAGGCGTGCATGCCTCCTCGAACGACGGCGCGTACCGCCAGTTGCAGGTTTACAGCGAAGTGCTCTCGCGCGTGCAGAGTGAGTACGTCGAGGAGCCCAACATTCCGAAGGTGACTGACGGCGCCCTGCACGGGTTGCTCGAATCGCTCGATTCCAACTCCGCCTACATGACCCCCGACGCCTACAAGGCGTACAAGGCTCACAAGGCTGAGGGCAAGGCGGGAATCGGCGCCGTGATCTCGAAGCGTTATGGCTATGCCGACGTTGTTGCCGTGCTGCCGGGCTCGCCCGCGGAAAAAGCGGGCATCGAGCAGACCGATATCTTCGAATCGATCGAAGGCCACAGCACGCGCGATATGTCGCTGCCGGAGATTCGCAACCTGCTGGCCGGCGCTCCCGGCTCGATTCTGAACGTCGAAGTGGTGCGGGCTCGCCGCGCCGAACCGGAGAAGGTGGCGATCACCCGTGACATCGTCAGCATCCCTCCGGTCACCGATAAACTGATGGACGATGGCATCGGCTACGTGAAGGCCGAGGCTCTGACCAAAGGCAAAGCGCAGGACATTGCAGCCAAGATCAAGGCGCTCGAAAAGTCGGGCGCGAAGAAGATTCTGCTCGACCTGCGCAACGACGCAGAAGGTGACGAAAGCGAAGGCATCGCGGTCGCCAATCTTTTCCTCAATCACGGGACCATCACGTATTTGCAGGGCCAGAAATATCCCCGGGAGGCTTTCAACGCCGATCCGGCGAAGGCGATCACTGCGCTGCCGGTCGCGGTCCTGGTCAACAAAGGCACCTCCGGGGCGGCTGAGATTGTGGCGGCGGCGATTCTCGAAAACGCTCGCGGCGACGTGGTCGGCGACAAGACTTTCGGCGACGGCTCCGTCCAGAAGACTCTGGATCTGCCCGATGGCGGAGCCCTGATTCTCTCCGTAGCGAAATATTATTCGCCGAGCGGCAAGGCGATTCAGGATACCGCGATCACCCCCAACGTCCTCGTAGCCGACGCCGACGATTCTCTCGGCCCTGATGGCGACGGGGACGACGGCACCACGCCCGCTAGCGATGCGGCCGCTCCCAAGAAGACCGTGGACGACCAACTGAACAAAGCTATCGAGGTGCTCAAGAGCCGCAGCAGCTAGAATTTTCAGGGGCTGAAGCCCGAGGTTTTTCGCGGTTTACGCGGCTGCGCTCAGGGTAGTTCCTGAACAGCCGCTCTTTCACCGATCGCGCGCCGCCTGAAGCGCGCGATTTGTTTTGCCGCCCCGAGCCGGCGCTGGCAAGATGCTATCCTGACCTCATCCGTATCTCTGCATGAAGTCTCTCTACGAAGATCTTCCCGATGTAGAAGTGGGTGGCCGCCGCGTCGTCGGTCGCGTCCTCTTCGGTCTGCTCGTCCTCATCGCAGCTCTGGTCGGCGCCACGGCCGGACTTTTGCTCGTCTATACCACCGACCTGCCCCAGGTCGACGCGCTGGAGGCCTACCGTCCCAGTTCGATCACCGAGTTATACGACGACCACGGCCGGGTTATCGGTTCGTTCGCCCTGCAGCGCCGGGTGGTGGCCACTTATGACGATTTCCCTCCCGTGCTGCGCGAGGCCCTGGTTTCCATCGAAGATAAAGATTTCTACAGCCACTCCGGCATCAACTTCTGGCGCATCGTGGGCGCGGCCTATCGCGACATCGAATCGGGCGGCAAAGTGCAGGGAGCGTCTACGCTCACCATGCAGCTGGCGCGCAATCTCTTTCTCTCTCCCGACCGCTCCTTTCATCGTAAGGTGCAGGAGGCGATGCTGGCCATCCAGATCGAGCGCCACTTCACCAAGCCGCAGATCTTCACTCTCTACGCCAACCAGATTTTTCTCGGCCACGGCGTTTACGGATTCGAAGCGGCCGCGGAATTTTATTTCAGCAAGCCGGCGAAAAATCTGACCCTCGAGGAGGCCACTCTGCTGGCCGGTCTCCCGAAAGGCCCGGTGGTTTATTCGCCGATCAACCATCCCGACCGCGCCCTGAAACGCAGGAATCTAGTGATCAACGCCATGGAGGAAGACGGCAAGATTACCGCCGCGCAAGCCGCGACCGCGCGAGAAGCGCCGCTCGTCCTGCATCTAGCGCACGATCCCAATTCGCTCGCTCCTTATTTTGTAGAAGAAATTCGCCGCTACCTCGAAAACAAGTACGGAGCCGATCAAGTTCACGAAGGTGGATTGAAGGTCTACACTTCGCTCGACGTCGATCTGCAGAAAGCCGCTAATCAGGCTGTGCTCGACGGTCTTGCAGCCTACGAGCGCCGGCACGGATGGAAAGGACATCTGGAGAATGTTTTAGCCGAAGGCCTGGATCTGGGCGGTAATTCGCCGAGCAGTAATTCGTCGAGCAACAACGCTGGCAGCAGTAATGCAGCGGGTAACAACGCTCTCGAAAGATACGTGCATCCCGACTGGGACGACGAACCCGAGCCTGGTGGATATATCCACGCGTTGGTCACTTCCGTGGGCACCGGAATCGCCATGCTGAAATTCGGCCGCTACACCGCCGCTCTCAGCCAACCCGACGTCGCTTGGACCCAACAGAGGCTGGCGGACATTTTGAAAGTTGGCGACATCTGTTACGTCAAGATTCTTTCGCTAGGATCGAACGGTGCGGCCCGCGTCAGCCTCGAACAGGATTCAGGCGCGCAAGGCGCGCTGGTCGCCATCGACAACGCTACGGGCGGGATCAAAGCCATGGTCGGCGGGCGAGATTTCAACGAATCGAAATTCGACCGCGCCACCCAAGCCCTGCGGCAAGTCGGCTCGTCGTTCAAGCCATACGTATACACGGCGGTGATTGACCAAGGCGCCAGCCCCGACGATACCATTCTCGACGAAGCCGTGAGCTTTGAAACTCCGTCCGGGCCATATACGCCGCACAACTACGACGACAAATTTGAGGGCATCATTACGCTGCGGCGCGCGCTGGCGCAGTCGCGCAACATTCCGGCGCTGAAGCTGGCCAATAAGGTCGGAATCAAAACCGTCATCGACTACGCCGAGCGCTTCGGCATTACCGCCAAACTGCCGCCTTATCTGCCGGTGGCGCTGGGCGCGGCCGAAATCACTCTGATGGAGCAAACCGCGGCTTACAGCGTGTTTCCCAACGACGGCGTGCGCGTGACCCCGCGCTACATCACGCGCGTAACCGACTACGAGGGGAGGGTGCTGGAAGAGGACTTCCCCGAAGTCAAGGACGTGGTCAGCGAACGCACCGCCCGCATCATGACCTCGATGCTCGAGGGAGTCGTCCAGCACGGCACTGGTATTGCCGCGTCCAAGCTGCCGTTCCCAACCGGCGGGAAAACTGGCACCACCAACGATTTCACCGACGCCTGGTTCGTGGGATTTTCTCCGACCATGACCTGCGGAGTCTGGGTGGGTTATGACGAGAAAAAATCTCTGGGCGCGAAAGAAACCGGTGCGCGCGCCGCGCTTCCGATCTGGATGAACTTCATGGCGGCTGCGATGGCCGGTAAAGATGTCGGCGAATTCCAGCCGCCGCCCGTCACCGCACACCCCATGCAGAAAGTCGATACGCCGGATACGGCGCCGGCAACGGACGAAGCACATTAGTAGCGCCGCCGTCCGGCGGCTGTCCGGGCGGGGCGACTCGCCCGCCGCGTCGACGGCGAGGAAGCAGCCAGAAGGATCCAACTTGAACGCAAACCCTCAAGAACAGCCAGGGAGAAGCGAGGACCAATAATGACGAAGGCAAACTTGTTCACTTCATGGATGATCGTGTCGCTGCTCGGGCTTTGCGCGGTTGCGCAATCCTCGGTGCAGAAAGATCCCGGCGCTGAACCAGCCATCGAGCAGGTACTTCGCACCCAGCAAGACGCCTGGAACCGTCACGACCTCGACGCCTTCATGGCCGGATATTGGAATTCTCCCGACCTCACGTTTTTCTCTGGGGCAAAAGAAAATCACAGCTGGCAGGCCGCGCTCGACCGCTATAAAGCGACCTACCAGAGTCCGGGGCACGAAATGGGCAAGCTCGACTTTTCCGGTCTGCGCATCGAGATGCTAGGGCCGGAAGCTGCCTTCGTTCGCGGCGCCTGGCACCTGACCATGTCCGATGGAAAAACGCCGCACGGTCTCTTCACTCTAGTGTTTCGCAAATTCCCCGACGGCTGGAAGATAATCCACGATCACACGTCGGCGGCGGAATAGCAGCGAGCAGTGAGCAATGAGCGGTGAGTAATGAGCAGTGAGTAATGAGCAGTGAGTAATGAGTAGTGATCTCTGGTTCTTTCAATCTTCGGATTACCGGTTATTTATTGCTGCTTGCTGCTTCCTCCTCATTGCTCACTGCTCACTGCTCGCCACTCACTTCCGCCCCATGCCCTTGTCCATAGCCTCGTTCGCCAGCCGGTCGGCTTCCTGATTGTGCTCGCGCAGCGCGTGGCCAATCGAGAACCATTGCAGCTTCGCGATCAACTCTTTCGCCCGCGCGTGCAAATCCTTGAGTGTCGCGTTCTTCACTTTGTAGATGCCTTTGATCTGCCGCACCAGCAGTTCCGAATCGCTGATCAGCTTCAGCGCCTTGGGCCCATGTTCGACCGCATACTCGAGCGCGGCAATCAACCCCTGATACTCGGCGAAGTTGTTGGTCTGGTGCCCGAGATATTCGCTGAGCGCGGCGACTTTGCGTCCGGATTCATCCTGGATCACGACGCCGTAGCCCGCCGGCCCGGGATTGCCCCGCGCCCCGCCGTCACTATGCGCGATCAAATAATGCTGGGGAGGAGTTTCACGCGCTTCGAAGAGAGGTCTGGCGCCGGCGCTGCGCGAGGAGTAAGAGGGCATGATCGAGTTTACAACGGCTGCCTCGATACCACTGGGGCTAAAGCCCAATGGATTCAGAACGCTTACGCGGCCCTTAAGGGCCGCTCTTCCACAACTCCTCCGCCACGCAAGGGCCGCTCTTCGACATGGCTCACCGGCCGGCGGCCAGCCGTGTTGCCAGCCGCGGCGGAAGTTTCGCGGCGAAGATGCGGTCCTGCGCCGATTTCAGATTGTATGGTGTGCGATGGAAGTGGACGACCTGCGCGTCGGTGTCGAACAGCGCGTAGGCCGCGCGCCAGTCGCCATCGCGCGGCTGCCCGACCGACCCTGGATTGATCAGATACCGCGTCGACGGCTTCAGTTGCAGCGCCACCGATTCCGCCTGGCCCACCGTGCGATACTCCGGGCGAAATCCATCCGCAGATGCTCCATTGGCGAAGAATCCGCCCTGCAGATGCGTATGGCCGAAAAATGTGAGCGGGATGTTCAGCGCAATCAGCGGCGCCAGCGCGTCGCCGAGCGAGACGACATATTCGTCCTCGTCATTGGGGGATCCGTGGACCAGTTGCACATGGGGGAAATCCGGAACGGAAACCGGACCGTGCGGCAAGTTGCGCAGCCATTCCAGATTCTCCGCCGTCAGTTCGTTGCGCGTCCAGATAGCCGCGGCTGCCGCCATCGGGTTGAAATCGTCGAGCGCCATCACGCCGGTCGCAGCTTTGTCGTGATTGCCGCGGACGAAAGTTTTGCCCAGCTCGCGGGAGCGTGTCGTCACTTCGTTGGGACTCGCGCCGTAGCCAACGATGTCGCCAAGATTGACGACCACATCGTAGGGCGGAGCCGAAGCCAGACAGGCATCAAGAGCCTCCAGATTCGCGTGGATGTCGCTCAGAACCAGTATGCGCAAGAGTCACCGGACAAGTTGCCGATTATAGACCAAAGGTTGAGACCGCAGGCTGGACTAAGATGTTTAGACGAGAACGGCGGGACCCGAGAACGGCGGGACAAAGATCAGGAGATAAAGACCGGCGTGGTCGTTGGGAGATTCGCGAATGGGATGGCGCTTCAAAGGAAAAACGCCGCTGTGGTTCAAGCTGGTCGCGGGCCTCCTGGTGGCCGACGCGACCGCGCATTTCATTCTGCAATGGACGGTTTCATCCTGGGCATCGCCAGTGCGGGACGCGCTGCATCCGAGTCCGCTGCCCTTTCGCGACGGCGTCGTGTACTTCGTGGCTCCTGAAGTTGGCTGGTATCTGAATGCCTGGTGGATCGCGGTGGCATTATTTCTTGTGCTGGTGGTGCTGCTCGTGGTGAATCGTGATCGGCTGGAACGCACACTCTGAGCGACATTGATCTCGGCATTTACTATCGACGTTTGACTATCGGGCGTGAATTGTCGGGCGTTGACTATCAGGAGTTAATTACCGGGCAGCGGGCCCAGTGACCCGGAGCAACTTCGACGAGCGGCGGAAATGAGAGCGCGCACTCAGGTATCCGAAATTCGCAGCGCGGCTCGAAGGCGCAGCCCGCAGGCATGGCGTGCAGGGCCGGAACCGTGCCTTCGATCGTGGCCAGGGGTTGCGCGCGGTCGGTCTTGAGGTCGGGAACCGCGTGCAGCAGTCCACGCGTGTAAGGATGCGCGGGCGCGTGAAAAATGTCGTGCTTGTTGCCGACTTCGATCAGGTTGCCGGCATACATCACGGCAACGCGGTCGGCGACTTTTGAAACCACCGCCAGGTCATGCGAGATGAAGAGCATGGCCAGCCCGAACTTTGTCCGGAGTTCGGCGAGCAAGTCGAGTATCTGTGCCTGGATGGTGACGTCGAGCGCAGTCGTGGGTTCGTCGGCGATCAGTAACTGCGGACGGTTGACGATGGCCATCGCGATCATGATGCGCTGGCGCATGCCTCCGGAAAGCTGGTGAGGATAGTCGCGGGCGCGGCGCGCGGCCTCGGGAATGACAACATCGTTCATGGCCGCGATGGTGCGCTGCCATGCTTCCTTTTTCGAGGAAGCTTTCGAGGAAGCCTTTCTTGACGAACTATGGTGCGCCAGCACGGCTTCGGCAATCTGATCTCCCACACGCATGACGGGATTGAGCGCAGTCATTGGTTCCTGAAAAATCATGGCGATGCGCGAGCCGCGCAACTGGCGCATGGAATCGTCGGGAAGTTCCGGGAGATTCCGCGCGTCTTTATTTTCTGAGAAGCGAATCTCGCCGGAAACCTGAGCCTGGGGCGGAAGCAGGCGCATGATGGCGAGCGATGTAACCGATTTGCCCGAGCCGGATTCGCCGACCAAACCGAGAACTTCTCCAGCCGCGATGGAAAAACTGACATCGCGGACGGCCACCAAGGATTGGCTGGGGATAGCCGCGTTCGGTTGTCCGGCCAGCCGCGGTGCGGCGGGGCTTCCCGATCGCGTAAAAGCGATGTTCAGGTTGCGGATGTCGAGCAGTGGAGGCACGAGGTCATGTTAGCAGCGCCTCGCGTACGGGGAACAGCAGGTCCCTCCGCTGCACCGTCGCTCCCGCTCCGGCCGGAATGACAAAATGCCTTTGGTGGATGCGAGTGACGTTCGCCGCTCAGAAATTACTGACCTCTATGCGGCGATCATGGCGGTGAGCGCGCCCTCCAGTTCCAGCAGCTTGCGCTTCACGTCCAGCCCGCCACCGTAACCGCACAGGGTTCCGTCGGACGCGATCACGCGATGGCATGGGACCACGATTGCCACCGGATTGCGATTGTTCGCCATGCCGACGGCCCGGAATCCCTGCGGACGGCCGACGGCGCGGGCGATGTCGGCATAACTGCGAGTTTCGCCGTAGGGAATCTCTACCAGCGCCCGCCAGCAGGCAAGCTGAAACTCCGTTCCGCGCAGATCGAGTGAGAAGCTGAACTGACGCCGCTGGCCGGCAAAATATTCCTCGAGTTCACGCTGGTAAGGCAGCATCACACTCTCGGACTCTTCAAAGCCTATGGTTTTCTTCGACTGCTTCTCTGAGCGCAGATCGCGCGGATTGGGCCGAATGGTCTGCTGGCCGGGCAGACGCGTATCGAACTCCAGAGCCACTAACCCCTTTCCGGAAGCGGCTAGAAACAACGGACCCACTGGAGATGTAAACGTAATGGAATGAAGGATTTCCATAGATTTAAGGTCTTTCCTCGTCGGCCTGCGTCCAACTACGATACCATGCCAGGGTACGGTGGTTTTGCCATTCTGATTCGCTCCAGTTGACAGAATGCGGCTTTTGCCCCAAAGTGTGTGCGTCAGTCCGGAGCATGAAGAAAGCCCTCCTCATCTTCACCGCCTTAGTGCTGGCGCCGACGCTGGTGGTGAGCCTCGTGCTATTGGCTGCCGGCGACTGGCTGACGATCGGCCAAACCGATGCCGGCGCTACGATTTCGGTCAGTTCCGTCCATAAACTGAGAGATAACCAGCGGGTCGCCCTGGTTCGCGTCGACTACAAGAATCCTGCGCAACTGCCGCAGGGCGGACCATTTGTCGAGATGCGGGCCCGCGTCCGCTTCAACTGCGCCAGCGGCGCTGCCGTTCCCTCCTCTGAGTGGTTTTATACCCGCGACCGAAGCGGGCGCTTCGTGGTCAGCAAAAAGGCCTGGCACGACGACCAGTTCGGCAAAGCCCCCGAAGGCGGATTCGCCAACATGGTGAGCAAAAGCGTCTGCAAGTAACCAAGAGCTCCCTCCAAAGATTTCCACAGCCCTTTACTTCTCAAGATTGCACATCCGTAACCTAGGACCTACTTCCATGCCGAAGGCTTTCCGCTTATTCTGATAGCGACGGGAAGTTGGACGAGCATTTCGATTTTCGACCCACCTGGTATGGATTCACTTCGACTTTATGGGCTGGTTGCCGCAGGAGGCGTTGCCCTCCTCGGGGTTTATGCGGTATTGCGCCGCAAGCCGAAGAGCGCCGACGCCCTGGAACGCGAGCGCCGCGCGTGGCTTGAAAGCACGGGACGCATCACCGACGGCACCGTGATCGACGTGCAGGAACTCGCCCCTGTGAACAATCATCACCCCGCCGTCATGCTGATTTATAAGTATGACGTGGCCGGCGTCTCCTATGAGTGCTCGCAGGACGTGACTTATCTGCGGCAGTGGATCAATCTGCACTCCTGCCGGCTCGGGTTGCACACTTCGGTGAAATACGATCCGCAGAACCCCGGCAATTCGCTGGTGGTATCGGAAAACTGGATGGGATTGCGGCAGTAGCCGGATCGCAGCTTGTCGATCCCAGGTAAAAACGGCGGCGTTTTTTCAATCAGCAATCGCAAAGCGACGATCGAAAATTTCTTTTCTACTGCCACTCCACATGCATCACGCTATTGTGCTTGTCGAAGGTGATGAGCAGGGTCTTGTCGTCGCCTCCGATCAGGTCTGCCGAAATCGTTTTGGAGAGATCGACGGTCTGGTCTGCGGTCTGGGCGCGGAACCGCAGCAAGTGCTTTCCCGCCGGAATCTTCAGGGTCTCGGAATCCAGGCCGCGCACTTCGCCGAACACCATCAGATGTTTTTGGGTTCCGCCGCGCAGGGGCCGGCTCAGCGTTTGTTGGTCATCCACCCAGACCGTGAGCGTTGCGTCTTTGAACTGATGCCGCACCGTAAGCTCGACCATCGACGATGCCACGACCACTTCCTTGACCGGTTGGACGCTGTTGGCTGGGAGCACTTTTGCAGGCTTTTTCCGCAGAGTCACGGCACGGACGGTGGGCGCCGCATGCTTTAGCGTCTTCCTCTCGGCCCTCACATTGGAAGCGGGAAGGGCAGGCACTGGCGGGACTTTAGTGGTCTGGGCTCGATCTGGCCGGGCCTGAGTTGGCCGAGGCTGACCTGGCTGACTCTGATTCTGATTCTGGTGGAGCTCCTCAATCTGCGCCGACTCCTCCGCGGTGTCCCGCGAGCCGGTCAGCAATTTCGACTGGACTCCCACAATCACCAGCATGATGATCGTCGCCATACCGAGGACGATATCTCTCACTGGCGCTTTCCGAAGAGCGCTGCGGATCAGCTTGGCGGCATAGGCCAAACCGACCACCGGCTCTCCGCTCAGCGCCGATTGTGCGGTCCGTTGCGTCCGCGTTGCCGTGACTGAACCAGCTTTCGAACCGGCTCTCAGGAACGAAGTCGTGGAGTGATGTTGCTGGTGCTGAACCTGCAAGAGACGCAGATCGGCGGCAAAATCGGCGCCGCACTGGTAGCGTGCTTCCGGATCCTTCTCCATGGCGCGTGCGATCACTGCGTCCAGTTCGCGCGGCAGATTCAGGTCGAGCACGCTGGCTGCCACCGGCTCGCGGTTGGCCACCTTGTAGCAGACCGTAGTGGCACTGTTGCCCTGAAACGGCGAATGTCCCGTGCTCATGGCATACAGAATCACGCCCAGCGAAAACAAATCGGAGCGGCCATCAGCGCCCTCGCCGCTGAGTTGCTCCGGCGCCATATAGGCTGGCGTTCCCAGCACCCGGCCGGGAAGGGTGAAGTGCGCCAGATTCAGCTTGGCAATGCCGAAGTCGGCGATTTTAGCGTGGCCGGTTTGCGTAATCAGGATGTTGCCGGGCTTGATGTCACGATGGGTTACACCTTGGCTGTGAGCGTAATCGAGCGCCGTGGCGATTTCCTCGGCAAGTTGCAATGCCTTCTCGATCGGGAGTTTTTTCTCGCGAGCCAGAATCTTGTTGAGCGCTTCTCCGGCCACGTACTCCAGCACGATATAAGGATCGTGGTTTTCGGGTTCTTCTCCGACATCGAAAATGGTCACGATGCCGGGATGATGCAATCGTCCGGCTGCCTGCGCCTCGTTCAGGAAGCGCTTGCGGAATTCATCTTCGGCCTCAGGGTCCTGACCGCGCAGCACCACGGTCTTCAGCGCGACCAGGCGGTCAATCTGCGGATCGCGCGCCTTGTACACCACGCCCATGGCGCCGCGGCCCAGTTCGCCGACGATCTCGTACCGGCCAAAGCGTTTGATTGCAGGATTTTCCATGCAGCCGTCGTGAGCCTTCCGAAAAACACTTCGCCGGGGAGGGTTCCCCTTATGTTACCGCCACCTGCGCCACGATCCGGCAAAGACGGCGCCGGACATCGTTACCGCGGTAATCCCAAAGTGACTCAACCGCGCGAGGATTTGGCAACAAGGGATTTTGATCGAGAAAAAACCGGAGCACCGGGAACTGCTTCTAGCTGCCCGGTGCGAACCCGCCGCTTTGCGCGACGGTCATGCGCAGGTACTTGTAGGGATTTACCGGAGTGTCATTGATGCGGACTTCATAGTGCAGGTGCGGGCCCGTCGAGCGGCCACTCGTCCCAATATATCCAATCACATCGCCGCGATGCACAGCCTGTCCGGCAGTCACTGCGAAGCCGGAAAGATGCCCATAGCGAGTACTGATGCCGTTTCCGTGATTGATCATGATTGCCCGGCCATAGCCGCCCAGTTCATCGGCGAACGTCACAATTCCGTCGGCCGGAGCGATCACCGCGGTGCCGTAGGCACTGCTGATATCCACGCCGCTGTGGAATGCGCCTTCACCGTTGAATGGATCAATCCGCTCCCCAAAGCTCGCCGTGATCTGGCCGTCCACCGGCCACAGGTTCGGAGCCGAGTTCGCCTTGAACCAGTCTGCGGTCGTCGCGTTCCTGGTCAGCCCCAGGGTTAACCCAACCATCGTCGCCCCAGTCAGGGCAGATGCGCGAAGAACATGCAACTGGTCGAGCGAGGAGCTGACCTCCGCATCCTGAATATGGTCCTCAGCCGCCGTCACTAGCGTGGGCTGCTGCTTGAGCCCGTACAACGCGGAAACCTCCCCGGCGATCGAGCCCAGCGAGGCCACCTGCACATCGCGCTCTTTGGCCACCTGCTCCAGGCGCGAATAATTATTCTTGAGCTGATCTTTTTCGGTGCGCAACTGGTTGAACTGCGAAACTTTCAGCAACATCCGCGTATAAGAACTGGCAATTCCGGTCAGGCTGAGAAATCCGATCGCGGCCCCGACCACGAACACATAAAGGTAATGGACGGGAATAGAGATTTTGCGCAACTGCCCGTCGTCCGCGCGGGCCACAAAAAGGATGTAGAAACGCTTCTGCAAGTCGCTCCTCGGTTTGTAAAAAACTTTCTAATCAGGTCCGGAATTCCAGGCCAAGTTCTGAGGTTGCAGAAAGCCTGTTCGGACCACCTGATTCTCTTCGGGCTACGTCCCATCTTGGGAATGGAAATTCTCTCGCGCCCTGTGCCTACCGGAACCTGCGACCTGAGCTTTGAAACCGCCTTTGCCCGCAATGCCAACTGCTTGCGGAACTTAGCTCGGTCAAAAGATTGTGTGAATGACTGGTTAACGGTAACAAACTGGGTTCCCCATGTCAACGGAGTATGAGGTCAATCTCAGTTACGGAAGGGGAGGTAACCAGCGGTCACCAGGAGCCCATTACCACTGGCCCCAAGGCCCACCCGCGCCCGGACCAATCTCATCCTCATGGCCGTCCTGTTGCTACACGGCGCTTTCGCACCGGACCAGATGAACTTATCCCTCCGTGTCCGCGACCTCGGCCCTCCTCGCTTGCGAGAAGGCCTCCGATCCACTGAACATGAGAATCCTCTTATCCCGCCATCGCACCTCAATGCTTTGACCCGCATAAATGGCGGCTGGCAGGCATCTTCACCGCTCCGTTACGACCGGCCGCGTAATGTCCTTTCTCCTGCCCGGCCGAAAAAGTAATGTCCCATCAGTAGTCCCGCGTCTTGACCCTTTGGAACTTTTCAGCCGCCCGGTCGCGCCCCACAATGGGTTTGAAAGTGGAATCACAAAGTCTTCCCCTCGAACGTTTGTAAAAGAACCTCGAACTTATGGATAAAGCTTTCGCCACCACTGTTGCCCCAATGCCCTCCACCCGCAGAGCCGCGGCGCGCGCCGCACTGGTGGAATTGAACGATGCATCGCGCAACCTCCTGGCCGAGTGTTTCCGGCAGTTTGGCATCGAGACCGTAGTGATGACAGGCCAGGCCGCCGAACGTCTGGCCAAGGAAAAATTTGAGGCTTGCGTGTTAAGCCTGGGAGCAGATGTGGCTCCAGTCATGGAGGCGGCGCGCAGCTCTCGCTCCAACAGCCGCTGCGTCATCTATGGCGTCGGCGGCAACGCGCAACAGGCCATGAAGTATTCCAAATATGGCATCAATGCCATGTTTCATTCTCCGCTGGAGCGCCCGGCGGCGCTCAAGCTGGTGCGGGCCACGCACAACCTGGTGCTGCACGAATTCCGCCGTTACGTCCGCATTCCGGTGCTGACCGAAGTCTCGGTGGTCGGCGACAAACTGCGCTTCAACGCCAGCAGCATCGAGATGAGCTCCGGCGGAATGTCTGTAAAGACTCCGGAAGAAGTCTCGATGGGCGCCAACGTCGAAGTGTCGTTCTCCCTGCTCACCCTGCCGCGCATCACCGTGCGCGGCGCGGTCAGCTGGCGCAAGCCTAAATCGTTCGGTGTGCGTTTTGACATCAATGATGATCGCCGCCAGAAAGTAAAAGTCTGGATCGATTCGTATCTGGAAAACTGACCATGTGTGGCGCGGGAGATCCTGCCCGCGCGTCTCAGATGGAAAAAATGCCGGAGCAGCCATAGAAATGGAGGGACGGCCGCCCTCGGCTATCCGGCCGAGCACAGTTCGACTGCCCCACCACACAGCCCGCCGCTGCAATCTTCTACCCGCCGCGCGAGCCCCGTTACAATATCCCCGTGCCTGAAGCGAGCACTCAGCAAGCCCCCGCCGTCCCGCAATCGGCCTCCGGTCCTCGCCAGTGGACCCTCCGCCAGCGCATCATTTTGCGCATCATCATCTTCTTCGGCTACTGGACGATCCGCCTCCTCGGCCCCACGCTGCGCGTCGCCGTCTCCTACGAAGACGGCGCGCAGGACAAACTCGATGCGCGCCCGCTGATCGCTTCGTTCTGGCACTCCTGCATGATTCCCGCGACTTATATTTTTCGCAACATGGGCATCCGCGTGATGAGCAGCTTCAGCTACGACGGCGAATACATGGGCCGCATCATCCGCAAGTTCGGCTTCGTCGCCGTGAAAGGCTCGAGCAGCCGCAACCCCGTTCGGGCGCTTCTCGGCCTGCGCCGTGCGCTCGAAGAGGGATGGACCGTCGCTTTTACCCTCGACGGTCCGCGCGGCCCGCGTCACAAAGTCAAACCGGGGCCGGTCGCCCTGGGACGATCCGCGGGCCTGGCCTTGACTACGTTTCACGCCGCCGTCGAAAAGGGATGGACTTTGAACAGTTGGGACCGCATGGTGATTCCCCGTCCGTTCTCGCGCGTGCTGGTGCGAGTGGGAAAACTGATCGCTGTGCCCAAAGATGCGACTGAGGAAGACCTGGTTCGCTACACGGACGAACTGCAGGCAACGTTAGATCGTGTGTGCGAGTTCAGCGAGGCCAACGTGAACAAGGCGGGCACCAGCGAATTCCCTTACTACAGGCGACAGAGCTGTTGACTGCCGATTGATGCTCGCTGATTGATGCTTGATGATTGACGACTGCTGACTTTTGATTGAAGAACCGGCGGCCTCCGGGATTCAATCAACCAATCAGTGATCAAACGATCGGCAATTCCTGCCCTACTCCATGTCTGATCCCAGAATCTGGTATCGATATTTCTTCCCGTCCCAGAAGACCACCGAAGACGTGTTCTCGCCCTCGCCCTGCTCTTCCATGTAGATCCCGAGAACCGTTTTCTTTTTCAGCGTGAGGCGTTTCACGGTCAGCGTCTTGAAGGGCAGGTTGATCAGCAGGAACTTGGCTTTGGGCTTGTCGGCGCGCCAGGCGTCTTTTCCGGCGCCATGAATAATCAGCAGGCCCAGGCCCCGGCGCTCGGGGTCGTCGGAGGCAAACGTCGAGGTAATTTTGACGTCGCCAAAACCAAGAAAGCTGTCGTAGGGATCGGCGACGGCAAAGCCGTATTCATCCCTATCGGCCATGGGATTTCTGCAGCGCGCCACCACCACCAGGTCCTCGATGCCGTCGTCGTCAAGATCGGCGACGAACTGCGGAGGACCGGGGAGCAGCGAGCAGTTATCGCCAAACTGCTTGTGAATAAAAGCGTCGGTGACCGGCGGCGACGGCGACTTGGCATGTGCCGGAGGCGGAGGCGGCTGCTTCTTGGACGCTGCGGCGACTGGAATGACAGGCGAAGAGGCGATCAGCGCGGCAAAAACGAGTGCAGCGAAGACCAGTGCAGCGAAAATCGAGAACGCTGATAGGGGGAGAGCAACAGATTTATTCGACGACATGTCCCTACTCTAGTCCGCTTCCCGTGCTGGATGGTAGAGACTGAGTAGTGACGGAGGTAACGGCTTTGTGTGGGGCCGGGTCGAAGCCTGCCCTTGAGCGAAGTCGAAGGAACCGCGGCCGTGCCGAGCAAGGCTGCCGTCAACGCCGAAAATGTTCCCACCCGCGAGCTTCGAGCTCGTACCCGACACCCTTCTCGTTGCGGACAAAAATGCCCGGCGAGCGCGTAATGACCCCAATCTGCGTAAGCGCCACGCCGCCGATTTGCGCTGGAACGCGCTTGCCCTTGGGCGCGGTGAAGAGCAATTCGTAATCTTCGCCGCCATGCAGCGCCAGATCGAGCGCGACCTCGCGCGCCGGTTTGCCCACGCGCGCGCAGGGAATCAGCGCAGAAGCGATTTCGGCGCCCACCCCGCTCTCCTCGCAAATGTGCGCCAGGTCGGTCGAGAGCCCATCGCTCAGATCGATCATCGCCGAGACCAATCCCTTCTCGCGCAGAACGCGCCCCAGCTCAATCCGCGGCTCAGGATAAAAATGACGGGAGTACTCGCGCGGGTTCACCTTCTTCTTGGGCTTGGTTCTCATGGCGAGGACCGCCGCGGCCGATCCGCCCAGCTCTCCACTGACAAAGACGCGATCACCCGCGCCAGCTCCCGACCGTAGCACAGCTTTACCCTTCGGCACAGCGCCGACAACGACAATGTCCGCCAGAATTCCGTCCGGCGATTCCGCCGTATCGCCCCCAGCCAGCGAAACGCCATATTTCTCCGCCAGGCTGACGAGGCTGCGGACGAACCGCCCCACCCACGCCTGCGGCAAATCGCGGGGCAGCGCCAGTGAAAGAAATGCCGCAACCGGCTCGCCGCCCATGGCCGCAATGTCGCTCAGCCCGCGCGCCAGGCATCGATGCCCCACCGATTCCGCCGCATGCCAGTCGCGCCGAAAGTGAATGCCCTCGAGCGAAAAGTCAGTCGTGACCAGAATCTCGTTCCCGGGAACAATTCGCAGCACGGCGCAGTCATCTCCAATCCCGGTCACCAGATTTCTAATGGCCAGGTTCTTTCCGCGTCCCGGCAGCGAGGTCTTCGCAATTCGGCGAATTTGCGCAATCAGCATTTTTTCAGGAAGTGGCACGGTGCCTACAAATATATAGCGTTACATAGCGATGGCACGCAGCCGGCGTTTCGGCGAATGAAGGGCAAAAGGCATCGTCATCTGCTGCATCTCCCGTCTCAAAACGATACACTTCGAGCGGCCGTTTTTGCGCAATTTTTGACTTTTCGCGCCCCGCCAACGGGAAGATCGACCACCCGCAACCCCAACAATCCACGCCACTTACGCATTATGCACGGCAGCGTACGTACAACTCTGTCTTGCAGAATGTTAAGAAAAGAAACATTGCAACAAACCGTAGATGTGTTCCTGCAGGAACACTTTGTCAGAAATTGAAGACGGACTAACCCTGCCAGCGGCGGAACAGCAACGCACCATTGGTGCCGCCAAAGCCGAAGGAGTTCGACATGGCGTATTCGATCTCAGCCTCGCGCGAGTGGTTGGGCACCAGGTCCATGCCGGTGGTGTCGGGATCAGGATTTTCGAGGTTGATGGTCGGCGGCAGGATCTGGTCGCGCAGAGCGAGCACAGTGATGCCGGCTTCGAGTCCTCCAGCGCCGCCCAGCAGGTGGCCGGTCATCGACTTGGTCGAACTCACCGCAAGTTTGTGCTCGCCAAAAAAATTGCGGATGGCGTGGGCTTCCAGCGTGTCTCCGATGGGCGTGGACGTGCCGTGTGCGTTGACGTAGTTGACCACGTTGGGCGTGACGCCGGCGTCGCGGACCGCGTTGCGCATCACGCGGAATCCGCCGGCGTGCTCGGGCGCGGGCTGCGTGATGTGATAGGCGTCGCCGCCCATGCCATAGCCAACGATTTCGGCAAGGATGTTCGCGTCGCGCCTGCGGGCATGTTCCATCTCTTCGAGGATCAGTATTCCCGCGCCCTCGCCGATGATGAAGCCATCGCGGCCCTGGTCCCAGGGACGGCTGGCCTTCTCCGGATCGTCGTTGCGCGTGGAAAGCGCGCGCATGGCGGCAAATCCGCCGACGCCCATGGGCGTGATGCCGGCCTCGCTGCCGCCGGCAATCATGACGTCGGCGTCATTGTGCTGGATGATGCGGAACGAATCCCCGATGGAATGAGCGCTGGTGGTGCAGGCCGTCGCGGTTGCTTCGTTCGGACCCTTGGCGCCAAAGCGCATCGAGACTTGCCCAGCGGCCAGGTTGATGATGGCTGCAGGGATGAAGAAGGGCGAGATCTTGCGCGGCCCGCCTTCCAGCAGCGCATTATGCTCGCGCTCGATGAGATCGAATCCGCCAATGCCGGAGCCGATGTGGACGCCGACGCGTTCGTCGTTTTCCGGCGTGATCTTGAGGCCCGACGACTTCATGGCCTCGTCGGAGGCGGCGATGGCCAGGTGGATGAACCGCGCCATCTTCTTCAACTCTTTTTTTTCGATGAAGTTCAGTGGGTCGAAGTTCTTGACCTCGGCGGCGATCCGGCAGGCGAAGGCGCTGGCGTCGAAGTGAGTGATCCTGCCCACGCCGCTCTTGCCCGCGAGCAAGCCCTTCCATATTTCTTCGCTGGAATTGCCCACGCCGCAGATCAAGCCGAGTCCCGTGACTACGACCCTGCGCCCCAACTATTTCCCCGCCTTGGCGTGCTTACCGATGTAGTCGACCGCATCCTGCACGGTGCGAATCTTCTCGGCGTCTTCGTCGGAAATCTCGATGTCGAAGGCCTCTTCGAAGGCCATGACCAGCTCGACGGTGTCGAGCGAATCGGCGCCCAGATCGTCGACAAATGACGCGCTGGAGGTGACTTCGCCTTCATCGACTCCCAACTGCTCCACGATAATCTGCTTTACTTTCTCGTCTACGGCTGCCATGTGTCTCCTCGTTTGCTTCTGAATCAGATTTGAATTCGGTAGTTCGGTTGCACAATCGCGGCACTCTCTCGCCCGCCGGGCTCCGGCTCGCTCAAATTCCTACCGTAGGTGTAAATACGGAAGGGCCTGTGTAGTGTAATGGTCCCGGCGAATTGGTGTAAAGACAGGCTTGCGCCGTTGCCGGCGGGGCCACCGCTGACTTGGGATCACACATCTGGAATCCTAACGGGTGGTTGTCGCTGGGGTCAAACGCGGCGGAGGATTATGATGGGCAGCGAGCCGCGGCCCGATACATCCGGGGCGCAGCGTAAGGCCGCCTCGACTTCGGTCGGGGGAAGCTGAAGGCGGTTTTCCACAAATGAAGCGAGGAGAGTGGAACTCGTATGCGCGCCGTTGTGCAACGCGTGAGCCGGGCCCGAGTCACCGTGAACGATTGGACGAGCGGGGAAATTGGTCTGGGATTGCTGGTTCTGCTGGGCGCTGGACAGGATGACACCGAAGCGGACGCGACGTACCTTGCCGAAAAGATTGCCGGCCTGCGGATTTTTGAAGACGCAGACGGGAAGATGAACCGCAGCCTGACCGATGTGGGCGGCAGCCTGCTGGTGGTCTCGCAGTTCACGTTGTATGGAGACGCGCGGCGCGGCAAGCGGCCATCGTTCGATGCGGCGGCTTCGCCGGATCTGGCGCGTCGGCTGTATGAATTCTTCGTGCAGCAGATTCAGGCGGCGGGACTGCGCTGCGAGACTGGACGCTTCCAGGAGACGATGCAGGTCGAACTGGTGAATGAAGGGCCGGTAACGATCCTGCTGGATTCGAAGAAGGAATTCTAAGGCTGTGGGTCGGCCGTTTTACGCGCGATCGCCGGATCGCGTAATCTGGCGGCACATGCTTCGACGCCCTCTTTTCTTCTGGTTGCTGTGCGCGGCTGCGGTCGCGATGATTGCCGGGCCGACTGCTCCGCGCCACGCCGACGGCTATCAGGTCGTTCACACCTACCCGCACGATTCCAATGCCTTCACGCAAGGACTGGTTTTTGTGGACGGTCATCTCTATGAGAGCACGGGCGAGAACGGAAAGTCGTCGGTTCGGTTGGTTGATTTATATACGGGACAGGTTTTGCAGAAGCATGACTTGCCGGGAGAATATTTTGGCGAGGGGCTCACCGACTGGGGCAGTACACTGATTCAGTTGACGTGGAAGGCGCACACGGCATTCGTGTATGACCGGTTCAGTTTTTCTCTGCTGCGCACTTTCGAATACAAAGGCGAGGGTTGGGGGCTGACGCACGATGAGACGCAATTGATTATGAGCGATGGTACTTCTGAGTTGCGTTTTCTGGATCCAAAAACATTTCGCGAGATTCGGCGTATGCGCGTCGTCGACGAGGACGGGCACGCGGTCGAGAACTTGAACGAACTGGAATATGTGCACGGCGAGATCTACGCCAACGTCTGGCACAGCGACGAGATTGCGCGCATTTCTCCGCACACGGGAAGGGTGTTGGGCTGGATCGATTTGAGCGGGATCATTGACAAGCGCGAGTTGAGTGATCCAGAAGCGGTGCTGAACGGGATTGCTTATGACTCGGCCGGCGACCGGTTGTTTGTCACGGGGAAGTTGTGGCCGAAGCTGTTTGAGATTCGGGTGGTGGGGCGACGGTAGCGGATCGCGGCGGGGTCAATGCCAATACGACCACCCAGGGCTAAAGCCCGGAGCAGCGCGAAGCTTTACGCGGCGCTGAAGCGCCGCTCTTCCACCGCAGTATGCCCTTGCATGAAGCGCCGCTCTTCGACCGCGGTATGCTCTCGCGCCAAGCGCCACTTCCACAGCGTTCTGCTCTGACCGCGGGCTGTCTTCTCGCACCGAGCTAACGGGCTTGCAGGATTGCGTCGGCGACGCGGGCTGCGTCGAGTGCGGGCTTCACGTCGTGAGTGCGGATGATGTGCGCGCCTTTCAGGATGAGCGCGACTTGCGTGGCCAGAGTGCCGTACAGACGATCTTGTACGGGCACGGCTTTGCCGTTCTGGGCGAGCATGCGTCCGACGAAGGATTTGCGCGAAGTGCCGGCGAGCAGGGGGAAGCCGGTGGCTTGCAATTCGGTGAAACGAGCAAGCAAAGGATAGTTCTCATCGAAGTTCTTGCCGAAGCCGAAGCCGGGATCGAGCACGATACGTTCGCGGCGCACTCCGGCGAGCACGGCCTTTTCGGCCCAGTCTTTCAATTCACGTTTCACGAGTAGGACGAGGTCGCCGGGCGGCGGAAGCGTGCGCCATTCGTCGGGACGCCCGCGCATGTGCATGAGAACGGCGCCACATTTGAGATCGGCGACAGTTTTTGCCATTTGCGAGTCCCAGCGAAATCCGCTGACATCGTTGACGATCTCGACTCCGGCGTTAACGGCGGCGCGGGCGACCGCCGCTTTATAGGTGTCGACGGAGAGAATTGCGGTGGGATGTTTCCTCTTCAATTCGGCGATCACCGGGAGTATGCGGGCTAGTTCTTCTTCCGCGGTGACGATGGGTTTGAGAATTGTGCCGCGGTCCTTTCCGGGCTCCTGCGGCTTCGAACCTGGCTGGATGGAGCCCGCGGACTCAAGGCGCGCGCCGGGCCGGGTGGATTCGCCTCCGATGTCGAGGATGTCGGCGCCCTCCGCGAGCAAACCTTCGGCGTGGGCAATGGCGTGGGCCGGGTCGAGAAATTTGCCGCCGTCGGAAAACGAGTCGGGCGTGACGTTGACAATGCCCATGATCAGCGTGCGCTTGCCGAGTTCGAGTGAACGCGAGCCGAGGCTCCATTGGAAAACGGATCGCATGTGGGCATGATTCTAAATTAGGCAGCTGATTTGGGTTCAGGCAGGGAACTCATAGAGAGAAGACTTCACCACAGAGGAAACGAGAAAGACGGGGAACTCCAAGCTCGTGCATCGTTTATCTGCGGCGCACGGCGGCTTCGCGTTTGCGCAGGCCGTGGAGCGCGCCGGGGCCGGTGCCGGTGGGCGGTTTGCGCGTGCCCTCGAGCAGTTCCTTTAGGACCGTGGCGTTATTGCGCTCGGCATTTTTGGAGGCAAAGAGCAAGGTCACGCGTTTTCTCTTGCGCGAAAGCTGGTAAAGCTGGTGCAGCGCAGTCTCGGCTTCGGGATGCGAGAGTTCTTTCAGATATTTCTTGCGAAAACCTGGCCAGTGCTCGGGCTGCGCGTGATACCAGCGGCGCAGTTCGTTGGAGGGAGCCAGGTCACGCAGCCACTCGTCGACGGCGGCAGCGGTCCTGGTGAGGCCGCGGGGCCAGAGCCGGTCGACGAGGATGCGGACGCCATCTTTCGACGATGGCGGTTCATACACTCGTTTCAGGACGATGGCCATGGTTTTTCTTCTATTATTGTAATGCGCTTTGGGCGCGGTGTTTGGGACTACGGAGGTTTTAAGGTTGAGATCGTTCGGCTGCCTGGTGGTGGATCGGAAGAACAAGAATCTAGCGGAGCGGTTGCGAGGTCAATCTGGCGCATTCTTTTGGAGCGCGATGGCTGGAGTGGTTGTGTTCGCGGGCCTTTCGGCGTGCGACGTTCAGCGGCGCAAATCAGATGCGGAACTCGGACTGAATCCGCAACAGGCGGCTGGCCGAAAAATTTATGACCACGATTGCGACCGGTGCCATGAGGCGTACTCGACGCACGACAAGAAGGGGCCGAGTCTCAAGGGAGTATTCAAGAACAAATATCTGTCGCAGAGCGGACTGCCGGCCAATGATGAGCGAGTGACGGACATCATCCGGCTGGGGCGCAAGGAAATGCCGGCGTACAGTCAGACGCTGAACCAGCAGGATCTGCAGAATCTGCTGGCGTATATGCACACGCTATAGATTCAGCGTTTTTTCCGCGGCTCGGCAAAGACCGGGCGCATGATTTTCGAGGCACGATCCAGACATGAAGAAGGCCGTGAATTCACAGCTTTTTCGCGAGCTGCCGTCGGTAGACGAGTTGATGCGCTTGCCGACCGTCGTCGCGCTCGCGGCGAGCCATGGTGCGGCCACGGTGACTGATGCTGCGCGCGTGGTGCTAGCGCGTTTGCGAGAGGAGATCGCATCTGGACTGCTGGACGAGGAATCTCTGCCGCTTGCTCTTGTGGGAGTTGCCGCTGCGATCGAGGGGCAGGTTCAGCGCGCCGTGAGTTACTCGCTGCGTCCGGTGATTAACGCCACGGGAGTGATTCTGCACACGAATCTGGGGCGGGCTCCGCTGGCGGAAGCGGTCTTCGAACATGTCCGCGAGACGGCCGGGCGGTACTCGAATCTGGAGTTTGAGGTTGAGAGTGGCGAGCGTGGGAAGCGGGACGTGCATGTGGAGCGGTTGTTGCGGCGGGTGCTGGATGGCGTGACTTTGGGAAGTGCGGGCCTGGGGGAAGATTCCGCCGCGCTGCGCGCTGGCGGGACGGCCGAGGCGGCCGTCGCCAGATCGGGCGAGGCAGCGTCTGCGTCGGCACGGGTCTCGACCATTGTTGTGAACAACAATGCGGCTGCGGTGCTGCTGGCGCTGAATACGCTGGCGGATGGCGGCGAGGTTGTCGTGTCGCGTGGGGAGTTGGTTGAGATCGGGGGATCGTTTCGGATTCCGGATGTGATGGCGAAGTCTGGCGCGGTGCTGCGCGAAGTGGGCACTACGAATCGCACGCGGGCGAGGGATTACGAGGCCGCGATCAACCAGCGGACTCGGTTGTTGCTGCGGGTGCACCGGTCGAATTTTGAGATCACGGGATTTATCGAGCAGGCGCCGACTGGCGAACTGGTCGAGTTGGCGCGCGCGCACGGCTTGCCGCTGATGGAAGACCTGGGCAGCGGAGCGCTGGTTGATTTGCAGAATTTCGGAATCGGTGGCGAACCAGGCGTGCTCGACAGTTTGCACGCCGGCGTGGACGTGGTGACTTACAGCGGCGACAAGCTGCTGGGCGGGCCGCAGGCCGGGTTGATCAGCGGGCGAGCGGACCTGGTGGGGCAGATGCGGTCGAATTCGCTGTTTCGCGCGCTGCGCGTGGACAAGTTGATCTATGCCGCGCTGGAAGCGACGCTGCTGGCGTATGTGAAGCGCGAGCATGACTCGATTCCAACGCTGAAGATGATGCGTGCGACGAAAGAAGAAATCGGGCGGCGGGCTGAGGCGCTGGCGGAGCGTGTGCGATCGGCAAAATTGCAGGTTGAGGTGATTGATGGCGAGTCGGTCATTGGAGGGGGAGCCGCGCCGTCTGCGGTGCTGGCTACGCGCCTGCTCGCGATCAGTTGCGCGGGCCTGAGCGCGGACGAGCTGGCGGCGCGGCTGCGGGCGGCCGATCCGCCGATTGTCGCTCGGGTGGAAGAAGGACGCGTTCTGCTGGACTTGCGGACCGTGTTTGTGGAGCAGGATGATTTGATTGCGGGGGCACTGGAGCGCATCGCAGCGTGATCGTTGAAGGATCGCGCCCGACTGCCGCTCCTATTTTTCCGGAACCAGCGCCTGGATCCGAGCTTGGGAATTCTCATGATTATTGGCACGGGCATTGACATCGCGGAGGTTCCTCGGATCCGTGAGGCTATTGAACGATTCGGCGAGAGGTTTTTGCAGCGAATCTTTACGCCCGGGGAAATTCGTTATTGCGACTCCAAGGCGAACCGCGTGGAGCGCTACGCCGCGCGGTTTGCGGCAAAGGAAGCAGCGATGAAGGCTCTGGGCACGGGATGGAACCACGGCGTGCGCTGGCGGGACTGCGAAGTAGTAAGGATGCCGGGAGGGCGGCCGAATATTACGTTCCACGGCAAAGCTGCGGAATTCGCCGCGAAGCTTGGGGTGAAGCATGCGGCGCTGTCGATCTCGCATACGGCGGAGCAAGCCATCGCGCAGGTGATTCTGGAGAGCTAGGGTCGTGCGAGCGTCAAGTTTCCAGTCATTAGTTTAAGTTTTCCAGTTTCTCGTTTTAACTCCTCGGCTGCGTGGCGGGTGGGCTGGAAGCTGGAAGCTACGACGTCCACCAGGAAGAGTCAGGCTTGCGCGCCGAATCGCTCGGCGGAGCGTGCTTTTGCTTTGGCCGCTTCTTCTTCGCGATTCTTGGGCGGAGAGCTGGTTTCGAGCGAATGCAGAAGACGCCGCGACACCAGCGTTACTTCCTCGACCGCCGTGAGAAACGTGGCTTCGTTTGCCTTGGAGGGTTTGCTGAACCCGCTGATCTTGCGGACGAACTGAAGGGCCGCAGCGCGGACTTCGTCGTCAGTCGCGGGAGGCTGAAAGTTGAACAGGATTTTGATATTGCGGCACATAGTTCACGACCTAAAACCGATTCCAATTATTGCAGGTCCGGTGGCAGGGGATCCGGCAAAAACGCGAGACGGAGCACTTCGCGTGCAATCTGCGCATCGGTCCACTCGGGATGGTCGTGGCGAATCCCGGCGCGAGCAAGATCGCGCGCGAACAGACTCATCTCAAACGCCATGAGGAGACGTTGTTCTCCGGTGGTGGACCGGTCGATGTGCAGCTGAACGGCTCTGGCTGCGGGGCTTGTATCGCTGATCCGCATGGCGGAATAGTAGCATGGTCGTTGGGTTCATCGGCGTAACCATGCAGCCGCTTAGAATCCAGAGCCGTCATGCTATAATTCTTTATTCTCAGTCGCTTAGAGCACGGGAGGACTGTATCGACAAGCGTTTTATCCGCATCAACGATCGCATTCGGGCACGCGAAATTCGCGTGATTGACGACGAAGGGCAGTTGCTGGGCATTATGCCGCCTTACGAAGCGCTCAAGAAAGCCCGCGAGAAAAATCTGGATCTGGTTGAGATTTCGCCTACTGCGCAGCCTCCCGTATGCCGCATCATGGATTACGGGAAGTATCTCTACCAGCAGGAAAAGAAAGAGCGCGAAGCCAAGAAGCACCAGAAGACGATCACCGTAAAAGAGGTCAAGTTCCGCATCAATGTGGACGACCACGATTACGAGACCAAGAAAAATCATGTGCTGCGTTTTCTGGACGAGGGCGATAAGGTCAAGGCAACGATCTTCTTCCGCGGGCGCGAGATGACGCGCACCGGGCTGGGACGCCAGATTCTGGAGCGGCTGATTAAAGACGTGGAACCGCATAGCATTGTGGAGTTTCGCCCTCGGCAAGAGGGCAACACGCTGCACGCGATTCTGGCGCCAAAGAAGTCCGAGGTTCCGAAGAAAGCCGAGAAACCGAAGCCTACGGCGGCCAGCGCGCCGAATCCAAATGCGCCACCCGCGCAGGTCGCGAAGCCGGCGTCGTAAGAGCGAACGCAGATTCCACTCCTTCGACTACGCTCAGGGTCGGAATGACAGCTCTTTTCTGAGCGGCCATCGGATGCCGGAAGCGAGAGGGAAAACACTGACAGCCGAGGGCTGACTTGAGGAACTTATGCCGAAACTAAAAACCCACAAAGGCGCCGCCAAGCGCTTCAAGAAGACTGCGACAGGCAAAGTGAAGCGGGGGCATTCGCACCTGCGCCACATCCTGACGTCGAAAGACAAGAAACGGAAGCACAAGCTGGGCAAGTCCGCATTGGTGAGCGATGGAGATCTCGCCAAGGTGCTGCGGATGATTCCGTACCAGTGAGAAGCAGTGACCAGTGGTCGGTGATCAGTGGCCAGAAAACCCCCAAGCGGCGTTTTTCTGACCACTAGCCACTGATCACTGAGCATCGCTTCGGGCGTGTGAAGAGGCCTTCGATCGCTTTCATGCGAATCGTCCTTACCTCCAGCCGCCATAAAACGAAAGCAAAAAGGAGAACACCATGCCTCGTGTAAAACGCGGGACCAAACGCCGCGCCAAACGGAAAAAGATACTCGACCGCGCCAGCGGGTACTTCCTCACCAAGTCGAAGCTGTACCGATCCGCCAAGGAAGCGGTCGAGCGCGGGCTGAAGTTTGCCTACTCCGGCCGCAAGCAGCGCAAACGGCAGTACCGCTCGTTGTGGATCGTGCGCATCGGTGCCGCCGCCAAGCTGAACGGGATGAGTTACAACCAGTTCATCCACGGGCTGAAAGTTGCGGGAGTCGAACTGGATCGGAAGATTCTGGCGGACCTGGCGGTAAACGATCCGTCGGGATTTGCGAGTCTGGCGACGCAGGCGAAAACGGCGCTGGCGTAGCTCTTGGCGTTCAGCCGTCGGATTTTCAGCGAAACCGTATTTTCAGCGGATTCGGGAAGGGCACGGCTTTGGCCGTGTCGTCTGGAGTTTTTCCCTTAATCTTGTCATTCTGAGCGACACGAAGAATCTCTGCATCCCGCGGGGAGTTGCATAGGTCCTTCGCGCAAAAGGCGCGCTCAGGATGACAACGCTTTCGTATTCAGCGGCATCGTCGTCATGGCATACACCGTTCCCAAACTGACGGACTATTCGGCGGCGGCGCTGGAGAAGGCCGCTGCTGATCTACTTTCCGCAAGCGACCAAGAGTGGCAAGCGGTACGGAATGACTCCGACTGGAAGGCCTATCGCGATCGCTGGATGGCACGCAAGAACGGCATCCTGACGCAGATCAATGAGCTGTGGCTGAAAGGTGCCCCGAAAGATTCGAAGCGCGACGTGGGCTCCAAGCTAAATGAGATCAAGGAGCGAGTAGAAAAAGACGTCGAAAAGGGCCGACGCTTTTCAAAGAATTATCCGATTCTGCGCGAGTATTTCTCCTCGTCCCTGGTCGACATCACGCTGCCGGGGATCCGGCGGGCGATCGGAGCTGAACATCCTGTCGTTAAGACTTCCCACGAGATTGTTGCGGTGTTTCAGAAGCTGGGATATTCGGTCGCCGAAGGTCCTGTGGTTGAGACGGACTACTACAACTTCGAGGCGCTGAATTTTCCGCCGAACCATCCGGCGCGGGATACGCAGGATACGCTGTTCATCGCGAATCAAGTCGGCAAACCGTTGCGCCAGCGGTTGCTGCTGCGCACGCATACGTCTCCGGTGCAGATTCGCACCATGGAGAAGCAGCGGCCGCCACTCCGTATCGTGATTCCGGGGACGGTGCATCGCAACGATCCCTTCGACGCCAGCCATTCGCCGATGTTTCATCAGATCGAAGGCCTTGCGGTCGACACAAACATTACTTTCGGCGATCTGAAAGGCACGCTCGATCACGCCATGAAGTCGCTGTTCGGATCGTCGGTGAAGACGCACTTCCGGCCGTCATTTTTCCCGTTCACCGAACCGAGTGCGGAACTGTATGTGACGTGCTTCATCTGCGGCGGCAGCGGGAAACGTGGGCCGGACAACGCGCAGTGCCGCCCGTGCAAGCAGACTGGATGGATTGAAGTGCTCGGGTGCGGCATGGTCGATCCCAACGTGTTTGAGTTCGTGAAAGACAACGGCTACGACCCGAAAAAAGTTTCCGGATTCGCCTTCGGCATGGGCGTGGACCGGCTCGCGCTGCTCAAGTACGGCGTGGATGACATTCAGTTGTTCTTCCAGGGGGATGTCAGGTTCTTGGAGCAGTTTGGGTAAAGCAGCTCTTAGCTATTAGCTCTTGGCTTTTAGCTAAGAGCCAAAAGCTAACAGCCAAAACTATTCATGAAACTTTCTCCACAATGGATTCGCGACTATGTTGACCTCTCGGTCGATGACCGGCGGCTTGCGGAGGATTTGACTAATGTTGGGATCGCGGTTGAGGGAGTCAGCGGTTCAGGTTCTGACACCGTTTGGGAGATGGAGATCGGGACCAATCGTCCCGATGCGATGAATCATTACGGCGTGGCGCGAGAAGCGGCGGCGGTCTACGACGCGCCCCTAAAAGAGGTGGCTGCAAAATCCCCACTTCTCGCAACAAACGCGAGAAATGGGGCACCCAGTGCGGAGCCGGGTGCGGCGTTTCCGATCGTTGTGGAAGAGCCGAATCTTTGCCCACGCTTTTCCGCGCGGGTGATTCGCGGGACGGGCATCAAGCCGCCGCCGGAGAAGATTGCGCATCGGCTGCAACTGCTTGATCAGCGGCCGATTTCGAATGCTGTCGACGCCACCAACTATGTTCTCTGGGAGATCGGCAAGCCGACGCACGTCTACGACATGGACCTGCTCGAGGGCGGGAAGATCATCGTTCGCAAGGCTCGCGCCGGCGAAGTGCTGAAGACGCTTGACGGCGTGGAGCGCAAGTTGACTACGGAAGATCTCGTCGTCTGCGACGCGAAAAAGCCGGTCGGCCTCGCCGGAGTAATGGGCGGCTACGACACGATGATCACGGAGAAGACCCGGAACATCGTGATCGAATCGGCGTGGTGGGATCCGGGAACGGTGCGCAAGATGTCGCGGCGGCATGGGCTGCACACTGACGCGTCGCACCGTTTCGAGCGCGGCGCAGATTTCGAATCGACGATTTTGTCGTGCGACCTGGTCGCGCAAATGATTCTGGATTCGGGCGGCGGTGAGTTGCAAGGCGATGTCCTCGATGTCGTATCGAAAAAGATGGATCAGGCGCCCGTGCTGCTGCATGTCTCTGAAGTAAGGCGGATTCTCGGCGGGAACCTGGACGCGGGACAGATTTATCGGCTGCTGAAGCGGCTGGGCTTCACAATGATTCCCGAAGGCCAGGACGACGCGCGATTCTGGGTAAACATCCCGAGTTGGCGGCTCGATGTGGAGCGAGAAATCGATGTGATTGAAGAAATCGCGCGCCTGCACGGCTACGACAAGTTCTCGAACACGCTGCCCGCCTACAGCGGCGCCGTGGTTGAACTGCCGCACATGCCGATCGACGCAGCTTTGCGCAAGCGGGCGCTGGCCCTGGGATACAACGAGGCTTTGTCGCTCACGTTTATTTCGCATGCGGATGCGGAAAGATTTTCGGCGGCGGGAGCGAAGGTGCTCGAACTGGAGAATCCACAGAGCGAAGAAGCGTCGGTGATGCGGACATCGCTGGTGCCGGGCATGCTCGACATGCTGGCGTGGAATCTGAATCGCGACGTGGCCGAGGCGCGGCTGTTTGAAATCGGCAGCGTCTATGAGTCAGCCGCGGAGGGGCGGGTTGAGCCGAGGCGCGTATGTCTGGGCGCAACGTCGGACTGGGTGAAGAATGCGTTGCCGGCCGGCGGCGCCCTGGACGTCAGCAAGGGCGAACAGGCGGCTGCAGTCGAGACGTTCCGCGGATTCAAAGGGGATGTGGAGAATCTGCTGGCGCTGTTTGCGAATGAAGTGAAATACGAGCGGGAGACGGCGGAATATTTTCATCCCGGGCGTTCGGCGCGGGCGCTGGTGAATGGCGCGGTGGTCGCGCAGTTTGGCCAGGTTCACCCCGAAGCAACTGGAGCGCGCAAGTTGCGTCAGGAGGTCTTCCTGGCGGAGTTTGATCTCGAACAGTTGTATAGGATCGGTCTGCGCCTGCCAGGGTTCGCTCCACTCGGAAAATACCCGGCAGTGGTGCGGGATTTCTCATTTGTGTTTGGCGATGAAGTTTCGTTTGAGCAAATGCAGAGCGCCGTCTTGGCGGCGGCAGTGGCGGAGTTGCGCGAGTTCAAGCCGGCGGAGATTTTTCGCGGGGCTTCGATCGGGGCGGGAAAATATTCGATCCTGCTGCGAGTGAAATTTCAGTCGGAGGAGCGGACGCTGCGCGAGGACGAAATCGCACAGTGGTCGGGCGCAATTGTCGCGGCTCTTACCGGACTGGGCGGCCTGCAGAGAACGTAAGCACGCGCGAGCCTCTCCGCCGTTATTTCGTAGTCTTTCCTCGTATCCGGGCATATCCAGGCTTGATCGTCTGATAAATCAGATCGCAGCGCTTCGCATAGGGCAGGAACGCGCTCTTCATCGCGTTGATCGTGATTTTTTCGAAGTCGTCGACGGTAAGACCGAAAGTCTCTGACGCGGCTTCGAATTCGCGGGTCATTGAAGTGTTGCTCATCAGGCGATTGTCGGTATTGAGGGTAACCCGGAATTTTTCCTGATAGAGAATTTTGAAGGGATGCTGCTCGAGGCTTGGCGTCGCCCCGGTGTGGACATTGCTGATCAGGCAGATTTCGAGCGGGATTCGTTTGTCGAGAACATACTGCGCGAGGTCGCCGAGTTTGACCGCCTTGCCGTCGGCGACCGCGATGTCGTCGATCAGGCGCGTTCCGTGGCCGATGCGGTGGGCGCCGCAGTACTGAATCGCCTGCCAGATCGATTCCTTTCCGAACCCTTCGCCCGCGTGAACCGTAATGTTGAAATTTTCACGCTGGATGTAATGAAACGCGTCGACGTGTTTCTTGGGCGGGTAGCCGCCTTCCTCGCCCGCCAGATCGAAGCCCACGACTCCGCGCTCGCGGAAGTCGACCGCGAGCTCGGCCATCTCGAGGGAGACATTCATGTTGCGCATGGCACAGATGATCAGTCCCGATTGAATGCCGAACTCCTGGCGACCACGCGCCATGCCCTTGAGCACTGCCGAAACCACCTGCTGGTGGCTCAATCCGCGGGCGGTGTGAAAGATGGGCGCGAAGCGCGTCTCGTAATAGACGACGCCGTCGCGGCTGAGATCTTCGGCTTGCTCGTACGCGACTCGCTCGAGAGCTTCTTCGGTTTGCATCACGGCGATGGTGTGCCGGAAACCTTCCAGATACTTGGCGAGGCTTCCCTGGTTCGCGCCTTGATGGAACCATTGCGCGAGCGCTTCGGGATCGCTGGTGGGTAAGTCCGAATAATTGGCGGCCGCGGCCAGTTGAATTACGGTAAGCGGACGCAACACTCCGTCGAGATGCTCGTGGAGCAGGACCTTGGGCAACGCTTTCAGAAGAGATTTTTCCAGTTTCATCTTCATCTCCGTCCCAGACCTTTCTGCGCCGGCTGACCAAAGGATAACTCACCCGATCCACAACGAGGGATGCGCTGCGTTGTGGCTGCCGCCGAGGACGGCTTCCGGCGATCACGGTGCAATCGGGGCAGCGATTGCATACACTGATTTGGTGATGACACCTGGCACATGCCGGAGAGTTCGCGTGATCGACTCGCATACCGGAGGCGAGCCGACGCGCCTGGTGGTGAGCGGAGGACCTGACCTGGGGAGCGGTCCGCTGAGCGAGAGGCTCGAACGCTTTCGCGTCGGCTACGACGAGTTTCGCTCCGCCGTCGTGAACGAACCGCGCGGCTCCGACGTGATGGTGGGCGCACTCCTGTGCGAACCTGTCGATCGCAGGTGTGCCGCGGGAGTCATCTTTTTCAATAACGTCGGCTATTTGGGAATGTGCGGCCACGGAACGATCGGACTGGTGGCGACACTTGTGCACATGAAACGCATGGGGCCGGGAGAGCACAAAATCGAGACTCCGGTGGGAACGGTGAGCGCAACTTTGCATGAGAGCGGCGAGGTGACCGTCAACAACGTTGTCAGCTTTCGCAGCGCGGCAAACGTAGCGGTGACGGTTCCCGGATATGGCAAAGTTCACGGCGACGTTGCCTGGGGAGGAAATTGGTTTTTCCTGGTGCGCGATCACGGGATCGAGTTGACGCCTGGGAATGTTGAAGAACTCACGGCCTTTACCTGGGCGATCCGGCAGGCGCTGGGCGCGAGCGGCATTACGGGGGAGAACGGTAAAGAGATCGATCACATCGAACTTTTTGCGCCATCGCAAGTGCCGGGAGTTCATAGCAAGAATTTTGTGCTGTGTCCCGGCAAAGCGTATGACCGGTCTCCATGCGGCACCGGAACCAGCGCGAAGCTGGCTTGCCTTTATGCCGACGGCAAAATTCGCGAAGGGGAAATCTGGAAGCAGGAGAGCATTGTGGGTAGCGTGTTTGAAGGGAGCGTGCACGTGCGCGACGGGAAAATCCATCCCAGTATCAGAGGATCGGCGTTCGTGAACGCGGAAGCCGAACTGGTGCTCGATCCGCGGGATCCGTTCTGCATGGGCATTCGCGGCTGAGCCAGACACATGAGCGACGCGTCTTTTGATGTGGTGATCGTCGGCGCCGGGATTGTGGGCGCAGCCTGTGCGGACGAATTCGCGCGCCGGGGCATGTCGGTCGCGGTCGTTGACCGCGAGTTTGTTGGTGGCGGCGCCACAGCCGCGGGCATGGGGCACATTGTGGTCATGGACGACTCCGAAGCCCAGTTCGCGCTGACGAAATATTCGCAGCAACTCTGGCAGGCGCTCCGGCGTGAGTTGCCCAGCGATATCGAATACGAACAATGCGGGACGATCTGGGTTGCAGCGGACGAAGAGGAAATGTCTGAAGTGCGCCGCAAGCACGATTATTATTCAGCGCGAGGTGTCCCCACGGAGGTGCTCGACGCACAGAGTTTGAAGCGGATCGAGCCTAACCTGCGCGAGGGCATGGCCGGCGGACTTTTAGTTTCAGAGGACGCGGTGTTGTATCCACCGTGCGCGGCGCGGTTTCTCATGGAACGCGCAGAGAAACGAGGAGCGGAGCTGCGGCTGGGCGCGGCGGTTGTGCAGATCGGTCAGGGATGCGTTGCGCTCTCTGACGGCTCAGAAGTTCGCGGAGGAATCATCGTAAACGCAGCTGGAGCAGATGCAGACGCACTCACTCCCGGAATTGGAATCAAGAAGCGCAAGGGTCATCTGGTGATCACCGATCGTTATCCGGGATTTCTTCGGCATCAATTGGTCGAGCTTGGATATCTGAAGAGTGCTCACGCGGTCACGAGCGATTCGGTCGCATTCAACGTTCAGCCTCGGCAGACGGGCCAGATTCTGATTGGTTCGTCGCGGCAATATGGAGCGGAGCATAAGGAGGTCGATTATGCCCTGCTCACGCGGATGTTACAGCGAGCGCGGGAATATATGCCAGGCTTGGGGCCGATCTCCGCGGTGCGCACGTGGACGGGATTTCGCGCAGCCACGCCCGACAAACTGCCGCTGCTTGGTCCCTGGCCGCCCGACCCGTCAATTTTCCTCGCAACCGGACATGAGGGACTAGGAATCACGTCATCGCTCGGAACTGCGAGGATTCTGGCAGATCAGATCACAGGCTCGAAAGCTGAGATCTCAATCGAGCCCTACTTGCCCTCGCGCGCCGCGAAGGAACACGCGCATGCCTAGCCATGTAACAGTTATGGTGAACGGTCTCGCGGTCTCAGTGCCCTCGGGCGCAACCGTCGCGGTGGCCATGGTGATGGCCGGGCAGGCCTGCCGAACATCGGTGACCGGCGAACCACGCGGGCCGTTGTGCGGGATGGGCGTGTGCTTTGAATGCCGCGTGGCCATCAACGGAGTTCCGCATTGCCGAAGCTGCCAGATCGTTTGTGAGACCGGCATGGACGTAAGAACCGATGGATAAAATTTCGTCGCAGCGTTTCGAGATCTTGATAGTCGGGGCGGGCCCGGCGGGCATATCGGCTGCGATCCGTGCCGCGGAGGGTGGCGCGCGGGTTGGGACCGTCGACGACAACCGTGCGCCCGGCGGACAGATTTGGCGCGCAGACTATGGAGGTACGCGAGCACCCGACGCCGCGCGCTGGACCAATCTGCTGGAGACTGCTCCGATCACGAAACTGTGCGGCACGCGAGTATTCCATCAGCCCGAACCCGGCGTTCTTCTGGCTGAAGGGTCTGACATTCTATACGAACTGCATTACCGAGCTCTGGTGATTGCGACTGGAGCGCGGGAGCGCTTTCATCCGTTCCCCGGTTGGACGCTTCCGAACGTGATGGGCGCTGGCGGATTGCAGGCGATGGTCAAGAGCGGACTCCCGGTCCGCGGCAAGCGAGTCGTTGTTGCCGGGAGTGGCCCGCTGTTGCTCGCCGTGGCCGCATACCTTCGCCAGCATGGAGCGGAGATTCCGATTATTTGTGAGCAGGCGTCGTGGCGCAGCATGGCAAAGTTCGGAGTTGCGCTGTTGAGCGATCCGGGAAAGATTGCGCAGGGATTGAAACTCAAGCGGGAGCTCATCGGAATTCCGTTCGCGGCAAATAGTTGGCCAGTGGCGGCTCACGGGCGGCAGGCGCTTGAGAGCGTCACTATCTCGCGGGCGGGAAAGTCTACGACGATTCCATGCGATTATCTGGCTTGCGGTTTCCATCTCGTTCCCAACGCGGAGTTGGCGATGTTGCTGGGCTGCGAAGTAAACGGCGGCTATGTGAAGGTCGACGAATTCCAGAGAACGTCGGCTGAGAGTATTTTTTGCGCCGGCGAACCGACTGGAATCGGAGGAGTTGAATTGTCGCTGATCGAAGGGCAGATTGCCGGCCTCGCCGCCACAGGCAGGATCGCGGAGGCGAAAGCACTATTTGGGAAGCGGCGAAGAGCGCGGCGTTTCGCGGAAATTCTGGATCGAACATTTCGCTTGCGTCCACAGTTGGCCCGCTTACCTTCCGCCGAAACCGTCGTTTGCCGCTGCGAGGATGTAACCTATTCGCGATTACAAGCGCATGCATCTTGGCGAGGTGCGAAGTTGCATACGCGGTGCGGCATGGGTCCGTGCCAGGGAAGAGTGTGCGGACCGGCGGCCGAGTTTCTTTTCAACTGGAAGCCGGATTCGGTTCGGCCTCCAGTGTTTCCGGCCCGCGTGGAAAACCTTGCAGCCCTTTACACACACCAGGAAACCGAACGCAACGCGGTCAGCAGAGGTAAACAATGAATCGTTCTTCGACCATCTGGAAGGGCGTGATGCCGGCGATTACAACCTGTTTCAATGGCGATCTCAGCGTCGATCACGGCTTCATGGCCGAACACTGCCGCTGGCTTCTCGACAACGGCTGCACGGGGATCGTTGCTCTCGGCTCGCTGGGCGAAGGGGCAGCGCTGGCGTTCGACGAAAAGTCGGCAATTCTGCGAACCTGCGCCAAAGCGATTGACGGCCGCGGAGCATTCGTCGCGGCTATTTCGTCGCTCACAACTTCTGAAGCAGTCGCTCTCGCGCAAGCCGCCACAGACCTGGGCTGCGATGGCCTGATGGTCTTGCCTCCGTATGTGTACAAGGGCGACTGGCGCGAAATGAAGGCTCACGTCGCTGCCGTATTCGAAGCCACGCCGCTTTCCTGCATGCTGTACAACAATCCGGTTGCATATGGAACGGATTTTCTCCCGGAACAGATGCAAGAGCTGGCAAGGGAACACGAGAATCTCGCAGCAGTCAAGGAGTCGAGCACCGACGTCAGGCGAGTGTTTGCAATTCGCACTTTGCTTGACCGGCGGCTTGAAATCCTGGTCGGCGTGGATGACGCTGTGCTCGAAGCGATTGGGGCTGGGGCGACTGGGTGGATCGCGGGCCTCGCCAACGCTATGCCGCGGGAATCTGTGGACTTGTTCAACTGCGGCCTGAATGGCAAGAGTGACGCGGCTTTCGAGCTGTACCGCTGGTTCCTGCCGTTGCTTCGGATGGACACTGTTCCGAAGTTCGTGCAGCTGATCAAATTAGCGCAGGCGGAAGTTGGGATGGGAAATTCCCGCGTGCGGCCGCCACGACTCGAGCTTTCAGGAACCGAACTTGAGCAGGCCAGAAAGATGATTCGCGAGGCGCTGCAATCCCGTCCACAAGTTGCGAGCCCGGCGTTGCCGTACAGAAAATAACCTGGCATCACAATTTCAAAGAACGCTCAGGAACTGGCTCGCATGTCGCTGGACGTTCCTCCTGCGGCGGGCACATATCCGTTCGTGGTGTAATCCATCACCATGCGATCGGCGCTGAAACGCCAGCCCAGCGTGCGGATGGCGCGTTTCATACGGCGAATCCAGCCGCGGGGAAGGCCATCGCGGTCGCGCTGGTAATACAGCGGAATCACTTCCTCGCGGAGCGTGCGCAGTAAATCTTCCCCATCGCGGGCATCATGAACGTTGACGTTGGCGTGAGTTCGTCCGGTGCCGATGGCGAAACCGTTCATGCCGTCGTAGGCTTCCGCCCACCAGCCGTCAAGAACGGAGAGATTCAATCCCCCATTCAGCACCACTTTTTGACCGCTGGTGCCGGAGGCCTCTTGCGGCCGTCGTGGATTGTTGAGCCACACGTCGACGCCCTGCACGAAGTGGCGGCCGACGTTGATGTCGTAGTCCTCGACAAAAACGAACTTATCGCCAAACTGCGAATCGCGCATCAGTTCGGCAATCTGCTGCAAGACGCGCTTGCCGGGCTCGTCGAGCGGGTGCGCCTTACCGGCGAACACGAACTGCAGGGGACGCTTCGGATCATTCACCATCGCGGCCAGCCGTTCCATATCCTTCAAGATCAGATTGGCCCGCTTATAGGTTGCGAAGCGGCGGGCGAAGCCGATGGTGAGCGCATCCGGGCTCAAGGTGCGTTCCAGGCGTTCGAGGACTTCCTCCGATTCACCGCGCCGCTCGGCTTGCGCGACGGCGCGGCGCCGGACGAATTCCAGAAGCTGCGACTTCAAATTGAGATGCGCCTCCCACAATTCTCCGTCGTCGATGTTCTGAATGCCTTCCCAGATTTTGGCTTCGCTGCTGCGCTGGTGCCATCCGGGACCCAGATGGCGATCGTAGAGGCGAAACATCTGCGGCGCCAGCCACGAAGGAACGTGTACGCCGTTGGTAATATGGCCGATCGGAACTTCGTCTTCCGGCTTGCCGCGGAACAAATTGGTCCACATGGCGCGCGAGACCTCGCCGTGCAGCGCCGACACGGCATTGGCGCGCCGCGAAAGCCGCAGCGCCAATACCGTCATACAAAAAAGTTCGTCGTGGTTCGAAGGATTCTCGCGGCCCAGCCCCAGCAGGCTGTCCTGCGAAAGACCGAGCGCTTCGCGCAAGGGTCCGATATGCTCCTCGACCAGCGCCGCATCGAAGCGGTCGTGCCCGGCGGGCACCGGGGTATGAGTGGTGAAGACGACTTCGCGGGAAACTCGTGGCACGGCGGCGTCAAAGGCGATGCCTTCTTCTTCCATCCGCATGCGGATGGCCTCCAGCACAGCGAACGCGCTGTGGCCCTCATTCAGATGCAGAACTCCGGGCGAAATTCCCAGAGCCTGCAAGGCACGCAATCCGCCCACTCCCAGCAGAACTTCCTGGCGAATCCGAATCCGCAAGTCTCCGCCGTACAAACGCGAGGTCAGCTCGCGGTCCTCGGGAGCGTTGCCTTCCACGTCGGAATCGAGCAGCAGCAGGTCGCGCCGTCCTACTTTCACGCGCCAGACTTTAGCCTGGATGCGGCCACTGCGGGTTTCAATTTCGACCGCGACTGGCCTTCCGTCTTTGCCGATGGCCACTTCCATGGGCAAATGATTGACATCCGTTTCCAGATATTCTTCCCGTTGCCATCCAGTGAGGTCGAGGCGCTGGCGGAAATAGCCCTGCCCGTAAAACAATCCAATGCCGACCAGGGGAATATCGAGATCGGAAGCGCTCTTGATGTGATCGCCGGCGAGCACTCCCAATCCGCCGGAATAAACCGGCAGTGATTCATGGATGCCAAACTCGGCAGAGAAGTAGGCGACCGGATGTGGCCGCAAAACAGCGGCATGCCGAGTGCCCCAGGTGCGATCCGATCCCAGATACTCCAGCAGCCGGCGATAGGCATAGTTCACGCGGCTGTGCAGCATCAATTCGGTGGCGCGAGCCTCGAGCTTGGCCAGCGGCAGTTCTCCCAGCAACGCCACCGGATTATGGTTGAGATCGTTCCAGCGGGCCGGGTCGAGATCAAGGAACAGGCTGGAGGCGTCGTGATCCCAACTCCACCACAGATTGCGCGCCAGTGCCCACAGCCGCTCCTGAAGCGGTGCGATGAAGCGATCGAGCGTGCGGGCTTCACTGACAACCGGGGCCAGTTGCGCGGCCGCCTCGGTCAACATGCGAATTTCGTCGTCGCTGAAAACCCGCGCCTCGAGGGTCTGGACTACCAGGACGCCCTGCAGCACGCCCCGATCGACCAGGGGAACTCCCAAAAATGACTGGTAGGCCTCCTCGCCTGCCTCCTTGAAATACTTGAAGCGGGGATGGCTCTTGACCTGGCTGACCGCGACTGGCCGGACTTGCTCAGCCACCAGACCGGTAAGTCCTTCGTGTACGGCCATCCGAAGACTGCCGATGCACTCCCGGCGCAGTCCAACGGTTGCCGCCAACACCAGGTTGCCGCGATCGGGCTCCAGCAGGTAGGCCGAGCAAACGTCGGTTCTAAACCGTTTGGCGATCAGGGCCACGACGTTCATCAGCGTCTCCGCCGGTTGCGCTCCATCGCGGGCCAGATTCTCGATCTCCTCCGACGTCAGCACATGCCTGGCGTCATTCGTACTCACGGCCTGTTCCATTTGTTCCGCTACCTCTCCGTTCCGTATCCATCCAAGGATTCTTAAGCCTGTGTCGGGTCTGCGGGCTCAATCCGCCTTATCTTCTGGTCATGTGGTCATGCCATATTCATCGATGTCATATTGATCATGTCATAGTCGGCCCTCTTGCGCGAACCGGGGACAAGATCGGATGAATTATCTTAACGGTGAAGCGCGTCTGGTTCCGCATTTTTTGTTCGGCTTGGCAGGATTGAAATCCGTCTTAAGCGAAATGGAGTCACCGAAACCGGCTGTGCAAAGGAAGATTGCGCAGACCTATTGAGAAGGAGTAGAATTTCGGCCATTCCAGCCTTCACCAATCGGAGATGTGCGTCCAGCCTGCGATTTGGTGACGTTTCATCTCGCAACATCGCGGTCCGCGAGGTCCGCGAGGGAAGCTATGGATAGTCCCGGCTACGCTTTTACGGGCGGCTTTTGAAATGAAGAGACGAACTGTGTTCAACAAACTTCTCCATCGATTCCATCGATCGCGTCACGATTTATCGCGCCAGGGAGCAGCTCGAATGACAGGAACTACCGCACGCCTCGTTCGGTTTGGCACAGGATTATTGGGACTGGCCGCCTTGGGATGGTTTTTGACCGGCCATGCGGCCGAGCCCACCCCAGAAGGGTTGCCCACCGACTGGACTCACCAGCATGTCATCTTTTCGCAGCCCGGAACGGCGGAGCAGGCCCAGCGTGTGGGCGGTGACCTTCGCTATTGGCAGCAGTGGTATCGCCAGAAAATGAGCCGCGCTCTGGCGGAGCAGGCAGCACATGCGGCCACGTATCCCGTATCCTCGCGCGTCGGGAGCCAGCAACAGAATGCAGATTGGTCGGAGAATCTGGGCAGCGGAGCCAGCGCCGGCGCTGGCAATTTTCCCGCGAAGTATTCTTACCTGACCAACAGCTGGAACTGCGGTCGCAACGCGAAGCCCGATTATGTGGTCTTCGGCACCGGGCTGCAGGGAACATCGGGCCAGGCCAGCATCGTAGCCTACGACAACCTTTACTCCGGGTGCAGCGGAACTGTTCCTCAGGTTTATTGGGCCTACAACACCGGGGGCCAGATGTTGACGTCTCCGGTTGTTTCCGAAGACGGCAAGCAGGTGGCCTTCGTCCAGACTGACGGTGGATTCGGAATCGTGACCCTTTTGAAGTGGGCCTCCTCGGCCACTGAGTCCGTGACTTCCCCGTCGACCCTTGTTCCGGTGGGTCTTAGTTCGTATCGCGCTTGCGTCGCGCCCTGCATGACCGAGGTTTTCATAGTCGACGGCCAGGGGACGGAGATTAATGACACTACGTCCTCTGTCTTCGTCGACTACACGCACGACACTCTTTGGGTTGGTGGTGCACTTGGCTGGCTGCACAAAATTACCGGCGTGTTTCGAGGCACACCGGCCGAGGTGACGACCGGCGGGTTCCCCGTCCAGGTCTATCCAGCTGACCCGACCTCCCTCTCAAGCCCTGTCTACGACTTCGCATCGACCGACGTATTTGTGGGAGATTACGGCGGCTATTTCTATCGCGTGAATAGCAGCACCGGCGTGGCAACAAGGTCCGCCCAGGTCGATCATGAAACCGGTCTCGTCGCCGCTCCGATTGTGGACTCGACTGCGGAACTGATCTACGTCTTTTCCTCGAATGATGCGAGCACCTCCTGCTCATCGGGCCCATGCGCCGCGGTCTACGAGTTCACTCCCACGTTCGCCTCTGGAGCAAAGCCTACAAGACAGACTGTAGGAGTCGGCAGCACTTTGACGACTCCGAACCCTCTGTATGAGGGGGCTTTGGACGGCGCCTATGAGACATCGACGAATGCGACGGGAAGCCTCTTCGTTTGTGGCAACACCGGCGGAGATCCGACGCTCTACCAGATCACGATTACCAAGGGAGTGTTCAAGTTGCTGGCTACAGGGCCTACGCTGGCCAGCAGCGCGGCCGGGTGCTCTCCGGTGAGTGACGTTCCCAACCCGAACATATCCTCAGTCACCTCCGAGTGGATTTTTGCCAGCGCCAAAGCCAGCGGAAACGGCAATTCGTGCGCCTCAGGCGGCTGCATCATGAACTTTGCGAACAAGGCCTGGACGGCTGCAACCGCTTACGTGGTAGGGCAAGAGATAATGGACGACCATTTCCAGGTGCAAGTGGCCAGAACCCCCGGCACGAGCGGCGCCACGGCTCCCGCCTGGGCCATCGCGATAGGTGGAGGTACTAGCGATGGCACGACTGGGTTGACCTGGGTGAATCAGGGCCCTCAGACCGCCGGGCACGCTCCCTGGGCGGCGACCAAGGCGTACGCTTTGCACCAGGAAATCCTGGACAGCAACGGCAACATCGAGGATGTCAACACGCCTGGGACGTCGGGATCCACGCCTCCCACGTGGAGTACAACTGTAGGCGTTGCGACCAAGGATGGTTCCGTTTCGTGGCTGAATGTGGGAACGCTTGCCACGGCCAGCCTGGCCGCCGCCGGCGGCACTAGTGGGATTATCATGGATAACACGGTCCCGCCGGCCGAACTCGCCGGGGCGTCTCAAATCTATTATTCGACCCAAACCAATCAGACTTGCGGAACCTCTGGCACAGGCGGTTGCGCCGTACAGGCCTCGCAATCTGCTTTACAATAGGCATACTCAAGAAGACGCACTGAGAGATAGGTTCTCCTATGACTATGAAAGATTCATCCTCTGATACTCCGCGCACGACCGTTGCCAAGAAACCTTACGAGAAGCCAGCCTTCCGCCACGAGCAGGTGTTTGTGACCTCGGCGCTTTCGTGTGGAAAAATAAGTATTACGCAAGCCAGCTGCGCGGGGAACACCAAGGCGTCATGAATTCTTCTGCGTTGACCTTCGACAGGCGTGCTCTTAAATGCGAAATGGCGGCCGAAATACTGGGTTGCTGCGGCAGCCTGCGCGTGCGCGCCACTGGCCTGAGTATGTTGCCCACAATCTGGCCCGGCGATACTCTCATAATCGAGCGTGCTGACGGTGTTGATGTCGCCGAAGGAGACATTGTTTTGTTTCGCTGTGCAGACCGGTTCGTTGTTCATCGCGTGGTAACCAAGCGAGTGGGAGCGACGCGGATGGAAACGAAAACAGACGCGCGCGGCGCCGGGACGGTACAGACCCAGGGAGACGCACTACGCCGCGCCGATTCTCCTATTTCGGAGAAGGCCGTGCTGGGCAGAGTCGCCTTGATCCTGAGGAGCGGTAAGGGCATCGAGCCGGGCAGAAGTCTTCGCCGTTCCGACCGCGCTGCCGCGACATTATTCCGGCATTCGGAGCTCGTTGCCCATATCGTTGCGGGGGTACACAACATCCGCCGCCGTTGCGCTGTTCGAAATTCGAGCGATCGCGTTGTTGGTCCGCAGAGCGTCCCTTGCCAGAATTGACTGCCGAAGTCGAGCGCCTCAGCCTCGTGATTGAAATCGGAGGCATGCCCGTGCGTGTCAACACCACCGACCCTGGGTTTGTCGCCATGCTGCAAGACCGTTATGCTGGATACGTCACGGAATCGGACCGAGCGGAAGTCGAATTTGACGTTGACCTCACGCCGCTTGCAGTGTCTGACCCTGACGCTGACGTGCGCGTGACCCACCGTTCCGGCCGATGGTCGCTGGTGCGGGGAGACTTTCGCGCCGAGTGGTCGCCCGCGTCGCGCACCGGCCGTATTCGCCAGTCCGCCAATCCCTATTCCATCGACGCCGTCCTTCGCATCGTGCATACGCTCGTTCTGGCCCGTCAGGGCGGCTTCCTGATGCACTCGGCCAGCGCCATCCGCAACGGCAAGGCTTTTTTATTCGCCGGCGTCTCCGGGGCGGGGAAAACCACCATCTCGCGCTTGGCTCCTCCAGATGCCACCTTGCTGACCGACGAGATTTCTTATGTCCGCAAGCTGGGAGACGGCTATATTGCTTTCGGCACTCCATTCACGGGGGAGCTGGCCAAGATCGGCGAAAATGTTTCGGCGCCGATTGCCGCGCTCTACCTGCTGGCGAAAGGTCCGGAGAATCGCATCGACCCAGTTGCCCCCGGCGAGGCGGCGCGCTCCGTTCTTGCCAATATGCTCTTTTTCGCCGAAGATGAAGAACTGGTGCAGTCGACTTTCCATTCCGCTTTCGAGTTTGTCAGCCGCGTGCCGGTTTCCCGGCTCACTTTTGTGCCCGACACACGGGTGTGGGAGATGATTCGATGAGCCGCCTCTATCTCTCGCGCAATCCACGAGTGGCCGCTCGCAGTCTCGACGGCGAGATGATGATCATGTCCGGCCGCGATTCGACTTTGTTCACCCTTAACAAGACTGCGACTATCCTATGGCAGGCTGCTGACGGCGCGACCCCGCTTGACGAAATTGTCGACCGTCGCATTTGCTCCGAGTTCGAAGTGGAGCGCAACGAGGCGTTGCTCGACGCCGAGTCTCTGGCCCGCGAGCTTGCCGGCCACGAGATTTTGCAGATTTCGGACGAGCCCATTCCGCAGCGCAATTCGCCCACAGGAGAAATCCGATGAGCCGCCTCATGGAGGAGATGAGCGCGAAAGCGCAAGCGCTGAATGTTCCGCTCAGCGTCCACCTCGATCTGACTTATCGCTGCAACGAACGTTGCGTGCATTGTTATCTCGATCATGACGACCACGGCGAGATGACGACTGCAGAGATCAAGCACCTGCTCGACGAAATGGCTGAAGCGGGAGTGTTCATTCTCACATTGAGCGGCGGCGAGATTTTTCTACGCAAGGATTTCTTCGAGATTCTCGAACATGCGAGGCGGCTGATGTTCTGTGTCAAGCTCAAGACCAACGCCGTCCTCATTCGCGAACGGGAAGCGCAGCGCCTCAAGGAGCTACACGTCGAGTCCATCCAGATCAGCATCTACTCGCATCGCCCTGAAGTTCACGACGCCATCACCCTGATCCCCGGCTCGCTGAAGCGCTCGATCACAGCCATCCGATTTCTGAAATCGCAGGGGCTGAAAGTCATTATCGCCAACGTTCTGATGACGCAGAACATGCAGGACTATCCCGGTGTACGCGCGCTGGCCGCGGAACTCGGCGTAGAGTGTACTCTCGATCCGACGATCACTCCCATGATGGATGGAAACCGCTCGACCCTTAGTTTGGGTGTGGACCCCGAGGCCCTGAGGCAGGTCTTTCGCGATAAAGCTCTGGTCGAAGACGTGGACGAGTTCTGCGCCATCCCGGCCCCGGTCGGTGCGGACGATCTGGAAACGACCCCGTGCAGCGCCGGCCACAATGCCTGCTATGTTTCTCCGTATGGCGAAGTTTTTCCCTGCGTCGCGTTTCCACTTCCTACGGGGAATGTGCGCCAGCAGCGCTTTGTCGACATCTGGCGCCATTCCGATCAGATGAATGAAGTGCGCTCCATCCGGTTGAAAGATCTGACCACCTGCACTTCGTGCAGTCACGTCTCGACTTGCACGCGCTGTCCCGGCCTCGCCTACATGGAGGGCAACATGCGCGGTCCCTCGACTCTGGATTGCCAGAAGTCCTTCGCGAGAACCGGAGTTCCGTCGGCGAACATGCTCAACAAGAAGCGTGCCGCTGCGAACCTGGTGCAGATCCGAGCGCTTCCCCCGATGGCCAGCGCAAGCGCGTGAAATTCGCGCCCGCGAATCCAACCTCCGCGGCTCTCGACTTCGCAACGCCGGATGAGTTCGCGGTTCCAGATTATAAAATGCCCGCGACCAGCGCCACGCTTGAGCCCGAGTGGTCGGTTCTCCTGGCCGCTTGTTCCGTAATTCCCGCGACGGAGAAACATCGCCGCCTTCGCTCGCTCCTGCAGCAACCGATTCGCTGGAAATTCCTTCTTGATCTCGCCGACCGGCATGGCACATCGCAACTTCTGCATCAGTCGCTGGCGGGCATCGCAGAATCAGTGCCAGGCGATGAAATGCGCTCGTTACAGCAGAGCCATCAGTTGAACGTGCACAAAGCTCTGCGATTGTCGGGGGAACTGATTCGTGTCCTGGATCATCTCTCCAGCCTGCGAATTGAAGCCATTCCTTACAAGGGGCTGGCCCTGGCAGAAACTCTGTATGGCGATATCGCCCTGCGACAGTCCGGCGACATCGACTTGTTGATCCGCCCCCAGGATTTTTCCCGTGTGCGCGAAGCAGTGCGCGAACTCGGATTCACGCCGCACACGTCTCTTTCCGAAGCGCAACAGTGCGCGTATCTCGAGTCCGGATACGAATGTTCCTTCGATGGCACGGCCGGTCCGAATCTTCTCGAAGTGCAATGGGCAATTCAGCCCCGGTTTTATGCCATCGACTTCGACATGCCCGGGCTGTTTCAGCGTGCAGCCACGGTCAGCGTCGCCGGTCAGTCCATGCGAACTCTTTCCAACGAAGATTTGTTTCTCGTGCTTTCGGCGCATGCCGCCAAACACGTTTGGGGAAGGCTCATCTGGCTGTGCGATCTGGCGCGTCTGATGACTTTGCCCAATTTGAATTGGCCATGGATTGCATCCCAGGCCCGCGCTTTAGGAGTCGCGCGCATCCTGAATGTTTCAATGTTGATGGCGAATGGGCTCTTGGGAGCCGGCATTCCGGACGCCGCATCGAGAGCGGGTCTTACCGGAGACGCGGTAACGCCATCCCTCGCCGAAGAGATTCAGACTTACATCGTCAGAGAGACTCCTTACAACGTGGAATCGTTCGCATATTTTCGGCTGATGATGAGATTGCGCGAAAGACAAGCCGACCGCCGCCGCTTCTTGCAGCGCCTGATCCTCACTCCCGGCTCCGGCGAATGGGAAGCCGTCGAACTTCCTGCCGCGCTATTCCCGCTGTACCGGTTAGTCCGGCTCTCGCGGCTGGCAGCAAAAATGTTGCGCACCTAGACGACGCAGCTGGAAATGGCTGCACGCATGACCGCCAGTGCATTACTCATGCCGGCTGCTCAAGACGGGCCGGTTTCCAGTCTCGCAAAAACAGACCATACATCACGACGCCGCCGACCAGTGGCACGGCCAGTCCGGCCTTGAGGGCGCCCAATTGACTCGACGAAACTCCCACCAGCCAGGGGAGGCAGCTGCCTCCCAGATTCGCCATCGTGAACATAAGCGACCCTACCCGCGAGGCGTCAGCGCCAAATTCACGCGACAACAGCGAAATCGTAATCGGATAGACGCTGGAAAGTCCCAGCCCAGCCAGAAAAGTGCTCAGGGCGACCGCGACCAACGAATGCGACAGAAGCAGCCCCGTCATACCGGCGCATGCCAGGAGCAGCCCGCCCTGCGCAAGTCTGACCTCCTCGATGCTACGCAGTGCCAGCGGCGCTGCCCACCTTCCCAGCGTCAGCGAAGCATAAAAAAAGGAAGGCGTCATCAGGGCCATGGTTGTCGTCAGAGTTCCCAGGCTTTTCGCGTAAGATGCGACCCATCCCCCGAAACCGTTTTCCGTCCCGACATAAATGAAAAACAGCGCTACCAGAACCAATAGAGCTCGATTTCTCCAACTGAACTGCAGACTCTTCTTTCCTTCCGCAGCGCGGCCGCTTGCAGGTTCAACAATGGACGCCGGCATCGCCGCAATAGCGATCGCAACTACCACTGAGAGTCCGGCCACGAACAGCAGCAGCGACGGCACGCGGTGGATCCTCACCGCCGCCGCAACCAGAAATGGGCACGCCACCGCTCCCACGCCCCAGCTGAAATTGAGCGTATTCAGCGAAGCGCTTCTCCGTTCAGGATTCACCTCTGCCACGACCAGATTCGCCGCCGGCACTGCCAGCCCAAGTCCGGCCCCGTAGCCCGCAATGCAAACCATCCCCAGCAGTCGCGAACCGGCCAACAGTGCGGCCACGCTCATGCCGATCAGCACAAGCCCCGCCTTAATGGCAAAGCGAAATCCGAAACGAGAGACGAGAATTCCCGACAGGCCCACCGCAATCGTCGAAGCCAGGAACTGCGCCGTGAACAATGCTCCCGCCTGGGAATAATCCAGTGACCAGCGGGTTGAAAGGGTCGGCAGCAGAGGGCCCAAAAGCACGGTTACCACGCCGATCGGCACAAAGCACGCATAGGCGGCGAGTGTGAGAGCCTTGGCCGAAGCCAACTTCGGGGATGTTTCAATGGGGGGCATGAGAATCAGAGGGAGCGGGTTTGCTGGCGTACTGGAGCGAGCCTAGTCCGAGCCGGCGGCCCTCGCGGTAGATTCTCGCACGACCAGCTCAGGTTCAATCGCAATTTCCGAAGGATACTCTTTCTTGTCCTCAATGCGCTCGAGCAGGCTCTGGGCCGCCACTTCTCCCATGCGTCCCAGCGGCTGGCGCACCGTAGTCAAACTTGGAGTGTGAAATGCTGCGCCTGGAATATCGTCAAATCCCATGACAGATACATCCTGCGGAACTCGCAGTCCCTGCTCCTGCAAGGCCTTGATCGCTCCGATCGCCGAAATATCGTTGTAGGCAAACAGGGCTGTGAATGGCTTCCGGCGCGCCAACAATTGCTTGGCAAACGGATACCCCAGCATCGGCGTGGCATCGTCGCTGTCGATCTGCACCGTGAGCTCGGGGTCGATCTTCATCCCAATCTCCGCGGCCACCTTACAGATTCCCTCCCAGCGTTCCTTGGAATCCGAGCTCAGCGGATTTCCCTTCATGAAAGCAACGCGTTCATGCCTTTGCTCCTTCAGGTAATTGAGCGCCAGCACCGCCGCGCGTTCGTGATCCAGCACAATATTCGTGACGCCCTTGATCTTCCTATGACCAGCCACGGCAACCATCGGCAATGCCGGCGTGTCGCTGATCGTCGTATCCACGGTGATGATGCCCTCGACCCCGCGCTCCGCCAGAATGTGCGAGTACCGCTCCAGCAGTTCGGAATCATGCCGATGCGCCACCGTCAGGAAAAAATAGTCGCGCTTCCTCAAATACTGCTCAATTCCGCTGATGATCGCCGAACCATAGGAGTCTCCGATCTCCTCGGCAATCACTCCGATGGTATAAGTTCGCTTGTTGCGCAGAGTCCGTGCGAAAAAGTTTGGCCGATAATTGAGTTCCTTGGCCGCCGCGTGGATTCGGTTCTTCGTTTCCTGTGGAATTGAGCGCGCCGAAGGTGCGTCATTCAGAACGGCGGAAACCGTGCCCGGCGTCAGCCCAAGATGTTGGGCGACGGTCTTGAGCGTGATCACTGCCGGCTTCTGGCCAGATTTCTTGCCCGACCCCATGTTGCCGTCTGAGCTATCTCGCAATTACCCCTCGCCTCCAAGCCTGGTGGCTACCCAGCATTCGCCCTAACGCCGAAATCCGCCATTGCCTGATTGTGCGTGGACCGTCACGCACGCGCAAACCTTTCGCTGTTCGGCTTCGATCCGCTCAGCGCGAAAAACAGAATGTACAGGTAGCAGATAACCGGCAAAAAGAATGCATGGTGAATGCCGATATGATCGGCAATCCATCCTTGCGCCACCGGGATAATTGCTCCTCCCACAATCGCCATAATCATTATTCCAGAACCGTCGCCAGTCAATGGCCCAAGTTCGGCCACGCCCAGCGTGAAAATGCTCGGGAACATGATCGAATTAAAGAATCCGACCAGGATGATGCTATACATCGCGGTGTGTCCGGTGGTCAGCATGGAGATGGCGACCAGCGCCGTAGCGCAGACGGCGCAGATTCCCAGAAGCTGCCCGGTCTTCATCTTCTGCAAAAGACCCGACCCAATGAATCGCCCAACCATTGCGCCTCCCCAGTAGAAGGCGACAAAACTGGCAGCCGCCTTTTCCGTCAAGCCGCCAATCTCGGGCTGCGTGAAGTAGTTCACCAGAAAACTGCCAATCGCTACCTCGGCCCCAACATAAACAAAAATGCCGATTGCGCCAAAAATCAGGTTCGGATGCTTCCAGATCGAATCATTCACCTTCTCGCCGATTTTGCGCTGGGCATGTTCGATCTTGGGCAGCTTGAAACTGCCGATCGCGATCGCAAGCACGACCAGCGCGATGCCTAACCCGACGTAGGGCGCCTTTACGCTTGCTGCCTCATGCAAGCGATAAGCCTGCAGCGCCGCCGGCGCCATGGCACGGACTTCCTGCATGGTTTTGGGCGCTGCGCTCAGAATCAGGATGCCGCCAAAGAACGGCGCCAGAAAAGTTCCCAGCGAGTTGAAAGCCTGCGTCAGGTTCAGCCGGCTCGAAGCCGTCTCCGGCCTTCCCAATACCGTAACGTAAGGATTCGCGGCTACCTGCAAGCATGTGGTCCCGGCCGCAAGCACGATTAATGCAGCCAGAAATAGCGGGAACGATGGAACGCTGGCGGCCGGTACAAACAGAAATGCTCCCACCCCCATCGTGAGGAGGCCAACCACCATCGACCGCTGGTATCCGATCCAGTCGATGATTTTGGCAGAAGGGATTGAAAAAATAAAATACGCGCCAAAGAATGCAAACTGAATCAGCATCACCTGCGCATAGTCCAAATCGAAGATCGGCTTCAGGTGCGGGACCAGAATGTCGTTCAGGCACGTCAGGAATCCCCACATGAAAAACAACGTGGTCACGGTCGCCAGCGGCGCCCCGTAGCTCGTTGCCCCATTCGGCAACGTCGCGGATGCCGATGTATTCGGAGCTGTGATCGCCATGAGTTCCCTTCTTAACCCTCCCACCGCTTGCGAGACGAACGCCGGTCATCATAGCATCGCCCGCCTCTGATCACAGGTGTCTTTTTCGGTCCGCACATCGAATTTGAGGGGCTAGAAAATCGTTCTTCTAGCTTGACACTCGGATGCTCCAGCAACGAGAAGCGGACTGGTTGGATTCCGCGCAGAAATATTCTGATCGGATGACGGAAAGATGACGGGAAGCCGATCCGATGATCAAGCCGTCAGTTCAACTAGCTATGCGCCGGCGCTCTCTGCTCGGTCAGTTGCCGGGCAAGAAAGCTCAAGTACTCTTCCATTCCCTCCCCGGTTTTCGCCGACAAACGGAAGATTTGCATTCCGGGCCGGACCGACTGGATGCTCGCCCGCGCCGCGTCCCAGTCAAACTCAACCGCAGCCGAGAGCTCATTCTTGGTCACGATCGCAACGTCGGCGCTGTTGAAGATCGTCGGATATTTCAGCGGCTTGTCTTCCCCCTCAGTCACCGACATCAGCACGAGCCGCATGTTTTCGCCGAGATCGTACGACGACGGACACACCAGATTCCCCACGTTCTCGATAAACAGAAAATCGAGTTCATGCAGATTCCAGTCAGCTAGCGCATTCTGCACCATCGCTGCCTCCAGATGGCAGAGCGTCCCAGTCGTAATCTGTTTCACCGGCGCCCGGCTGCGCGCCAGGCGGATGGCATCGTTCTCTGTCGCCAAATCCCCGACCAGCGCCGCGACCCGGTAATGAGGCTGCAATTGTGTAAGGGTTCTTTCGAGGAACATTGTCTTCCCCGATCCCGGACTCGAAACCAGGCTGACCACAAACACTCCCGCCGCGCGGAACTGTTCACGGAGAGATCGCGCGATGACATCGTTCTGCTTCAACACATTTCGTCGCACTTCGACCAGACGCGGCTCGCTCATTTCGGCACCTCTAACTTCTGGACTTCAGATTCCTGCTCCGCTCCTCGCGCCTCGTTCATTTCCGCGCCGTCCTCGATCTCCAGCGCAAATACCTCAAGTTCCTTGCCCCGGCGCACGTCCATCGTCGGCGTGCCGCACTCTGGACAGCGAAACGACTGCAGCGACTTCAGGGCTCGCTCCTGACAGCAGGGGAGGCAATAGACGACAACGGGAATATCTTCGACGATCAGCCTGGATCCCTCCAGCGGCGTATCCTGACAGGCTACTTCATAGGAGAAGAGAAGCGCATCTTTGACGACGCCGGACAGCGCTCCCAGCCTGAGATGCACTGCGCTGACGCGTGCTCTGCGGCGCCCGGCTTCTTCCAGGGCCGCGTCGACAATGCCCATCGCAATCGACAGTTCGTGCATTCTTTGACCTCGCCTATCTGTATCCGCTTCGGGGAGCGAATCCTGCCTGGCAGAATTCTGCCGAACTATTTGGAAAGCTGGCCAATAAAAACTCCGAAGGGTTCCAGCATCACCACATCGCCAGCCGCCGAAGACTGCCCAGTCGCAACCAGGCTGGTTGCCGACGTGTACCCGTTCTTGCTCAACTCGAGGTTCACCTTCTGCTTCATCCCAGACATGTTCAGAGCAACCAGCACTCCCTGATCCTTATAAACTCGCAAATACGACAGCACATGCTGATCGCTTTCATTGAGCGGAACATAGCTTCCATCCAACAGCGCTTGGTTGCTGTGGCGCAGCTTCAGCACCGCCTTATAGAACGACAACACGGAATTCGGATTCCCCAACTCATCCGCGACATTGTGCGTCTTGTAAGTCGGAGGCACTGGAAGCCACGGAGTTCCCTTGGTGAACCCCGCATTGGGGCTCTCATCCCACTGCATGGGAGTGCGTTCGCCATCGCGGCCCTTTTCCTTGGGCCATCCTGTGCGGCCGATCGGATCTTTTACGTCCTCTTTCCGCGTCGGCGGCGTTGTCTTCATCCCGATTTCTTCGCCGTAATACAGGATCGGCGTCCCGCGAAGAGTCAGATACAATCCCGCCATCAATTTCGCGATCTGATCGTTGTGCATGCCGTCGCCATACCGGTCGTAAGAGCGAACGATGTCGTGGTTGCTGATGACGAACGTCGGCCAACCTGTGGCGGAATTCACCGCCGCAATCTGCTTGCGAAATTCTGCCGGTGAAAGCTTGTTGACCATGGTAAAGAGAAAATCCATGGGAAGCTGCAGTTCGTTATTGTCCTGCCCGTAATAACGGTTCAACTCGGCGATGTCGCGGGTCCACGTTTCGCCGATCAGCACCGCGTTATATTCGTCAGCCACGCTGCGCAAGCCGCGCAGCACCTCGTGCACCTCGGGCAACTTTGTGTTGTAGACGTTCTTCTCGATCGGGTCGCCGAAAGCATTCTTGCCCGGAAGTACGGGATTGTCTTTCAGGTCGGGATCTTCGAACAGCGTGTCCACCGCATCCAGGCGAAACCCGGAGACGCCCCGCTTGTACCACCAGCGGGTTACATCAAACATCGCATCCTTCACGGCGGGATTGCGCCAGTTCAAATCCGGCTGAGCGGCATAGAAATAATGGTAGTACCACTGGCCGGTGGCCGGATCGAACTTCCACGCCGAGCCTCCGAAGGTCGACAACCAGTTATTCGGCGGCTGGTCGGGCCCTTTGCCATCGCGCCAGATATACCAGTCGCGATGCTCCGAAGTGCGGGAAGACTTGGAGTCGAGAAACCACGGGTGCTGATCGGAAGTGTGATTCACCACGAAATCGAGAATGATGTGAATGCCGCGCTTGTTGGCTTCCTTGGTTAGTCTGTCGAAATCGGCCAGCGTGCCATACATCGGATCGATGTTTTCGTAGTCGGAGACATCGTAGCCAAAATCAACCTGCGGCGATGGAAAACAGGGCGTGATCCAGATGGCGTCGACACCAAGATCCTTCAGGTAGTCGAGCTTCGACGCGATTCCGTTGAGGTCGCCGATTCCGTCATTGTTGCTGTCGGCAAAGCTGCGGGGATAAATTTCGTAAAACACCGCATGTTGCCACCACGGGTGACCTGCAGCGTCGACCGCCTTTCCCCGATTCTGCGCTGATATGGGAAGCACCAAGAGACACATACTCAAACATAAACAAACAAAAGCGGACATCGGCCGCATGTTTTTCACCTCATTCGCAGAGCCCCATTAAAGAATAGCGGAAAAGTCCGTTCCAGAGTCTACGCTTCTGCGCCTCAACCCGCGAGAAATGATCATGCAGGGAAAAATGGACGACAACTTTCTGCCGCAAATACGCATCGGCAGGAGTCGATCGCGGCTGGCCACTTGAATGGGACTCGCATCGCATCGGCGGAACTTGCAAAGTAGTGGCTCACTGAATATAAGAGGGAGGGCGAATCTTAGAACGACCCTGGGGGCAAGGCAATACGAACCAGGTAACAAGAACCAGGTAACACGTAACAGCTAACACGAACTGGGTAACGACCTTTTGTTTTCTTCACGCCGTTTCTTTCTTAAATCTCTCAGCCGCTCTGCGCTGGTGCTGCCGCTGGAAAGCGTGCTCACCCTGGCGAAGCGCCGCTGGCGAGTGAGTGCGGCTTCGCCACAAGCAGGCACTATGCCCGGCGCACCGGTTGCGGACGATCCGGGAGTCAGCTTCGTCAACATTGGCCGCGAGTCCGGACTGAGCGCGAAGACCATTTTCGGCGGCGAACACAAGAACAAGTATCTGCTCGAAACCACAGGATGTGGCGCGGCATTCTACGACTACGACAACGATGGCTGGCTCGACATTTTCCTGGTGAACGGCTGGCGGCTCGAAGGTTTTGCCACCGGCAGTGAGCTCACCTCTCATTTGTTCCGCAACAATCGCGATGGAACTTTCACCGACGTCACCGTTAAGGCCGGAGTCGCTCGCTCCGGCTGGGGACAGGGCGTTTGCGTCGGCGACTACGACAACGACGGTTGGGACGATCTGTTCGTCACGTATTTTGGCAAGAACGTTCTTTACCACAACAACGGCGACGGAACCTTCACCGACGTCAGCGAGAAGGCAGGCGTGGCAGGCAAAGGCACGCGCTGGAATACTGGCTGTGCGTTCGTCGATTACGATCGCGACGGGCACCTCGATCTGTTTGTCGCCAATTACATTGCGCTCGATCTGGCCACTGCGCCCGTACCGGAATCCGGGCCCTGTCTTTACAAGGGCATCATGGTCGCGTGCGGTCCGCCGGGCTTACAAGGCGGGAAGAATATTCTCTACCACAACAATGGCAACGGAACTTTCACCGACGTTTCAGAACCGTCCGGAATTCTGCGCGCCAACGGCACATATGGACTGGGTGTGCTTACCGCGGATTTTGATAACGACGGCTGGCCCGATATCTACGTGGCCAATGATTCGACGGCGAGCGCACTCTACCAGAATAAGAAAAATGGAAAGTTTGAAGATATCGCGATCGAGGCCGGCTGCGCGCTCAGTCCGGATGGCAAGCCACAGGCCGGCATGGGCGTCTCGGCCGCCGACTACGATCTCGATGGAAATCTCGACATCGTGAAGACGAATTTCGCCGGCGACACGCCGTCGCTTTATCACAATCTTGGCGGAGCGAACTTCGAAGACACCACGTTTACCGCCGGCCTGGGGGCGCACACGCAATACCTGGGGTGGGGCTGCGGCTTCTTCGACATGGACAACGACGGCTGGCCCGACATCCTTATTTGCAATGGCCACGTTTACCCCGAGGTCGAGCAACTCAAGACCGAAGCCGGCTACGCCCAGCGCAAGCTGCTTTATCAGAATTTGCACGACGGTCACTTTGCAGATGTTTCTCTACAGGCTGGGCCGGGCATTTCCGAGCCGAGTCCCTCGCGGGGCGCGGCTTTCGGCGACTTCGACAACGACGGCGACATCGACGTTGTCGTCAATACGGTGAACGATTACCCGCAGTTGTTGCGCTGCGACTCGAAGCTCGATCACAACTGGATCAAGATCCGCACGATCGGGACGAGGTCGAATCGCAGTGGCATCGGAGCGCGGCTGGTCTGCATCACGCATGTCCCGGGTGAAACCAAGCCGCACCGCCAGATCGACGAAGTGCGCAGCGGCGGAGGGTATTTCTCTCAGAACGATCTGCGCATCCACTTCGGCTTGGGGAAAGCAGAAAAAGTCGATGTGGTCGAGATTCGCTGGCCCAGCGGACAAGTGGACACGCTAAGAGACGTCAATGCGAATCAGGTGATCTTCGTCAAAGAAGGCGAGGGCATCACGCGCACGATGCAGTTTGGGGACAAGGCGAAGGCTGCCAAGTAACGGTCCGGGCCTTCTTAGTGGATTCCGCCGCTGTAACGGAGCCTTCCGTTGAGTACGCAACATCCAAAACCAGCAGCAGCGAAACACGACGGCGCGCCAGCAAGGAGAAATTCTGGGATTGCATTAGGCTAGGTCGATGTTAGGTGTGGAACCGAGGGGCAAGCACTCCAGCCCGAGAGCGTCGACCCGATTTCAGCGCAACAAAAAACGGCAGGGCCGACCCCCTGCCGTTCCGTAATCTCGAAAATCCGGGCTACTTCTTGTTCACCGACTTCTTGAGTTCGGCACCAGGGGTAAACTTCGCGACTCTGCGGGCGGCGATTTTGATAGTGGCTCCGGTTTGCGGGTTACGCCCGTTCCGTGCCTTTCTCTGCGACACCGAGAATGTGCCGAAGCCTATCAATGCTACCCGGTCTCCTTTGCGGAGTGCGGATGTAATGCTGTCCACGGCGGTATCGATTGCAGTCGTGGCCTGCGCCTTGCTGATTTCACATGCGCCTGCGATCTTATCGACCAGATCGGCTTTATTCATAGTTTCTCCTCACAGGTCTCTTTCGTGCCCAGCCTGCACCGGGAGGTAAACTGGCTTTAGCTGAGTTGGGAAACCTGACGGCTTGTATTGTCCTCCCTCTTTAGAGAATGTCAACTGTGAAAATCCGCGCCGGAAGCCTGTTTTGCACCTCCCGCGCCCGAATTGGGGCCAGCAGCGTGGTTTTTCACACTGTAGGGCGAGGTTTTCCTACGCCTTCCACAAGCCGTGGCGGCAGTTCACAGGATGTACACAGGATGTACACGAGATGTCAGCCTTTCCGCCTTGCGCGAAGCGCGCGCTCAGGGCAAAGTCGAAATAGAATAGTTCTTTGGAAGGTGGAAGATTGTCCCAGGTGATCAAGGCTCCCGCGGAAGTTTGTCCGATCTGTGCAGGCACGGGATGGAAGAACGTCAGCGGTCAGGAACGGCGGGTGACCCGGTGCGACTGCCAGTTGCGCGCACGCTCGCAGTCGTTACTGTCCGCTGCCCGAATTCCGAAGCGCTACGAGCACTGCGAACTTGCGACATTCGAGTTTGACGGGCCTCACCGACATCTGGCTCCCGCCCGTATGGCTGCCTGTAGATTTGTCGAAGAGTACCCGATGGACAGGACAGGCCTCCTGTTCGTCGGAAGCTCCGGTCTGGGAAAGACGCACCTCGCGGTCGGCATTGCAAAGGCCTTGATCCGAGAAAAAGGGGTCGAATGCATTTTCTATGACTACGCGGAACTCCTGAAACAGATACAAGACTCATACAATCCCTCAGTGAATGCCACCGAACTCGGCCTCCTGCGGCCGGTCTTCGAAACCGAGGTGGTAGTGCTCGACGATCTTGGCTCGGTAAGGCCGACCGAGTGGAGGTGGGATACTATTAGGCTTATTCTGAATTCGCGTTACAACAAGAAGCTCCCTACCATCATTACGACTAATTTCGCGGACGAGCCAGCGACGGGTCTGGCCGATCCAGACGGAAGGGTAACTGAATCATTCGACACAGCGCGCGCCGCTGCACGGAATGACACCCTAGGTGACCGTATCGGAGAAAGAATGCGCTCCAGGCTGCACGAAATGTGCCGCCTGATCGAGATGGAAGGTGGCGACTTCCGCGAAGGTATGTGCAGCGCGAACGCCATCAGCGTGGCCTGCGCAGGATGCCCGAGCTGCGGCCAGGAGAATGTCTACAGGCGTGTTGGAGCATTCCGGAAACCCTTGAATTCATCGCTCCGAGTTTCGATTACCTGCAGAAAGTGCGGGTCTGTCTTCCACGTGGCAAAGAACGCGCTTCAGATCTGCAAGAAGCTCAGGAAGGATCTGGAGCCTGATTATCCTCTCAAAAGTCTTGAATGGATGTAGGTCGTCCGCGTGAATCCGCCAAAAATTCGTTTCGCTCGCGAGCGGGTTGGATTCGGTGAGAACTAGAGTAGTTCCGTGCTGACCCACCGCCTGGAATTCGCTCCTGAGCGGGACGCCGAAGTCTTCGCGGCAGCCCCCGCCGCGCCCGCTGTCTTCCTTCTGCGAGGGGAAGACGCCCAGGCGGACCCTTACGTCAGCAAGACCGCCAATCTCCGTCGCCGCTTGCAGCGCTTGCTCGGGCCAATCGAGGAACGCACAAAGAATCTCAACCTGCGTGACCGCGTCCGTTGGATCGAATACACGCCCGCCGGATCGGACTTCGAATCCGGTTTCCTGCTCTACTCGGTGCTGAAAGCGGCGTTTCCGAAAACCTACGCAAGCCGCATGCGCTTCCGCTTTGCCCCTCTGGTGAAGCTGCATCTCGAAAACGAGTTTCCCCGCGCTTCCATCACCACGCGGTTGGGCCGGCTTAATGGGGGTAATCTCTACTACGGCCCGTTCGTCTCGCGCCTCGCCGCCGAGAAGTTCATGAACGATTCGCTCGACTTCTTCAAGATGCGGCGGTGCGTTGACGATCTTCACCCCGATCCCAAGTTTCCTGGCTGCATTTATTCCGAGATGAAGATGTGCCTCGCCCCGTGTTTTAAAGGCTGCACCGACGACGAATACGCGACGGAAGTAAAGCGGGTACAGTCCTACTTCGACTCCCACGGAGATTCGCTGCTCCGCGAATTCTCGGCGGAGCGCGAAGCGGCGTCAGAAAAGTTGGCTTTCGAAGATGCGGCAGCGATTCATATGCGAGTAGAGAAACTCAAACCGGTAGTCGGCCAGAGCCCCGAGATCGTTCGCCGCCTCGACCACCTTTCGGCGCTGATCATTCAGCCCAGCCCGGTCGCAGGTTCGGTTGCGTTCTTCCGCGTGGATGCCGGGAGGATCGCCGGGCCTGTACCGTTCACCATTCAGCCCGCCGAGCACGCCAAGTCGCAATCAATGGAGGCGCGCGTGCAGGAGACCCTCGCCTCGCTGGCTCCAACGCATGCAAAATCCGCGCTCGAAACCATGGAGCACCTGGCAATTCTCAAGCGCTGGTACTATCGCGGCAGCCGTAGCGGCGAAATCTTCTTCGCCGACGCTAAGGGCGAACTCCCGATGCGCCGCGTGGTGCGCGGCATCTCGCGGGTATTCCGCGGCGAGAAGCCAGAGCCGGAAGCCGTTGCTCCTCCCGCCGATTCCTCGTCCGTCAACAAGGCTTGAAAAGCAAATAGAAAAGGGCGGTCGAGAGACCGCCCTACTAATTCTTCGCTCATCCGAGTGAATCCGTGAAAATCCGTGGCCGAAGAAGTTCTAGATGTCGAGGTTCTTCACGTCCAGCGCATTTTCTTCGATGAACTTGCGGCGCGCTTCGACGTCCTCGCCCATCAGCGTGGTGAAGATAGTCTCGCACTCGGCGATATCCTCGAGCCGCACCGACAGGAGCGTGCGCCGCTCGGGATCCATGGTCGTTTCCCAGAGCTGGGGCGCAGTCATTTCGCCCAGGCCTTTGTAGCGCTGGATGGTGAAATCCTTTCGTCCTTCGTTAATGACATGATCGCGAAGGTCGCGAACGTTCGTCTTCTCGACAAGTTCGATATCGGTTTTGCGTTTTGTCGGCTTTGCGGTCTTTTTCTCGCCTTTGTCGCCGTCTTCCGCGTCAGCTTCGCCTCCGTCGCTGTTGGCGTTCGCCGGCGCTGCCTTGACCAGCGTTTCAACCACGAACGGCGGTTCCATGAACGGCTCGATCAGCTTGAATTTCGAAATCAGCTGCCGGCATTCCGCGCTGGAAGCCAGTTCCCAGTTGATGACATGTTCGGCGCCGTGCTTGTTCACGAAACTCACTTCCCACAGGTTGTGCTCTTCATCGAAGCGGGCCTCGACAGTCTTGAAGCCTTCGTCCTTCTGCAGCTTCTTCAGTTCTTTTTCCAGGCGCTCGATTTTCTTCGGCGGCGCTTTCTTTTCGCCTTCAAAGTCCGCGCGCTTCGCCAGATCGAGTTTCGGCACGAGTTCGGTCACGCGCTCGTTGCGCACCCGCTTGTCGAGCTTGTCGAAAAATCCCAGGTATTCGTCCAGCACGGTCATGAAGCGGGCCAGATCCTTGCCCTCGACCTTGGCCGCGCCCTCGCCGTAGCGGACGCTCAGGCCTTCGGCCGCGCGCTTGACCATGACCTTTACGAAGTCGCGTTCGTCTTTGATGTACTGCTGCGACTTGCCCTTCTTCAGCGAGAACAGCGGCGGCTGCGCGATAAATACGTTACCGCGCTTGATCAAATCCTGCATGTGGCGGAAGAAGAAGGTAAGCAGCAGCGTGCGGATGTGCGATCCGTCCACGTCGGCATCGGTCATCAGAATGATTTTGCCGTACCGCACCTTGGTCGGATCGAAGTCGTCATTGCCAATGCCCGTGCCCAGCGCCGTAATCATGGCACGAATTTCTTCATGCGCCAGCATCTTGTCGTAGCGCGCTTTCTCTACGTTGAGAATCTTTCCTTTCAGAGGAAGGATTGCCTGAAAGCGCCGGTCGCGGCCTTGTTTCGCTGTGCCGCCTGCCGACTCGCCCTCGACCAGAAACAGTTCGCAGCGACCGGGGTCACGCTCGGAGCAATCCGCCAGCTTGCCTGGCAACCCTCCGGAATCGAGCGCACCCTTGCGCCGCGTCAGATCGCGGGCCTTGCGCGCCGCTTCCCGGGCGCGGGCCGCTTCTACCGCCTTGTTGATAATTTTCTTGGCGACTGTCGAATTCTGCTCGAAAAATGCTCCCAGGCGTTCGTTCACAAACGCCGTCACAATGCCCGCGATATCGGAATTCAGCTTGCCCTTTGTCTGCCCCTCAAACTGCGGCTGTGGCAGTTTCACGCTGATCACCGCGACCAGGCCTTCGCGCACATCATCACCCGTCAGATTCTCTTTGACGTCTTTGAACAGGCCCATCTGCTGGCCGGCGTAATTGATGGTGCGGGTCAGCGCGGTGCGGAAACCGGAAAGGTGCGTGCCGCCATCGACCGTGTTGATGTTGTTCGCAAAGCTGAAGATCGACTCGGAATATCCGTCGTTGTACTGCAGGCCAATCTCCATCACCACGCCGCTGCGCTCCGCCTCCATGTAGATCGGCTTGTCGTGCAGCAATTGCTTGCCGCGATTCAGGTGCTTGATGAATTCCGCGATGCCGCCGTTGTACTTGAACTCGCTCTGCTTGGGTTCGCCCGTCTTGGAATCGGTCGAGCGCTCGTCAGTCAGCGTGATCTGCAATCCCTTGTTCAGGAACGCCAGTTCGCGCAGGCGCTGCGCCAGCGTGTCATAGTTGTACTCGAGTGTCGTGAAGATCGTGGAGTCGGGGGTAAAGTGAACTTTCGTCCCGGTCTTCACCTTGGCGACGCCGGTTTTCTTCAGCTTGCTGGTCGGTTCACCTTTCGAATACGTCTGCTGCCAGGTCGCGCCATCGCGCCAGATTTCCAGTTCGAGTTCCTGGCTGAGCGCGTTCACGCACGACACGCCAACGCCGTGCAATCCGCCGGAAACTTTGTAAGTCGAGGAATCGAACTTCCCGCCGGCGTTAAGCTTGGTCATCACGACTTCCGCTGCGGAAACTTTTTCGCCGTCGATCTCCATGTCGTCGACCGGAATGCCGCGCCCGTCGTCGACCACCGTGATCGAGTTGTCGATGTGAATCGTGACGTCAACTTTGGTGGCGAATCCCGCCAGCGCTTCGTCGACGGAGTTGTCGACCACTTCATAGACGAGGTGGTGCAGCCCGACCTCGCCGGTCGAGCCGATGTACATCGCAGGCCGTTTGCGGACGTGCTCCATCCCGCTCAGGACTTTGATCGAGTCGGCGTTGTAGTCGCTGCTGCTGCCGCCGTTGCCGCCATTCACGCCGCTGATCGGAGTCACTTTTCCGTTTTTTGTCTTGGTGTCGACGATGGGAGTGTTGATCTCTTTAGTGGCCATTCCGCTCCGCGAAAATGTCCCGAATTTTTCTGCGACCCGCGCTTGCTTTTATCCCTGGAATCTGGCTGGAAAATGGCTCATGATCCGCCCCTTGAAGAGCCTCTGCGAGAGACTTCAAGTTATTGAAATTGCTAATACTTAGGATCATCGCCCACTGTAAGGATTATACCACAAAACAGCAGGCCTTTCGGCACACGTATGGACGCGGAAGCGGAGCAGTAATGCGCGGTTGAAGTGAGATCTGCCCGCCGAAATGCAGACAAGAAAGGGCGGCACGAAGCCGCCCTTTAGGGAAGCAAATGAATGACCTACGCCGTAGCCGGCCGTTCTCCGCCCTTGGCGCGCCCGGGCTGTAGGTCGGGCTTGATCACGTGCTGCACACCGTCGTCGGGCTTCGACGGAGGAGGTTGCACCGGCGGGAGTTCCTGGCCATCCACCAGCATTTTGATTTCGTTGGCGTCGAGCACTTCGCGTTCGATCAGCGCGCGCGCAATCCTCTCGAGTGCGTCGCGATTGTCGGTCAGGATCTGCTTGGCTGTCGTGTAGCCGGAATTGACCAGCTTGCGCACTTCCTGGTCGATCTTGATCGCCGTGTCTTCGCTGTAATCGCGATGCTGCGCAATCTCGCGGCCCAGGAATATCTGCTCCTCTTTCTTGCCGAATGTCATCGGACCCAGATCGCTCATGCCCCACTCACAGACCATCTTGCGCGCCATATCCGTGGCCCGCTCAATGTCGTTGCCCGCGCCGGTGCTCATCACGTTCAGAAACATCTCCTCCGCGATGCGCCCGCCCATCAGGATAGCGATTTCCGTCTCCAGATAATTCTTGTAATAGTTGTGCCGGTCATCGACGGGCAACTGCATCGTGACGCCCAGCGCCATGCCGCGGGGGATGATTGTCACCTTGTGCAGAGGATCGGAATGCGGCATCTTCGCCGCGACCAGAGCGTGGCCAGCCTCGTGATACGCCGTATTCTTCTTCTCGTCATCCGTGAGCAGCAGCGACTTGCGCTCCACGCCCATCAGCACTTTATCTTTCGCCAGTTCGAAATCGTACTGCAGAACCGCTTTGCGATTCTGGCGCGCCGCGGCCAGCGCCGCTTCGTTCACCATATTGGCAAGGTCGGCGCCGGAGAACCCCGGCGTGCCGCGCGCCAGCACCGAGAGATCGACATCTTCGGCAAGAGGAATCTTGCGTGTATGTACACGCAGGATTTCTTCGCGACCGCGCACATCCGGACGGCTGACGACCACGCGCCGGTCAAAGCGCCCAGGCCGCAGCAACGCCGGATCCAGCACGTCGGGCCGGTTGGTTGCAGCCATCAGGATGACGCCTTCGTTCGATTCAAAGCCATCCATTTCGACCAGCAACTGATTCAGTGTCTGCTCGCGCTCGTCGTGCCCTCCGCCTAAGCCTGCCCCGCGATGGCGCCCAACGGCGTCGATCTCATCGATGAAAATAATGCAAGGCGCATTCTTCTTGCCCTGCTCAAACAAATCCCGTACGCGGCTCGCGCCCACGCCCACAAACATCTCCACGAAGTCCGATCCCGAAATCGAAAAGAACGGAACGTTCGCTTCGCCGGCAACGGCCCGGGCCAGCAGCGTCTTGCCCGTTCCCGGAGGCCCGACCAGCAACACGCCTTTCGGAATCCGCCCGCCCAGCTTCTGAAATTTCTGCGCCTCGCGCAGAAATTCAATAATCTCGCGCAGTTCTTCCTTGGCTTCCTCGACGCCAGCCACATCTTTAAACGTGACTTTCTTCTGCTGCATTGAGAGCAGACGCGCGCGGCTCTTGCCGAACGACAAAGCTTTGTTCCCGCCCGTCTGCATCTGCCGGATCATGAAGAACCACAACGCGCCCAGCAGGATCAGCGGAGCCCAAGTTCCCAGCAATTGCAAGGGCAGGCTCCCGCTGTTGATGTCGCGGAAATTGATGTTCACGCCCTTGGTCTGCAGGTTCTTCAGCATCTCGGGAGTGAAGTAATTGGTGGGCGCGGTGGTGTGGAATGCGGAGCCGTTCTTGTATTTTCCGCGCACTTCCATTCCGTTGACGGTGAGCTCGGAGATGTTGCCCGAATCCACGTCACCCATGAACTGCGTGACGTTGATTTCCTTGTCTTTCTGTCCGTCGCGGGCTCCCTTAACGACTTCCCACAACAAGAACGCCGAGACGATGATGAGCAACCAGAACAGCGCGGTTTTAACAGTCGAGTTCACCTGAGAAAGCTCCTAAGTTCGGCATCGGTGGCTGCGCGCCCCCGAGCCTCCTACAGCAAGTTAGATGCTCTTGCGTAAATTTCGATTGGCAAAGTACTTAAGACCCCATTCTACATTTTCCCGTGCAAAAAGGCGCGTTTCTCACGGAATGACTTAAGTCACTGTAGCGCCACAGGTTGCAGCTGGATTCAGCGCAGCCCGCCAGAGGGGTCGACGGTGCCTCCCATGGCGTTGGGCGGCGCGTTCCTTCGCCGCATCTGGCGGATCATCAAAAACCACAGCGCACCCAACAGAATCAGCGGCGCCCAGGTGCCAAGCAACTGAAGTGGCAGACTGTTTGTTTGCGCATCCCGGAACCGGATTTCGACTCCCATGTCCTGAAGAATGCCCAGGTAAACGGCCGGGTTGCTCGGCCCGGTGAGCTGAAATGTCCCTTTCCCATCACGATACTCGCCGTCGATATGGGTCCCGGTAACCGTCACGCCGGCGATCTTTCCGGCTTCTGCCTGCGATATGAACGCCGAGTACTCGATCTCGGAAACGCTTGCGTTCGCAGGCTTGGAGCGAACCGACTGCCAGAGAAACCAGGCAGTGAAGACGATGAAAAACCAAAACACGAGAGTCTTGAAAGTCCTATTCATACTTCAGTCGACTTCTGCTCGATCGTCGTCACCTAGTTCGCAGCTGCCAGATACGGCAGGTTGCGATTCGTTTGTTCGACCGCACCCAGCCCGTAGCCCACCAGAAAAGTCTCGTCCACCAGAAATCCAAAATAGTCCGGCTGCAGCGACACTCGCCGCGCCGACTGCCGGTCCAGCAGCGTCGCCAACTTCACCGAAGCCGCGCCCCGCGCCCGCAGATCGCTCATCAGAAACTCGGTGGTCACGCCGGAATGGACTAACCCCTCGACCAGAAGAATGTGTTGCCCGCGAATGTCGGGCTCATGGCTGAAGAAGATCTCCATCACGTCGCTGGCCGATCCGCTGGGCGGCCGCGTGTACTTGGGCTTGATGAACTGGCAGACCACGGGAACCTCGAGTGCGCGCACCAGATCGGCCTGAAACATGAAGGCGTTTTCCAGCACCGCCAGCATCTGCACGGTGTGCCCTTTGTAGTCGTCGGAGATCTGCCGTCCCAGTTCCTTGACCCGTTTTTGAATCTGCTCGGTGCTGATGACCTGTCGCAGTGGCTCGACTCGCGGACCGTTCATGAGGTTCGTCTGCCTCCCGGCGCATCCCGGCTCAATTCTACGTCGACGGCGGCTCGCGGGTGGCCTTTTCTGTAATCAGCTCTTCTGTAACCCGCGTTTCCGTAATCAAGATCGCTCGCCGTCCCGCCTTCGCCCGCAACCTTGCTGGCAGAGGAAAGCCTCGCAGCCAGACGATCTCGTCGCCACTTTCATTTCTACTCACTACCACCGGCCACACTCTGCGTTCTGGCTGCGACGCGTGACGCTCCTGCAGGAGTTCCTTGATTTTCTTGGGGGACTTCGTGTGAGCCGGCCAGAATCGGTCTCCCGGACGCCAGTTCCGCACCCGTAACGGCCCAGGCAGAGTTTCCGCGTCCAGAAGATGCTCAGGATTATATCCCGCAGCATCGTTCCCCGGAATTACGCTTCCCGGTAAAAGGCTGGCTGCGATGACCGATCCGGTTTCGTGAATCGTCACCCGCCCAGGAACGGGGAGATCATACTCGTAGTCCCGAGCAGGGGCGGGCTGGCGCAGGTCAGGGGTAAGGAACACAAGTTCCTCGGGATGGCGTTCAACCTTCCAACCCAGGGGAAGTGAGAGTTCTTTGCCAAAAGAATGCTCGTCCGCGGCGAAGCGCAGAATTTCCTCGACGTGCCTGAATTCGAGACCGAGGCCAGCCTGTTCGCCAATTGCCTTGACCAGCCGACGCTGCACAGCCAGCGGTTCGCCCAGAAACCACAACCGGTCAACTGTCGCGTTCATCACCAGCCACGCCGCGTTGTCGATGAGGGACCGCAGATCATCGAGTCCTGGGTGCCCCACTTCTCCCCGGTTTTGGGAGAAGTGGGGATTTTGACTTTGACCGGTGCCCGCCGACGAGATCTGAACGAGCCCTGCCGTCTTAGACAACGCACGCGCCCACTCCGGCTCCGACCAGTGCACCGCAGTTCCCATCCACCCCGCAACTTCGTTTTCCCAGTAGTCCTCCTCTCCGCGCGCAATCTCCGCCAGCTCCGCCAGACTCTCCGCGACCGCAGGATTAAACTCCTTTTCAAGTAAGGGAACGACCAGCTTGCGCACCCGATTCCGCGTGAACCCATCGTCGCTGTTGGTCGAGTCCTCACACCAGGTCTGGCCAAGGTCTTTGAGATATTGCTCCACTTCACAGCGGCGAACCGCAAGCAGCGGACGGACAATCTCGCCGCAAACGTCACCATCATCGTCCTCAACCGCAATTCGCGGATAGATTCCACCCAGCCCGCGCAACCCCGATCCCCGAATCATGCGCATGAGCACCGTTTCGGCTTGATCGTCGAGCGTGTGCCCGGTAACGATCTTGTCCAGGATGGAGTTGCTCAGGCCGGTCTTGCTCTTGGGTGGCGCAGCGCTTTCAGCGCTGCGATTGTCCTCTCCCCCTTGAACCGGGGCTTCAGCCCCCGAGGGACATTCCTCTCCTTCCCCACCCAACAGATAACGAAAGAACCCGTACCGCAACTCCCGCGCCGCCGTTTCCACGCTGACATGCTCGCTGGCCGCCTGCTGCGCAACATCGTCAGTGTCCGCGTGAAACTCGAGATCATACTCGCGCGCCAGGCCAGCCACGAATTCCTGATCGCCGTCAGATTCTGCCCCGCGCAGCTTGTGATTGAAATGAACAACGGATAGGACAATCCCCAACTCGCCCCGCAATTCCAGCAGCAGCCGCAGCAGTGTGACCGAATCAATCCCGCCAGAAACGGCCACGCCAACGCGATCCCCAGCCTTCAGCAGTTCCTGCCGCCGAATGTGGCCAAGCACGCGCTCCGCCAGGGAATGCACGGCAACATGGTACAACGGCGAGCTGGCGCTCGCCGGACGGACGAAGGCGTCCGTCCCCACATGAGCCCTACAACGCGGCGGTCTTCTCCGCGATCAGCTTCCGAATCTTCTCCACGAACTCCGCCGCTGGCATGTCTTCCGTCTTTTCTTTCCCGCGCGTGCGGACGTTCACCTTTCCCGCCTCCGCCTCTTTATCCCCGACCACGAGCAGGAACGGTACCTTCTGCATGGCATGCTCGCGGATCTTCGCATTCATCTTCTCGTTGCGGGCGTCGACTTCGACGCGTATGCCAATTTCCTTGAGCTGCGAAGCGACTTTGTTCGCGTACTCCGCATGCCGCTCGCTGATCGGGATCATCGCTACCTGCACCGGCGACAGCCACACCGGGAACGCGCCCGCGTAGTGCTCGATCAGGACGCCAAAAAAGCGCTCGACCGATCCGAACAGTGCGCGATGCACCATCACTGGCTGCTTTCGAGACCCATCCTCTGCCACATACTCCAGGCCGAAGCGTTGCGGCAGGTTGAAGTCGACCTGCACGGTCGAGAGCTGCCACAACCGTCCGATGGCATCGACCAGCTTGATATCAATCTTCGGCCCATAGAACGCCGCTTCGCCAGGGATGGTCTTGTAGTCGACATTCTTGCGCTTCAGCACATTTTCAAGCGATTGGATGGCGCCGACCCATTGCTCTTCGCTGCCCACAAAATTCTTCCGGTCGTTCGGATTCCACGTGGAAAGCTCAGTCTGGTACTGGTCGAAGCCAAAATCCTTCAGCACGTCCAGCGCAAACTCGAGACAGCCGGTAATCTCGCCTTCAACTTGCTCCGGCGTACAAAAGATGTGCGAGTCATCCTGGGTGAACCCGCGAACCCGCAACAGGCCGTGCATCACGCCCGAACGCTCGTAACGATAGACGGTACCCAGTTCGCCCAGCCGCACCGGCAGATCGCGATACGACTTTAGCGAGTCTTTGTAAATCAGGATGTGGCCGGGACAGTTCATCGGCTTCAGGCGATACTCGGCGTCGTCGAGTTCCATCGCATCGAACATATTCTGCGAGTAATAGCCTTCGTGCCCCGAGGTGTAGAACAGCTGCCGCCGCGCCACGTGGGGCGTGTACACGAGCGAATATCCGCGCTTCAGATACTGCTCACGCATCCAGTCTTCCATTTGTTTGCGGATGATGCCGCCCTTGGGATGCCAGAAAATTAACCCCGGCCCGGCCAGTTCCTGAATCGAAAACAGATCGAGTTGCTGGCCCAGCACGCGGTGGTCGCGTTTCTTGGCCTCTTCGGCCTGCTTGAGATGGTCTTCCAGTTCCTTCTTCGAGAAAAACGAAGTCCCGTAAATGCGCTGCAGCTGCGGATTCTTCTCGTCCCCCAGCCAATACGCGCCGGCAACATTCAGCAGCTTGAACGCCTTGATCTTTCCGGTCGACGGAATGTGCGGCCCGCGGCAGAAATCGGTGAACTTGCCGGTGCGGTAAATCGAAATCTTCTCATCGGGCTTGGTGAACTGCTCGATGAAGTGGCACTTCATGAAGTCGCCGTCTTTTTTGAACTCGGCCAGTCCCTGGTCGCGGGGCAGAAATTCGCGCGCGTAGGGAATGTTCTGCTGCACCAACTCCTGCATCTTCTTCTCGATCTTCTCCAGATCTTCCGGCGTGAACGGAGTCGGACGGTAGAAGTCGTAGAAGAATCCGCTCTCGGTTGCAGGACCGTGGCCGAGCTTGGTCTCGGGAAAAAGTTCGAGCACCGCCGCGGCCAGCAAATGCGCCGAAGAATGCCGATAAACTTCGAGCGCCTCGGGATCTTTGTCAGTCAGCAGGCGGAGGCTGGTGTCTTTTTCGAGCGGTCGGGTGAGATCGATGAGATCGCCGTTCGTCTTCGCCGCCAGCGCCGCATCGGCCAGGCGCGGGCTGATCGACTTCGCAATGTCGAGCGCGGTCGTGCCCTTGGGAACTTCCTTGTCGCTCCCGTCGGGGAGCTTCACATGAATGCTGTCAGCCATAAGTGCGGAACCTGCAGAAGTATTGAATCTCTCAGTCTAAAGAAGGCTGTTGGGAGGGTCAAACCTTACCTGGGGTGAGAACAGGACGGGAGGGAATATGCACCCACTGCGGCCAGCCGCCCGCTGAGGAGGAATATGCAACCCCTAACGCCTCCACTTCGTCTTCCGTCCCCTTGGCGAATCCTTATCTAGTCGAGGTTCTCTTGCATGAACATCGAAGCTCGTATGCACTTTTCTTGACGGACCTTTTTCTTGGGCAAGTAGCCAGAAATTTGAAGTCTATGATGCCGCCCTGTTAATCCCGATGATCGCAGCTCTCTGTGACCGTCTCGATGAAATTCAGGCGGTAAAGGGCGGAAAAGAGAACTTTCGAGAGCTGCTGCGGAAGCCCAATGGGGAATTTCGTGGAAAGCTAAAAAACTATATGAATTGCTGGTGGCCGGACGCGCGGCTCAAAAGGGCTGCAGAACGACGCGGGGACCCCTTTCCTAGTCCTGCCTCGATCGTAAATGGCGCCCAAGGCTCAAAGCTGTCGCGAATTTCCAAACCTAAAGGATGAACCAGCTTTTCCACAATCTGCAGATTAGACGGGTTGGTATCCGCGTGTGAAATCCAAACTCTTAACCGGAGACCTTTGCTTTCGGCCAACTCCAGTGCGAGACGAATTAGCCACTTGCCATAGCCCTTCCGCCTAAACGCCGGACGAACGAACCACTCTTCCACTTCGATTCCGTCGGATCGCTCGATCGCGAAGAGCCATCCGATCCGTTCATCGCTTGGATCGATAAACTCGCGGCAATGGAACATTCCGCCTCCGAACTCGCGAAGCCCCCATGCGCCGCGCTTGAAACCAGGGGGCTCTTTTGGTGAATCATCACGACTACCGATAAAATCAGAAACCCATCCCTCGCACCAACTAGTCTCGAATGTCTCGTAATCGATGTATCCGAAGCCCTTGTCACCCCAATCTATGCCCCACGAATTTTGAAACGTCAGCCGACCTTTTGAGTCGTCATATCCGACTAGCAAAACGGAGTGGCTACCGACAAAAACATCCCCACGACGGAGTGCGGGTATCTCGCCGTTCGGTGCGTTGCCCCATCGCTCCGTGATGTCGAGACTGACTAAAACTGGGAGGGGCCTTTCGCTTCCCATAACTTTTCGACACTCATCCAAAGTGCGTACTCGCTGATACCTGCCCATCCGGTACTTCTTCGCCTCCGCGTCCAAATTTGGAGGTTCGCGAGGAGGCCATTGGCTGCCGCGAGGCCACGAATCCTCTGGCGGGAGGCCCCAACCAAACGCGATTCTTTCCCCCGTGATCGGCCAGACGCCTGTGCCGGGCTCGCCTGGAAACGTTCCTTCAAGCTGTCGGGCACGAACGAAGCCGTACGTTATGCTCGGGTTCTTTGGGGGAAGAATGATTTTCATTGGTGTCGCTTACATTTTACAGCGACCTTGGCGGCGGTTCCTAGCAGTGCATATTCCCTCCCGTCCTGTTCTCACCCCGTCAAACCTAACCCGTCAACGCGTAGCCGGCGGTATCACGGGAAGGCAAAGCTGCGACGCTTTCTGACTGCGAACCGGCTTACGCTCCCAGGCCAGTCTCCTGCCGCAATCTGGCGATGTCTCTGGCCGGCGCGCTCCCGAAGAAGCGGCTGTATTCTCGGCTGAACTGCGACGCGCTCAGATAGCCCACGCGCTGGCATGCGGTACCCGCGTCGGTCATCGTCGACAACATCAGACGCCTCGCTTCTTGCAGGCGCAGCACCTTTTGATAGTGCAGCGGGCTCATCGAAGTGACCGACTTGAAATGCTCGTGGAACGAGGAAACACTCATGTGCACCATCTCGGCCAACTCTTCGACCTTCATAGGTTGGAAGTAGTTGTCGCGCAGCCAGGAAATGGCCTTCGCCACCCGGTGGACGCTGGACTCGGCAAAACCCATTTGCGCCACCCGCGCACCGATGGGGCTGCGCAGCAGCCGGATCAAAATCTCATCCATGATCAGCGGGGCGAGCAGTTCCGCATCTCTGGGGTGCGCCAGGCAGTCCATCAGTCGGGTTGCGGCGTTGACGATGCACTCGTCCACAGGAGTGATGTAAACCCCGCTTCGCTCTTGCACCGGAGGCAGGCCGTGCGGGAAGACCTTCAGGACGAGTTCGGCAATCTTGTGTGGGTCGAGTTCGAGCCTGAGTGAGAGATATGGCTCTGAGTGGCTGGCTCGCGTGACCTGGGCGGCAACCGGCAGCGCAACCGAGAAAACGATCATACGCGATGCATCGTATTCGTAGACTTCATCCCCTACGATGACGGTCTTCGCCCCTTGCGCGACGATGCACAACGACGACACGCGAAGCGCGTGCACGCATTCCTTGTTCACCCGTGAGAATCGACTGGCGAGCAAACCGGGAACGCGTAACTCGAAACTGCCGTCGTGAGGGGCGTAGGCCGCAATCAGGCGGGCGAGTTCACTCACGTCTGCATGGTTCGCAAACTTGTGTGCGCGCCGTAGAGCAACCACTTTGCCGTTAGCTCTCACTGTATCTTTCACCGCTTCGAGAATACCTCCTTTTGCGGTCATGCTGGGAGTGCACCTCACTGCACGGGGACGACCACGGCAACGTCGAACTTGGAATAGTATTTCTTCACGTCGCCGGCCCCGTACTTGCCGCGGAATTTCTCGACCACAGACGAAACCTGTTTGGCCTCGGTAATAGGAATCGCTTTCAGGTCGGCCTCTTCGCCGCGTGCGCCAATCCGAATCGACGAGTTTTTGAGCACGTTCCTGTACCACTGTGTACACGATCCCTGCACCGGGAGAAGGTAAAGCTTGTCTTTGTCCAACACGAACCAGACCGGGATGGAGATGGTGCGTCCTGACTTTCTGCCGGTCACACTGATTTTAATTTCGCGATATCGCGAAAGGCGGTCGGTTAGAGAATCGGCGTGCGGTGCCTTCTCGCTCATCGAAAACCTCCTTTATCTCTCGGCGCGGTATTGCTCGTCGGTGACGTGTTCCATCCAGTCGACCACCTTGCCGTCCTTCTTTTCCTGAATGGCGATGTGCGTCATCGCAGTGTCCGGGGCGGCGCCATGCCAATGCTTCTCGCCGGGGGAGAACCAGACCACATCGCCCGGCCGAATCTCTTCGACGGGCCCTCCCCAGCGCTGTGCCCGGCCGCAACCAGCCGTCACAATCAGGGTCTGACCGAGCGGATGCGTGTGCCACGCGGTCCGCGCGCCCGGCTCGAAAGTTACGCTGGCGCCTTGAACCAGGGCCGGATCCGGCGCCTGAAACAGCGGATCAATCCGCACCGTCCCGGTGAACCAATCTGCCGGGCCTTTGGCGGAGGGCTGTGAGCCAACTCGTTTGATTTCCATTTCCGAACTCCACGGAGCTATATGTCCAATGACTTAGCGGGCCGCCTAGGAATGCTCTCGTTTCCCTGGCCGTTTCAGAGACCGGTCATTTTCTCCAGGCGTTCCGGATACCGGTCACCCTCTAGCTTGATCTTAGACGCAGCGGCATCGATGTCCCGCAGGTCGTCGGACGTAAGCTGGATCGACACTGCTCCAATGTTCTCCTCCAGGCGACTCAGCTTCGTCGTACCTGGGATCGGAGCGATCCACGGCTTTTGCGCGAGCAGCCAGGCAAGCGCAATCTGAGCCGGAGTTGCGTGCTTCTGCTTCGCGATGCCGCCGAGCAGGTCAATCATGGCCTGATTCGCCTTGAGAGCCTCCGGCGTAAAGCGAGGCAGCGTGCTGCGAAAATCGTTGCTCGCGAAGGTCGTGCTCTCTTTGATCGCTCCCGTTAGAAAGCCCTTGCCCAGTGGACTGTATGGGACCATTCCGATTCCAAGCTCCTCCAGCGTAGGAATGATTTCCGCTTCCGGCTTCCTCCACCACAGCGAGTATTCGCTTTGCAGCGCCGTGACTGGCTGCACCGCATGCGCCCGGCGAATCGTCTTCGCGCCCGCCTCGGAAAGCCCGAAGTGTTTCACCTTGCCTGCCTGAATCAGTTCCTTCACCGCCCCCGCCACATCTTCGATCGGTACGTTCGGGTCAACCCGGTGCTGATACAACAAGTCGATGGTCTCGACCTTGAGGCGCTTGAGCGAGCCTTCGACGGCCTGCTTGATGTGCTCTGGCCGGCTATTCACTCCCGGCGGTGCGCCCGTCATTCCCCGGGGATCCTTGTCCGGGCTGACGTCGAACCCAAACTTCGTGGCAATCACCACCTTCCCGCGAAACGGCGCCAAAGCCTCACCCACCAGTTCTTCGTTCAAACACGGGCCGTAAACTTCGGCGGTATCAAAGAAAGTGATGCCGCGGTCCACCGCGGCACGCAGAACGGCGGTCATCTCCCGCTTGTCTTTCGGAGGGCCGTAGGAAAAGCTCATTCCCATGCAGCCCAGGCCGATTGCCGAAACTTCCAGATTACTTTTTCCCAGTCTGCGTTTTTGCATTACTTCTCCTTGCGACCTATCGTCAATCGCCTCGTCTCATCTGGCTTCAATGAGAATAGACCGTCGGCTGCCCAGGTGTTTGCCTGTTTCGATGAAGTTCTTGCCCGATTCTCCGAAGGCCTGACCTTCCCGCGACACGATTTTTCTCGACGAAAAGAAAAAGGGCGGGCCAAGGCCCGCCCCTCTTTCGAAAAAACTTCTCTACATCGCAACATCCTTGATGTGGGTCGCGATGTACCACGTATTGCCGAACGAGTCTCTCACTCCGGCGCTGCGATCGCCGTAGAACTGGTCGGTCGGCTCCTGGAATGAAGTCGCGCCCGCGGCTACAGCCTGCCGATAGACGTCATCCACGTTGGGCACATACAGATAAAACATTGCCCGCATGGTCTCATAAACGCCGTGAGCTTCGCCCATTTCCACCACGGAATCGCCGACGCGAATTTCAGCGTGGTGCACAACGCCGTCGGCAGAGGCATACTTCCTCAACTCCTGCGCTCCGAAGGCGCGCTTGAGGAAGGCGATCAGCGGTTCGGCCCGCAATGGGTGCAGATACGGATTCACGCTGCTCAGCCCCTTGGGCACGTGGCTCTTCCCCTTGGCGGTCGCGATGTACCAGAAGTTGCCCGCCGGATCTTTCACGCTGCCCGAGCGCTCGCCGTAATCCTGATCTGCCGGCTCGCTAATGGATGTGGCGCCAGCCGCGATGGCTCTCTTGTAGACCGCGTCGGCATCTTCCACATAGACGTGCAGGGCATTGGGCTGCAGTGAACCGGGGAACTTGCGTCCGGGAATGCCGCCGCCGACCATCAACAGCGAATCGCCGATGCGCACCTCAGCGTGTATTCCGCCCACCGGCGTTTCGGTGCGGAACTTCTCTTCGGCTCCAAGCGCCTGTTTTACAAAATCCAACAGCGCCGGAGTATCCGCAGCGACCAGATACGGCGTGACCATGCGGAAGCCGCGCGGAACCGGGTTCACTTTCGGGGCGTCTTGGCCAGGCATCTTCCCGCCCTCGGGGCCGATTGTCACCGATTTCATTCGGCGGTGCATTTCGTCGACCGACATTTCTTCCTTAAGCGTAGAAATTGACCACGTGTATCCGAATGGATCGAGCAGGGTAGCGTCCCGGCGCCCGTAGAACTGATCCCTCGGCGGCAGGACCACTTTCATGCCCGCCGCCTCAGCTCGCGCCGCGAAAGCGTCCACATCGTCAACGTCAAGGCTCATAGCGATCGGAGAATGGCCCCATGTTTCGGCGCTGAAGCGCCCACCCTCGGGCCACTCTCCGGTGATGTTGATGGTCGAGTCGCCGATCTTGATTTCGGCGTGTGGAATCGATCCCCCCACCTCGAAGCGGAATATTTCTTGTGCGCCCAGAGCCTGCTTGTAGAACTCAATAGCTTTGGCAGGATCGCGGAACGGGATTCTCGGCGACGCACTCGCGCGCATGGACGTAGCTGACTTGGTAGAACTTCTCTCGGCAACGACGGGCTCGGCAACTGTAGACATACTCTTCTTCCCTCCCAATTCGGATTTCAATCGTGCCTTGAAACTCGCACTCGGCAGATTGCGCAAGTCCGCCGCGATGCGCACGAGAGGTTCGAGACCGCCTTCCACCTTGCCCGGCTTGCTGTTGGTGCGGGAGAGCATCGCGTCGACAGCTTTGTTCAACCGCTCAATCTTCTTCTGCTCGGCGTTGCTCTGACCGCCGTTCCCCCGATGGAGAGAGCGCTTAGGCATCGGCACCCTCCAAGCGCGCGCGTAAATTGGTCAGCGCGCGAAACTGTAACTGCTTCACAGCCCCTTCTGTTTTACGAATTTCGCTAGCCACTTCCTTGATGCTTTTCTCTTCCACAAACCTGAGGACCACGACGCGCTTCTGCTCGACCGGCAACGTGTCGACCAGCCGAAACAATGTCGCCCGGCGCTCGACTTCTTCAATCTCGGCCGGACTGGTCTTCCCTGATTTGACCTGGGCCGACTCGATCGCGGCATCGTCCGACACTTCGCGCCCGGAGCGCTGCCAGCGGTCGGAAATCAGGTTGCCGGCGATCCGAAATAACCACGCCGCAAACGGAATCCCGCGCCACTCGAAGCGCTTCAGATTCGCCAATGCCTGGTGAAAGACTTCCGCGGTCAAGTCTTCGGCTTCGGCCCGGTTTCCCACCCGGCGTACGGCATAGGCGTAGACTCGTTCGAAGTTAATCTCGTAAAGGTCGGCAAAGCGGGCGGGGTCCTGCTGCGCAGCTTCGATCAGAAGCCGCTCGTCCGCTTCTTTCTTCAGAGCCTTCACTTTCCAACCTTCAACGAATTCTCCGCATCTCGGCCTTACACAAGGAATAACGAGGCGAACCGGGAAAAGGTTACGGCAAAAATCTACGATTCCTCCTCTGGACGCGAGGCATAATACAGGGCTTCTAATGCGGTCTGCACCTTGGCCGACACTGCTTCCAAGTCCCGTACAGTCAACCCTGCAGTCGGGATCGGTTGGCCGACGCGCATCTCGAGCGGACGGCACTTGATGTGATACGTATCCATCGGCAGCAGCTCGTACGTCCCAACCAGCGCGACCGGAACAATATCCACCTGCGCTTTGATTGCCAGAAAAAACGCTCCCGGCAGAAACGGCTTGATCTCGCCATCAGGAGAGCGGCCGCCCTCGGGAAAAATCACCAGCGGCATGCCCGCCTTCAATCCCTTCAACGCCGTGCGGATGCTGCCCACCGAGCGCGAGGGGTTCTGCTGATCGAGACAGATTTGCCCTGAGCGCTTCAGTTGCCAGCCCACGATTGGGTACGCCAGCAGCTCTTTCTTGAAGGCAATGCGGAACTGAAACGGCAGATTCTTATAGAGAACGGGGATGTCGAGAGCGGAGGCGTGATTGGCCGCGTAGACGAAAGGTTTCGAAGTGTCGATCTTGTCGAGACCGATCACTTTCACCGGAGAAGAAATCGTCTTCATGATCAGCCACGACCAGGCATAAGAAAACCAGTGCAGCCGGCGGCCGGTGCGGTCGAACATTCCGCCGGGCAGAGCCACCAGGCCGAGGAACAGCGTGTAAAACCAGATCAGCGGGTCAAAGATAAAATAAGAACGCAGACGGCTGAGCCAACCATATTGGCGGCCAGGGATCGCGTGCGGACTGCGCCGCGCAGGAGCCAGCGGAACAACCGGCGGCCCGCTCCGGCTTTGCTCCTCTTCAACTTGACCGTTCTCTACCTGACCCAGCGGTGAATTCACTTCCTGCACAGTTCCATTCTAGGGGATAATCGGCGTCCGGCAATGGCTTAAACCTTGATTCCGAGGAGACTCATGACCTCGCCGACCAGGTAAATCGAGCCCGTTACCACGATGATGGCGCTCGGCCCGGCGAGGCTGCGGGCTCGCTCCAGAGCTGCTTTCACGTCTGCGATCTGCTCAATTTCGGCGCCCGTACGCATCCCGGCCTGTTGAATTTCTTCGGGAGATGCCGCCCTCGGATTTTCGGGGCGGGTGGCGACTACCCGCTCGGCCAGGGGGAACAAAATATCGGTCATTTCCGAGATTGCTTTATCCCGCATAGCACCGAAAACAAAAATCAGCGGGCGGTCTTCATAGCGCTCCGAAAGGGCGGAACGCAGGGCCCACGCTCCTGCGGGATTGTGGGCGACGTCGAGGGTAATTTCCGGCCATCCGGAGCGAGGCTGGAGCAACTGGAATCGGCCTGGCCAGCGCGTCTCCCGGATGCCGCGTTCGATCGATTCGGGTGTGATCGCGGCGAACCCCTGCTTGCTCAGCTCCTCCGCCGCAGCAACGGCCAGCGCCACATTGCGCAACTGGTGCCGGCCGACAAGAGGAGTTTCCACCATAATTTCCTTTCCCATCACCTGCAACGGATACCGCAGCCGGAACTCGCTTTTCTCGGTACGCGGCACGTAGTACTCGCGACTGCCCGGCGAGACCGGCGGCACATACTGCACGGCGCTGACGCCCCGCGCTCCGAGATCGAGAATCGTATTGCCGATCACGTCATTGGCTTCGGGCTGCTGCGGCAGGGTCACCACTACGCCGCCAGGCCGCATGATTCCCACTTTTTCCCGCGCGATCTCGCCTACGGTGTTGCCCAGGAATTTCTGGTGATCGAGTGAGATGTCGGTAATCACGCTGACCAGAGGCTCGACTACATTGGTCGCATCCAGGCGGCCGCCCATGCCGACCTCAAGGGCTGCGATTTCAACTCGTTCGCGCGCGAAATGCGCGAAGGCGATCGCCGTCATCATCTCGAAGAAACTGGGATGCCAGGGCAACTCCCGCTGCTCGATCAATCGTTCCGCGACCCGGTCTACTTCGCCGTGCAGCTTGGCAAATTCATCGTCGCCGATCTGTTCTCCATTGACGCGAATCCGTTCGTTGATCCGCATCAGGTGCGGCGAGGTGTAAAGTCCGGTTTCCAATCCCGAGGCCCGCAGGATTGATGCTAGAGTCGCGGCGGTTGAGCCTTTTCCGTTGGTCCCGGCGATGAGCACGGAGGAAAAACTGCGCTCAGGATGATTCATAGCCTGCAGCAGCACGCGCATGTGCGCCAAGTCGAACTTATGCGACGGCGTCTGGGCCAGTTCGTGGCCCAACGCGAACATGCTCGCGACCGCGGTTTCGTAAGACATGAAGGGGAGCTTCTAGCCGTCAGCTTTCAACCTGCCATTTAGATTATCAGCAGAGTTTCTGAGTTTAGAAAGGGCGGGGCTCTCACCGATTATTGAGCCGCGATGGGCGCGCCTGCATTGGCTGAAATCGGAGGCTGGCAGCCGCTTCAAGCCGCCATGAAATCCAGTGCCCGGGCGATATAGGGCTTCAGTTGCTTGCGTGGAACGACGGCGTCCAGCATTCCGTGCTGCAGCAAGAATTCACTGCGCTGGAAGCCCGGTGGCAGCTTCTGCCGGATTGTCTGTTCAATGACGCGAGGGCCGGCAAAACCGATCAGCGCGCCGGGTTCCGCAATGTTCACATCGCCCAGCATGGCGAACGACGCCGTCACCCCACCGGTCGTGGGATCTGTCAACAGCGAAATGTAAGGGACGCGGGCTTGGTCGAGGCGCGCCAGCGCCGCTGAAATCTTCGCCAGTTGCATCAGGCTGATCACGCCTTCCATCATGCGCGCCCCGCCCGAGGCCGACACGATAATCAGCGGCGTCTTGGTATCGGCCGCGCGCTCGACCGCCCGTGTGATGGCTTCCCCCACTACCGCGCCCATGCTGCCGCCGATGAAGGCATATTCCATGACGCTGGCGATGACCGGCCTGGCCTGCAGCTTGCCCCGCGCATTGATGATCGCGTCTTTCAGGCCCGTATCGTGCTGCGCCTGCTTCAGCCGCGAGGAATAAGGCTTCAGGTCAACGAATTTCAGAGGATCTGTCGATCCCAGATTGCCGTCGAAGGTTTCGTACTGATTGTCGTCAATGAGCTGGGCAAGCCGGGTGCGGGCGTCGATCCGGAAATGCTTGTCGCACTTGGGGCAGACGTTCAAATTCTCTTCCAGATCTTTTTTCCAGATAATCTGCCGGCAGCCTTCACACTTCACCCACAAGCCTTCGGTGCGGACAGTTTTCTCCCCTGAATTGTCCAGATCGCCGGATTCGCGCTTAAACCAAGCCATAAGAACGGTCGCGAGTACCGAGTACCTAGTACCGAGCAAGTCCCGGCTGCGGCGGACATTTGCGTTTTCTCGGTACTCAGTACTCGCTACTCAGTACTCAATTCCCCTCTGCGCCATCACGCCTTTTTCGTACGCGTGCTTCACTTGCCGCATCTCGGTTACCGTGTCGGCAACCTCGACAATTGTGGGGTGCGCGTTGCGGCCCGTCAAGATGACGTGGACCATCTCCGGTTTCCTCTTCAGGCTCTCCACCACCTTGGACGGATCGAGCATGCCGTAGCTGATGGCGTAGTTAATCTCGTCGAGGATTACCAGGTCCCATTCACCGGACTGGATTGCTTGGTCGGCCTCAGTCCACGCATCTTCCACCATGCGCACGTCTTCGGGATCGGGTTTCTCGGCGCCGACTTTTACGAAGCCGCGTCCCATCTGTTTCATCACAAATTTATCGCCGAAGGCCTGCGCCGCATCGAGCTCGCCGTAATGCCACGAGCCTTTCAGGAATTGCAGCATCAGCACCCGCATGCCCTGGCCCACGGCCCGCAGAGCCGTGCCCATGGCGGCCGTGGTCTTGCCTTTGCCGGGGCCAGTGTTCACGATGATAAGACCGCGACGGATATCAACCATGCCGCATTCGAACGATTGATTCTACTAGAAGAGGCTTCGGCTCGCCGCTGGTCCACGGAAAAATCGCTGTTCGGGAATGGACACTCCGGTCCTTTACTGGACAATGGTTTGTGAGATGCCTTTCGATTCCGCATACATCTTCGGCAATTAGCTCCTGCACGGCATGGTAGAAGAGTTGCAATGATCAATGATCAATGGTCAATGATCGAGGATCGAAGGTTGCGGTCTCGAACCGTTTCCACGGCACTTTTCTCTGGAACTTTTCTATGAAACTCCAGCATCCAATATTCCGTACCTTGGTCAGGCGAACCTGTGTCCCCTTGCAATCTCCCGGAGGTCTCATCGTGGTCAACAAGTGTTTCCTGTTCTTGTTGTGGGGCGTCTTCCTGGCTTTGCCGGCTTTTGCCGGGCAGCACGTTGCGGTTCATCCGCGAACTTCCTTTGAATCGGCGGAGCAGGCGACGATTCGCGAGATCATCGATATGGAACACCAGGCCCGCGAAGCCAGCCTGCACCGCGATGCCGACTTTTCCCAGCGCACCTTGGCTGACGACTACATCGCCATCACTCCGCTGGGTCAGGTGACCACCAAGCAGGATACGATCTCGGCGCGCAAGAGTGGCCAGCTCCGCTACGACACCATCGACGTCAGCGACATGGTGGTTCGCGTCTACGGCGACACGGCTGTGGTCACGGCGCGTGCCGATGTGAAAGGCCACCAGCTCGGCGAAGACTTTAGCGGGCCATATCGCTATACGCGAGTCTGGGTGCGCCGCACCGGCCACTGGCAAGCCGTGACCTACGAGGCAACGGTCACCCAATAGAGTGATTCAAGCTCGGCTCAATGCCCGCAATGATAGGGATGTCCCTTCAGAATGGTGAAGGCGCGGTAGACCTGCTCCAACAAGACTACGCGGGCCAGTTCGTGCGGGAGGGTCATTTTGCCGAGAGAGATTACCTGCTGGGCAGCGGCCAGCGCGGCTTCACTGAAACCATCGGCCCCGCCGATCGCGAACACCAGCGGCAGCGGATTGCGGTCCTGATAATCGCCGAGGAACCTGGCGAACTGCTCGGACGAAAATTCCTTGCCCCGCGAATCCAACAAGACCAGCGTTGACTTGGTCGCGCCTTTGCCGCGCGCCAAACGGCCGCAGAGTTCAAGCAGTGCAGTTTCGTCGCGCAGGGCAATTCCTTCCACCGCCGCGTAACGCGAGATTCGCTTGAGATATTCCTCGGTGAGCGCCTGAATCGCCGGTTCCTTGGTCTTCCCGGTCTTCGCGATCCATGCGATCTTGAGCTTCACGGCCAGGCTTTCATGTCATCCAGTGCCCTCAGATTTTTCGAAGGGCCCTAGGTTTTCTTTTTCTTCTTTTTGGCGCTCGGCTTGGCCGCTGACTTTCGCTTCTTTGGCGCCGTTTTCTTCGTGGCGGTTTTCAAATCGCCCGGCTGGAGCCGTTTCGCCGACTTCCACAGCCGCTCAAGATCATAAAACCTGCGAGCGCTCTCGGAGAAAACGTGGACCACGAAGTCTACGTAGTCGACGAGCACCCATTCGGCCTGGTTGTAGCCTTCGACATGAGTTGCCCGCAGGCCGGCAGACTTCAGCCGCAATTCCACTTCGTCGGCGATGGCCTGCACTTGCCGGGGATTGGTGCCGTTGCACAACACAAAGTAGTCGGTGAATGCTCCCGACCCTTTTTCCATTTCCAGGATGCTGAGTTCTTCGGCTTTCTTGTCGAGGCAGGCTTGGATGGCGTCGGCAACTTGCTTTCTAAGTTCGTTCTTCTTCATTCGATGGTTGGAGGTTCGCGGTCCGTTTCCGTTTTATTGTAACCGAAGGTTCGTGGCTCGAGTTCTTGCCCGCGAGACGTGCTTCTAGATGATGCGCGCGGCGCGGGGGCGATCCTGAGTTGCGTAAGGGATCGCGGTGTGCCAAATCCACTTCGCACAGACGGGCGATGAGAGTACGCGGGTTCAGCAGCGTTTTTTCTGGCCTGGGGTGGGACTTGGATTTTCAATTTGGGAAATATTACTGGTTGGTAACCCTACCCCCCTCCCCCTGATCTATTGGAATCATCGAGTTAGCGGAAAATCGTCAAGAAAATCCTAGGGCTGCAATAAGTTGCGGGCAAAATCTTGAGCCGCAAGGAGTTAGCTGCACCTTGGAGGTCAAAGAGCGAAAGACGTTTGGATCAGAATGCGCGGTAAGGCGATAGAAGTCAATGGTCGCACCGGAAGAATGAGAGGCGGGTTCCGAAATTGGGAAATAAAAGAGGCGCCCTCGCGACAGCCGCCGCGACGGCGGCGCTACTTTTTTCGGGGGCGCATCAGGCTCGCTTCACGAAACGCAGGGAGGCTGAGTTCATGCAGTAGCGGAGGCCGGTGGGGCGCGGGCCGTCGTCGAAGACATGGCCGAGATGGGCGTCGCATTCGGTGCAGGAGACCGCGATGCGAGTCATGCCGAGGCTCATGTCGCTGATCTCGCGCACGTTTTCTTTGGCGATGGGCTGCCAAAAGCTGGGCCATCCGGTGCCGGAGTCGAACTTGGTGGCGGAGTCGAACAGCGCGTTGTCGCAGCAGATGCAACGGTAGAGGCCTGGGTCGTGCAGGTTCCAGTATTTGCCGGTGAAAGCGATTTCGGTATCGGCGCGGCGGGTGATGTCGAACGCGTTGGAATCGAGCTGCTTGCGCCATTCGGCGTCGGTCTTGACGACCTTGGCGATAGTCACTTTTTTCAGGCGCTCGCCGGCGTCGGAGAAGAGGACGACTGTGACTTCTTTAGGCTGACGGCTGGCCGCGGCGACAACTTCGAGGGCGCTCGACCTGCGCCACTGCCAGAGGGCCAAGCCTCCGAGCGCGGCGGCTGCGCTGGTTAGAAATGCCCGGCGGCGGACATCTGCCTGGTCTTCCGCGGCATGCTTGGGATCAAGATCGGAATCGAACATGGATTCTCTCCTAATGTTGTCTTACCGGTTGGTGTAGAGATCGGGGAACTCCTGCTTCAGGTGCGCAACCTTAGGCGCGTCGTTGAACATGATGTAGGGATTATCCGGATGCAGGGCCGCATAGTTCTGATGATAGGCTTCGGCCGGATAGAAAGCCTGCAGCGGAACGACTTTGGTTACGATGGGATGGCGGAAAACTTTGGCCTGGTCAAGCTGCGCGATGTAGGCCTCGGCGATGCGCTTCTGCTCGTCGCTATTGAAGAAAATAGATGACCGATATTGCGTGCCTTCGTCGGGTCCCTGGCGGTTGAGTTCGGTGGGGTCGTGCGCGACGGAAAAAAATACGCGGAGCAATTCGCCGTAGGTGACTTGCGACGGATCGTAGACGATCTGCACGGATTCGGCGTGGCCGGTTTCGCCGGTGCTGACGGTTTCGTAATCGGCGGTATTTTTCGATCCGCCGGAATAGCCGGAGGTGGCGCTGATTACGCCTTTCACGTGCTGGAATACGGCTTGGACTCCCCAGAAGCATCCACCGGAAACGACGGCGGTTTGCCGCGCGGGAGTGGAGGCGCGGGGAGCGTCGACGACGGGCGCGGGAACGGCAGCGGCGCCGACTTTGGCGTTGCAGGCTGTGGCGGCGAGGAGCGATGCCGCGAGAACAAAAGCTAGCCGCGAGTAAGAAGGGGTCATAAATTGGTCTCCCAGTCAGGTTCCTCGGTTCATCTCCCTATTCTAAGTACGCAGGAACGTGGCTGCCAGATTGGAGTGGCGAGGGCGGGAAAAGTTTCAGGGCTTGCGCGAGGGTAGGACCGGTGACCGGCGCGAGGAAAAACAGGTTCCTCCCTTCGGTTGGAATGACGAACACTCAATATTGGCCGGAATGACAAAGACTTAGGAGAACAAAAAGGGAGCACGGTGTGTGCTCCCTTTTTCTGCTGGCGACGCGGGCCCGGCTATTTGCTTGATCCGGCTGAGGTGCCGTCGGTGGATTCGCCAAGATCGAGAGCGAACTTCTTGCCTTCGAAACGGACGCCTTCCAGCGCGGCGGTGCCATCGTCATTGCGCTTGACCACAGCGGCGTCGTTGCCGGCGGGCGAAGGCAGATCGATGACGTGGGCCGGCACTTTGGCGACGACAGTCCTACCCTGCTTGATGCTGAGTTCGACGTTGGGGCCGGTGCCCTCCCACTCCAGCTTGTAGTCGCCGGGCTTGAGTCTGGTTCCATTGACTATGGTGGGATCGTGCAACTGCAGGCTGGCCTTGGTGGCTGCGAAAGCGCTGGAGGCAAGCAGCAAGGCTGCTCCGATTACGAGAGTCTTGGAAACTGTCGCGAACTTTTCGGTTGCGAATTTCATCGCTTCGAACTTCATGCCTTCGAACTTCATGGACGCTCCTTATTTCTTTCCCGAAATTTCGTCGGGAAGCGGTTGGGGCGGCCCCGGTTCGCGACCAGTGCGAGAAAGTTCTTGTGTTTCCCCGCGAATGGCCTACAATGCTGCCGCTGGGGTTAAGCACGCGAGGCGAAAGCCTGCGTTGCTGCGCTGGGGGTTTTCTCACCTGGGCCGCCAAACCGAGCGTGAGAGAATCCCCAAAACCCCGCTAGAAGTGCCGCTTTCTTTGTTGGCCGGAGTCACCTCTGCCCCGGCTGTTCATTCCTCTCCGGTTGAATACGGAATCGCGGCGCTGGAAGTTCCGTGCCGTAAATCGATCCCATTGCCCACGCTTTTTTATTGGACGATGCCAGCACCGGTCTGGTAGCAAAAAAGCTTGCGTGGCGCGTTCTCACTTTGTGGAACAACAGAGCGGTGTCTCGTGTTGTGGTCAATTTGTATCAGACGTATGTTGGGGATATTAAAGCTTGATGAGAAAGTGCTTCGAGGGCGGGATTTTCAGGAACTATCGTGATGCTGCGTCCGTATCCTCATCCTGGGTTCGCGCGAGCGGTGTCAGTAGAGGTGTGCGGCTTTTAGCTAAACAAGTAACGAGCGCGTCTTGCGACAATTCGCGGCAACGACTGGGGAGGGATTTGGCATGATCGAACTGGTTCACCTCCGCAAAGAATATGACAACGTAATTGCAGTCGACGATCTTTCTCTTACGGTTCCGCAGGGAGAAATTTTCGGATTGATCGGGCCGAACGGCGCGGGCAAGACGACGAGCATTCGTATGGCGAGCGGGCTGCTGGCTCCGACGCTGGGGCGGGCACTGATTGCCGGTGTAGATGTTGCGGCGGAGCCGGAACGCGCGCAGCAGTACGTCGGATATCTTTCGGACTTCTTTGCGCTTTATGAGGATTTGAAGGTCTGGGAATATCTCGATTATTTCGCGCACGCTTACAAAATGGCGGAGAGTGAGATTCCGGGGCGGATCACGGAAGTGATCGCGCAGGTGAATCTCGAAGTGAAGCGCGATGCGATGATCCGCGGGCTGTCGCGGGGGATGAAGCAGCGGTTGGGGATTGCGCGGGCGATTATTCACCGGCCGCAGGTGATGCTGCTGGATGAACCGGCGTCGGGGCTGGATCCGAAGGCACGTCTGGAACTGCGCCATCTGCTGCTCTCGCTGCGCGATCAGGGCGCGACGATTTTGATTTCTTCGCACATTCTCACGGAACTGGAAGGTTTCTGCACGTCGATCGGGATTATGGAGCGCGGGCGACTGGTGCGCAGCGGAAGCATTGAGGAAGTCACAGCGGCGGCGAGTTCCACGCTGCAAGTGCGGTTGAGCTGGGCGGGAGATTCGCTGGCGACGATCGAGGAAAAACTGAAGAGCGATACGCGAGTATCAGACGTGAATCTGACGGCGGGTGAGGGCACGTTTCGCTTCAGCGGGGCCGAGGAGGATCTGGCGCCGGTTCTTGCCGGCCTTGTCACAGCGGATGTGAGGGTAACTTCATTTGGCGAAGTGAAGCAGACGGTCGAAGAGCTCTACATGAAGCTGTCGACTCACGAGGTGATGTGATGGCTGCGAATTTTTCCTGGGCGAATCTTCTGTGGGCGAATCCTGAGTTCGTGCGGCACCGGCGGGCGGAGTTGCGGCCGGTGCGCGCGATCACCGTGGCCGTCGTGGTGCTGTTTTTGTGCGCGCTGCTCGGCCTGGCGTGCTGGAGCTACCAGCAGAATGAGCTGGCGACGGCTCAACGCGGAGCGGAAGAGTACGCGACCCAAGCCTGGCAGAATCGGCTGGCAGATGTGCAGGAGCATTTCGCGCAAAAAACCTGGCTGTTGTTTTATCGCTGGCTGATCGGGATTCAAGGCATCGCGCTGACGTTCTGGACGCTGTTTTCGTGCGCGCAATCGGTTTCCGGCGAACGCGACCGCAAGACATGGGATTTCCAGCGAACCACACGGCTCGCGCCGGTGGAAATTCTGACCGGCAAACTGTTGGGAGAACCGGTGCTGGTGTATTTTGCGGTGCTGTGTGCGGCACCAATCACTTTCATTGCCGGCTTGGCGGGAGGGATTTCTTTCGCCACGGTCACTTCGGTTTTTGTTTTTCTGGCAGCGACTTCGGTATTTCTTGGCTTGGGCGGCATGTGGCTTTCGACGCTGCTGGAGAGCCGTACGCGTGGGGTGGGATTGATTGGAGCCCTGGCGCTTTATGGTCTGACGCTGGGCGCTTACGGCATGCGGGACGGCGGACTGCCGGGGCTAGCGGCGATGAGTCCATTGCTTGGATTCATCGATATCCTTGGCGCCAGCCCGGGTTCCGCGTTGTATCGATTTCCGGCGGTGCTGTTCGGCCACACAATTCCCTGGTTGCTGATGTGTGTGCTGCTCTGCGGTTCTTTTAGTGGTTGGCTGGCGCTGATGCTGGTGCGGAATTTGAAGCGCGACTATCCGGAGATTCGTCCGCTGTCGCGCTGGCAGGCGGTTGGGTGCGCCGCGTTTCTGAACTTTCTGATTTATGCGCTGCTGAGGCCGGCCGGGATGCACGATACGTTTGCGCGGCAGGTCCGACAAGGATGGTTCAGCGATGCGAGCAGCGTTGCGATTTTCGCGGTGGCGATGAACGGCCTGATTCTTTTCCTGATGGGGCTGGCGACACTGACTCCGCAGGAACGGCTGAAAGTGTGGCGCCGCAAACGCACGACCGGTGAATCGAAGATGTTTGCCGACGATGGCTTGCCATGGCCGTGGCTCGTGATCTCGGGTGTTGTCGCCTATGCGCTGATGGTTTGGGGACTGCTGGCGTGGGACCATGCGCTTCCGCTGCAGATGCACACGCTGCAGACGGCCGCTCTTTGTCTGCTGGTGGTACTCGTCTTTGTGACGCGGGACGTCTTATTCCTGCAGTGGTGCATGCTGACGCGTCTGCGGCAGCCGGTGGTCAAGGGATTCATGTTTCTGTGCCTGTATTATGCCGCGGCCGCGGTCATAGCTGGGTTAGCCGGCGTGTCGTCGACCGATGCGTCCTACACGACGCTGGCGCTGCTTACCCCGGTCCGCGCATTTGATTCCACGAGGGAACTGACATTCTCGGGGAACGTCATTGCTGGATTGGTACTGCAGAGCGGAGTAATCGGGGTGATTCTGGTGGTGATCAGCAACCGGTTGCAGCGGCCGATGCAAAGCGGAGCAGCGGCGTAAGCTCAGGGGCCAAGGCCCAGCGTTCTTGGACGATTTTCGTGGGCCTAAAGGGCCGTTCTTCCACGGGCCGACGACGGGGCGCCACGTTCTTAGTCGGCGTCCCCGTGCTGGCGTTCGACGGACCAGATTGACGCCTGGTCTTTCTCGAACGGATAGACGTGGACCATCCAGTTGAAGACCACCGGGATGAACCTTCCGCCGGCTGCGTTGCAGGCTTCTTCGGTGTGGATCGATCCTTTGAAGCCAAATTCTGCATTCGGTCCCAGCGACTTCTGCATGCGTTCCGCGATCGGCATATCAGCGGGCGCGCGGCAGAAGTTCACGTGCTCGTGCCATTGAGCGATGCTGAGGGGGACGCGTTCGTTGAGTTGATCTTCGGTGAAGCGCTTGGGAGCGGTGTACATCACACCGACGAGTTTGTAGTCGTCGCCATGTTTTTCGTAGAGCAGCGATGTGGGGCGCTCGGGGTCGAACTCGAACTGAGCTGCGATGGCGTTGCGTCTGCTGGTGAAGTGATAGATCTTCTGCGGAATTTCGGGATGGAAAATCTTGAAGCCGTCGGCGAGGGCGACGTGGTAGTCGAGATACTGTTCGGCGGCTTTGCGCGCGGACTCGACGATTTTCTGCGCCCGCTCGGCGTCGCCGGGCTGCGGCTTGCGCAACTCGGTCATCTTCATATGTGGGCCCATATCCATGTGGCCCTCCATGGAGTGCATGGCGCCGGCGTTGGCGTCGGAGTCTTTATCGTTGTCTCCGCCCATGGGCATGTCTTTCATTTGCATGTTCGACATGTCGTGGCCCGACATATCCATGCCGGGCATGGATTGCTGAGCGCCGGATTGCTGAGCGCCACTGGATGGCGCGTTTTGCGTCTGTCCGTTTTGTGTTTGCCCCCAAGCAACGCTGCAAAGAAGGACAACAACGAAAATAGCGAATTGATCCCGCATGCGAACCCCCATGATTCTCTCCTGTTATTAACCCTGACGCAGCCGGGATGTTTCTGCAAGATCATCCTGGTTACCCGCGGTTACAGCGGTAATCCTGGCCAGGAGTTTACGGATCTTGACGATGGCGCAGACCGACTCGCGATCCGCATTATTTTTTGCGCGGGTTACTGCAATGGCTCGGAGACGTGTTCGTGCACGATGAGCCACCTGCCGTCTATATTTTCGAAGATGGCCGTCCAACGGAAATTGCCCATCTCGACCTTGCCGGCATTGGTGGTCATCTCTTCGCCGACCGTGGCGGTGACCCAGACCAGATCTGCATGGGGATGGATCGCGAGATCGTCGTTGAGGGTGAACTTAGCGGTCTTATAGTTGGCGACGACCGCTTTTACGCCCTTGGAGTATTCGTCGAAGCTACCGTATTTGAGCGGCGCGATGTCGAAATAGGTATGCGGGCCGGTGGCATAGTACTGCACGACATTGTCGGGATTGAGAGTGGCCCAGCCGTCCCAGAACTTCTGCAGATAGGCTTTGTCGGGCGCCGGGCCGGCGGACTTCTTTATAGACGATTTCTTCATCTGCGCGGAACTGGACAGGGTTAGGACCAGCAGGCAAAAAGAAACGGCGAGACGGCGTTTCAGCATTGGATATTTCTCCTGGGACTTCGGCAGAAGATGCGACGCAATTTTCCCATAGGCCGGAGGATACAACCAAATGCTTCAACCACGGAGGGCATAGAGGAACGCAGGGAGACGGCGGAATTTTGTTTGACCGGGCTCGACGGCGCACGCTAGAATGGTGGAGTTTGCCTGTATTCGCCGACCCGTTCTGGGGACGCCTGCCTTGGCTCAAGAAGCGCCGGGGCGGAAAACACAGCAAGCAGAAGAAATCAGCAAGACCTTTGGTTGCGCCCGTGTGCGCTCTTGGGTTTGAGTTGAATGGTCCCGATGCACGTTTCGTTGGCGGGCTGAATTTCAATGACATTTGACAACGGCATTTGACGGAGGCAGACGTATGTACGCGGTTATCCGCGCCGGTGGGAAGCAGTACCGGGTGGCGCCCGGCGATGTGATTCGAGTAGAAAAAGTGGGCACGGGCACTGACGGGCTCGTGGAGTTTCCCGTGGTCGCGGTTTCGAGCGAAGCGGGCCAGGTGGCGAAGCAGGGGGACGCGCGCGTGGTCGGCGAGGTGGTCGAAGAAGGACGCGGCGCGAAGATTCTGGTCTTCCATTACAAGCGCAAGAAGCAATACAAGAAGCTGCGCGGACACCGGCAGTCGTACACCGCGGTGAGGATTACGGAGATCGCGTCGGGCGGGCAGAGTTTCAAGGCTCCGGAGTTGCCGAAGAAGGAAGCGAAGCCGAAAAAGGTTAGAGCTGAGGCTGAGACGCCGGCGGCGGAAGCGAAGGCGGCGAAGAAGAAGGCTGCTCCGAAGAAGCCGGCTAAGAAAGCTGCCGGCAAGAAGAAATAGATTTGAAGCGGCGAGGGCAAGATGCCTTCGCGACAGCCGGCGGGACGCCGGCGCTACTTTTCGAGGAAATATGGCGCATAAAAAAGGACAAGGCACTTCACGAAACGGCCGCGATTCGAATTCGCAGCGGCTTGGATTTAAAGCTTTCGGCGGGCAAGTCGTGCCCGGCGGGACAATCATCGTGCGGCAGCGCGGAACCCGCGTGAAACCTGGGCTGAATGTGGGCCGCGGCAAAGACGACACGCTCTTTGCCAAGATCAGCGGGCGCATCAAGTTCATGGACAAGGGACAGATGGGCAAGTTCGTGATGGTCGAGCCGATCGAAGCGAAGTAGCAGCAATTCTTCCGGCAGTCGCGGGCAGCAGTGCCCGCGCCACACGATCGCGCCACGCAGCCTCGCCTTCGGGACGGGGCTTAATTTTTTGGACTGAAATTATGTTTATCGATGAAGCGCAAATTCGGGTGAAGGCTGGCGACGGCGGGAATGGCTGCATGGCCTTTCGGCGCGAAAAATTCGTCCCGCGCGGCGGGCCTTCGGGCGGGGATGGCGGCAAGGGCGGCGACGTCGTCATGGAGTCGAGCGAACGGCACAACACGCTGGTGCATTTCCGCTTTAACCCTGAGTACAAGGCCGAGCGCGGGCGTCACGGCGAAGGATCGAACAAGACCGGGCGCGAGGGCGTCGACGTTCTGCTCAAAGTTCCGGTGGGAACGATCGTTTACGACGAGGAAACCGGTGAGAAAGTGTTCGATTTCTCTCAGTCCGACCAGCGCATCGTGATTGCCCGCGGAGGCCGCGGCGGGCGCGGGAATGCGCGCTTTGCCACGTCGGTGCATCAGGCTCCCCGAGAGCACGAAGAAGGGCGCCCCGGCGAGGAGCGCAGATACCGGTTGGAGTTGAAGTTGCTGGCCGACGTGGGGCTGGTGGGATATCCGAACGTGGGGAAGTCGACATTGATCTCGCGGATTTCGGCGGCGCGGCCGAAGATTGCGGATTATCCCTTCACCACGCTACAGCCGAATCTTGGCGTGGTTGTGGTTGGCGACCCGCGGCATGAAGTCAGCTTCGTGGTCGCGGATATTCCGGGACTGATCGAGGGCGCGCATTCGGGAGCTGGGCTGGGCACGCAGTTTTTGCGGCACATCGAGCGCACGCGGCTGCTGGTACATCTGGTCGATGTGTCAGATGGCAGTGGGCGGCCGGATGTCGCCAAAGATGTGGATGTGATTCTGGGCGAACTGGACAGCTTCGGGGCGCATCTCGAAGAGAAGCCGATGATTATGGTGGCGTCGAAGATCGACGTCGCGAATCCGGACAGAGTTGCAAAGCTGAAGAGGTACTGCAAGAAAAAGAAGTGGAGGCTGTACGAGATTTCCGCGGTCACGGGCAAGGGGATTGAAGAGTTGAAGTATGCGATGGCGGAGGAAGTACAGCAGTTGCGGGAGAAAGACTTGCAGCACGCGACCGGGACCGCGAGTTAGGCGCTGGTACTGCGGGAGCTAAAGGCTCGGTCAACTCTCCGCAGCGCTAACGCACGGCTCCCGCTTCGGGTTTGGCCAGATCGATCTTCACGCCCGCGGCAGCGGCCCGTGCTGAAAGTGGTATTGCAGAATGCGTGCGGCAAGCGCTGGGCTCAACGTCGTATCGTGAGGCTCGACGGTGCGCACGACTTCTCCACGGCAGACGACCTCAGTGGCGGTGAGTCCGGCGATTTCGGCGGGGAGCACCAGGTTGATCTCGAGTTGCGAATTGGGTTGCAGGAGTTCTTCGGTTTTGAAGAGCATTCCGGAGCGGCTGATGTTCTCGGTGGTGCCCTCGTGCCATTGGTTTTCGCCGAGGCGGCGATAACGCAGGGGCAGGTGAAGCTGGAATCGTTGGGCACGGGTGGGCGAGATTTCGCGCACAGGCGCAGGCTGGCGGGTGGATTGAACGGACATAGCGACCTCCGGGGGCGGAGTGGCGTCGAGCACTTCGCGGACAATGCGTTTCAGATCGCGAAGATTGAAGGGCTTCTGCAACAGGCGCACACCGGCGTCGAGCATGCCGTTGTGTCCGACAACGTTTTCGGTGTAGCCCGACATATAAAGCACTTTTACGTTCGGGCGAATTTCTGAGATGCGCTGCGCAAGCTCACGGCCGTTCATGCCGGGCATGATCACATCGGTGAGCAGCAAGTGAATGATGGCCTCGTGCGCCACCGCAATCTGCATCGCGACGGCACCGTCGGCAGCTTCGATCACGCGATAGCCCTGCTTTTCGAGGTACTGCCGGGCCAGGTAGCGTAGATTGGCTTCATCCTCGACCAGCAGGATGGTTTCGGTGCCGGGTTCGACTCTTTGAGTATCCGCCGGGGCAGCGACTTGCGCAACGCCCTCTTCGGCCGATGCGACGCGGGGCAGATAAATCTTGAAGGTGGTGCCTCTTCCCACTTCGCTGTAGACCCAGATGTATCCTCCGCTCTGCTTGACGATGCCATAGACGGTCGACAGGCCGAGGCCAGTTCCCTTCGTTCCTTTGGTGGTGAAGAAAGGTTCGAAGATGTGGGATTGCGTTTCCGAGTCCATACCCACGCCGGTGTCGCTGATGGCGACCATGACATAGTCGCCGGGGCGGAGTGGGGCGTGATGGCGGGCGTAGTCGTCGTCGAGGGTTGCGTTGGAGGTCTCAATCGTGAGCTTGCCACCCGAGGGCATGGCGTCGCGGGCGTTGACGGCGAGGTTCATGACGACCTGTTCGATCTGCCCGGCATCGGCGCGCACCTGCCATAGATTGGAGTTCGGAACCATCACCAGATCGATGTCCTCGCCGATCATGCGGGTCAACATCTTGAGGTTCTCGGTGACGACGGCGTTGAGGTTGACGATCTTGGGGGCGAGCATTTGCTTGCGGCTGAAGGCCAAAAGCTGGCGGGTCAACGACGAGGCCCGTTCCGCGGCGCTGGCGATTTCCTGCGCCGGAGCTCGCAGTTCGGGCTCCGAGACCAGACGTTCGAGCAGGAATTCCGAGTAGCCGGAAATCACCATCAGCAAATTGTTGAAGTCGTGGGCAATGCCGCCGGCGAGGCGGCCGACGGCTTCCATTTTTTGCGACTGGCGCAGTTGTTGCTCGAGAGTGCGGCGCTCCGTGACGTCTTCGGCAAACAATTCGAAGACCACCCCACCTTCGTGGCCGTTGGTTACGGAGCGGCCGGAGACGCGGACTACCGTGGTGGTGCCACCTTTGCGGCGCCACTCGGCTGTGAGTCCTTTGAATGGAGACGAGGAGCGGAGATAGTCAGCGAGATCGAACCAGCGGTCGTTCTCAGAATAAAGACTAAAAATGTGCTGGCCAATCAGTTCTTCGGGTAAGGCGTAGCCAAGCATTTGCAGGAGGGCGGGATTGGCGTCGAGAATCTTGCCACTGGCGTCGCAGCGGCAAATGCCGTAAGGCGCGTTGGTCACTAGGGAACGGAAATTGAGTTCAGAACGGCGCAAATTTTCCTGCACGGCGCGCAATGCCGCGTTGAGCCAGCAAATCAGCATGGCCAGGAAGAAGAACAAGGAGAGGCGAATAATGGCGGTACGCAACTGCGCGGGAGTGTGCTCGCCAACCAGCGAGAAATAGGCGCCCACGGTGAGTGCGAACGCAGTGGCGACGACGCCAGGCTTCCAGCCGCCATACCATGCGCTTACCATGACGGCTACGCCAAACAGGGCCAGGCGGCTCTCCGAGACGTCAGCGAGAAGGACCGTGGGGATCAGCGCGAGTGCCGTACTGAGCACGGCGACTCCATAGCGAAGGATGGGAGCGCGAGCGGGCGGGATGCGAAGTAGGGGGAGGGTTACTCGCATGTCACCCATGCTAGTTCCAAAATAGGAAAGGTGCGAGTTACAGGAGTACATTTCGCTTTCGCGAAGGTGCCAAATCTGGTACGGCGGATGGACATCCGGCCATTGGGCAAGTGGCCAAAGGGACCATGCCCGCAATAACAAAACATCTTCATCGGGATTTGACTTGCATCTGAGGTTGCAAATCTGGAGACTAGGCGGATTCGGAGACACGATATTTCGGGCTGGATTTTCTCTCACACATGAACATCGGTCTATTTGGCGGGACTTTCGATCCAGTGCATCATGGACACCTGGCGCTGGCGCGGGCGGCGCTGGAGCGCTGCAAACTTCATCGCATTTATTTCGTGGCGGCGAACCTTCCGCCGCATAAACAGAAACAGCCGCTTTCTGCGTTCGTGCATCGCTTTTCGATGCTGGCCCTGGCTACGGCGGAGGAGAAGGCGTTTGTGCCGTCGCTGCTGGAGGCGCCGGAGGAGGAATCTGGAGGCAGAAAACGTCAGGAAAAGCCCAACTACACAATCGACACGGTGCGGCGGCTGAAGCAGTCGTTGAAGGCGAGTGACAGATTGTTTCTGCTTATCGGAATGGATGCGTTCGCCGACATTGCGAAGTGGCATCGGGCGGAAGCGTTGTTTCGAGAGGTCGAGTTTATCGTGGCGGGGCGTCCGGGATATTCGCTGGCGGACGTAGCTAATGCCTTGCCCGAGAGTCTGCGTCCACGTGCAGAAGTGACCAAACCCTTTCATAAGCAGCCCGCCACGGGAGACCTGGTGCTGCCGGGGGCCGCGATTCATCTGCTGGGAGATTTGCGGCAGCCGGCCTCCGCGACGGCGATCCGCGAGGCTGCTGCAGCGGGAAAGCCCCTGGGAAGGTTTGTGGAGCCCACGGTCGCGGGATATATCCGCAAGATGGGGCTGTACAAGTAATCGTTGTTTGTTGGTCATTGTTCGCCGGTCGTCCGTCGTCGGTTATTGTTCGTCGGTCATCGGTCGTTGGCTAAGTCGTATGCGTTGAGAGTTCGAGCCGCCTTGCTGCTGCTGACAAGTGCGGTCAGCTACAATTGGGTGGACTAACGAGAAGCGGCCAACGACTAGCGATTGCAACCACGCTTGAATGCATTCGAGTGCCGATACCTAAGGAGAACGTGACCATGTCTCAAAATCACTACACCACCAAACGCAAGCGCCGGCCGAAAAATAACAAACGGAAAGACTCGACGGCCGCCACGATGGCGAAGCTGCGCCAACTCGCGGCAGCCGATGCGAAGAAATCAGGCTAGCCGACGGCAGGATCCTACCTTGTCCACACCCACCTAACCGTGCGCAAGCGTGGCCGATTCGATGCGGGTGTTCGCACCCAGAACAATCAAACTCTCAACTGTCTTTTTCCCACCCGCCCTGGAACGATGCAGCTCAGGGTGGGGACCGGGGCGCGAGTTGCGAATTGCTATGCGCTGTTACCGTCGGGGTTAGCGGTGCCGGTGCTTTTCAGGCTGACGGTGTCCTGCGGTTGTGTGCTTTTCTGTTGCGGTTGAGGCTTGGAAGGCGGTGGTGTCGATTCCTGACTGGTTTGGCTGGCATGAGAACTGCTGATGGGATTGACCATAAACGTCAGATCGGCAGCACTCGCGCAGGCTTTAGGAAGGAAGATTGCACCGGCAAACTTTAGTGTGAAGAGCTTAGAAAACTCTGAAGTTGCCAGGTGCCGGGAAAGCACATTCGCTTCCGTTCGCACTTGTGCGCTCTTGGTTCTGTTCGCCCATGGTTTCTTCTCTCGTTTATTTCTTCGCTCTGTTTTCTTCCCTCATGGACGCTGACGAGTAACACCGAGGTCACGCCTCGGTGACCAGGAATTTCTCTCCGGGTTTGGCGTCGGCTTTCTCTGCCGGAACTCCGGTGGCGGTGACGTCCTGCACAAACTCGCGGCGGCGTTCCGGCTGGCCTTTGCGTTCTATCACACGAACGCGTCGCGTGGGCATATTGCTGGGCTCGAGGCTGACAATGCGCCCGTCGCGCACGTGAATCTGCGAACGGAACCAGTCGGTGCGGAACATGCGTCCGGCCGCGTAGAAAGTCATGGCAGCCGCAATTGGGCCTTCGAATTCGCTTCCGGTACAGGCCAGAATGCGGCGGCCCATTTCCGCCGTCCAGGTCGTACCTCCGACTAACGGATCGTTCAGGCGGCAGCGTTCGAAAGGCATAGCGTGGGTGAGCTTGCGCAATTGGAGCAACTGCAGCAGCACGGAAGTCTTGGCCAGGTTGGTAACGACAACTCTGGCTTCGGTGGGGGAGATGCGCTCGATCTTGACGTGCAGGTCTGGTGTCCACTCACGTTCGAATTCTTCGCGAGCCAGCGCCAGACCTTTATCCGTGGACTCAACGTAGCGGAGGGTGGCGCGAGCCAGGATTATGCTGAAGAATGTGGTCACGATGGTGGCGATGACGGGTATGTAGCTGATCAGCGTGGAGAAGGGAATGCGGAACGAGTTGACCAACTGCATGTGCATAGGCGGTTCGTTGCTTTAGCTCAGGCTGCTCGCCGACTCGCGTCGTCAGCCAGTGACGAAGTCGCGATCACGAGGGCTGGCTGACGACTCGGAAGAGTGTAGCGAGCAGGCGGGGAGGGCTCCAGATACGCATGGTCGATGGCTGGTAATGCACGCGGTGGCTGGACTTTAGTAACTTCGCCCGGTTTGGCGGCGTGGATTCGTTTTGGCCGCGTCAGGGCAGAGAAATCATACCGTCAGCGACAGGGTGGAAGTTTGTGCGCCGACTTCGGCGGTCGTCAAGTCGCTGCCAAGGCCCTGCTCCAGATTCTGCCCGAGAGTGCTATAAGCCTGCTGTGCAGTGGATGGATTTACCGGCGAACCGAAAGAATCGATTGCCTGGCCAGAGTTGTTGCTCGATCCGGGTTCCATGGGAATGCGCAGACGATGATCAAAATTTAGGCCTCCGCTTTGGCTGCCAGATCCGGAGGCGGTCGATTCAGGGTCGGCGGCCGGCGCGATCGAAGTTGCGCTCGTCGGCAAACTCTGTTGCTGCAAAACGCTGGTCTGCGCCGTGGAGAGGCCGCCGGACTGGAACTCCGCAGCCAGCGACTGAAACTGTTGCGCCACCTTCTGCTGTTGCTGGTTCTGGAAGCTGGCGATATTTTGTTGTGCGCTGGCGGAGATGGCGGAAGCAAACATTGAGGTGATCCTCCTTTGGAAACCCTCGGTGAATCGTGATCAATCGAACATGTCGTTGAACCGTGTCAGCGAACTGAGAGCACGTCTTTCGCCACGGGGATTCAAGGGATCCCGCTTTCGTTTGATGGTTGATGGGGTTGAAGTTAGCCAGCCGATATGGCGTGGGATGGGAATCATGGCGAGCTAGACGCGGCCGCCCTCTGCCCAGTCGCGGCGGCAAAATCTGCCCATGATGCGGGCTTTATTCCGATCGAGTGGTGGGTCTGGAAGCCGGCTATTCCAACACGCTGTCTTCGAGCTTCTTTCGGCTCCAGTCGGCGGCGGCTTGAGCGAAGGCCAGAACGATGGGATGCGGCTTTTTTTCGGTCGATGAGAGCTGCGGCTGAAACAGAGTGGCCAGGAAGAAGCGATGGGTGGGTGATTCGATGGCGCGAATTTCGCCTTGCGGTCCGCGCGCCACCACGGGGAAGCCGGCTTCCATCGCGGCCCATTCGAATTCGGGATTGATTTCGAAATTGCAGAAGAATTCTTCGGTTACGGTGTCTTTGTCTTTGCCGTAGAACGATTGCAGGTAGGAACCGGGTCGAAGGCGAATCTCCGGTACAGCGCCGGAAAGTTTGGGCGCATCTGCCTTGCGGCCGGGGACTTCGCAGGCTACGGGATAGATAATGATGTTTTTCGATCCGGAATTATTTTCGGCGCTGTCGGCGTCTTTGATGCCCAGCACGTTGCGGGCAAATTCGATGAAGGCGTATTGGAATCCGCCGCAGGTGCCGAGAAAAGGCCAGTCGCGGCGGCGGGCAAACTCGATGCCCTTGAGCATGCCGTCGAAACTTTTGTAGGGACTGCCGGGCGAAGCCCACAGGCCGTCGAAGCTGGCCAGTTTTTCTTCCACTCCGGCGGCGATCAGCGAGGGGGTGGGGAGCCATTCGGATTCGATTTTCGTATCCAGCTTGCGGGCGGCGTGCTGGATGGCGTCGTTGGTGGCGTGGTGAGACCGGAACTCGTTGTTGAAATCGCCCAGGATTCCGATGCGGACGGCGTCGCTCACGCGATTGATTGTACTAGAGGACACACGAAGGACTGGAGTGAACCACTGGAAGCCGGGTTAGGAACGTGGTGCCTTCGCGACACAGGACTGAGAGCATTCCATTCGCCGGGGATCAGAGGAGATGCTCAATCTGCAGAAAAGCGTAGAGGCTAAGCAGTGCCAGTGCCGGGCCGCCCCAGATCATCAAAGTACACTTCCAGGCAAGAGCCTGGGCGACTTCCCGCTGGCTGCGCCACGAGATGAGGAACGTCTTGTTGTTGCTGCCTTTCATCAGAACGACCGGAGGACGCGCGTCGAAACCGAGCTGCTCCACGGAATCTTTCCCGTCAGAACCATGACCAGAGCCGTTGCCGTTCCCTGGGTGCGAACCCGCGGAAGGATCGGCGATAACCTGAATCTGCGAGACGCCCAGCCCGGCGGCGCTCCAGGCCGCGGGGTTGGAGATTCCAGCTTTGAACAGAGCCGCTGCAACTTTTTGCTGCTGCGTCATCTCCGAGGTTTTGATGGACCCAGATTCTCCTGACAAGTGAATCACCTGCGGCGGCGCGGCATCAACGAGAACCGCAGGCCGAGGGGCAGATACGGCTTGGGCGAAGTCGTCTTCCGGCGCGCGAGTGGTCAAGGAAAACGAGCCAATCGACAGTGAAAGAGGCCTCGACGCAATGGTTCCGAGAGCCTCGGCGTCATGCATCGGTTCCGGGGTGACCTCAAGGCCGGAATTGTCGGCCAGAGTGCCCAGGATGAACAGCGAATTCTTCGGCTTGATGCAGAACTCTTCGACTTTAAGTTTGTTGTCGGTGACGACGCCATGGCGCGAGAGGAAGCTGTTGACGCTGGGTGGCGCGGGATCTTTGATGGTGAAAAACGAATTGCAGAATTCTTGCTTGAAATCGCAGTGCAGGTCCAGATCGGCACCGTGCGGGTCGACCAGGACACGGCCGGTGTTGTCGTCCACGAAGAACGGCAAGTGCATGCACTCGCCAGCAACCTTCACCCATTGCTTGTTCTTGCCGTTCTGTTTGTACTCCCAGATCAGGGTGCGGTAGTAGTAGCAGGGGCGACCCGTGAGAGGAGCGATCATGGTGTAAGGACCGACAGCCTGGCCGTTTACTTCAACCAGTCCCATGGAGGCGCTGCGAATCCTGGAGAATGGAGTGTCAAGAATCAGGCGTCGGCGCTGCAGCAACTGGAATCCGTAGACGAAGATTCCAATTCCCGCGCCAAAGCCAACCGCGCACCACAGGATGAGCGGCGCCGGGGACGACGAGCGATGGATCAGAAGCGCGGTCAGGACAGTCGCAATCACCGAGGCAACCTACGGGACGGGATCGACACACGGCCCCACTCAGGCTAGCGAATGCGAATGCGCCCTGGCAGCAGAAAACGGCGGGCTCCGCTTACGTTGGTAATTCGGGGCAGGTTTCCTTCGGAGTGAATCGCCAAGCCGGGATTACGGCGAGTTCACTCTTCGCTATCGGCGGCATTCATCGCCAGCGAGAAGTGCTCTGTTTATTCGTTGGCTGGGCTAAGTCCGTGGAACTCCGCGCCCGGCGCTAGAATTTGACCATGATGTCGATGTCGACCAACGATTCATCTTTGCGCAAATCGGGCGTCCACAAGCTGCTGCCTTGCGCTGAGCAGGCGGTCTGCGCCAGGGCTTCGTTGGCAGCCATTGAGAGCGCCGAATTATCCCCGAAACCAGTGTTCCCTCCGTTCATGCACGCGTAGTATTGGGGAAATCCGTTGTTGGTATAGGGCACTCCGCCCGGGCCCGGCGGGGTCACTCCGCCGTGTCCAGACCAGTAGGGCACGCTGGCATGGCGATAGTCGTACTCCCATCGGAAGGTCAGCCACTGCTTGGGCATGTAGTCGTATGTGAGCGACATATCCCAGGCCTTGAATTGGTCCCCAGGATTGCCGGTGAAATAAGGTGCGTTGATCGCGGCGGAAGACGCGGTCTCGCCATTGATCGGCGGCAGCAGGACGAGGTAGCGTCCGGGGTTGTTAATTTGGCCGCCGCCGATGGTGAGCCCGTAGGTATCCTTCTTGAACCAGGTGCGGTCGTAAAGCATGTAGCCGATAAAGCTCTGTTTAGGATCGATTCCGCCCTGCGGGAAATTGGCGCTGGGCTGCGCCAGCGGGTCTTTCCTGTTGCCGTGACAGCTCACGCCAGCCAAGGTTGCGGTGCTGGGCCCGAATTCGCAGCCCAGATCGCCGGTGAAGGTGAACGCCATCTTGTCGAGGAATTGCCCCGGCTTATCGAAGTATTTGATTTCCACGCTGTTATCAGTGTGAATACGGCCGCGATTCGGAATGTAGAGATCGTCGTGCCCCAGACCATAGTTGTTGGAAAGGATGTTCATCCAAGGTTTCGGAGTCCACTTGATCTGACCGCCCAATCCCTTCCTTGAGTTGGAGGAACCGTACGATTGCCAGCCGTTGATGAACCAGGGCTCGATTTTCAAATGCGGCGTGGGGAAGATCTGGACGCGCAGACCTTCGAAAAACCAGGGTGTGTTGGAGGAAACGTACGACGGCTGGTAGGCCCAGTTATCGAAGTTGTAGTAGCTGAACAGGCCGACGTAGGACATGAAAATTCCCGCGTCGATGTTGATCCCGTTGAGCACGTCAAGGTGATATCCGCCGTAGGCCTCCGACAGGTAACGATCCGCGTCAGCAATGTCCCATTGCCCCTTGGCGTAGCTGGGATCGTTGCGCACCGTGGCCGTGGAATACATGCCGAACTGCGTCATCAATCGGGCGCGAACATTGTCGAGGTGAAAGTCGCCGCCGACGCCGAGTTGCTCCAGCTGGATTTCGTTCGAGCGAAACAATTCGCTCGATCCGCCCATTGAATCGTCCACGGGCTTGTTGAAATCGTAGCTGTAGGTAACGTCAGCGCGAATTTCAGGGGTGAAGAATTTTGTGTCGAACGCCGTGTCCTTGTTGCGCGGGTTGCCGTTGAGCCAGGTCCAATCCCAATCGGAGAACGGTGCGATCTTTTGCTTTTTTGCGGGCGGAGTGGCTGAGGAGTCGGCGGTTTGCACGATGGCCGGCGTCAGCACTACCGGCGCTACTGCCTCGGCCGCTTTCGGCGAAGTTGCCGAGGCCGGAATTGTTATAGCTGGAGCTGCTGTTGGGGGCCCAGTCACTGCAGTTGCTACCGCAGGCGTGGGTGGCTGGACCGGGACCGCATGGCTCTTCAGTTCGGCCAGCTGCGCACTGATCTGATCCATGCGGGCTCTCATTTCCGCGAGCTCCTTTTCGAGCGTCAGCATCAAGGCTGGATCCGGAGCCGTGATGGATGGGTTAGCCGTAGAGAGTTTCGGCGCAGCGGTTCGGCTGTCGTCGGAGTTCTCGCCAGATCCACCTGGCAAAGGCTGGCGCATCGCGGCCACTTTCGTCGGCGTGCCCGGTTGCTCCTGGGTTTGGGCGAAGCACAGCGAAGTCGCGCCAAGAACGAGGCTCAATATGAGTACTGGAGGGAAAGCGGAAACCGCCACGGTCTTATGCGATAGAGTTTCGATCATTTTCAAGAATCCTTTCAGGAATCCTTTCCCGTCCAAAGTCCGGGTCTTCATGGAATGAATGATTGCCCAGTGCGATTGGCTGAACCGCCAATCGTCCTCTCCCTGCCGCGTTTTCGGGGTCTAAACTGGCATTACATAGGAAGGGTCGTAAAAATCGCATAAGGTATTCATAAAGAGCGCGTAAACACTCCTGGCGGAGGTTTTTGACACAAGCATGTCGAGCGCGAGGCAGGACAGTGCGTGTTCAGGAACAGAAATTAGAGATTAGAGAGAAAGTGATGTACCGGGGACAACGATCGGGTAACGCCGTTCTCTTATCCGCCTGCCTTGAGTTCCGTGAGGACCTGCTTGGCGATTTCTTTCAGGGTCTCGAAGACGCCGACGCCCTGGAAGGCGACGGCTTCGACGACCGGTTCGTTCTTCTTGCGAAGTTCGGTAGAGAGAAGGTCGACCGGCAGAATGTTGGGCAGGTCGCGCTTGTTCAGCTGGAGTACGTAGGGAATCTTGTTGAAGTCGTAGCCGTGCTCTTTCAGGTTCGACATGAGATTGTCGAGGGCTTCAACGTTTGCGTCCTGGCGCTGCTCCTGCGAATCGGCGACGAAGACGATGCCATCGACGCCGCGCAGAATCAGCTTGCGGCTGGCGTCGTAGAAGACCTGCCCGGGGACGGTGTACAGGTGGATGCGAGTCTTGAAGCCGCGAACATTGCCAAGGTCGAGGGGCAGAAAGTCGAAGAAGAGCGTACGCTCAGTCTCGGTGGCCAGCGAGATCATCTTGCCCTTCTGCTGGTCCGCAGTTTTCTGATAGATCACCTGCAGGTTCGTCGTCTTGCCGCCGAGTCCGGCGCCATAGTAGACGATCTTGCAATTGATTTCGCGGGCGGCGAAGTTGATGAAACTCAAAGGCTTTCCTCTAAATGCGGGTACACCCTCAGAGGGCGACTGCGCACACAAATATCCCTTTACGGAGGCTCGCGCTTTTATATCATACGAAGGCTATTGAAAGCAGGTTACTCAGGTGACCCTTTGGATGCGTTGAGCCGATTTTGGGATCATGCAAGGGGTTCCGGGAAAATCTTTACCGGGGGACGGGACAGTAGCCATCTTTGGCCGTGACCCTCAGCCCTCTCCGGTGCACGATGACCTCGATGTTGCGGCAGGCTGAACCACCAGCGATCGGCAGTGGGGAATATCCCAGAGTGTATTGATTGCGGGCATCGGAAGTGACTTCGTCGTAGGCGTTTTCAATCGCGTTGCGGGTGAGTTCGCCGTAAACCTGTCCGCCGCCGGTGGCCGCTGCATATCTGGGAAGGATGTCGCTATAACCCTGGAGGAAAAGGTGGTGGATCCTTTCCACCTGTTTGAAGCCAGGAAGCGCACTGCTGTCTAAAACGACGGCCTTGACCTGGATGTCGCGGGTCTCCAGCACGCGCAGGACGTCGCGATAACTCGCCTTGCTGCCTAACTCGCGGCCGTCGCTGATGACGAAGATGACTTTCCGGCGATCGCGGCCACGCTTACCCAGGTCGAGCGCTGCCTGCAGGATGGCGTCATTGAGCACGTGTGCCTCCCGGGGCGGCGTGTTGACCGGGGCGATGATTGGGCCACCGGCCGGAGCTCCGTTCACCTCCGCGCCGGAGGCTAGCGGTCCACCGAGCACGGGGGGGCCGCTGCTGCCGCCGCGCACCGACTTCAACTCATTAAACGCGATTTGCAGTCTCTGGGGATGCTCGGAGAAATCGCTCACCTGGCTGACTGTGCTGCTGTAAGTGTAGAGCGCAACTTCGTCGTAGGGGCTGAAAGCGCCTACCAGGGCAGAATACGTCTGACTTACCTTCTGCAAAGCGACGTCGGGCATGCCGATATCGAGCAATATCGCGACGGAGAGCGGATAGGGGTCGCTGGTGAAAAAAGTGAGCTTCTGCTCCCGGCCGTTCTCGTTGACGGTGAAGTCGCTGGGGCTTAGGCCGTCAACGCGGCGACCGTCGGCGTCTTTCACCATCACGGGAATCTGCACAAAGTTGGTAATTACTCTCAATTTATAGAGATTCTCTGCCGGATTGATCTGGTTCCTCGGCATGCTCCCCGGGGCTATGGTTTGGACCGGCGGCATGGGCGGAGGGTTTTGCTGGCCGGTTTGCGGCGTGGACTTGGAATCCTGGCCCGGCTGATTTTGCTCTCTGGGGCCCGGTTCGGCAGAGGCGGGCGAGCCGGGCGGGAAAGCGGGCTTGGGGGCCGGCGGCTGCACAGTTGAGGGCGCGTCTGGAATGTCCTGGGAAGACTGCGAGTTAGCCGGGGGCTGGCTTTGGGTTTGGCCGGAGCCGGATTGGGCTTGAGCAGGGAATGCGGCGAATGCCAGGCAGAATAGAAAAGCCAGGAGCGAAGGCGCTATCGCGCTTTGCCATCCTCGAGTGCTGATTAGCGCCATGATTTCCCTCATCTTATCAGCAACGCTGGTCAACAATGCTGGTCAACAAGGCTGGTCAGCAGCCGCTTCCGCCACGCCCGTAGGAAAACTCAGCTGACTAGCGTAAAGTTGCCACGGCAAAACTTCCCACCCTTGGGATGCCAGATCCGAGCCACTTGGTGCATCTAAGTTACAGGATTAGACTAACAAAGAATCCCAAAGAGAATCTCCGCATGCCTAAATTTCTTGCTTCGACCCTCAAATTGGTTCCCACCGCGGCTCTGGCCGCTGTGTTGATGGCCGCGCCTTTTGTGGTCGCCCAGTCGTCTCCTGGGCAGTCGTCCTCAGGGCAAACGGCCTCAGGGCAATCGTCTTCCGGGCAAGCAGCCTCCGGGCAGTCAGCTGCCCCGCAGGGTAGTTCTCCGCCGGCGAGTCCCGCACAGACCGGGCAGGGTCAAACCGGGCAAGACCAGACGGGGGGGAATCAGCAGCCTAGCGAGACTCTGAAGGTAAACGTCAATGTCGTGCAGCTTTTCTTCAACGTGAAAGACAAGCATGGCATGCTGATCCCGAACCTGACCAAGGACGACTTTCAAATCTTTGAAGACGGCAAGCCGCAGACGATCAAATATTTCGCGGCGGAATCGAACCTGCCGTTGACGCTGGGAATGATGATCGACTCAAGCGGCAGCCAGCGCAACGTGCTCGATATGGAGAAAGAGGTGGGCGGTGCGTTTCTGCGCCAGATTCTGACGGATAAAGATGAAGCGTTCGTGATCAGCTTCGATATCTCCGTGGACCTGCTGCAGGATTTTACCCGCGACGTTCGCCGCCTGCAGAGCGCACTGAACAAAGCGAAAATCAACGTCGACTTCACCAGCGGGGGAATTCCCGGACTGGGCGGCGGACCGGTTCCGCAGCAGAATTCGCCGGGGACGCTGCTTTACGATGCGGTGTATCTCTCGGCGCATGACATGCTGGCCAAGGAAGTGGGGCGCAAGGCGATGATTCTGCTGACGGACGGGCAGGACGAAGGCAGCCGGTTGAAGATTCAGGATGCGATCGAAGCGGCGCAGAAAGCGGATGCGATCGTATATGTGCTGCTTTGTGCCGACCGTGGATTCTACGGCGGAATGGGGTACTACGGCGAAGCGGATATGAAAAAGCTGACCGAGCAAACCGGCGGCCGGGTGATCAACGTGGGCAACAAGTTCGACAAACTGCGGGAAGCATTTGACCAGATCGCAGCCGAACTGCGCAGCCAGTACAATGTGGGCTACACGCCGACCAACACGAAACTCGACGGCACGTATCGCAAGCTCGAAATCAAGAACAAACAGAATTACAAGATTCAAGCGCGCGCCGGATATTACGCGGGCAAGAACCAGGACTAGCGGTCGAATACTGTCGCGGACAAGCCAGGCTGACCCTGATACACTCTTTGCCTTGGAGGTATCCCATGCCTCGGTTCTCCCGGCGTTCGTTCCTGCATCTTTCCATTGCGGCCTCGGCTGCATCCGCATTTCGCCCCATGGGCGAGGCGCAGATGGCTTTGGCGGCACGGCCAGCATCGCACGCCGCCAATGCGGTGGTGATCGATTCCAACGAGAACCCTCTGGGGCCGAGCCAAGCGGCGCGGGCGGCAGCGGCGGCCATCATCCCGGAGGGAGGACGATACTCGTTCAACCTGAGTCAGGAACTTGCCGCAGCGTTCGCACAGGCGGAGGGACTGAATCGCGAGTGGGTTGCGGCCACGGTAGGTTCGACACCTCCACTGGGCCTGAGCGTTCTGGCCTTTACTTCTTCCAAGAAGAGCTACGTTACCGCCGATCCCGGATATGAATACGGAATGATGGTGGCGGCCGGCAATGGTGTCCGCGTGGTCAAAGTGCCGCTCACGAAAACGTATGCGCACGACGTTAAGGCGATGCTGGCTGCGGCGCCCGATGCCGGAGTTTTCTACATCTGCACTCCTAACAATCCGACGGGGACGCTGACTGCGCACTCGGACATTGAATATCTGGTGGCGAATAAACCGAAGGATTCGATCGTGCTGGTCGACGAAGCGTACATTCACTTCAGCGAGGCGGCGCAACCCACGCTGGATCTGGTGAAAGCCGGAAAAGATGTGGTTGTGCTGCGGACGTTCTCAAAGATCTATGGACTGGCGGGCCTGCGCTGCGGATTCGTGATTGCGCGGCCGGACCTCTTGCAGAAGGTGATGCAGCGCGGCGGGTGGAACCCCATGCCAGTCACCGCGGTGGTCGCGGCCAAGGCCAGCCTGAACGATCCAGAGCTGATTCCGGAACGGCGGCGCATCAATGCCGGCGTTCGCCAGCAGACTTTCGACTGGCTTGAGCGCAACGGGTATTCGTACATCCCGTCGGAGTCGAACTGCTTCATGCTCGATACCAAGCGGCCCGGCCAGCAGCTGCGCGAGGCCATGGCGAAGGAAAACGTGCTGGTAGGGCGAATCTGGCCGGTGATGCCGACTTACGTTCGCGTGACCGTCGGTACGCAGGAAGAGATGGAGAAATTTCAGGCGGCGCTTCAGAAGGTCACGAAGTCCTAGGGCCGCTTCTGCGAACTTTGGCTGCGGAGTTTGGCATTCTGCGCACTCCCGTTTACCATGTCAGCCGATGACCCGCGAGACGTCGGTTGATTCCCGGCAGGAAATTCTACGCACTGCCGCGCGCCTGTTTCAGCAACGCGGCTACGACGCTACTTCGATGAACGACGTGGCGGCGGCGCTGAAGCTGAGCAAGGGCGGGCTTTACCACCACTTCCAGAGCAAAGACGAAATCCTGTTCGAGATCATGAATCACGCGATGGATATCACCCAGGAGCGGGTGCTCGCGCCAGTGCGCAACATTGCCGATCCCGAGAGCCGGCTGCGGACTTTGATCCGTCTGCACATTGAAGTTGTGCTCAGCCCGCGCGACCGAGAGATTACGGTTATGCTGCATGAGAATCATCCGCTGCCGCCGGCGCTGCGCAAGCGGATCAATACGCGAAAAAAAGAGTACGTTCACTTCGTGGAGAACCTGATCGCGGAGGTGCAGCGGGTCCGCCAGGCGAAGGGCGCAGTCACGGCGCGCGCCGCGGCTTTCGCCTTGCTGGGGATGGTCAACTGGATTTACCAGTGGTACAAGCCGGAGGGCGACCTGCAAGCGCACAACCTCGTCCCGCAGTTTACCGAACTGGTCTTCGGGGGCATCTTTGCGTGAAAGGGCTGCGGCGACACGGATCGCCGCTACTTTCGCGACGGGATCCAATAAACTTCTTCTTTGATAGCGCCTTTGTCGGTGAATCCGCGACGCTTCAGGATGGCTTTGCTGTGCTCGATCATTTCGGGATGCCCGCAGAGATAAGCGATCGTATTGCTGGCATCGAGTTCCCAATGGTCCGCATACTTGCGAAGTATGTCGTCGGCGCGGCCGATTTCGCCTGCCCAGTCCGCGTGATCCCAGGGGCGGCTGACCGTGGGAACGTATTTGAACCATGGCAACTCGGCATCGAACTGGACCAGTTCCTCGCGATAGCCAAACTCCCATGGCCGGCTCGCGCCGTTGAGCAGGAAGAGTTTGTGGGCACCGTCGAATCGTCCTTCTTTCCAGTCACGGGATAACGTGCGCACGAAGCTGACAAATGGAGCCACGCCGGTCACGGTTGAAATCAGCAGGTGGTTAGTGCGCCCTTTTTCCGTGTCGAGCGAAAATTTTCCCTTGGGGATTTTGCGCATCAGCAACTGGTCGCCGGGTTGCAGTTGATGCAGCAGCGGGGTTAGAGCGCCTTCGGGTACGAGCTCGAAAAAGAATTCCAGTTCGTCTTCCATGGGCGAAGATGCGATCGAATAGGGGCGTTCGATGCGCTTGCCGCCGGCTTCGACTCCCAGAGTGGCATACTGGCCCGGGACAAATTTGAATTCCCCCCCGCTGCTGATGCGGATCATCCATAAGTCTGGAGCAAAATCGACGCGCTGGGTTATGTGCGCGTGAAAGAACTTCTCGTCAGGAACGGTCATCTTAAGTTGGCTCCCAAACCGCCAGAAATTGACAGGACAGCAGTGGTGCAGAGATCGAAAGTTCGACCAACCGAACGGTCGTCCGGTACAAATCGAGGTTCCGATATCCTAGCCTGAATCCGCCGTTTTGGGAAGGCCATTGCCCGATAGCTCCGTAGGTCTCGGACGTTCTCGGGCTTTAGCCCTCGTGGTTGTTTCCGCCACACGAACGCAATCTCGTAACCCGGTCGGTGAACACGAAACCCACGCCCTTTACCTCTTCCCTATTTCTTCTCTCCCGAATCCCCTGGAATCATCCTGAACACCACATCCTGCGCCTTGGAAGTCACTTTCTTCTTCGCGTCCGTAACATTCTCGGTCAGCCTGCCCTTGAGCACAAAATATCCCTCATCCCCCGGATTCTTCCCATCCCCGCGCTCCACCGCCCCGGCAAACTCAAACCACACACTATGCACAATCTTGGTCGTGAAGCTTAACTTGTTCCCATCGATCTTCCCGCTCTTGAAAAACTGATCCAGAAACGTGTCCTTGTCGGTCTCCCCATCTCCATATCGCGAAATGAACCCCGTGACGATCCCATCGTCCTCCACCGTCACCTGCACAAATTCGCCTTCTTTCAGAAACGTGTACATTCCGGAATACTGCTGCGCGTTCCCGGCATCCTTCTCCGCAGACTGCGTCGCCGGCGACGCGGGCTTCGCCTCCTGCGCGGCACTCACGCCAATCATCGCCACCCCCAACACCATCGCGCCGAAAAGATCCGACATTCTCATAGATGTTCTCCAGCCACAATCCTACTACCCAAGGCCGGGTGCCCCACTTCTGGCTGATTTTGCCAGAAGTGGGAATTTTCTCCCCGATCTCGCCAACATCTCACTCGATTTATCCCAGTGAGTGCCCTGCATGGCCTATGGCTCGCATGGCCTCTGAGCTGTAAGGTGCCTTAGGCGAGCTGATTCCAGGCAAGGTTGCCGTTCACTGACACTAGTCCTAACCTGGGAACGGATACTGCTGCCCCATGCCCTCCCGGCTATCCCAAACCCCGTTCCTGCATCTACCATAGACAAATGTCCGTGGCGTCGTTAGAAGGCCAGCTCGATCGAATCTCGCACCCCGCGCCGGTTCCGCGGCTTCTGGTCGAACTGCCCTCCCGGCGGAGAGTCTTTTTCACGAACCTCCGCGATCTAGTTTTTCCACGCCGTCTGACGCCGCTGCAGCTCCGTTCCGCTCCTGCGCCTTTCTGGCGTGACGTATTTGTAGAGCGCCGCCTGCCGACGGCCCCGTTCCTGAAATCCGCCACCGCTCATCTCTTGGCTTGCGCGCTGCTCGTCGCCTTCACCCGACTGTTCGCGCTCCAGCCCGTCGCAGTTTCCGCGCCCGCTTTCGATCACACCCAGGTGGTCTATTACAGCCCGTCGGAATATCTGCCGCCTATCGACACGCGCCAACCCCAGATGGCTCATCCGCAGAAAGCAGACCCGGAATTCTCCCGCCAGCCCATCATTTCGGTTCCACGCGAGCCCGACAACCGCGCCCAAACCATCGTCACCCCTCCTGACGTCAAACTGAAGCGTGACATCGCCCTACCCAATATCGTTGCCTGGTCTGACGCGTCACAGAAGCCGCGCTTGGCCCCCCCTCCGCTCACTCTGGCCGCCGACATCACACGCATTGCGCCCGATCTGAATTCCGCAGTCGTCGCTCCGCCAGATCGTGTTGATCAGACCCTCCGGCCCGCTCCTGCTCTCAATGCGCCGCAGCCCGCGGTCATCGCACCTCCGCCCACCGTAGATCTCGCTTCCAACCGTGCGGTCGGCGAGATCAACATCGCCCCGGCTTCCGTCATCGCCCCCGCCCCGTCATTGCCCGTCGCCGAGCAGCGCGCCGTTCCCGCTGGACGGTCGTCCGCGATCGCGCCGCAAGTTGTCCCACCGCCGCCCCCGGTTTCTACGGGACCTTCTCCAGATTTCGGCTCCCGCGGCCGCGTCGTCGCCCTTAACCTCCATCCCTCCGTAGGCGCGCCGCCAAACCCGCCCGCCGGCAATCGCCGTGGAGCATTCGCCGTCACTCCCGAAGGCCATCCCGGAGCCTCAGGCTCACCAGGCTCAGCCAGCGGCAAAGAAAATGGAAGTGAATCAAACCGCAGCACCGCGGGCGATCTTCCCAGCGGCCTCTACGTGGGCAGCGCCCCCAAAACATCGCCGGTTGCCGGCGATCCCGCGCCGTCAAACTCAGTGAACCCGAATCTCATCGCCAGTCTGCGTCAGCCGCGCGTAACCAGTGCTCCGTCCCACGCCACGTTGGCTGACGCCGCCAAGCTCTCCGAGCCCGAACGCGCCATCTTCGGCGGCCGCAAGTTCTATTCCGTCACCCTCAACATGCCGAACCTCAACTCTGCGGGAGGCAGTTGGGTCATCCGCTTCGCCGAACTGAACCAGGAGTTGAAGGGTGACGCATCGCTGCATCGCTTCGGAAACGACGAGGAACCGAACGCCTCCGATCTGTCCCAGCCCCAGGCCACGCGCAAAGTCGATCCCGCCTACCCGCTTCAACTGATGCGCGAAAATGTCGCCGGAACCGTAATCCTCTACGCCGTGATCCACGCCAACGGGACGATCGGCAACATCCGCGTCCTGCGCGGAGTCGACCCCCGACTCGATAAATTCGCCATCGAAGCGGTAGCACAATGGAAATTTATTCCCGCCACAAAAAAAGGCGCCCCAGTAGACGTCGAAGCCACCTTCCAAATTCCCTTTCGCCCTGTCAGAGCCGAAACGAATTTCTAGAAACGTCTACGCCGGAATGCTTTTCTGGAGATAGCGCGGGAGACACAGCGAGTGCCCGATTCTAGGCGCGTTCTTGGCGGCTGGAGTGGGCGTTTTGACTTTCTTGATTCTTGTCGAAGGAATAGAAAAACAGCTACCCGCCGCTGGCGCTCTTCTTTCTTTCCAGCGCCGCATAAATCGCCTGATCTGTGCAAACTTCGTAATACGACCGCTCCGTCCATCCCTTCACTGAAAAATCCGCCGAATCGATCCGCGGAATCCGGCTCTCCCGCACCACAATCTTGCGAAAAATATCGCGATCCACCGGCACTGTCGCAATCGACAACTTGTACTCGCCCTTATCCGACGATGCCATCTGCGGAGGCAATCGCACCTTCAGCGGCTCCAGCGTAATTTCTTTCTGCAACTTCTTGAATGCCGCCTCATTCATGCGAATCCCGCCAAGATTAAAGCTTAAAATCACGTCCTCCGGATTCCCATCCTCATCCAGCTCCGCCGACTGAAATGCATACACATGGAACGGTCCTGCCTGCGGTTCCATCACCTTGCGCGCGCGCTTGTTGCACGACGACAGCCGGTCGCTCTCGTTCAGCGCCTCCGAAATCATGATCTGATGTTCGCCGTCCATCAGATACAGCGGCGCAGCTTCCTGCAGGGTGATCCCCACTCCCAACTCCAGCTGCGGCATCCCAGAGCGCTGCATTAGCTCGTTATATCCGCGCACAATTTCGATAATCTCGCGCGCCAACACGCACATCCGGCTCACCGCCAGCCCCGGCTCGCCCTCGCGCTCCAGAATCGCCAGAATGATCGCGTCGCCTTCCAGAAAAACTTTCTGCGCGCCATATTTTTCCAGCAGCTTGTTCACCGGATCATAAAAATTCAAGCTGAAATACGACGCCGGATTCATCCCTTTCTCCATCATCGTGCGCGTCAGCCGCGTCGAGTCGCGCACATCCGCCTTCAGCACCACATGCCGCAGCACCCGGTCCGAATCGCTTTCCTTCTGCTCGTCCGGAAGCAGGAACTCATACAGCGTCCCATTCACCCGAGACAGTTCCTGCAAGCGCTCGTTGGTTACCAGGTTCACCGAATCGAGCGCGCCATTCAAAACCTCCAGCCGCCGCAGGTCGCGGTGATATTGAAAGAAATCCCCCAAAAACCGCGCCGCCACTTTGGCCCGCTCCGCCCCGCGGCAACTCGCTACCTTCGATACCGCCGAATAGAGACTATTCGGCGAAAGCTTGCCATGCTCCTGAATCATCCGCTCCACGCGGTCGCACTCCGTCCGGTCCGTGAGCGCATTCTTCAACTGCTGCGGATTGATTCTCGGCGCGTACTCGCTCAACAACGGCACCACGTGATACGACGCGATCACGTTCTCCATCACTCGTTCATCTTCAAGCAATCGCACCCACGCCGCCAGTCGCTCCGCCTGCGCCGCGCCTTCATCCGAATCCTCCGGCGTTCCCGTCCCCACCAGCAAGCGCGCATTCTCCGGCACGTTCATCCACGCATCGAGCGTGCCGGCAATGGCCTCCTCGCCGTAGAGCGACCTCAAATACGCCGACACAATCTCGCGTATCCGCCCGTACCGGTCCGCATCGCGGTCCCAATTTCCCAGCATCACGTAATACTCGGCACACAGATAATCGTCGCGGCCGTCTTCGGAATAAAGTAGCCGGTTCACGAACAGCGGATAGGTAAAGTACGATCCCGCGTTCGTCTCTTCACCAAATAATGACCGCCGCGTCCGCGCCAGTGTGCTCTTCTCGATTTCGCGCAGCGTCTCAAAAATCTCCTGCCCCGTCTTGCGCAGGATGATCTTTTTTCGCACCTGGAAGGCCGCCAGCTTCTCGCGGTATTCATGCGCCTTCTGCTGCCGCATGTTGTCGTAGCTTTTGATCGTGACCCGGCAGCGCTCCAGCACCTGCGCGAACTGGTGATTCAGCTCGGTGCGCAGAAGCTTGGTCACCGCCAGCCGCGCCAGCACATCGACCGCCAGCTTGTATTCTTTTTTCGCGCGATTCAGCGACGCCACCAGCATTTCCGTCAGCAGCGACTTCCACTCCGCCGGATCGTGCTTCGGCCGCGCCGCCCTCCCGGCCTGTGTCCGCATCCAAGAAGGCCCTTGCGACGACTGCGGCTCCTCCGCCGACAGCAAGCCCTCCAGCTCGCCATGCCGCGCAATCATCCGCGCGATATGCGCCCGCGCCGCCTCCACTACCCGCGTACTCAGCACCACGTCGTGGCGCAGGTTGTCCACGCCCAGCGCCAGACCCTCCAGAGACACGAATGGCGTCGACGCGGCCAGCTCCGGCAACGCCGGCTTCTCCGGCGCCCCGCCCAATCGAAAGATAGGAAGTCTCGGCATCAGAAATTGAAGTATGTAGACGTTACAGGTGCGTCATCCTGATCGTAGCCCGGCTTCATCCAAGAAACGCCCAAGCGAAGCCAAGGATCTCCCGCTCATCGCTCCTCGCTCCAACCACGCGATCCGACGGAAGTCACTGATAACACATCTACATATCGAGCCTAGCACGCAGAAGGGAGCGGCTAAAGTTACCTAGGTTACCGCCATCGCCGCTGATCGGAGGGATCTGTCTGTGGGTCCGGTCTCGGACCCGGCAGGCCGGGCGCCAGCTCGGCTGCGGCCTCCTCCAGGTTAATTTTTCCGTGAAATTCCGCGCCCCCGATTGACCCCGCTCCAGAGCGGCATTAGCCTGCTGGCATCATGAGCAAAGACGATCTTGACCAGCTCCGCCAAGCGTACAAACAGGCCGTCGATAACTGGGTCGCCACCATTCGCGCCGAAGAAGCCTTAGCCACTCCCGACCACTCCATGACAGCCATGGAGCACTGGGACGACGCCCACTTCAAGGAGCACGACGCTCACATCAAAGCCACCGAAGCCCGCGATGCCTACAAAGACGCGTTGCGCTCCGTGAACTACGGCATTTAGCGTACGTGGGAGCCGCTGGGGGCAGAGTAACGATTCGACACTGAATGACCGAATGACTCAATCTTACGGCTGCGTCCCCGCCCCCAATATCTCCTTGCTCCCGCCCTGCGCCACCACCGGATACACCGCACCCTTGCGCCGCCGCAAATCCCGCGGCAAATCCGATTTCAGCAGCCACAATCCCGCGGCGACCGCAGCCGCCCAGGTCACCGTCACCAGCCCGAGTTGCATCAAATCCAACAGGCGGCTGCCACGCGTCGAAGAGGCGAGTGGAACGACCTTCGCCACTTCAAAGCTGATCCCGCCCGCGACCGCAGCGGTCAGCGCGGCCTTGCCCAATTCGCCCCAGCGCATCTCGCCCAGCGAAACGAACTTCTTCCAATGCAGCAGCCACGCCAGTGCAACCAGGTTCGCGCCGATCCCAATGTCGGAAGCCCAAGCCAGCCCCACGACTCCGAACGTATGGAACAGGAACGAATACACTGGCAGCGAACACGCCGTGATCACGCTCACCGCGGCCATCGGAGTGAACGTGTCGCCAGCGGCATAGAAGGCCCGGGCATACAGACCCTGCGCCGACCACAAGGCCAGGGAAAGGGAAAACCAGAAAAAGTAGACCGCCGTCATCTGTGTGTCGCCGAACAGGAACTTTCCGCGGCGATACACGAGATCGATCACGGGAAGCGCGGCGGCCATCATCCATCCGGTAGCGAGAAATGACGCGGCCGATACGCGGTAAACCGAGTCGTTCACCGTGACGGCAAACTCCTTCAGCTTCCTCTCGTTGAACAGCCGTGCGAAAAACGGCAGAGACGCCTGCCCCGTCGCCTGCCCCAACACGGCGATGGGCACGGCGAACAAGCGCTTGGCATAATTGAGACGCGCAATATCGCCGACGCCGCTGGCCGCATAATGGCGCAGAATCCAGTCATCGGCGGTGACCAGCGACACGCCCAGCATCAGCGGCACCGAGAGCCGCACCCACTCGAGAAACGCGGGATTCATCACATCAAACGACGGCCGGTAACCGGTTCCAATCTTGGCCGCACCAATCACGCTGGCCAGAAACGGTCCGGCGAAACTGCCGATCAGCGCGCCATAGGCCAGCGATGCGATGCCGAAGTGCCGCCCGCCCACAACTCCGCCGAAGATGATGAACACGTTGTAGATCAGCGGGCCAAACGCCGGAAACAGGAACAGGCGGTGCGACAGCAACACCGCCGAAACCACTCCGCCGACATAGAAGAAGATCTGCGCCGGCAGCAGAATGCGCGTCAGGTGAACGCAGAGAGCGATCTTATCGGGCGAGAATCCTTTGACGAACCAGCGTACGAATTGCGGCGCGTAGATCTCGGTGAGGACCGTCCCCACAAGCATCACCGCCGTCATCACGGTGATGATGATCGAGAAGGTCTTCTGCGCGTCGGCATCGCGCTTCTCCGCCAGAAACTTTGTGTAAATGGAGATGAAGGTGATGGAGGCGGCGCCGCCGGCGACAATGTAGTTCAGAAAGTCCGGCAGCGTGAACGCGGCGACATAGGCGTCTGTCTGCGACCCCGCGCCGAAGGCATAGGCGATGTAGGCCTCGCGCGCGTAGCCGATCACGCGGGACAGCATCACCGTGCCCATCAGCAGCACAGTCGCCGAGAGCGCGGTGTGCTGGTGAGAGGGCCGGAGAAAGCGCAGCAGTTTCGTCATTGAGACCCGATCGGAAGCTCAATCTTATCGGAATCTCAAATCGCCAGTGTTGACCGACTCGCGTCCCGTCCAGAGCGCGTGCCGAAACAGAACTATGCGGCTAGCTGTTTGTCATTGTCATTGCCGTTCCGGCGAAACCCAAACCTTGCCGGCCGAGACTAAATCCACACTCTGCACTTCAGTTCTCAGCCGCACTTGCACGAATCCAGCTTTTTTCGGCGGCTTGGCCAGGAACGTCAGCAAGTACTGGTGCGTAAGGCGTAGTGCGAACTCGTCAAGGTACGGCGCAAAGGCGACGGGCGGCCCGGTCATGCCGATGTAGTAACCCTCGCCTCCGGTTTTGTCCGCCAACTCCGCCAGATAGATTTGTCCCCAGTAAGTCTCCCAGTAACTGTGCCCGTAGTGGCCAGCATCCGGGCTGTAAATCGCGGAGACGATGACGCCGGCGCGCGCGGCGTCGTCGATGGCCTCGGCCAGATATGGATCATCGAGATCGCGGCTCCCGTAATACCGATCAATGCCGTCGGTGACCATGAAGACTTCATGGCGCGCATCGCTCGCCGGCCATTTCTTGACCAGATCACTCAACGAGAAGTAAGGACTGGCGTTTACTCCGCCAATCCCCATGGGAAGGCGCAGAGCTCTGGCGGCCTTGGTGTGATCGCTGGTCAGATCCTGCAGGATTTTTGCGGTGCCGTTCTGCATGTAGGCGACGCCAATTTTCGCGGACTCCGGCTGCCCGTTGATGAACTTGCGAAGGTCGTCGAGTTGCGTTCCCAGACTTGAGGTGGAAGCGTCGTCGATCAGGATGAAGAGTTCGAGTGCAGCGTGGTCTCCCTGTGCCGGGACCCAGTCGGTCACGGTGTCGCGGTCGCGGCCCTGGTAGACCATGACATCTTCTTTGTTGACCGGCGGCACGTCATGGCCGTGATGAGGCTCAACTGTAACCACCATGTGTGCGGGAACTCCGTTGGGGGCCACGGCTTGTTGGGCGAGAATACCGGTTGCGCCGAGTGAAGCGGCGAGCAGGAATATCAAAGCAGACAGAAAACGAGAATTGGGCATGATGCCTCCTTCCATAAGAGCCTCCACTGAGACCCTTACACCGAAAACGACAAGCAGACACCTTCAATCCATTAGATGCTCGAAAAAGGCGGGCGATGGCGCTTAGTTGGGGCGTCAGGCGACCGTATAGCCTGCGAGTAGTCGGCTCGGGAGAACGCCGGGGTAGCTGCTCGCGCGTGGCTGCAGAGCTTGGTCACTATTGACCTTCAACGAGACCCTCCGAACCGCGGCGCAGAAGGCAAGTATTCGTTGATAGGACGATCATCGCGCAGCGACGGCGTCGCGGGCGATTCGGCGATCATGGCGTCGCAACTCCATTCGCGGTCGGAACATAAGAACACAGGGCCGCGAACTCGGGCAAGGGTTGAACGGCGCAATGACCTGTTGGCGTAGCGCTATGTCGCACAAGGACTTGAGAGATGAGCTGGAATTGAGGCGTAGTTGCGATTCGGTGCATTGCCTGGATGCGGCGACACACTGCACAGTAGCCACCGTGAGCCGATTGCTGGAGAGCGGCGGCACGGAGGCGGACATGGCAATTCCCGTTTCACAAGCTGGTTTACGAGGAATGACGAACTTCTGCGAGCAGGTTGATCCGCAAGTTCTGCGCGATCTTCGCCGTACAGATGCTGGCGATAAAAAGATGCGGCGCACGCCTCCGTCTGGCGACATGCTGCGGGTACAGGAAAGCTGGTTGGCGACGGCAGAGAAACAGGCGCTGCTGTGGCTGGCAGTGCGCACACCGGAGCGAATCACTTCGGATCATCTGACCGTACTGGGGCTGGCGGCGCAGATCGGGGCTGGCGTCTGCTATGCGCTGGCGAGATGGAATCGGTATGAGCTGGTGGGGGTGATTGCATGCCTGGCGCTCAACTGGCTGGGCGACTCGCTGGATGGAACGCTGGCGCGGGTGCGTCAGAAACTGCGTCCACGATATGGATTTTATGTGGATCACATGGTCGACAGCTTTGGCGCGCTGGGGCTGATGGCAGGGTTGGGGCTTTCTGGCTACATGCATCCGTGGATTGCAGTGGGCCTGCTAGTGGAGTTTCTGCTGCTGTCGATCCAGTCCTATTTGGCGACGTATGCTCTGGGCGAGTTTCGACTTTCGTTCTGGCGGTTTGGGCCGACGGAGTTGCGACTGTTGCTGGCCGTGGGAACCCTGGCGCTGTTTTGGAAACCGTTGGTCCACGTTCTGGGCTGGCAGTTCCGGCTGTTCGATTTTGGCGGCGCTATTGGGATGGCGGGGATGGGGCTGATGGTCATGGCGTTCACGGCACAAAACACGGTGCGGCTGTACCGCGAGGAAAGGATTCCGCAATGAGCAATCACTCTATTCTCGTGCGGTGGATGAAATTCAATTTCGTCGGCGGGATGGGGGTCGTGGTGCAGTTTGCGGTGTTGTTCCTGCTGAAAGGCGTGCTGCATTTTCATTATCTGATTGCAACGGTGATCGCGGTGGAGGCCGCTGTCGTCCACAACTTTGTCTGGCACGAACAGTTCACATGGGCGGATCGAGCCGGTGCCGATCGAACCATGCCGACCTGGAGAGTGCGGCGGACCTCGGGGGCTGAAGCCCCAAATTCCTTCAGCGCGATAATCCGAGCGCTCAAGCGCTGCGCCGCCCAAAAGCTATTGGGCCCGAATATCCGGCGGTTGTTTCGTTTTCACCTTGCCAATGGAGCGATCTCGATTCTCGGCAACGTGTCGATCATGAGGGTGATGGTGGGCGAGGCGCGCATGAATTATCTGGCCGCGAATGGGATCGCGATCGCGCTTTGCTCGGTGGCAAATTTTGTGGTCAGCAACGCGTGGGTGTTCGAGGACGAACCGTTGGTCAAATCCTAGGAAGTTCTAGGAGGAAATCTTCAAGACGACCTTGCCGTAGTTTTTGCCTTCTTCGAGAAGCCTGTAGGCCTCGACGGCGCGGTCGAATGGAAAGATGTGGCCGATTTGCGGCTCGAGCTTGCGATCGGCGAGCTCCTTTTGTTCGATCCAGGCGGAGAGCTGTTGCCAGGCGGGTTCCATGATCTCGGGCTTCTGCGACAGATACGTCAGCCAGAGTCCCTGCACGCTCGCGGATTTGGCGTACATGGCGCGCAGGTCGAGTTGCGGGGGTTTGCCGGTGGCGGTGCCATATTGGATGACGCGTCCGAAGTCGCGCAGGCAGCGCGTGCTCTTGGCGGTGTGCTCGCCGCCGAGCATTTCGAAAACAGCGTCGACGCCTTCGCCCTGCGTGAGATTCTTCACCACTTGTTCATAGTCATGCTTTTTGTAGTTGATGGCGTGCTGTAGGCCGAGCGCTTTGACGCGGGCGAGTTTTTCGTCGGAGGACGATGTGCCGAACATTTCAACGCCGAGGAGACGGCCGATCTGGACCGCAGCGGTGCCGACGCCGCCGGCGACGGCGTGGATGAGCACGCGCGGTCTCTGGTTGGATTTGGCGGAATCGAAATCCCCACCTCCGCCAACACCGGGTTGAAGCGGGGCACCCGATTCTGATCGACTTCCAGTCATGCCGGACTGCCAGTAGGCCAGATAGGCGGTGAAATAGTTTACGGGGAAGGCGGCGGCTTGTTCGTCGGTCCAGTGGCCGGGGACCGGCCATATCATGTTCGCTTTGGCCGAAGTTTTTTCCGCGAAAGCAGCCCATTGCGTGTATCCCATGACGCGGCGCCCGGTGGATTCTTCGACACCGGAGAATTCGCGGCCGGCGATGAGTGGGGGCGGAGGCGTGCCCGGGTACCCACCTTTGGCGGTCATGAAGTCGGCGAAGTTCAGGCCTCCGGCGGCGACTCGGACGATGGTTTGCCCAGGCTTTGGAGTGGGCTCGGGAACATCCTGAATGGAGAGCCCGCCGCATCCGGTGAGCGCGGTGATGACCACGGCTTTCATGCAGGAAAGTGTAGCAAGAGCGGGCGGTGAGTGTCCGACCTGGACTCCGCCTGCGAAGGAATCGGCGAGCAAAATCCCCACCCTAGCCGCCAGGACCACGACTAGGGATGGGGTACCTCCGGAATTTCCACGAATTAAATCCCATTGCCCTTTCGCATCGGATTCCGTCAGCGGATTACATCACCACAAAAAGCGCGATGCGTACGCCGGGGTGCAGCAGGTCAAAGAGGAAGTACTCGCCGTCGATGTAGTCCACATAGCAATCGTCGGTGTAGGCCCAGCCGACGGGCCAGGGATCGACGAAAAAAACCGTGTAACCTCCATAGACGAAGCCAGATTGGCCGCCGCTAACGGTCGTGCGCCAGCCCCATATTTTTTAGGAGGCGTTAACCGGCAGGTATATACTCATGGCGTTAGATTCTGATCGTCCGGCCGTGCCCCAGCCCAGGCCGGAACGGGGCGTACATTCATTCCCCTAATTCACGCGCCCCGCATGTGCAAGGCCGGTTCCCGCCAAGGGGCGGCGAGGAGCGGCACGGGTGCATCGCCCAGTCCGTGGGAAGAGTGCACCCGCGGGGAGGTTTAGCCGTGGACCTTATTTTTGTACGTCTTCTTTTTATCGTCGTCGTCGCTGCTACCTGCTTCGTCATCGATCCCTTCAGCCTGCCGCGCGTTTGGGATGCGGGCGTGGGCGCGCTGATCGGGGCTTCTATTGTTTTGTTCGAATGGAAGCTGCGCACCGTCAGCCTGAAGCGCCTGATCGGGGCTGCGATCGGCAGCATTCTGGGTATCTGCGGCGCTTACCTGTTTGCCCTGGTCATTCGCAGTAGTGTGCCTTCGGGCAGCACACAGAGTTTTCTGCAAATTCTGGTCATGCTGCTGATGGCTTATGTCGGCCTGATCGTCGGAGCCAACAAGGGAGACCTGCTCAACCTGGCCGCGCTCGGGGGAATCTTTGGCGGTGAAAAACAGGGCAAGAAAAGCTATAAGATTCTGGACACCAGCGTCATCATTGATGGCCGCATCGCCGACATTGCCGAAACCGGATTTCTTGACGGCATTATCGTGACCCCACAGTTCGTCTTGCGGGAGCTGCAGCTGGTGGCCGACTCCGCCGACTCGCTCAAGCGCAATCGCGGGCGGCGCGGATTGGATATCCTCCAGCGCCTTCAGAAAGTTGCCAACCTGACAATTCAGATTGTGGAAGATGACTTCCCTGCGGTGCGCGAAGTCGACTTGAAGCTGATCGAACTGGCAAAGCTTTACGAAGGCAAGATCATCACCAACGATTTCAACCTGAATAAAGTGGCGCAGCTGCAGGGTGTGGAAGTGCTGAACATCAACGAGTTGGCCAACTCGCTGAAACCGATTGTGCTGCCGGGCGAGACCATGCGCGTCTTCATCCTGAAAGAAGGCAAGGAATATAACCAGGGCGTGGCGTATCTGGATGACGGCACCATGGTTGTGGTGGACAATGCGCGGAAGATGATTGGCAAGACGATCGACGTTTCGGTCACGTCCGTGCTGCAGACGACCGCGGGCAAGATGATCTTCGGCAAGTGGGATGAGCGGGCAGCATATTCCCGGCAGGCGGTGCCGGCGGCTCATCAGCCCGTGGCGGTGCAGGTACCGGTACCCGTGCCCCCGGGACCAGCCGCGGTCGTGTCTCCCAGCGCCGCGCCAGAGTCGAAACCCGGGGCGTAGCGCTTTCAAGACGAACTGATAAACTCGCGAATTTGAACTCCCGCGGTCCCGCTCGTATACTTACACCCCGCCATGAAGGTTGTTGTGATTATTCCGGCTGCGGGCCTGGGGACGCGCATGGCGCCCATGTCCAGCGCCAAAGATGCGAAGTCGGGGAAGGCGCATCCCTCGAAACAGTTCAGCGAACTGGCGGGTACCCCGATCCTCATCCACACCCTGCACAAGTTCGCTGCGGTCGAAGCGGTGAGCGAAATCTGGATCGCGCTGCGGGAAAACGAGATTGAAGGCTTCCGCGGACGGCTGGCCAAAGACGCACCGGAGACTCTCGCCAAGAAAATCGAATTCGTCGTGGGCGGAGAGCACCGGCAACAATCGGTCGAGCACGCGCTGAACGCGATTCAGGCCACGGCCGACGACATCGTACTGGTGCATGATGCGGTGCGGCCGCTGGTGACACCGGAGATTATTCACGAAGTGATCGAAGCCGCGAAGAAATACGGCGCGGGAATCGCCGGACTGCCTGCCGTAGACACGGTGAAGCAGGTGGAACGAACAGCCGAGGGCGCGATCGTCAAGGCCACGATTCCTCGGGCAAGCGTTGTGCTGGCGCAGACCCCACAGGGATTCCGCTACAGCGTCATCAAGAAGGCATTCGACGAGGCGGCTGCCGACGGATTCATGGGAACCGACGAGGCTTCACTGGCGGAACGATCGGGACATGAAGTCGCCGTGGTAATGGGCTCGCCGAGAAATATCAAGATTACGAATCCCGGAGACATGGAACTGGCGGAGTTCTATTTACGGAAATGAGCCACGGATTTTCACGGATCGTCACGGATAAAATCTTTTCGGGCAGCGTAGACTCGACGGTGATGAATACTTCTTCTTCCGGCCTGAAGCACTCCGAGTTGACCGATAAAATCATCGGCGTCTTCTACGACGTTTACAACGAACTCGGATACGGATTCCTCGAATCCACATACGCCGAGGCCATGGTCATGGCTCTGGCACAATCTGGACTCACGGCGGTGCGAGAAGTTCCGGTACCCGTGTGGTTTCGCGGGGAAAAAGTCGGACAGTACTTCGCGGACTTGTTGGTTGACCGCACGATTCTGCTGGAGTTGAAAGCGGCGAGGTCGATTGAGTCCGCTCACGAGGCCCAGCTTCTGCATTATCTTCGGGCCACCGAAATCGAGGTGGGCCTATTACTCAACTTCGGATTGCGTCCCCAGTTCCGGCGGCTGCTTTTCGACAATGACCGAAAGAAAATCCGTGAGAATCCGTGCGAATCCGTGGCCAAGGTTTCTGCATGAGGATTGGCTACGGATTTGACTCGCATGAATTTCGGCCGGGCGTTCCGCTGAAGATTGGCGGGATCACGCTGGCGCATGATAAGGGCCTTGGCGGACATTCGGATGGCGACGTGCTGCTCCACGCCATCACTGATGCGCTGCTGGGCGCGATCGCAGCGCCGGATATCGGAGCGCTGTTTCCTCCGTCGGACCCGAAGTGGAAGGGCGCGGACTCGATGATCTTTCTACGCGAGGCGCTCAAGCGCGTGCGGGACGCGGGTTACGTACTTGCGAACGTAGATGCCAGCCTGATTCTTGCCGCTCCGAAGATCGGTCCGCATGCGGCCGCGATTCGCACGCGGGTCGCGGAGTTGCTCGGCGTGCCCGCCGATTGTGTGGGATTGAAAGCCAAGACTCCCGAGGGATTGAATCTGGAGAATGCGGCGATCGCGCATGTGGTGGTCCTGCTAGAAAAAGCGGCAGCAAGAAAAGCCGTCCGCAAGAAGAGAAAGTAAGCGGAATGAGAGCCGCTGATTTCTTATTCGGCGGTTAGTGCCTGATCTGCTGGGCTGCTTCGATCAGCGCGCGGAAGATGGCGCGCGAGGGTTCGTCGTCATCCACCGAGCGCTCGGGATGCCATTGCACGGCGACAACGAAATGGCCGGGGGCAGTTCCCTCCACGGCTTCGATGATGCTGTCGTCGGGGCAGCGGGCGACGATGCGGAGACCGTTGCCGATGACATCGGCCGATTGATGGTGGGAGGAGTTTACCGGCAGGATGAGTTTGCCCCCAGGGGCCGAAGCCCTGTTCTTTTCTCGGTCTTGATCGGCACAGCTCAAGCCGTGCCCCTCCCGGTTTCCATTTTTCTCTGAGCCGCATAAGATCTCAGCAAGTTTTGAATCTGCTTCGATTTCTACTGTGTGCGCGACGGCTATTTTCTTTCCCGCTTCGTGGTTTACTTTTGCGCGCGTTTCTTGTGGTAGGAAATCGGGGATGTGTTGGATCAGCGATCCGCCGAAGTGCACGTTCAGGCTTTGCAGGCCGTAGCAAATGCCGAGGACCGGCTTGCGGAATTTGTGGGCGTCGTCAAGCAGGAGATCGTCGACGGCGTCGCGGCGCGGGTCGGCGGCAGCGGTATGCGGCGAGCGGGCGGCGTGGAACCTGGCGGGATCGACGTCGGCATTGCTGCCGGGCAGGAGGACACCGTCGCAGCGCTCGATCATTTTCTTTGCATCGGACGTGCTCTGGTCCAACGGAATGCGTACGGGCTCGCCTCCCGCGAGGGAAACAGCGCGCTCGTATTGAGGAATGGCGCGCTCGCCGTATTCGTGATCGGTGGAGTGCGGCATAGGGATGGCGATTTGGGGCGGCATGAACTGATTGTAGCGCCGCTAAAACGGCCGGGCTTTCGCCGGGCGGACAGCCGAGGGCGGCTGTCTCTACATGAGCTTCTTCAGGTCATTCTCTCGATCGCGGATAAGGTTTTGCTCTGGCGATAGTGGCGGACTTCCATCACCACCGAGAGCACCAGGATGATGCTTCCTGCAACCAGCGCCATCGGAACAGCGATCATGCGGTAAGCGACGCGCATATCGGGATGTATGTGCCGCAGCGCGGAAACAATTACCGTCCCGAGGATCGCCAGCAGCAAGCTCACGGCAAAGCAGATGAGCGTGCCGAGAAATGTCACCAGCGCAATGCGCACAGGAATGCCGTACCAGCGCGGGGGGCGAGATGGAGTCGAAGGCATGGATTCGTCATCCATTCTACTGGTTTGGCTGTGTCCACGGCGGGCTTGAGCTGTGGTCTCCACGCGGGCATTTCTGTGGGCTAGTGTATAAGATAGTAGCAATGTCGCAGGCAGCCCCAGCAATTACGCGGAGCCCCGCAGAAGTGGTACGGTTGACGCCGGTTTCGCAGGCGGCGAATGGAATCTGCTACGCCTCGGCGGGCGAGATCGCGGTCAACTCGTTCGACCTGGAGCGCATGATTGCGGCCGTGCCCACGCGGATTGCGTCGGCGCTGGAGCGCAAAGCGTATTACTTTGTGCCGCTGGCGGTGAGCCAGGGCGAGGAGACGGTGATCGCCGACCGCTACGATGTGGCGCTGAGCGACAACGCGGTGTGCCATCGCAATTTGAATCTGGGCGATTCCCAGTGCGTTTTTATTTCGACGCGGCTGATGGACGACAAGTTCTCGGTGGCGTTCGAGTTTTATATTAACGTGGGACATGCGCTGGTCGAGCGCGCCGGAGTCTCGCGCGAGTTCAGCGATCTGGCTTGGGCGCAGGTGGAAGCGGGCGTGCGCGGCGAGACTTCGCTCGACGCCTGGGAGGCGCGCAAGCTGGCCACGGCCAACGGGCCGGATGCGGAGCGTTACAAGAACGAGTATCTGGAGGCTACGTTTTCCGATACGATTTCGATTTATCTGCTGTCTTTGTACCTCGACGTGGATTATTACGATTTGCGGGAGCGGGATTATCCGCTGCTGGCGCCGTCGGCGCTGGCCGAACGGCTGCGGAAGATTGCCGAGTTGTTTCCGCCGAATTCCGGGTTTGAGTTTGCGGTTCTCTACAAGCGGCACGGGTAGGGCAACTTTTTTTTCGCCGCGGATTTGCGCGGATCTTCGCGGACAGGGCGACTACATCGAGAATCGAAGTCCCCACTCTAACGCCGCACAAAACGCGACGTTAGAATGGGGCACCCTCGCGGTCCTTCCGCCCTATTTACCGTTCGAGATTACGAAGTTCACCGTGCTGACTTGATTACCGCTCACGGTCACTGACTTCTCCCAGGTTTTCGGTTCGGTGAAGACCGGGCGCTGGACGCTGCGTTCCGTGAGCACGTCGTAGGCCTGCTCTTTGCCGGCGAGTCCCCAACCCTCATGCCAGGCCACGATCTGATAGGTTCCGGGCGGCACGTCGGTGAACTCGTAGCGTCCGCTCTCATCGGTGACAGCATAGTAGGGATGGGTCACGACCATCATCTCGGCGTTCATCCAGACATGGCCTCCGTTGCAGCGCAGGTGAACCAGGCCGGGTGTGGCCATGGTGCGCGCGGTCACGCGGTCGGTGAAAGGAAAGGGCAGGTTGAAAGAAGCGGCGCCGTCCATGTGAATGGTGTGTAGGGTGGCGTCGGAACTCTTCATCTCCAGCGTGCCGTTTTGCGGGACGAGGAGAATGTGGGGTATGTAGTGGCAATGCCTCTGGTCAAGGTGGCGGCGTTGCTCGGGCAGGTCCATGGGCTTGCCGCTGGAGATGTCTTTGAGGTAGACGATAGTGTTGGCCACGCCGTCCTGCGGTCCAATGATGAGGCGCTCAAGGTCCTCGGACTTCTTCGAATCGGGATCGCAGATCTGCGGATCCTTCGTGACCGGAAACTCCAGGTTCCGCGGAACCGGCCCCGACCATTTGACGGTGCCGGAAATCGTGCCACCGTCGTTCACAGTGATGACTCTGTAGTCGCTTTGCGCAAACAATGCCGAAGCGGCAGCTACGAACAATGCCAGCAAGAAACTGTTCCAAACGACTCGGCTCATATCCGTCCCCTTAATGCTCTCTGCTGCCGGCGACGTGGCCGGGTTGTTATATGCAGGAGCGCAAGATTTGGCCGTACTAAACCACGCCCCGGCAACCACAGGAGCTTCCGCTGCCAGCATGCTGCGAGCGGCGTCCCGGACCGCATCCGGGAGAGCACTTGTGCGTGCGGGGTTTACCGATTGGTTTCAACGGAGGAGGCCGTCGGCGGGCAAGCACAACCGGAACGACGGTTTGTGATTGAAATCACTATTAGAGTGCTCTTACCTAGGGTCGGAGTCGAGATTACCGAAGTCATTCGAGTGCCATGCCGAATTGGCCATGCCGAGTCGCTGAGCGGCCCGCGGAAAATCGAGCCCAAAGCGGCGGTTCGTCAAACCATCGACGACACTTTACAATCATCCACTCCATGACGATTACCGTGCGATCGTTCGCGAAAATCAATCTGGGGCTGCGCATTGGGCCGCCGCGGGATGACGGGTTTCATGAGCTGAGGACGGTGTACCAGACGATCGCGCTGCACGACGTGATTCGCGTCAGTATGGGTCGAGGGACGGGAATCGAGATTCGATGCGCCGATCCGCGGGTGCCGCGGGATGAGTCGAATACCTGTTTCCGCATCGTTCAACTGGCAATGGCTGCGCTGGGCGCGAAAGGGCGGGTGCTCATTGAAATTAAGAAGCGGCTACCCGTGCAGGGTGGGCTGGGCGGAGCGTCGGCGAATGCCGTGGCCACTTTGCTCGGGTTGGAGCGGGCGCTGGGCAAGAAACTGCCGGCAGCGGAGCGATTGCGCGTTGCGGCGGAAGTTGGGTCCGATCTGCCTTTGTTTCTGGTGGGTGGAACGGTGCTGGGGGTGGGGCGTGGGGAGCAGGTGTATCCATTGCAAGATTTGCCGGCGATGGCTTGCGTGGTGGTAACGCCGGAGGCGGGGGTATCGACTCCGAAAGCGTTCGCGGAATGGGACCGCAGGATCGGTGAGCAGGGGCTAAAGCCCTCCTCGTTGAAAGGTCCTGGAGCGGCGCTGAATGGCCATTCTTCCACAACACCCGCAAAATTGACGGCATGCAATGCCTCCGATAGAATGAATGAGCTTGGCCGTGAGTTGTCGGCGTGGCTGAGCGGGTTGCATTCCGGTGCTCCTTCTCATTTGTCGGCGAGCAGGGGCCGGGCCGAGAATCCGCTTCTCTGGCTTGTCCGGGCTGGGATCGAAAACGACTTCGAACAGGTCGTCTTTCCTGAGTATCCCGAGCTAGGTGAAAGGAAGCGTGCGCTTTTGCATGCGGGCGCGAGATATGCGTCGCTGTCGGGCTCCGGTTCGACGCTGTATGGGCTGTTCGCCTCGAGGGAGGCAGCGGCCAAAGCGGCCGGTAGCATGCGGAAACAGGGTTGGGCGGCACAGGCGACAGTTACTTTGACGCGGCGAGCTTATTGGCGGCAGATTTTTGGCGGGGTAGGTTCGAGCTAGGCTGGGATTGGGCCTCTGGGAGCATGGCCAGGGGTTCGGTCGGGGTGGTCCAGAGAATTTTTGATTGTTGATTTTTGATTGTTGATTGACAATACGGGCAGCCCCGGTTGGGGCTTTCAATCAACAATCGGCAGTCAACAATTGCTTTTACTGGACCGTCGACTAATGGTAGGTTGAGGCGCATTGCGGGCGTGAGCGAAGCGGGAGCCCGCAGCCGAAATCCTGAGCGTTCTTTGCGAAGGATCTCCTGCCAGGTGGCGGCGGACGGGAAACACTGGGCCGTCGACTAATGGTAGGTCAAGTGCCTTTGGAGCACTTTGTCTAGGTTCGAATCCTAGCGGCCCAGCCAAGAATCAGCTTTTGGCTGTTAGCTCTTGGCCCTTAGCTGAACTGAGCTCGGGCCAAAGGTGATTCAAGCTAAGAGCTAAAGGCCAAGAGCTAAGCAAGCCAGGAGCCCAGAGACAACCATGGCTACTTTAGTCACGCCGACCGAGAAGACGAACGAGAAGGTTGAAAAGAAGAGTCCACCTTTGACGGACGAAAAGCCGAGCCCGAAGCAGCGCCAGCGGGTGGACGAAAAGTTCAAGATTTTCAGCGGCACGGCCAACGAGCCGTTAGCCGATGAAGTCTGCCACTTTCTCGGGATGCCGCGCGGGCAGGCGCAGGTTACACGCTTCGCCGACGGCGAGTGTTATGTGCAGATCCAGGAGAACGTGCGCGGCTGCGATGTGTTCGTGGTGCAGCCGACCTGCCGTCCGGTGGATGGGCACCTGATGGAGTTGCTGCTGATGATCGATGCGCTAAAACGCGCGTCGGCACGGCGCATCACGGCGGTGGTCCCGTACTTCGGGTATGCCCGGCAGGACCGCAAGGACAAGCCGCGCAGCCCGATTTCGTCGAAGCTGGTAGCCGATCTGCTTACCACGGCGGGCGCGAACCGGGCGTTGATTGTAGATTTGCACACGCCGCAGTTGCAGGGATTTTTCAACATCCCGGTAGATCACTTGTTCGCTTCGCCGGTGCTAGTGGATCACTTCCGCAAGCTGGCGCTCCCGAACCTGACGGTGGTTTCGCCGGATGCTGGCGGCGTGGAGCGGGCGCGGTTTTTTGCCAAGAAAGTCGACGCGGCGCTGGCGATTGTCGACAAACGGCGGGTCGAGATGAATGTGGCCGAGATCATGCACGTCATCGGCGATGTAAACGGGCGGACTTGCCTGATCATCGATGACTTGATCGACACGGCGGGGACGCTGGTGAAAACCGCGGCCGCGCTGGTGGAAAACGGTGCGATCCAGGTTTATGCGTGCGCGTCGCATGCGGTGTTGTCGGGGCCGGCGGTGGAGAACATCCGCAACTCGGTGATCAAGGAAGTGGTGGTCACGAATACGATTCCGCTGACGCCCGAGGCCGATGCCGCGCGTACGGAAAAAGGCGGGAAGATTTCTGTCCTGTCGATTGCAGGATTGATTGGCCGGGCGATTCAGGCGAATCACGAAGAGACTTCGGTGAGTAAGTTATTTATCTAGGGTAGGAATTTTTGCAGGCGCCGGCAAGAAGCAGGTTCCTCCACTGCGCCGTCGCTAAGCTCCGGCTCCGGTCGGAATGACAACACTGTGAAGGGAATTGAGATTTATGGCGACTGCATTGGAAACCAACACACTGGAAGCGCATCCGCGGGACGCGGGCACAAAGAACGACGCCCGGCGCGTGCGTCTCGACGGTAAGATTCCGGCCGTGGTTTACGGGGCGGGCAAGGATTCCGTTTCCGTCAGCGTGGATCCGCGGGTGGTAACGCGGATTCTGAATTCGGAGACCGGCCACAACACGATTTTCGATCTGGTCAACGGCGGCGAACGCACCAAGGCGATGATTGTCGATTGGCAGTACGAGCCCATCAAGGGCAAGCTGCTGCACATCGACCTGAAGCGCATCGCCATGGATAAGGCGCTGAGAGTCAGCGTGCCGATTTTCCTTGTCGGCGAAGCCGCGGGCGTCAAGCAGGAGGGCGGCATCATGGAGCAGATGCTGCGCGAAGTCGAGATCGAGTGCCTGCCGGCCGACATTCCGAGTCACATCGATGCCGACGTCAGCGAATTGACGTTCGGCAAAGTGCTTCGTGTTTCCGATTTGCCGCATGGCGAAAAACTTAAGTTTTTGACCGACTCGAACCAGCCGGTGGCACACGTGACCTCGGTGAAGGAAGAAGTGGTCGCGACGCCCGAAGCGGTTGCGGCGGATGCGACGGCCGCTCCGGCCGAGCCTGAAGTCATCAAGAAGGGCAAGCAGGAGGCCGGGGAAGAAGGCGAGGCTGCGGCGGAAAAGCCGGAGAAGGCCGAGAAGAAGGAGAAGAAATAGCTTCGTGCCGGGGCCAGACGTGCTTTGCCTGGCATGGCCGGGTCTGAGACCCGGCCCCACACGGGCTCATTCGCGTGAAACTGATCGTTGGGCTTGGCAATCCTGGCATCGAGTATCAGTTCACGCCGCATAATCTGGGCTTTCTGGCGATCGACCGCATCGCGTCGAATTTGGGCGTGGAAGTTCGAAACCGGCAGTGCCGGGCGCTAACCGCGCGAACCGTGATTGCCGGCCAGATGGTATTGCTAGCCAAGCCGGAGACGTTTATGAATCTGAGCGGCGTCTCGGTGCGGGAGCTGGTGAAAGAGTACGAGGCGGCTCCGGAAGCAGACCTGATCGTAATTCAGGACGAGCTGGATTTTCTGCTGGGCACGCTGCGCATCCATACGCGGCGCAGTTCGGCGGGGCACAACGGAATCGAGTCGATCATCGGGGCGCTCGGCACGCAGGATTTTCTGCGGATTCGGATTGGGGTGGCGCCGGAGCGGAAAGTGGGAGACGGCGCGGAGTATCTGCTGGCTCCGATGAAGAAGAAAGATCTGGAAACGGTGGATGGAATTCTCGACACTGCGGAAGAAGCGGTGAAGGTGATTCTGAAAGAGGGTCCGGCGGCGGCGATGAACCGGTTTAACCGCAAAGAGCCGGACGAATAGGGAAGCGAGCCAAACGCGCGATTCTTGCGTCGCAAAGGACGCGACGCATCGCGCGGCTCGCCCAGATCCTTCGCGAGACAAAAAGCGTCCCGCTCAGGATGACAACGCGAATTTGGAGAAAACGATGAATCGTACTTATGAGCTGATGTTCATTGTTCGTCCGGATATGACGGAAGAGGATCTGGACAAACTGATTTCCACGCTGCAATCGGTGGTGCCGCCTGCGGGGGGAAACGTGGTGAAGGTTGAAAAGATGGGCAAGCGGCGGCTGGCCTACACTGTGCGGCGCTTTCACGATGGCATCTACGTGCTGCTCGTCGTCGAGGGCGGAGGCGCGGTGATCCACGAACTGGAGCGCCGCCTGCGAGTGACCGAGCCGGTCATCAAGTTCCTGACCGTGCGCATTGACGAGGAACAGAAGCGGCTGGCCAAGATCAAGGCTCTCCGCGACGCGCGCAAGAAGGTCAGCGCGCAGCCGGCTGCTCCGGCGGAAGCGCCTGCGGCTGCTCCGGCGGCCGAAGCTCCGGCGACAGTATAAGAGCAGTGGCCATTGATGAGTGATTAGTGGCCAGTTCTTGGCGCAATCGATAATTTGACTGGCCACTGGCAACTAATCACTGGCCACTGACTTTAGAGGAGAAATATGGCTGACGAAACAAAAGCACCAGAGCAATCGGCTTCGAGCGAGAGGCCGCGTTCGGAATTTCCGCGATCCGGGGGAGATCGTCCCGGTGGAGATCGGCCGCGATTCGGGGGCGGCGGGCGCGGGCCCGGCGGACCTCCGCGTGAGGGCGGACGTAAATTTTTCCGGCGCAAGAAAGTGTGCAAGTTCTGCACCGAGAGAATTGAAGACATCAACTACAAGGACTACCGCCTGCTCGGCCAGTTCGTGGCCGAGAGCGGCAAGATCGTGCCGCGGCGCCTGACCGGCGTGTGCGCGCCGCACCAGCACCGGCTGTCGTCGGCCATCAAGCAGGCGCGAAACATCGCGCTGCTGCCGTTTGCGGGAAGAGCCTCGTAAAGCAGCTTTTAGCCATTAGCCTTTAGCTCTTAGCTCAATCGAGTGGGGCGAACGGTTTTGGCGAAAGGCTAAGAGCTAACAGCTAATAGCTGAGACATTGGAGCCATCATGGAAGTCATTCTGAAAGAAGATGTAGCCAAGCTGGGAGCCCGCGGCGAGGTGGTGAAGGTCGCGGAAGGATATGGGCGGAACTTTCTTCTTCCGCGCAAGCTGGCCATTGAAGCCAACGACAGCAACAAAGCCGTCATCGTGCAGATGAAGGCCGCGGCTGTCAGGCGCTCGGCCAAAGAGAAAACGCAGGCCGAGGAGTTGGCCAAGCAGTTTGACGGCGTGTCGGTCGGGTTCACGCGCAAATCGGGCGAGCACGATCAACTCTTCGGATCGGTCACGTCCGGCGATCTGGCGGATGCGCTGACCAAGAAGGGATTCAACATCGATCGCCGCAAGATCCAGCTGCACGAGCCGCTGAAGACCGTCGGCGAGTTCACCGTCCCGGTAAAGCTGCACAAGGACGTGACCGCGCACCTGAAGGTGGTCATCGAGAAGGAAGCGATCGCCGCCGAGTAGCTTTGTCTCCCGCAATACGTTTGTAGCCCTGACCTAGGCGAAGGACCTGTCTACTCGCAGGCGCACAGGTCTTTCGCTTCGTGCAGGGTCGAAGAGCCCTTCGCTTGCCCTACAGTCAGGGCATTTCCCTTTCCAAACCTGGCGCCGTGCATTGTGCTCCACTGTTCTGTTTCCCTCTAACTCCCTGTCCCTGAATCACCTAGGCTCTGCGAAAAATCTGGGACCAGCCTATAATTTCTGCTTACGGTTCCACCGATTCTCCGTCTATTCCTGTGCAAGCCCGGATACGGCATGGCATCGAACGCGAACATGCCGGGCGGGTAGAGGCATAAACAAGAATGCCGGCCGATGCATGGGTGATATCACTTGCGATTGGCGAACGGGCCCACTCGAAGCGGAAGAGTGAACGGGTAGAGAGAGTCGACGAGAACCGAGATCAAGAGAACCAGGCTCGGGGAAACCAATCTCGAGAGAACCAGGACCCCGCGCGGGGCCGCATGGCTGGGTTAGATCGCCAAAGTCAAGATCGTCGCATAGACGACACGATGTTGATCCGAGAGGCCCAGCGCGGCAACCGCGCCGCCTTCGAGGAACTCGTTCGCCATTACGATCATGCGGTGCTGCGGCTCGCTCTCCACCTCACCGGCACCGAGCAGGACGCGCAAGACGTTTACCAGGACGCGTTTCTCAAGGCGTATAAGAACATCGGAAATTTCCGGTTCGAGTGTTCCTTCTACACCTGGATTTACCGGATCGTGACCAATCTGTGTCTCGATCATTTGCGCAAGAAGAACGTGCGCAAGGAAGATGCACCGGTCGCGAAAGATTCCGATGGTGGTGAGTACGACCTGCTCGATCAGGTGCCGGATGGGCGGGCAGGAGCCAATCCAGAGCGGGATTTGATGCGGCGGCAGTTGGGGGCGCGGATTTCGGGAGCGCTCGAAAAATTGACCCCGCGGGAGCGCATGGTGTTTGAGCTGAAGCATTATCACGGATTGAAGCTGCGCACCGTGGGTGAGATCTTGCATACCACGGAAGAGACGGCGAAGAATACGTTGTTTCGGGCTACGCAGAAGTTGCGCGGCGCGCTGGCGGATATGCGGTGAGTTGAGTGGTAGGGCTTGGGCGGTAGGAGTTGGGTGGTGGAGTTGGGTGGTAAGAGCTAGGGCAGGGCGGCCGCGCTTTCGCGCTGGCCGGACGGGCGAAGGCGCCCGTCGCCACATGGCCTCTGCTGGGACTTGTAGTGAGTGAAGGTGCAATTTATGAAATGTGAATGGGTTCGAGAGAATATCGTGCTTCAGGTTTATGGCGAACTGGCCGACGATGCCCGCCACGAACTGGAGCAGCATGTGGCTCGCTGCGCCGACTGCGCGGCGGAACTGAAGGCCGAGCAGGAGTTCTATGCGCTGCTCGAGCAGGATCGCGCGACCAATCAATTTATCAATGGCCCGTCGGCGAACCTGCTGGCGTCTTCTCGCATGCGTCTGCAGGAGGCGCTGGAGACCGCCAAACAAGGCAGCTTCTTCAGTCGCCTGGCGTTCGATCCGGCGAACTGGCTGCGGCAGGTGCGATTCTCGCCCGCGCTGGCTTCGGCAATTCTGATCCTCGGCTTCGCCGGCGGAGTTGGAACCACATACAAGCTTTACTCGCATACACCGCAGCAGGTCGGTCCCTCCAGCCCCGCTCAGGTCAACGATGCCTCCATTACCGGCATTGAATCCGTCACCCAGCAACCGGGAACAAATCAGATCAGCATCAAGTACAACACGGTTTCCACGCAGGAAGCCCAGGGATCGCTGAACGACCAGCGCATCCAGCAACTGCTGCTGTACGCAGCGCGCAATAACTACAACTCCGGTGTGCGCATGGATTCCGTCGGCCTGATGACCCAGAATCCGAGCGACACGCACTTCCGCGACGCGCTCATGTATGCGCTGCAATACGATACGAATCCCGGCGTGCGCTTCAAAGCTCTGGACGCCCTGGGACCGTATGTGAAGGATGACACGCGGGTGCGCGACAGCTTGCTGCAGGCGCTGGTGAACGATACGAATCCCGGCGTGCGCGAGGAGGCCTTGCGCATGCTGGAGCCAGTGAAAGCAGATGGCAGCGTGCGCGCCGTGCTGATGACACTGGCGGCAAAAGATTCGAGCACCTATATCAAGTCGCAAGCCCGGACTTTGCTGGCCCAATTGCCTGAGATCGACTAGAGCAGTTTTTTGGGATTGTTGAATTGTGCGGGCGATACAGCCCCGCGGCAGCCGGCGGGACCCTTCGGCGAGTTCAGGGCCTGGGCTGGCGGCACGAGACGAGGTGAACATTTTGAAACGAGAGCTACAAATCGTCGGGCTGGTTATAACGCTGGCCCTGACCCCGCTGTTGCTGGCGCAGGAGACGCATGTTTCCCGCGAAGGCGGCGGCTGGGGGCAGGAAATCACGGGCAATCTGGCCGCGGTAAAAAATCTGCGCGTGAAAGTGGATGCGGGTGCGGTGGTGGTGCGAGGCGGGCAGCAGCAAGGCATTAACTACGTCGTTCATACGCGGCTTAACACTTCCTCGGAACAGGACGCGCGCCGGCAATTTGACCAATACAAAGTGACCGCTTACGTGAAGGGCGACACAGCCTGGATCGTCGGGGAGTGGCAGACGCGAAGACAGCCGCACCATTGCTCGGAAGAGTTCTCCATCATGGTTCCGCGCGATATGACGTTGGTAAAGCTGGAAACCGACGGCGGCAATGTGGACGCCATGGGAGTGACCGGTCGCGTGGAAGCTGAGAGCGGCGGCGGCGGCGTGCGTCTGGATGACATCGGAGGCGGCGTCAATGCCGAAACTGGCGGCGGTTCGATTGATGTGGGCACGGTGAGCGGAGACATCGGGCTGCACACCGGCGGCGGTCCGATCGAGGTGCACCAAGCCAATGGCATGGTTACCGCAGACACCGGTGGCGGCAGCATCGAGATTCAGAACGGGGCGCAGGGTGCGAGCGTTGAAACCGGCGGCGGCAGCATTGAAGTGCGCCACTGCAACGGGAGAGTGAAAGCTTCTACCGGCGGCGGAAGCGTGGAAATGGGCGACATCGGAGGTCCCGTGGACATCGATACGGGCGGGGGCAGCATACGGCTCAATTCCGCCAAGGGATATGTTCATGCTGAAACCGGCGGCGGTGGCATTGATCTTTACGGCGTCCCGTCAGCGCAGGCGGAAACCGGCGCGGGCCCAATTACGGTAAAGCTGGTGAACACCGGCAGCGCGCCTCACGACTCCGAACTGGAGACTTCGGCCGGCGACATTACAGTCTATATTGCGTCGGATGTTGCGTTGGATGTGCGCGCCAGCGTGGATATGGCCAGCGGACACCACATCACTTCGGAGTTTCCCGATATTCACGTTCATAGCGAAGGCGATTGGGGCTCGAAGACGATTTCCGCGGAAGGCAAGCTGAATGGCGGAGGACCGGTGTTGAAAGTCCGGACCACTACTGGAGACATCAATTTCAAGCGCTCCACCCGCTGAAAACATTAGTTGAACCTGACCCACGAATCTGAAGTGCGGTAGACGGAAGGAAATGACCATGAGCAAATACGTTCTGACCAGCATCGTTCTACTGCCGTTACTGCTCAGCTGCTCGTATGCAGCGCAAAACCGGATCGTCGCTCAGGACGCTCCGCCGGCAATGTTCTGGAGCGAAGACGGCGACACCAGCTCGTACCTCGGCGTAGACATCGCCGACGTGACGGCGGAAAGGCTGAGCGCCCTGAAGCTGAAGGAAGAAAAGGGTGTCGAGGTCACGGTGGTCGACCAGGACGCTCCCGCCGGGAAAGCTGGCATCAAGGAACACGACGTGATCCTGACCATGAACGGAACTTCGGTGGAAAGCGCGGCACAGTTGCGGCGGATGATTCATGAAACGCCCGCCGGCCGGATTGTTGCATTTGGGCTGAGCCGCAATGGGCAGCCCATCACCGTAAAAGTGCAACTGGCCGACCGGCAGAAGGAATTCTCTTGGCCCAACATGAAAGACTTCCACGTCGATGTTCCCGCGATCGAAATTCCGCCCATCGATATTCCTTCGTTCCAGATGGTCATGGTCACTTCTTCGGCGCGCAGCGGGCTCACGGTGGAGAACATTACTCCCCAACTGGGAGAATTTTTTGGCGTCAAGAACGGCAATGGCGTGCTGGTGCGCTCGGTGGAAAAAGGCAGCCGCGCCGAGAAGGCTGGCTTCCGAGCCGGAGACGTGATCGTGAAGGTCAACGATCAGCCGGTGCATGACACCAGCGATTTTACCCATGCGGTGAAGTCACGCGACCGCCAGGGAGTTAGTGTTGGCGTGGTCCGGGACAGAAAAGAACAGAATCTGAATCTGACCCTGCCCCAGAATCACGATTCCGGAGGTATGTTCGAGGATGAGAGTCTCGACCACGAACCAATGTTCAACGCTGAACGCGCCATGGAGCTGAGTGAGTTGCAAAACAAAGTCGCCCAGATGCGGCCACAGATGGAATTGGCCGTGCAGCAGGCGGCAGAAAATTCGCGCAAGGCAGCGGAAGAAGTTCGCAAGTCGCTCTGTGATGGTCAGAAACTACTTCGTCAGCAATCGGAAAAGCAGCGCGAACAGTTCCGGAAAGAGCAGGAACAGCTCAAGCGGGAATTGGAACAGATGAGTCGCCAGAGCCGGCGGGGTGGACTGGATATTTAGCGCTCCTACGCCGCGACCGGGCTACCGGCTGGCGGCGGATTTGCGAGCCAGAGTGGTGAGCGACACGCGGTTTCGCCCGGCTTGCTTCGCGGCATAGAGTGCGTTGTCGGCGGCGCGCACCAGTTCATCGCGGCCGGCGCCGTGCTCGGGAAAGGCGGCCACGCCGGCGCTGATCGTGACCGTCCTCGGTACACCTGGAAACTGCCAGCTTTCCACCAGCCTCCGCAGTTTTTCGGCCACGCCCATGGCGTGCTGGGCGTTGGTCTGGGTGAGCAGAATCGCGAACTCTTCTCCGCCGTACCGGCAGACCACATCCATCTTGCGCAATTGCTGGTGAAACAGAGACGAGACCTGGCGCAGCACCTCATCGCCCAGCAGGTGCCCGAACTCATCGTTCAGCTTCTTGAACTGGTCGATATCGGTCATCACCACGGCCAGGCTCAGCTCGTGGCGCCGGGCGCGCTCAATTTCTTCCATGATCCGCAGCTCAAAGAAGCGCCGGTTGAAAATGCCGGTCAGCCCGTCGAGATAGGCAAGCTGTTTGACGCGCTCCAGGTAATGCGCGTTCTGAATCGAGCTGGCGCAAATGTCTGCGACCGATTCAAGCGACTGCAATTCACTCTCGCGAAAGGCATTGGACTCGGCGCTGTGCAGCGTAAGAACTCCCAGCGTCTGGCCAAACGAAATGAGCGGAATGCTCATGCGCGAAGCCGCCTCCGCGAACAGTTTGAAAGACGCGGATTCGAGATCGTTTTCGATGGCGGTTCCATTCGTGGCCAGAATGTGCGACCACGGGTGCTGGTTCGCGGGAAACCGTGAATCCAGTGCGAAGCAGGCTGTAAGCAAGCCTTCGTGCGCCCGCAGCACCAGATCGCCCTCGTCGCGCAGGAAAAGCGAAACGTGCGGAACCTGAAAGGCCAAGCGGATGACTGAACATACGCGCCCCAGCAGATCCTGCAAATCCATGACCGCGGTGCTTTGCTGCGCGATGATGTTGATCGCTTCCAGTTGCCGCGCCCGTTGCCGCTCCAGCGAGTACAGGCGCGCGTTCTGAATTGCGATGGAAGCCTGGGTTGAAAACAAAGTCAACAGATCGATAGTTTCGTCGTCGAAGTGATTGATCCGCTCGCTCTGGCAGTCGAGCACGCCCACCACCTCATCGCGCACCATGAGCGGAATCGCCACTTCCGAGCGAGTCGCCTGCGCGGCGCAGACGTAGCGCGGGTCTTTGCTGACGTCGGGCGAGTAGACGGGCTGTTTTTTCAGCACCGAGGCTCCGCTCAGCCCCTCGTGGACTCCCAGGCGAATCTGGTCGTGGCCCGCGTCCCAGCCGATCTGCGAACGAACACACAACTGCTGCGCCTCCTTGTCGAGCAGCAGGATGGCCACGTTCTGCAAATGAAAATAGTCACGAGCGATCTGCAGGATGCGCTGCAACACCTCGTCCAGATCAAAGGTAGAGAGCACAGCCTGGCCCGCTTCGTAAAGGACCGCGATTTTTTGCATTGTTGGAGATTGTACGTCCCGGAAGGATGGTTACCGAGGTTCCCGAAGTAACGTCCGCCGGCGGGGGCAGCACTTTAGACCTTAGCTTCTTGGGTCCTACTTCCATTTCCTCGCGGTGCGGATCAGGCCATAGGCCGCCAGGCAAAACCAGAAGTCGATCAACATGCCCAAGTCCAGGTGGGTGGGGCGATGGCGTGCCACCGCAGGAAACGACGGGGCCAGAACGAAATAGGCCACGTTGCCCAGCACGATTGCGAGGAACGCCTGAAGTAAATTGATCACCACAGGTGATTTAGACACCAAGCGCTCCTGTTCGGTTGCCAAGGTGTTTGAGCAGGCGGTATCCCCATCCTGCTACCATTCTTGCGGCCCACGATCATTCGCCGTGCGAAAGGAATGGCCGGAATTCAGAGCATGCTCGAACTTTCCACTCCCGTGCAATACGTCAAAGGGGTCGGCCCGCGCATCGCGGAAGTTCTGGCTGCCAAAGGCATCCATACCGTCGGCGACCTGCTTCATTATCTGCCTTTTCGCTACGAAGACCGGCTGAACCCACGTGGCATCGCTGAACTACGCCCGAACGAAATGGCGACCGTCATCGCCGAGGTGCGCAATTCGGGCTTATTCCGCACCCGCCGCATGCCGATTTTCCAGCTCACGGTGGGGCAGGGACGCACCCGCCTGCGCTGCCTCTGGTTCAACGCGACCTATCTTCAGGACAAGTTTAAGCCCGGCCAGATGATCGCTCTCTACGGCAAAGTGGAAGAGGATCAGCGCAGCCGGGAGTTGCAGATCGTGCAGCCGCAATTCGAGATTCTGGGCGATCCAACCGACTCCGGTGAGAATGGCCCCGAAAAGAAGGTGGCGGAGTCGCTGGAAGTGGGCCGGATCGTCCCCATCTACGAAGCCACAGGTCGCCTGACTCCGCGCTGGTTTCGCCGTGCCATCCGCACTGCGCTCGATAGTCTGACGCCCGAACTGCCCGACGCGATTCCTGCCGTCGTCCGCGGACGCCTGGGCCTGATCTCGCCTCGAGCCGCCTTGTGGAATGTTCACTGGCCCGAGCCGGGCGAAAGTCTGCAAGACCTGCAATCCTCGCGCACGCCCGCGCACCTCCGTCTGATCTTCGATGAATTTTTTTTCGTGGAGCTGGGCCTGGAATTAAAGCGTCGCGAGCAGAAGGCTCAAACCGGAATCGCGTTTCGTCTGGATGCCCGCGTCCGGGCGGCGATCAAGAAGATTCTGCCATTTCATCCCACGGCCGCGCAGAAGCTGGTCCTGAAAGAAATTGCCTCGGACATGGAAAGGCCTTATCCCATGCGGCGTTTGCTGCAGGGTGACGTGGGATCGGGCAAGACGATCGTGGGCTTCGAGGCGGCGATCATCGCCATCGAAAACGGCTGCCAGGTCGCGCTGATGGCGCCCACGGAGATTCTGGCGCAGCAGCATTATTTTTCCGCGCGGCGGATTCTTGAGAACGCCGGATATCGCATCGTTCTGCTGACCGGCTCGCTCGAAGCAGACCGCAAGCGCGAAATTCGCCGCCACATCGCGCAGGGAAATGCGCAGCTCGTCATCGGCACGCACGCACTGCTCGAAGAAAAAGTGGAGTTCGCGAAGCTGGGACTGGTCATCGTAGACGAGCAACATCGCTTCGGAGTAATGCAGCGTTTGAAGCTGATGAAGAAGTCGGGCGAAGGCGGCGAAAACGCCTATGTAGGTACGGCCGCCCCCGGCCGTCCAGTCGAGCGAAGCTCGACGGCCTCACCACAAGGCCCGCCCGCCGAGCCCGACGTCCTCGTGATGACGGCAACTCCCATCCCGCGCACCCTGGCGCTCACGCTCTACGGCGACCTCGATCTCAGCGTGCTCGACGAACTTCCGCCGGGCCGCACTCCGATCGTCACTCGCTGCGTCGCAGACGAGCAGTCCCCGAAAGTCTGGGATTTCGTTCGCAAGCAGGTTGCGGCCGGGCACCAGGCCTACGTGGTTTATCCGGTCATCGCAGAAAATGAGGAGACCGAACTCAAAGCCGCCGTCAAAATGTACCGCGAGTTGAGCGGCGACATCTTCGCCGACCTGAAAGTCGGACTGCTACACGGCCGCCTCGATGCCGAACTGAAAGAACAGGTCATGCGCAGGTTTCAGACTGGCGAGCTGCAGATTCTGGTTGCGACTACGGTCATCGAAGTTGGTGTCGACGTTCCCAACGCGACCGTCATGGTGATCGAGCACGCGGAACGCTTTGGCTTGGCGCAGCTTCATCAGCTGCGCGGCCGAATCGGGCGCGGTGCCGCCAAGTCGTATTGCATTTTGATGACTGGAGGTAAGGTCACCGAAGACGGCCAGCGCCGGCTCGACGCCATGGTGAAAACTAACGACGGATTCCGGATCGCCGAACTCGATCTCGAACTCCGCGGTCCTGGAGAATTTTTCGGCACGCGCCAGGCTGGCATGCCCAGCTTCCGCGTGGCCAATATTATTCGCGACGTCCAGCTCCTCGAAGCGGCCAAGCGCGAAGCGGCCGCGGTGCTCGCCGGACCGAACTCAGAAATCTCCTCCGAAGAAATCAGCCGCGCCCTGGTCCACATGCGGGCGCTCTGGCGGCATACCTATGGCTTAGTCGAAGTGGGGTGAAGCCCCTGCGACAAGCCTTACTGCGGACCAACCAGATACCGAAAGAAAAAATCTCGCGACTCCAGCGCCAGTTCCCGCCGCGCATCTTCCTTCTGAAACGTGTGCACGTCGTCTATTTTGATGAATGACACAGGCACGTGCGCAGATTTCAGCTTGTCGAAAAGTTCCTGAGCCTGCGAAATGGGGACTTCCTGATCCTTGGTGCCGTGCACGATCAGGAATGGCGCGTCCCCTTTGGAAACATGGAACGCAGGCGACGCGTCGCGCCAGACCTCCGGCTGCTTTGAGTACTCGGCTCCAAGAAAATTGGCAAAAAAAACATCGCCGTCGGGATCGCGACCGGTCGTGAAATCCGTTGGGCCGCTCACATCGACCACCGCTTGCACTCGACTGGAATATTTCTTGAGCGCCGGATCGGAATTATCCCGCGTATTTTCCATTCCCAACAGCGCCGCCAGCTGTGCGCCCGCCGAGTGTCCAAAAGCTCCGATGTTTTCGGGGTTCACTCCATACTTGCCCGCGTTCGCCCGGACCCAGCGCACGGCGCGCTGCACATCGTCGAGTTGGGCCGGCCAGCGGTTCTCGCCGTCTTTGAAGAGCCGGTAATCTACAGCGAAAGCGATGAAGCCGGATCGCGCCAGGAAATGTCCCATGCCGCGCATCGTGCTCTTGTCGAAACTGGTCCATCCGCCACCGTGTATAAGCAGTATCGCTGGCCGAGTCTGCACGCCTCGGTCGGAAGGCTCGTAGATGTCGACGTGCAACTCGGAACCATGAATCGAAGCGTAGGGAACGTTCTCTTCAACGGTCACGTCGTCAGACTGCGCGGCCGGCGCGGGAACCTGCGGTGGAGAACCCGCACCCACCCGCTGCGCCGCCGCAGTTGCCGGAAAGCCCGCGGCGAGTAATAGAGCGATGAGCGAACTAACTGCCGGTTTCATCTCATGATTGTACTTCGCAAGTTCGCCACGGGGCATAGTTCGCTAGGTGGCACGTTCGCTACGTGCTGAGTGTATCCCGTAGCGGCCAGGGGAATGTTGAACAGGAGTTGCCGAGCATCCCTCCGCCACTTAGTCAGGAGCAAAGCCGACCTGATAAAATCCATAGGATGTCCAGCACTTCCCAACTCATTCAGATTGAGCTCGCTCCACCGCCCCGCGCACCCAAGCCGCAGTGGCTGCGCGCAAAAGCTCCGGTGGGAGACAACTTCCACCATCTGAAAAAACTGGCGCGCGGGCTCGGCCTGCACACCGTCTGCGAGTCGGCGCAGTGTCCCAACATCGGTGAATGTTGGAATCATAAGACTGCGACCTTCATGTTGCTGGGCGATATCTGCACGCGCCGCTGCGGCTTCTGCGCCGTGCCCAAGGGAAGGCCCGAGCCCATCGATTGGGACGAACCCCGCCGCGTCGCTGAGGCGGTAGCTACTCTGGGCCTGAAGCATGCCGTGGTCACGAGCGTGAACCGCGACGACGACAATCTCGGCAGCGCCCGCGTGTTTGCCGAAACCATCCGCGAGATTCGCGAACTGACCCCGGATTGCCGCGTCGAAGTGTTGATTCCTGACTTTCAGGGCGTGGAAGAATCGTTGCGCATCGTGCTCGACGCGCAACCGGATGTGCTGAATCACAACACCGAAACGGTGCCACGATTGTACCGTGCTGTTCGTTCGGGCGCGCGCTACGAGCGCTCGCTCACTTTGCTGGAAAACGCAAAGAAACTCTCTCCCAACATGGTGACCAAGAGCGGAGTGATGGTCGGCCTGGGCGAGTCGAGCGAGGAACTGGTCGAAGTTTTTCGCGATCTCGGAACGCGTGGAGTCGACATTCTCACGGTGGGCCAATACCTTCGTCCCTCGAAAGATCATCTGCCCATTGCCCGCTTCTACGAGCCAGAAGAGTTTGTCTATCTGCGGAACCAGGCTCTCCGCTTCGGTTTCCGCCACGTGGAGTCCGGACCGCTGGTGCGGTCCAGCTATCATGCGCACGAGCATGCCGATGCCGCTGCGACACCCCGGGCGGTGACGTAGCTTGCGGCAGACGGGTTTTCCCGCCCCCGCCGTTCTTAAGAAAAACACGGATTTCAGAATTAGTATCTCCATCGAAAAAATCGGCAATGGGAGGTTTCTCCCATGGTGACCGTGGCGCTGGTAATTCTGGGATTCTTGGCCGGATTGCTCGGCGCGCTCACCGGCATCGGCGGCGGCGTGCTTCTGACGCCCGTTCTCGCCTTGTATTTCGGCATCCCCATCCGCGAAGCGATCGGCACCAGCCTGGTCGCGGTGATCACGACGTCGGCGGCCAGCTCGTCGGTGCATTTGCAACGCCACACCACAGATATTCGCCTGGGAATGACCTTGGAACTTGCGACCTCCTTCGGAGCCGCGGTCACGGCCTATCTGGTTGGCTATTTCAATCGCAACTTCCTCGAAGGAATTTTTGCCGCGTTCCTGCTTTACAGTTCGATCACAATCCTGGCGCGCGGCGGCAAAGTGAAGAAAGAATATGACGCCAACCCCGCACTGAACGGCGAGATAGGCGAGATGGAGGTCCCGCCCTACGAACCCAAACGTTATCCCCTGGGCTTGAGCGCGTCGCTGGTTGCCGGCGCGCTCTCCGGGCTCCTTGGGATCGGCGGCGGCCCCATCAAAGTTCCGGTCATGTTCATCTTCATGAACGTGCCCCTGATGGTGGCGACCGCGACCTCCAACTTCATGGTCGGCGTCACCGCCGCCGCGAGCGCAATCGTCTATTACCGCCGCGGTGACATTATTGCAGCCGATGCGGCGCCGCTGGCGGTCGGCGTGTTTCTTGGTTCGCTGCTTGGGGCGCGGCTGGCTCCGCGCATCAATCGAAAGATTGTGGTCTATCTGCTGGTCGGCGTCATGTTCTATCTCTCGGGAAGCCTGATTTTCCATCTGTTGCGGGGAGCGCTATGAACCAGGTCCGCGAACCCGCTTTCGATCGCGTGGTGGCGCTGGTGCTGGGAGGCGGCGCGTTTGGCGGCTTCCTGATCATGCTGGCCGGGCTCATCGCTGCGCTCTTCACCAGCAACCACATTCCTCTCGACCTTGACCGTGCCGGCGTACTGCTCATGCTGGCTACTCCGGTGGTGCGTGTGATCGTAGCCTGCTTCTTATTCTTCCGGGAAAAAGACTGGAAATATGGATGGATCTCGCTGGGCGTGTTCACGATTTTGATGCTCAGCGCCGTATTCGGGATCGGGGAACACTGAGGGCGTCGTTTCGGTCATCGCCAATCAGAAATTTCGTGCGATGTAGGCGTGCAATCGTTCGACCCTGAAGGCGGCGTCGCCTGTCTCGATTTGCAGCAGCAACTGCGCCGCGGTCAACTGATTGTGAAAGTCGAGAGCGGCCGAAGTATCCGGATTGCCGATCAACTGAATATTCTTGTCGATCTCGCGGCTCTCTTCCTGCAACGACTTGAGCCTGGTTTCCTGCACCGAGACGCTCTCCACAAGTTGCTGCCGCAACACTTCCATGTTGCGTATCACATCGCCTTCCTGCACTTTTTTCCATTCGCCATAGGACTCAACCGCCCGATCTAGATGCCGGTTGATCTCCCGGCTGGCGAGATTGTAGTTGATCGAAACTGCGCCGTAGGGCTGCGCTCCATAAGCGACCGGATTGACCTGCTGATGAACGCCGACCGAGAGTGCCACATCCCAGTTGTTCTGCCGGTTTAGTTTGTCCAACGCCTGTTGCTCGCTCACCTCGCCGTTCTGCTTTTCCGCGACCAGATCCTTCAAGGACTTCTCGCGCAAGGGCGGCACGTACAACGCTGCGATCTTCGCCTGCGTATCGGCGCGATCCGCATCCAGCTTGATTTTTGTGGTTTGCAGCGTGAAGAGCATCAGCCGCGTCGCGTTCCGTGCCTCGACCATCTTCGCCGTTTTTTCCATCAGCTGATCGATCGACTGCGAAGCTTGATCAATTAAAGTAAGGCGGTTGTTGAGAGCTTCTTTTTCCAGACTGGCGACCGCATATTGAATATTCTGCTGCGCTCCGGTCGTGGCCTTGTAGAGTTCGCAGTTTCTGCGCGCGGCTTCCACGGTGAGGCCCGCTTTGCGCAGATCGGAAAGCCCCAGCGACGCTCCCAACACCACTTGCGCGGGCAGGCCGGTCTCAGGCTGCGTCAGGCCCGCCGCTGCAATAGGCGTGCGCAGTAGGTCGCGCTGTGCCTGTGCCTGCTCCATCAAATAACTGCAATATGCCAGTTGGTCGTTGACGTCCGCCGCAAATGCATGAAGGGAGAAAACCAGAAAGACCGACGCCACGGCAAACTTCCAGGAATTCGGGCGCATTCACACTCTCCTCGAAGCAACTTATTAACGTGACATATATCAGAGCGAAAGGTCCCAGCAACAGGTCACAGCAACATGGGCTTGCGCCCCAGGAATACGGTTTTCGACTTGGCAGAGGCCGGATCGTCCAGATTCATCTGGATGAGGAAACCGCGGATCTGCGTCTTGAAGATGGGATGGAGGGCCTGCTCTTCGCCTGCGAATATCTGTTTCACGGTGCCCACTTTTCGGCACAGAATCATGTTGAGGTAACAGTCGTAGATCGCACTGCCGGCCACCGCGTAGGCCTGGTTGTCGTAGGGAACAAACGCAAAATACAGCGTCGTGCCGCCGGCGGCATTCAGATAATATGGACTCTGTTTGGCAGTCGCGATCGCCTCGCGCAGGCGATCGATCTGCCGCGATTCCTCCTGAAGCTGCTTCTCGGCAACATTGATGGCGACATCGAGTTGCGCGACTTCAGAGCGCAACTCCGCCTGCTTGACCAGCACATTCAGCGAATTGGTCCCGGTCGTAGTCTTATCGAGAACGCTGTCGGTCAGCAGAACCTGAGCGATTTTGCTGTCGGTATAGGTGTCGGCCGCCTGATTCAGCGCCGCCAGTTGCGTGGCCGCGTCACCCTGCGTGATCAATCCGGCAGCCAGATCTTTATTGATATTCGACTCCACTTGCTTCAGCTGCGCCAGTACGTTTTCGGTCTTTTCATTGTCGGCCAGTTTCTGCTTGTCGAGGGTCGAAAGTTCCGGGCCAGTGGTGCGGTCGTGAGCCTGCTCCCGGGCAATGGCCTCTTTCAGTTGAGGCTCAAGCTCGAGCAACGCGTCGCGATGTTTTTTCATCTCCGCGACGCCGCTGTCGAGCTTCTTGGTGTCCACTTTCAGATCTTCGATGGTCTGCTGGCTGGTCACCAGCTTCTCGCGAAAGTCGAGGCTCTTCTCGTCCGCCGCGGAAAGAATTACCGGCGCGGCCCACGAGCTGTTCACCGCGTAAAAGCCCATCACGAAGGCGTACACGACAATTCCCGCCAGCACGAGATACAGCACGACAATGGCAAAAATACGGTAGAGCGTAATGACCAGTTTGTAGTGCAGCGACTGTTTCGCCGCAGCCGTTTTCGTTTCCGAAGGAGGTTCGGAGCGAGGTTGATCGACATGAGCCTCCGAGGGAAGCTCGCTAACTGGTGGCGTTGCCAAGGGACACCTCTTGTTGTTCTTTGGTTCGAGTACCCCAGTCCGCCGAATCCATGGTGCACAGCGCCAGCGGCGTGAGAAACAAGCTGCTGACCAGCGACCATGCCACATAAGCCCCAAAGGCCAGCGGATGATTTACTGCTTCTTTGGCGCTGTATTTCTTGATCACCCAGGTGAGCACCGCTCCAATTCCGAGCGCCGCAACCAAAGGCAGGGGGCCAGCCCACGCCAGCGGATCGGAACTAAGTGCGGTCACCACGACCAGAAACCCGACCAGCGCGCCAACCGGCGTCAGCACCAGCGTGAGCACAGTGTTGGGATGAAGTTTCCACACATGTTGCGGCAGAGTCTTGAGCGTGAAGAAGAAGTCGCGCACAATGCTGCGCCGCCACCGGAGCTGCTGTTTGAAGAGTACCGATAACGTATCGGGCACGGTGGTCCAGCACAGCGCGTCGTTATTGATGTAGGTGCCGTATCCGCGCAGCAGCGTCTGATGCGTGAGAAAACGGTCTTCTCCCTGATTGACCGGAATGCCGAACCAGTTGCGGCCGCGTATGGCCGGCTCGATTTCAAGCAACAGCGTACGCCGGATCGCAAACAGGCATCCGCTGATGCAGCACACGCTGCGCGTCCAGTTCTCCGGAATCTTATAAAGTTGAAATGCGGAATAATAAATGACCGTCTGAATCGCGGTAATAATGCTGTCATTCGGATTCCGGACTCCGACTCGTCCGCCCACCGATCCGATTCCTGGTTCCGCAAAACATGCCGTCAGCTCGCGGATCGCGTCGGGATGGAAAATGCAATCCGAGTCGATCGAGATAATGACTTCCGCGGTCGAGTGCTGCAGTGCGTTGCAAACCGATCTCGCCTTTCCGCTGTTCACTGCATTTCGCCCGGTCCTTACGCGGATGTTGGTAAAATTGCGCTGCGCTTTCAGCATCCATTCGTAGCTGTCGTCGACCGAGCAGTCGTCTTGCGCAATCACCTCAAACTTGTCGTTCGGATAGCGGCTCTTGCTAATGCTCTCGATCGTCTCGTACACCGTCTTGCCCTCGTTGTAGCAGGGCATGAGCACGCTCACCGTAGGCTCGTAGGTGTAATTCTTCTGCGCCTTCGTGCTGGGGAAGGAAAACCGCATGATGATTCCCATCAGGTACTTGACCACGGAGATCACCAGGCAAAGTACCAGAATGAGCCAAAGAAGAATCGGAGCCATGGTCGCGGCAGCCTCCGGAATTCGGACACTATAACATCCGGGAACACCGCGGAATTCAGGAAAAATAGCGGCCTGATCCCGAGTATGTACCACAACCAGGCTTGCCTATAAAACTTCAGGGAGGAAAGACGTCTCAGAAGATGTGCAGCTTGATGCTCAGGTATTTCTTGGGATTCTCGCGGAATGCCTTCAGGAAATCGCGAGTATTCGTGAGCACGACGTTGGCGTTGTTGTACAACGACTCGTCTTTAAGAAACTTGCCGGCGGTGCCCTGGCCTGCTTCCAGTTCGGTCGTGATCTCGGATAGCTTTGTAATGGTGGTGTCGAGCTTCTTCGCCAGTTCCTCGTCTTTGGCCAGCCTGCCGATCGTGCCCTTGCCGGCGTTGACGTCCTCGGTAATCTTCTTCATGTTCGCCAGAGTGTCGTTGGCGTTATTGTACAGCGCCGGGTCTTTCACGAACTTGCCCGCTGTCCCCTTCCCCTGCTGAATGTCGTCGATGACGGAATTCATTTTGTCGAGAGTGGAAAGGAATTTGTCATAGGCATCGTTGCGGCTGATCAGCGCACCCAGACTGCCCTGCCCGCTGCCCACCTGCTCGACAATCTTCTGGAAATCGGCCACGGTCGCCGCGAGGCGGTTGTAGAGCGTGGGATCGTAAATAAGTTTGCCCAGCGAGCCCTTGCCGCTCTCCGCAAACGCCAGAATGCGGTCGGCACGCTTCAGCAGCGCGTCCATGTTCTGCAGCGTGCTCTGGCTGGCCCGCACCACTTCGTTAAAGTCAGGATGCACCAGCGTGGGCAGAGTGTCTCCGTTCCGCGCTTCGGGTCCGACCGCCTGCAAGCTTTCGATGTCGAGATAAGTTTCGCCAAGCACGCCCGCCGTATCGAGGGAGGTTGTGGAATCGCGCCGCAATGCGTAACTATATTTTGTGCTCACCTTCATCGTGACTTCGACGGGAGTGAGTTGCTTGTCCTTGTCGGGCACGATTTGGATTTTGGTGACGTTGCCGATGTCGACGCCGCTGAGCCGCACGGGAGCGCCAGGACGCAAGCCCTCCGCATTGTCGAAATAGGAATGTAATGTGATACGAGTCGTGAAGAGCCCTTTGGTTCCAGACATCAGAAACAAGAGAACAAACAGAGTCACGCTGGCGGCGACCACCGTAATGCCGACGCGCAACTGCGACCACTTGAGCTGCTTCTGGCTAGGCAAGCGATTTCCTCATAACCCCAGTTCGCGCGCCTCCGGTAAATCGAGTCCGCAGCTCAAGATCGCGATTTCCCCGCGCGGCACGCCCATCGCAGAATAATAACAAAACCCGGCGTGAGCCTAAGCCGTTTTCGCCCACAGCGCCGGCAAGAACGCCAGTGCAAGAAGATACGCCGCCGCGCCGCAAGCCAGAGTTGCGGTTAATCCGAACTGGATGGCGATAACCATGGCCAGCACCGACCCGAGCACGCTGGCCGCGGCATTCATCGCCCAAGCCCATTCGACGGCATTGTCGCCGGCCGATTCGCCGGCGGGAAACTCCGGCGCGGGGGATGTTGCAAGCGCGCGTAAACCGGTGGGAAACGGCATGCCCATCACGAATCCCAGCGGAACAAGAAGCAGGCCGCTCACCAGCAGACGATATCCGAAGTCCATCCCCACCAGCGCCGCCAATCTGCCGGGCAGAAAGAGAATGTCGACAACCAGAGCGAGAAATACCAGCACCAGCGGAATCCAGCCCATCTCCGCGCGCGGCAGCCATCGCCGGGAAAACAAGCTTCCAGCGCCGCTGGAGAGCATCAGCAGAAAAATCACGACCGTAAGCGCATAAGTGGGGTGACCGAGAAACAACACAAAACGCTGAATAAACGCGATCTCCACCATTATGTAGCCCAGGCCCACCGCGACAAAATAAAGTATCGGAAGCGGCGACTGGCGAACCCGCGCACGGCTCAGTGCCAGCGGCAAAACCAGAAACATAACAACCGCGGCCATCGAAATCACCAGCACCAGCAGCAGAACCAGCACCCCCAGGTTTACCTTCCAGTCGATGCCTTCGCGCAGTCCTGTCTCGCCCAGGATCTGGCCGGCCTTCAATGTGAAAAAAAAGAACGGTGCATTGTCGTTCACCGGAGCGACGTTGTATGGATATCTGGCGGCGAACGCATAAGAATCGTTGCTCGCGATCAAATCGGAAAATGCATTCTGTCCCGGCTTCGACGGCAAGTACAGCGGATTTAGTTCTGCATAGCGCCCGCAATGAGCTTCGACCGACGTTTCTTCCGCCATAGTAAACGGCGTCTTCTTGGCCAGCACGACGACCGGAATGCCATCCGCATTCAGCTCGCCCTGCGACGCGACGATGAAGTTGCGCGCCGGATTGGCGACGCCCAGGCGATGCAATGCGTCCATAGCCACGGCGACCACGCGCAGTGCCTCCCGTGGATGGCGAAACTCCCAGCGAGTGATGGCGATCATGCCGTCGGGCTTGAGATGTTCGAAATATTCCCGGAAAGCCTCGACTGTGTACAGATTATTTTCACTTAATGCGAACGCGCCCGCCGCGGTCGAAGCCCACGTGTCGACCAGCGTCATCTGCACCACATCAAAACGCTGCGGCGTCGCCCGCAGAAACGATCGCCCGTCGGTGACATGAATATGCACGTCGGGCCGCTCGTAAAGATGCTGCGAGTAGTCCGCATAGCGCCCGCGCATAATCGTCGTAGCGATGATTGGATTGATCTCGATCCCGGTCACGCTTGGACTGCCGTTCGCAACCGCCCGCAGAACGTCGACGCCGCCGCCCGGCCCGATAATGGCGAACTCTCCGTGCGGGCGCAGAACATTCGCCAGCGCCGGCGGCGCGGACATGAGATCTTTTTCCCACTCTGTATCGTGCCAGTGCGCCGGGTCTGCGTTCATGATGTAAGTAGATGCGTCGGCGTCAATGACCACCGCCTTCGCTTGTCCCTGACGGTCCACTTCTACCCGCGAAAGCGCGTTCCAGCGCGCGAACTCCACCCACGCCGGATCGCGAAACATCCCCTTGGCATAAACCACATCGATGAGGCGTCCGGAGTAGTTCGCTCCAGTCAGTGCTACCAGGGCTGCGGCGGCCAAGCCGGCATTTCGGCGTGCCACGCGAGTCTCCGACCAGATTGCCGCTGCCGCAGCCATTCCAATGGCGGCGACCAGAATCACGTTAGGGCCACCCAGCCAGTTCAGCAAAGGCACCACAGCCAGGCACGCCATCGCCCCACCGCAAAGATCGGCGCCATAGAGCCGCGGAATCCGGCGGGGCTCGCGCGCGAATATGATCGAGAACAGCAACCCGGTCAGGAAAAATGGAATGGCGGCGGCAAGATAGAGCGCGGTTAACCGAAGAAAGTTCTTTCCTGATACCTCTAACGCGACGGGAACATGCAGAACGATCTCGAGCACTGCGACCACAACCACGGAATTCGTCAGGCACAACCGCGACGCCAGCCCGCGCGTGCCGAACTCCGCCAGCCGCGCCTTCAGCAGATACGCAAACACGCCTCCCGCGCCCAGGCCGAGCAACGCAATCGAAATCGCCAAAAATGCGAAGTGATAGAAAAGTACGACCGAAAATAAACGCGTCAGCGCAAGTTCAAGCAACAGCGCGGAAAAGCTGGTCAGCGCCAGGCCTGCTAACAGAGTTGTTTCCGGAATCTCAACCCTGGTCGAGCTGAGAATGGGATTCGCAGCGATGACGGCCATAAGGAATCGGAGGCGACAGTCTAGCAGAAGGGTCAAGCCCCGTCTCTTCTTGGTAGAAACCTGTCGGCCTGCGAAGAGATGCGAGCCCCGTGCAATTCGGACGCAAACCAGTTAGTCTCTTTGAGGAACTCATTTCACCCATTCAGGAGATGCCAATGTCCGCACCCAGCCGCCGGCCAGAGATTCGCCGGCGCCGCACTCGCAAAGAAAAAATCCTCCATCTGCGCAAGCGCCTCGCCGCTGCCAAGACCGACGCCGATCGCACCCACATCACCGCCAAGCTCAATAAACTAGCCATCGGCTCGCCCGGCCAACCCCTGCTGAAGTAGGCTGCAGAAATCAGTCGGCCGCAGGCTCCTGTCCGCGTGGCTTTCGATCGCCATTCGCGACTTGGCGGTACACATCGAGAATCTGCCGCACGGAATTTTCCCAGGAAAATTTCGCGGCCTGCTCGTAGCCGCGCTCTTTCAGCCGATCGCGCAGATTCTGATCTTTAAGCACACAGTAAAGGGCCCGGCGGATCTCGAAGACGTTTTCCGGATTGACCAGAACCGCCGCTTTTCCTACCACCTCGGGCAGCGAGGAAGCGTTGGAAGTCACGACCGGCGTGCCGTGCGCCATGGCTTCCAGCGGAGGCAGACCGAAACCTTCATAGAGCGACGGAAATACAAATATTTTCGCCAGGTCGTAGAAAATCCGCAGCACTTCAATCGGGATGAATCCCAGAAACCGCACATCATTCTGCACTCCGCTGCGCACCACCGTCCGCCGCAAATCGGGATTGCCGGAAAGATCGTCGCCAATGATGATGAGCTTGAGGTCAGGGAACATCTGGTCTTTTTCGAGTTCGGTTTTCAACGCCGAAAATGCCTCGATCATGCGCACGACATTTTTGTGCGCGCTGATGCGTCCGGCGTAAAGCAGAAACGGATAAGTGACCTGGTAGCGCCGCGCGATCAAATCGCGGTCGGCCGCGCTGGCGTGCCCCCGCAGAAAACGGTCGTCGATGGCGTTGTAAACCACCTCGATCTGGCTGGAAGGAATCTCGAACAGCTTCTCGATTTCAGCTTTGGTGAAATTCGAAACCGCGAAAATGCGCGCCGCGCCGCGCAGCACCCGCCGCGTCAGTTGAAAATGCATCGACCGCCAGAATCCGCTCCGCTCGCGGGCACGCGATAAATGTTCCAGCATGTCGTGCACAGTCATCACATACGGGCAGGGCAGCGCGCGCGGGATGGAGAAAAGATTTGGAACATGCAGCAGGTCGCAGTCCTGGCGGCTCAGCACCGCGCGGAACTGCCGGTATCCTTGCACGGATCGTTCGCGCGTCAGCAGCGGGATGAATTGAAAATGGGAGGGAAGAACGCCGATTTCTTCAAATTTTGCCGGCGGCCCGATCAGCACGTACCGGTTCTCGCAATCGAGCCGGCCCAGCGTGCGAACCACATTGCGGATGTAAGTGCCGACGCCAAACTCGGTCATCCGCCGGATGTCGATGGCGATCTTCACCGAAGGCATTTAATCACAGAGGGCAGCTGGAGCGACAAGTGAAATTGCAGGCGCGTCGAAAGCAGAACCTGCGCGAATAAGAACCAGAGCCGGCGCTGACCGGCGCTTGTCCATGTAAACAATATTGTTTATAATCGACCCGTGACGAGCAAAGAGTTTAAGCGCTGGCTCGTGGGACAGGGAGCTGTCTTCAAAGCCGGCAAAGGCTCTCACCTTAAGGTCTATCTGAACGGAAGGCAGTCTGTCCTGCCCATGCACAATGCTGAACTTAAGAAAGGTCTGGTCGAGGCCATCAAAAAGCAGCTCGGCCTGAAGTAGGTGAGCGCGATGTTCCTTTATCCCGTGACGCTGAAGCGCGACCGTGACGGCGGATTTGTCGCCACGTTTAAAGACATCCCCGAAGCCATCACGCAAGGCGAGACCGAGGCCGAAGCATTAGCCGCAGCCCGGGACGCTCTGGAGACTGCCCTCGATTTTTACTTTGAGGACAATCGTGCCGTACCAGCACCTTCCAAGGCTAAGCCTGGGCAACCGGTCGTCGAGCTTCCCGCCAGCCTCGCAGCCAAGATCCTTCTCCTGAACGAGATGATCGAGCAACACGTGCGGCCCGCGGAATTGGCGCGGCGACTGAGGACCACCCCGCAGGAAGTCAACCGCCTCACCAACGTCCAACACACCTCGCGCATCGATGGCATCGCCGCCGCCCTGAAAGCGCTGGGCAAGCGGCTGGATATGAAGGCGGTGTAATAGGCCATCGGTATCAACGATTGTCCTCCGAATCGCCGGAGTCAAGCAACGCCGAACTCGGTCGTCCGCCCGGATGTCGATTGCGAGCTTCACCGCTGGCGTCTAACCACAGAGGAAGCAGGGGAACACAGGGAATTATGGGGCCTTGGATTCTCTTGTCTGAATTTTCCAGCCAAGTTTCTTCGCCATTTCGCGCACGTAGCGCTTCTGTGCTTTCAGCGTTTCCGCGGGATTGGTTCGGCGTTTCTTCTTTGGCGCGTCCACCGAGGCCACGTCAACAATCCTTACCCGAATTTCATCGCCCGCACGGAGAGGCCTCTGTTCGATCCACCGCACATGTTCGCCCGTCGAACTGTGAAGACCTCCGACTTGCAAGAACATGTCCGACGCCCCCTGGCGTGCAACGTAATTCACAATGGCGGTTAAAACTCCGTCATCGCCCACGCCAGCTACGCACAGCTTTTTGCTGTTCAGGTGAACCGTAAACGCTCGCATAAGATCGACCGTAGGAATTACGCGCGCACTTCCGCCTGCGCCTTCGCCCGTCGTTCTGCATAGAGCGGGAACGCCTCGCACAGATCGAGCACCTGCTTACGGACTCTCGCCAGCGCCGCCGCATCCGCGCGATGCAGCAGCACCTCCCCAATCCAGCCGCCAATCTGGCGCATCTCCGCTTCTTTCATGCCGCGCGTGGTCAGCGCCGGCGTGCCGATGCGAATGCCGCTCGGTTTGAGCGGAGGATTCACGTCAAAAGGAATCGCGTTCTTATTCACGGTGATGCCGGCCTGGTCGAGAGCCTTTTCCGCCTCGCTGCCCAATATGCCCTTGGAGAAAACGTCGACCAGCATGAGATGCGTATCCGTGCCGCCGGAAATAATTCGGAAGCCTTCGTCGACCAGCGATTGTGCCAGCGTCTTCGCATTCGTGACCACTTGCCGCGCGTAGTCGCGGAACTCCGGCTGCATCGCTTCCTGAAAACACACCGCCTTCGCCGCCATAATGTGGACCAGCGGCCCGCCCTGCATGCCGGGAAAAACAACTTTGTCGATCGCCTGCGCAAATTCGGCTTTCGATAGAATCATCCCCGCCCGCGGCCCGCGTAAAGTTTTATGGGTTGTCGAAGTAACGATGTGCGCGTGCGGCACCGGCGACGGATGCACCCCACCGGCAACCAGCCCGGCAAAATGAGCCATGTCAACCAGGAACAGCGCGCTGACTTTATCGGCAATCTGGCGCATCCGCGCGAAATCAATAATTCGCGGATAAGCGCTGCCGCCTCCAATAATCAGCTTCGGGCGTTCCTTCTCGGCCAGCTTCTCCAAATCGTCATAGTCAATGGTCTCGGTTTCTTTGGTGACGCCGTACGGAATGATCTTGTAGGTCTTGCCAGAAAAATTGAGGTGAAAGCCGTGCGTAAGATGTCCACCATGCGCGAGGTTCAGCCCCAGAATCGTGTCTCCCGGCTGCAGCACCGCCGCATAGGCCTCCATATTTGCCTGCGAACCAGCGTGCGGCTGCACGTTGGCGTGCTCGGCGCCAAATAGTTGCTTGGCGCGGTCCCGCGCCAGATTTTCGACCACATCGGCAAACTCGCAGCCGCCGTAATACCGTTTGCCGGGATAGCCTTCGGCATATTTGTTGGTGAACACCGAACCCGCGGCTTCGAGCACAGCCTCGCTGACGAAATTCTCCGAAGCAATCAGTTCCAAACCTTCGTGCTGGCGGCGGGTTTCGTTGTCAATCGCCGCGGCAATCTGCGGATCGGATTCATACAGCGGGCGGTACATCTTTGAACTTGTCATGGCGTTTCCCCGATTCGAGGCTGCAGAGTGTCATACACGTCAGCTCGGTGCAGTTCCATATAGCGTTCCGGAGCCTTCACCGGCGTAAACCCAAATTGCGAATAAAGTCCGTGCGCATCGCGGGTCAGCAGAATCCAGCGCCGCAAGCCCTGCAGCGCAGGATGCTGCATGATGCATTCCATCATCCACTTGCTCAGCCCGCGTCCGCGATGCGACTCCAGGACGAACACGTCGCCAAGATATGCGACCGTCGCAAAGTCGCTCACCACCCGCGCAAATCCTACCTGCGCGGGCGCCCCGCTTCTGGCCGATTTTGCCAGAAGTGGAGATTCTCCTCCAACATCATAAACGCCAAAGCACAGCGAGTGCTCGATCGACCGGTGCACAACCTCACGCGGAATGCCCCTGCACCAATAGCAATTCGTCAGGAAACCGTGAATCATGTCGAGATCGAGCCGCGCGGGATCCGTGCTGACCACGAACTCGCCGCGCCGCTGCTCGATAACGGCGCCAGCCCCGCCGCTCTTAACGGATCCCATCTTCACATTCTAAATCCGCGTTCTGCCTTCAAAACGCCGTCCGCAAAAACGACGTCAACTGCCAGCCATCCATGTATTTGTAGGGAGTCTCGCCCATCGTATAGTGGCCGCACGGCAGTACCGCAACCTTGTAGTCGAGCCCGTATCGCTCGAACTCTTCCACCACCTGCCGCGAAAATTCCGGCAGAAACGTCAGATCGTATTTCGCATATACGATCAGCGACTTCTTCGGCCAGCGCGAGAATTCCTTGAAGAACGACATGGGACTGATCGCCAGCCACGCCCGCCGCAACTCTTCCAGATCGATCTTTTCTTCGATTCCCTGCCGGATGTGGCGAGTCGACTGCCCGTGCCACACCACGTCGGCAAAGTAAGTTGACGCATGATTAAACACCGCAACCTTAACCCGCGGATCATGCGCCGCCGCGAGAAACGCATAACACGACCCCAGGCTCGTGCCTACGATGCCCAGTTGCGAGTAGCCCTGCTCTTCGAGCCAGTCGAGGCAGCAGCGAACGTCGATCACGCCCTGGCGCGCCGCATCCAGCGTGCGTCCGATGTTGGCAGAAACCGCGTAATCCGCGCGGCCGGTCTCGGCAGGCATCCGAATGTCGTGATACGGCATGCTCAGCCGCAGCACCGCCACGCCCAGAAGATTCAGCACGCGGCAGAGACTGACGTACGAGATCGCGTCGGAATTCCAGTGCGGCAGCAGCACCACCGCCCGCCTGCCCTGCACCGGAAACCAGCGGGCATTCGCCAGATTATTCTCCGGATACGGCGACTGCACCGGCGAGGTGAATCGCAGAAAGTCGGCAAACGTGCCTTTCACCTTGGCCTCAAGCTTCTGATCGGGAACTTCTCGCGTCGAGTGCACCTTCACTTCACGCCGCTCTAAACGAAAATCGTTCGGCCGCGCATAAGAGTAGAATTCGTCGCTCGCCGCAACAATGCGCTGGTTGTAATCGAGAAAGAACTTCTCCGGATTTTCTTCGTGTGGCGACGGACGCATTCGTCCGTCGCCCGAGCGCAGCGAGGGGGCTGGTATGCTGCCCGGTCGAAATCCGTTGCGGCAGGGCCAGTCCCGCGCCCACTCCGTGCCCCACTCCAGCGGCCGCACCACTCGGTTGTTATCCACCGAAGTGAGCCGGTTCTCCCAGTCGTACATCCACTGTGCGTAGCGCGAAGCCATGGTCAATCTATTACTTTAGCAAGTGCAACCAGAAGAAGCATGAGACAATCAGCGAATGGCCGCGGCATCAGTTGAAACGACGGCCGTTGCAACTGAGAGGCCGTCGCCGAGCTCGGCTGCCAACGGACAAATCACGAGGACCTGCATGTTTGAGGACCTTAAGAAACTCCCGAAGAAAGATTCCTGAGCCAGCACAAATCTTCATACGTCGCCTGAACGAACTCGGGCCGGCAGCGCTGCGCATCCAAATCTTCATTGCGGAAGATCAACTGCCCACCGCGCTCCGCGGCGCGTTGCGCTGCCGTCCAAAATGTGCGCGCGTGACCGAGGTGCAGAAGCCCGGTGGGGGATGGCCCGAGGCGTCCGCGATAAGGAGGAGGGGAATTGGTAGAGGGGATTAAGTTCACTTTGTCTATTACGCTATCGCAAGCCATAGGGGCGCGGCTATGGAGGGGGAGGCGGCGTACTCGATGTGCAGAACCCTTCTTGGGTCTTCGGTCTCCGTCTTCGAGGAAGCATGCACCACCAGCGGCCTCATCGCGAGGACGCCGCCCCTGCGAATCAGGCAATCGATCGGACTGACCTTCATGGCAAGGGCATGAATCGCGTCGTCATCGAGGACGCCCAACTTATGCGTGCCAGGCAGAACCCGCAACGGGCCGTTCAATTCGTTTGAGTCATCAAGGTGAATTCGCAATGCCAGAACCAGAGACAGAGGGGATGCTGGAGCGTGCGCGTAATGAATCCCATCTTTTATCGACCACGGGCCCCAGCCATCCAGATCCAGGCGGTTTTGCAGAGGCAGTGCCGTATCCTGGTGCCAGACGACGAGCCAATTCGACTGCGCAGATTTGTCGAAGAGCGTAGCGCGAAAAGGAAACGCTTCTGGCCCCAAAACTTCGCGCGCCAAGTCGATCAAGGACCGTTCTTGCGCCAGAGCTTCAACTGCTGGCAGTCTCATCGCGTGTCGCACACCAGCGCGACTCCGCCTGGGCGACGACTGGGCCATTTCATCTAGCAGACGCTCCGTTCTTTCGCACGGCAGGGCTTCGGGCAAGATCGCAAATCCACTCTCTTCGACTGCCGAGCGCCAGTGCATTGTCTATTGTGCCGCGCTGCGGGGAGCCATGGCCGGTGCTGTCTTTTCCGGCGTAATCTGCAGCATCGACTGCCCACCGATGTGTACGAAGCTCAACTCGCGCGCGGCCAGCAGCGCATTTACCGCGTCTCTGACTTTCGACCGCGCGATGAAGTTGCCGAAAAATATCTCCAGCTCCGCCTGCTCCGCGGCGATCACGCACTCCAGATATTTCGAGAGCAGGGCCGTGAGCGCTTCCTGCACCGAGAGTCCCACGCCCTCCTTGACTGCGTCCGGCGCCCAGCGATAGAGCAGATCCCAGACCGAACCTTCGCTTGCTTTGTAGTCGACGCGCGTGATGCGCAGCTTCAACCACAATTCGCCGAGCGCGCCATCGAGCGCGGCCAGCGAAACGCTCCCGCCCAGCGTTTCCTGCAGTTTCTGCTTCGAGATCGGGCCGTCGCGGCGGATCAGTTCGAATGCATCGCAGGCGAGCGCCGAATAAGCCGACCGCGACCCCGCCTTCGGCGCCAGCTTGGGATTGCGCTCGCCCACCAGAGCATAAAAATAAGGAAACACTGAGGCCGCCACCAGGAATCCATTGTTCTCGTCGAACAAGTTCGCCTCAAACGCCGTGCGCTCGCGCAACAAACGCACCATCAAATCCGTGGCCTCGGATGCGCGCGGATCTTTGAACGCGTGCTGCCAGCCCGGCAGGCGATCGTCCGATCCGACGAACGCGCCGATGAACGTCGGCGCCAGCAGCGCGGGGCGCTTGGGATACATCAGGCAAAATCCGACTTCTTCGAGAAAGGCGCGCGCGTTTTCGATCGTCCGGATGGGCTTGCCATCGAGACGCCATTTTTCGCGACGCAGTTGCTGAAGTTCGAGGTCAGTCATAAAAGCAGCCATGAGCCATGAGCTAGGAGTTACGAGCTACGAGCAGAAACCTAAGGCTCACAGCTCGAAGCTCACGGCTCCGAAGCTCCTAGATCAGCGCTAGATTCTCTTGAACGCCTTCTGAATGTCCTTGACAGAATAGCGCAGGACCACGGGCCGGCCGTGCGGGCACGAGTACGGGTGATCTGTCTTGGCCAGTTCCGCCAGCAGCCACTCCATTTTATTCTGCTCCAGCGGCATGTTGACCTTGATCGCGGCGTGGCACGCAATTGACGCCGCAATGCGCGCGCGAATCTTTTCCAGATTCAGCGACTGCTCTTCGCGCGCCAGTTGCTCGAATAATTCATGGAGCATGCGCTCGACCGCGGCGGCGTCCACTCCCGCCGGAGCGACCTTGACGGCCACGCTGCGCGCGCCGAACGGCTCGGCTTCGAATCCGTTATGCTGCAGTTCGCCGGAAATTTCGGCGAACACCGCCTGCTGCGCCGGAGACAGTTCCAACACGATCGGCATGAGCAGGCGCTGGCTCTCGACCTTCTGCGCCGCCCGCTGCTTCAGAACGCGCTCAAACAGGACGCGCTCGTGGGCGACGTGCTGATCGATGACCCACAATCCGTCTTCGTTCACGGCCAGGATGAACGAATTCCGAATCTGTCCCAGCGGCTTCAGCGTGGCCAGCGACGAGAGCGTCGGCTCTTCTTCGCGGACATCGAGAGCCGGAGCGCAACCGGTGTCGGGGATCGCATCAGCTTCGCGCGCGCCGGCCGCAGACCGCGACAACGAAACCGCCGCGTCGGCGTCGACCGCGATCCCGCCCTCAAAGTGAAATCGCCCGGAAACCGGCGGCGGAGCCGGCGCCTGCAGAGCAAATCCTCCAGCCGAATCAGGGGCGCCACTTCCCGGTATGCCTGCAAGAGATGGGAACTCAGCCGCAGACCCCGCGCCGGTCGCCGGATCCCAAGGCTGCGCTCCCGGACTCAATTCCGGCGTCATCGCGCCTGGGGTCAGCCCCGCGGACGTCAGCGCCTGGCTCGCCGTGGCGTGCGCCCGCATCTCGGTGACAAACTGCGGCACGGGACGCGCCTTCATCAGCGCGGCGCGCACCGAGTCGCGCACAAAATCGTGCATCACGGTCTGCTGGCGGAAGCGGACTTCAGTTTTCGACGGATGCACATTCACGTCGACTTCTCCCGCAGGCAACTCCAGAAACAGAAGCACCACCGGGTACACGGTTGGGGGAATAATATTTCGGTACGCCTCGGTCAGCGCATGCTGCACCAGCCGGTCGCGAATCAGCCGTCCGTTCACGAAAATAAAAATCGAATTCCGATTTAGCTTCTGAATCTCCGGCTTCGAGACGAAGCCGTGAATCCGCATCTCCCCCGGGTCTTTCTTTTTAACCTCGCCACCCTCCGTAATTTGGCCACCCTCCGCGACCTCGTCGACGTCCTCTTCCTTGCGCCGCCAGGGCGGAGGCTGCGGCAGCCCGAGATGCTCCAGCGCCTGCCGCGCCGCCACCGGAATGAGCTGATCGAGCGTCTCTTTGCCAAACACCTGATACACGCGCTCGCTGTATCCTGCCACCGGAGGCGCGACCAGCATGGCATTCGCCGCCGAATGCAGCTCGAAATGTTTCTCCGGATGCGCCAACGCATAATGCGTGACCAGCGACGCGATGTGCGACAGTTCGGTCGACTCCGACTTCAGAAATTTCTTGCGCGCCGGAGTGTTGAAGAAAAGATCCCGCACCGTGATCGAAGTTCCCGGCGGCAGCCCGGCTTCTTCGACGCGCGCAATTTTTCCGCCGTTGATTTCGATGACCGTGCCGGCAGCGTCATCCGCCACACCCCGCTCCGCTTCCGTCTGCTCCGCGCGCGTCTCCAGGCGCAGCCGCGATACCGACGCAATCGAGGGCAGCGCTTCACCGCGAAATCCCAGCGTGGCTACGCTGAGCAGGTCTTCGGCGTTGTTGATCTTCGAGGTCGCGTGGCGCTCAAACGCCAGCATGGCGTCGTCGCGCACCATGCCGCAGCCGTTGTCGGTAATCTGGATCAGCCGCTTGCCGCCCGCCTCCACGCTGATCTTGATTCGCGTCGCGCCCGCGTCGAGCGCGTTCTCCAGCATCTCCTTCACCACGGAAGCAGGCCGCTCCACGACTTCGCCGGCGGCGATCTGGTTGGCGACGGCTTCGGAGAGTACGTGAATCTTGCCCATGATGAAGTGGATTGAACGGTAAAGGCCAGTTTCGCAGATGCAAGGATGGAAGGCAAAAAGAGGCGGCGCTCCAGGGAGCGCCGCCCTATCTTCCGCTCTGGCGTGATTGTGATTCCTACTGCACGGCCAAAGTGATCTGTAACTGGCTCGTCACCGGATTCGCTCCGCCAGTCGTGGCATTGATGGTAATCGTGTAACTCCCCGGCGGCGTTCCCGCATTGCTGCTGCTGCTGTTATTGCTGCCGCTGCACGAACCGAGCCACAGCGTGGAGAATCCCAGAACCAGAATCAGCCCCAGCATCCGCATACCGTGCAGGCGCGAAGCCCGGTTGCGCGAGCCGAACGTGAAAACGATCCCGAGCAGGCCCGGCAGCAGCGCCGCATAGAAGATCCGCGATCCGCGGTCGAAAGGACGCCGCAACTCGCCAGTCGGAGCGGTGGTGGTGATCGAGACGGTCACTCCGGTCTCGGTCGTGGCGGTTGACGGCGATATGGTGCAGTTGGCTTCCGACGGCGCGCCACTGCAAGTGTAGGTGAGCGGCACCACCGTCGCCGAGCCGGTCACGAATCCGTTGGTGCTGGCTACCGTGACGTTCACCGTGGCCGCCTGCCCCGGCGTCACGGAGTAGGTCGCGCTCGGCGCGGACAGGGTGAAGGTTTCGGTGGTGGCGGTGACGGTGAGCGGCACAGTAGTCGTTACCGTCGCTCCTCCGCCGGTGGCACTCACGGTCACGGTTTGCGCACCTGTTGCCATGTTAGGCAGAGTCAAAATCGACAGGGTGCCATGGGCCGCGCCCCCATTTGGCGTCACCACGAGCGGAGTGTTGGGGCATGACAGGCCCGCCGGGGGGGTCGGACAGGTGATCGTGACCGGCGAGTTAAACCCGCCATTCGGAGTAACCGTAATCATCGACGTAGCGGTCTGGCCCGCGCTAACGCTGGCGGGTGTGGCAGCCGCGGCCGAGATTGAAAATGGCGCGGTGACGGTTACGGTCTGAGCGGTTGCAGTTGACGCGCCATTGGAGGAGTCGCCGCCAAAGCTCGCGGTTATTACGTTCGCGCCCATGGGGAGGGTCGAGGTGGCGAAGGTAGCGACCCCGTCGTCGGAGGTTGTGAGCGCCACAATTCCCAGCGAGGTGGACGCTCCTCCGTTGTTGCTGTTAGAGAAGCTGATATTTCCGACTGCGGTCGTCGCCGAGAGTGTCGCAGTGAACGTGACGCTCTGCCCGGTGGACACTTGGGTTGCCGACGGCGATACCGTAAGAGTTGTCGCGCTGCGCGTGGCCGCCCAGGCCGTGGCAAGGTTCGCCACGTTGACGGAACCAAGGCCGGCCACAAGGTTGTACCCAGTCGTCGGATCAAAATTGCCAGCGCCCGAAGCGCTGTAACCAAAGACGCCCGAGTTGGGGCATATGATCCAGGACTCGGACGTCTGGTTGCTAGGCTGACCAGGGTCGCAGTAGGCCAGGTTGTCACCGGTGGTGACCTGGTTGAAGGCGTGGTTTGTCGGCGTGGCCGCGAGCCGATACAGCATCGAGTGAATGTCGCCAAGACCAGGGGAGGAGGGTCCAGCCAGATATTGGTTGAGCAGCGCCAGGATTCCCGCAAAAACCGGGGACGCGACCGAAGTGCCGCCTACTAGCGACTCGTTCTGGTCCACGGCATCGAAGATCCCACTGGCGCAGGTGCTGGTGTAGTCCGCCGGAGTGGTGTCAGGGCTCAACGGGGTGCAGTAAATGTAGCCGGGAAATTCTGGAGACGCCAAGAAGGAAACGTCCGGAAGCCACCGCACTCCGCTGGTGTGGGGAGTAGTAATCACGAGATCCTGCTGCCACGTAGGTTGAGAGATGCCGCTCGTGCATACTCCTTCCATCGTCTCGCCGAAGCAGTTGCTGGCGCCGCCGCCGCCCTCGTATATCCAAATGTCCTGCTGCACTTGCTGGGCAGTCGCCGACGTTCCAAGTGCGACCCAACCGGACGTGCCGCCGCCGCTGCTGCAGAACGTATCGCCTTGAACCGGCGAATGGCAATAATCGGCGAACTCTTCATCATCATTCCACGGGGTTTCCGGAATGTACTGGCGCGCCGTGCCACCGTTGGCGGCGTTGGTAGTGTTCCAGTACGACGACGCGGCACTCGGGTAGGAATCGTCCGCCAGGGTGATGGCAGTTCCACCGGCGGCAATCACGTAGATGCTGCTGGCGGGATAATTGACCGCCAGCCCGCCCACCGCTGGGTCGAAAGGTGGATTCGCATTCTGCGGATTGTCGTCGCAGGCAGCAGAGCCTGAGTCGCCCGAAGAATTCACAACCGTTATGCCTTCCGCGGCGGCCTGCTCCAGCTCTGTCTCCAGGATTGTGGCCTCGGCCTCACAGAGGCCGTAGCTCATGGTGATGATCGGCGCAACCGGCGGGCCCGAGGAAGGATTGATGGCCGCGGCAAGAGAATCGTCAACTCCGTTGCCCGACGGGTCGGGGGCGTTTACGTAGATAATCTGAGCGTTGGGCGCAACTGCGCCCGACCATTCCACATCAAGGTCTGCCTCGCCGATGTCACCGTCTTGAATTGAGTCGGGCGCCCCCGGATCTGTTCCTATCAGCACATACTTAAAGTGGGGGTCGTCACAGGAGGCAATCGCTCCCGTGGTGTTGGACGTGCAGTTGCTAGCGCTGATGGATGGAAGTCCGAACCCCGAGCGGAAGTCGTTGATATCCGAAAGGAAGATGTCGGTTTCACCTATGACCGCTATGCTCTCGCCCGTGCCATCGATAATCGTGCCGTCGCTGGACAGAGAACTGAAGCCGTAAATTGTGGCGACATCGCCGGGTGCCAGAAAGTTTTTGAAGACAAAGCTGCCGTCGTAGTAATTGGGTCGCACGCGGGGTCCGGAGCCGACCCCGTGCTGGCTGGCGGAGTGCATCCGGAAACTGTTGAGGCCACGAACGCCAGTCACGATGCCCTGGAGGGCTGCCGGGATCATGACCGGCGTCGAATTGGCGAAGTGCTCCTCGCCATTAACGTCGTACTGATGAATCTCAGCCTTGAATGCGTTTTGAACCTGAGTTGCCGTGCCGCTAAATACAACGGTGTTCCGCCCGCCACCAATGCTCTGCACCTGGAAGCCGTTCGACTTCAGCCAGTTCGTAACTCGGCTCATGTCATTCTGGCTCAGGCCGAAGCGATCGGCATATTGGGCCGGTGTAAGCCACTTGTGATAATTAGCCGACGACGGGTCCTGTAGGTCGGCAAGAAGCTGTGTCAGCGCCGTTTGCTGCGTGGCTGATGGTGTCGTGACAAGCGTCATGTATCCAAGCCGCAAAGAGGGGTCCGCCGCGCCGCGGTCATATTTCGGTTGGGCCTTCGGATGCAGACTTCTCGCAAGCTGAACAACATGGCTGGAATCAATTGGCCCGGTAATCCGGTCGGCGGAGGCTGCGTAGGTTAGGCTGGAAAGGAGGGTAACTGCCAGGAATAGACACACATTCGCCCGACTGCTGTTCGACATAAACGCTCCCCTGCTGGCAAACTGCGGAAAAAGCCGTGTTTAACCTTATACGGCTTTAACCCAGTCTGATCAAGACTGTTGCGCCGAAGGTTGTATGAATGACAGAAAGTTAACAGTCCAAAGTTAACAGACCAAAGTTAACCTTCCGGGGACAGCATTCGAGGTGTGGCCGGCCGCGCGGGTGCGAGATGCTTCCACTCCGCTTCTTGATGCTTGCGCCTACCTGAAACGCACAGCTGGCAGGGCCGTTGGTCTTCACGTTTCTTTACAAAGAAAGCGCCACACTTCTTTACAGAGAAAGTGCCACACCGCAAGTGACCGCACAAGTCACGATTGCGGTTGAACGCTGTTCCGGGCGAATGGCTGCCGTATAATTTTCCTGCCCCATCGTCTCAGCCGCGCACATGTACCCGCCCGAACCCGCCAAATCCCGCCTCGCCTACATCGACTGGATGCGCGGCCTGGCCTGCGTGCTGATGTTCCAGACTCACTGCTACGATTCCTGGCTGGGAGGGGCGGCGCGGCAGAGCCGGTTCTTCATGTATTCGCAGCTGGGCGGAACGTTTCCTGCGCCGCTGTTTCTGTTTCTGGCCGGAATCTCTTTTGCGCTGGTCACCGATAAGTTGCGGCAGAAGAATCTGCCGCCGGGGCAGATTGCCCGCACCACCATTCTCCGCGGGGCGGAAATTTTTGGCTTCGGCCTGCTTTTTCGCGTGCAGGAGTACCTCATCGCATGGGGATGGGCCCCGAAATCCGATCTGCTGCGCGTCGACATCCTCAACACGATTGGGCTGTCGATGATGCTGATGGGGGTGGTGTGCTGGATGGTGCCGGCGTGGTCGGGACCGGGCAAGGCCGTGTGGGGACGGCCGCCAGAGCCTGCCCTGAGCGCAGTCGAAGGGGCTGTCCTGCCGGGCGAAGCCCAGCGGCGGGATGCAGGCTGGTCTGAATATCGTCTGGTCTTAGTTCTGACGGCGGCAGGCACGGCCACGTTGATTTCCCTGCTGACACCGCTCCTCTGGACTACCTGGCGGCCGCGGTTCCTGCCCTGGCCCATCGAGTCTTACATCAACGGCGTGCACAATCTGGGCACGCCACAGGCCTGGCTGTTTCCTGTTTTTCCATGGGCAGCATTTGCCTTCGCCGGGCTCGCCGTGGGATTCATTCTGCAGGCTCCGTGGTCGCGGGCTCGCCAAGTGACGGTCTTTCTATGTCTCGGTGCGGCCGGAGTCGTGCTGGTCGAAGTTTCGCGCTGGCTCGACGCGCAGCCGGGCCAACTCTATTCCGTCTATGACTACTGGCACACCAGCCCGGACTTTTTCCTGATCCGGGTTGGAATCCTGCTGACGATCCTGACTGCAAGCTACGCCTGGTGCCGCTGGGGCGGGGGATCTTGGTTCACGAAAGCATGGGGATTCAGCCCGCTTATTCAGCTCGGCCAAGCCTCGCTGCTGGTCTACTGGGTGCACATAGAATTCGTGTACGGGCGAGTGTCGATCCTGCCCAAGCATGGGATGGGAATCCGGGGCGCGTCAGCCGGTCTGCTGGCAATCACTCTGGCCATGCTGGGACTGGCCTACGCGCGCATCAGAACGAAAGGCCGCAGTTCTGAGATGCTAGCCTGGATCCTGCGCCGTCCGATCCGTGCAAGCTGAAACCGCGATTCAGGCGAACTGGCGCACAAACTCGACCACTTCGCGCTCCGCCCAGCGCCCGTCGTCCCCTGGATCACGGTTGCGTTGGGCGATGAACGCACAGTGCCCGCCGTCGGCTGTCTCCAGATAGGTAATATTCGGATTCGATGCCATGCGCCGGCGCGTCTCCGGCAACACGCGGATGAATGGATCATTAGCGGCGTGAATAATCAGCGCGGGCGCCGCAATCCGATCCAAAACTTTCGAGGCCGCGGCGCGCGAGTAATAATCGTCCGCGCCAGTGAAGCCGCAATAGTAGGCAGTAACGCGGTCGTCGAACAATCGCAAGGTCGAAACGCCGCGCAACCGCGTCTTGTCGAATTCCTTCGGGAAAAGGTTCACTTTTGCGCGAAACCTGCGGTGCAGCTGCAGCAGAAAGTAATACTCGTAAATCCGGTTGGCGGGCTCATGCAGCGCGTCGGCCGATGCCGCCAGATCCATTGCCGGACAAACCGCAGCCACGGCTCTGAACTGCGCCGGCGCGTCGCCGCCCCACTCTCCGGCCAGTTTAAGAACCAGGTTCCCGCCCATCGAGAAGCCGATCAGGGCAAAACGCGACACGCCATCGTTTTCCACCACGCTTCGCGCCACTGCCGCTACATCCCCCGACAGGCTGGAGTTGTAGAGAGTCGGCGCGTAGTGGTCCATGCCTCCGCAGTTGCGCTGATTCATCAGCACGACGTTCATGCCCGCGGCCAACGCGTTTCGCGCCACTCCGGTCATGTATTGCGAATCGGTTGAGCCCTCGAGGCCGTGAACGACGATGACGGTCAGCGCTTTCGCGCGATCTTGCGCTTGCCAGTAACACCAGCAGCGAATCTTTACTCCCGGCGTGACTTCGACCAGCCGCTCCTCTGGCGGAGGCAGATGAATCCTTCGCGGCAGAAAGAAACTGGAAAGCGTCTGCACGTGCCCGCCTCGCAGCCATGGCCGCGGCCGGAACGGCTCGCGCGGCAACCATGACCCTTGGGTCGCCGGCGCATCCTGCGGAACTTCCCCGCCGCAGGAACCGGAAATTTGCGAAGTCGAAATCTGCGAACTCGGGATTTGCGAACTCGGCACAAATTGATTCTAATAGGTACTGGAGTTCGCCATGCCCATCTTCGAATACATCTGCAAGGAATGCGAGCACCACTTCGAGGTCCTCGTGTACGGCAAAGAAAAAGCTGCGTGCCCGAAATGCCACGCGACCAAGCTCGAACCGCAACTCTCGGTGTTTGCGGTGTCCGCGAAGAGTTCCTCGGCTTCGCGGTCGTCCGCTGCATCCCAGCGCGGCGCTTGCGGATCCTGCGGCGACCCGCGCGGCCCCGGCGCCTGCTCGCTGGGCGATATGAACTAGGCGTCAGACTCCCAGGTCACGGGCCGTTCGGCGACGATGCGCCGCTTCAGGCCAAGCTGCCAAGGATGCGATTGCATTAAGGGTGCGACCGCATTATCGTCGGGCAGACTTCCGGTACTTCCGTAAGGTGACCCCGGTTACCTGTGTTTGCGGGCATTGCCGCTCTACCATCCTCGAAGTCACTGAGCACGGTGATCCGTGTTTTCCGCACCTCTGTACTTACTATGGACCGTCGGCGCCAGCCACGAGTGTTCGTCGAACTTCCCGTGCAAATCTGGGGCATGGACGCTCACAATCGTCCCTTCACTCAACCCGCCAGCCTGCGCAGTATCAGCGGGCGCGGAGCTACACTGCAGGGCGTCACCGCGCAATTGAAAGTCGGCGATGTGGTTGATGTGCAATATAAAGGAAATAAGGGGCAGTTCCGCGTCGTCTGGCTCGGCCAGCCGGGAACCAAAAAGCAGGGAGAAGTCGGGATAGAAAGTCTCAGCAAAGACGTTCTGCTATGGGATATCGATCCGCTGCGCTGCGCCGCAGGCGCCGGGCAGAGCTGAGGGACGAACAGGCAGGGAACTCAGCTGGAGCGGGACTCCACTCCATCTCCGAACGCGGGAAACAATGAACGAGCCTTACCGGGGATCGCGGGCAAACCGCTAAAACCGCAAGGCGACTTCCAACTCTACTGGACCATCGAATCCAGATCTTCCGGAGCGCCATGCCGGCGTAACAGTTGCGGCAGATTCTGGGAAAACGCCGAGCGCGGCAGCACCATGTCGCAGCCCACTTCGTGCGCCTTCTGCTTAAGGTCTCCCTGCACGTGCGAGAGGAATCCGATGATCGATGTGCCTTTCTTGAGCTTGTTCTTCAGTTTCGGGATCAACGTCAATGGCTTTACGCCGTTATTGTTGAGATCGAAGATGATCAGCGAGGGCTTCTCTTCGCCGTTCTGCTGCATGCGGTCCATCAGGTCTTTGTCGGTCTTGACGAACTCGACTTTGACATTGAGCTTGCGCGCCGTCTCCTGAATCTTCGCCATGAAAAACAGGTCTTCGATAAACGCAAAGATGCGCGAGTTGGCATCTTCGCTGACCGCCGCGGGAAGCGGTTCCGGCTCGGGCTGGGGATATTGGGCCGCAAATCCGGGCCTTTGCCTTCCCCCGCCTTTGTGGCCGTTGTTACCGGCGCCGTTCATCACCGCGCGGTAGCTGTGGTCCATGGGCGCGGTGTAGATGCCGTCTTTGTTTTCGCGGGCCAAGCCCTGGCCCGGCCGTTGTCCTCGTTGATTGTGTGGACGGCGTCCGCGCCGTCGCCTTCTTCCGCCTCCGCCACCGGAGGGCCTTCCTGGTCCAGCGTTCATAGTCCTCTCAAGCTGTGGTGCACGAACTGCAAAAGGTTGCCGATCTCAACCGGCCATCATTGAACATAACGGTCGCACGATTCCGCATTTTGGAGGAAAGGATAGCCCGACGCACGGCATCGGCTCCACGCAGTTGCGGGTTGCGACTGGGTACACTCTGGAACGAACCCTGACTTCTCAAACTACCGCGATTGGCAAATCAAATCTCTAACGTTAAATATCGGTTTTCCGTTATTCGGATCCGTAGGCGCCGCCTCGGAACGGCTGGCGCGGAAGACCTGCGCGGGAACGAGGCCTTATCGAGAACACCTTCATCGTACTCGTCCCGGACAAAGCGCGCAAGGCCCCTTGCGGTTACGGTTTTGCACAGGAGGACATGATCCGCAGACTTTGGCCCGTGTCGGCCCGTCTTAAGGCACCTGGAGGTATGAATTGGCTGCCAAGTTCGCTCCGGCGGCCGCCCCAGGCCGGGCATCGCCGGCTCTCACTAGCCCGATGAAACTTCGCGCGCCCACCGCTGCGCCTGCCAATAAAATCCGGCCACATCTTCGGATTTGAGATGGAGGCTAATGCACAGCTGCGCCACGGCCTCCCACTCCCCGCTCTCGTGGGCCAGCATCAACTGGTAGACGGGGCGCAGCGCGCTCGGTTGCCCCAGCAGCACAGCTTTGGTTTCATGCTCCAGCGGAATCTTCTCCAGCACGTCCGCTATCGGCATCTCCAGCATGGCATCGATCAGGGACAACAAGCCGAGCAGAAATAAATCCGAATCTCCATGCGGCACCTGCGGCGCCAGCAACTCGCCAAACCGGCCCCGCACCAAGGCGGATAGCACCAGGTCGCTGGTTTTCTCTTCTCCCGCGCCCACTGCCGCCACCAGCCGCACCCAGCGCCGCACCTCGCGCTCGCCGAGCATGGAGAGCGCATGCCGCACCGAGTGAATTTCGTTCTTGAATCCGAACATCGACGAATTCAGATAGCGCAGCAGCCGGTAGCAGACCGAGGCCTCGGCTTTAATCAGCCTTTCAAGCCCCGCGAGATCCATTTCAGGCCGCGATACCTCCTGCAGCATGCGCAGGTAATGCAGCCGGTTCGCCGGCATGTCGCGGGTGTTGAGCATTTCCGGACGACGGAAGAAGTAGCCCTGGAAATAAACGAAGCCCTGGTCTTGCGCGCGGGAGAAGTCGCCCTGGGTCTCAACTTTTTCGGCCAGCATCCGGCAGCGCCAGGGTCCGAAGCGCTTCATGATCTCACCACGCTGCGCCTCAGTGGTGAGCCTCAGGTCCACTTTGATGATGTCGGCGATCTCCGCCAGCGCCTCGCGCTTGTCGTCGGCGACAAAGTCGTCCAGCGCGATCATGTACCCGGCTTCCTTCAGATGCCGGCAGGCGGCAGTTACATCCGGGTCCGGCGGAACGTCTTCCAGCACTTCCACCACCGTGGAAGTCGACGGCAGCAGCGTGACCAGCCCCTTGATCAGCGTGTCCCTGGTGCAATTCACGAACGCCCGCCGCCCATCGCACAACACGTCCAGTCCCATCAGCAGGGACCGGTCGAGGGTGGCGCGCGAGGCCTCGTCCGTGTCTCCGCTGAACGCGTTCTCCAGCCCGTTGCGAAACAGCAGTTCGTATCCGAAAACCTTCTCTTCGCGGTCGAAGATCGGCTGCCGCGCCACGTAGAGCAGCTTCGGCTCTTCTACCCGCGCGCGCGCCGCTCCCTGTCCGGTCATTCCGGGTGCCGTTGGTTGTTCCGCCATCCCTTGTCCGTTTCCGATGTCCGTTCCCGATGTCCGTTTCCGAGCCCGCAGACTTATGGCCCATGTACGTCTATCGGCGGGGAGACCAGAAACTTGCCGACGTCTTGAGACCTTGGGTTTTCCTGCGAGAATTAGGGGAAACTCAGGAGGCGGGTTTCGTTGTTCGCAGGGAGTTGCGCCCAAGTTTCGGCTGGACTATAGTTTCGACCCGGCGGGACACGCCAGCGTTTCCTGGCAAAAGGAAAAGAGGCAAGAGAATGGAGATGAAGAACAGGAAAAAGGAGGGTGCCCGAGCATGAAGCGTTCCCTGGCGCTGCTGTTCGTCTGCCTGTTCGCTCTGGACTTCGCCGCATTCGGCGGCGGAATGCCGAGTGACCGCGCCGCCTACGTGGCCGGCACCGAAAGCCAGATCACGGAAGGCAGCGAGGGATCACCCTCCACCGGCAACGAAAAGGAATTTGTCTTCGAATATGACGGCGGACAGCTCGTGATCCCCTACGACCAGGTCGACGACCTCGAATACGGACAACAGGCCGCCCGCCGCGTCGGCCTGGCGGTTGCCACCGGCGGCCTCTTCGCGTTGTCGAAGAAGCGCAAACACTTCCTCACCATCGGCTGGAAAGACGAGCAGGGCAAACAACACGCCGCCGTTTTTGAACTGGGCAAGTCGATCGTTCGAGACACGATCGTCACCCTGGAATCCAGAACCGGCAAGAAAGTCGACTACCAGGACGAGGCGGCGCGGAAGAGCGGCATGGGCGGAGTGTAGGGGCCCAGGAAAATGGCGACCGATGCGCGAAGGCCAGCCGTGGAACAGCGGCCCTTAAGCGCCGCTCTTCCACATTAAAATTACTGGCCGGCGCGGGCGGGGGAGAGGTTGAGGCGGTTGGGAGCTTTCTTGCGGGCGGCTGCACCTTCGGTGCCGTAGACCAAGTCGGGGCTGCCGTCGGAATTGGAGGCGGCTTCGGCCAGGGTTTCAGCAAAAGCGCGATACGACCGGCTGATCTCTGGGCCTTCCTGCAAAACCACGGGCAAGCCTTGATCGATCGCGGGTGAAACCGTGTGGAACGCGTTGGGAACTTTCCACAAAACCTTGCAGCGGGTGACCTGCTCGATGTCTTCGTCAGTGAATCCGGGAATTTTCTTGTAGCGATTCAGAACAATGCGCAGACGGTCGCGGCCGGTGCCTTCTTCGAGGAAGGTGTGGATGCGTCCCGCGCTCCACAGCGTGACTACATCGGTCTGCGCGACCATGAGCACGGCGTTGGAAAGATCGGAGATGAGGCGCGTGGTGGGGTCGAGACGGCTGGAGACATCGACGACGACATAGCGGTAATGATTGACCAGAAGATCGAAGAGGCGGGCGAGTTCGCCGGGTGTGGGCTCGCTGGGATACGGTTGCTGCGATCCCGCGAGAAGATGCAATCCTTCTTTGGTCGGAGTCATGAGTCCGTCGAGGAGCTGGACATCCATGCGGTGAAGATTTTGCAGCGCGTCAAGCACGCCAAACTGCGGGCGCAGATTGAGATGCAGGGAAGTGTGCCCGATGGGCGCAAAGTCGACGAGAACGACGTCGCCGTGAGCCTGTTGCAAAGCGACGGCGGTATTGACTGCGGCCGTGGTGCAGCCGGCGCCGCCCTTGGCGCTGAGAAAAGTGAAGACGCGGGCCTTGCCGCCGCTGCCGGGCGTGCGCGTGCGAGTTGAGCTGAAGCGGGTAAGGGCTTCGAGCAGCGCGTCTGATCCGGCGGAGTTATCGATGTACTCACCGGCGCCAGCGCGCATGCTTGCGACGATGCTGGCCGGCTGAGTCATCTCGCCGTTGGCGAAGATGGCGATCTGCAGGGTGGTGGCGCGAATCAGTTCGATGGTGCGGATGGCCCGCTGCGGGTCTTGCTGGGAAATGTCGACGACGACGACTTCGGCGCGCGACTCCTGCAACTGGCGGAGAATGGAGTCGGTGGGTCCGGCAGGGAAACCGAGATGGCTAAAGACCGCGCGTCCCAGGCGCGTAGCTTCGAGGCGAGTTTGGAGAGCTGCCAGGTGCTCGCGGTCCTCGGTGAGGAGCGCGACGGCGATGCCATGCATAGCGCGGTTCTCGCTGATTTCTCTCGGTGTCTGCATGTTAGAAAGAGAAGGTACTCTCCGCCAAGTGACCTAGGTAACAGGCCGCATTCACGCCCACGCGCAAGCCGCGCCAAAAAACTCGAACCAGCAACTTCATTGGGGGGAAGCTGGAAGGAGGCCGAACGAGGTAGAACCCCGAAACGCTCACCTCTTTGCAGAGCATTGTAAGACAGAACGGCCAGATTGTGAAGGGAAGAAGCGCGAACTTATCGGACAGGCTCGGGTTGCGAGTGCAGGGCGGAGACGCGAGCGAAGGCGGCGGAGGACTCGGCGACTTCAGGAAGATATTCGTAGCCTTCGAGGCGAACCGCGACACCGATCTTGGTTTCGGCAACAGCCGGGGAATCGCAGGACGGCTGGGCCGGCTTCACCACGCGCAGAACGTGGCCACGGCAGCGCACACGCATGTTTTCTCCCAGAGTGATTTCGGAGGGCATGCGGAGGGTGATTTCGATTTCTGCGCCCTCGTGCAAGGCAACATCGGTGAAGAAGAAAACTCCCCGCGAACTGAGATCCTGAGTGAAGCCGAAGCCTGCCGCGGCGGGCGCAATCTGCCGCAAGGAAAGCGGAAGAAGATACGGGAACCTTTGTCCGACGCGGCGTTCAACTCGAACGGTAGGAGTGGTCATAGTTGAATCACGTCCTTTGGGTCGAATTCTTCTCGCCGCGACGCCGGGAAGCGTAACCGCTACTTTAGCGCACGGCGGGCCGGAGGAGAAGTTCCAAGTTAGTTACAGCGAGCAAAAGATTCCCAAATCGGTCATTTGGTTGCACTTAAAGGGCGGATTTGGGGACAAATCCATGATCTCGATGAGCTCGCTCTGTGGAAAACTTTGGCGCGCTCGCGAAAAGCGAAAACACCAGCAAAATCCAGAATTCGATAGTTCGGATGCGAACGTTGCACCCACGGGTTGCCGTTATACTGGAGCGCGGGGCGCAAGATCATCCAAAGTACAAGATTGTGGCCGAGTCGAAGAATCCCATCCAAGAAACTACTGCGCCGGTAGCGAGCGCGGAGACGCCGCGCTGGCAGGTGGCAGGACGCGCGCTGCGGCATCGCAACTTCCAGCTTTTTTTCGGCGGACAACTGATTTCACTGATCGGCACGTGGATGCAGACGGTGGCGCAGTCGTGGCTCGTCTACAAGCTGACGGGCTCGGGATTGCTGCTGGGGGCAGTGGGATTCGCCAGCCAGATTCCGGTGTTTCTGGTGGCGCCGCTGGGAGGAATTACCGCCGACCGCATGAACCGGCAGCGGGTGGTGATCGCGACGCAGACGGCATCGATGATTCTGGCGTTCGTGCTGGCGGCGCTGACGCTGATGCGCATCGTGACAGTGCCGGAGATTTTCGTGCTGGCGGCGGGGCTGGGAGTGGTGAACGCATTCGATATTCCCGGGCGGCAATCGTTTCTGGTCGACATGGTGGGCAAGGACGATCTGATGAATGCGATTGCGCTGAATTCGTCGATGTTCAACGGCGCGCGCGTGATTGGGCCGGCGGTTGCGGGTGTGCTGGTGGCGAGGTTGGGTGAAGGATGGTGCTTTTTCGCCAACGGCGCCAGCTACCTTGCGGTGATTGCCGGATTGCTGCTGATGAAGGTGCAAAGTCCGGTGCGAGCGCTGGGAGCGTCGCCCTTGGAGCACATCAAGGAGGGTTTTCGATTCGTGAACGACACGGCGCCGATTCGGGCGCTGCTGTTGCTGCTCGGAGTGGTGAGCGCGACGGGTATGCCGTATGTGGTGCTGATGCCGATTTTCGCCGACCGGATTTTGCATCATGGCGGGCAGGGGCTGGCGTCCCTGATCGGATCGCACGATCTGGGAGCGGTGCGGCTGGGCATTCTGATGGGCGCAGCGGGGGTGGGCGCGCTGCTGGGAGCGCTCACGCTGGCGGTGCGCACGGGCGTGAAGGGACTTAGCAAATGGGTGACGGTATGCTGCGCCGGGTTTGGCGTGAGCCTGATGCTGTTTGCGTTTTCGAAGTCGTTCTGGCTGTCGGTTCTGCTGCTGCTGCCGGTGGGATATTTCATCATGCTGCAGATGGCGTCGTCCAATACGCTGATTCAGGTGATGGTGCCGGATGCGCTGCGCGGGCGCGTGATGGCGGTTTATTCGATGATGTTCATGGGGCTGGCGCCGCTTGGAGCTCTGATGGGCGGAGCACTCTCGGACCGTCTGGGCGCGCCGTTGACGGTTGCGATTGGCGGCCTGGCGTCTGTGGTGGGTGCGGTCTGGTTCGGCATGCAGCTGCCGCAGATTCGTGGCGAGGCGCGCAAGCTGATTCTGGCGCAGCAGATGGCAGGCGGCCAGCCGGCGGAGGGAATGTCGGTGCCGGTGGCGAAGGATTAGCGGGCAGCGCTCCTTCACAAGACGGCGCTCTATGCGGAGAATTCCCGGCCGGTGGGCGGCGATTCTCGTCGTTATAACGCCCGGATTATAACGCGCGGATTATGACGATCGAAGGTGTCTGCTAATTGGTAGCGGCAGCGGTTCCATCCGACCACTTGGAGACCGAAATGATGAACTCGGTGATCGGCTCGGGAGAGTACTGATGTACGTAGACCGGGGAACCAGCGACACCTGCGCCCCAAAGCATGTCGTCTGTTTTCGGAAACCAAAACATCAGATGAGGATCTGCGTTGCCATACTTGCGGCCAAAATACTGTTGCTTCGACATCATGTAACACATGGAACCCGGCTCCGGCAGCGGCAGGTTTTTCTTATCGAATGCAGACTTGATGCTGTCGAACATCTGAGTCTTGGACAGGCCAGCCAAGGCCAACTGGGTCATTTTAAAGGTGAGCGGCAGGTGAGATCGTGCAGCCGGCGGATTGAGGCAAAGCGGGAGCCGTTGGTCGGGGTTCATGAACTCCGGGTCGTCGAAGGGTGCCATCCACGACCGTTCCACGAGACAAACGAACCCGTTTTTTCCTTTGACCGCCGTCTCGTAACCATGTTGTGCGAGGATCATGACCTCGGCATCGCGCGCGATGGATTCGGGAGCAGCGCTGCGGGCAAGAGCTATCTCGGCATGGCGATCGGCCATCAGATATTGATCAAACGGAGCCATCCTCGTATAAAGCGCCTGAGCTTCCTGTCCCTGCGCCTGGGCCGGCCACGGTAGGCTTAGCAGGATCACCAGCGCGAAGTTTCGCAATGCGATGGCCATACTTTTCTCGCAGTTCATTTCCGCTGCCCGGACTTCTTACAAGTGTGGAATATTAGGCGCCTCTACGTTCGCGCATCGTCAGGGGTTAGCTGGAGGGATTCACTGGATCCGCCGTTCCATCCGACCACCAGCCCGCGGGAACCATGAAATTGTCGATCGGTTCGGGAACGCCCCGGAACTGCGGATTCAGCATGACGGGAGAGTTGGGCAGATCCGCGCCCCAAGCGGAACCGTCCATGAGCGGAGTGTAAAACATCAGGTGAGCGATCCAGTTGTGGGGGGCGCCATCGGTAAGGTACTGTTCTTTCGACATCATGTAGGCCATGGCTCCAGGCTCCAGGGGCGGCAGCCCTTGCGCTACCACTGTCTTCATGGCGTCGAGGATCTGCGCTTTGGATTGACCGGCCAATACCATCTCGGTCTGCTTGTAAGTTATCGGAAGGATGGAACGCACCGCAGGCGGGTTGTAGCAGACCGGACCTCGAACTTTAGGGTTCCAGAAGTTCTTACCATCGAATGCGCCCATCCACGCTCGCTCCACCAGGCATACGAAACCATTCTTGCCTTTGACTGCCGTTTCATAGCCATGCCGTCCAAGGAAGAGGACGTCGGCATCGGCTGAGATTGAGGGAGGAGCTGCACTGCGGGCCATGGCGATTTCGGCGTCGCGAGTCATCAGATATTGCTCGACCGGGGCCATGCTGGGATACGGCGATTTGGCGTCCTGTGCCGGCGCCGGCCATGCGGCGGTCAACAGGATTGTCAGGGCGAAGGTGGACAGTGCGATAATCTTGCCTATCCCGCGTTTAAGGGTGGCCGCTCCGCTCTTGGCGAAAACCGGATGACATAACATTTTGTTTTCCTCCACATGCGGTCTTGCGATATACGTTGATATCAACAGTTATAGCCGCATGTCAACCATGATGAGCACTTCTTTTGAAACCACGATCCTGGTCCGCGACTCTTGTCTCTGCCTCCATGTACAGCGGGCGGCGCGGGCGCTGGCGCGCCGCTTCGATGACGCTCTACGCCCGCTCGGCCTGACCAACGGACAATTCTCACTGCTGATGTCGCTGAACCGCCCCAACCCGCCAGGCATGTCGGCAGTGGCGTCTTTGCTCGCCATGGACCGGACGACGCTGACAGCTGCTTTGAAGCCGTTGCAGCGCCGCGGGTTGCTCAAGGTCACGCCGGATCCGAAGGACCGCCGCGGCCGCTTGCTGACCTTAACGGCAAAGGGTCGGAAGTTGCTGGCGCGCGCGGTTCCAGTGTGGAAGAGCACGCACCTTGCGGTGGAGAGTCAGCTTGGCAAGGGCGAACCCGACCGCCTGCGGAAGACTCTGCGGGCACTTGCGTGATAGTGCTGGTTGGGCCGAGACTTTAAATCTAGCGGTATGCCTGCGCCGGGAGGCCGGTGATGCGGATTCCGGCGTGGCCTTTGTGTCGGATGCTGTAACTTTGCCGTTTCACTAACTTTGGGGGACGACCATGGCAATGGCAGGATTGAAAGTCAGCATAGTTCGGTACATTAGTGACGATCCTCAGCCAGGTATCGTCGAGTGCCGATTCCAAGATGCCTACGGTCGTCAATGGTCGTTCCTAGAAAAGACCTTGGTAGTGAGCGTAGAACAGCTGGACGATCGGAGCGTTTATCCGCAAACAGGTGTAACACCTTGCAGGATTGTCCAGCGATTCCCCGATGCCACCGGGCGGGAGGTGATCCGTATCAACAACGTCGAATCGGTGGAGGGCATCACTCAGTTCGACGTATTGCCGGAGTCAATTGTCGAGTAGCAGCCTGCGCCATTGGGTTGAATACTCAATTACACTCGTCGACCGCAACCGAAGGTCTACCGGTACGCTTGCGGCGGTAATCCGGTGATGCGAATTCCGGCGTGGCCCTTGTGGCGGATGTTGAGGCCGATGAGTAAGGCCGTGATTTGTTCGACGATGCGGGCGTTTTCGAGTTTGCCGCCGTCGAGCGGGCGGACGCCGGGAATTTTCGCGGCAAGTTCGCGGGTGAGTTGCGCGGCATCGGGATCGTCGCTGCAGACGATGACGTCGCAATCGAGCGCGGCGTCGCCGTTGAGCAACTCGGCGGAAACATTGTGGAAGGCGGCGACCACGCTGACATCTTTGGGAACCAGTTCGGCGGCCTGCTGCGCGGCTGAGCCTTGCCAGACGCCGATGGTGCGGGAGGCGCGCCCCCCGAGGCTGGCGGCGAGCGGGACGGTGGCGTCAATGAGAATGCTGCCTCCGGTGATGGAGGGCTTGAGTTGCTTGAGCAGCGCGGCCTGGCCTTCGAAGGGAACGGTCAGCACGAGGATGTCGGCGGCGGCACAGGCCGCGGCATTTTCCATGCCGGTGATGATCGCGGGTTCCCCGGCTTTGGCTTTGATCTGTGCCGCGGTCTGCCGCGCGCGTTGTTCGTCGCGCGAGCCGATGATGATGGTTTCTCCGGCGCGCGCCCAGCGCAGGGCGAGTCCGGTGCCGGCGGGGCCAGTGCCTCCGATGATGGCGATGGGGCGGATGGGGATCATGGGCAACCCCAGGGGCTGAAGCCCGTTCTTTTTTCCCCGCTTGACACGGCGCTTAAGCGCCGCTCTTCCACGGCGCTGCACGCGGGCGTGCTTTTCCCCGGAGTCGCGGGCATCGGGGACGCTTCGCTCCTGCGCACTTCTCTCGTGCGAATCTCGATCATGCGAATTCGGGCTCCAGCGACTGCTCGGTGGTGAATCCGGCTTCGTTCAGCGGGAGTTTGATGTTGATGCGCGAATACGTGGTGTTGCGCTCGGCGGGGATGCGGCCGAGTTCGAGAATCAACGACTGGAAATCTTCCGGGCTGGTGTACTGGCCTGCCGTCGCGCCCGCTTCGCGGGAAATATTTTCTTCCATCAGTGTCCCGCCGTAGTCGTTGGCGCCGGCTTGCAGGCAGAGTTGCGACAGACGGCGATTCAACTTCACCCAGGAAACTTGAATGTTGTTGATCGATCCGGCCAGCAGGATGCGCGCCAGCGCGTGAACTTTCAGATGCTCGGCGAGCGTGGGTCCGGTGCGCGCCAGGCCTTGCTGAAAGAGCAGAGTGTTTTGATGCACGAAGCCGAGCGGGACGAATTCGGTGAAGCCTCCGGTTTCGGATTGAATGTCGCGGAGCAGGCGCATCTGGCGCACCCAATGCTCGGGAGTCTCGGTGTGGCCGTACATGAGCGTCGACGTAGTACGGATACCGCAGCGATGCGCCGTGCGGATGACTTCGACCCATTGCGCGGTGGAAAGTTTGTTGGCGGAAAGGACGTGGCGAATTTCGTCGTCGAGAATTTCGGCGGCGGTGCCGGGGAGGGTTCCGAGTCCGTTGTCGCGCAGCATGGAAAGATAGTCGGCGAGCGGCATGCCGGTGAGTTCGACGCCGTAGACGATTTCCATCGGCGAGAACGCGTGGATGTGCATCTGCGGTGCGGCGGCTTTGATGGCGCGGAGAATATCACGGTAATAAAGCCGGTCGAGATCGCGGGGCAATCCGCCTTGGATGCAGACTTCGGTGCAGCCCAGTTGCCAGGCTTCAACGGCTTTGCGGGCCATATCGTCGAGTGAGTGAAAGTAAGTGTCTGATTCGCGGGGGCCGCGGCTGAAGGCGCAGAATTTGCATCCGACGAAGCAGATGTTGGTGAAATTCATGTTGCGGTTGACCACGTAAGTGACGATGTTGCCCGCGAGTTCGGCGCGGAGGAGGTTGGCCGCAACGAGCAGGCCGAGGAGGTCGTCTCCGTCGGAGTTGGCCAGCGCGTAGGATTCTTCGAGGGTGAGAGACGCACCGTTTTGGCTTTGTAGGACTCTTTCTAATGATGCGCGCAGAGTGGGGGCCAGGCGCGGGGCGATGTCGGACCAGTCGAGATTGGGGAAAGATTCGAGTTCGGAAGGTGCGAGTTGGCGGGGCATGGTTCTCCGTCGGTACAGTGTAGCTCTATGAGCGCCGCGCCACAAAAGCGATGTCATCCTGAAACCCAGCGTAGCTGGGTTGAGGGACCTGACGACAGATGAAAGTTTCGATGAGGTGATGGGAATGCCCAGGCCGCATGCATCAAGCTGATCTCATCTACGGCACAATTGTTAGCTGCAGATCGTCAGGTCCCTCGGAGAGCTATCGCTCTCCTCAGGATGACACACTTCAACTTAAACCTTGCCGATAGCGCTCTTGGCGAACGAGTCAACGGAATAAATCGGTGGAGGGATCGCGGAGCAACTTGTTAACTCCGCCGGCGCCGGGGTCGAAGCGGAATCCTCTAACGATGCAGGCTGGGGTGCGGTTGAGTTTGCCGCAGACCAGGCCGGCGGCGCAAGCTAGTTCATCAGCGATGGCTTCGACGCTGGCTTTCAATTTGTAGCCGTGTGAGTCAAAGTGGCCGCGGTCGTCACGGAGAGGTTTCATGCCGGCGATGCCGATGGCGAATTCGGTGAGGCCCTCGCGCCAGGGGCGTCCGAAACTGTCGGTGATGATGACGGGGATGGCGAGACCAGTGCGGCGTTTGATGGCGCGGCGGAGGTTGGCGGCGGAGCGGTCGGGGTCTTCGGGGAGCAGTAGAGCGTGGCTTCCGCCGTCGACGTTGGAGACATCGATGCCACTGTTGGCGCAGAGAAACCCGTGGCGGGTTTCGGTGATGAGGACTCCGTTTTTGCGGCGGATGACAGAGCGGCTTTCGCGCAGGGCGAGTTCGATGACGCGGGGGTCGAGGTTATATTGCTTTGCCCAGTCTTCTGATTCAGCGGAAGGTTGGATGGTCGCTAGATCGACGATCTGTCCTTCGGACTTGGAGACGATCTTGTGTTTGACGATGAGGATGTCGCCGGGACGGAGCGGGGTGCGATGTTTGCGAATTGACGCGAGGAGTTTGTCGGCGAGTGAATCGCCGGGATGGATTTCTTCGGCGAGAGGAACGGAGATGAAGTGAATTTCGGGGGCGATTTTCTTTCGCCTTTTGGGGGCCGGGCTGCTCATTACTTCATCCTAATGCGATTTCATCGTAATGCGTGGGCTGCGGAATCCTCCCTTTCGCAAAGAACTCGAAAAGGGTGGGGCAGCCTGCTCTGTAGCGGCGGTTAATTAGTAAATTGCTCTATGACTTGGGCGCAAGTAACTTGGGTGGAATATCTTCGGCCGAGAAGCCACGGAACGGGTTGGTTGGAACGAATGCGACTCCAAGGACAACGGTAGCGCCGCTGCATATAAGTTCGAAACCCGCCTTCCGATCTGCGACTATGTATAGTCGCGTTTTGTGCTGTTCTGGTACTTGCCTAGCGATCGAGAGGTCTGCAGATGCCCATGAAAACGGTCCAGCTATCCTACGGCAACCGGTCGCAGTGACGTAGACGGCTTCGCGCTCCTTCGGTCTCGATAAACAGATGGCGAGCCGAAGATGAGATACATGAAACAACCAAATCTTGGCGCGCGCCCCGCGCCAGGACGCTAAAAGTTGGTTGTCCTCGTCTAAATCAGGTATCAGTTTCATTATGCTCGATTGTATTCCCACCAAGTCCTGTGTCGTCTCAAGGCTGCACGGACTCCTCGCCGGTAAACACGTACTCGCGCGCTAGTTTCTGGGCGCGAGTTTCGCCCGGTAGCGAGACAAGTTGGTCCAGGTCTTGGGGATTGTCTACATCGACGGCGATGCCGGGCAGATTCAGAACCACACACGGCTTGCCCGTCGCCTGCGCAGCAGCGTGGTGGGGCTTGAAGCTGTCGTTGCCGAAGCGCAGAGGAAATAAGTTTGCGGGGCGCCGGAAGGCGGCGTTGGTGCCGCGTCCGTCCGCGGCTGGGACTAGAACGCTGCCTTCGGCGGGGGCGTACTTCAGGATTTCGTCGAGCTCCCAGGACTGAATCAGCGGAATGTCGGCGGGGATGACAAGCGTGCTGTCGGCGCCGCGTTCGATGCAGATTTGCGTGGCCATCTCGATGGCGCCGGTTTCTCCGGGATTGTCGGGGTCCGGGATGATGTCGAAATCGTAGCTGCGCGCGAGATCGATCGCGTAGGGATCGCTGGTGACGACTGCGACTGGCGGACGATTCTTCCAGTCATGCAGCGTGGCTAACACGTCATGCAACATGGCCTGCGCAAGTTTCGATCGCGAAGGCTGATTGAGAATGGTGGCGAGGCGCTGCTTTGCCGTTGCCGTGTTCTTGATGGGAACGAGGATCACGGCTCGCGGTCCAGACGGCGAAAGGCGGTGCCGGAGGCTTGGCCTTTGAGCGCATCGTTCTTGAGCGGATCACTCTTTTGCGGATCACTCCTTTGCAGATCATTCTTCTGCAGATCGTGGAGCAGGTTCGGGCAGGCGAACGAGAGCACTTCACGGGCGAGTGCGGCTTTGTCGTCTGCGCTGCGCATAACGGTTTGAGTGCACTGCACGCGCAGGCCGCCTTTGCGGAGGGCTTCGGCGGCGCGGGCATCGCGCGAGTCGCAGATCAGTATGTCGAGAAAATCTTCATAGGCCTGGGCGACTCCGGCGATCGAGCAGGACAGACCCTGGGCTTGCATGAGAATTCCGGCGGGACCGGCGACCGGAGCGTTGCCGACGATGGGGCTGACGGCAGCGATTTTTCCGCGGGCGCTCAGCAGAGCTTCACGAATGCCGGGGACGGCAAGAATCGGCCCAATGCTGGTGATGGGATTACTGGGCGCGATCAGAACCGCGTCAGCGGAAGTGATGGCCTCGATCACGCCGGGCGCGGGTTCGGCGTCGCTGGCTCCGGCAAAGCGGACCGAGTTGACGGGATCCTGATACCAGCGCTGCACGAAATATTCCTCGAAGCTCAACTCGCCTGCGGGAGTGTCGACGCGGGTTTCGACCCGCGAGTTACTCATGGGCAAAACGCGCGCTTTCACGCCGAGTTTGCCGGAGACGACTTCCGTGGCTTCGGAGAGCGTCTTGCCTTCAGCCAGCAGGCGTGAGCGGAGCAAGTGCATGGCCAGGTCGCGGTCGCCGGTGTGGAACCAGGTGGGCTCGCCGAGTTGCCCCATGGCCTGCAGGCAGAGGAAAGTGTCGCCCTTCACGCCCCATCCGCGCTCGCGGCTCAACATGCCGGAAAGAACATAGGTGATGGAGTCGATGTCGGGCGAGACGTAGAGTCCCCACCAGAGCAGATCGTCGCCGGTGTTGACGACGAGGGTGATGTCTTCGGCGGGCATGACCTGGCGCAGGCCGTCGACGAATTTGGCTCCGCCGGTGCCGCCGCTAAGAACGCAAATCATGCCGCCCTCTTGATTCGCGCGAAGCCATTGCTGTCGGCGGCGGCGCGGAGTTTTTCTGAAAGGAGGCCGGGCCGGGCGGTGATTGCTGGAAGAAATTCAGGATAGACCGGAAGCCGCTGCCGCAACCTGAATCCCTTGGCTTCGGTGTAGAGACGAAGCTGCTCCAGGTGTGGCCAGGGCTTTTCCGGATTGATGTAGTCGGGGGTCAGCGGCGAAATCCCTCCCCAGTCGTTGATGCCGGCGTCGGCTAAGTCTTCATAGTACGGCGCGGAAAGATTGGGCGGAGCCTGAATATTGACGTTGGGGAGTAGCAAGCGAGCTACCGCCACGGTACGCAGCATTTCTGCGTGCGTAGGCTCGGGCCATTGGGCCATGGGGATGGCTGGCTTGACGCGGAAGTTCTGCACGATAACTTCCTGAATGTGGCCGTAGCGGTCGTTCATATCGCGAATCGCGAGCAGCGTCTCGATTCGGTCTTCGGGCGATTCGCCGATGCCGATGAGCAGGCCGGTGGTGAAGGGCACGTTTTGCCTGCCGGCGTCTTCGATGGTGCGCAGGCGCTTGGCGGGAGCTTTGTCGGGGGCGTTGTCGTGGGCAGCGCCGGGAGCGAGCAGCGCGGAGTTGGTGGTTTCGAGCATCAGTCCCATGCTGGGGGAGACGGCGGCCAGGCGAGCGATCCACTCGGCGCTGAGCAGCCCGGGATTGGGATGCGGCAGTAGAGTAGTCTCGCGCAGGATGAGTTCGCACATGGCTTCGAGATAGTGCAGCGTCGACTTGTAGCCGAGATGGCGGAGGGTTTCGCGCATCTCCGGGAACAGCAATTCCGGCTTGTCGCCGAGGCTGAAGAGGGCTTCGGTGCATCCGAGTTTCTCGCCGGCGCGGGCGACTTTCAGGACTTCGTCCGGCGTCATGGTGTGCGCGCCGGGGTCGGAGGGATCGCGGCGGAAGGTGCAGTATCCGCAGTAGTCGCGGCAGAGATTGGTCAGCGGGAGGAAAACCTTGCGCGAGTAGGTGATGACGCCGGGCTTGAAACGCTCTTTGGCGGCGCGGGCAGCGGCGAGGAGTTCGGGGAGATTAGCCTCGGGGCAGTCGATGAGAGCGAGGGCGGCTTCGCGGGAGATGGGCTCACCGGGACGGAGGTTCGCAAGTAGAGCGGCGCAGTTTTCCTGGGCGACGGGAGTGATTGCGGTAAGAGCCACGTTGAATGGAAATGATACAACGGGGGCGTGGTAATGTGGGCGGGAGCAGGAGGGGGTGCCGGAGGAAAGCAGGTTCCTCACCGGTCTTCCTTCGTCAGACCGGTTCGGAATGACAAAGATTTGGAATGGTGTTTCGGAACAGTTCCGGATGACAAAGATTTCCCGGTCCGCACAGTGACTGACGATGGAGTTGAATTCTTCTGAATTTCGCAGAGCGATGGGCTGCTTCGCCACCGGGGTGACGATTATTACCCTGGCACTCGACGGCGAGGAGCATGGGGAAGTGCATGGGGAAGTTCATGGGATGACGGCGAATGCGTTTGCCTCGGTGTCGCTCGATCCGCCGCTGGTGCTGGTGTGCGTAGATCGCACGGCGAGCACGCACGCGCATTTGCACGCGAAGAAGCGGTTTGGGATCAACGTGCTGTGCCAAGATCAGCGGGCGATCTCGGAGTATTATGCGAATCCGGCGCGGACGCATGAGCGTGCCGAGGCTGAGGCTGGGGCGCGGTTTGAGCGAACTGCGCATGGGACTCCGATGCTGCATGGGGCTCTGGCGTATCTGGAGTGCCGGTTGCAGTCGGCGCAGGCGGCGGGGGATCACACGATTTTTATTGCTGAGGTCGAGGACGTGGTCGTGCGCGAGGGGGAGCCGCTGCTGTTTTTTCGGGGGGAGTATTGGAAGGTGGGAAAGGGTGTCGGGCAGTAGGTGATCATCTGGGACAGTATTGACGCAAGGTGCATAATTACCTGCTTGAGAACCAGCGCTCGTGGAACTCGTCCCTCAGATCGTCCCTGGGACAAATCGTGACTCGGACAGAGCGTGACTCGGACAAATCCCTCGCATCGTCCAACCAAAAAAGTAGCGACGGTTGGCATCCGTCGCCATCCGCCGCTTTTTCAGGAGGTATGAATGATGTTCGGTTTCAGAAGCAAGACTAACTCAGGTAAGCGCTCGCCGGCGAGATCACAAAGGTACCTCCCTATCTCGATGCCTCGCGAGTTCCATTATGAAAAACGTTTAACGCAGAGACCCTGCCGGGTATGGCGCCGGAAAGCCTACTTGTTTTTTCCCGCCATCAGCACACGCGCCGTCACCGCCTGATTGGATAGCATTCCTCCGACGATCAGCGGACCAATCGGAGTGTCGGCGATTCCCCGACTGTCGCTGCGCGCGTCGGACGTATCTTCAGAGATGGTTTCCCAGTGGTTGCCGTGCCCGTCGTAGGCGAAGGTCACGTCGGAGAGTTTGGTGGCTTTGCCGTCCGGGTCCAGGCCTTTGTAATTGTGCGGAGCGGTCGTCCCTCCCGAGAACAGAATTTTCCGTCCACCGACAACTCCTGCGACAATGGCGAATCGCCCCGGCCCGGGATGAGGAGGAAGTTTGCTCCAGACAATCTTGTTCCGATCCTTCTTTTCGATCTTGCCCAGCCAGCACTCGTCAGAGGCCACATAGGGGTTTCCCTCGCCTGAGTTTTTCCTGGCACCGTCGACGAACACGATCATGCCGTCGGTCAGGCCGCCGGCGTGCCCGAAAACCGGCGTACCGGGAAATGGCGTGGCCTGGCTCCACGTATTCTCCTGCGCGTCGTAGACCTGAACGTTGTTGACCGGACCGTTTTTCGAGCGCCCGCCGACGAGGTAAACGTAGCGGTCGTGCTCGACCCCGATCACAGCATTGTCGACTGGGACGGGAATATCTTCGCCGCGATACCAGCGCCGATCCTCCGGGAGATAGGCGTTGACGTCGCCGATGGTCAGTTCGGCGCCCTGCCCGTCGACCACAAAACCCCCGAATAGAAAAATTTTCCCGCGGACGCCGATGGCCGAAGCGCCCAGGCGACCGGCGACTCCCGGCACCGGCCGGGCGTCGGTCCACTTCCCCGACCGGAGGTTCAGGACGTAGACCTTGTTGGTGATGTCGTCCCAGGTTTTCTTCGGCCCGATACCCATCAGCGAATAAATGTCGAGACCGCCCCGCAGCACCGCAACCGCATTGCCGGAAACCGCCGCGGGCATGGGCGGAATTTTGGGCTCGTCCGTCGCCAGCAGTAAAACCGCGCCCAGGAAGGGAAATAACAGGAAGGGAAATAAGAAGACAGGCAGTTTTTTCATCGCTGAGATATTACGTCTTTGCGCAGCCGGCGGCAAAGGGCGCGCGATCGGACCAGCACGAACCACGGCAGCTAGAACCATGTCTTGCGCCGGTATTCGCGATAAGCCTCGCCAAACGCACTTTCCAGGACGCGGGCTTCACGACGGGCACGGACGGTCTGCAAGATCACCAGCACCACCAGAACACTCCACCAGACGGGTCTCTGCAACACCATGATGACTCCCGCGACCATCACTGTGCCAAAAACATAAATGGGATTGCGAATTCTAGAGTACAGACCCCTGGTGACCAACTCATGAGCTTCAGGCCGAATGGCAAACGAGCGGCCAAGTTGATACCGCGCGATCACGATGAAGGTCACTCCGACCACGGCTAGCGCCGTCCCGATGTAGCGCTCAACGTTCCAGGGAGTGGTCCATGTGACCAGAAGCCAAATCAGAACACCCACCGCAACGATTTGGACCGCTGTGAAAACTTGCAGCCGTCGGCCTTGCATGAATCCACTTCCCGTGTCTGTTTGAGCAGTCCTATTGAATCAACCCCTGACGCACACCGTGAATGAAATCGGTATATGCCGGAGTTTGTCCGCAATCGCGCATGTGGCTGGCGATCTGCCCACGATGATACGCGGAGTGCATGACGACGTGGGTAAGAACGTCGAGAATCGTATTCGTCCAGGCTTCGCCTTTGCTGTTCTTGTAAGAGATGGATTGGGAGACATCTCCCGCTGTGATGAGATCGAGATATTCGAGCCACAGCCGGCTCAGTTTGGCCGCTTCCGCCTCGAACTGCGCCAGATCGGGCTCAGGCCATACGGGGACTCTCTGCGGTTGCTGCTTCAGCCGCTCCAGCCATAACCGCTCCGCCGCCAGAATGTGCCCCATGAGCCGCAAGGAACGATCGTCGGCCCCGTTGCTGCGCATAGTAGAGAGAACTTCCTGGTTCGCCCACTCGTTATAAGCGAACTGGCGCCGCATATAGTCGGCAAGGTTCATTGAGACACCCTTTTCATGAAAATGGCCTTATGGAACCAATGTAACGGGCAGCGGTCAAACCTTCAATGGAGGGTCAATGGTATAACGATGCCCGGCGTCGGCTGCTTGACGTTGTAACGGTCCTGTCACATTTAAGAGATAGACTTAGGATCGTAATTCCAAACAGAGCGATTCTGCCATCTCAAATGCCAGTCAAGCGACGAGCACCCCGAAATCGCGAGACGCACGGCGAGGCGAACGCCGGCTCCCGCGCCGCGAGATCCCCGCACTCCGTATCTGAAATGAAGCTGGGCGGCCCGGATGACCTGGCGCGGCTGGCGCTGAAGGGCTGCCTGATTGCCCGTGATGCTGCATTCAATGTTCGCGACCTGCTCACCAATTCCTCGCGCATGGCGTTTCTGGCTATCAAGGATTGCGAAAAAGAGCTCGACATTATCGAACGGCAGATCGACGAGCAACTGCCCGCGGCCATCACCCGGGTGGGCGAGACCCGGGCCCGGCAATTGCTTTCCACCTTGAAATCGACGACCGACCTGGAACGCATCGGCGACCTGGTCATGAGCGTGGCCATGAGGGTGCAAGCGCGGACTGAGAAGATCGCGCCCTCCGACGTGCGCCAGCTTGTGGAAATGTCCGTCATCCTGCACGACATGCTCGACCTGATTCACAAAGGATTCTCTACCCTCGATCTGGAGTGCGCCCGCAAGGTGCTGCAGATGGATAAAGATATCGACCGTATCTGTCACGCCCTGTTCCAGAAACATCTGGCGGAAACCGTCTCCCAGGGAGACACGTCGCACTTCGAACTCTTGCTGATGGCGCAAGCTCTGGAACGCGCTGGAGACCACACGACCAACCTCGCCGAAGACCTCTATAGCCTCATCGAAGGCCGCAGCCTGCGGCATGTTCCCAAGAAGAAAGCGGCCAACTGAGGCAGTCTCAGCGCTGGTACTAAGTACTGAAGGATTCCTCTAAATTCATCGTCCGTTAACACGCGGGAAACATTCGCGCAACATTCCCCCAATAGAGTTTGACGGTATCGCTCCAGCCCAACCATTGCAGGGTCTGAACGGAACGCCGAGAGGAACTGCTCGAACCAGAAAATGCATCTGCCTGCCGAATCCTATAAAGAGATTGGGAGCACGAACCGCCTCGTACCTCTGCGGCCGGTAATCTTTGTCGTGGAAGACGAAGAGGACATCGCCCGGCTCATTTCCCACAACCTGCAAGCGGCAGGCTTTGAGGTGCAGAGCTTCGTCAATGGCGCATCGGTTCTCGTCGAAAGCATGCGAGAGATGCCTGCCCTCTTTTTGCTCGACGTAATGCTGCCCGGAACCGACGGCTTTGAACTTTGCCGCCACATCCGCCAGACCCCTGCGCTTTCCGCAACGCCCATCATCTTCCTGACGGCGAAGACATCGGAAGCGGACCGCGTCAAAGGCCTGGAACTTGGCGGCGATGACTACATCACTAAACCCTTCAGTCCGCGCGAACTGGTAGCCCGCGTCCGCAGCGTGCTGCGCGGACTCGGACCGGCACGAGCGACAAGCGAAGTGCTCCGCCTGGGCGATCTTGAAATCGATGTCTCTTCCATGACGGTCCAGGCGCAGGGCCGCAATGTAATGACCACGGTGCGCGAGTTTCGCCTGCTGGAATATCTGGCGGCACACCGCGGCCGCGTGCTCACCCGCGATCAACTGCTCGATGCGGTGTGGAAGGAAACTCCCTTTGTTACGCCGCGATCCATCGACGTCTACATCCGCCGCCTGCGCGAAAAGATCGAGCCCGATCCCCGCCATCCGCGCTACCTGAAGACGCTGCGCGGCATCGGCTATCGCTTCGAAGTGCCCAAGTAGGTGCGGGAATAATTTCATCGCAAAATCAGGATTCGCAGCGTCCAAGGCCAACAGATTCCTGGTTTTATCAGTGAAAATCCGCATCATCCGTCGCCAGGCTTTTTCGCAGTTTCCATTCCACGCCAGCCCTGCGTCATTTATGCTTTCCTATCCTCACTCGAATGGCGGCCAACAAGCCCAAACCGCTCTGGAAGGCCGACGACCAACAGGCGCGGCTTGCCGATCTGACGGCAGGCTCCGACGAGCCGGCAAAAGATAATCCGCTGCGCCGCGATGTTCGTTCGCTCGGCGCGGTCCTTGGACAGGTACTGGTGGAGCAGTCTGGCCAGGATCTGTTCGACTCCGTGGAACAACTGCGGCGACTGCTGATCGAACATCGCGAAGCGGTCCATCGCAATCCGGCCCGGGCCTCGCACAGCGATCGGATGCTGAAAGCGCAGGGAATCGTTTCGGCGATGGATTTGACTCGCGCCTATCAGGTCACCAAGGCCTTCGCCATTTATTTTGAACTCACCAATCTGGCGGAAACCAACCATCGCAAGCGCCGCCGCCGTGCAGGCAAGCTGGAGCGCGACCTGGCGGCCTTGCCGGGGTCGTTTCGGGGAACGCTGCTGCGCATGAAGGCGGCCGGAATCTCGCCCGATTCCGCTTTGGCCGCTCTGCGGCAAATCGCCATCACCCCGGTCTTCACGGCGCATCCGACCGAGGTGGCCCGCCTGACGGTCCTGCTGAAGCGCCGCCGCATCGCGCAGCAACTGGAACGGCTCGATTGGCTTCCGCTCACCGCGGAGGAGGCGGAAGATTGCGAAAACAGTATCCGCGCTGAAGTCACTTCGCTCTGGCAAACCGATGAAGTCCGTCTCGCCAAGCCCACGGTCGACGACGAAATCCGCATGGGCCTGCGCTACTTCCGTCTTTCCCTGTTTGATGCGCTGGCGAAAATTTACATTGAAGTTGCGGAATCGTTCCGCAGTGTTTATGGCGTCGAACTCGACGAGGCCGGATTACCCAATCTGGTGCGGTTCGGCTCGTGGATCGGCGGAGACCGCGATGGCAACCCGCTGGTAAAGCCGGATTGCATTCGCGATGCGCTGGAAATGGCGCGCGATCTGATCCTCCGCGAATATCTGAACAACGTTGAAGCACTCAGCGACCGCCTCAGCTCTTCGCGCCGGCAGACGGACGTCTCCCCGGAACTGCTGGCGCGGCTGGCATACTACGAACGCACCATTCCAGATGTTCACCTGGCCTGGGGACCGCACAACACCACCGAGAGCTATCGCCGCTTTCTTTCGTACATGTTTCACAGGCTCAAGCGGAGCCGCGAGGCGGTAGACGCCTCGGCCGCGTATTCCAGTGCTGCCGAGTTCGCGGACGACTTGCAGCTAGTTCGCAACAGCCTTCAATCAAACCGCGGAGAACGGCTAGCCCGAATCTACATCGATTCCCTCCTGCGCAAACTCCGCACGTTCGGTTTCCATCTGCACACGCTCGATATCCGCCAGCACGCCCAGGTGCACGCACAGGTGATGAAGGAGTTGGGCCCCGCTTGCGAAGGCACAGCCGAGTCGGCAGAGAGCCGCGAGCTCCTGGAAACATTTCGTACGATCGCAAACCTGAAGCAGGTTTTTCCGCCCTTTTCTATCCGCAACTACATCATTAGCGGTGCGGAATCTGAGAAAGATGTGCTGGCGGTGGTTCGGCTCGCGAAAGCGGGCGGCGTGCAGGTCGCCGGATCAGGCGACGATCCTGGTCTGATGCCGGTGCCGCTGTTCGAATCCATCGACTCGCTGCGGGCTGCCGGAAGCGTAATGCGCCGGCTTTGGGCCAATCCCGAATATCAGCCCCTGCTCGATTCCTGGGGACGCTGGCAGGAAGTCATGCTCGGCTACTCCGACTCCAACAAAGATGGCGGCATGCTCACCAGCACGTGGGAGCTCTACAAAGCGCACCGCGAACTGCATCGCGCGGCAAGAGAAAACGGAATCAAGCTGCGCCTCTTTCACGGCCGCGGCGGTACCGTGGGACGCGGCGGCGGCCCGACTCACTCCGCCATTCTGGCACAGCCGCCCGGCTGTTTTTCGGGGCAGATTCGCGTCACCGAGCAAGGCGAGGTGCTCAACTGGAAATACGCCGACACCGTTCTCGCCGAGTGGAATCTGGAGCTGATGATGGCTGCCAGCCTGGAAGCGCTCACCCGCCCCGGAGAAGAACAGGCTCCACATCCGCCGCGCTGGGAAGAAGCGATGGAGGAAATGTCGCAGACGGCGTATCAGCTCTACCGCCGCGAAATCGCAGAAAATCCTGAGGTGCTGGAATATTTCGAGCAGGCTACTCCGGTCAACGAACTGGACGCGGCCCGCATCGGTTCGCGGCCGGCCCGGCGCACGAAGGGCCGACGGCTTGAAGACCTGCGCGCCATCCCGTGGGTTTTCGGCTGGATGCAAAGCCGTTACGCCGTGCCAGCCTGGTTTGGGGTGGGACATGCTCTGGAGCGATTCGCCAAGAGCGGCCCTGGGCACGACCAACTGCTGCGACAAATCGCGCGCGGCTTCCCCATTTTTTCCGACCTGCTGCGCAACGTGGAGCTCGGCATGGCCAAAGCCGATCTCGATATCGCCCGGCTCTATTCCACCCTGGTCAAGAACGCCGCGCTCGGCAAACGCGTTTTCTCCATGCTGGAAGATGAATTCCTGCGCTCGCGCCGCATGATTCTTCGCGTCACCGGACAACGCGAACTGCTCGCTCGCAACCGCGTGCTGGCCCGCTCCATTCGCCTGCGCAATCCCTATGTGGACCCCATGAGCCTGATCCAGGTAGAACTCCTGCGCCGCAAGCAGCGCGGCCAGGCCAACACGGATCTGGAATATCCCCTGGGAGCCACCATCAACGGCATCGCCGCCGGCTTGCACAATACGGGATAGATCGCGCGGTCGCGGCGCTAACTTTCCCCACACCCCTCCGTCTGTAGTATGGTGATTGGTTGCTTGAAGTGTGCCTAACGCCTTCTGTACGGAACTTACCCAGGGCCTTATGCGTAACTTCCAGTGTTGCAGTCCGTTCAGTTCCTCACAATTTCCCCAGGAAGAAACCTTATGAACAACGTCCGTTTTATGGCTGTGCTCCTGTTCAGCCTGAGTACAGTTTTGTTTGCCCAGGAACAATCTGCCCAGCGCCTGCCCACGCACGCCGTCCTTGCCGACCCATTCACCGCCGGCGCGGTCGACGAATCCAAAGCGCCCCAACTCCAGCATTTCGACCCCGATCTTGCCGACAAGACCCTTGATCCCTGCGACGACTTCTATAAATACTCCTGCAACAAATGGCTAACCGCCAATCCCATTCCGCCAGATCAGGTTTTCTGGGGCACGGCCAGCGGCCTGCAATTATGGAACGAGAACCTGCTGCGCGAAACTCTCGAAGCCGCCAGCAAGAACGATCCCGGCCGCAGTGCGGTGCAGCAGAAAATCGGCGACTACTGGGCCGCCTGTATGGATGAGAGCGCCATCGAAGCCGCCGGCCTCAAGCCTTTGCAGCCAGAACTCGAACGCATCGCGGCGCTGAAGTCCAAGAAAGATCTCACACTCGAAATCGCCCACTTTCACCATCTCTATCCCGGAGCCTGGGAGGGAGGAGACAATCAGAGCGACGCTCCCTTCTTCGGTTTCACCGGCCAGCAGGACTATGACGACGCGTCCAAGGTCGTCGCCCAGATCGATCAGGGCGGCCTGAGCCTTCCCAATCGTGACTACTATCTGAAGACGGATGACAAATCGAAACAGCTTCTCGGCAAATTTCACGCCCACATTCAGAAAATGCTCGTCCTGGCCGGGGAATCGGAAGCCCAGGCCGCGGCCGACGCGGGAACCGTGATCGAACTCGAAACCGCCATGGCCAAGGCGCAAATGGATAACATCGCGCGCCGCGACCCCAAGAACATCAACAACAAAATGAGTCTCGCCCAGGTGCGCAAGCTCACTCCCGCGATTGACTGGGATGTCTACCTCAAAGCGGTGAAAGCCCCGGCCAGCGAGCATTACATCGTCACGTCTCCCGACTTTTTCCGCGCCGAAGAAAAGCTCATCGAAGATCATCCCCTCGACCAGTGGAAGGTCTATCTGCGCTGGTGGACAGTTCACCGCTCAGCTTCATTCATGACCAAAGCCTTTGTCGACGAAAACTTCGACTTCTATGCACGCACTCTGGCCGGCCAGCAGCAGAACCAGCCGCGCTGGCGCCGCTGCGTACACAACGCCGACCGCGATCTCGGCGAGGCGCTCGGACAGGCCTACGTCGACCGCGCCTTCCCGCCCGCGAGCAAGGCCCGCATGATTCAGATGGTTCACTCCATCGAGGCCGCACTCAATGCGGACATTCAGAGCGTGACCTGGATGTCTCCCGCAACCAAGGAGCAGGCCATCGTCAAGCTGAAAGGCATCGAAGACAAGATCGGCTATCCTTCGCACTGGCGCGATTATTCCAGCGTGAAGATCACACGCGACAGCTATCTGGGCAACATCGCGCAAGCTTCATCGTTTGAGTTCGAGCGCTGGGTCGCCAAGATCGGCCAGCCGGTGGACCGCTCCGAGTGGACCATGACTCCGCCCACCATCAACGCCTATTACGACCCGCAGCTAAACACCATCAACTTTCCGGCCGGCATTCTGCAACCGCCGTTCTTCGATCCCGCCCAAGACGATGCCGTGAACTATGGAGCCATCGGCATGATCATTGGCCACGAGATCACTCATGGCTTCGACGATCAAGGACGCAAGTTTGACGCCCACGGCAACCTGCACGACTGGTGGACCGCCGAAGATGCCAAACAGTATGACGAACGCGGCAAGTGCATCTCCGACGAATACACGCAGGATGTGCCCGAGGCCGGCCCCGGCGTCAAACAGAACGGACTGCTGACGCAGGGCGAAGACACCGCCGACAACGGCGGCATCCGCCTTGCCCTCTTCGCACTCGAAGCAACCCTGAAGCAGCAGGGCAAGTCGCTCGACGAAAAGGGCCCCGACGGATGGACCTATCGTCAACGCTTCTTCCTGGCCAACGCGTACTCCTGGTGCTCGAATATCCGACCGGAGATCGCCCGGATGGTCGTCACCACCGACCCGCATTCCATGCCGATTTTCCGCATCGACAACGTCATGTCGAACATGCCGGAGTTCCAGCAGGCCTTCGGATGCAAAGCCGGACAGCGCATGGTGCGAGCCAACGCCTGCAGGGTCTGGTGACGCGACTTGGCAAAGAAGCAAAAAGGGCCAGCCGAAAAGCTGGCCCTTATTTTTTGTGTAAAACAACCACAGCCCATGTAGTGACGGCCGCCTCGGCCGTCCAAGCCAGCGCGAAGCGCGGCGCCACACTTACAGAACCAGGCGAAGAACCGCACACGACGCTCGAAGCCCACGAAACGATTCCTACCGGTTAATATCCTCCTTATTCTGCAGCCGCTTTACATAATTCTCCAGATTCGCCTTGTTCGAATCCGGAGCGCTCACCAGCGACAACTTCACTTCCTTCACCGCATTGTCGAAATCCCCCTGAGCGCTATAAACGCGGGCCAGTCCCAGATGCGAAGTCCAGTAGTCCGGAAACTTCTTCGCGTTCGACCGGTAGATCGCGAGAGCCGCATCCTGTTTCTTCTCCCCCTGTAACTGGCGGCCATAAAAATAGAGTTGCAGTGCGCTTCCTTTATCCAGCGCCTTCACGCGAACAGCCTCTGCATCCTGCGTGCGTCCCATGGCCTCCAGAATCTTCGACTTGTTCAGCAAATTGTCATAGCGCTCTTCGTTTTCGATCGACAAATCCTCATCTTTCAGCGCCTCGTCAAGATTGATCTTGTTCGCCAGGAAGTATCCCGCTGCATCATCCCAGCCTTCCCAGTAATACTGATTGAGCCCGTACATTTGCCGGTGGATGCTGGCGGTGACAATGTCATTCACCTTGACTTCGATTTTGAACGGCACGGCTACTTTTTCCCAACGCATGGTGACGACGGTGGAGTCCGGCTTCACGTCATCGAAATCATAGGTCAGGGCGTCGTGCATCTCGGTCGCCTGCGGTTTCACCGTGACCCGCAAAGCGTCGTCTTCCTGTTTGTAGGAGAAACTTCCCCACGCCTGCGAATCCTTGGAGAAGATCACCGTCCACTCACTCTCGCCCGGGATCATGTGCATGCCATACGTCCCCTTGTCGAGAGGCTGGCCTTCAATCGTGACTGGATCGGTGAACGTGATCGTCGTATTCTCGTTCGCGCCCGCGCGCCAAACCTTGCCATAAGGCACGAGCTTGCCCCAGATCTGGCGCCCGTTCGCGAGCGGACGGTGATAGTTCACCGTGATATCGGTGATGCCAATGCGCTGCGTCACCAGCGCGTGCTGGCTCTGGCGGGGAAGATTGAGCATCAGGGTTTCGCCGGTCGCGGTTTGCGCACGGCTGAAACTCGCCGTCAACAGAACACTGGAACACAAAACAAGCAGACGAACTTTGTGCATGGAAACACTCCTTTTGAGCTGCTGGGATTGGGCAGCGGATTTTCGCCTACGGAATGGATGGTTGCCAAACAGGGATTGAACACGTGCGTTGAACCCGGCCAGACGTATCCCTTAGACGCACAGTAGTTTCTGAGGTAAGCAAGGATGGGTGAACGCACAGGAATGCAGGGCAAGCATTCGTGATTCCGGTGCAGGAATCTAATTTTGGGCTCCTAATCGGATTCGACGGAAGTTCATTAGGAAGAAAAAACTCTCTGGCCGCTTGACAAGAAATTGCTCCAGGCGCAGAATTCTCAAAGGCGAATAAAAAGCGAATATGCCTCCGCGGCCAGCATGCCCTGAGCAGCCAGCCCGGCGCTCCCTGAAATCTTCCCGAGGAACCTTAATGTCTTCCGCAGTGGTGTCCACTTCGGCGGCCCTGAGCCGCCCTTTTGTCTTTGACGCAGAGGCCGATGCCGATGTGCGTGGCGAGGTGCAGGGCGATGTGGGCTCTTCTTCAACAGTTCATAAAAAGCCCGCCGGCAAGCCGGAATCTTCTCCAGAAGCTGCCCTTGCCCGCGTCTTGCACTCAGCAATCAAAAATCAACAATCAAAAATTCTCCCAGCCAGCGTAACCTCAGCGTCGCACCTCGAAGTCCGGCCCGCGCCCGAGATGGTTCTAATCGGCATCCCCGCTCTCGACGCGCTGACCGGCGGTCTGCCCCGCGGTTGCCTCACTGAAATCTGCGGGCCCGATTCCTCAGGACGCACTTCCGTGTTCCTGGCCGCTCTGGCTGCCGCCACCCGCCGCGGAGAATTTTGCGCCCTCGTGGATGGCAGCGACGCGCTCGATCCGCAGTCAGCCATGGCCGTCGATGTGGATTTAGACCGCCTGTTGTGGGTGCGCTGCGGCGACGATTCTCCCCAAAAATCACGCGCCCCACAAAAAACTTCCCAGGCTGCGTTCAAGTTCGGACGCACCGGGTCGCAGCAGTGGGAACACTGCCTCGAACAAATTCTGCGCGCCACCGATCTGCTGCTCGAAAGCGGCGGCTTCGGCCTGATCGTCCTCGATCTCGCCGGCCTGCCGCCTCAGGCCGCACGCCGCATTCCGCTGACCACCTGGTTCCGTTTCCGCCGCACGGTGGAGTGCAAGCCTACGATCCTGCTGGCGATCGAACAACATCCCATCGCCGGAAGTTGTTCTTCCCTGCTGCTGCAGTTGGGATCGCGAGAACATGCAAATCCCTATGACGTCGCATCGCCAATGGATACTCTCACGCACGCGCATTTGTTTACTGGACTGAACATCGACGCGGAATTAATCCGCTCGCGAGATCGTAAACCCTCGCGCTCGGTTAGGTTCGCAACCAAAACCGCCTGGGCGGGATGAAGGAATTGAATCATTGAGCGATTCAATCATTGATTCATTAAAAATACCAGGATTAGCCATGACTCAGTGACTCAATAATTCAATGACTCAATGAATCGAATGTCGCCATGCCGTTCGCCTGCATTTACGTTCCGAATTTTGCGGTCGCGGCCGTACTCCGTGTCGAACCGGAACTAATGCCGCGCCCCGTCGCGATTCTCGAAGGGAACCCTCCGCTAGAAAAAATCGTCGCCGTCCACGAAAAAGCCATCCGCATGGGTATTTCGGTGGGCATGACCAAAGCACAAGCCGAACTCTGCCCGGAACTTGTCCTGCGCCAGCGCTCTCTGCTGCAGGAATCCTCCACCCACGCTGCATTGCTCGACTGCGCCCAGTCGTTCTCACCTTGCGTGGAAGACACCGCCTGCGACACGGTCATTCTGGATCTCGCCGGCATGGAATCGTTGTTCGGATCGCTGCCGGAAATTTCCCGCGCCATCTCGAATCGCGCGGCCACGCTCGGCCTCGCCGCCAATGTCGCCGCGGCCTCCAATCCCGATGCAGCCCTGCTCGCCGCCCGCGGATTATGCGGCATCACGGTCATCCCGGCGGGCAAAGAAGCAGAGCATCTCGGCTCGCTGCCTTTGGAGGTTTTATTCGCCGATCGCCTGGAGGCTGACGAAAAACAGCAAGCCGACCGTCTGCTCGAAACCCTCGATCGCTGGGGCGTCCGCAATCTGAGCTCCCTGGCTGCGCTGCCACAAATAGCGTTAAGCGAGCGCCTCGGGCAACACGGCGTGCATTGGCAGCAACTGGCGCTGGGCGCCGTCTCGCGCACGCTCGTCCCGTTAGAAACATCGCCGGTATTTGAAGAGGCCGTCGAGTTGGAGCATCCCATCGTTTTGCTCGAACCTCTGGCGTTTTTACTGAATCGCCTGCTCGAACAGCTCTGCACACGCCTGGCTGCGCGCGCCTTATGCACGCAAGAACTGCGTCTCACGCTGGAACTCGAAAATCACGCGTCATGCAATCAACAATCGGCAATCCACAATCAACAATCATTCGCGCAATTGGAGATCGGCAATCGAAAATCGACAATTTGTTTCGTTCGCACCCTTCGCCTTCCCTTGCCCATGCTCGACAGCAAAGTTTTTCTGAAACTGCTGCAACTGGATCTGCAGGCGCATCCCCCCGGCGCGCCTATCGTAAAAATTCATCTGGCCGCAGAACCGGCTCGGCCGCGTTTTGCGCAAGCCGGATTGTTCCTTCCTCCATCGCCCGAACCGGAAAAACTGGAACTAACCCTCACCCGTATCGCGGGCATGATCGGCGAGCACAAAGTCGGAGCGGTGGAAATACTGGACACGCATCATCCTGAAGGATTCCGCATGCGGCGCTTCGTCGCCGAAGTCTCGCGAAAACTTTCGCGCGACAAAAGCTCCGTGGCGGCAGCATCTCGCCCTGCAGAAAAAAATTCTGCCATCACCGCCCTGCGCCGTTTTCGCCCTCCACTGCGCGCCCAAGTCACCTTGGAAAATGGCCAGCCCGTGCATTTGGTTTGTAGAAAAAAAGAAGTGCAGGGCGATGTCGTCTGGAAAGCCGGCCCGTGGCGCTTCTCCGGCGATTGGTGGGAACGCGAAGCCTGGTCGCGCGACGAGTGGGATCTGGCTTTGCAAGCCAAAGAAAGCATCGCTCTCTATCGTCTGGTTCACGATCTGCTAAGTGGCAACTGGTTCGTGGAGGGAACGTATGACTGAAAAAGCAGCATCCAGCTGTCAGTACTCAGTAGTACTCAGTACTCAGTTAAAGCCGCCCTTACTGAGTACTGAGTACTGAGTACTGAGTACTGAGTACTGAGTACTGAGTACTGAACACTTGTTTGTAGAACTTCACGCCCGCTCCGCTTTCAGCTTTCTCGAAGGCGCTTCCCTGCCCGAGGAATTGGTCGCAGTTTGCGCCCAGCTCGGCATGTCTGGCATGGCGCTGCTCGACACTGACGGAGTTTACGGCGCGCCACGCTTTCATCTGGCCGGAGAAAAAGCAAAAATCAAAGCCCACATCGGAGCGGAAGTCACCTGCGGCCCGCTGTGCCCTGTCATCCCAAGCAATACCTCTTACTCCGTCATCCTGAGCGGAGCAGGCGCTTCACGAAGTGAAGCGCCTGCGGAGTCGAAGGATCCCTACCCCCAATACTCCACGAAGGGAGCAGGGATTCCTCGCTCCGCTCGGAATGACAAACCCTCGTGGAATGAAAAACCCTTTCGCCTTCCCCTCCTCGTCTCCACCCGCGCCGGCTACCAGAATCTCTGCCGCCTGATCACCAAAATGAAGTTGCGCGCCAAAAAAGGCGAGGGCGCAGTTACGGAACAAGAACTGAAGGAGCACTCCGAAGGCCTCATCTGCCTTACCGGCGGCGCCGAAGGCCCATTGGCCGCGGCTTTGCAGCAAAGCGGCATCGAAGAAGCCCTCCGCCAAGTCGATCAACTCGTCGGCATCTTTGGACACAAAAATGTCTACGTCGAGTTGCAGCGCCACTTCCAGCGTGAAGAAGAATTCCGCAACCGCGCCGCCATCGGCATCGCCGGTTCCCTCCACCTTCCATTGCTCGCCACCAATGGAGTCTGCTACGCCACCGCCAAGGCTCGCGAACTTTGCGATGCCTTCACCGCGATCCGTCACCACCGCACGCTTTCGACCGCCGGACGCCTGCTCTCCCGCAACTCCGAACGTTTTCTGAAATCCCCGCAGGAGATGGAGCATCTCTTCGCTGACCTGCCCGAGGCTATCGCCAACACGCTCGAACTTTCCTCGCGCCTCGAATTCACCCTCAACGATCTTGGCTACGAATTCCCGCGCTATCTCGTCCCCGAAGGCGAGACCATGAATTCATTTCTGAACCAGCGCGCATGGGAAGGATTCCACGCGCGCTACGGCCGCGCCAAACCTGAGATGCAGACCCGCGCCCGGCTTCAGATCGAAAAAGAACTGAAGCTCATCGAAAAACTAAAGCTTGCCGGATACTTCCTCATCGTCTGGGATCTCATCCGCTTTTGCCGCGAACAAAATATTCTCGTGCAAGGCCGCGGATCGGCTGCCAACAGCGCCGTCTGTTACTCGCTCGGCATCACCGCCGTTGATGCCGTCAGCATGGAACTTCTCTTCGAGCGTTTTCTTTCCGAAGAACGCGGCGAGTGGCCCGACATCGATCTCGACCTGCCCAGCGGCGACGAGCGCGAAAAAGTTATTCAGTATCTTTACAAAAAATACGGCGAACGCGGGGCGGCCATGACCGCCAACGTTATCACCTACCGCAACCGCATGGCGGCTCGCGAAATGGGCAAGGCTCTGGGATTTGATCCCGAAACGCTCCAGAAAATTTCCGCCGCGGTCGCCACCTGGGAATTCCGCGACGAAAACGACGCCCTTGATCGCCGCTTCCGTGACGCCGGACTCGACCTCAACCATCCCCGCCTGCGCAAATATTACGAACTGTGCCTCGCCGTGCAGGACATGCCGCGCCATCTCGGCCAGCACTCCGGCGGCATGGTCATCTGCCAGGGACAACTCGATTCCGTCGTGCCGCTCGAACCCGCGAGCATGCCCGGCCGCGTGGTCGTGCAATGGGACAAGGAAGATTGCGCCGACATGGGAATCATCAAAGTCGATCTGCTCGGCCTCGGCATGATGGCCGTGCTCAAAGATTCGATCGAACTGATTCGTGAGCATTACCGCGAAGAGGTCGACCTCGCGCATCTTCCGCAGGATGACTCTCAGGTCTATTCTTCACTGCAGCAAGCCGACACAGTGGGTTTATTTCAAGTCGAAAGCCGCGCGCAAATGTCGTGCCTGCCGCGCCTGCGTCCTACACGCTTCTACGACATCGTCGTGCAGGTCGCGATCATTCGTCCTGGCCCCATCGTCGGCCAAATGGTCAATCCATTCCTCCAACGCCGCCAGGGACGCGAAGACGTCACCTATCCGCATCCGTCGCTCGAACCTGTGCTCAAGCGCACGCTCGGCGTCCCGCTGTTTCAGGAGCAACTGCTGCGTCTCGCCATGATCGCCGCCAACTTCACCGGAGGCGAGGCCGAAGAACTGCGCCGCGCCATGGGCTTCAAACGCTCGCAGGCGCGCATGAAAGAAATTGAAGCCCGGCTGCGCTCCGGCATGACGCAAAATAAAATCCCGCCCAAAGCGCAGGAAGAAATAATTTTGTCGATCACGTCCTTCGCGCTCTACGGATTTCCCGAATCCCACGCTGCCAGCTTCGCGCTCATTGCCTACGCCAGCGCTTATCTCAAATGCCACTACCTGGCCGCGTTCACCGCTGCACTGCTCAACAACCAGCCCATGGGATTTTATTCGCCAGCAACGATCGTCAAAGATGCGCAACGCCACGGATTGAGGCTGCTCCCGGTGGACGTAATGCGGTCAGAATGGAACTGCACGTTGGAAACAGTGCCGAGGGCGGAGGAATCTCTCTCATACTCGCAACTCGGTACCCGCAACTCGCAACTCGCTCCGGCCCTGCGCATGGGCCTGCGTTATGTCCGTGGACTGCGTGAAGAGGCTGCCCAAGCGCTCGTCCGCGAACGCGCGCAAGCCCCTTTCGTTTCCATCCACGATCTCACCCGCCGCATTCCCGAACTTCGCAAAGACGAACTTACCACGCTGGCGGAAATCGGTGCGCTGAATCCAATCTCGAAATCCCTCGTCATTCCGACCCCCGAGCGCAAGCGCGGGGCTGAGGAATCTCGCAGCGCCCAACTCGGTACTCGGAACTTGCGACTCGGGACTCGCATTCACCGCCGCGACGCACTCTGGCAAGTCGAACGAGCCGTCCGGGCCTCCGGCCCGCTGCTCGAACAAAACGCGGAACCCGACGAACGCTCCCCGCTCGAACCCATGAACCACGAAGAGCGCCTGGTCGCCGACTTCCACGGCACCGGACTCACCGTCGGCCCGCATCCCATGGCCTACCGCCGTGCGTGGCTCACGGCCATGGGCATTCGCCGCGCCAGTGAATTGCGCGACCTTCCCAGCGGCAAGCGTCTCCGCATCGGAGGCTGCGTCATCGTCCGCCAGCGTCCGGGCACCGCCAAAGGATTTGTCTTTATCAGTCTCGAAGATGAAACCGGAGTGGCCAACGCCATCATCCGCCCCGACTTGTTTCATCAGAACCGCCTGCTGCTGGCCAGCGAGCGCTTCCTCGCCATCGAAGGAATTCTGCAGAATCAGGACAACGTCATCTCCGTCAAAGCCGAACGGGTGCAGCCGTTATTCGTCACCAAAGCCGAAACCGTCTCCCACGATTTCCACTAGCAGTGGCCAGTGATCAGTGATCAGTCAAAGCGTGACGGTTTTTCTGGCCACTAACCACTGATCACTGGCCACTGCTTCTTACTTCCCCGTATAGCTCACCCTCCAGATCGAATTCGACCCGTCGTCGCTCACCAGCAGCGAACCATCCAGCGCCACCGCGATGCCCACCGGACGTCCCCAAACATGCCCATCCGGCAGCACAAAACCAGTCAGGAAATCTTCATACTCGCCCGTCGCATGCCCTGTCTGATGCAGCGGCACGCGGATCACTTCGTAGCCCACGCGCACCGCCTTGTTCCACGATCCATGCTCCGAAGCAAAAATATCCCCGTGATATTCCGCCGGAAACTTGTCCGCCTCATAAAATGTCAGTTCCAGCGAAGCATTGTGCGGCTGCAGCAGCACATCGGGTACGATCGCTTTATCTTTCAACTCCGGATGCTTCCCCTGGTGTCGCGGATCCTGATGCGCCCCGATGTACCACCACGGCCAGCCGTAAAATCCGCCTTCCTGCACATGCGTAATATAGTCAGGCACCAGATTGTCGCCCAGCGCGTCGCGCTCATTCACCGAGCACCATAGTTCGCCGGTTTGCGGATTCACCGCGATCCCGCCGCCGGCATTGCGAATGCCGTAGGCATAAACCTTCAGCGTACAATTGGCCGGATCACACCATAGAATGTCCGCCCGGTCTTTCTCGTCCGGATGCGTGTCCGGATCGTCAATATTCGACGCCGAACCCACCGCCACGAACATCTTCTTTCCATCCCGAGAAAATTCCACAGAACGCGTCCAATGCCCGCCGCCCGAAGGCAAATCTGCGATATGCTGCGCTGGTCCGCTCGCCTTCAAATCTCCGTTGTGATACGGGAAACGAATCACTTCATTCGTATTGCCGATGTAAACCCATTGCGGGTCGGGCCCCGGCGGATAGAATGCAATCCCATACGGCCGCTTCAGGCCTTCCGCGAAAACCTCCACCTGTTCCGGCTTGCCGTCGCTGGTCATGCCCCGGAAAACGCGAATCCGTCCAGGTTCGCTCTCCGCTAGAAAGATGTCGCCGTTGGGCGCCGTGCGCAGCAGCCGCGGATTGTCCAGCCCCGCCGCGTAGAGTTCCACCTTGAATCCCGGGGGCGCCACCGGCCAAACATTATCCGGACGCGCCACCAGCGCCGCGGGGTTCCCTGCCGACTGGGTCGCATAGGGTTGCGGAAGATCATTCACCGTGATTTTGTGAATCGTCCCCGGCGACTCGTAGCGAAAATCTGTGAACGGCGGAGTCGGCGGGGGAGCCTTGACTGTGGACGAAACCGCAGGCGCGGCTGGCATGGCTGAAGAGGCGGAAGTTGCCGCGGCAGCACTCTTTCCCGCCGCCAGCGCCTCCACATAAGTCACAATCTGCCAGCGCTTCTGCTCCGGCAGAAATGCCCAGGACGGCATCCCGTTGTCTTTATCTCCCTGGGTAACGAACCAGAACACTTCGCCCTGCGGGATTCCGCTTAATTTGCCGTCGACCAGTGACGGCACATTGCCCGTGCCTTTCCCGGCTTTGCCGTGACAAGCCAGGCAATTCCGCGCATACAGCGTCTTGCCCGCGTTCACCGCATCCGCTTGCCCTTCATACGGATTCTTCATCGCCTTCGCCGAATCCGGCGCATCGTGAAAGTTTTTGTCCGCTGCGTGCAGAGTTACAGCCACGCACAGAGAGAAGAAAAGAAGGAAGCAGACTGCCGGAATACTCTTTTGGCCACTCCAGCACATGTTCGTCCTCACGTGTGAATTTCCCGTTTAGATTATGCGCCAGGAAATAAGGATGGAATGAAAATTCGTCCTGCCGGCTGCTCGATCTATCCCCGGCGATTCCGCCTTTCCTTGCGGCTGCGGCGTCTGCCAATTCTCGCGTACTGCGTGGTTCAGGCTTCTTATCCCCGACCTTGGAACACATTCCGCGCGAAATTCCACGATTGACGGCCTGTTTCATCCAGAGTAGCATTCGGAGGCTTTGATTGCTCGCACCACTGCCGGTAGCCCAACTATGAGAATCGCCCTTCGTTTCGTCACAACCTTACAGCTGACCCTTGCCCTCTCTGTCGCTGCGCTGGCGCAGTGGTCCTCGAACCCTGCGCTCAATCTCGCTCTGGCCGACAACAACAACGGCAGCGATCAGGTTCAGCCCAAGCTGGTACCGTTTCAAAATAAAGGCTGGTACGTGAGCTGGTTCGACGCCAATCCATCCACCCCTCCTCCAATCGGGTACGACGTCTTCTACCAGCGTCTGATGCCGGATGGCGTGCAACATCTTCCCCAGGGTGGCGAGATGGTCGCCGACCTCTCCAACAGCTCGACGGAAGACTACGGCCTCGACACAGATACCAGCGGCAATGCATTAATTGCCTTCCTCGACACGCGCGAAGGTTCCAACCAGCAGGTCACCGCAGCCAAACTCGGTCCTGAAGGGGGAAAGCTCTGGGGAAGGCTTGGCGTCCAACTTACCAGCGATTCCAATTTTCACGCCGCCCCCAAGATTACCGGCACGAGCGACGGTAACATCGTCGTCGCCTGGACCAGCAATAGCGACGTCGTCCTCCAAAAGCTGAACGCTGCCGGCGAGCCGCAGTGGGGCAGCGGAGTGGTATTCAGCGAGACCGGCTACGATTATTCCCTGGCCGATCTGCACGCCGCCGATCACGGTTCGGTGATCGTGTCCTGGGTGCGCAATTCCGGCTTCGGCAGCGATTCCCAACTCCGCGCCAACAAAGTCTCTGCAACGGGTGCTCTTCTATGGGGCACCGGCAACGTCGATATCTTCGATACCGGCTCCCTGCAGTTCGGGAACTTTCCTTACTTTGTTTACGATGGCAGCGGTGGGGCGGTCTTCGCCTGGTACACCAGCACCCCGGCATTGCAGGTCTTCGCGCAGCACATTCTCGCCGACGGCACCGAGGCCTTCCCGCACAACGGATCGGCCGTTTCTGCTAATCCGGCCAATGTCAGAGTTTCCCCTGCTGCGGCTTATCGCATCTTCACTCAAGAAGTTTTTGTCTTCTGGACGGAGGAAGACGGCAATCAGGTGCTCAACGGCGTCTATGGACAGAAGTTCAACTCGTCCGGCGTGCCGCAGTGGGGCGCCGACGGTCTGGCTATTGTGCCTCTCGGCGCCGATCAGCAGATTTTCGTCGAAACCGTGCCCATGGGCAGCGGAGCGCTCACCTTTTGGGTAGACCAGCAGAGTTACGGGGCGTCGACCATTCAAGCCGTCAAACTCTCTGGCAGTGGCGCCGCGCTCTGCCCGCAGTTCCCGGTTTCGTCGGTGCTCTCGAACAAGGCGCGTCTTGCAGCTGCCATCTCGCGCACCGGAACCGCTGCGGTGGCGTTCGAGGACGATCGCGTCGGCAACAACGGAATCTATATCCAAAACGTGAACCTCAATTGCTCCCTGGGCCAGGAAGAGTAATTCTGCGCCTGCACGCAGGAGCAAACTCCGTACCCCGCAAACCGCCGGTCACTGCCCCGGCGCGAATCCCAGCCACAGATCGTGCGGGACAACCAGCCTCGCTGTTAGACTGATGCCGGGGCCCTGGGCCCTCGGCATTGCTCGGCAGACCCGCTTCATGCATATCATCGAATCCATCCGCATTGCGCTGCGTTCGCTCTGGGCGAACAAGCTGCGTTCGGTGCTGACTCTGCTGGGCGTAGTGATCGGGATTGCCTCGGTCATTGCCGTGGTCACGTTCGTCTCCGGCATTAACGATTACGTCGCCAAGAAAATCTTCAACCTCGGCGCCGACGTGTTCATCATCTCGAAGATGTCGGCAGTGGAGACGAATGTCGATCACTTCCTGGAAGCCGAGAAGCGCAAGAACCTGGACCTGGAAGACTATGAAGCGGTGCGCGACGCCTGCCGCCACTGCGATTATGTAGGCGCGCTCATGCAGGGCACCGGCAAAGTAAAGCACGAAGAACAATCGATCGAAGACACCACGATTCAGGGCATCACGCCGTCCATCGCCACGATTCTCGATACTGACCTGACTTCCGGCCGCATGGTGAACGAAACCGATCTGAACAATCACCTGCAGGTAGCCGTCGTAGGCACCGATATTGTCGAACACCTGCTCAGCGCGGCCGACCCGCTGGGCCAGGAAATTCGGGTCGATGGCTGGACGTATCAGGTGATCGGCGTCGGAAAAAAGAAAGGCAAGACGCTGGGCCAGAGCGCCGACAATTACGTGCTGATCCCGATCACCGTCTACTTGAAACAATACGGCTCGCACAACGCGAGCATCGGGATTTGGGGCAAGGCGGCCGCGACCGGCGCGCCGCTGAATCAGGCGATTGACGAGGCGCGGGTCGCGCTGCGGACGCATCGCCACGACCGGCCGGGGCAGGACGACAGCTTCGAGATTGAAACCAACGCCAGCCTGCTCGGAATCTGGTCAGGGTTGAGCAATACGTTTTTTATGGCGACCATCGGCATTGCCGGCGTCTCGCTGGTGGTCGGCGGCATCGTCATTATGAACATCATGCTGGTGTCGGTGACGGAGCGCACTCGCGAGATCGGCATTCGCAAGGCGCTCGGCGCCCGGCGCGACGACGTGCTGCTGCAATTCCTGATTGAGGCGCTGATTCTGGCGCTGATCGGCGGCGCGCTCGGAGTTCTCTCCGGTGTCTTCTTCGCCGAGGTCGTGACGGCCTTGATCGGTATGCCGTCGGCGATCAAACTGTGGGCTGTCGCGGCGGGATTGCTGGTCGCAGCCAGCGTGGGCGTGTTTTTCGGAGTCTATCCCGCGCGCAAGGCGGCGCGGCTCGATCCCATCGTGGCGCTGCGCTTTGAAATGTAGAAAATTTTCTCCCATGATGCGCAAAGACGAATTCGGCGAAATTGTCCAGATGGCAACCGACACCATCCGCGGCAACAAGCTGCGCTCGGCGCTAACCGTGCTCGGGATCGTGATCGGGGTGGGCGTGGTGATCGGTGTTTCGTCGATCGGTCACGGTCTTGACGACAACGTCCACGACCTGGTGGCCAGCATCGGATCGAATGTCATTTTCGTCTTCCACCTGGACTTCTTCACCTTTGGCCGCATGACCGACGAAATGCGCAAGCGCAAGGAGCTTACCTATGACGATGCGCTGGCGATGCGGGATCTGCCACACGTCAAAGCAGTGTCGGCAGGTTTGCGCCTCTTCCGCCCCGAACTTGGAGTCGGCAGCTATGCGGTCAAGTACAAGGATAAAAAAGCGAAGAACACCATCCTCGAAGGGGACATGGCGGAGGCTAAGGACGTTTTCGACTTGCCCGTAGCCAGCGGCCGCTGGTTCAGCGACTTTGACGACGAGCACCGCGCCCCCGTGGTCCTTCTCTGTTACGACACCCAGCACGAATTGTTCGGCGATGAGGATCCGCTTGGGAAAGAAGTGAACATCGAGGGACGCCTGTTCGTGGTGATCGGCACGGTGTCGAAGATTAAATCGGTGTTTGGAGGCGGGAAAGATCCGAACGATAATCGCGTCTTTTTCCCGCTCAGAACTTTCAAGACGCTGCACCCGGAGATGAAGCAGTACATCATCAGCGTCAAGGCCACTTCGCACGACGATATGCCCAAGGCGATGGACGAGATTCGGGAATTGCTGCGGCGGCGGCGGAAAGTTCCGTTCGACAAGCCGGATAACTTTGCGATCATGACCTCGGACTCGATTTCCGATTTCTGGAACCAGCTAACCGGCGCGCTGTTTGTCGGCATGTTCGCGATTTCCAGCGTCGGGCTGATCGTCGGTGGCGTGGGCGTAATGAACATCATGCTGGTAAGCGTGACCGAGCGCACGCGCGAAATTGGCGTGCGCAAAGCGATTGGCGCGCGCAAACGCGACATCCTTTTGCAGTTCACGCTGGAGGCAATTATTCTGACCGCGGTTGGCGGCGTGATTGGTGTACTGTTCGGAGCGATTGTCGTGTGGCTGATTCCAGCGCTGTGGCCATCGCTTCCGGCCCGCATGTCGATGTTTTGGGTGACCTTTGGATTCTGTTCCGCTGCTGGAGTCGGGCTGGTCTTCGGGATTTATCCGGCATGGAAGGCGGCGAATCTCGATCCGATCGAATCGCTGCGCTACGAGTAGTGCACGCTCCCGAGTCTGTCGTTTTGACGCGCCGCATTTGGCCCCGAAGGATCTGTGCACATGCCGGCAGTTTTGAAGGATCCCGGTTTCTGAGCGCCGAAGGCTGCGTTCGCGCATGATCCATTCCGCCATCAGGCTCATCCAGTTCGTTGCAATCGCCGGCTGCATTTCCAGTTCTTCTTACTATCTGCTATGCCTCTGGAGCGCGTTTCGATTTCTGCGCGTGGGTGAAGCGAGCATGAGCGCCCGCTCCACACTATCGCTTCCTCCCGTCTCGATTCTTAAGCCGCTCAAGGGCACCGATCCGGATATCTACAAGAGTTTCCGCAGCCACTGCCTGCAGGATTATCCGGAGTACGAAATTATTTTCGGGGTGAGCGATCCCGCCGACCCCGCGGTTGTCAGCGTTCGGCAGCTCCAGCAGGAATTTCCACAGCGTGCGATTCGATTGGTAGTGTGCGACAAACTTCTCGGTTCCAATGTGAAGGTCAGCAATCTGGCGCAGATGTTGCCTGTTGTCCGGCATGAGTACTTGCTCATCAACGACAGCGACATTCAGGTCGAGCCCGACTATCTCAGGCGCGTCATCGCTCCGCTGGCCGACGATAAAGTTGCGGAGGGTAAAGTTACGGACAAACAAGTCGGCATGGTTACTTGCCTCTATCGTGGAGTGGCTTCGCCGACGCTGGGGTCTCATCTCGAGTCTCTGGGCATCAGCACGGATTTCTGCGCGGGAGTGCTGGTGGCGCGGCAGATCGAGGGTGGACTTCGCTTCGGCCTGGGATCGACTCTCGCGTTCCGCCGCGCCCATCTCGATCAGGCAGGCGGATTCTTGCCCATTGTCGATTTTCTCGCCGACGACTATGAACTTGGCCGGCGGATCTGGGACCTGGGCCGGCAGGTTCATCTTTCCGATGTCGTCGTGGAGACCCATCTTCCGCCCTACAGCCTGCGCGAGTTTCTTGCTCATCAATTACGCTGGGCACGCGGTGTGCGTGCCGCGCGTGCCGGTGGATACGCGGGAATGATTGCGACATTCGGCCTAATATGGGCCCTGCTCAATTTGATCGCGGCCCATGCCGCGCCGTGGTCGTGGGCCGTGCTCGGCGTCGTCGTGCTGCTGCGGCTGGCAGTGGCCTTTGCGGTGGGCAGGTCAGTGCTGCACGACCATCAGTTGCTGAAGCATTTGTGGTTGCTGCCGGTTCGCGATTTGATTGCGGTTCTGGTGTGGATTGCAAGTTTCGCGGGGCGCACGGTGACCTGGCGCGGCGATCGCTTTACGCTGAAAAACGGCCGGCTGACCCGCATTCCGCGTTGAGCTGCTCTCACCGGTCTCGAGAAATCAGTTCGAAGCATCCATCGCGGGTTACCCTGCCGGCGCAGCGTTATACGCGGGGTTCAGAAACCGCCTCCCGACCCTCGTCGAGCTTCTGGGCGAGCTTCTGGTTCGGCTTCTCGTCGAGAGCGGCGCGAATCTTTCCGGAGAGTTGTTTCAGGGTGTAGGGTTTTTGCACGAAGTTGGTTTCGAGATCGATGACCTTGTGGTCGAGGATGGTCTTGCCGGCGTAACCGGAGACGAAGAGCAACAGGGTTTCCGGCCTCAAATTGGCGAGTTCGGTGGCGAGCTGGCCGCCGCTCATGTTCGGCATCACCACATCCGTAACCACCAGGTGAATCGTCGCGCTGTGCTTTCTCGCCAGTTCGAGTGCATCGAGGCCGTCTTTGGCTTCGAGCACCGTATAGCCCTGCTGGTGGAGAAATTCAGCGGCGGCGCGGCGCACCGCCGCTTCGTCTTCAACCAGCAGAATGGTTTCTGATCCGCGGGCAACGGCTTCCATCCTCGCAGGCTCAACCTCATCCGCACGGTGCTGTTCGCCCACACACGGCAAATAAATTTTGAAGACCGTACCCATCTGATGCTCGCTGTAAGCCCAGACGAATCCCCGATTCTGCTTGACGATCCCGTACACCGTGGCGAGTCCAAGCCCGGTACCCTCTCCAGGAGGCTTGGTGGTAAAGAACGGTTCGAAAATATGCGCCAGATGTTGTGGCGGAATTCCCGGACCATCATCAGTGATCGTGATCAGGGCATAGTGGCCCACGGGAATCAAAGCATTTTTCTGGTCGGCATAGGCTTCGTCCAGCATCACAGCCGAAGTTTCGATGCTGAAGTGCCCGCCCTCCGGCATGGCATCGCGCGCGTTGGCGGCAAGATTCATGAGGATTTGTTCGACTTGCACCGGGTCGACCCGCACCCGTCCCAGGCCGGCGCCCCGCGAAAAACTGAATTCGATATCTTCGCCGATGAGCCGGGGCAGCGTTTTGGCGATGTCTGCGATCACCTGGTTCAAATCGGCCACGCGCAGCGCCTGCGGCTGTTTGCGGCTGAAAGCCAGCAACTGGCGGGTCAATTCGGCGGCCCGCCGCGCTGCCAGCAGGATTTCGCTCAACTTGGCCTCGACCGGACTGGGGCGCGGCACGCCGTCGAGCGCGAGTTCCGCGTAGCTGGTGATGATGGTCAGCAGGTTGTTGAAGTCGTGAGCCACACCTCCGGCGAGCCGCCCCACCGCGTCCATCTTTTGCGCCTGCAGAAGCTGGCCTTCGAGTCGAATACGCTCGGTGAGATCGCGCCCGTTGGAAATGAAGTGCGTGATGCGGCCCTCGGCATCGCGCACCGGGCAGATATTCTCCTCCACGTAATACAGCTCGCCGCTCTTTTTGCGGTTTGCCAGAATGCCGCGAAAAACATTTCCCTCCAGAACGGTCTTCCACATCGCCTGGTAGAATTCCGGCCCCTGCTCGCCCGACTTGAGGATTCGTGGAGTCCTGCCGCAGGCCTCGGTGGAAGTGAAACCGGTCAGCGCTTCGAATGCGGGATTCACGTACTCGATAATTCCGCCGCGGTCGGTCACCATCACGGTGTCGGCCGATTGCTCGACCGCCCGCGACAGCTTTCGCAGCTTCTCCTCCGCCGCCTGTTGGCCCTGCTGCATGGAGTGCAACGCGAGCGTGCTGCGGATGGTGCGAATCAGGGTCGCGCCGTCGAGTTGCGACCTGGTCAGGCAATTCCACGTGCCCCCTTCAATGATCTCGGCAACCGTTTTTTCATCCGCGCCTTCGGTCAGCAGAATAAAAGGCAGCGAAACGCCGACGTGCAAGAATTCTCCCAGAAGCCGCACGGCCTCGGCGTCTCCGGCTTCGTGCTCGAACAGCACAAGGCCGTAGGCATGGTGCTGCAGCATGGTCTTGGCTTCGTCGAGCGAGTGGGCATGGTCGAGCTCGGTGGGCAGGGCTCGGCGATTGCGCTCCAGAATCTCGCGGATCAGGAAGAAATCTTCTTCCTTCGCGCCCACCAGCAACACGCGCAAGGGTGCCGGGGCTAATACGGATTTGGCAACTGCGGTCACGAAGTGGCTCTGTTACTTGGTACTATCGGAGTCCAGCGGGAACTCGCGTTGCCTCAAGGCCGAGAGTTGCCCTGGGTCGCTGAGATAAGGCTCCCAAAAGGAAACAATGCCGGATTTGGAAGACGTCTGCCCCCATGGCAGACCTAACGATTGTCTCCATCCCAAAGGGAGAAATCGGAACTCGCAGAGCTAACCCGGATTAGAAAATCATAAGGTGTCGTCGGAAGTGCGATTGAAACTCGCGTCGCCGCCGCCAAACCTTCCTCATGTCTCCGCAGATTATCCAGCCTGATTGTCCGTGGTCTCATCCCTTTCTGTTGTGTGTTGGTCACTGTTTCGACTCTGCTGTTAACCAATTGGCCATTGCATCGTCTAATCTCAACAGATGCAGGCCAGATTCGATCCCGCGAGTGAAGAACAAAATCGTGGGAAACAAAATCGAAGGAACGCGGTGACCAGATCCTGCGTATAGATAGAAGGGAAGTTTGGCGGCCGCGAATCAGGCGGCATGAATCGGATATAGCTGCTTCGCGGTGCTTGTAGAGGCGTGTCGACATTTTCTTTGGGGGATGTATGGAAAACGGGCAGAAAGCAAACGGCTCAAGGCCGGTCGACCGATATGATGTCGGCCACGTGCAGGAAGTGATCCGCCAGGCGCACGAGGAACTGCGCCAGCTACTGCAACAGCGGGCCGAAGTCATGAAGCGCATCGGCACAGTCAAGCAAACCATCGCGGGTCTCGCCAATCTGTTCGGCGATGGCGTCTTAAACGAAGAGTTATTGGAACTGGTCGATCGCAAGAGCAACGGCCGGCAGCCTGGGTTCACAAAAGCTTGCCGCATGATCCTGATGGAAGCCGGCCACGCCCTGAGCGCGCGCGAGATTTGCGACTATTTCCAGCAGAAGATGCCGGCCATGCTGGCGCGGCACAAAGATCCGATGGCTTCGGTGACGACCGTGCTGAACCGGCTCGTCGAGTACGGCGAGGCGCAGGCCGTGCTTTCCAACAGTGGACGCCGGGCGTGGTTGTGGGTTGCCGAGTCGCAGACCCTAACCTCAACATCAAACCCGGCCGCACACCTGGCGCACGCGGGATAGCAAGCAATTCTTGATTGGTGATTGCCGCGAAAAGCAGCTCAGACCAGCCTATCCCGGCGGCAGCAACATTCCTTTCTCCAGATGCCGCGTTACATGCGCGTACGACGCGGCATGCGGATCGTGCGTCACCATCACGATCGTTTTGTGAAAGTCCTCATTCAACCGCTTCAGGATTTCCAGCACTTCCGTCGCCGAATGACTGTCCAAATCGCCGGTAGGCTCATCGGCAAGCAGCAGCGTGGGATCGCTGACAATCGCGCGGGCGATAGCGACGCGCTGCTCCTGTCCGCCGGAGAGCTGCTTGGGCAGATGACCAACGCGATCTTCCAGTCCGACCAGCTTGAGCGCGGTGAGCACATGATCGCGACGCTGTTGCGCCGTCAGTTTGGTCAGCAACAACGGCAACTCTACGTTCTCGAATGCGGTGAGCACCGGAATCAGGTTGAACGTCTGGAAGACGTAGCCGATGTGCTCGTTGCGCCAGCGCGCGATCTGCGCGTCGCCGAAGCGGAAAATATCCTGCCCCTGCACCAGCAATTCGCCTGACGTTGGGCGGTCAATCGCCGCGATCATGTTCAGCAGCGTCGTTTTGCCCGATCCCGACGGGCCCATCAGAGCCAGGAATTCGCCCTTGGCGATGTCGATCGAGACGTCGTCGAGCGCCTTCACTTCAAAGGCATCGCGTTTGAAGATCTTGCTGACGCCGCGAACCTGCACAACTTTAGTGCTCGTCGCCACGTTGGTTTCTGCGACCGTGCTCATGATGGCTCCTTCTCCAAGATTTTACGATTGCCCGTTGTTTAGATTGCCCCGTTGCTTTTAGATTGATCGTTATTACGATTCAGCTTTATTACGATTGAGCCATATTACGATTGACCCTTGATTTTGATTCTGTCCCCGTCCTTCAAAGTTGCCGGCGCGGTGGTGATGACGTTTTCGCCGCCGACCAGGCCGTCGACCAAGGCGCCGTCACTGCGCTCGCTGGTGATGTGAACCTCCCGCGCCACCGCTCTGCCGTTGAACGCGATGAATACAATTTTCCTGCCGTCACGGTCGTGCATGGCGGTCGATGGAACGAACACCCCCGCCGGCCCCGAGGTACTCTTCGGAGCTTCGTTGGCGAGAAATCTTACGGTGGCGTTCATCTCCGGCCGAAGCTGCACGCCGGGATACCTGTTGGGATTCAACACCTGCACTTTGACCTGCACCGTGGCTTTCTGCCGGTTCGCTTCGGGCGAAATCTGCGCGATCACGCCGTCGTACTGCTTGTCAGGATAAGCGTCGGTGGTGACGATGGCTTTTTGCGCAGGCCCGAGGCGCGCGAAGTCGGCCTGCGCAATATCGAGTTCGACTTGCAGGTCGTTCAAGTCCGCGAGCGACACGACCGATCCCTGCGGCCCTCCGGCAGCGGCGCTGGCAAATTGCGCGGTGATCAGCTCTCCTTTTTCCGCGGTGCGGTCAAGGATGGTGCCGGTCACCGGCGCGCGAATCACGGTGGCATCGAGCTGCGACTTGGCGTAGTCGAGCTGGCCTTGCGCCTGGGTGAGAGCGCCCTGAGCGCGGAGAAGTTCTTCAGGGCGCGGTCCGATCTTGGCCAGTTCAAACGCTTTGCCCAGCGAATCGGCACGCTCCTGGTCGGCTTCGAACTTGGCGGTAGCGTCGTCGAGTTGCTGGCGCGAGTCAACGCCCGCGCCGGCGAGTTCTCTTGTGCGATCAAGCGTTACCCGGTCATTGGCGAGCGTGGCCCGAGCCTCGTCCAAATTGTGCTGCGCTTCCTGGATTTCCTCCGGCCGCGACCCGTGCTGCAACTCCTCGAGATAGGCGCGCGCATTTTCCACCGCGCCCTTGGCCTGCTCATACGAAGCGCGAAATTCCTGATCTTCCAGCCGGACGAGCACCTGGCCTTCCTTGACCTTGTCGCCCTTTTCCACTCCGATCCACTGCAGGCGGCCGGTGACCTTTGAGTTCACGTTGATGGTGTGGTGGGCAACGATGTATCCGGTGGCCGAGAGCACAGTCGCGCCAGCGTCGTTCGAACCGGTCTCGGCGGAGGCGCGGACGACTTCGACCTCGGGCACGTCGGAAGAATACGCGCGATAGGCGAGGGTAACGATGCCAAGCAGGACCACGACGGCGATGCCGCCAAGAATGTAGCGCCGGGCCCAGGCCGGAGCGTCGCCGCCGCTATTGCCGCGCTGCGAGCGGTCGATGCGCAGGCTCTGGAGATCGTCGTGTTTGCTATCGGTTCTCGTTTCAATCGCCATAAAAAGAGTTACGACTCTAACTCCCTGGAAGTTTCGTAAGCTGCGCTCTATCCTCGCAGCGCCGACAGAATATTCTGCCGGGCTGCGTGCCACGCCGGCGCGAGTCCGCCCACGAAGCCCATGATCAGCGCAAAAATAACCGCCTTGATCGCAACCCCCGGCGTAATGCGCAGCGCGAATACGACTTCGCTGAACGTCACAGCATTGGACGTTCCCGTCTGCATTCCGTTAAACGGTAACATCAGCAGGATGCCGACAATCGCTCCGAGCAGGGCCAGCAGCAAGGACTCGAGTACGAAGGAAGTCAAAATCGCCGGCCGCGAAAAACCGATGACGCGCAGGGTGGCGATTTCGCGGCCGCGATACGCCACGGCCGCATACATTGTATTCATGGCGGCGAAAATCGACCCGATCGCCATGATCACCCCCACCACCCAGCCGATGACTTTAATGGGCGTGCCGGAACTGGTTTGCTTGGCATAGTAATCGGTTTCCAACATGCCTTCGAGCTTCAGCCGCTGATCGTCGCTCACGCGATTCACCAGTGCCTGGGCCGAAATGGGATCGGTTGCGCGCAGATAGGCCGAGGCGTATCCTCCCTGGCGGTCAAAATCGGAGGCCATCTGGTTCACGTCGCCCCAGATTTCCGATTCGTAGGCGGAGCCGCCCGCGTCGAAGACTCCAACCACTTTCCATGCTCCTTTGCCGAACTGCATGGTGTCGCCAATGTTGGCGTGAGTGAAGCGTTGCTGTATGGATTTGCTCACCACAACTTCGCGCTGGCCGGTTTGAAACCAGCGTCCCGCAACCAACTTCACGGCGGGCTGATTGTCTTTGCCGCCGGGAAGCAGGCGCATTTCGAGACCGTCGGGCATCATCCCGCGCACGGTCACGTTCACTTCGCCGGTGCCGTCTTTGCGCGGCAGAACGATGACCACGACCCACTCGCCCGAGGCCATCGGCTCACCGTGGCTGTCTTTGGCGATGCCGGGCAGAGTTTTTAGTGTGGGGAAAAGCGACGCGTCGAAGCCGCCGGAAAGTTCCGCTTCCGATCCTTTGCGCAGCACCAGCACGTTCAGCGGGCTGCCGCTGCTGACGAAGGCGCGGTCGAGTCCCGCGACCAGCGCCATGAGAAAGATCGCCGTGGTCACGGTGAGCGCGATGCCGAGCGCGGTCATGAGCGTGAGACCTTTGCGGAGCTTCAAGTTGCGGATGTTGTAACTGATCGGTATCGCCATAAATAGTTCTCACTCACCCAATGTGCCGCAATCCGTCGACAATGTTCATGCGCGAAGCGTTGAACGCCGGCAAGTAGCCGCTCACCAACCCCAAAGCCAGCGCCGCGAACAACGATAATGCGGCGGTTGGCGCATTCACTTTCATCGACAGCGGAACTCCCAGCGCGACAAAACTGCGCGTCAGGAACCAGATCAACGGGATCGCGGCCAGAATCCCCAAGACTCCACCCGCGACCGCCAGGGTCACCGATTCGCTGACAAAAATCGAGAGCACCCGCTGCCGGGTAAAGCCCAGCGTCTTGAGCACGGCCACTTCCCGCGTCCGGCTGCGCACCGACATGGCCATGGTGTTGGCCGAAACCAGCATGATGGTAAACACCACTGCGCCGCAGATTCCGAGAATGAATGCTTTCACATTGCCCAGCGAGGCGACGAATCCCAGCTGAAACGCTTTCTCGCTTTCCGTTTTGGTTTGCAGGGGCGAGTTGCGGAACATGTCGTCAATCTCCTTCGACACTCGCCCTACATCCTCGGCTGAGTCGATCTGCGTGGCGTACCATCCCGCCTGCCCCTTGAACCACGGCACCGCTTCTTCCAGATATTTGCTGTTGAAATACAGCGCGTTTTGCGGCGGATCGCGGTGGTAGATGGCGCGAATGGTCAACTCCAGGTTCGCCGGAAAAATCGTGCCCTGCAGCGTAATGTGGTCGCCAATTTTCCAGCCATACTTTTTGGCCAGGGTCACATCCACCAGCGCCCCGGTGCGATCCTGCTGCCACGCCTTCAGTTGATCCGGCGGGACGATCTTGTCGGACGCGACTTTTATGTACTCATCCGGATCGGTGGCCAGCTGCGCGAAGAAGTGCTCCGGCCGGTCGTCGATATAGCGGCCGCCGAACCAGGTGATGGGAGCGATCGCGGTCACTCCTCGTACAGCGCGAATTTTGTCGCGATAAAACGCAGGCAGAAAAAACGCCAGCGAGACCCGATCCCGCGTCACCACGCGCCGCGAGGCTTCGGGCGCAACCTGGTCGACATAAAACGAGCGCCAAATGCAGATCATGAGCGTCAGCAACAAGAGCGAGAAGCTGATGCTGAACACGGTCAGCAGGCTGCGCCGCCTGTTGCGGAAGGTGTTGCGCACGATGAAACTGCCCAGCGTCATAAGTTGGTCCTACATAAAGTGCCGTTGCCGTCGAGCTGCGCTCGACTGGACAGCCGAAGGCGGCTGTCCCCACATAAACCAAAACCAAACCGTCGGGACGACGGCGCTACTCACCCGATATGGCGCAGACCGTCCACAATATTTACCTGCGATGCGTGATAAGACGGCACAGCCGCGCTCAGCAATCCGACCACTCCCGAGGTCAGCAGCGCTATGGCCCAGATCCCCGGCGTCATCGTCAGCGGGAAAAATGTTAGCTGGGGCGAATGTTCGAACCCAAAGACCATCGCCCTGCCCAGGCCGGCGCCGATCACACCTCCGGCCAGCGACAGCGCCACCGCTTCGCTGACGAACAGCCCGAGCACGCCGCGGCGCGTGAAGCCGAGCGTTTTGAGCACCGCGACTTCGCGCGTGCGCTCGCGGATCGACATGGCCATGGTGTTGGCCGAGACCAGCAGCGTCGCGAACACTACCGCTGAGCAGATGCTGAGAATAAATGCCTTCACGTTGCCCAGCATGGCGACGAATTCCAGGCCAAACGCCTTCTCGCTTTCCGCCTTGGTGGGCTGCGGTGAATTGCGGAACATATCGTCGATCGCGCTGGCAATCGTGCTCACGTCTGCGGGAGACGCCGCCAGAACGCTGAATGTACCGGCTTGTCCCTTGAAGAAGGGCACGGCTTCTTCCACATACTTAGTGTTGAAGTAAACCGACTTGTTGTCAGGATTCGAGTGGAAGATGCCGCGAATGTTCAGTTCGAGATCCACCGGATAGATGGTTCCCTGCAGCACGATGCGGTCGCCCAGCTTCCATCCATATTTTTTGGCGAGGTAATCGTCGACGATCACTCCCTGGCGGTCGCGCTGCCAGGCCTTGATTTGATCTTCCGGCATCGAGATGTCGCGAAACGTCTTGAAGAATTCGTCGGGATCGGTGCCGAATTGCGCAAAAAAATTCTCCGGCTTCTGATCCTTATAGATTCCGCCAAACCAAGACACAGGCACCACCGACACTACGCCGGGAATTGCCCGGATCTTTTCCCGGTAGTAGATGGGCAGCGTGAAGGTGAGGGAAACGCGATGCCGGACCACCAGGCGCTCCGCCGATTCGGCGCTGCCCTGGTCGGCATAGAAGGCATGCCAGATGGTCATCATCAGCGTGAGCAGGAGCAAAGAAAAAGCGATGCTCAATACGGTAAGCGTGCTGCGGCGTTTGTTGCGGAAGGCGTTCTTGGTGACAAACCGGGTCAGAGTCATGAGTGAACCCCAGGGAGAACCGAGAGGCGGGCAGGCACGTCCCGGTGCGTCCAGAATAGACGAAGAAGCTCGCCCCAGACAACCGAACCGGATTCGCGCTGGCTCGTGGCCACAGGGTCAATTCCACGAATCGCCGTCATGCGTCTATATTTTCGCGGGACCTGCCCCGCCTGCAAGTGGAGATCGTCATCGCGCCCGCATGACAAATGTCACGGCGCCGCTTATCCATTGAAACTGCCGACGTAAGCGGAAGTTACGGTACGGAATTTCGGCCTTCAGCGTCGTGTAGCAGGCATGGTGCAGCAGCGTGAACGTTCTGGTCGCAAGCAGGAAATGCCGGAGGTGATTTTCAGCCCTGCCTCCGGCACGGCATTCGTGCAACGCCCGCGACGCGACTCCATGCACCCGAGGTCTGAGGTCCGACGCCGGACGGCTGACGCCTGAATTTCCGCTTACCTTGGTAACTCGAACGGAGGGAGGTACGGCGCTATCCTACTGATGCCCTATCCGCCGGCTTCGGGCCGGTCGAACCTTGTCGTGAGCGCGCGAAAGGGTTCGCGATGGAATGGAGCAAAGAGCGACATGCCTACGAAAATCGGCCCCTTCGAAATCCTCAGTGAACTGGCGAACTCGCCCACTGGCGCGGTGTACAAAGCCAACGACCCAGAGAGCGGACAAACGATTGCCCTGAAGGCGATCCAACTCAGCGCGTTCGGCGAAAACGGCGCGGCGCTGGCACAAGCGCTGCTCGCGGAAGCTGAAAGCACCAAGGCTTTGAGCAGCCCGAATATCACCAACGTTTACGGTGCGGGCGAAATCGAAGGCCAGTTCTGCGCCGCCATGGAATACGTGCAGGGCAACAGCATCGCCACCATGCTGGCCCGCAAAGAAGGATTTACGATCTGGGACCTGCTCGATATCGGGCGGCAGTTGAGCAGCGGGCTCGATCACGCGGCTTCGCACAACGTAGTTCATTACAGCCTGGAACCGGCCAAGATCATGTGCGGCTGGGACGGCACAGTAAAAATTCTTGGATACGGGCTTTCGAGCGTAGGCAACTTTGCGCATCACGTGAACGAGGGACTGCCCACCATTCTTCACTACATGTCGCCGGAGCAGGTGCAAGGCCAGCCCACCGATGGCCGCTCGAACCTATTTAGTCTGGGCGCGATGCTCTACGAAATGGTAACGGAACGGAGAGCGTTCGATCGCGACGACATCGAGTCGCTGCGGCAGAGCATTGTCGAGAGCACGCCGGTTCCGCCCATCCATGTAAACCCCAAGGTTCATCCGCTTTTGAGCGATCTGATCATGAAGGCGCTGGCGAAAGATCCCGCGCAACGCTACCAGCACGGACGGGAACTGCTCGACGATCTCGAAAAGTGCAAAGAGTCGAAGCCGCTGGCGGCAAAGAAAGCCGAGCCGGCGAAGGGCACCATGGCACCGGACAAGGCCAAGGCGGCCGCGCAGTCGAAATTTGTCACTCCGGCTGGAGCCAAGCCCAGCGCTCCGGCTGGTGCAACGCGGCCGGCTGCAATGGCCTCGCCTGCGTCCGGGTTGGCGAAGCCTGCGACCTCTGCAGCTTCGGCGGTGGCGCGCCCCGTGGCAAAGCCGGCCCCGACGGTTGCGCCGAAAGCTGCGGCTGCAGCCGCCGGCGTGGCAAGCGGCGCCGCGATGCCAGCGGCTTTTCCGGCAACTTCTCCAGCAATTTCCCCAGCAAGTTCTCCGGCCGCTTCCCCGGCCGACGAGGAAATACCCGAACTCGACCTGTCGAATCAGTTCATCACGGCCAGCGTGAAGGCGACATTGGCCGCCGCGGAACAGCCCGCGGCCCGTATGTCTTCAGCCGTGGCCGACGAGCCGGAAATCGAAACCTTTGAGGCGCCGGCAGAAGACGAGTCCCCGAAAATCGCCGTCGATCCAATGATGGCCGAAGGCGCCAAGAGCGGAGGAGGCGGGACGAGTTTTTCGGAAATCTCCGAATTGCCCCCGCTCAAGGAAGTTTATGTGGCGCCTCCGCCACCGCCGCCGGCCCCTGAGATTGAGCTCGTCAAGCAGCCGGCTCCCAGGGGGACGATGTTCGACGGCAACCTGCAAAATCGCGCCGATGAGAAACCCAAGGTTCAGCCGCGCGAAGTTGCCGAGAAGGCGATCAAGGAAATCAAGAACGTCCCGCCCAGGCTGATGCTCTATTCGCTGGGCGTGGCAGGCGCGCTGATCCTGGCGATCGGGATCGGGGTGACGATTTACATCCACAGCCAGAGTGGCGATGACGATGCCGGTGCGGCGCGGCCCACGCCTGTTGCAGAGACGCCGGCGGAGACTGACCAGTCTGCAGCCCAGCCGGCTCCGCAACAGGCCCAGGCCACTGCGCCAGAAGAAACACGGGCGGAGGGAGTGTCGCATCCGCCAGTAGAGAGCGCGAGGTCGCGCAATGCGCGCCGGAAGGCCGCTCCGGCAGCCCCCGTGATCGTTCCGGGACAGCTGGCCATAGATTCGACCCCACAAGGCGCGCAGGTGCAGGTCGATGGCCGCACCGATCCGACCTGGGTTACGCCGTTTGCGCTGACCAATCTTCAGCCCGGCAACCACTCGATCACGGTCAGCAAACCAGGGTACTCGACGGACACGCGTAGCATTGCGGTGATGTCGGGCAACCGCGCCTCGACGATTGTTCACCTGGCTCAGTTGATGGCAACACTGATCGTCAAGAGCAATCCAGCCGGCGCCAATATTTATGTCGATGGCCGTGACGTGGGCGCCAGGACTCCGGCGCAGGTCAGCGTGGACAAAGGCCAGCACGTGGTGCTGGTGCGCATGAACGGCTATCTGGATGAGACCATGAACGGGCAGTTTGTTCTGGGGCAGACCTTCAACTTCTCTCCCACGCTGCGGCCTCTGGGCAACGCCGAGAGCATCCACTCCGTGGGCAAGATGTCGCGGCTGTTTGGCGGAAAAGGCGTGGAGGCGGGGCAGGCGGTGTTGAGCATCCACACTCAGCCCAAGGGCGCGCAGATCGCGATCAACCAGCACGTAATGGAGAAGAATTCGCCGCTCGAGGTGGCCCTCGATCCGGGCAACTACGAGATCGACATCACGCTCTCGGGATACGCCTCAATCCACAAGGTGATCAATGTGGATAGGGGCGGCAAAGCGGTCGTGGACGAAGTAATGCAGCGGCAGTAGAGCGCACACTCCAACGCCCCGGCTAACGACCTGGAGTTTCCGGTGCGGTTTCTTCAGTTCGTTAGTTCGTTTTTTCTTCTTTGTCGGCTCTTCTTCTAGTCTCTTTCCTTCATTAAAGCCTTTCGCGGCGGTTTGATCGATTCGCCGTTCGTCTACGGTATTTCGATCATCCTTAAAGGCCGCATCTCTCAACCGTCTCTTCGCAGCCTTTTCGCCCTTCTTCTTCACCCAGCATCTGTTGGTAAAACGTTAGGAGTGATCACTCCCACAGCGGGCGTCGAGATCCCGAGCAATTCGGGTTTGCTGTCTGCGCCCTGGCTTTCCGATGTCCCAGTCTGTCCCTCACTCACGTGGGGAGGTTGCGGGGGTCGCGAGTTTCCTAGGACTTGCGCGTCGCTTCATCGGGGCCCTACGCGAACCAGACTATGCACATTGAAATTCTCAGTGAAGGTTATTCGTCACATTCTGAAAATAAATCTGTGGAAAACTCCAGCTTTCTCGATACAAAAGTTTACGATCAATTCATACTCCTTTCACATTCCTGAAACTGGGTTGAAACATGGTGCGTCTATGGTTGCTCCTCGAGCTGGCCTCCGCATAAAGTCTGCACGCTAGTGGTGTGCGTCACGATTGTGGGGAACGGGGCTGGCTCGGATAGAGGAGGAAGTGATGACGGAAAAACTATGCCTAGAAGCCCCCAGGAAGGCAACGGCTGTGCTGCTTGCACTGACCATCGCCCTGGGACCGACCGCTATACCTGCGTTTGCGGCGTCGAAGCCGGCTCAGAAAGCTCCGGCCAGAACGGCCACGCCGATCAAACATCTGGTCGTAATTTTCAACGAGAACTCTTCTTTCGACCACTATTTCGGAACCTATCCCAATGCGCTCAACCCTGCGGACGAGCCCAGATTCTACGCTGCTCCGAACACGCCAACCGTAAATGGCCTGACCTACGCATTGTTGAATAACAACCCGAACCTGAATCCGGCCAATGGCACTGGCGCCTCGAACCCGTTCCGGCTGGATCGCTCGCAAGCCTTTACCAACGACCAGGATCATGACTACATGCCCGAGCAACAAGCCTCGGACGGCGGGCTGATGGACCTGTTCCCGCTGAGCACGGGAACCGCGGGTCCTCCGCCATCCGGTTCGGGTGTGACCCAGACCAACGGCCTGGTGATGGGCTACTTTGACGGCAACACAGTGACGGCGATGTGGAACTATGCGCAGAATTTCGCGCTGAGCGACAACTTCCATGGATCGACCTTTGGGCCGTCATCGCCTGGCGTCGTGAATCTTATTTCCGGTCAGACCAACGGGGCGGTGAATATCCTGAACGGGACTGGCGATGAGGTTTCTGGCGGCCCGGATGGATCATTGACCTTGATCGGCGACGCCGACCCCACCGGTGATGTCTGCGCTTCACCCACCCGCGCGCAGGCCAATATGTCGAGTCTGACAATTCTGGACCTGCTCAAATCGGCGGGCGTAAGCTACGGAACCTTCATGGGCGGATTCAATCTCGGGATCGTGAACTCGAATGGAACGACGGGATGCGCCCGCAGCACGACTTCCCCAATCACCGGCGTGACCGAAAGCGACTATATTCCACACCACTCGTTGTCTTCGTACTGGCCCTCAGTCGCCAATCCGCAACACACCCGGCCTGCATCGATAGCTGAGATCGGTCACGACGGTCCGGCCAACCATGATTACGACACTCTGGATTTCTATGCTGCCGCGGCGGCTGGAAATCTGCCGGCAGTAAGCTTCTTGAAAGCTCCGGGTTATCAGGATGCGCACCCCGGATACTCGGATCCGCTGGACGAGCAGACTTTCGTGGTCACGACCATTAATTTCCTGGAGAAGCTGCCAACCTGGTCGAGCACGGCAGTGGTGATCACGTATGACGACTCTGACGGGTGGTACGACCATGCCCTGGGACCAATCGTCAATCAGTCGACCGGGCCGCAGGACGCGCTAACCGGGCCGGGAGCTTGCGGCACGGCGCTCACCTCGCTGCCGGGTGTCAACCCGTCAAATCCTCACGCCTTGGGCCGCTGCGGTTACGGTCCGAGAATCCCACTGCTGGTCATCTCTCCGTGGGCGCGGCAGAATTTTGTCGACCACACGGTGACCGACCAGTCGTCGATCGCGCATTTCATCGAAGACAACTGGCTGGGTGGAGAGCGCATTGGCCAGGGATCCTTCGACGGCATCGCGAGTTCGATCAGCCAGATGTTCGACTTCACCCACAACCGGGGCTTCGATGGAGTGCTCTTCCTGAATCCGAGCACTGGCGAACCTCAATTTTGAAGTACAATCAACCTCGTTTATCTCCAACGGGCATGCGAAGACGCTTCGCATGCCCGCTGTTTTCAAGGCGAATTTTCTGCCACTCTAGCCTGGGAGCAACCCATTGAGCGTCACACGGCGGGCATTTCTTCACGGCAGCGGAATTCTGGCGGTATCGGCAGCCCTGCACCAGAGCGGGTCGCGCGGGCCCGCACCCAAATTTCGCACTCAACTCACTGCCAGTTCGTTGGCCCAGTTTGTCGACCCTCTGCCGATTCCTGAAATTGCGCAGCCCCGCGGAAACCACCCCAGCCCCGCCGATCCCACGGTCAAGCTTCCTTATTACCGGGTCTCGATGCGGCAGTTCGAGAGCAGGATGCATCGCGACCTCAAACCCACGCGGCAGTGGGGGTTCGGCACGTCGGCAAGAGGCGCGGCATCACCGGGACCTACCTTTGAAACGCGCAGCGGCCGGGGATTGCTGGTGGAGTGGGTGAACGAACTTCCCGATCGTCATTTCCTTCCCATCGACCACAGCATTCATGGCGCTGACGCGGACAAGCCGGAAGTGCGGACAGTGGTGCATCTGCACGGGGCGAAGGCTCCGCCGGATAGCGACGGCTATCCTGAGAATTGGTTCGTACCGGGGAAGTCCGCGCTTTACCACTATCCGAACAGTCAGGAAGCGGCCATGCTGTGGTATCACGATCATGCTCTCGGTATTAACCGGCTGAATGTTTTTGCCGGATTGCTGGGCCTGTTCGTGGTGCGGGATGAATTTGAGGATTCGCTCGACCTGCCGCGGGGAAAGCATGAAATTCCGCTGGCCATTTACGACCGCGTCTTCGATCTGGACAGCCAGCTGAATTATCCGGTATCGGGCGATCCGAAGAAGCCGTGGATCCCGGAAGTTTTCGGGGACGCGATTCTGGTGAATGGCAAGCTGTTTCCGTATCTGGAAGTGGAACCGCGGAAGTACCGGTTTCGCGTGCTCAATGGAGCGAACGGCAGGTTCTTCCACCTGTCGTTATCGAACGGTCTCGTCTTCCATCAGATCGGCACCGATCAGGGACTGCTCTCCGCGCCGGTGCGGCTGGACCGCGTTTCTCTGGCGCCGGCGGAGCGCGCCGATCTGATTGTGGATTTTTCCGGGCAAGGCGGAAACCATGTCGTGCTGAAAAACGATTTCGCGAATGCGATCCTGCAGTTTCGCGTGGCGAAAAATGGAAGCCGGGATTCCGGCCCCATCCCGCAAAGCCTGCGCCCGGTGCCGAAACTTGCGGAGGCGGCCGCAGTCAGGACGCGGGCGTTGAGTCTGGTGGAAATCGACGATCTGGTGCAACGGCCGGTGACGATGTTGCTCGGCAACAAGCACTGGAGCATGCCGGTCACGGAAAATCCCGTGCTCGATTCGACTGAGATATGGGAATTGATCAATACGACCGACGACTCGCATCCGATTCACGTACACCTGGTTCGCTTTCAGATTCTCGACCGGCGAAGTTTCGATGTCGCCACGTACTGGACCAAGGGAGAAGTGAAGTACACGGGACCGGCGATCGCACCCGATGCGAGCGAGGCAGGATGGAAAGATACGGTGCGCGCCGATCCTGGCATGGTCACGCGCATCATTGCGCGATTCGAAGGATTCGCAGGCAGGTACGTGTGGCACTGCCACATTCTGGAACACGAAGATAACGAAATGATGCGGCCCTTCGATGTGGTCGCGGCGCGGTAGCGCGAGGGCTGCGAGTGAATCAGTTCGGCGCCTTGAAGTTGAGGGTAAGGTTGGTCTGAATCTCTACGGGCTCGCCGTCGAGCAGGTACGGCTTGTACTTCCATTGTCTGACGGCTTCGACGGCGGCGCTGGCCAGCCGCGCATCACCGCTCAAGATCTTTACCTTGCTGATGTCGCCGCTCTTAGAGATCGTCACTGCCAACTGCACGGCACCTTCAATGTGCATGGTCAGCGCGGCTCTAGGATAGATGGGCTGAACTTTCTTGATCAGCAATCCCTGGGACACACCCTGCGAAATGTGCACGCTCTGAAGCACGGGAGCGGGGGCGTTGGCCGAGTCGCTCACAAGGTCTGGCGGTGGTGCGCCTGCGCCTGTCGCCATTCCAACCATGCTGGGTGCGGCAGCGTCGGCCGCCTCAGTCTTCGGTTGCGTCTTGGGAACGGCTCCGCCTTTCACGACAAGCGGGGCGGGCTCGGGAGTTGTGGACGACTCAGATTTCTCCGGCGTTGACGCCACGGCTGCAGGCTTTCTGGTATGCGGCCTGGAAGCTGGCGCCTCGTTTTCAGGGGCAGAATCGGTGGTATCGGCGGCCGAAGTCGTAGTTTCATCTTTGCCTGCCGTGGCCGGCGCCGGGGGCTGCGACGCCGTCGAAGTGTCGGGAGCGGGCGTTGTAGAAGCGGCCGCAGGTTGCGGCGGAGCTGAATTTTCCGTCAACGGACGCGATATGGGCCGGGGCGACTGCGTGGGCGCGGTGGCGACGGGCCGACTCGCACGTCCCTGAAAATAGCTCCAACCAGCATAGGCTGCCGCGGCAACGATCACGACTGCGGCTACAACCAGCAGAATCTTCTTGCTGCCGCCGCTGGTTTCGGGCACGTTGGCGCCGCCAAAGGTAAATGTGGGCGCGGGCTGTGCTGCTGAGTGCAACTCGGATGTTTCCGCTTCAGACTTGGGCGAGTCGAACTCGTGGGTCTTGGTCGCCGATGACGCCGCGAGCGCGGGATCTTCCGCTTCGCGCGCCGGAGCCGGGGCGCTGGCGGCCGCGCCGCCCAGCGTGGCCGATGAACCGGCCTGCATCGCAGGCTTGGGAGCAGGTTTTGCTGGACTCGATGCGGGCGGGATCAACGATGCCGGAAACTTTCCAGCTTGAGAAAGCGGTGCGGAAATTTTGCTTGTTGCCGTTGGCGCGGGAGCAGTTGCCATGGGCGCGGGAACGTCGTCGTCCAGGCTGATCTCGGGAACCTCGTCCTCAACTCTAGCGGGAGCATGCGCGACGGGATTATGCGCAGCAGGGACCGCTCCCTGTGCCGGCCATGCCGGGCTGGCCACGGGCGGGCGCGGCGGAGCTGCCGCCGAAACTAGCGGCTTTACCACCGGGCCTGGCTTGGCCGCAGCAGGCTTTGGCGGAGCAGACGGAGCGGCTGCTGGGGTTGGCGCGGCGGCCGGCGCGCCGGGCTTGACGGGGTCGCCTTTGCGCAGAAGTCCGCGGGCCACGCGCAAGGTTCCCTTGGCCTGCTCGATATTGATGGGTTTGGTCAGGACGAGGTTGGCCCCAATGCGAAACGCCTTGGCAACCCCGGCCTGACCTTCCACGACAGCGACGGCAAGCGACGCCTGGTTGGACGTCGAGTTGCGCGCGCTTTTGAATAACAATGTGGCATTCTGCTCGTTATCGCAGTCCACTACCACAGCGTCGAAGTGCGTGCCCATCAACTTCTTAACTGCTGCGAACGTTTCAACGCAGGGCTCCACGTTGAACTCCAGCTCGCTCAGGACTTGCGTCACCGTGCGAGCGGTTTTTTCATCGGGGCAGAAGAGAAGAGCTTGGTAACCCATACTCAAGTCATCGTAGGTACAGTCGTAAGGGGCGGCAAGTTACGGGGGTAATTCAAGTAGTTGCCGGTCCCGAGGCGCGATTTCGCGAACCCCTCTGTTGCCGGGACTACTACAATGCCGTGCATGCGCGTGCCGCTCTGGCTCAAGATCGTTTGGACCCTCTGGCTTCTGGTTTGGGCGCCGGTCTATTGGCGGCAATATGGAGCGCAGAATTTTCTTTTCTTCTGCGACATTGGGAATGTTCTGGTTGGTGTCGGACTCTGGCTGGAAAGTCCGCTAATTTTCTCCTGGGTAGCGTCCGGGTTGTTGCTGATTCAGAGTCTCTACACGATTGATCTTGCAGGCGCGCTGCTGACTGGCCGGCATTTGATTGGCGGAACGGAATACATGTTCGATCCGGGGCTGCCGCTGTTCATTCGGCTGCTGAGTCTCTTTCATGTGGCCACGCCGCCATTGCTGCTGTGGGCGATCTGGCGCCTGGGCTACGACGAGCGCGGATGGAGGTTGCAGACGCTGACTGCTTGGCTTGTGGTTCCCATCAATTATTTCTGGCGGCCCGGGTTCGATGTGAACTGGGCGCATGGGCCATTTTTCCATGAGCAGCACTTCGTACCGGGGTGGGCGTACCTGCTCATCTATTTAATCGTGATGCCGCTGTGCGTTTATTTTCCGACACACTTGTTCCTGAAATGGCTGACGCGGCGCTGGCACACGGCTAGTGCCTTGCCTGGGATGAGAGGCTGATAAATGGACGGAGCTACTTCTTCGCGGGATCGTCTCTTTTACTCACCGATTCCGCCGGCGGGTATTCGATTGATCCTTTGAAAGCGGCTTTGTCTTTCTCGTGATGGTCGGGGAACGGCAAGCTCTTGCTGTCGCGCAGTTCGGCGATTTTTTGGGCAGCATTCTCGGCTTTTTCTTTTTCGAGGCCGGCATCCCGACTCAAATAGAGCGTTTGCGAAGGAAGCGCCAGGCCGCTGCCAGCATCTTCCATGATATCCATCATGCGCAGCAGAAGGTCTTCGCGGATGGCGGCATATTCGTTGAAGTCGCGGGTGAGAATGTAGGACACCACTTCGATACTGAGAGAAGTGCCGGAGATGTCGACCAGGCGGACGCGAACGGATTGCCCTTCGATCTTGGGATGGCTGTAGAGCAGGCGGCGAAGTTCGGCGAGCACGAAGCGCATGTGATCGGCCTTGGTTTCGGGGCGCATGCCGAGCTTGGTTTTGAAAAGAATCTTGTCGCGGCGGCTGAGGTTTTCTACGTTGATGGTTGCAACCGTGCCGTTGGGGATGGCCAGCAGGGTTCGCTCATCGGTACGAACGCGCGTGGAGCGCAGGCCGATATCTTCGACGGTTCCGGTACGATCGCCGAAGGTGCACACGTCGCCCACGCGAATGACTTCGTCTCCGAGAACGGAGACTCCGCCGAAGAGATTGGCGATGGTCTGCTGCGCGCCGAAACCGATGGCCAGACCACCGATGCCGAGGCCGGCCAGCACGGTTCTCATGTCGAAACCGAGGCTGTCGAGCACAGCGTAAACGCCGGCAATGAAGATGACGGCTTTGACGATGCGCTCGCCCAGCAACATGAGCGATCCGGTACCGGCGTGTCCGTGAGCCAGGGCACGGCGGCGCACGCGTTGCAGCGACCAGCGCACGACGCGCCAGGCGATCCAGGCGGCTCCGATGATCAGGGCGATGTTGCTGAACTGAAAGTAATAGTGCCGCGTGAGCAGCGGCATGCCGAGATCGCGCGCAAAGACCTGGTGAGCCAGCGTGCCGGTGAGCAGCCACGCGGGAGCGGAAACGGAGCGCCAGTTGGCGATATCGGCCTGGCCGCGCCGTCGCGCCCACCAGCGCAAGGGAATTCCAAGGAGTGCGAGCACAAGCCATCCCACGCCGGCGGCGATGGGCGCCGCTAGCAGCAGCGCGAACCATTGCCAGAGCGGCATCCCCGCAATCTCATGCTTCACCAACATGCCGCCGAGGCGCTTTCCGAGCAGGCGGGGAAGCAGCGTGTTCTCGACCTGCCGCGCTTCAACCTGATCGTAGAGTTCGGGAAGTTTGGCGAGAGTTTCGGAAGAGACGAGCCAGATTTTGCCGGCGCTGGGATCGGAGACGCGAACCAGTTCCAGGTCGGCTTCCACATCGCCCGAAGACATGGTTCCCAATTTTTGCCGGCCGAGCGGAACGCCTTCCTGCGGAGTTCCTTCCGGCTGAGTGAATCCGCCCACGCGCACGCTGGCTGCGGCCGGACTGTTCAACACGGAGTTGAGCTCGCTGGCAGTCTGCTCGCCCTCGGATTGCCGGCGCGACGCGCTCATCTGAAGATACTGCGCGGCGAGGGTGTAATTGCCGGACTGGGCGGCTTGCAGAAAGCCGAGCACGCAGCCCGAGGGCGTGGTGCGGTTCAGAGGATCCGAGGCAGCGGCGCTGGAGGGCTTCGAGCCTGGCTGCAGAATCTGAGTAAGCGCAGACTGAGCTGACAGCATTGGACAGACGGCGGCGCACAGCATGGCGCCGAGAACCGTCTTTACGAAGATGGTTTTGAAAAGTGAGAACATGACCTTTTTCTCGCCCGGACTTATGCGGACACGAGTGGCGGAGGAATCGAGCCGGCGAAAAATCATTGTATCGGAATGATGCTGCGATCTGGCTGCGGTGTTGGACGCATTATGCGCGCTTGGGACGGTAGATGTCCGTGGGTGTGCCGAAAAAAACTTCCGCGGCGTTCATAACCGTCTCCGAAAGTGTGGGGTGGGGATGAATCGTCTTGGCGACGTCGTGCGCGAGCGCTGCCATCTCGATGGCGAGCACGCCTTCGGCGATCATCTCACCGGCGCTGACGCCGACGATGCCGACTCCGAGTACGCGTTCGGTCTGCGGATCGATGACAAGCTTGGTCATGCCTTCGGGGCGGTCGATCGTAACGGCGCGGCCAGAGGCGGCCCAGGGAAATTTTGCGACTTTGATTTCGCGATTTTCCTTTTGCGCCTGGGTTTCCGTCAGGCCGCACCAGGCCACTTCGGGGTCGGTGAAGACAACTGCGGGGATGGCGTTGGGCTCGAAGGCGACTTTGTGTCCGGCGATGGCTTCGACGGCGGTGCGGCCTTCGTGCATTGCCTTATGCGCGAGCATGGGCTCGCCAACTAGGTCGCCGATGGCGGAGATCACGGGATCCTCGGTCTGCAGTTGCTTGTTGACCTGAACGAATCCGCGCTCGCCGACTTGCACGCGAGTTTTCTCGAGGCCGGGAATTTCGGAGTTGGGCTTGCGGCCCACCGAAACCAGGACGCGGTCGAAAAGCTTTTCCTGAATATTTCCGTCTTGCGCTTTGAGCGTCGCTCGGATGCCGTTGCCTTCGTCGTTGCCTTTGTCCAATCTGACTGCAGCCACGGTGGTGTTAAGCAGGATGGCGTCGAACATTTTTTCGAGGCGCTTGTGCAGGGGAAGGACGAGATCGCGATCGGCACCGGGAAGCAGGCCGGGCAACATTTCGACCACCGTAACGCGCGTGCCCAGCGCTGCGTAAACCGAGCCGAGTTCGAGGCCGATGTAGCCGCCGCCGACCACTAAGAGTGTGCCGGGAATATCTTCGAGATTCAGCGCGCCGGTGGAGTCCATCATGCGCGGGGTGTCGAGCTTGAGAGCAGGAACAATGGCCGGCCGCGAACCGGTCGCGAGAATGATGTGGTCGAAGGCGAGAGACTCCGACGAACCGTCGGATTGGGTTACGCGCAAAGTTGCGGAGTTTTCAAACGCGGCGCGGCCTTGCACATATTTCACTTTGCGCTGCTTGGAGAGGATACCCAGGCCGCCGGTGAGTTTCTTGACAACATTTTCTTTGAAGGAACGCAGGCGAGCGAGATCGATCTTAGGCGGGGCAAATTCAATTCCCCAATTTTTCGCCTGCTCCGATTCTTCGATCAATTTGGCGACGTGCAACAGAGTTTTCGACGGAATGCAGCCGCGGTAGAGGCAGACGCCGCCGGGATTCACTTCAGGATCGATCAAGGTTACGGTCATGCCAAGGTCGGCGGCCAGGAATGCGGCGGCGTATCCGCCAGGACCGGCGCCGACTACAGCGATGTTGAGGGATCGGGTCTCAGTCATGAGAAGAAGGTTTCCAGGGCTCAGAGTCTCAATGTTCACATCGGCGATGGTGCGCCGCCCGCAAATTGCATATATCCTTCGCTTCGCTCAGGATGACAAATTATCCCTGCACCGACAACAGGAATGGCTGCTCGAACGCTTCGGCGATCCAGCGCAGGAAGCGGGCCGCGTCGGCGCCGTCGATCAGGCGATGGTCGTAGGAAAGCGAGAGCGGCAGAATCAGCCGCGGCTCGAACTTGCCTCCATCTTTTTCTGGAATCCATTCCGGCTCAATACGCGAGCGCGAGAGGCCGAGAATCGCGACCTCGGGAAGATTCACGATGGGGGTAAAGCCGACGCCGCCAATTCCGCCAAGATTGGTGATGGTGAAAGTGCCGCCTTCCATATCGGCGGGGGTGAGTTTCTTGTCGCGCGCTTTTTTCGAGAGCTGCGACAACTCGACCGCCAGCTCGACGATATTTTTCTTATCGACGTCGCGAATGACGGGCACGAGCAGGCCGCGTTCGGTGTCGGCGGCCACGCCGATGTGAATGTATTGCTTGTAGACGATTTCTTCTTTTTCGATGTCGATCGAGGCATTGAACTGCGGGAAAACTTTCAGCGCCGCGGCGCAGACTTTCAACGCGATCGCGGTGACGGTCATCTTGCCGCCGGCTTCTTCGGCCTTGGGAGCGAAGCGGGCGCGCAGCTGCTCGAGTTCGGTGATGTCAGCGCGATCGTGCTGGGTGACGTGGGGAATCGTGTTCCAGGATTCGGCGAGATGCTCGGCGGTTTTGCGTCGAACGCCGCGCATCGAGACGCGCTCGATCTTGCCCCACTTGGCGAAGTCAGGGAGCTGCGGCGCGGCGAAGTGGCCGGCCCGCGCCTGGGTCTGGACCGCGGCGGTTGCGGCCGAGAGCAGAGCTTTCGCGAAAAGCTTCACGTCGTCGTCGCTGATGCGCCCGCCGGGGCCGGAGCCTTTGACCTCGTAAATGTCGACGCCGATTTCGCGGGCGAGACGCCGCACGTGGGGCGCGGCAGGAATCGGCTGGCGTTGTTCGGTTCCGGCAACCTTGCCCAGCTGCGCCGGCATACTGAAGACAGGAGCGGCGGGATGCGGCTGATCGGGCGGCAGGGCCTGCTCTTCGGTTTTGCCCTCGGCACGAATCGCCGCCTGAAACGCAAGGCGGGCGCCGTGTTGTCCGGAGACGTGTTCGACAGGAGCGGTGCGCGGGCGCGCCGACTCGGGCGCAGCGGAGACTCCACCTTCGAGGGTGAAGATCACCTGCCCGACTTTGATTTTTTCGCCTTCTTTTACTTTTATCTCTTTGACCACGCCGTTCACTGACGAAGGCACCTCGATCACGGCCTTGTCGGTTTCCAGTTCCATCACCGGCTGGCCTTCGGAAACCTTCGTTCCGGGCGCGATCATCAGGCGGACGAGATCGCCCTGCGAAATATTTTCGCCGAGTTCGGGGAGTTTAAATTCGGCGGGAGTTGACGGCGAGATGGCAGCCGCGCTGGGAGCGGAAAGTGCGGATGCCGTTGCCGGCTCTTTGGCTGCAATTGAAGCCGCTGGTTTCTCCTTCGGAGCCGGTGCGGCCGCGGCGGAGGATTGGCCCGAAGGCGCGACAGAAGATTTTGCGCCTGGTCCGTTTTTCGCGTCAGCGCCGTCGACGGTGAAAATAACCTGGCCAACTTTGATCTTGTCGCCCTCTTTGACGCGAATTTCCTGGACGGTCCCGCTCACTGAGGAAGGCACTTCGACGACGGCCTTGTCGGTTTCCAGTTCCATGACCGACTGACCGGCGCTCACGGCGGCGCCGGGCGCGACCATCAGCCGCACGAGGTCGCCTTGTTCGATGTTTTCTCCGAGTTCGGGAAGTTTGAATTCGATCACCGCGTCTGTTCCTCTTTATTTCGTTCTGTCCAGCAATTGCTTTTGTGCAGCTCGTGATGGGCGATCACCTGGGCCGAAGCCCGTGTTTATGGTGCCGGGATTACGCGGCGCTAAAGCCCCGCTCTTCCACGGTGCTGCAAGCGCCTACTCACACGGAGCGGCTCGTTCCCCATCTTCTCGCTGATCATCTTCTAGCTGATTGCGTCTAGCTGATCGCCGGGTTCACTTTGTCCGGATTAATCCCCAGTTCCTGAATTGCGCGCTTGACCACGTCTAGGGCTATTTTTTTCTCGCGCGCCAGCGCTCCTAGCGCGGCGAGCACAATGTGCTTGGCGTCGACTTCAAAGAAATCGCGCAGTGCGACGCGGCTCTCGCTGCGGCCGAAACCGTCGGTACCGAGGGAAACGAGTTGTCCCGGCACCCACTTGCCCAAACTTTCCGGCAACACCTTCATGTAGTCGGAAGCCGCGATGAACGGCCCGGCGGAGTCTTTCAAAGTTTGCGTGACGTAGGGAACCCTTGCCGGCTCGCCCGGATGAAGCAGGTTCCAGCGTTCGCAACCGGTGGCGTCGCGATAGAGTTCCTTGTAGCTGGTTACACTCCAGACATCGGCGGCCACTCCGTATTTCTCTTCAAGAATCTGCTGCGCCTTCAACACTTCGAACATGATGGCGCCGCTGCCGAGCAGCTGCGTGCGCAACTTCGCATCGGCCTTGGCCGAAGCGTTGAACTTATACAAGCCTTTCAGCACGCCTTCGCGAACGTTGCCGTTCTGCGGCATCCCGGGCATCGCAAGGGGTTCGTTGCCAACTGTCAGGTAATAGAAGATCGATTCCTGATCGACGTACATCCGCCTGATGCCATCCTGGATAATGATGGCGATCTCGTAAGCGAACGCAGGATCATAGGCAAGAAGATTCGGTACGGGCAGCGCGAGCACGTGACTGTGGCCGTCCTGATGCTGCAGGCCTTCCCCGGCCAGCGTGGTGCGGCCGGCGGTGCCGCCGACGAGGAATCCGCGGCAACGCATGTCGGCAGCGGCCCAGATCAGGTCGCCGATACGCTGGAAGCCGAACATCGAGTAATAAATGAAGAAAGGGATCGTGTTGATGCCGTGATTGGCGTAGGCCGTGCCCGCCGCGATGAACGAGCACATCGAACCGGATTCGGTGATGCCTTCCTCGAGAATCTGGCCGTTTTTCGCTTCTTTGTAATAGAGCAGCGTGTCCATGTCGACCGGTTCGTAATTCTGGCCAACGCTTGAATAAATTCCCACTTGCCTGAATAAAGCTTCCATGCCGAAAGTGCGGGCCTCGTCGGGAACTATGGGGACGATGAACTTGCCGAGTTCCGGATCGCGCAAGAGCTTGGCCAGCAGACGAACGAAGACCATGGTGGTGGAAACTTCGCGGCCCTCCGTGCCTTTGTGGAACTCTTCAAAATGCGCGTCGGGAAACGGCTTCATGGCCGCGGCGCGGACCTTGCGCTGCGGCATGTAGCCGCCCAGTTGCTCGCGCCGCGCCTGCATATATTTAATTTCCGGGCTGTCGTCGGCGGGACGATAAAACGGCGCGTTGTGCAATTCGTCGTCGGGGATGGGAATACCGAAGCGCGAACGGAACATCTGCAGTTCGTCTTCGTTCAGCTTTTTCTGCTGGTGGGTGATGTTCTTGCCTTCGCCGGCTTCGCCGAGCCCGTAGCCTTTGATGGTTTTCGCCAGGACGATGGTGGGCGAGCCGGTGTGATCGACCGCCGCTCGAAAAGCGGCGTGGACCTTGATGGGATCGTGGCCGCCCAGTCGCATGCGGGCGAGTTGTTCGTCGGAAAGGTGCTCGACCATCTTCAGCAGACGGGGATCGGCGCCGAAAAGATTCTGACGGAAGTAGGCTCCGCTTTCGACGAAATATTTCTGGTATTGCCCGTCGCTGATTTCGCCGAGGCGGCGCACCAACAGGCCGTCCCGGTCATTCTGAATGAGGCTGTCCCAGTCGGAGCCCCAAACAACCTTGATGACGTTCCATCCGGCACCGCGGAAAATCGCTTCCAGCTCCTGAATGATCTTTCCATTGCCGCGCACCGGGCCGTCGAGCCGCTGCAGGTTGCAGTTCACCACAAAGATCAGATTGTCGAGTTTTTCGCGGGATGCCAGCGTGATGGAACCCAGCGATTCCGGTTCGTCCATTTCGCCGTCGCCGAGAAAGGCCCAGACCTTGCCTCCGGTGGATTGCTTGAGCCCGCGGTTTTCAAGATATTTGATGAAGCGTGCATGGTAAATCGCCTGGATCGGGCCGAGACCCATTGAGACCGTCGGGAACTCCCAGAAATCGGGCATCAGCCAGGGGTGCGGATAAGAACTCAACCCTCCGCCCGGCTTGAGCTCGCGGCGGAAATTTTGCAGCTTCTCTTTCGAGATGCGGCCTTCGAGGTAAGCGCGGGAATACATTCCGGGCGCGGCGTGACCCTGAAAGTACACTACGTCGCGATCGCCGTTTTCGGTTTGCGCGCGAAAGAAATGATTGAAGGCAACTTCATAGAGCGTGGCGGCGGAAGCGAAAGTGGAGATGTGCCCGCCGATGCCCTCCTGAATTTTGTTGGCCCGCACGACCATGGCCAGCGCGTTCCAGCGAACCAGGCTCTTGATGCGGCGTTCCATTTCCTGACTGCCGGGAAACGGGGCCTGCTGTCGCGACGGAATCGTGTTCTGGTAGGGCGTGGTCGCGGAAAACGGCAGATTGATGCCGGCCTCGCGGCGCGCGTGCAGAGCCAACTGCTGCAGCAGACGTCCGGCGCGGTTGGGGCCGCCTTTTTCAAGAACATAATCCAGGGAATCGACCCATTCCCTGGTTTCTAAAACTTCCATGCCATCAGTTTCCGTAGGGGACACGTCTCATTTTCTCCGTCGCAAAATGCGGAATACTTCATCATATTCAATTGCACGGATTTTTGCTGGAGCAAGCGGGAGGTGGGTTAGAATCGCATCCACTTCCGTAACTTGCAGGAGAATTCCATGCTGCGAATTGTGCTGCTCGCGATCGTCGTGATTGTGGCCGTGCTGCTGGTGCCGCGGCTGCTGTCGCACTCGGCAACTCCAGCCGAGGGAAGCGCCGCTCCCGAATTTACGCTGCCTTCGCAGGAAGGATCGGCCGTGAGTTTGAAAGACTATCGTGGAAAATGGGTGGTCCTTTATTTCTATCCCAAAGATCAAACGCCCGGCTGCTCGCGCGAAGCGCACAACTTTCAAGTCGATCAGCCAAAGTATGCGGAGCGGAATGCGGTGGTGCTGGGCGTAAGCGTGGACAGCGTGGACTCGCACAAAAAGTTTTGCGCCAAGGAAGGACTGAACTTCAAGTTGCTGGCCGATACGAATCATACGGTGAGCGACGCTTACGGCTCGCTGACGAATCTTGTGTTCGTCAAGATTTCGGCGCGGCATACATTCTTGATCGACCCCAGTGGCAAGGTTGCGAAAGCATATACCAGCGTGGATCCTGTCAGGCACAGTGAGGAGGTTCTGGCGGAACTGGATGTGCTGCAGAAACATTTGGCGCGTTAACCGACGCCAGAAAATTAGCTCCGTTTCGCGCCTGGCATTGTGAACAGGATGGGAGTTTTACAAGGAGATGTGATGATTATCCAAATCGATGCAGTCGCACCGCAGCTGTGGATTTTCGTCGCTAAAGCTGCCGCCATTGCCAACGGCCAGACTATCGGTTTGATTTCCACCGGCTCCAACAAAACATCATGACGTAGGTCAATACGGTGGCGACGATGAGGTCAGCGGTGAATGCCGTGAAGATCGCTAGCCAAACGTTATTCCCGACAAACCGCGGAGGGTTGTTCCACAGGTAACGGAATGGCCAGAATGCGATCAGGCTGCTTGCACAAACAAAATACGGTAACGCTGATATAGATCGCTTAGCCGCCATTTTTACTCCCTCGGCGAGTTACCTTCGAACCGCTAGTGTAATCCGAAGTCCACTTTTTTGACCGCAAGAACGGCGGCGCCGGCAACTGAAGAAGTTCTTGCGTGCTGCATAAGAGCAGGTTAAAGACTGCGGCCACGCCGCCCAAGATCACCGTCGTAACGTCTCCATTGCGCTCGTTGAATTGCGCCCACTGCCCAACGCTCGCTAGCTGTCGTTTATCCGGCGCGCCGGAGGCAGCCCCCGAAGTACACTAGCGGGATGGCGACTGCGGCCAGCAACGACATGGGCAAGCGGCTGGGAACGCCGGGGCGCTACCGCTTTCCGCCCGGCTTTCAGCGAAATTTGCTGTGGTTTGCGTGGCGCAGGTTTCGTCCGGCCAACCCGATTTTTCTGTTTCAGCACCTGGCTAAAGAATATGGCGATATCGCGCACTACAAAATCGGGTGGAATCATATCGTTTTTCTGAATCATCCCGACTACATCCGCGAAGTGCTGGTGGTGCAGAACGACAACTTTGTAAAAGAGCGCACGGTGCGGCGCTCGAAGATGCTGCTGGGCGAGGGCATGATCACCAGTGAAGGCGGGCAGCACCGCGCGCAGCGGCAGTCGGCGCAGCCGGCATTTCATCGCCAGCGGATTCCGGAATATGCCGGCGGGATGGTCCGTGAGGCGGCGAATATTCGCGAGCGCTGGCGGCACGGCGAGCAACGCGACATTGCGCTCGACATGATGCATCTGACGCTCAATGTGGTCGCACAGACGCTCTTCGCCACCGATCTTCGCGAACGGGCGGGCGGGGAAGTCGAAGAATTGGCCGACGCCATCAACCGCATCATGGGGCTCTACAATTTTCTGGTGATGCTGCCGGCGGCGGAGTTGCTGGTGCATGTGCGGCCGCCAGGGCTGGCCGCGTTCGTAAGGGCGCGCAGGAGGATTGATGCCGTGGTGTATCGCATGATCGAAGCGCACCGGCGGCGAGGAACTGACGGAAGCAGCTTGCTCGATCTGATGCTGGCCGCTTCACCCGACAGAAGCGAGGCCTCGGAGCAGTTGCTGCGCGACCAGGTCATCACGATTTTTCTTGCGGGATACGAAACGGTCGCCAACGCACTCTCCTGGACGTGGTATCTGCTGTCGCAGAATTCGGAGTGCGAACGGCGATTCCACGCCGAGATCGATCGCGAACTGCAGGGCCGCCTGCCGACGTTCGACGATCTTCCCCGCCTGCGCTACACGGAGATGGTGCTGGCAGAGTCGATGCGGCTCTATCCGCCGGCATGGGCGATGGGGCGATGCGCGCTTGCCGATTTTCAATTAGGAGATTTTTTTCTTCCGGCCAAAACGACGGTGCTGATCAGTCAATTTGTCACGCATCGCGACCCGCGGTTCTTTCCAGATCCGTTGCGCTTCGATCCGGAGCGTTTCACTCCTGAGGCCAAGTCGAAGCGAACGAAATTCTCTTATTTTCCCTTTGGCGCGGGAGTGCGGCAGTGCATCGGCGAATCTTTCGCGTGGATGGAGGCCACGCTGCTCCTGGTGACGCTGGCGCAGGAGTGGAAGCTGAGTCTGGTTCCGGGGCATGTGGTCGAGCCGGAACCGCTCATCACGCTGCGGCCCAAGTACGGAATGCGAATGCAGGTACAGGCGCGGAGCGAATCGAAAACGGCAGTCGCCTGAACGCGTCACTTCTCCGCGGGATAGAGCATCCGGCAAGCAGCTTGATCTATTCCCGAGAACCGTCTGCGGCGCTTACAGTCGCGACTCGAATCGTGTTGCCGCTGGCAACGCCGGTAATCCGCACGCGCTCGCCCGCCATTTTTTTTAGTAGGTTCAGATCCCCGGCCAGCAAGTACATTTTGTCTCCGTCTACTAACGCGAAGCTGGCGCCGGCGTGAACACACATCCGGGTGCAATCGGCCGCCGTCTGGCCGAGTTTCGCCGAGTGGCGAGCCCCGCAGTGCGAGCACGTCACCACGCCTTCGTAAGTTTCTGCCGCGGCCTGCCGAGCCTGCGGCGGTTCAAGCCCTGCCGCCGTCGCGGTCCCCAGAGCGCCAATCGCCAGCGCGAGGGAGCAGGCGCTCGCCGCACTCACCCGCACAATCTCGATCCTGAGACGATGAAGTTTCATGGACGGGCGTAGCCTCCGCCGCGGTAATAGATGCACGCAAGCGATCGGCCGTACATCTCCGGAAAGCAGTGCAACTCGGCTGCCATGAACTTGCAATCTGGCAGAAAGTTATTCAAATCAGCAAGCGAGTCTCCATGCTTGCCCTTGTTGCTTTTTCCGCAGCAAAATGGCGCACGCTCGAAAGTTTTACAACTCCAGGCACAAAGCGCCATCGCCACGACACTCTCGAAGGATGAAAGAATTACATTCTCGGTTGTGCAAACCCGCTGCCAGGCCCTGAAGATTCAGGCTCAGAGGATTTGGCCACCTCGGTGCACGCCAATTTCCGTGGCCATATCTTTTTCTGGCTTCGACCTACGGTGAAGTGTGTATTGGCTGCATAAAACGCTACGGCGACAATGAGATGTGGCGGGCAACGTCCCGCAGCTAGCGAGCCGCTCTGGCGGACACGCCCACCGCAACCTGGGGTCCCGAGGAACAACCGAATGAGATTGTTAAGCGCCCGGCTCATCGTCTCTCTCATTCTCGGCGTAACCCTGGTGTCGCTTTGTTCCTCCTACTACCAGGCTGTGATGTTGAAACGCAGCCTGCGGAGAGATCTTCAACATCGCGCCGAAGTGCTGGCCGAAAGCCTTGCCGGGAACGTGGAGCGCGACCTGGAACGCGACTCCCAACGCACGCTGGAACGAACCGTGCAGCATTTCGCCAACCGCGAACACCTGATCGGTCTGGCCGTCTACGACCCGCAGGGGCACCCTCTCGCGGTCACGGCCACCTTGGACTCGCTAATGGCCAACGCTCCCGCAGTCGTGTTGCAGGCCGTCAAGGAAAATCAGGGCGCCGGCGGCTTCGTGAAACTGGGCCAGGCGTCGGTTCACATTTACGCGCTGCCCTTGCGGAGCGATGACGATCAGCTCGTCGGCAGCATGGCTATTGTTCACGATGCCGAATACATTCACGCGCAGAGCCGGAGTATTTGGCGCGAGGCTTTTCTGAGCGCTCTGGCGCACGTGTTCCTGATCGTTCTGATCACGCTGCTGATCGTGCGCTGGAGCATTGCCGGCCCCATCGCCCGCACCGCACATTGGATGAAAGCCCTGCGGACCGGGAGGGCGGGATCGGCGCGCATCAAAGTGCCGGACATGGAATTGTTCCGGCCGCTGGCCCGCGAAGTGGCCACGATGGCCGAGAGCCTGAATACCGCGCGCTCGGCAGCCGCGCTCGAAGCCCGCTTGCGCGAAACTTCGGAATCCATGTGGACGGCCGACCGGCTCGCCGTCAATGTTCGTGACCGCCTGGAAGATGGCCGGCTCTTCGTGGTTTCCAACCGCGAGCCCTACAGTCATATGCGGAACGGAAAATCCATAGAAGTGAACGTACCGCCCAGCGGCCTGGTCACTGCGCTCGAACCCGTACTCTATGCCTGTGACGGAACCTGGGTCGCGCATGGTTCAGGCGATGCCGACCTGGAAACTGTCGACCGGCACGATCGCCTGCAAGTTCCGCCCGACGATCCGCACTACACGTTGCGGCGTGTTTGGCTCAGCAAGGAAGAGGAAGCCGGGTACTACTACGGATTTTCGAATGAGGGACTGTGGCCGCTTTGCCACATTGCGCACACGCGGCCGCTCTTCCGGGCCAGCGACTGGAAGTACTACCAGGAGGTGAACCGGAAGTTCGCCGACGCTCTGCTGGAAGAAATGGAAAATGTCGCGCGTCCGCTGGTGCTGGTGCAGGATTATCACTTCGCGCTGCTTCCGAGAATGATCAAGCAGAGCCGGCCGGATGCGCGCGTGGCCATTTTCTGGCACATACCCTGGCCGAATCCTGAGGCGATTCGGATCTGTCCGTGGCAAGCCGACCTGGTTGACGGACTGCTCGGCGCCGATCTCGTCGGGTTTCACATTCAGGCACATTGCACCAATTTTCTGCAGACGGTCGACCGGATCGTGGAGTCGCGAATCAACTGGGAGCGTTCTTCCGTGCAGCGCCTCGACCATCAGACCTCGGTGCGGCCGTTCCCCATCAGCGTGGAATTTACCGACGAGCCGCCCGACGCGCCCATCACTTCGGCGTACGAAGAACGAATTGCGTTGCTCAAGGGTCTCGGTATCCAGGCCAATTCCATGGGCATAGGCGTCGACCGGCTCGACTATACGAAGGGAATTTTGGAGCGATTCCTTGCCATCGAGCGCTTTCTGGAAAAATATCCGCGCTATCAGGGATTTTTCACTTTCGTGCAGATCGGCGCGCCCAGCCGCACTCACATCAAGCGTTATCACGACCTGCAGGCGGAAGTGGAAGCGGAGGCAGAGCGCATCAACTGGCGATTCCAGGCGGATCAGTGGAAGCCGATCGTGCTGTTGAACCGGCAGCACAGCCATAAGGAGATCGAGCCCTATTATCGGGCAGCGGATCTGTGCCTGGTGACTTCTCTCCACGATGGCATGAATCTGGTGGCGAAAGAGTTCGTCGCTTCGCGGCACGACGAACTTGGCGTGTTGATTCTGAGTTGCTTCACCGGCGCGGCCCGCGAACTGCAGGACGCTCTGCAAATCAATCCTTACGACATCGACCAGACCGCCGAAGCAATTCGCGCCGCGCTGGAAATGCCGGCGGAGGAAAAACAACTGCGCATGCAGCGGATGCGTAAGCTGGTCCGTGAACATAACGTGTACCGCTGGGCGTCAACTTTGATTGGAGAGCTTTGCGAGGTTCGCCTGGATACGGCCGGAAGCAGCGAGCAATTCCGGCTCCGAGCATCGGTCGGATGATCGCGACGGGAGCCGTTGCGGAGAGCGAACCGGACCACGTGGAGCGAGCCAAAACAAATAAAAGCAACCCGGCAGCCCGGATTGCTACCTAAATGGATAGGTAATCCTATGCCCACTTCTGACAAGCCGCGCCCCCGTAAACCGAGCAAGCCGTTTTACTTCAATACCTCGGAACACTTGCTGCGCATTGGCCGGCAGAAGGCGGCCACGTTACCGGAATTGCTCGATGCCATCAAGACCTGTCCTGAAGGTTCCATCTTTCAGCACACCTTCCGCACCTTGCAGGAGCATCACTTCATTCGCCAGGGGTTTTCCAATGACTTCGCGCACTGGAGCCTTTCCGCCTGTAACGAGCCGATTCTCGCCGAGCAACTGGCTGGCGTGGATGTGCGCGAGTTCACCGCAATCGGAGGCCTGCGCCAGCGCATGGCCGAAATCGTGGACGAATTTCTGCAGGCCCATCCCCAGTCGAACTCACACGCGGCGAATGAGCCTTTCTATTTTTGCGCGGCCGATACTCTGGTCATTCCCACACCATTTGTCGCCGATTCTCTGCGCGCGTTTCTTGATGGGCTGAAGCGGGTCGGCGTGCACTCGATTCATCATCACTTCATCGAAGCGCGTCTGCGCCTGCACCTGATGTCCAACGATTTCTCGCAATGGCTGGAAGAAGAAATCGGGCTGCCTCATATCGCCGATTCCATCGAGCGCATCGACATCTACACCAACACCATGGAAGGCGTACGCCAGCAGATCGCCCGCCTGGTGGAACAGGCCGTGAACTAGGATCCGCTAACTTATGACACCCAAACAGCACAGCGCCGCCATTTCGCCATTTCCTCCGCAAATCGAACCTGAAAATGGACGAGGGACTATGACGGCAACCGCGTCGACCGCCGCCGCCGCGCGCACCAGCCGGCAACTTCCCGCGAGCGTGATGACTCCGCCGGCTCCGTCGCCGCCGCCGCATCTGGAAGATTACAAAAAAATCATCGGCCAGGGACAACTGGATGCCTTGCGCTTTTTGGCGCGCGATCTGAAGGGCAAGACCATCAAGATGGTCAATTCCACCGCGGTGGGCGGTGGCGTGGCGGAAATGCTCAATCGTCTCGTGCCGCTGTTGTCGGAACTGGAGGTGCCGGCGCACTGGGACGTGATTACCGGCGGCAACGACTTCTTCGAGGTAACCAAGGCTTTTCACAACGCGTTGCACGGCAGCAGTTACACGCTGACCAAGGCGGCGCAGGAAATCTTTTTGATGTACAACGAGCAAAATCGCGAACGCCTGCGGTTCGACGAAGGGATGCTCGTAATCCACGACCCGCAGCCACTCCCGCTGATCCGCTCGCGGGAAGCGAATTCCAGCCATTGGGTCTGGCGCTGCCACATCGATCTTTCGAATCCGGATGCTAATGTCTGGGAATTTCTGCGTCCGTTCGTCGAGCAATATGACGCGGCCATTTTCTCGTCGCAATCTTTTGCCCGGCAGCTGCCGATTCCGCAGTATCTTTTTTATCCCTGCATCGATCCGCTTTCGGAAAAAAACAAAGAGCTCGAAGAGTCTCAGGTGCAGAAGATTTGTGATGAACTCGGCATCGACCGCTCGCGTCCCATCGTCACGCAGGTCTCGCGCTTCGACCGCCTGAAGGATCCGGTGGGCGTGGTGCAGGCCTACAAGCTGGCCAAGAAATATGTCGATTGCCAACTGGTTCTGGCGGGCGGAGGCGCCAGCGACGATCCCGAAGGCGCAGCCGTGCTGCAGGAAGTGAAAGACGCAGCCGGCGACGACCCCGACATCATTATTCTCGATCTTCCACCCTGGTGCGCTCTCGAGATTAACGCTATCCAGCGCGCCTCCACGATCATCGTGCAGAAGTCGATCAAAGAAGGCTTTGGCCTCACCGTGACTGAAGGACTGTGGAAAGGCAAGCCCACCATCGCGGGCGCAGTCGGCGGCATCCCGAATCAAATCATTCACAAACTCACCGGCGTGCTGGTTCACTCGGTGGAAGGATGCGGATTTCAGATTCGCTACTTACTGACCCATCCGGAGTTTGCCCACCGCATTGGCGTCAGCGGACGCGAGCACGTGAAGGAAAATTTCCTGATCACCACGAATGTGAAGCGCTGGCTGCTGCTCTACCAGATTCTGCAGCGGGCCAAACCGCAACCGTCAGCCTAGATTTTAACGGCGACGAAGTGTTCTATTAGGAATGAAGGTAGGATGGAATAGGATTTGGAGGCGCGGGTCGGAATCGAACCGACGCATAAAGGTTTTGCAGACCTCTCCCTTACCACTTGGGTACCGCGCCCCTGCTCCATACGTTAGCGTTCCGGCCGCAAAAAGTCCATCAGTGGGGATTCAGGCCGCTGGGGGCAAAAATCTGGAGCGGGAGACGGGATTTGAACCCGCGACTTCGACCTTGGCAAGGTCGCACTCTACCACTGAGTTACTCCCGCTCAGCAAGAAATATTGTACCGCATTTCGTGCTGCGAACACCTCTGGCAGACATGCTTACACGAGTGCCGGCAGACCCTGATCTTTCGGCAGCTACGCCAGTTCTACTTCGATCTTTTTCGCACCGCGGTCGAGCTTCACGATGCGAAAACTTCGCACTTGCCCCGCCCGCGCCGCTTCCACCTTGGCCGGTCCGCCTGCGCCGCTCTTCCAGCGCGCCTGCAGCATGGAACTCAGGGAAGACAAGTCCGCCTTCGCGGGAGCCTGCGGCTCGCTCTTCGCCGCGCTCGCCGCGCTCATTTTGCACGCCGCGTGAATCCCATCGCCCAATTCGACGCGGGCGCCTCCGCCCGAATCATCCATCAGCCGGCCGGTGACCACATCGCCTTCATTGTGCTCGGACAGATATTCGTCAATCCCGGTCGGCACCAACTGCTTCATGCTCAAACGCATCTGCCGCTTCTCGGGGTCGATCGCGATGACCTGTGCCTGTACCACCTGCCCAACCCGCAGCACTTCCGCAGGCTGGCTGATCCGTTTCTCGGCGCTGATCTCGCTGACATGCACCATGCCCTCGACTCCTTCAGCCATCTGCACAAACGCGCCAAACTTCGTCAAGCTGGTCACCGGCCCCTGAATCGCCGATCCCACCGGGAATCGTTGCGGCGCGTCAATCCACGGATCTCCGAGCGCCTGTTTGAGGCCCAGCGAAATCCGGCGTTCCGCGGCATTCACACCTAAAATAACAACTTCGACGGTCTCGCCCGGCTTCACCACATCGCTGGCCTTGCGCACTTTGCCCTTAGACCACGACATTTCGGAAATGTGAATCAAGCCCTCGATGCCGGACTCGAGTTCCACGAACGCTCCGAATTCCATCAGCCGCGTCACCGTGCCGCGCACGCGGTCGCCTGCATTGAATTTTTGCGCCACCGCGTCCCACGGATGTGGCTGCAATTGCTTCAGTCCAACCGAAATCCTCCGCTTGTCGTCATCGTGCGCCAGCTTCAGCACTTTCACTTCGACTTGCTGGCCCACCGACAGCACGTCCACCGGCTTGTTGACACGGCCCCACGCGATGTCGCTCACATGCAGCAACGCGTCCACGCCGCCGACATCGATAAACGCTCCGTAATCGGTCAGGCTGCGCACCGTGCCACCGAGTACGTCTCCTTCTTTGATTTGCGAATACAGCCGGTCTTTGGCCGAGCGTTCTTCCTCTTCCGCGACGGCGCGCCGATCGACCACCACATCTTCATCCGCCACATCGAGCTTGATGATGCGGCAGCGAATCTCCTGCCCCACCAGATTTTCCATCTCGGCCGCGTCGCGCACGCCACTGCGCGAGGCCGGCATGAACGCGCGCACGCCCACGTCTACGCTGAACCCGCCTTTGACCACCGCCGTCACCGTGCCCAGCACTGCCGCCTTGTCGGCGAATGCCTTCTCCAGAGCCGTCCAATCCATCGGCCGCTCGACTTTGAAACGCGACAATTCGTAGTAGCCATCCGGATCGCGCCCTTTTACCGTGGCGACCACTTTGTCTCCGGGCTTCAACGTCTCGCCCTGCAGTGCGGCCAGCGGCATGATGCCTTCCGACTTGTATCCAATGTCGAAGAACACCGACTCGTCGGTCACGGAGAGCACCGTGGCTTGCAGCTGCCGGCTGCCTTCGGTCTTGTGCGAATGGCTCTTCTGGAACTGCGAAAGAATGTCGCCGAACGATTCTGCGGTCTCGGCGGCAGGTTGGGTCTCAGGAGTGGGTTGATTGGAAGACACTGGGTTTGACGTAAGAGGATCAGCCATGAATGGTTACAGCCTCGTCGCAGGATAGGAATTATTAGAATATCATCGCCGCGAAAGTAGCGCCGCCGTCGCGTGGGCTGTCCGGTGTGCGTCTCGCCCGCGGCGCAGTTCTACCGCACCGCCCACTGGGGATCTTCCTCGGGCTTCACGATCTGCCCGTCGCGCATGTGGATGATACGGTCGCCATACTTCGCCGCCTCGGGATTGTGCGTAATCATCAGCACCGTCTGCCCCAGTTCCTGATTCGACTTCCGCAGCATACCGAGGACGATCTCGGAGTTTTTCGAGTCCAGATTGCCCGTCGGCTCGTCGGCCAGCACGACTGCCGGTTTATTCACCAGCGCGCGCGCCAACGCGACCCGCTGCTGCTCGCCCCCGGAAAGTTCCGCGGGACGGTGACCCAGACGTTTACTCAAGCCCAGAAGTTCGGTGATGCGGCTGTAGTGCGCGGGATCGCGATCGCCGTTGCCGGAAATCTCCTGCGCGATCAGAATGTTGGAACGCGCGTCCAGCGTGGGCAGCAGATTGAACTTCTGGAACACGAATCCGATCTTGCGCTTGCGCATGCGGGTTCGTTCGGCATCGGAAAGCTTCGCCAGGTCGTCGCCGTCGAGCACCACGCTGCCGCCATCGGCGCGAGTCAGTCCGCCCAGAAGATAGAAGAGAGTCGATTTTCCGCTGCCCGAGGGCCCCACCACGCTGACAAACTCGCCCTTGGCCACGCTGAAAGAAATTCCGCGCAGCGCCTCGACCTCAATTTTGCCGACGTGATAAGTCTTGCGCAGATCTTTCGCTACGATAAACGCTTCATCCATGCCTGTTAAGAATCTTACACGAAGGCGGACGAGGGGGGACGGGAACACTGTGGCAGCCGCGAAACTGTACGAGGCTTGGCTGCTTACACCCTATTCGGGAGATTGGAGATCGAAAATCAGGAATCGAGAACAGAACGAAACCGCAAACTCACGCAACTCCCACCTGCCGTGCAATTTCCGCCGGCCGCTGCACCATGCGCTTGGGGCCGCGCTTGCGCACCAGCAACAGGCGGATGCGCTCCAGCAAATCGGCGGGAGCGTACATTCCTTTGGTGAGGAAGACGTCGGCTTGCGAGTCGTGATCGTAGATGCGTACCTTGCTCGAAATCAAAATCGCGGGAGTCTGCGGCGACGCCTGCTTGATCCTGGCAATCAGCTGCGGACCATCGAGCCCGGGCATGGCCATGTCGGCGATCACCAGATCGATGCCGCCCTGCAGGAAGCGCTGCAGCGCCTCTTCGCCGCGGCAGAAGCTAGCCACGCGGTAGCCGCGCGTCTCCAGCACGATCTTGCGATAAGAAAGAGATTGTTCGTTGTCGTCTACACACAGAATGGTGCGCTTCGGTTTCATCAGCCTTCCGCAATCTGTTGATGCGGTCGCCCGTCGCGGCTCAACAGAAGGCTTTTCTCTATATGAAGAATGTCAGAGCGAAGTGAATGCTAACGGGATGGATGCGCGCTGTAAAGTGCCGCCGATGCTAATGGGACTTTCTGCCCATTGACTTCTTGGCAGCCGGATGCTCCTCAATGTTTTTCGCGCTTTGCGGCATGCAAGTTAAAGAAAAATTTCTCCACGCATCACTTCAACCGAGTTGCCGCCGACGCGAACGTTAACCACGCGGTTACCGTCGCGCGCCGCCCGCACAAAAATTCGGCTGGGCCGCCGCATCTCGAGTCCTTGCTCGATGAGCACGCGCTCGTCTGGCTTCGCCACGCCGTGCGCCACCATCCATGCGGCCGTGCAGCCCGCCGCCGAGCCGGTTGCCGGATCCTCGCCGTTGTAGAACAGCATGCGCGAGTGCAGGCGCGCCGCTGGATCCACGGTTTCCCGCGCCACAAAATAAAAAAACTTTCCGCCGGTTCGATCGGCATACTCGCTCGCACGATGCAGATCTACCCGCAGATTCTGGATGACCGCCAGCGACTTCAACGGCGTGATCGTGTACGCCAATCCGGTCGACACGGTCTCGATCGGCAGCGTGGGATCGAAATCTTCCACTCGCAACCCGGTCGCCCGCGCGACCGCCTCGCGCTCGTGCTGCATCCCGAATACAGGCTCGACCTGCGTCATCTCTCCGAACACCGGTTCCCCGTCGGATTGCTCGAAGCGCACCGGAACCTTTCCCAGGTTCAAATCCAGCACTACTTCCTTCGCGCCGTTCCCAGCGCGCAGCGCGAACGCCGTTCCCAGCGTCGGATGCCCCGCGAACGGCAACTCTTCCTGTACGGTGAAAATCCGCACCCGCACGCCGCGTTCGTTTTCAATTTCTCTCTTGCGCGGCAGGACGAAGGTCGTCTCCGACAGATTCATCTCCCTGGCCACGGCCTGCATCTCGGCATCGCTCAACCCGCGCGCGTCGAAGAAAACCGCCAGCGAATTTCCCTCGAGCGGATTCGAGGAAAATACGTCCCACTGCGCCATCGCCAGCCGTCGAATCGCTTTGCTCATGACATCTCCCCGGAATCGTCCAGCAGAACCATCCACCGGAATCACGGATTTTCGCCGCTGACCTTCCCGTCAAGCAACCGATGAGCGCGGCCGACCGCGCGATGCAGAAAAGATCCTGCTCCCTGATTTTCAAGCGCCAAAAACGTTTGACAGCGTCAATTGCGGGCTTCTATCCTTGATCGTATGTTACGTCCCACCCCAGCCTGCGCGATGTGTTGTTGTTGTCCGGCGCCGGCGCGTGGGTAGGGACTCGCCGAAAATTCTTCCCAACCCACCCCGGCCAATGCGGGTGGGTTTCATTTTCATCCGTGTCGAGCCAGTCCTGATTGGGAGACTTGATCAGTAAGTGGATTGGTAACACCGGGAGCTAAGGCGGGCTTTCGGAATCTTGCAAAAATTGAATACCTAAGGAGAAACCATGAGCACCGCGACCATAACCGAAGTCAACAGCGTTCCCCGAATCAACGACACCGCGCCCGATTTCACCGCCGAGACCACGCAAGGCACCATCCACTTCCACGACTGGATCGGAGACGGCTGGGCCATTTTATTTTCACATCCCAAGGACTTTACGCCGGTCTGCACCACCGAGCTCGGCTACATGGCCAAGCTGCAACCGGAATTTGCCAAACGCAACGTGAAAATCATCGGGCTGAGCGTCGACCCCGTGACCAACCACAGCAAGTGGGCGGCCGATATCGAAGAGACGCAGGGCGCAAAAGTGAATTATCCGATGATCGGCGATCCGCAACTGAAAATCGCCAAACTCTACGGCATGTTGCCCGCCTCCGCCGGAGAAACCTCCGAGGGCCGCACCCCCGCCGATAACGCCACAGTGCGAACCGTGTTCGTAGTCGGACCGGACAAGAAAATCAAACTGCAGATCAGCTATCCCATGACCACGGGCCGCAACTTCGACGAAATCCTGCGCGTCATCGACTCCATGCAGCTCACCGCGAAACACAAAGTTGCAACCCCGGTGAACTGGAAGCCGGGTGAAGACGTCATCCTCACCGGCGCAGTCTCCAACGAAGAAGCGCAGCAGAAGTTCCCCGGCTTCAGGACCATCAAGCCGTATATGCGGGTCGCCGCACAGCCGAAGTAAGGATGGTTGTCCGTCTTCGGGACAACAACTGCAACCGGAGAAGGCACGGTCGAAATCAGGAAGCGCAAAGCTGAGGCCCTGCCGTAAAGCTGAGCGAGATGTAGGGCTTTAGCCCCTGAGCGTCCTGACGCAACAAGAAAAGGCCACGGATTTTGCAATCCGTGGCCTTTTCACTATCGTAGATGCGGAAGCGCATGCGGTCCGGTGATCGTCCCGGTCTTCAAAACCGGCGATCGTTATCTTGCGATAGCGATGGTGGGTTCGACCCCCACTCGCTTCCGCCAATTTTCAAGAACTTACAGTGCGAATCACTCCCCGCAAGCAACATCCCTTTGGGCTCGGCCAAAAAGACTTTCCCTTTCTGAACCGAGTGCCCGACCAGTCAAATATTTTTGGTTCGCCGCGAGGACCGCATCGGCGTGATCAGACCAACGATCAGGATAAGCAGTTCGACAGGCTGCCAACGCCGCGCGGGATGGCCTCGGTGAAGGTCATGCGGATCCCGTGCTCCGGTCGCAGGATCACCATGGGGCGCGGTTCGATGTTCTGGCCAGGGACAAGGCTGAAGTCGTATTTTCTGAGCAGAACACTCAGAATCATGAGCATCTGCAGCATGGCGTAGTTGCCGCCGATACAGCCCCGCGGCCCGGCGCCGAAAGGTAAGTGGGCGAAGGGCGTGTGACGCTTCTCGTTCCCTTTGGCAAAGCGTTCCTCGTCGAAGCTCTCCGGGTTCTCCCAATACTTCGGCGAATGGTGCGCGCCGTAGATGAACACCACGACCGTCGACCCTCTGGGTATTTCGACATCTCCGGCACGGTCATCGGCGAGAGCCATGCGGTCGACCATCCAAAATGGCGGATAAAGACGCAGCGCCTCCATGATCACCTGAGTCGTAAACTCAAACTTCGGAACGTCGGAGTAGCTCAGAGGCCTTTCGCCAAGCAGAGAATCGAATTCCTGCCGCACTCTCTCGACACAGTCCGGACGCGAGCTGAGCAGGTAGAGAAGCCAGGATAAAGCGTTCGACGAGGTTTCATGTCCGGCGACCAGCAGTTGCATGCTCTCGCTGAGGATGAGCTCATCGTCCATGCCGTGGCCGTCGCTGTAGCGGGCGTCCATCAAGATTTGCAGCAGATCGTGGCCGGGAGCCTCCTTGCGCCGCCGCTGGAGGTATTCGCGCAGAACCCCGAAGGCGCGGCTTCGCATTTCCCAGTGTCTCCGCAACTCGCCCGAGACGGCAAACCACGGATTCAGGTAGGGCTGGATGGTTTGCCGAACCATAAATTCCTGCACGGTCGAAATGGCCAGGCTGATGAGGTCGATGTCTTCTTCTTTCAGCCGGGCGCCAAACAGTGATTTACCCACCATCGCGAAGGTAATCTTCATCATGAGCGGGTAAATGTCGACCGGGCCGATGCGGGATTTTTGGTCGAAGTCCCGAAGCGAGTCGGCCAGGGAGTCCTGCATGATCGCGGACAGCACTTCGAGCTGTTTTCGCTCAAAACCCGTCTGGATGAGGCGCCGCTGCGTTTTCCAGGCTTCCCCCTCAGTCGTGAGAAGCCCCTTGCCCAGAAAATGGCCCATCCGCTTCTTTTGGATATGAGACTTGTAGTAATTCTCCGAATTGGTCTTCAGCACGTGCTGAATGACAACGGGATCGATGGTGACAATCGCCTCTTTGACGCCGCCGAAATAGAACCGGAACGTGTCGCCATGAAGTTCGGCGTACTTCGTGAGAACCTGTACGGGATTACGGGCCATGGCGCGCGAATCCAGGAAGGATTGGAATCGGGAGACGGCGGGTATGTTCTGCGGCAAGGTCACGCCTCGCTATCCAGCCGCTTCAGAAGAGAAACGCGATCCTCGTTTCCCAACTGTTTCAGGAGCAGTAGATGATGTTTGATTGCCTGCGTCATGGTGGGATGTTGCCGGTAGGGTACACCATATTCCTCGGCGGTCTGCTTCACAATCCGGGTCAACGGAGCATAGTGAGTGTGGCAGACAAAAGGGCACAGATGATGGACGATATGGTGGTTGAGCCCGCCCACCAGCCAGCCGACCAGCGGGGTTTCGGTGGCATAATCGGCCGTGGTCGCGAAGATGTGATCGATCCAGTTGTCGAACTCGTTGCGGGCTGAGGGAAAGTACGTGCTGTCGATCACGTGCGTGGTTTGGAATACGAGAGCGACGCTCAAGCCGATAATCAAATGGGAAAGCACGAAAGCCAAACCGACCAGAAGTGGCGATTTGCCCAACAGCACGACCGGCAAGATCAGCATGTAGGTGAGGTAAAACGCTTTGCCGGCAAACAGAATGACGTATTCCCGCACCGGATGCTTCGCGCGTTTCAGATAATCGTGCGAGGGAAAGAAGAAGCACTCAAAGTCCCTCACGAACACATAGTCGAGAGAAAACACCGCGTACATCAACAGCGCATAGATGTGCTGAAACCGCTGCAGGCGCGTCCGGGGTTCGTGAGGCGTGAACCGTAAGACCCCGCGCCCGGTAAGCGCATCGTCTTCACCGTGAAGATTGATGCAGGAGTGGTGCCCCCGATGATGCAGGATGCGCCACATGTATGAGCTGATGCCACAGACATCGAAAACGTAGTTCAGGGCTTTGTTGACGGATCGCACCGACGAGATCGCGTTGTGATTGCTGTCGTGGGCGATGTTCAGCAACAGGAAGGTCTGAGCGATGGCATTTAAAAGGTAGAGCCCGACGAAACCCCACGAATCCGGCTTGAGCGCGTAAAGGGCAATCCAGCTTCCCGCTAGCACTGCCAGCCCCACCGCAATTTTAAGCCACATCGCGAGGTCGGCCTTGGGAGAAATGTTCCCGTCGGAAAAGAAGTCGTCGAGGCGCCGGCGTAAAACTTTGGGGAATGAAGACTCCGGGGCCGAGTCAAGGACGGAGTCCCGTAGCGAGGCCTCCGATGGTACCAGATCTTCAATCTCCGGCTTCAGACTAATAACCGCCTCGTCTCGTCGCTGGCTCAATGTTGTCAGGTCGGCTCGATCATCCCCGGCCCGGTTGGCGGAGGGTCGACGACGCCAGCGGCGGATTTCGTCGCCCACACACCAACCCCTGGCGCAAGCGTGGAAGAATCGATGTTAGCTCGAAAACTTAAAGAAGATCAAGGGAATTTCGGGTCACGCGTCGCGCGCCGTAACCCTGCATGTTCCGGGAAGTGACTAAGGTGCTCATTCCCAGTTCCCAGCGTTTGAAATCTCTGCTAGCATAGGCGGCTCAGTGATATACAAGGAAGATGCCTTGACTCGGGTGATCCGACGCCGGGTGGGGCGTGTCTTCACCGGGCCAAGAGACGCATTGTCGTAAGAATGGCTGTGCCGCTGTTCTCAAGGTCGCTCTGCCCCTGTGCACGGGGAGCATTGGGACTTTTGTACGAAGTTTTTTCACTCGACGCAGGAGGTTAACGAAATGGCGGTGCTACCGCCATGAGGACCGATCCGATCTATGATGGCTTCGATTTTAGACAAGCTGGATAGTCTAGGGGAACAGCACCCGCACCGACTTCTCTATTCGTACATTGACGTCAATGGCAATCAGATTGGAGGCTACTCCTACCAGGAGTTCCTCCATCGCACGAAGGTGATCGCCGGACATTTGCGCAAGGAGCACGGCTTCAACTCGCAGGACCGTCTCCTGCTGGCCTACCCTCCGGGTCTCGAAATGATTTGCGCGTTTTTTGGCTGCGTGCGTGCCGGATTGATCCCAGTCCCCGTGTATCCCCCCAGCTCCCGCGGCTTCCAGGGCGCCTTGTACAAAATGGCCCACATCGCCAAGGACTGTCAGGCGACGGGCATCTTAACCAGCAAAGACTACCTTGGATCCCTGAAGACAAATCTTGCCAGAAGCGGAGTCTCGTCCTCCGGTGTCGACGTCGACTACATCTCCAGTCTTCGTTGGCTTGTTACGGAAGAGTTCGTCGATGCGATTGCAGGCGAAATTCCCAACGGCGCTTCAAACATTCTGTTTCTCCAGTACACGTCGGGGTCGACTCGAGATCCTAAAGGCGTGATGGTCACGCACGAAAATATACTGCACAATTGCCCGCTCGTGATCGATCATGACGCGCCGATAGTCGTATCGTGGCTTCCGCAATATCACGACATGGGATTGATTGGGTGCTATCTTTATCCTGCCCTCAAAGGCGGCACCACCTACGGCTTCGCTCCCACGGATTTCATTCAGCGCCCCACCTTGTGGTTTGATGCGATCAAAGCTTATGGAGCCAGCGCCTCCGCGGCGCCCAACTTCGCTTACGACTATTGCCTGCGCGCCGGGCGGGTTTCGAAGGAAAGTTTGGAGAGTTGCGATCTTAGCTCGCTCCGGCAGTTGCTGGTTGCCGCCGAACCCGTCAAGCCCGATACCTATACCAGGTTTCTGCAGGCTTTTCAGCCCTACGGACTCCGGTCGGAGAGTTTTTTTGTCGCCTACGGGCTGGCGGAGAATACTCTGGCGGTTTCACTCCGTGGCCGCAATATTATTTCCGTCAATAAGAATGCGGTCGCGCTGGGGAAAGCCCGCATGACCACGGAGGTTTCCGAAATCGGCGCGGCCACGCAAATCGTCAGTTGCGGAACTCCCCTGCCGGGCCTCACCGTAAAGATCGTGGATCCGGAGAAGCACGTTGCCCTGGAGCCGGGCCGAATCGGCGAGATTTGGATCGCAGGAGAGAGCAAGTGCCCGGGTTTCTGGAATAATCCGGAATTGACGCTGAAGCTGTTTCACGCCCGGCTGGTGGACGACAGCCCCTACGACGATGGCTACCTTCGCACCGGCGATATGGGTTTTCTCCACGAGGGCGAACTGTTCGTCTGCGGCCGCATCAAGGACATGATCATTCTCCGCGGGCAAAACTATTACCCGCAGGATATCGAGGCGGTGGTCGAGAAATCGTCTGGCCTGATCCGGACGAACTGCGTTGCCGCCTTCCAGATCCACGAAGACAGCGAGCCCGCGCTGGCCATCGTCGCCGAGGTGAAAAATCCCAAGGCGCTTCCCGACCCGCTCAAGATCGCAGCCGCGGTCCGTAATTACCTCAATGTGGAAGTGGCAGTGATTTCTTTTATCGCCTCTCACTCCATACCGAGAACCAGTTCGGGCAAGATCATGCGCCACAAGACCAAGCACATGTGGCAGCAAGGTCAATTCACCGTTCTGTCGGAGTTTTCGCGGGAAAAGGACGCCACCTCCGATTCAGTTGGCCAGTCGCCTTTCGACGTATTAAAAGCCCGTTACAACCTGACCGGCACGGAATCCTACAATCTGGTCGAAGCCGGACTCGATTCCCTGGATCTGGTTGTGTTCATGCACGAGATCAAGGAGCTGCTGAAAAATAAAGACGCCGACATGCTGGCGAGGCAGGTGGATATCGGTCTCGTGCAGCGAGTGAGCGTAGCCGAGTTGTTTCAACTGGCCGAACAGTTGGAGCGTGCTCCGGAAGAAGCGCTGGGCCCGCTGCGGCAGTCCCTGGCGGCTTTCCGCGAAGAGCAGCGCGTGGCGGAACAGCGGATGATGATCAACGACCGAAAGCTCATCTTCGAGCCTCCGGCGCCTGCGGCATTGCCCGAAACACCCATCCCGAATCATGTTCTGCTCACCGGCGGTACCGGCTTCATCGGACCGTTCCTGGTGAAAAGCCTGCTCGAACAGACTCACGCGAAGATCCACATTCTCGTCCGGGCTTCTGACGAGCATCAGGGCAAGCAACGACTAAGGGCGGCCATGGAATCGATGGGGCATTGCCCGGCGGAACTGATGCAGATGTTCGAGGCCCGCGTGTCTCCCGTTTGCGGCGACCTTGGCCAGAAGGATCTGGGATTGACGCGGGACGCGTGGGATTTCCTCGCCGATGAAATCGATACTGTGTTCCACAACGGCGCAACCGTGAACTACCTGCTCAACTATGACCGGATGCGGGACGCAAACGTGCTCGGGACGAATGAAATCTTGAGACTGTCGTTCGAAGGACGGGCCAAGAGCTTCAATTACGTCTCGACCACCTTCATCTTTGGCTGGGCGGTTAAGAAAGTTCTCTATGAAACCGACTTCAACGAGAATATGGAACTTCTCGATTTCGGATACAGCCAATCCAAGTGGGTCTCAGAGCAGGTGGTGATGGATGCGGGCCGCCACGGTTTGGCTACGCGCATTTTCCGGCCCGCTCTGGTCAGTCCCTCCATTACCGGCGGCGGCAACAACTTCGACATCGCCGTTCGTCTTGTAGCATTCATGGTGAATCACGGCATTGGAGTCGACGCTCTCAACCAGGTCAGTTTCGTTCCCGCGGACATTACGGCGAACAATATCGTTGCCATTTCCACGACTCCGGGCACGGAAAACAAGACGTATCACGTAGTGAGAGACGACTACGCGAACATGCTGGACATTACCGGCCTCATTACAAGAGCAACCGGCCGGCAATTCGAAATATTCAGTCTTCCTGATTTCGTTCCCGAGCTGATCCGGAGATGCAGGAAAGAAGATCTGCTCTTTCCGCTGCTGGATTTTCTGGTGAACTCCGTGGACAACATCTCGGCGATGGAGTTCAAGCGCTACGACAGTTCCTGCTATCAGGCGGCTCGCGATGCCTCCCGATGGGGCAAGCCGGACCCGACGCTGGAAGACACCGTCAACGGAATTCTGAAATTCATGCAGCGCAAGGGAATCATCTCGGTAGCCCCGCGCGAGTTCAACGCCGTGGCGAGCCGGTAGACGGTTCGGTCTACTACTACCTCACCAATGTGGTGCCGTCTTCCCACAACCACATTCTGCCTGGAGCGGGGAACAAATCGAAATAGACAACCCGCTGTTGATCGGGAGTTTCGCAGTCTTGGTATAGCCAAAATCCAGGAAATGTTTTCAATATATAGTCAAGTGCATCCGCCAGAGTAACGTCGTTCAGTTCACCCGAGATGCTCCGCACTCCCGGCGTGGGCGGGATGTGTTTCAGTCCTGGCAGCTCATAGAGGGGCGCCGAATAGATGAAAAAAGGCTCCCCAATGCCATGGGCCTGCATGAAAGACTGAACCTCTGGTGCACCGAGGACCACGTTTAGCGCCTCATCAGGGTCGGAGGTCCTGTCAAACGAAAGGTGATCAATCCTCACACCGAGGATGTCGGTTTGAACTCCAGCTTCCACGACCCGGATAACCCCATTTCTCCCCTGAGAGACCGCAATTCTACTGTCAATTGAGAACATAGCGCGGAGGGTGTCGACAGGATTCGCAGGATAGGGCTTCTGCGGCTCGCGAAACAGCGGCAAATCAGGAATGTAAACATTAGGCCCGCATTCGGCACTATATTGAATCGATCCGGTCGCTCCTGCTGCCGCGAGAACGTTCAAGATAGGTTGCGCCACGAAAGCGCCGCGAAAGCCTTTGGCGACAGGTTGGGGCTGCTGTCCCACTGCTGCAATGTCGAGAAGCAAAGCGAGTGAGGCCGCGGCAAAAATCCTGTCCATTAGAAAGACCTCCTTAATGCCCATAAACTTGCGGGCCGGACACTGAGGGAAAACCGAGCCAGACACGACGTTCCCCGGTTTTCCGCCGGGCCCACGCGGACGCCTCTAAGTGGCATAGCGACGTTACTGCTTCCGAAATACCAGCGTCTCCTTCACCTGCTGGCCGGTCGCCAGCGTACCTGATGTGGTCAGCGTCATCTGCGACCCGTCGGCGGAAACCACCCAGCGATCCCTTTGCGTGATTTGATCGTCGCGCCGGTAAATCGCATCGACCGTGTGCGCGTCCACCAGCTGCAGGGTCACGGTATCGTTGACGGAGTTTTTCAGATCGTATTCCTTGCCGTCAAAGCGGGCGCTATAGCTGAAGTCGCCCGAGAAGCGGACTCCTCCATTTCCTTCCGCTTCGATCTTCAGCGCTAACCCTTGCCGCATTCGTGTCTTGCTCAGATCCTCGGTCCACTCACCGGCGAACAAGTCATTGGCCAACCTCTTTCCCCCGCTCCGCGTCCACACCGTGATTTTGTCCGCACGGCCTTTCTGGGAAGTCGTGCTGGTTAACTCGTTGGCATCTTTCGACAGCTGGTCGTGAATGGTCGTCACGACGGCTCCATCTTTTTTCTCGGTGACTTCCACTTGATGCTTATCGATCCTGCGCAGCTCGATTTGATTGAATGCAGGATTGCCCGGCACCGGCGCTTCGTGGCCGTCCAGCTTCGCCGTAAAGTCGAGGTGGGCGTCGCCTGAAATCACCACGTGCACGGCACCGTGCTGAGACGTGATGGAGAGTTTGTTGGGAGGATTCAGCGAAGACTGCGCCGAGACCAGCGTCCAGGAGCCGATACGGGGATCTGCGGCGCCCAGTTGAAGGGCGGCCAACAACCCGAGCCACGCGAGTTTGTGCAATCGTCCTCCGGGAAAACCGTGTATCCTAACCACACAATAACTTAATACGAACCCGTCCGGAATGCGAACCCGTCCGCACCGGCCTCCGCGCGGGATGCGATCTCCTGAACGGTAACGATTTTTGCGTGACCTTATGAATCTTGCGCTTGTGCGCCGTTTCTGGCTGGCCGGCGTAGTCCTGGCGGCAGTTCTTGCGCTTCTTCCATTTTCCTTCCACGCCGAGCGCCATCTGGAAACGGCAACCCGCATCGAAGGCAGCGAGGCAGGAAAAGTCCCGCAGGAGTTGGCCGCTCGCTTTCGTTCGCCCTTCGTGGACCGCGTGGTCCTGGTGATTCAGGGACTGCCTCCTGCCGATTCGGAGGAGGGCGAGCAGGCGTTAGCAACCATTGAAAAGGCGTTGCAAGCGGAACCCGGCGTCTCCGGAGTCGTCTCCTATCTTGATTTTCGCGATCCAATTTTCCTGGGCAAGGGCGGAGGAACTTTTGTTCTGGTGGGACTCGCCTCGACCGAGGGCCCCGTCGAGTCGCTCGTCCCCAGGCTTCACGAACTGGAGAACTCTCTTGAAAACCAGTTGCGGGGCCAGTACCCGAAGGTGAAGCTCGAACTCACGGGAGAGACGCCGCTGAATTTCGACATTCGGAAAGCCAGTTCCGACGATGTACAACACGCAGAGACTCTTGCGATTCCTGCCACGCTCGCGCTTCTTTTGGTGGCTTTCGGAAGCCTGGTAGCGGCCCTGATTCCAGTCGCGGTCGGCCAGTTTGCCATCGCGAGCGCTCTGGCCATCGCAGGATTCCTCGCCCTGCGTTGGCACTTGTCCATTCTGGTTCAAAATTTGTCCACGATGCTTGGCCTGGGCTTGGGAATCGACTACGCGCTCTTGATGGTCAGCCGTTTCCGCGAAGCCATTGCCGCCGAGCAGAACGGGCTCACCGCTTCGGCCATCGCGGCACGGCAGGCAGGCCGTACCCTGCTGATTTCTGCCTCGACGGTGGCCATCGGATTCCTGGCTCTCTTGACTGTGCCCATCAGCGAAGTCCGTTCCATCGGTCTGGCCGGAGTCCTGGTGGCAGGAATGAGTGTGCTGCTGGCCAATACTCTGGTTCCGGCACTGCTGGCCGCGCTCGGTCCGCGTATCAATGCCGGCCGCGTGCCCTTGATTGCCAGTTGGGATGCACGCCGGGCGGCCTGCAAAGAAAACCGCTGGAGACGGTGGGGGAAGCTGATTGTCGCCCATCCCTGGCTTGCCATTTTCCTGGCCGGAGTCCCCTTGCTTCTGCTCGCCTCGCAGGCCGCACGGCTCGACACCAACGTCCCCAGAGGAGATTGGCTGCCGTCACAGGCGGAATCGGTTCAGGCGCTTCACACCCTGGAACACATGGATCGGGCCGGCATTGTTTACTCGTTGCGCGTGATTCTCGAACTTCCCGACTCCATTGCGCAAACCGACGCCGGCTGGAACGCACTCGATCGTTTCACCAAGCGGCTTGCCAGCGACCCCCGTTCCGAACGCGCGATCTCCCTCACGTCGATTGCGGACAGCAACCGGTCTAACCTCGTCAACCTCTCGCGCGAGACCTATCGAACCTTCCTCAGTCGCGACGGGCGCGCGGCGCTGGTTGAAGTGTTGCCCGCGACTTCCGTTTCCCTGAACGATCAAGTCGGCTGGGTGCGGGAGTTGCGCAATACCGGCGCGGTGGCTCTCACCGGCGTGCCCGGCGCCACTTTGCGCATTGGAGGCATTCCGGCGCTGACCGCCGATTATCAGACGATTGTCCGCGAACGCTTCCTTTCCGTAATCGCTCTGGTGGTGGGAGGCACGCTGGTCGCGCTTCTTGGCGGCTTCCGATCCCTCTTCGCCGCGGTGAAGGCCATCGCTCTGAACCTGCTCTCGGTCGCGGCTTCCTTCGGAGCCTTGGTTCTGGTATTTCAGGACGGACATGGATGCCGCCTCTTCGGAGTTCCTGAAGGCACGGCCAGCATATTCCCCATTGTGCCCATCGTCGCCTTCGCCATCGTCTTCGGACTGAGCATGGATTACGAAGTGTTTCTGGTCGCCCGCGTCCTCGAAGAGAGAAGGAGGGGGATGAGTGAAATGGAAGCGATCCCTGAAGGGTTGGCGAGAACTGCGGGACTGATCACGAGCGCTGCCGCGATCATGATCGTGGTATTCGCGGCATTCACCTTCGGCAGTTTCCTGGTGATCAAGATGCTCGGATTTACCCTGGCCATGGCCGTGTTAATTGACGCAACCCTGGTTCGCATTGTGATCGGACCTGCGCTGCTTCGCGTCGCAGGCGATTGGAACTGGTGGCCGGGAGGGCTCTCCACACGCGGCGCACCGGTTGTCGCCAGTGGCGAATGATATCGATCGATATGCGCGCCCACGCAGCCGGCTTATAGCCTTCCTTCTCGGTAACCTCGCCAACAGGACCGGCTGGGGGAAATGACGCGCGTGCAGACAATTCTTTCCCCGCGCAGGCAAAATATGTGACACTTGGCCCGAGGAAATCCGTCCCAAATCAAATGACCCCTTCCAAACTGACCTTAATGGTTGCCGCTTTCGCCTTCGTCGCCGCGCCGATGTTTTCCCATGAATTGAACTCGACCTTCGCCCGCGATCCCGGCCAACCCATCGATCAGCACTACACCGACCAGATTCACAAATACACCACCGATCCCTCCTTCACCTCGCCGCTGGTCGACTACCTCCCGGCCTCGAAAACCGTCCCCACACCCGCCAAAGTGCTTGGGGACGTCTCCGGCGCACCCGACATGCTTCCTTACGCGGAAGACGTCTACAAATATTTCCGGCTGCTTGAGGCCAGCAGTCCGCGCGTCAAAGTCTTCACCATCGGCCACTCCGAGGAAGGACGCGAGATGATTGCCGTCGCCATCGCCGACGCCAAACTTCTCGCCTCCGCAAAAGAGAATGACGCGCGTCTGGCTCAACTGGCCGACCCGCGCAAAATCGGCCTTGATGACGCCAAAGCCCGCCCACTCATCGACCAATCCTGGCCTGTCTACTACATTACCGGCACCATCCACTCGCCTGAAACCGGAGCTCCCACAGCCTTGATGGAGCTCGCCTATCGTCTGGCCGTCGACGATGCGCCTTATATCAAGTACATCCGCTCGCACATGATCGTGCTCATTACGCCGGTGGTCGAAGTCGACGGGCGCGATCGCATGGTCGACGTCTACAAATGGCACAAAGCTCACCCCGGCCAAATTTGGCCGCACCTTCTTTACTGGGGCCACTACGTCGCCCATGACAACAACCGTGACGCCATGGCGATGACCTTAGATCTCACGCGCAACGTTCTCGACACCTATCTTGGCTGGCATGCCCAGGTGTTGCATGACCTGCACGAGTCGGTTCCCTTTCTTTACGACAACACTGTCGGAGATGGTCCCTACAACGCCTGGGTCGATCCCACGCTCGCCGACGAGTGGGCCGAATTAGGCTGGAACAACGTTGCCCAGATGCAGAGCTTCGGCATGCCCGGAGTCTTCACCCATGGCGACTTCGATACCTGGAGCCCCGGTTATCTGATGTTCCTGGCCGGCATGCACAACGGCATCAGCCGCCTCTATGAAACCTTCGGCAACGGCGGCGCCGATACCGAGAAGCGCATCCTGCAGCCGGAAGATTACTCGCGCACCTGGTACCGCCAGAATCCGCCGCTCCCGGTGGTGAGCTGGTCGCAGCGCGATAACAACAATTACGAAGAAACCGCACTGCTTTCCACGCTCTCATACTTCTCGCGCAACACTCACCATTTCCTCGAGAACTTCTACAGCAAGAGCAAGCGCGCCGTCGAAAAGCCGTCGCTTGAAGGACCGGCGGCTTACCTCATCCCCCCCGACCCAGCCGATGCCAATCGCCAGATCGAGTTGCTCAAGGTGCTGCAGCGCCAACACGTCGAGATCGAACAACTCTCCGATGCCGTCACGTCCGCTGTTCCCGCGGAAAAGCGCGGCGACAAACCGAAGCAGGAAACCTTCCCCTCCGGCAGCCTGGTCGTCCGCATGGATCAGCCCTACTCCCGCGTCGCCGATGCCCTGCTGGACCGTCAGTTCTGGGCTCCCGGCGATCCGCAGAAACATCCCTACGACGACACCGGCTGGTCGTTTTCTCATTTGTTCAATCTGAAAGTCGTCCGCGTCGTTGATCCTACGATCCTCAAATCGAAGATGACTCCCGTGGATGATCCGGCGATGCTCGCGGGTAAGGTCTCCGGCTCCGGCCCGGTGCTTGCGGTCGCGAACACTGCTCAGGTTTCGCTTTTATCCCTGGCCTATCGGCTCAAGAATGCGTCCATACAAGTCGCCGAGAAGCCTTTTGATGCCGGCGGCCAACATTTCGCGGCGGGCTCGCTGCTCATCACCAACGCTCCCGACGACAGCGCCAAAATTCTTCACGATTTATCTCTCGATGCGTCCCGGCTCGGCACCGCGCCTTCCGTTCCGGTCCATGCCATTACAGCTCCGCGCATCGCCTTCATGCACACCTGGCTAAGCACTCAGACTGAAGGCTGGTGGCGCTACGCTTTCGACGCCGCCGGTGTCCCGTTCGATTACATCAGCACGCAGACCGTCGCCAACCAGCTGGACCTGCGCGCGAAATACGATGTCATCGTCTTCGCCCCCGTCGGCCGTTCCTCCACGCTCGAAATTCTCAACGGCATCCCCTCCTGGAATAATCCGATGCCATGGCAGAAATCCGAGCAGACTCCAAACCTCGGCGTCATCGACAGTACATCCGATATTCGCCCCGGCCTGGGCTACGAAGGTCTCGCTCATCTGAAGAAGTTCGTGGAGCAAGGCGGACTGCTGATCACCTGCGAAGACACAGCTCGGTTCGCCGTCGACACCGGTCTTGCCCCCGGCGTCAGCATCGCCCCAACCGAGGCACGACTCGTTGGCTCTGTGCTCAACACCGTTTTTGTCGACCGCGATAATCCAATCGCTTTCGGCTACGGCACCGGTGTCCCCGTGATCAGCGCCAATGGAATGGTCTTCAACCTCAGCAATATTCTCGGTCGCACGGGCGGACGCATTTTAATGGACCCGCTAACCGATCCCCTGGACCCTTACGCGAAACGAGCCACCGGCCGCGGCAGCATCGACGACAGCGACGAGCCGCAGGGCAGAAAGATCACTGAGCCCGAGCCGCTGGTGAAGCAGCAGCCCTGGGAGCCAAAGCCTTTGGATGAAGAACAGATCCGCAACAACCCGTTAGTGATTCCGGTGCAGAGCCGGCCGGATGTCATCTTGCGCTTTTCGGACTCGAAAACTCTCTTGCTCGACGGCCTGCTCGACAAGGCCGGGTCGATCGCCGAACATGCCGTGGTCGTGGACGCGCACCTGGGCCAGGGAAACGTCCTGCTGTTCGGCAACAACCCCGTCTATCGTGGCGAGACCGTCGGCACCTACGCTCTGGTCTTCAATGCCATTCTCAACTATCAACATCTAACCCACGCGTCCGCACCCGCCGACAAGCCGAGCGCGAGTCAGGCAGCACCACAACCAGGGTACCGGTAGACCGGGAGCATCTCCGGAAAAGAACATCTCGCTGCTCGACGGATACGTCAGCCGCCAGCCCGATGAATCGCCGTGCGCCGCGGCTAATCTCGTGAGTGTTGTACTAAAGTAACCGCGCCCGGACGGTTCGCGGCCGTATCATGATTCCGAGCACACCGTCTCCCCCTCACCGGCGTGCAGGAGATCCACCTATGCCGGAACGCAAGCCGCTCACCGCACTTTGCGTCTGGGTTTTCGCTGGCGTGGTTTTTGCCGGCGCAGTTTTCGCGAGTCCGCCGCTGGCTCGCGCTCAGGACGATTCGCCCTCTCTTGGCGACGCCGCCCGTCAGGCCCGCCAGCAGAAGCTCCAGGAGACCCAGTCGCAAGCCGCCGACGCCAAAGCAGACAATAACAATAACAAAGGCACGCCTACAAAAGACGCCGCCAGCACCGCACCCAACCCAGCCGCACAAAATAAGGAAGACGCTCAGAGTAACGACAGCAAGGATAGTAATAGTAAAGATAAAGACAAGAGTAAGGACGCTCAAACACCGGCCGCGGCCTCGACCCATCAGCCCAAACCCAAGCATGTCATCACCAACGATGACATTCCTTCCAGCGGCGGTCCCACCGGATACCGTCCGCCGCCCGGTCCGAGCAGCTCGAACCAGCAAGAGGAGCCGGCCGACAGCCAACGCTCCGATGGTCCCAAACCCGCCGCTGACTGGACATCGCAGATCCAGACGCAGAAAAACACTATCACCGCCTTGCAGGATCAAATCGCTCAGTTGAGCGATTCCATCCAGTACGCCGGCGCTAACTGCGTTTCGAACTGCGCTCAGTGGAACGAGCAACAAAAGCAAAAGCAGGACCAGGTCGAATCCATGAAGACCCAACTGGAGCAAGCCCAGAAAGCCCTCGAAGACATGCAGAACACAGCCCGCCAGCAAGGCTACGGCAGCGCCGTCTACGACCCGTAGCGACTCTCGCGAATTCAACCATGTGGCGACGGTCGCCTCGGCCGTCAAGTGGAAGAGCGGCCCTTCAGAGCCTGCCCTGAGCGCAGCTGCGGCGTAGAGTCCCCCAGAATAGTCCACTGGGCTTTCGCCGCCCTTTTTCACATTCCCCAAACCCACGCTCTCGTGCGAAATTAGTTCTGTGCCTCTCGTCGTTCGCCCATCACCCATTCACTCGGTCGGAGTCTACACCACCACCGCCATCCGCAAAGGAGCCCGCGTGGTCGAATACACCGGCCCGCGCATCACTCCCGCAGAAGCCGACCGCCTCTATGACGGCGCCGCGCGCACCTATTTGTATGGCTTGGATGACGGCAAGACGGTGATCGACGGCGAAGGCCTGGGCGCCTATCTCAACCACTCCTGCGATCCCAATTGCGAAGTCGACGAAATCAAAGGCCGCGTCTGGCTCTTCGCCCTGCGCAACATCGCCGCCGGTGAAGAATTAGTCTGGGACTACAACCTCTACGACGACGAAGACCCCGCTCCCTGCCGCTGCGGCTCCCGCAAATGCCGCGGAACCATGTATTCCCGGGAATGGATAGCCAAGATGCGCCGCAAAGAAACACGGAAACAGCAGAAGCGGGAAGGCGAGAAAAACGGCGCCGGCGCCAACGAAACCGACACACACAGCTAGTCGCGCCGATAAAGCGCCACAGTAAGAAACGGCCGGAAACCTGGCCACCCAGCTCTCGAATCTCACTTGATCCATTTTGATTTCAGGATATCCAACCCTGGAAGTCGCCCATCCCAGGCCCTGGGCTCCTACGGAAATTACTGTATAGACTTTGGCAATCTGTGCAAGAAATTGCAATGCTTGGCTTCATGTTGCGTGGCCGCCTGCGCCATTCACTCCAAACTCTCAGCAATGCCAGGCCGTACGCCGTCTCTCCTGTGGATTTCTCTTCATCTTCCGTTCATCTCCGCGTCACCTTCCTGTAACCGCGCGTGGGCTACCTTCGATAGATCACTTCTCTCTTAGGAGGAGAGCCTATGTCTACATCGGGTTTCCTGGCCCAACTCAGGCAGCATCTTGTCGTGGGCACCACTCTTGTCGCCTTCACTGCCAATCTTTCAGCACCGCTTTCCGCGGCTGCTCAAACCCCAGCCGAAAAACGCACCGCGTCCCCCATCGAACACGTGATCGTCATCATCGGCGAAAACCGCAGCTTTGATCACGTCTTCGCAACCTATGTGCCGAAGAGTGGAGATCGCATAAACAATCTCCTCTCGGAAGGCATTATCAAGTTGGACGCGAACAAGAACGCGATTCCCGGTCCCAATTTCAACCAGGCTCAACAGTTTTTCGCCACGGATACTGATACCTTCCTGCTCAGCCCGCCGACGCAGGAATATCCCAACAACACTCTGCCCGCGCCGCTGGTCGGCGGTCCCTCAGGCCAGTTCGGTTATTTTTCCAGCGTCCCCGCTTGTCCAACGTTGCCCAACCTTTCTCCGGCCCAGTGTGCTGAAGTCTCGGAACCCGGACTGCCGGCAGGCCAGGGTGCGGCCTTGGCTAGCGGCGGCACAGGGGAAACGAGTTACACGCCCGATGAGCGCATCAACAACGTCACATCGTTGAAGGCCGGACCGTTCCAAATCACCAACGGCACCACCTTCCCCTACAACGCGTATGCCGCAAGCCCGGTTCACCGCTTCTATCAGATGACGCAGCAGTTGAATTGCGACGCATCCAAGGCAACCGACAAAAATCCCTCGGGCTGCAATGGCCAACTGTTTTCCTACGTTGAAGTGACCACGGGTGCGGGCACGAACGGCACCACCCAGCCGCCACTCTGCTCTGCCGACGGCGGCGAACTTCCGTGCTTCACCTACAACTACTTGCCGACTATTCCTGATGCTCAAACCACGGGTGAAGGGTCGACCTCCCTCGCCTTTTACAACGTGCAGAGAGGCGACGCTCCTTACTTCAAGAGCCTGGCCGATCAGTACACGATGAGCGACAACTTCCACCAATCCTTCCTTGGCGGCACAGGTCCCAATCACATTATGTTCGGCCATGCTGACGCGATCTGGTTCAGCAACGGCAAGGGCGCTGCCGCCGTACCACCGAACAACAAAGAGGTCTACACCAAGCCTTGGAACGGGGGAACCAACCCGGATGAGGGAGTGGTCAATGAAATCGAGGATCCCAATCCCGCGCCCGGCACCAATAACTGGTACAGCGAAGACGGCTACGGCGGCGGTGGTTATGGTTCTCCGGTTTACGGCGGCGGATCGTACAGCGATTGCTCGGATACGACGCAACCCGGAGTCGGGCCGCGCGTCGACTATCTGCGGAGCCTCGGCATCGATCCGCATTGTGAGCCTGGCCATTACTACCTGCTGAACAATTACAACCCAGGCTACTTCGGCAATGGCAAGAACGCTTACATCGACCAGAATCCGGTAAACACTCCTTTCACGGTCCCGCCTTCTTCAACCCCCAGCCTCGGCGACGACCTCAACGCCAACGGTATTTCCTGGAAATACTACGGCGATCAGTGGAACAACTACGTCCCCGACCCATACCAACTGAATTATGGAGTGAATGGGCCGCAAGCCGACGAATACTGCAACATTTGCAACCCGTTCCAGTACGACACAGCCATCATGGCGAACCCGGCTCAAGTTGCAGCCCACATGAAGGATGTGACTAATCTCTACTCGGATATCGCAGCTGGAACTTTGCCTGCGGTTTCGATCACCAAACCGAGCGGCTATTCCGATGGCCACCCCGCATCTTCGAAGCTGAACGTGTTCGAGTTGTACTGCGAGAAGATCATCGACCTGGTGCAGAACTCGCCGTATTGGGACAATACCGCGATCTTCATCACCTTCGATGAAGGCGGCGGCTACTATGACTCCGGCTACGTGCAGCCGCTGGACTTTTTCGGCGATGGCACGCGCATCCCGCTGCTGGTGGTCTCGAAATATTCCGTCGGAGGTCACATCACGCACGGCTATGGCGACCACGTCTCCATCGACAAATTCATCGAGAGAAACTGGAGAATTGGCACCATCAGCGACCGCAGCCGCGACAACTTCCCCAACCCGATCACGAAAGCGGGCAACCCTTACGTTCCCATCAACGGACCGGCGATTACCGACCTGTTTGATGCGTTCAATTTTCCAAAATGAACGCGGCGTAAGAGATTGCCAATACTTCCGGCCAGCAGAGATTGCTGGCCGTTTTTTTTGTCTGCAGGCAACTAGGCTTCGCGCGCCGGAAACTTCAAGAACACTTCAACATCCCGCCGTCTCGAATCACGGCTCCACGCGAATCATCCCCATCATGCCGCCGTCTTCATGCTCCAGGAGATGGCAGTGGTATACAAAATCGCCAATGGTATTCGGATCCCGAAAATCCATCCGCACTCTGACGCTGGGATATTCCAGAGTTCTGCCGTTGTAGTAAGGAACGTTCACCGTATCGCGAAGAAACGGCTCGTTTACAACCCTGCCCTCATATTCGATCAGCATGAAATGCAGTTGATGAATATGGAACGCGTGCAGTTCATTGGACCGGTTTTCGATGATCCAATCTTCGACCGTCCCTTGCTTCGCGATGATGTTCGGAATCCCGGACTTAGGATCGAACGCTTGCGGTTTCTGGCCGTCCACGGTGATGTAAAACTCAGTTGCGCTGTTGGGGTTATTCGGATCGAGCAGCTTCTCAGAGAAGTACAGCCTTCGCACCCGCACCGGGGCTACGTTTCCCAGCCAGGGCAGCGGCGAAGGAGGAAGCGGCTTGGGCGAGGCCGAGAGTGTCGACGCCGGTTCGGGAGCGTCCTTAGAGACCGTAATCCTTGCGATCATTCGATTGGGATCGTTCTCGCCGCCCGCACCGGTATCGACGGTTCGCGTCACGAGCAACCCCTGCGTCCCGGCGGGCGGCCCTTTCACGATGAACTCCACCCTTGCGCCTGGCGGCACGCCGAGATGGGTTTGCCAGTCCACAAAGTCACCTATCATTCCGCTCTGGTTTAAGGGGACTCCGTCGAGCGCGACCAGGCCAAGCTTTTGCGGAGTGTGACCAAATAACACTTCCAGATTGAGGTAGGTAATTCCCGACGCGTTGAGCACGCGCCAGAGTTGCTGCTCCTCGGGCTTCATCTTGATCACAGCCGGCCGGTAGTCCGGGTAAGGCACAGGCACAAAATTGATGGATAGATCCTTCGCCGGCTTGCCAAATCCCGTGCCGGTATTGGCAGCGTCTCCATCGCGATCAAACAGCATCTTAGGCACCACGGGCTCCGACTTCGAAGGCGGCGCGTTCGGATTCAGAAGATCTTGATCGCGAATAACCAAAACCCTTTCCGGCAACCCTGCCACCGCCTTGTTTGCGCGCTCAATTCCTTCGACAATCAGAGCGCCCGACGCACCGCCCAGCACCTCCAGTTTGGTGAAACCGTGGATGTGGGGATGGTACCAATACAATCCCGGCGGCTCGTTTTCGGGGATGCGGAACCGATACTCAAACGGTGGATCGCCCGGCTGAATCGAAGTCTTTAAAACATCGTCCTGATGGCAGACCGGAGGGATGGTTAAGCCATGGAAATGGAGATTCGTGGAGGTCCGCGTCATCAGACCGCTGGTGCACGGGTTCTCGTTCTTGTCTTCTTTCTTCTCGGGCGCCTCATGCATGTGATTAGGGTTGGCAGTGGCAAGGCCCGGCCCAAGATCCATCAATTCGTTTTTCAGCTTAAGGATGACCAGATCGCCGGGATTCGCCCGAAGGTTGGGCGACGCTTTCCCGTTCTGATCGATGTAACAATAACGAATCGATCCATCGCTCTGCTTCGAGTTTTCGACGGTCAGTTCAACTTTCAGTACGCCATTCTGGCTGCGCAGGTCCTCTGGTTCCGCCACAACGCTGCCCTCCGCAGGCCGCGGGCAGTGTTCCGGCATACCTTGCGCATGTAAGGCTACGTGCGACTGCGTAAGGCACACGCCAGCCACAGCGATTAGAACAAGGTTTTTCAAGGCTTCGCTCCCCAGCCTACTTTACTCTGGCGATATAAATTTTTGATGAATGCGGAGTCGAACCAACTCCCTGCCTGGAAAGATTCGGTCCAACCCGGCGGCATGATCACCAGAGTAATTCTCTCTCCCACCGGCAAGGCCGAGGGTGCCCCATTCTAAGCGCGTTCTGTGCGCTTAGAGTGGGGCACTTTGACTTCAGGTTTTGACGTAGAAAAACTGAAGGAAGCCTTGTCATTCCGACCGAGCCGAAGCGCAAGCGACGGGGACCGAGGAATCTGCTTTCCCCTCTCGCTCCAGCGCCTCGACTGCGACAAACCCGCGCACCCTGAACCAAACCAACGGCTGCCTCCAACCCCGCATCCCACCGTAAAATAAATCTGCGACCCACGCCGCAAATCCCGGAAAGCATGCGCGCACTCCTCCTCATCGTCGCCCTAACCGCCAGCGCCGCCGCCCAAACCCCGGCAACCATCACCGTCGCCGACGAAACCGGCGTAGCTGTGCCCTCAGCCCGCGTGTTCCTGACAGACGCATCCGGCAACCCAACCCGCTGCCAGACCGACTTCACCGGCCGCTGCGAATTCCCCGCGTTACCCCAAGGCCGCTATCAACTCCGCGTCGAAAAAGAAGGCTTCTACGCGCTCGTGCAGCAGAATGCCCACCTCGCCCCAGGCGCAACCATCGAAGTCACCCTCACCCGCCTGAAAGAATTCCGCGAAGTCGTGAACGTAAAAGAATCTCCGCCAGCCATCGACCCTGCCCAGGTCGCCGCCCAGGAAACCATCACCGGCCTCGACGTCATCAACATCATCTACCCCACCACCAACGATTATCGCAATGCCCTCAACTTCATCCCCGGCGTGGTGCAGGATCAAAGCGGACAGCCCCACGTCGCCGGCGCCGAAACCTATCAGACGGTTACTCTGCTCGACGGCTTCAACGTAACCCAACCGGCCAACGGCCAACTCCTGCTCCGCATCAGCACCGATGCCTTTCGCTCCATCCAGGTCGAACCCGCCCGCGAGCCCGCCGAAGACGGCAAAGGCCCCGGCGGCGTCCTCAACCTCAATACTGGTATCGGCGACGATCACTTCCGTTTTCTGGCCACCGATTTCATCCCATCGGTGCAAGACAAGCACGGCCTGCGCTTCGACCAGTTCCTCCCGCGCCTCACTTTCTCCGGCCCGGTCGAAAAAGGAAAAGTCTGGTTCTACAACGCCCTCGACGGCGAGTACGACAACACCATCTACACCGAACTCCCGGTCGGCCAGGACAACGATCACACCCTGCGCATCGGCAATCTCTCCAAGGTGCAAACCAATCTGACCAGCCGCAACATTCTCACCACCAGTTTTCTGGTCAACTATCTGCACGATGAATACGACGGTCTTTCGCCGCTCAATCCCCAACTGAGCACGCCGAAGGACGTCGAATCCGCCTACGCCCCGAGCATCAAAGACCAACACTATTTCAAAGGCGGAGAACTTCTCGAAGCCGGATTCGCCTTCGATCAATACAACCTGCAGATGACGCCCTACGGCGATCTTCCATTCTTCCTCAACGCCGGCAGCTCCACCGTCACCGCCACCACCGGCGGAAGCTACTACCTCACCGACGAAACCCACGCCCGCCGCTGGCAGGCGCTCTCGAATTTATTTCTGCCCTCGCATCAATGGCACGGCCGCCACGACCTCAAATTCGGAGTCGATCTCGACCGCATTTCCTACGACGCCGAATTTAACCGCCAGCCAATTTCATTTCTCAGCGGCAGCAACGTCCTAACCTCGGCTGACGAATGCCAGACCGCCCCGCAAAACGCCAGCTTCCCCTGCACGCGTTATTCGACGTTCGGACCCGCCCCGCTGCATGAGCAATACAACGCCGAAGTCAGCGCCTACGCCGAAGATCGCTGGAGCATCACCAACCGCCTGCTCCTCGACCCCGGAGTCCGCCTCGACTGGGACGAAGTCGTCCGCCACGCCGAAGTCGCCCCGCGTTTAGCCGGAACCTACGTTCTCGACAACTCGGCCTCAACCAAGATTTCCGCAGGCATCGGCCTGCTCTATGAATCCACTCCGATTTTTCTGATTGCCCGCCCCTATGCCGGCACGCGCCAGGACACGTTCTACTCCATGCCCAGTCCCACCTGCACGGCAGACTGCATCACCACGACCGGCCCGATTGCAACCAGCTTCGCCGCCGACACCAGCACGCTCCAAGCCCCGCGCTTCCTGAACTGGAGCCTCGGCCTCGAGAAAAAACTCCCGCAAGCGATCTACCTGAAAGCCGAATTCATGGAACGACGCGGCACCCGCGGCTTCGTCTACAACACGCCCGGCTCCGCCCCCGAAGGCGATTTCTTCCTGCAGAACACCCGCGACGACCGCTACGACGCTTTCCAGGTCGACCTCCGCCACAACTTCCGCGAGAACTACACCATCATGGGTTCTTACACCCGCTCGCGCTCCCGCTCCAACCAGGTCCTCGACTTCAACGTCGACAGCCCCATCCTCAGCGCGCAACAACCCGGCGTCTTTCCTTGGGACACTCCCAACCGTTTTCTCTCCTGGGGCTACTTGCCGTTTTTCAAGTTGCCCATCCTTCATCAAACCGAACTCGCCTATTCCGCCGAAGCCCGCACCGGATTCCCCTTCAGCGAGGTCACCGACCAGCAACAGCTCTACGGCCCAGCCGACGCCTATCGCTTCCCGCGCTACTTCTCGCTCAACCTGCAACTCGAAAAACGCTTCCATTTCCTCGGATACTATCTCGCCCTGCGCGGCGGATTCGACAACATCACCGGCCGCTGCAATCCCTATGTAGTCGACAGCGTCCTCGACGCCACGCACCCGTCGCCTACCTTCAGCGCCTGCGAAGGCCGCGCCTTCACTTCGCGCATCCGCCTCCTCGAACGCAAGTAAAAACGCACGCCCCCAAGCAGCCATCCACCACCGCGTTGTCATCCTGAACAAAGCGAAGGATCCATGCAACCTGTTGCCAGTGCCAACCCTCTCACCAGAGGAACCACCGTCGAATTTATGGCTCAAAATCCCGGCACCCAGCCGTCGCTACGTCAAAATGCCCGGCCCCACTCCCGCCCCATATCGCTTGGCGATATAATCGATGAATCCGACGCATCGGAAACCCGCTTCCTGTCATCAGAAATGTCTGGAGGAAAATCATGGCACATCAAGTACCCCCGTTACCCTATGGCTACGACGCCCTCGAACCATTCATCGATAAGCAGACCATGACTCTGCATCACGACATGCACCACGGCGCCTACGTGAAAAACCTGAACGCCGCGCTCGAAAAACATCCCCAACTCGCCGACAAGACTCCCGAAGATCTCATTCGCGACCTCAACGCCATCCCCGAAGACATCCGCGGCGCCGTCCGCAACAATGGCGGAGGCCACGTCAACCACACCATGTTCTGGAAGATCATGAAGCCCAAAGGCGGAGGCGATCCCTCCGGCCCTATCGCCGACGCCATCGCCAAGACCTTCGGCAACTTCAAAGATTTTCAGGCCAAATTCAACGATGCCGGTGCAAAACAGTTCGGCTCCGGCTGGGTTTGGCTCGCGGGCAAGTCCAACGGCGAGGTGCAAATCATCTCCACGCCGAATCAGGACAACCCCATCTCGCAGGGCCTCTACCCCATCTTCGGCAACGATGTCTGGGAGCACGCCTACTACCTGAAATACAACAACCGCCGTCCCGAATATCTCGCGGCCTGGTGGAACGTAATCAACTGGGACGAGATCAACCATCGCTTCGCCGCCTTCAAGTCGGGCAAGGAAGTGCACGAGCCGGCCTTGGCGCATCGGTAAAAGTTCACGGAACGAAGTCGAGAAGCGGAACGCGAAGAAGAAAGAATAAAGAAGGCCCTTGCCCAGGCAAGGGCCTCTTGTCTTCCCCCTCGCGTTGCATAGATTTGCTTCGTGAGACTTCGCGTCCTTCGTGGTTATCTTTTTCGCTCAACCACGCCCGCTGACCAACTCGCCAACACTCCCTAACCCGATTTCTGCATTTCCTGTGTACGCGCTGTGGAGATTCTGACATCCCACAAGACGTATCTCTCCACTCTTATCGCCTCCGCGAGGAAAACCCGCGCCGCCACGCTGCTTGAGCGCGACTCCTTCGCAACTTTCTTCACCCGCCGCCTCTGCGAAAATCTCCCACCGCCGTTTTCCTCACATGCACCAAAAATATTGGATTGACCCGCACCCGTTTCGCTCGTACAGTCAGGTTCGCTCACACACAAAAATCAGCACCGGTCACCAGCCGATCAGTTAGCACTTCGTCGCAGCGAGATACAACTTGGGGCAGCGCGCCATGAAATCAGGGCAATGGAAGACGTACCGCACGCGATTCTTAGTCAAAGCCAAACAACTCAACTCCAGCCTCAGCTTTATCGACCCGCTCGGCCGCCAGCACTCCGGACGCAAGGGCGACTACCTCGTCGAATCCTCCGACGGCGTCGTCAGCATCGCCCCGCGCCAGATCTTTGAAGACATCTACGTCCCCATGATGCTCGACGGACAGAGCGTCCTCGATCACGAACCAGCCGCTGCAGCGCTGTCCCAACCGCTAACGGCGAGCCGCAAACTCCCGCAGCCCTGCCGCGCCTCAAACTCCAGCCTGCGCTTCATGTAAGCTGGCGCCCGCCGTCCCTGTTCTTCATTCGCGGCCTTCTCAAATTGTTCGCGGTCCGGCCTTCGGAGATCAGCCACCTTCTGCGCCCTCCCAGCATCCAAATCGGGTCCATATTCCACCCTAGGCAGGAAGGCTCGCGATGGGGTAGACTGTGCCTTCTTTCAAAAGCCCTGCCAATAAAGGATCCATCTCCCCATGACGAACCGTGTCAGCTATGCCCCACAGGATTTCCAGAAGATGTGCGAGCAAGCCGAAAGAGACCACGAATCGAAGCGCCTGATCGTCTTGATGGAGCGAGTCCGCCGTCAGATCGAACAGCGCGACCATCCTGAAATGCAAGCCAAGCGGCCCGCAACCGCAGTGGTTGCCGAATCCAGCCTTCTCCACCTGAGCCGCCGCTCCGCTCCGTTTGAGAGATGATAATGACGACGCGAAATTCGAATCGCGCGCGGAAAACTTTTCTCTTTTCCACTGTCTGTTTTGCGCTAGAATGACAAAGTTTTACGGTTGACCCGCTGTCTGGCCATGCGAGTCTGCCGTTTGCCTTCCCCCAGGAGGTAGTGGATGTACCGGCCTTATTCGGGTACCCCGGCGGATATGCGGCCGCTGCGGGATGTGGAGTCGCAGCTGCGCGACTTCACTCAGGATTTTGCGACCTCTTTCAACACCGGAAACTATGATCAGGCGGCTTTGCTCTTCGCTCACGACGGAGTGCTCATGGCTCCGCACCTGGATGCGGCCTACGGCCAGAAAGCGGTCGAGCGCCTGCTGCGCCAACTGGGCGAAGCCGGTTACAGCGATCTCCGCCTCGAAACCACTCGCGTCGACCACTCCGGCGACATGGCAATGGAACTTGGCCGCTTCACCGTAGTAGTGCGCCACGGCGACGGCACCATGATTCCTGAACGCGGCAAGTATGTGAAAGTCTGGCGCCGCCTCGGAGCCTGGCTCCTCATCGCCGACTGCTGGAGCCGCACCCTGGCCGCCGCCACCGACCGCGCCGCCTAAACTGCCCGCTGACTGCTGGTCATTCCAGCTGCGGCGCCTGAGCACCTGTCATTCCGACCGGAGCGAAGCGCAAGCGAGCGCGGTGGAGAAACCTGCTGTTTTGCCTCCAGCTTCGCCGAAGATGCGTCTTCTCAGAAAGAAACCCCAAAGCGTTCGCACTCAGAGCACGAACTCCTACTCGCAGCGCAGCGCCACTATCGGATCGACCTTCGCCGCTCGGCGCGCAGGAAAGAATCCCGCCAGCGCCCCGATCGCTCCCAGCAGCAGCACAACGGCTATCAAGGAAAGCGGGTCGGTACTCTTCAACCCAAACAAAAAGCTGTGCAGCACGGGGCTGCTGGCGAGCGCGAGCGGGATCCCGATTACCAGACCCACTCCGACCAGCAACATGCCTTCCCGCATCACCAGTTGCAAAACGTCGCCTTGCCGCGCCCCGAGCGCCATCCGCACGCCGATTTCACGAGTGCGGCCGGCGACTGTGTACGACATGACTCCATAGAGCCCGACACATGCCAGCAACAGCGCCACCCCCGCGAAAAATGTCGAGAGCTTGGCCAGCGCAATCTGGTTGGCGGCGCTGCCGGCGACCAAGCCCTCGAGCGTCCTGACAAACGAGATCGGCAAATGGGGATCGTCGCCCTTGATTTGGCTCAGTACATTCGGAACACTCGCGGAAGGAGCACCTTCCACTTGAGCCTCCAGCACGATTTGCGTGGGATCGGGCACCTGCTGAAAAGCCATATAGAACCGTGGCTGCACTTCTTCGCGCAAAGTACTGCCGTGGTCCTTGGCATCATGCGACACGCCGACGATCGTGAGCGCCTTACCGCGCCAATCCGGATCGTCGATCGTAAATTGCCGTCCGACCGGGTCTTGCCCATGAAAGAAATGCTTCACCATGGCCTCATTCACAACCGCAACGCGCTCCGACGTTCCGCTATCCCGCGCTTCAATTCCACGGCCCGCCAGGATCGGAATTCCCACAGTCTCGAAATAACCGGGACCAACATAATCGTCCTGCGCCTCCTGATCTCCGGCATTGCTGCTGGTGAAGCCGGGCACAAGAATGCCGTCGTCCGATTCGCTCCCCGCGAATAATCCGTTCTTCGAATAGGTGACCGCCCGCACTCCCGGAGTAGCGGCAACGCGGGTGGCGAGTTCCTGCGCCAGCACTTTCATCTTTTCGTTGTCATAACCGCCGGCCGCGGGATCGAGCCGGGCAATCACCAGGTGATCGCGTCTGTAGCCAAAATCCTGGGCCATCAATTTCTCGAGGCTGCGTACCAGCAAGCCAGCCGCAAACAGTACCAGCAACGAAAGCGCGACTTGTCCGGCAATCAGAGCCTTGCCCCACCCAAATCGCGAGCCTCGATCGGTTGTGGTTCGAGCCGAATCTTTCAACGCTGGAGACACGCTTACCCGTAACGTTCGCAGCGCGGGAACCAGGCCAAAAAGCATTCCGGTCAGCAGAGACACTCCAATCGTGAACAGAAGGACGCGAGCGTCGGGCACGAGGGGAAGAGTCGCGCCGGAATCAAAAATCCTGACTAGCACGCGTACACCCCAAACCGCCAGCAGCGATCCCGCGGCTCCGCCAAGCAGCGCCAGAACCATGCTCTCGGTGAGCAGTTGTTGCAGCAGGCGGCGCCGGTTTGCCCCGATTGCCAGCCGGATCGCCATCTCCCTGTTGCGAATCGACGCCCGCGCCAGCAGCAGGTTTGCAACATTGACGCAGGCGATCAGCAGCACCAGGCCGACAATGCCCATCAGCAGAAGCAATGGGATTCGATAGTCCGCGCGTAACTCCGACAGTCCGCCTCCGCCCGGAGAAACCTCGATGCTCATATGGGTTTCGCGAATCGTGCTCCGGTCGTCCGCGGAAAGTGTCGCTCCGTAACTTCCTTTCACCGCCTGCTGAAACACGAGATTCAGGTTGGCTTCCGCCTGGGCCGCGGTCGTGCCAGACTTCAGGCGCCCGATCAGAGAAAGCCAGGAAGTGTTGCTAGTATTCCGCCAGTGGCGTCCGCGCACAATCTGCGGCTGCATGCTCAACGGAACGAACACTGCCATCTGTTCCCCCACCACATCGCCGTCAAAGCCGGCCGGCGCCACACCCACGACGGTAAACGGATAGTCATTCAGCCGAATATCCTGACCGATGATCGATGGAGAAAGCGCGAACTTGCGCTGCCAGTATCCATAGCCCAGAACTACAACTGGATTGGCACTTTCCGCGGTGTCGTCGGAATCGGAGAACAAACGTCCGGCAGCGGGTGCAAGGCCCAGCACGGTGAAGTAGTTCCCACTCACCATGCGTCCCTCTACTTTTTCGTCGGAAGTCTCGCCGCTGCCGGCATCCACTTCGATCCGATGGTCGGTCGCAGCCGCACACAATCCGCTGAAAACCGAGTTCCCGTCGCGCAGCTCCTTGTACAGCGGGTAAGAGAATATGTCGGTGCGCGGGCCGCCGCTGGACCGTGTGTTCGGATTTGTCGGATCGCCAACCACGACCAGCTGCTGTGGCTCTTTTACCGGCAGCATCTTCAGCAGCAGCCCATTCACCACTGTAAAAATCGCAGTATTCGCCCCGATCCCCAGTGCCAGAGTGAGCACGGCGACTGCGGTGAAACCGGGGCTCTTGCGCAGTTGGCGAAACGCGTAGCGAAGGTCTTGCGGTAAGTTGTGCAACTCATCCCCCTTTTGAGCGTGCGCCTTCCCCCGTACCGCAGGCAATCTAGTCGCCAACCGTATCCCCTGCAAATATTTGAAAATGAACCAGACTCGCTTGGAATGACAACGTTAGACCGTCCAAGGTTAACAACCGACGTTCGAAACTGGACATCGCTGGCCCCGACGGGGTGCCCCATTCTAAGCGCGTTCTGTGCGCTTAGAGTGGGGACTTTGACTTTGACGTTGACTTTGACTTTCAACCCCGCGCCGTACCCTGCCGTGCTGATCCGCAGCTTTCCCATTTCGCACGCTCTCCGGCTCAATCCCAAACGGTTTCTCATTCGCGGCGCAGCGTTTCGGCAGGATCTTGAAGAGCAGCCCGGCGTGCAGGCATCGCGATTGCCAGCCATGCTGGCCCAAGCAACAGCAATGCTGACCCCACCAAGACCGACAGCGATGTAGCATGCACTCCGTAGAATCGCGAGCGAAAAACGTAGCCCGTGGCGACCGCGCAAAACAGTCCCAGGATCGTCCCCGCCATAAGCCAGCGACCCTCCTCATAGAGCAGCAGTTGGACGATTCTCTCTCGCGATGATCCCAGCGCCAGACGTACGCCGATCTCCTTTTCGCGCAGCGAGACCTCATAGGCCAGCAAGCCGTACGTTCCAAGTATCGAGAGAAAAAGCGCGATCGCGCCGAATGCCATCGCCACCTGCATCAGGAACACACGTTCCGAAACTTCGCTCGACATTTCTTCCGCCATGGTCTCGAACCCGAAGATGCTCGCTTCCGGAAACTGGGCCTTGAGCTTCGTCCTGACAGCATTCTTGAAAAGAGCAGGATCGCCACTCACATTCACGATGAATCGGGCAAAGCCACTCGGGTCCTCAGCACGCGGAATATATAAGTCCGGCCCGGGTTCTGAGACCAGATCGTAGTTGTGCACATTTCCCACGACGCCAACCACCGTAGCCCAACTCTGGCCCTCAGGGATGTGGATCTCCCCAGTGTGCACGCGATGTCCCAGGGCGCTTTGCCCCGGCCATTCTCGTTCCGCCAAAGCCTGATTGACGATCGCCACATGATTCCGGCCGTCATCGGCCACATTGAAGTCGCGACCCTCCAGCAGCGATTGCCCAATAGTCGAAAAATAGCCTGGGCTGATGGCATACGAATTGGGATTGATATTGACCGGCCGCCGGCAACGTTCCGGGTGCGCATCGGAACAAAAAGTGTAACGGTTGATTGCGTGCCCCAGTGGCTGATGATCCGTAAAGGCGACAGCGGCCACACCCGGCATTTGACGCAGTGTCTCGGCCATCTGGTTGAAGTTCAGTTCCGATTGCAGGGCCTCTGCCTTCGTTAGATTGTCCGAACCGAACCGTGCTTTTAGCATCAGCAGATGATCTGGTGCGAAGCCGAGCGGCTGGTGCAACAACAGATACACGCCGCCAATCATCCATCCCGCGGAGGCAATCAGCACCATGGTCAGCGTGAGCTGCGCAACCACCAGCAAACGTCCGGCGAATCGCACGCTCCGTCCCGCAGTAGTGCGTCCAGCGCCCTGAACGTCCCGAAGCAAACCCGGCCGCAGGGTTCGCCAGGCTGGCAGGAGCGTCAGGAAGAAAGTCACTGCGGCGGAAATCGCAATCACGAACCCCACCACCGCCGGATGCATCGAGGCATGGCCCAGGCGAGGCAGATGCAGCGCGGTCGCGGTCTTCAGTAACTCCACAACAAGCAGGGCCAGCGCAATGCCGCCGGCCGCCCCCAGGCTGACCACTACCGCGCTCTCGACCATCAGCTGCCTCAGGAGCTGTCCAAGCGTGGCTCCCAGGGTTGCCCGCGTAGCGAATTCACTCCGTCGCCGGGCGTTGCGCGCCAGCAACAGGCTCGCCAGATTAGCGCAGGCGATCGCCAGCAATAAGCCGCAAGCTGCAAGCGTCATCAGCAGAGCCGGCTTGGTTTCTGTGCCTGCAAGCAACTCAATGTAGGGAAAGACCACCGGCGGTAGCTTAAGCGCTGCTGCGTAGTCGATGTACTGGTTCGGGTAATCTTTCTGTAGCGTCCGCTCCACGCGCGCCAGATCGGCGTTCGCCTGGCCAATCGTTACTCCCGCCCGCAGCCTCCCGATCAAATCAAAACTCCGGTCGCCTCTCGAATTCGGATATTGCTGGCTGTCGCAGCCAATCTGAACAAAAACCTCAGGCTGATTGAGTTCGTAGGAGCCTTCAATCGTCTGCTCCACGGGCAGCACGCCCATAATCTGGAAGTCTCGCCCATCCAGGTTCAGCATTCTGTCGCCCAGAGCATTGCCGCCGCCCAGCCGCTTCCAGTAACCGCCGCTCACCACCGCTTGCGACGTGCAGTCCTGTTCGTTCCCTGTGATCGGCCAGCTTGATCCGAGCGCAAAGCGAGCGCCCAGCGTCGAGAAGAAGCCCTGCGACACGGCGAGAACCCGACCGGCTGGCATACCATCGGTTGTCTTCTGTGTCGGCGACCACTGGCGATATGCGGCAACACTCGTGAACGTGGTCGAACGCGACTGATAGTCCTGCATGGTTGGGATGGAAACACTGCGGTCCGGCTGGGATTCCACGGCGACGAGCCGGTCTGGCTGCGCAAAGGGCAGCGGTTCCAGCAACACCGCATCAAGCACGGCGAAGATCGCCGTCGACGCGCCAATGCCTAAGGTAAGCGTCAGTATCGCCGTGACCGCAAATCCCGGACTATCCCGAAGCTGTCGAAGCGCATAGCGAAGAAGTAGGAACATATGAGCCTCGACGCGCTAACGGCAATTTACATGCCAAGGGCGGACACTTACTGGCTTCATCATTTGCACGCAAAAAATCGCGCCTTGCACACCTCCGGGCAAAAAAACTTGTCCATTGCCGGAATCGGTGTCCGATTACGAACAAAAGCGCCGGGTATCGCATTTCTCACGCGCTCCTTGCCCGAGAAATCCTGCCCTGAGCGAAGTCAGAAGTCGGATTTTTCGCTGCAAAAGCGACTACTCCCAGGCATTTTGTCATTCCGACCGAAGCGAAGCACAGGCGAGCGCAGTGGAGGAACCTGCTGTTTTTGCTTCAAGCGGACCCTCGACAAAGAGCCAACCGCACCATCTACGATGCACCCTTCTTCTTCCTCCGATAAAATCTCCGCACCTTCGCCCGGTTCCCGCACCGCGTCATGTCACACCATCGCCGCCGGTGATTCTTGCTCACATCCAGAAACAACCACTGGCAAGTCTCCGAAGCGCAAGCCCGCACAAATTCCAACTCCTCCGAAGCCAGCAACTCCGCCGCCGAGCGCGCAATCGGCCATAGCGGCGCATCGAAGTTGCCAGCCGCATCCTCAAAACGCCATTCAAACCTTCCCTTCGCCTGCACCAGACCGCTTTGAACCAGGAACGAATGTTGTGCCGCCGCTTGCACATACTGATTCAACGTAATCAGCGCTCCCTGCGGCACCGGCTTGTTCGTCATCACCGCCCAGATCACCGCATACATCGCCTCGCGCAACTGAATCCCTGCTCGCAACGCCCGTCCCGCCGCCTCCGGCGATCCCTGGCTCAAAGCAAACAAACGATCCACCTGTGGTGAACCAAGAATCCCTGTGTCCTCCGCGAACCGCACCAGATCCACGTAGCTCGCCAGCAACTCTTTCGGCTCGCTCTTGAACCGATCGTCAAGGGTGTTAATAAAATCCAGACAAACCGGCCCGCCCATCAAATCAAACCGCGGAGCCCGCCGCCGACTCGTTGTCTCGTTGTTCTGTTTCTCTGTTTCGGTCATAAAAGCCTACCTCGATTATCTAACCATCAAAATATAATTGACAAGTTATAATTTTCGGCTTACGATCTGCCTAACCTTCAAATATAGGTTAAGAGGTTAGTCATGCCCAGCACCAAAATCCGAGCCCTCTCTCACAATCCAATCGCTCCGGAAGCGAACAAAACACAAATCCGCCAAAAAGAAAAACTCCAACCCGCAAAGCTGCTCATCATAGGAGGCAGACCTGTGCTCGTGCCCACCCAAAGCCATGCCGACCGCAACCGTGCCTACAACCTCAAGATTGCGCTCGCCTTCGCCGCCATCTATCTCATCTGGGGTTCGACTTATCTAGCGATTCGTTACGCAGTCGAAACCATTCCGCCGCTGGTCGCCGCAGGCATCCGACACACCATCGCCGGCAGCATCCTGCTGGCATGGGCGTGCCTGCGCGGCTATCGCCCCAAGCGCGAGCATTGGATCGCCGGCATCGCCGTAGGCGCGCTGTTTTTTCTCGTCGGTCATGGCTCGCTGCATTGGGCCGAGCAATACGTTGCATCGGGCTTGGCCGCGCTGCTCATCGCAACCGAACCCATGTTCATTCTGGTCCTGGCCTGGCTGGCCGGCCAGCAGCGCATCAGCCGGATCAGCGCGCTGGGCCTGGGGTTGGGCGTGGTCGGCGTCGCCATCCTGCTCGGCGCCGAACTCACGATGAAAGGCTCAAGCCTGCTCGGACTCATCGCCGTGCTCGTGGGATCGCTCTCCTGGGCGGGAGGCGTGGTTGTTTCCGCGAAAGTAAAGTTGCCCACCGACGCTCTGGCGCGCACCGCTGTGCCGCTGCTCTGCGGCGCGGTCATGTTGCTGCTCGCCGCGGGTCTGACTGGAGAGTTTCACGCCACGCATTGGGCCAGCATCTCGCTGCGCTCGATTATGGGCCTCGCCTACCTGGTCGTCTTCGGATCGATCGTGGCCTTCACTTCCTACACCTGGCTGCTGCAGCAGTGCCCGCCCGCGCTGGTAGCGACGCACACCTACGCCAATCCTGTGGTCGCCATGTTGCTGGGATGGCTGCTCGCCTCCGAACCACTCACCGTGCGGGTGGTCGTAGCCTCGGTGGCGATCCTGGGAGCGATCGTGCTGATTCGTCGCGGCGAGCGCGCCGTGCAAACCAGCGCATCGAGTATGTCTGCTGAACTGCAACCTGCCTTGCAGGAGGCTGGCTTGCCGGAAACTGGTTTACCGAAGACTGGTTTACCGAAGACTGCTTTACCGAAGACTGCTTTACCAGAGACCATCGGGAGGGTTTCATGATCAGCCGCATCTGGCATGGATGGACCACGCGCGCCAACGCCGCCGCGTATGAACATTTTCTGCGTCAGGAGATGCTGCCCGGCATGCACCGCGTCCGCGGATTCAAAGGCGCACAAGTGCTGCGCCGCGAGGCCAGTGGTGAAGGCGCAAGCGGCGAAGTGGAATTCGTGACCATCACCTTGTTCGATTCCATCGAGTCAGTGAAAGAATTTGCCGGCGAAGATTACGAAGTCGCCGTCGTCCTGCCCGAAGCGCGCAAGCTCCTGAGCCATTTCGACGCGCGGTCAGCGCATTACGAAATTGTCTTTCAACTGGAATGAGAATCATACCAAGGAAGAACCGGGGACAGACGGGACGTACCCAGGTTTCTCTTCACGCCACCGAGCTGCAAGAAAAACTGGCGAACGTCCCGTCTGTCCCCACACTGTCACGAACTAGAAGGCCGTACGTTGCATGTTCGCCTTCAGGGCGTCGTCGATTCGCGAGATCGATTCGTTGAGATGAGCGCGCGTTTCCAGCGTCATCTTGACTCCAGGTTTGGCAAGAGCCGCCTGCAACTGGGTACGTAATACCGTGAGGTTCTGCCGGGCCAGCGTCTGCGCGTCCTCGGGCACTTTCGCGTCCCGCAGCACCATACCGACCAGTTTGCGCAGATGGGCGCGCTGCAGCGAGCGCCGATAGCTGTCGATGTTCAGGGATGTGCCCGGGGACTTGGTTTCGGCCCAGATGGAATCCTGCAACTCGGCGAAAAGCACGCCCACGCTGAAGGTATCGGCCGGCTTAGTGGCGGCGCTCTCAGAGTCCAGAATTCGGCTCAGAACCAGCGGGTGGTACAGGCGGTCCAGCACCGTGTTTTGCAGGGAAAGCACCATCTCGTGGATGGGCACGTCGAAACGTGTGTTGGCAAGGGCTTCAAAATCAGTGAAGTCGGTGAAGCGCGGGCTGGCCAGCTTGTTCAACAATTCGGGTGAGAACCGGAACGCCGACGGGGAAAACAAATGTTCACGAAGAAGTTCCAGCGCCTGTTTCTGCTGGGACGCCGGCACGGGATGGAAAGGCACGCGATGGCCGGGGTCGCCGACGTGGTCGCGGTAGTGATACACGCCGCCAATGTACTTGGACGCGAGAACCATGCCGTAGCCTTCCTGTCCAAAGGCCACGTCGAAGCTGCGGCGGAGAATCTGGTAGCCCTCGCCAGGCCTTTCGAGCTTCGCTTCCATATTGGCCAGGACTTCGTCGGCCAGCCTCACGCGATGGGCGTAATACTTTAGCGGATCAGGCCCGAAATCGAAACGGTTCACCAGCGGGTCCATATCAAATGGAGCATCGCCGATGCCCGCATCCTCGTCGGTGTCATAGGCCAGCAGCGGGTCCGATCCGCGAGAAGCGATCTTGCGCAACTCGGGCAATTCGGCGTCCGGTGTGGCCGCGTCGATGGGCTTGTACGCGTACTCGATGGCCCAATAGTCGTAAGGTCCGAGCGTGGTCTGGTGATATTGACCCTGCCTGGCGCCATGCTCGGCGATGTTGGTTGGAATGTAGTCCATCACCGAGCCGGTCAGGCCCTCGCGCATGGTGAACTCAGCATCCTGAGCCTGCTCCAAAGTGTGAATGGTGCTGGCGCGGAAATTGTGGCGCAGGCCGAGGGTGTGGCCGACCTCGTGGGCCGCGATCTCCATCAGAAAATCGTGGAGAAACTTTTGCGCGTCCGGTCCATCGGGATCCATTCCGCGCGCGACCAGCAAGTCGAAGGCGAACTCTGCATCTAACACAGCGCCCTGCGCGAAGTCGCAAAAATCGGCCGAACCGTTGTGCCACGGGGCGAGAAACGGCTTGCGCGACTGCTGCAGCCAGGGCATTCCCACGGGCACGATGAACTCATTGAGCTGGCGGTGCATAAAGCGCGTCATACCGGCGTCGAAGCGAATGTCGGCATCGTAGAGTTCGCCGGTGAGCGGATTCGCCCGCGAAGGGCCTTCGGCGAAGCCTGGGTCAGGGTAGCCGGTAAACCAGCGCAGCGTGCTGTAACGCACGTCGGCGGGATCCCAGTCGGCGTTGTCGGGCTGCTGCTTCACTTCGATCGCATCCTGGAACCCGATACGCTCGAAGGCCTTGTTCCAGAGCAAGACGCCGTCGCGAATGGCATCGCGGTATTGCACCGGAATGGTGTTTTCCATCCAGAAGACGATTGGCTGTTTGGGGCGAGAGAGTGGGGCGGAAGGATCCTGCTTTTCGAGGTGCCAGCGATGGATGTAGCGGCGGGTGGTTTCGAAGCTGGCGTCGCTGGTGCTGTAGTCCTGAATCTGAGTCAGGAAATGTCCGACGCGATCGTCGGCCAGCCGCGGGCGATACCCCGTCTGCGGCAGTTCGGAAACGCTGTAGCGAAAATGAAACTGCATGCTGCGCACGTCGGGAATGTTGCGGGGAGGCGGAGGCGGTGCGGGTGGCGGGGGACCGTCCGGGTTCGGCACGGGAGGAACCGGCGGATGGTCAGCGGCATAATGCGCCACGGTTTCGATCTCAACGTTTTTCTCAAACGACTTGATCATGCCGAAATAGCTGTTCTTATCGTCGAATTTGTACGGAATGCGGAAGGTGGACTCCAACTGGTAGCCCATCATCGGGACGTCGGTCAGCAGCATCGCTCCCAGATCCACGAGTACACTTTTGCGGTCGGGATGGGGCAGGCTCTCCAATTTGGCGGATGCGAGAATGGAGTCGCTAAAGGAATGCCGTACGGCGCGCTGCATGGGTGAGTTCTCGTCGGCTACGAAGCGCGTATTCTTCGCGATCAGCTGCACCAGCTTGCCCTGCCTGTGGAACATGATCGGGGTCTCGCCGCAGCTCTCAGCGGCGTAGAAACCGGCCTCACCGATGCTCGAGTCGCAGGTCAGCGAGAACATATACATCTTGTCGAACTGAGCGGGGAGAATCTCGAGAAAGATTTGATCTTCGGTGCGATAAAAGGTGAACAATCCAGGGATGACCTTGGCGTCCTTGACCACGTCGGCGAAAGGTTTCGGAGTGTCTGGCTTCTTTTCGGCTGCGGCCGGTTCTTTTTCGCTTGCGGGCTTCTGCGGGGTTTGTGCCGGAAGGCTTACGGCGCTGAGCAGGCTGAGTGCGAGTAGTTGAAAGATCCATCTTGGCATGGTTGGAGAATCCTTTCTGGCAAAATCGATTGCGCAATGGCAATGACAGTTCTCCGAATAGATGGGCCCATAATCGCGGCTAGGGTAGCACAGGACGGTGAGCGTGGGAAACCTGGACCAGCGGAGAGATGTTTTGAGGATGGGGAGAGCAAATCTCGGCGAGCCCTGTCAAAGGGCTTCTCGCCACCGCAATGAGCTGAGGTCCCCTTCGAGTACGCTGCGGGCAGGGTCCGGGCTAACATGAACCGCCCTGGTGAGTGGGAACCGATGGGCTGGACCGCGCGTAACAAAACATAAGTAAGGAGCGGCGGCATGCATCAGAATGTGATCTCAACCGAGCGCAGCGTGGAGCCAACTCAGGAGTCATCCTCGCGAGACACGGCGATTCTGCTGGCAATTGCGGGTGTGGTCGCGCTGGCGCATGTGCTGACCAACAACCGTTACGGGTTGCATCGCGACGAATTGCAGACGTTGAGCGACGCTCTGCATATGGAGTGGGGGTTTGTGGCGTATCCGCCGCTGACGCCGTTTGTGGAGCGGGGGAGCATGATCCTGTTCGGGCATTGGCTGATCGGCCTGCGAATGGCTTCGGTCATCGCGCAGGCTGCGGTGATTGTCGTGACCGGACTGATGGCGCGGGAACTGGGCGGCGGGCGACTGGCGCAGCTAACGGCGGCGGTTGCGGCGGCGCTGGCGCCGCTAGCGTTGTTTGAGGGCACGGAATTTCAGTACACGACGTTCGATTACCTGTGGTGGGTGCTGATTGCGTATTTTGTGATCCGGCTGCTGAAAAGCGAAGATCCCCACTGGTGCCTGGCGATTGGGGCGACGATCGGCGTGGGGCTGATGACGAAGTACACGATGGCTTTTTATCTGGCGGGGATTGTGGGCGGAGCGCTGCTGACGCGGGCGCGGAAATTTCTGCTGAGCAAATGGTTCTGGGCTGGCATGGCGTTGGCGCTCGTGATCTGCCTGCCGAATCTGCTATGGCAGGCGCGGCACGAGTTTATTTCGTATCACTTTCTGCACTACATTCACGCCCGCGACGTGCGGCAAGGGCGCGGCGAAGGATTCTGGACTGGCCAGTTTCGCATCGACACGAATCTGTGCGCTGCGCCGCTGTGGATTGGCGGGCTGATTTGCTTTTTGCGCAGCCCACGGTACCGGATGCTCGGGTGGATGTATCTGATCCCGCTCGCGATTTTCGCGCTGACCAAAGCGCGATTTTATTATGTAGGCGCGGCCTATCCCATGCTGCTGGCGATGGGCGCGGCCGCGGGAGAGCGCTGGGTTGCAGGGTTGTCCCGCGGACGGCGGTGGGCCGTGGCAGGCGCGCTGTTTGCGGGGATTGCTGCATACGGGCTGTATCTGGGCGCGATGATCGTCCCTATCGCGGCATCGGGTCCGCTGAAGCAATTTGCCCTGGAGAACAATGGCGACCTGCGGGAGGAGATTGGCTGGGACGATCTGGTGCGGGCGGTTGCGGGAGTGCGCGACGCGCTGCCGCCCGAGCAGCGGGCGAACACGGGCGTGCTGGTGGGCAATTATGGAGAGATGGGAGCGATCGAGATCTTTGGCCCGGCGTATGGATTGCCGCGACCGATCTCGCTGACGAATTCAGGGTGGTTGCGAGGGTATCCGACGCCGCAGCCGGCGACTTTGATTGTGGTGGGGTGGTCGCGGGAACAAGTAGATCAGGCGCTTACTGATTGCAGGGTTGCGGGGCATAACGGGAATTCTCTGGGCGTGAGTAACGAGGAGAGCCGCGATCATGCCGACATTTTTTTGTGCGGCAGCCCGCGCAAGCCCTGGCCGCAGTTCTGGGACGACGAGCAGAGGTTTGGATAAAGGTCAGAAATCAAAGACCCCACTTCTCGCGCAAAGCGCGCGCGAGAAATGGGGCACCCGGTCGCTCTCTCCACGCTAATCGTGGCTTTGCCGGCGCGGGCAGGAGTGCCCGCTCCACACAATTCCACACAATCCTAAGATTTTCTCTTTACCGGTGCTGGTCGCGGCGGCGGAGGTAGTCGATGAACATTTGTTCGACGGGCTTGTCGTAGGCCATTAAGACGTGGCGGACGGTGTGTCCGCTGACGAAGTGGCAGACTTCTTCGGCTAAATTCTTGGCGTGATCGCCGGCGCGCTCGAGCGACTGGGTCATGAAGATGACTTGCAGGCTGGCCTGGCGGTGAACGTTTTCCGGATTCTCGATGTGGCGCAGGAAAATCAGGTTGCGCAGGCGGTCCATTTCGGCGTCGGCGCGGAGCACGTCGATGGCCTTGGCGACGTCGCGCGTGGAAAAAGATTCGCCGCAGTCGGTAAGCATTTTTTCAAGAATCGTCGCCATCTGCGTGAGGTCACGCGTGTCCTCGGAGTCGATGCGGCCACCGGCGGCCTGCGCGCTGTTGGCGAAGCTGAGCAGGAGATCTCCGATGCGCTCGAGGCCGATCATGAACTTCATGCAGGCGAGCAATTCGCGGGCTTCGGCGGGGCCGACCTCGGTGATGGCGGTGGTGACTCCCGAATCGATTTCCATGTCGAGCGTGTCGAGTTCGCGCTCGCGCTGGCGCAGCGAGTTGAGCAGGTTGCTGGAGCCGGTGGCGATGCCTTCCGCGGCGGCGCCGGCAGCTTCCTGCGCGAGACGACAGGCTTCGACGGTGCGGCGCACCAGGTACTGGTGAGCCGGTTCGGGGTCGGGGCTCTTGATTGCCGTGCTCATAAGCGTGTCCGCCGGGCGAGCGCGTCGGTGACGAGCGGAGATGGTGGAATCGTCGTCGCGACTTCGCCGTTGCTGTGATGGGATAGCCAACAGCTAAGGATAAGTTTAATTCCACCGGACGTGGTTAAGAAACTGTGAATTTTCTGTCATTTTTCGTGGCGAGGACCAAGAACTTTACCACAGAGAACACGGACGAAGTCAGCGTCAGAGACCCCACTTCTCGCAAAAGGCGCGAGAAATGGGGCACCCTTTCGAAACAGAATCAAGATCCCTGACCGATTTTTCTTCTTAGAACGAATACTTCAAGGAGAACTGGATCAGGCGGGGCGTACCGACCGTCGACGTAATTTGCGCCAGGCCGGTTCCCGGTGCAGAGCCTACTGCGGGCGCGGCCGGAACCGCGAACGACGGGTGATTGAAGAGGTTGAAGAAGTCGGCACGGAAGCGAATGTTTTGTCCTTCGGTGATTTTGAACATTTTGCCGAGAGTGAAGTCGACGTTTTTCTGCGGCGGCCCGATGATGCAGTTGCGCGGCGTGTTGCCGTAGAGCGTCCCGTCACTGGCTGTGCCGTTGGCGAGCGTGGCCGTGGGATCGGGCTGATAAGCGGCGGCGTTGATCCAGTTGCCGAGCCGCGACGTGACACTGCCGGAGCTGGCCGCGTTGGAGCAACTGTATCCTGGGACGAAGGTCGCGGTGGAGGACGGGCTGGCCAGAGCGTAGGCGCTGCCGCCGGCGGGATCATAGACGGAGAACGGAGCGCCGGATTGCAGCGTGATCACACCGCTGGTTTCCCAGCCGAACAGAGCCATTCTTTCGGCGCCGTTGGCGCTGGCGAAAAATGGCAATTGATAGACGCCGCTGGTAACGAAGCGCTGGCGGCGGTCGAAATCAGAAAGGCCGCGCGAGGCACGGGCATCGGTTTGATCATTGACGCGGGTGACGAAAGCAACCGACGCGGTGGAAACGTCGTCGATGGATTTCGCGTAGGTGTAGGCGCTCTGGAAGTAAAGTCCCTTGGCGAAGTGATGCGCGAGGGTGGCTTGCAGGGCGTTGTAGTGAGAGTCGGAATTGGGAGCAAAATCCTCGAAGTCGGCGGGCGCAATACCGAGATAAGGCGCGCGGGCGCTGACGTTTTCGGCGGTGGAATCGACCACCTGGCAGGAGAATCCTGCTGCCTGCAGATTGGTGCAGCCCTGTCCCGTGATGGTGACCGGGTTGGCGGCTGTGGCCAGTGTTGCCTGATCGGGATCGTAGGTGGAGCGCAGACGAGATCCCTTGGTGCCGACATAACCGAGTTCGGCGAACCACTCGCGTCCAAGTGCGCGCTGGACGGTGAAGTTCCACTGCTGCGTGGTGCCAACGATCCAATGCAGGGGAACGGCGAGTTGGATAAGGCTGTTGACGTTTCCAGTGAAAAGGGCAAGACACTCATCCGGGTTGGTAATTGTGCCTGCAGGGCAGAACGGTGGCCCGGGGTTCCCAGCGCTGGGGAAGTAACCGGTCATGACGGAAGGCGTTGGGGCGTAGGCCTGAGTTGGGTTGGCGCCAAGCGCGGGAATGCCCTGAAAGGTGGGGCTGGGGACGAACAAGTTGGCCAGGCTACCGGGTCCGGGCAGGAAGTTCACGCCGAAGGGATACGCCGGCGGGGTAATGGCAAGATTATCAGCGGCTCCGAGATCTTCGCGCACCGAGTAGATGCCGTATCCGCCGCGAACCGAAGTGTTGTGATGGCCGCCCAGATCGTAGGCGAAGCCGATGCGGGGCTCAAAAACAGTCGCGTATTCGTTGCCCAGTCCAGCCGCATTCTCGGTTCCAGTGACGCCGGTGAGGCCAAACTTGTTTACGCACGTCGGCCAAATGTAGGGCTGGCCGGTGCTGTTGGCGAGTTCAGGATTGGTGTTGCCGGTGTGGCAGAGTTCGTCGTAGGGAGCTCCGATGAATTCGTTGCGGACACCGAGGTTCAGGGTAAGGTCTTTGCGAACACGGTAGTCATCCTGCACGAACCACGAATAACTGGGGATCCGGTAATCGTGGTTGCCGAGTCCGCCGCCCCCTTCGCCGAAGTAGGGCGAGCCGGCGAGAAAGCTCTGGAAATCTGTGTTTGTAGTCGGCGGCGCGAAGAAGACCAAGCCGTTATCGGCGATGGGCAGGCTGCGGCGGAGGGCGACGTGATCGACCTCGCCGCCGAAGCGCAGCTGATGAGGGCCGTGAGTCCAGCTGAGCGTGTCGATGATCGTCCAGTTATCGGAGAGCGCGGACTGAAGCTGGGTCGGATACGCGCCGAATCCCCAGGTTCCGAATTGCAGGCGGTAGATGTTGGGATCTCCGGCCTGGCCGTTGACTCCGACAGCCGTAGGCAGGTTAATGCCGACATCGGCGTTGGTGATGGGCGCTTCATTATTAAGGCGGTCGCTGATGATGTTTACCCCGAAGCGGAACTCGTTGATCACGGTATTCGTGAAGGTGTGCGTCTCTGTAATGCTGCCGAAACGGCTATGCAGGGGAATATCGAGTGGGAAGTTCAGGTTGTTGACGCCGGGCTGGCCTCCGGTCTGAATGCCGTAAGAATCGGCTCCGAAGGGTTCGAAGGTATCGGAATCGGACCAGAAGAAACGCCAGGCGAGGTGGTCTTTGCCGGCGCGAAAATCGCGGTCCCAATTGGCGGTGAACTGATTGTCGGTGAACCTTCCGGGATCGGTAAGGACTAGCGGACCGTAATTCAATTGAGGAACGCCGTTCACGGTTGTAAATCCGGGTGTGCCCGGAACCGTCGGGATGAGAAAGCCTCCGGCGCCTGAACCGAACTGAGTGCCTTGTACGTTGAGCAGGGCTAAGGCCACCGAATCGATGCAGGGAGCTCCCGAGCAGGTTGGCAGGCTTGAAGGCGTAACGCCTCCACAATTGGCGCCGCAGAAGAAAGTATTGATGAGCGTGGTCTGGTCACGCGCCGTTGGCAGAACGGGAATCTGGGTGTCGATGTAAGTCCCCGGCGAGTCACCGCTGCGCTGCCGGGTGCCTTGATAGTTGACGTAGAAAAATCCCAGCTTGGCGTGGTCGCCGACGGGACCGCCGAAATCTCCGCCGAAGATGTTTTGTTTGAGATCGAACTTGCCCAGGAAATAGTCGTGGGCATCGAGCGAGGTGTTGCGGAAATATTCCCACAAGTCGCCGTGGAATTTCAGAGTGCCGGTCTTGAGCGTGGCGTTGACGTTGCCGCCGCCGTTGCGTCCCTGGCTGGCGTCGTAAAGACTGGTGGAGACCTTAAACTCCTCAATAGCGTCGGGATTTGGCAGCGGAGTGTAGGTCAATTCGCCGAAGGCATAGTCGGCAGCGGAGATGCCTTCAATCAGATAGTTGTTGTTGTCTTCGCGCCCGCCGTTGACGTGAATGTAGACCTGACCGCGGCCAAGGGCGGAAGCGCCATTGAGATCGGACGACGCTCCGGCCGAAAGCGTGAGCAGTTGCTGGAAGTTGCGCGTGGCCAGCGGCAGCGTAGTGATGGTGGTGTTGCCGAGAGATTCTCCGGTGGTGGCGGCTGTGGTTTCGACGGGAGGCACTTCGTATTGCACTTCGACGACTTCTTTGACCGTGGCCGGCTTCATGGCCGCGATCATGCGCGTGGTTTCGGTGATGCGCACCACGATGCCGGCGAATTTGGTCGTGGCAAATCCCTTGGCGGTCACTTCCGCCGTGTAAGTGCCTACCGGCAACAGCGGCGCGGTGAACAGTCCGGCGGAGTCGGCCGTAACTTTGCGCACGGACAGGCCGGTGGCTTGGCTGATGATGTCGACTTGCGCCCCGGAAACTCCTGCGCCGGAGGGGTCTTGCACCGTGCCGCTGATGGCTCCGGTAGCGCCGCCCTGGGACCACGCGAAGGGAGCGAGGCATAGGGTCAAGGAAAAAGTCAGGAGGAAAATTCCAAGCCGGCGTGTGGACATTGGGTCCCTTTCTCGATCTCCGGTCTGACTCGCGCTTGCAGTTGCTGCGCGAATAGAGATCGCCCGGCGGTTGCGAGCCGGATGGCGAAAAATCAGCAACCGTCTGGATTGCGGGAAGTTTGATCGTGGGCCGCAACGACTGTCAACCAAAATTTCGGGCTATCGAAAATCCAGATGGGAAGGACCAAAATATCCCCCGACGCTCCGCTCGGATCGACAGCGCGTGCGACGAATGGGCCGTCAAAAATTCCCAGGCGGCGATCCGTGCGTCATCAGGCGTTAGGCAGCGTAAACAAAAACGTGCTGCCGCGGGTGAGTTCGCTTTCGGCGCGGATCGAGCCGCCGTGGGCGAGCATGATGTGCTTAGCGATGGCGAGGCCGAGGCCGGTGCCTCCGGATTCGCGGGAGCGGGCTTTGTCGACGCGATAGAAGCGTTCGAAAAGACGCGGCAGATGCTCGGAAGAGATGCCCGCGCCGAAATCCTGCACATAAAACTCGATGCCGCGGCGGGCGGCGCGCGCGCCGAGCACGATGCGTCCACCGGCGCGGCCGTATTTCATGGCGTTGTCGATGAGGTTGGAAAAAACCTGGTGGATCGCCTCGCGGTCGGCACGCACGGGCGGAAGCGATTCGATCGGACTGCCGGCGCTCGCGCTGTTGCCGTCCGTGCCTTGTCCGTCTTCGATTTGCAGAACCACGCCCTGGCCGCGGGCGATCTCACGGAAACTTTCCTCGGCATCGTGCAGCAATTCGATGGGCGGAACCGGCTCGGTTTCAAAGCGGGTCTCGCCCGATTCGACGCGGGCCAGCGTGAGCAGGTCTTCGGTGAGCCGCGCCATGCGGGCCGCATTCTTGCGGATGATTTCCAGAAACTCGCGGGTCGAGCCGGAATCGGACGCGGTGTCGAGCAGGGTTTCGGCATATCCCTGAATGGAAGTGAGCGGCGTGCGCAGTTCGTGCGAGACGTTGGCGATGAAATCGCGGCGGGTTTTTTCGACGCGCTCGGTCTCGGTGAGGTCGCGAAGCACGGCGACCGCGCCGCCATCGGGCAGCGGCGCCGCAGTCACGTCGAAGGCGCGCCCGGGCACGATGGACGTGGCGCGGGCGGTCTTGACTTCTTTGCTGGCGGTCGCGGCTTTGACGGCGGCGAGGAAATCGGGGTCGCGAATAGTTTCGACCACCGGCGCGTTCAGGCGAGTGCGCTGCGGGACGAGGCGATCCATGGGCTGGTTTGCCCACTGCACCAGGCCGTCGGCGCTGACCGCGATGACCGCATCCTGCATGCTGTTGAGCAGGGTTTCGAGTTGGCGCTGGCTGGAGCGCACGGCCGCGAAACTGCGTTCGACTTGTCCGGCGGTTTTGTCGATAGCGGCGGCGACGCGGCCGATTTCGTCAAGGGGCGAGTCGTCGACGCGGGCCCGCAGATCTCCCTGCTCGATGCGGGCGGCCACGTCAACGATGTGTTCGAGACGCCGCGAGGTCCAGATCGAAGCGGACGCCGCGACCATGCATGCGATGAGTAAGGCGATGACCGATCCCCAAAACAAGCGGCTGCGCACCTGCGTCTCGACCGCTTCGACGTCGGAGAGTGGATAAGCAAAGCGCACCGCGCCGCCGGAGACCGGAGCAGCGACGTAAAGAAACGGAATGCCGATCGCAGAACTGCGGCGCTCGCTCAACCCGGTCTTGCCGGCAAGCGCGGCGGCAAATTCTGGGCGCGTGGTCTGGTCGTCCATCGAATCGGGATTGGTCTCAGAGTCGGCCAGGACTTTTCCGGAAGCGTCGATAATGGTGGCGCGGGCTCCGGCGGCCTGGCCTTCCTGCGCCGCAATTTCGGGCAGCGAGTGGCTGCGGTCGGTCTCCACGCGGTGGGCGAACAGAAGAGTTTTTTCGGTGAGGCTGCGCTCGATCTCCGTGCGCAGCGAGGCTTCCCATGCCCCGCCCAGCACCACGTCCATGATGACGGCAGTCGACGCGATGATGATGAGGAAAACCGCGAGAAGTTTGAAGAAGATGCGGTTCTTCAATGGGTCCTCTTCGTGCGCGGGAAATGCTTGAACCACAAAGGACACGAAGGCTCGCGAAGGAAAAGCGTTCCCGGTTTCCTTCGTGTACCCTCGTGTCCTTCGTGGTAAATCGGGTTCAGCATTTATTTCGGCGACTCGAAGCGGTATCCCGCTCCGCGCACGGTTTTCAGGTAGCGCGGGTTCTCCGGGTCGGGCTCGATTTTTTCGCGGATGCGGCGGACATAGACGTCGACCGATCGCGGCGTCACGTAGGAAGTGTCGCGCCAGACGGAGTCGAGCAGGTGGTCGCGGCTGAAAACGCGTCCTTTGTGGCGGGCGAAATAATCGAGCAGGCGAAACTCGGTGGCTGTGGTCGGAACCAGGGTGCCGTTGACCATGAGCGTCATGGCCGAGGGATCGATTTCGATTTCGCCGACTTTCACCGGACTGGGCGGCAGCGGGCGCTCAAACCGCCGCATGACCGCTTTGACGCGGGCCACCAGTTCACGCGGGCTGAAGGGCTTGGCAATGTAGTCGTCGGCTCCAAGTTCCAGGCCGAGCACGCGGTCGGCCTCGCTGCTCTTCGCCGTGAGAAAAATTACCGGCACTGCGGCAAGGCCCGGCATTTGCCGCACGGTGCGGCAGATTTCGAGCCCGTCTTTGCCCGGCACCATGATGTCGAGCACAAACAGCGCGGGCCGCTGCCGCTCGGCGTCGGCGAGAACGTTGGTGCCGGTGGGATAGACGCGCACCGTGAACCCTTCGTTTTCCAGGTGATGGCGGACGAGGCGGGAAATGTCGGGATCGTCTTCGACAACGAAGATGCTGGGTTTCACGGGATTATTGTAACCAAGCCAGTTGACAGTACCTAGCGCCGAGTACCCGCTTGCGCCGAACCATTGCACATATTCATCGGATGTTAACAATCAAGCGCCGCGGGCGGAGCACGATAACGACTCAGTTAACCGGATTGACGCAGACTGCGCGAAATGATTTGATGAGCATCAAGGTTGTAATGGATCAAGGAGAAGACCATGTCGTTTGAAGAGGCGCTAGCGCTGGCGTCGCGCGACGAAGGCTTCAAGGCTACCATTTACGCGATGAACACTCTGCTCATCCACAAAGGAATTTACACGCAGGATGAATTCCAGGCACTCTTCGTGGAGTGGGTGGAAAAGGAACAAAAGCGCAAGGCTCCTGAATCGAGACGATCCGTATCGTCTAGTGCGTACTCTGCTTAGTCCTCGGCGCTGGGTGTCCGCAGTCTGGTTTCTTTCCGCAGTGCATTCCGATGTCGCAGGCTCTGCACTCGCACGAGCAGGGTGGGGCAGGCTTGATCTCCTTCGGGAATCTCTTCCTGGCTGCCATCATCTAGCGTGGCTCCTCGCTGCCGTCTGTTTAGAGGATCTCTAGCCTCCGCCTCAATTCTTGCAGTGGGTTTGCCTCATAAATGAGCATCTGACGCTACAGTCGCACGAACACAGCGTGCCCATAATATACCGGACCTCGAATTCTGTGGAAAAACTGTGGGAACCGACGCTTTTCATTTGGACTTAGCGAGGAAAACGAACCACGAACGTCTACCGCCGGGCGTAAATTACAAGGTTGCCAGCGCGGTCGGCGTGGAGAACTCCGCCGCGCGGGATGACCGTGGTGGCGCTGTATTCGGTGACGATCGCGGGGCCGGAGTATTTCTTGCCTAGGCGCAATTCGTCGCGGGAGTAGATTTTCGTTGCTTCTTTCCTGCCTTCGAACAGGACTGGAACTCTGGGCGGGGAAATCGCCCGGAGCTTTGCTCGGCCTGAACCGGCAGGAGTGCCCGTCCCCACACGGCCCGCGCCCACATTGACTGCCCGCGATTTCACGACCGCGCGGAGGCGGAGGGTGACGATCTCGATTTCGCGATTGGGGTGACTATAGCCGTAGCGGCGCTGGTGTTCCTGCTCGAAATCGCGCAGCACATTTTTCGTAAAGAGAATGTTGAGTTCGTATCCCTGGCCGCGGTACCGGAGGTCGACGCTGCGCGCATAATGCGGCTTACCTTCCCACGCTTCGTCGGCGAAATTCCTGGCCGTTTTTTTTTCCAGCGCGGCAAATTCCCGATTCAATTCGGCCGCCGGCGTTTTTCCTGAAACGCGCCACAGAACCGTCCGCGAATAATCTTTCACCACATCGCTGGCGAGAATTCCCAAGGCGGAGAGTGCGCCGGGCAGCGCCGGAATGATGACGTGCGGAATGCCGAGCGCGTCTGCCAAAGCGCAAGCGTGCAGTCCTCCAGCGCCGCCGAAGGCGACGAGCGCGAACTGGCGCGGGTCGCGTCCGCGCTCGACGGAGACCACGCGGATGGCTTTTTCCATGGTAGCGTTGACCACGCGGACAACTCCGGCAGCGAATTTCTCCAGCGTAAGCGGCGAAGAATTTTTCTTGAGCCATTCCTTGGTGATGCGGCGGGTGCGTTCGAGATTGAGCGTGAAATCGCCGCCGAGAAATTTCGCCGGCTGCAAGCGGCCGAGAATCAGGTTGGCGTCGGTGACCGTCGGCTGCGTGCCACGCCCATAGCAGATGGGCCCGGGATCGGCGCCGGCGGATTCGGGCCCGACGCGGAGAACTCCGGCGGCGTCGAAGCGGGCCAGCGAGCCTCCGCCGGCGCCCACGGTGTGAATGTCGAGCATGGGCACGCTGATGGGCAGGCCGGCAATGTGCGCGTCCGTGGCGGTTTTGATTTCGCCTTCGACAAGGGAGACGTCTGTCGAAGTGCCGCCCATATCGAACGCGATGATGTTTTCAAATCCGCTCGCCCGGGCGGTCGCGGCCGCGCCGACAACGCCTCCGGCCGGCCCGGACAGCACGGTGCGCACCGGTTCGCGCGCGGCGGTCGCCAGCGCGGTGATGCCGCCCGAGGATTGCATGACGAAAATGCGCGGGACCGATTCCGCCAGGGTTGAGGCCCCGTTCTTCTGCGTGCTGTTCTCCTGAATGTTTTTCTCGCCGTTAAAGCGCGGCTCTTCCACCTGTCCGCGGCTCGTTCCACCAACTTGCGCGGGCGAGGCGCTCGCCGCCACATGGGGACTGCTCATGGCTGGAGATCGCGCTTCCAGAGTTTCCAAATAACTTTGCATCACGGGCTGCAGATAGGCGTTGATCACCACCGTCGACGCACGTTCGTACTCGCGGAATTCGGGGAGGATCTGGTGAGAAACGGAGAGCGGGACGTCTAGATTCTTCAGCGACTCTGCGACCACATGCTCGTTTTTCGGGTTCGCGAACGAAAATAGCAGCGAGATCGCCACGGACTGCGGTTTGGCTGCGGCCACGCGATCGGCGAGCGCACGCAACTCTTCCCGCGCGGGTGCGGTGAGGATTTCGCCGTCGGCGGCAACGCGTTCGTCGATGCCGAAGCGCAGGTCGGCCGCGACCAGCGGCTCGATGCGGTCGAAGAAAAAGTCGTAGAGCTTGGGGCGCGCCTGGCGTCCGATTTCGATGGCGTCTTCGAACCCGGCGGTGGTGACCAGCGCGGTGCGCGCTCCTTTACGTTGCAGCAGCGTGTTGGTGCCGACGGTGGTGCCGTGCAGTAGGATGAAATCTTGGCCGCGCGCGATTCTCTTAAGGGCGTCGGCAATCGCCTGCGAGGGATCGGCGGGCGTGGAGAAAACTTTCAGCATCTGCACGCGGCCGGTCGCGGGATCGATCCATACGCAGTCGGTGAACGTGCCCCCGGTGTCGATGGCGATGCGGATTTGCGGTTCGCGGGGCATGGAATCACGGAAAACCAGAGTATCATTCGCTGCGTCACGACCATATTCAATGCTGGTATCGAATATGGTAAAATTGTGTTTCCTCATGACAGCCTCGCGCAAGATCACCGTCGAAGTCCCACCGGAGCTGCTGGAGAAGGCGCAGCAGGCTATCGGCGCTGGCATCACTGAGACGGTTCGTACCGGTCTAACTTTGGTTGCGGCATCGCGAACCTACGCCCGGCTGCGAAGGCTACGCGGCAAGGTCCGGTTCTCGCGGACGCCCGCGGAGCTGAAAACCGACCGATGATTGCGGCGGACACAAGCACATGGATTGCCTTTTTGCAGGGCAGCGCGGGTAATGATGTCGATCTGCTTGATAGGGCGCTTGCGGATCGGCAAGTGCTCATGGCGCCTGTCGTGCTCGCCGAACTGCTGAGCGATCCGAAACTCTCTTCGGGCGTCGCCGAAACTCTTTCCGAAATACCTCTCATTAAAATCGAAGCTGGCTATTGGCAACGAGCGGGGGTGCTGCGGTCCAGGGTGCTGGCGAAGCGACGAAAGGCGCGGCTCGGCGATGCGCTCATCGCCCAGAGCTGCCTCGACGCGGCTATGCAGCTCATCACGCGTGATAAGGACTTTTTGGCGTTTGCTGAGGCGGCGAAGTTGGACCTTGTTATGTACTCGAGGGTATGAACTCGAAGGTATAAACTCAAAGGTTCGATGATGTTGCGATACGATCCTCATTACTTCGTGGTGAACGCCAGGGTCAGCAGCGTTTTCTGCTCCACTTCGTGCGCTTTGGAGCTTCCCGTGGCCGGGCTGGGGCTGGAGCTGCGCTTCACGCTCAGCACCGGGCGATCTCCGGCGATCCGCTTCAGCCGCGTCAGCATATTGAATAACGCTCCCATGTTGGCGGGTTCTTCCTGCACCCAGACGATGTCGGCGTTTTTGCCGTGGCGGTCGAATTCGGCAATCACTTCCTGCTCGGGGAACGGGTAGAGCTGTTCCAGGAACACGATCGCGGTGCTCGTGTCTTTTCTCTTCTTGCGCTCGTTCTGGAGTTCGTGGCCGATTTTTCCGGTGCAGATCAGGATGCGGTCGGCTTCTCCAACTTCGGTGTCGGGGATCACGTTCAGGAAATTCTTGTGCGTGAAATCTTCAATCGGCGAACTCGCATCGGGATGGCGCAGCATGCTCTTCGGAGTGAAGACGATGAGCGGCTTGCGCCAGTGGCGCAGCGCCTGCCGCCGCAGGAGATGGAAATATTGCGCGGCATTCGAGGGCTGCGCAATTTGCAGATTGTGCTTGGCCGCGAGTTGAATGAAGCGCTCGATCCTCGCGCTCGAATGCTCCGGTCCCTGCCCCTCATAGCCGTGAGGAAGCAGTAGCACGAGGCCGGAGAGCAAATTCCATTTCGCTTCTCCGGCGCTGATGAACTGGTCGATGATGGCCTGCGCGACGTTGACGAAATCGCCGAACTGGGCTTCCCAAAGAACGAGCGATTCGGGATAGTCGCGCGAATATCCGTATTCAAAGCCGAGCACGCCGGCTTCGGAAAGCGTCGAGTTGTAGATTTCGCAGCGCGCCTGGCCGGGCGCGATGTTTTCCAGCGGCACGAATTCGTTTTCGTTTTCGATGTCGATCAGGACCGAGTGGCGCTGGTTGAAGGTGCCGCGGCGCGAGTCCTGGCCGGACATGCGAACGTGCGTCCCTGCTTTCACCAGGCTGGCGAAGGCCAGGGCCTCCGCCATTCCATAATCGACAGGGCGCTTGCCAGCGCCCATTTCCGCGCGTTGCTCGAGCAACTTCTTCACTTTCGGATGAATGTGGAAGCTTTCCGGATAGGTGGTCAGCCGGGTCGTGAGCTCGGATAGTTCTTCCGGTGAGAGTCCGGTCTCGACTTCGTACTCGGGCCGATGCAGACCGCCGAAATAATTGTTCCAGTACTTCGGCAGGTCGCGCATCAGCGGTTTCTGTTTGACGCTGCCGGCTTTTTTCTGCGCGGTTTCGAATTCCGCCTTGATGGCATCGGCTTGCGCTTGCGCCCCAGTCGCGCCGATGTCGTCAGCGTAGACCTCCCACAGCGGAGGATGCTCTTTGATTCGCTTGTAGAGCAGCGGCTGCGTGATGGTAGGGTCGTCGACTTCGCTGTGGCCGTGGCGGCGGTAGCCGATCAGATCGATGACCACGTCGGTGCCGAACTGATAGCGATAGTCAACCGCCATCCGCGCCACGCGCACGACCGCGTCAACGTCCTCTCCATTCACGTGGAAGATGGGAATCGACTGGCGGCGCGCAATGCACGCCGCGAAGCGCGTGGAGTGCTCTTCGGTGTAACTCGTCGTGAATCCCAGAAGATTGTTGACCACAACGTGAATCGTGCCGCCGACGGTGTAGCCGGGAAGGTCGGCATAATTCATGGTCTCGGCGAGAATGCCTTGTCCGGCGAACGCGGCATCTCCATGAACCAGCAACGGAAGATATTTCTCGCGTCCGCCTTCGCCAGTGCGGTCCTGCTTGGCACGCGTGCGGCCGACCGTGACCGGATCGACCGCCTCAAGATGGCTGGGGTTCGAAACCAGATGAATATGTACCTTGCCCCCGCTGTACGTCGCGTATTCACCGGTCGCGCCCATGTGATACTTCACGTCCCCCGAGCCCAGCACGCTGCGCGGGTCGACGTCTTCGAATCCGGCAAAAATTTCCTGCGGCGGACGCTGCGCCACATGCGCAATCACGTTGAGCCGTCCGCGATGGCTCATGCCCATCACTAACTCCGTCGCGCCCTGCCGCGAGCCGGCGTCGAGAACTTCATCCACCAGCGGAATCAGCGCAGTGACGCCTTCCAGCGAAAAGCGCTTCGATCCCAGATACCGCTGCTGCATCACTTGCTCGAAAATGTCGGCGCGAATCAGCAGATCGAGAATGCGTGCCTGATCTTTTTCCGTAACCACATAACCCTGCGACGGCGCTTCCATGCGCTCGTAAATCCAGCGCCGGCGTTCGGGCGAGTAAATGTGATTGATCTCAACCCCGATGGTCGACGAATAAATGGCCCGCGCTTCGCGCGCGTATTCGCCGTCCCGTTCGAGTTCAGGCGTAGGCCGCGGCCGGAGAAAACCGAGAGGATCGAGGTCGCCCTCGAGATATCCCCACTGGCGGTAGGCGCTGAACACGCGCTCGCGCTCGGGATTAGAAACGTTGCTGGAGCCGTTGCTCGACGCAGTGCCGAGCGCCGCGGTAGAAGTCTTAATTTTCGGGGTCGCCATAGGAATGCAGCTTCTAGAATAAAGGATGCCAAGCAGGCCGTGGGGGATTCGCCGGAGAAACTACTGTCGCGTCGCCAGATACTGGCAGACTCTCCGCACCGTATCGCGCTGCGATTCGTTCATGGTCAGAAACTCAAACCCGTAGCGCAATCCCTGGCAGAACCGCACAATCGCCCGCACCTTAATCGGATACGGCGTCAGCGGCAGTGGAATCTCCAGCGTCACAATCTCTCCCGTCGCCAGATTGCCGGTCAGAGTCGCTCCGATTCCATCCTGCCCAATCTCGGTTGACCTTCCCCAGCAGGTGCGAAACTCTCCATCCTGAAACATCTTCACCTGCAGCCGAGCATCCAGCGTAAATCTGGGAAAACGCCGCTTGGTCGCGAACTTGTCTTCCGCGGCTTTGGCGGCCGCGGCCTTAGCGGCCGATGCTTTGCCCGCCGCAACTTTGCCGGCTCCAACCTTGTCCGCGCCGGCTTTGTCGGCCCAGCGCGTTCCTCCGCCCACGGCCGCGCCCCGTGCTTTCTTTTCGTTTGACATAAATCTCTCAGCCCGAGGCCGCCCTAATTTCCGTGCAGCAGATATCCCGGCTCCAGCGGCAACTTCCCTGCCAGTTTCACCACCGCCACGCTGCTGTTAATGGCGTACACGTCGACCACCCCTACCGCGCCCGGAATCGACGCCACCCGATTCACCAGATCTTCGTCCGAATCCACCACCAGAATCGCCGGATGGTTCGTCCGCCCATGATTCGCCGTCGCGATCAGCTCGGCAACCTGCGAGTCCGGCATCTCATAGACCTTTTCCAGAAACATTTTCATTTCCGGCACTGAGGGCGCGCGCATGATGAACGTCACCGGCTTGCCGTCCGGCCAGTGCCCGGTCTGCGCCTTGCAGATCTTCACCAGTTCCGGCACGGTCAGACCGGTCACCGTGTTCGCTTTGTTCGACACCAACGCCAGATCACGCGCCGCCGCCAGCGAAACCGCCATCGCCAGAAAGACGCCTATGCTCACCACTCGCCGCTGAAGCACACTCTCTCCCGCCGGGCAGAACCGCCCTCAGCCGATTCTCATTCAATTTCTCGTCCGCCTCAACGGCCACATAGTCCATGTACCTCCGGAGCCAACCCTATCTCTGCTCGGGTGGAACCGGGTCTGGGAATCTGGTCAGTCCGAGCCAGGCAAGGCTGCATCCCCCCGCCTGCCCCACTACTCACTCCCACGGAACTCCGCCACATAATTTTCGTATCCTGATATGTGTAGGGAGGCCCGCCATGTTCTGCAACCGTTGCGGAACCGAACTTGACCCCGCTCTGCCCAACTGTCCGCAATGCGGCCGCCGCCTCGGCGACCCTGTCACCGCGATCGCCCGATCCCGCTTACAAGGCCATCTGCACACCCTTGGCGTTCTCTGGATCGTCCTCGGTTCCCTGTTCCTGATTCCCGCCGCCATCCTCCTGCTCTTCGGAGGCGGCATGCACCTCGTCCTGTACCGGCACGAACCCCTTGCCGAATTCATTCCCCTCATCCTCTATCTGATTGGCAGCACCCTGCTCATCCTGGCCGCCGGAGGCATCTGCGTCGGCCTCGGACTGATCCAACGCCGGCCTTGGGCCCGCATCTGGGCCATCGTTCTCGGCGTGCTCGCCCTTTTCCATCCTCCATTCGGCACCGCTCTGGGCGTCTACACCCTCTGGGTCCTGCTCGCTGACGAAAACGGCCACGAATACCTCGACCTCACCCGCGCCGCGTAAATGGTTTATGTAGGGACAGCCGCCCTCGGCTGTCCGTCAAGCGCAGCTCGACTGGTGCCCTCTATAGCACCGGATCCGGGCACCTGACCAGGAATTGAGAATAAAAGTAGAGGAAGCTCCAAAATCGTCGTCATTCCGACTCCAGCCCCTTAGGTCCCTGAAAGTCTTGAAGTCTGTCATTCCGACTCCGAGCGAAGCGAGAAAGGAGGAACCTGCTCCTCCCCGGCCAAGCCCAAAAATTCCTCCCAGCGTGCAACGCACCAGCCCCTGCAAACGCAACCCTCCCTCCATTCCTACCCTCCCACTTCCCACAGCCGTGCACAGAAATCTGCACTTTCTCACAGCCCATCAACCGCCGGCCTCCGCTTTCCTGTTGCCTTGATTCCGTCCCTGTCCGAAACTCGTTTCTCGACCTTTTCGCCCACCGTCCGCATCCTCCTCAAAGCCGGATGTGGAAAACGCACCCCCAACCCCGCACCAAGCCCGTCATTGCTAGGGATACAACCTATAGTGTTTCCCTCTTGACAGGCACAACCAGCGGGAGTAACTTTGCAATCCCAGAGTGGTAAAAAACGACCCCTGAAATTCCGGCTCGCGGGAACGAGGCGGAGTTTCCGGTCGGCAGAAGTAAGAAGGTAGGTAGGCAGTCAGAAGAACGCGGCTTGGCCCCAAGCCAGAGGTGACTTGGAGCCCGCCGCAGGCAACCAAAGGCGCCAGGCATTTCCGGGTTCTGTTTGCTTGGGAGGACCCCGCAAGTCCAGGCGCCCGCAGCCTCCGTAAAGAGCCAAGCTTGATGGTTCTGCCGGCAGCCAACCGGCGACCCAAGGGCGGTCTCATTGGCTTTGCGGAGCAGGAAGCCAGCGGAAGTGCGGTGGCCGTTCCCCGACCCTCCCCTCGGGGCGCGACAACAACTGAAACTGCAACCACGTAACCAAACTGCCACGGCGGCAGAGTTGTCAGCCTGAGGCGACGGCTTTTTGTCGCCGAAGGATCTGGGCGAGCTCAACGATTTCACGGAGCCTGCCCTGAGTGAGCCAAGCGACCGAAGGGCGCGCTCGGCTCGCTTCCTTAGGATTTAGTAACACCAGCATCAGGAGCCCGTACATGGAAGCTTTAACCCGACTCGTTTCCGAATCTCTGGCACGCCACGGTTTCGACCGCCCGCTCGACTACCGGCGCCTCCACTGGTCAAACTGGTTCCGCTGCGAATCCCCACACAGCCTCTTATCAGTTCCCAGCAAACCAGGAGTCTTCGCGATAGCCGAAGAAATCCTGGACCTGTCCCCCACCACCAACCGTGTGGAGACGGACCGTGTGGAGACGGGCGCCTCGCCCGTCCCGCCAGCGGAAAGCGCGGCGGCCCCAAGCAAGGACGCGGAAAGCTCCTCGGGAAACGGCTCCGTGGAGGGAAGCTCTGCGAAGGAAAGCTCCGCCGAGGGAATCTCTGCAGAGAAAAGCTCTGCGGAGGGAAGATCTGCCGAGGCAAGCTCCGTGGAAGAGCGGCGCTTCAGCGCCGCGTCCAGCGCCGAGAAAGATGCGGCTTCAGCCGCTGTGGGAATTGCGGGCAATCGCCCCCACCCAACTCGCCGCATGCTCGCCGTAACTCAATTCTTCGAAGCCGACGACATGGCCTTCACCCTCGACCGCATGTTGACCCGCACCAATCCCATGCGCGCCCGCCTGGCCTCCGGACGCTACTTCGTCCGCTATGTAGCCATCGACGACGAATCCCAGCGCCGCTCCATCGCCACCGCCCTCAATCAATGGATCGCCAATCAATCGGTCACCAACGCCGGCGAAAAAGCCAGCGGCATAGGAGCCCACTTCGCCACCTCGCTGGAATTCAATGTAGGAAGCGCCGATGCTGGCAGCGCCTCATCCCATGTGGCAACAGCCCATATGGAGACGGCCCGTGTGGAGACGGGCGCCTCGCCCGTCCCGCGACCGCGAAGCGGAGCGGCCCCAAGCACACCAGCCAACACAACATCGACCCCTATTTCGACGGCCCCGCATCTAGACTCCGGAGCCGCCACCAACATTCACTGTCCATCCCTGCTCCCCTCCGGCTTCTAACCAGAAGCCCCGAAGGGGCGGCATGTGTTAGCCCAGGACGTAAGTCCTGGGTAGCTCAATTTGGAGGGAACCAAGTCCCGTGGGGACGACACAGATCGCGAGGAGAATCCGATGGCCGAGAAGATTCCAGTTCTATTCGCCAAGTTGATGGACGTAGACGCGGGCCGGAGCGAAGTCCTGGCGCGGGAACGGAAGGAAGGGGGCATAGCGCAGCTGTTCGCGATAGCCGCTTCCTGTTCGGCGGGCGCGCCGAAAAAATTTGGAGAGCACGTCGCTGCGGGCTACCGGGTTAAATGCAACCACACCGGTAGGGAGTTCTGGGTGTGGGGCGCGGACCGGCAGATGAACGACATCGAGATCGCCGCCCTTTTTAGGCGACAAATAGAAGCCAAACTTATCCCCGACTGCTAACCCGATGAGCGTTGCTTTCTAAGTTCCGATTTTGAACCCGATCCGCCGCGTCCGCTGGCCCGACGCTCCGAATCGGCGCAACACTGCATAGAATCTAATTAGGAGAGAGCCCCGAAATGGCCGAAATCAAGATGCCCGAAATAAAGACCACTACCGTAGCCGAAACCGCCGCCACCCCGTCCACGCCTGCGAACCCGTCCGTCCAGAAGAAAAAGTCCCCCGGCCTGGCCATCCGCCGCCTGTTCACCAAGCCCGGTGTCTCTCCCTATTCCGAAGTTGAGTGGGAGTTCCGCACCGCGCAGATCACCGACTCCCACGGAGGCGTGATCTTCGAGCAGAAAGACGTCGAGGTTCCCAAAGACTGGTCGATGACCGCGACCAACATCGTGGCCAGCAAATATCTGCACGGCAAAATCGGCACTCCCGAGCGCGAGACCGGAGTCCGCCAGCTCGTCGCCCGCGTCGCCGAAACCATCCGCGACTGGGGTATGGCGCAGGGATATTTCCGCACGCCCGAAGACGGCGCCACGTTCCACGACGAACTCGTGCACATCCTCGTCCGCCAGTACGCAGCCTTCAACTCGCCGGTCTGGTTCAACGTGGGATGCGACCGCATCGAGCCTAACTCCGACGGCCGCAACTGGCACTGGAACCCGCAGACCCAGAACGTGGAATTCGGCGTCACCGGATATTCCAAGCCCCAGTGCTCGGCCTGCTTCATCAACTCGGTAAAAGACTCGCTCGACTCGATCCTCACTCTCGCCAAGACCGAAGGCATGTTGTTCAAATGGGGCAGCGGCACCGGCACAAACTTGTCCACGCTCCGCGGATCCAGCGAAACCCTTTCCGGCGGTGGCACGGCCAGCGGCCCACTCAGTTTCATGAAGGGCTTCGACGCCTTTGCCGGCGTCATCAAGTCCGGCGGCAAGACGCGGCGCGCCGCGAAGATGGTCATCCTTAACGTCGACCATCCCGACATCATCGATTTCATCGAGTGCAAACAGAAAGAAGAAGCCAAGGCCCACGCGCTGGTCGCCCAGGGATACGACGGCTCTTCTCCCGATGCCGAGGCCTATTCGTCCATCTTCTTCCAGAATGCGAATAACAGCGTCCGCGTCACCGACGATTTCATGTACGCGGTTGTCCGCGACACCGATTTTTCCACCCGCACGGTGCAAGAGCACTCGGTCGTGAAAACCTACAAAGCCAAAGACCTGCTGCACAAAATTTCCGAAGCCACCTGGCACTGCGGCGATCCCGGCATGCAATATGACACCACGGTCAACCGCTGGCACACTTCGAAGAACACAGCCAGAATCAACGCCAGCAATCCGTGCAGCGAATACATGTTCTTAGACGATTCGGCCTGCAACCTCGCCAGCCTGAACCTGCTGAAGTTCGCTCCGAATGGAACGTTCGACGTGGAAGCCTATCGCCACGCAGTCGACATCCTGATCACCGCGCAGGAAATTCTGGTCGACAACGCCGGCTATCCAACGGAAATGATCATGCGCAACTCGCATGACTACCGCCCGCTGGGCCTCGGCTACGCAAATCTGGGCGCATTACTGATGGCCGCAGGTCATCCCTACGACAGCGACGCCGGCCGCGATTACGCCGCCTGCGTCACGGCCATCATGTGCGGCGAAGCCTATCTGCAATCCAGCCGCATCGCCGAACAATGCGAGCCGCTAGTCCCAGCCACCGAAGCGACCAAGAAGAATCTGTCCGAAACAAATCTGGGAGCAGGCATCACCACAACGCATGTAGCGACAGCCGCCTCGGCTGTCCCGCCAAAGCGAAGCGAGGCGGAACCCATCCCCGCTGCCGGAACCATGCCCGGCGGAGCCTGCCCCGGCTGGTACATCAACCGCGAACCCTTCCTCGACGTAATCCGCATGCACCGCGCGAGCGTCAACGGCATCAACAAATCCAACGTCCCCGCGGCCATCTACGAAGCCAGCAAACAATGCTGGGACGAAGCCCTGGCCCACGGCGAAAAGCACGGATACCGCAACAGCCAAGTAACCGTGCTAGCCCCCACCGGCACCATAGGTTTCATGATGGACTGCGACACTACGGGGATCGAGCCGGATTTGGCGCTGATCAAGTACAAGAAACTTGTTGGCGGAGGCATGATTAAGATCGTCAACAACACTGTGCCTACGGCGCTGTTCAAGCTGGGTTACACGCACGAGCAGGCCGACGCGATTGTCAGCTACATTGACGCGACTGGAACGATCGAAGGCGCGCCGCATATTAAAGACGATCATCTTGCCGTGTTCGATTGCTCGTTCAAGCCAGCGAAAGGCACGCGGTCGATTGCGTACATGGGGCATCTGCGGATGATGGCGGCGGCGCAGCCGTTCATCTCCGGGGCTATATCGAAGACCGTCAATCTACCGAACAACGCGTCGATCGACGACATCATGGAGACTTATCTGCAGGCGTGGAAGCTGGGCATCAAAGCTGTCGCCGTCTACCGCGACGGATGCAAACAATCGCAACCGCTTTCCTCTGCCGGCAGTAAAACCGCGGAATCCGCGGGCGGGGGCGCCCGCGCCACACAAGTCGTGGCGGAAGAAGAAAACTTGAATGCGCCGCCGCGCGCGGTGCGGCACAAGCTGCAGGAAGAGCGCGCCTCGATCACGCACAAATTCAAAGTTGGAGACCACGAGGGCTACATCACGGTCGGCCTCTATCCTGACGGCGAGCCGGGAGAACTCTTCATCACCATGGCGAAAGAGGGATCGACCGTCTCCGGCCTCATGGACAGCTTTGCGCTGGCGGTTTCGATCGCGCTGCAGCACGGCGTCCCGCTGAAACTGTTCTGCGAGAAGTTCGCGCACACGCGCTTCGAACCCAGCGGGTGGAGCGGCAATCCGGACATCGGCTACGCCAAGTCGATCATGGACTACATCTTCCGCTGGCTGCAGATGCGCTTCCTCACCGGCCAGCAGCAGATGCTGTTCGAAAACTTCAGGCCTCGGCCCGCGCTCGGACCTCAGCCCGAAGGAGTGGGGAGCCAGGACGCGGCGCCCGCGGTGAGGCGTCCGGAGGCTGGGACCCGGGAGCCCGGAGCCGGCTCCATTCACGCAGCCGACGCGCTGTCGAGCATTGTCGACCTCGGCGACGCGCCGAGTTGCAGCTTCTGCGGCAGCATCATGACGCGGAACGGGAGCTGCTACCGGTGCATGAGTTGCGGGAGTACGAGCGGGTGCAGCTAACCGCAAGATGCGGGCGATGACGCCATAACCTGCGCAAGTTCCCGTTAGCGGTACTGGAGAATGCACTTCAAGATTGTCGGAAGCATCACGAATGTGGAGTTGATAGCGTCCGGCAAGGCCATCCGCGAGCGCAAACGGTTGTGGAAGGCATACGGCAGGGGGCGTTGGCGGAAGCTGAAAGGCGCCGCGGACGTGAAATTCTTCGATGGTACGATATGCCATGCGGAAGTCCACTGGTACGAGGCCCACGGGATTGCGAAAGGATACAAGATCAAGCGGATTCTCGACTGATATGAGACGCGATGCGCATTTCGTTATTTGTATCGGAAATAAGGACTACGCCGCTTCTCTGGAGTTGCGCAAGATTTATCAGGTGATTCCGGACAAGGTAGCGTCCAAACTCCGCCAGATCCGCGTCATTGATGAATCTGGGGAAGATTACTTGTACCCGGAGGATTACTTCGTGCCGGTGCAATTGCCGCAAGCGGTTGAGCGGGCAGTGCGACGGGCAACGGCTTAGCTCGCGCGGAACTGGTTCTGCGCCGAGTTGCAGTTTCTGCGGCAGCATCATGACGCGGAACGGGAGCTGCTACCGGTGCATGAGTTGCGGGAGTACGAGCGGGTGCTCGTAGTAGTGACTGGTCTCGGGAGCAGTCGCGACGATAGGTCCCGAATTGCCTTCGGTTCGTGTTCAGGAATTGATCGACAGCATTGGGCGCACGAAGGGGCTTGTGTCGTTTTACATACATTCGCCATTCGGTCACGCTAGGTTGAGGAAGATAGGAGCGGGAAATGAGTGCGTCCGTCGGCAGCATGTACGACATAAACGACTTCGGCTACAACGACAGCGAGCGGGGAGCGATTGAGAAGTTGCAGGAGTTGAATAATTTTTACCGTCGACACCCATGGCCGAAGGAGCATTCAGTCACAGCTCACAGCCTTCGCTGTACAGATGCGCGGGATCTTTCGGAACTACGAGACGAGAGCGTCCATCTGATCGTCACCTCTCCTCCTTATTGGACTCTCAAGGACTACCCCCCGAATGAGCGCCAGCTGGGAGCAGTGCATAACTACGAGAGGTTCCTAGATGAGCTAGACAGGGTCTGGGCGGAGTGTGTCAGGGTGCTCGTCCCCGGTGGCAGAATTTGCTGTGTGGTCGGGGATGTCTGCCTTCCCAGAAAGAAAGCTGGGCGACACCACGTTGTGCCACTTCATGCCGACATCACCGTCCGGGTTCGGAGGCTGGGGCTGGATTCTCTGACGCCTATACTGTGGTTCAAGATCGCGAACGGAGCACTTGAAGCGGAGGGTAATGGCGCTGGATTCTACGGGAAGCCCTACCAGCCTGGCGCGATCGTTAAGAACGATTTTGAGTACATTCTGTTCTTTCGTAAAGGTGGTTCCTACCGATCCCCCTCGGCGATGCAAAAAGCTTTGTCAATGCTCTCCAAGATCGAGATGAAAAACTGGCTGAAAACCGCTTGGACAGATATTAAGGGTGAATCAACGCGACGGGGACACCCCGCACCTTTTCCGGCGGAGCTAGCCGAGCGTCTCATTCGACTCTTCTCCTTCGCCGGTGACACCGTGCTGGACCCTTTCGTTGGAACCGGGACCACTTCTTTGGCTGCAATAAACGTTGGTCGTAATAGCATCGGTACTGATTGCGACCCCGACTTCATAAGTATGGCGAGGGAGAGGCTGCAGCGGGCCATCCTCTCCCGGCCCGAGCCTCAACTATTCAAGACCAGACTGGATGTACAATCGCCATAGATGACCGACGCGAACTATGCGGTGCTGCGGGTGTCTCGCAGCCTTTTTGAAGGTAGGCCCTACTTCCACCGAGATTCTAGTCTTGGGGATCGCGTTGCTAGTTACCTCTACGAGGACTTATACAACTTAAATAAGTCCGCAAAACTCCACGATCGCATTGATTCTCACAGCCGCGTTCTCAACGCACAAAACCTCACTGTTGGAATTTCACGCCGGCGAGGCGATGGAACATTCGGCGAACTGGTCCCCGTTGCGCAAGCGATCGTGGATGAGGGATTCGCCGTTTCTCGCGGTCCAGTCGCGAACATCGAGATTGGGACCGAGACGAAGATACTTGCCAAGGCGATGATCAAGCAGATCGACCGAGTAATCGGCGATCTGGTTAGGCAAACCGAGGAGTTCATGAGAAAAGGCGGTCATCCGATTTGCGTCGGGATTGTGGGCGTGAATTTCGCGCAGCAATACACATCTTACGAGGGTGACCGAACGTTTCCGACAGACGGAAGGAAGTATAAACATCCCGTCCAGGAAGCTGAGGATGCCATCTCTCGCCTTGTTCAACGCGCGGCACCCAGCTTCGATGAGTTCCTCGTTCTGACCTTCGAGGCTTCCAACAAGCAACCTCATCCTTTCTCATGGAAGGATGAAAAACAAACGCTACTCGAGTACTCCGCTCTCCTGACGAGGCTTTCCCGGGAGTACGATAGGCGCTTTTAGCCACTGCGGTTGGGCTTAAGGCCTTGTTTCTTCTCAGGCGCCTTGACCTAGCCCTGAAGGGTCCGCTCTTCCACGGTTGCGCAAGTCGCCGGTTCGCGGGCTAAGGGTCCGCTCTTTCACGGTCGTGCCGGCGGCGGTTCGCGGTTTTTGTTTGGGGCCGGCATCCCCAGCGGGCGTGCTCTTGCTGGATGTCCTGTCAAGCGGTTTTCCACAGAGAATTGGGAGTTTTCCTCAGGCGGGTGTGTGACGGATGACCTTTACTGAGAATTTCAGGACGGGAATAGTGGGGATGATGGCGGGGGAAATAGCGAAGCGGGCTACGTTCGGGGTTAAGGTAAATCCCCACTTCTGGCAAAACCGGCCAGAAGCGGGGCACCCGGCGGGGTGGCTCTCCTAGGTCCTTTAGTCGCGCAAGCGACGCGCTCGTTCAGGATGACAAATCCAGAATGACAAATCGATGAGCAATAGGAATGGAGATGGACAGAGTATGAGTGGAAAAACTGGGCGGGGTCGGGGTGGTGAAAATTCGGGGAGTCTGGGGCTGGGGATGTGTATTCGGGGATGCAAGGAACGCGGGGAGTGGGCGGAGCTTTGTTTTATGGCGCGGGCAGCGGGGTTCGGGATGGGAGTGATGAAGCCGTTTGGGGATTCGCGGCGGTGGGACGTAGCGGTGGAGGCGAGCGAGAAGATTGTGCGGGTGCAGGTGCGGTCGACGATTTATAAGCGGCGGGGAAAAGAGTACAGCTTGAACATGATGGGTCCGGGGCGGAAGAGATATCGGCCGGGGACGGTGGATTTCTTTGCGGTGTTTCTGATTCCGGAGGATGAATGGTACATCATTCCGTATCGGGCGCTGGGGAAGAAGATGACGATGCATTTTGGTCCGCGGCGGAAGTATGGGAGGTATTTGGAGGCTTGGGAGTTGTTGGGTGGGGAGGAGCAGGTTCCTCACAAGGACTGCGTCCCGGTTCGCAATGACAAGGTTGTGGGAGAGGAGATGCGGGCGATGTGATTTCGGAGGTCGGAAGTTAAAGTCCCCACTTCTCGCGCAAACTGCGCGCGAGAAATGGGGCACCCGGGGCTCTCTCAACTCTTAAGAATCAAAACCCCGCTCTAGCCGCAACTAACGCGGCTGGAATGGGGCACCCAGTTCTTCTCTCTGACTCAATTTCTTTTTTACTTCTTTTTTTTCTTTGCCGCACTCTCTCGTCCTGCTGAATTCTTCTTTGCCGATTTCTTCTCTCCGAAGACGCGGGCGAAGATTTTGTCTACGTTCTTTAGTTGGCGGTGCAGATTGAACGCCTGGTCGATTATTTTGCGCGGGACTTTGGCGGTGATTTCTTTATCGGCGAGGATTAGGTCGTGGAAGTTCAGATTCTCTTTCCAGGCGCGCATGGCGTGGGATTGGACGGCGCGGTAGGCGTCTTCGCGGCTCACGCCGTGCTCGACTAGATCCAGGAGGAGTTGGCCGCTGAAGATGAGGCCGCGGGTGCTTTCGAGATTGGCGCGCATGCGGTCGGGGTAAACGAGCAGGGTGTCGACCAAGTTTGCGGTTTTGTTGAGCAGGTAGTTGGCCAGCGTGGTGGAGTCGGGGAGGATTACGCGCTCGACCGACGAGTGGGAGATGTCGCGCTCGTGCCAGAGGGCGACGTTTTCGAATCCGGCTTGGGCGTTGGAGCGGACGACGCGGGCGAGTCCGCTGATCTGCTCGGCGTTGACCGGGTTGCGCTTGTGGGGCATGGCCGAGGAGCCTTTTTGCTTTTCGCTGAAGAATTCTTCGGCTTCGCGGACTTCGGTGCGCTGCAGGTGGCGGACTTCGGTGGCGATCTTGTCTAGCGTCGAGGCGATGACGGCCAGGGTGGCTAGATAGGCGGCGTGGCGGTCGCGCTGGATGACCTGGGATGAGACGGCGGCGGGTTTGAGTCCGAGGCGGGCGCAGATTTTTTCTTCGAGTTCGGGCGTGAGGTGGGCGAAGATGCCGACGGCGCCGGAGAATTTTCCGACGCGCATGTCTTCGGCGGCGGCGCGGAAGCGGGCGATGTTGCGCTGGGTTTCGGAATACCAGTTGGCGATTTTGAATCCGAAGGTGATGGGCTCGGCGTGGACGCCGTGAGTGCGGCCGACCATGGGAGTGTCTTTGAACTCCCAGGCGCGGCGCTTGAGGACTTCGGCTAGACGCTGAAGATCTTCTTCTATGACTTCGGAGGCTTGACGAATCAGGAGAGCCTGGGCGGTGTCGACTACGTCGTTGGAAGTGAGTCCGTAGTGGAACCAGCGGGATTCGGGGCCGACGAATTCGGCGACAGCGGTGGTGAAGGCGATGACGTCGTGGCGGACTTCGGCTTCGATTTCGTGGATGCGTTCGACGCGGAAGTCGGCGCGCTCGCGGATGGCGCGGGCGGCGGCCTTTGGAACCTGGCCGGCTTCGGCTAAGGTTTCGGTGGCGGCGATCTCTACTGTGAGCCAGGTGCGGAAGCGGTTTTCGTCGCTCCAGATGCGGGCCATCTCGGGGCGAGTGTAGCGGGGGATCACGTGGTCTCCTGTTGCGGACGGCGAAAATCCCCACTTCTGGCAAAAACCGGCCAGAAGTGGGGCACCCAAACCTTGGGGCGAAATTTGCGAACTAGGGATTGTAAATGGATGGAAGGAAAGAGGCTAGCTACGGTCGAGGGTTGCGTGTGGAAGAGCGACGAAAAAAGGACTTGACAGGTTACGTAGTGTTATAGTTAAGTATAACACTGAGCCGAGGCGGCAAAATTGGACGGCTGGGAAATCAAGCGTGCCTCGCTTTAAGGAGAATGGATATGAAGTCCTTTCGTTTTATGCTGCCGGTGGTGTTGATTGCGCTTGCGGCTGCGGCTGTTGGCCAGTCGGACGCGGATGCGCAGAAATCCTTTGACGGAATGAAGACCCTCGCGGGCGAGTGGGACGGCCGCGTAACCGTGGATCCCCCGAACCCCGATATGTCAGGCACGCTGGTGCACATCTCCATGCGAATCACCTCGCGGGGCCATGCAATGGTACACGAGATGCAGGAAGCCGGGACGCCGCTCAATGCCAGCAAGTATGACCATCCCGTGACCATGATTTACCTGGATGGCGACCACTTGAACCTGGTGCATTATTGCGACGCCGGCAATCGTCCGCACATGGTGGCGCGGAAGGCGGGCGATGGCAAGACGGTGGAATTCGACTTCGCCGATCTCTCCGGCGGCAATGAAGACGGACACATGTACCGTGCCGTGTTCACCTTCATCGATCCCAACCATCACAGCGAGGACTGGACTTACCTGATGCCTGGGGACAAGCCCATGCACGCGCACATGGATTTGAAACGGGCACAGTGAAGGACGGCGACCTCAGGTGCGACCATGATGGACCGTGAGTGGAACGACAATCAGCCGATTTACCGCCAGCTGCGCGACCGCGTGGTGGCGATGATCCTCGACGGCGTGCTCAAGGAAGGCGACCCGCTGCCTTCGGTGCGCAACGTGGCGGCTGAGTACCGGGTGAATCCGCTTACGGTCCTGAAGGGCTACCAGGAATTAGTGGATGAGGAACTGGTCGACAAGAGGCGAGGTTTAGGAATGTTCGTCCGAAGCGGAGCGCGGAATTTGTTGCTTAAGGGGGAGCGCCAGAAGTTTCTGGCGGAGGAGTGGCCGCGGGTGCAGGAGACGATCCAGCGGCTGGGGCTGAAGGTGGAGGAGTTGCTGATTGGGAGTGGGGCGAAAGATGGATCGAAGGGTGGGCGGTGAGGAAGCTTTTGGCGGAAAACCCCACTTCTCGCGCAAAATGCGCGCGAGAAATGGGGCACCCGGAGCATTCTGGCCCGATATAACCGGCTCGATATAACACGTTGTTGCACCTGACGAATCGGGATGAAATCAAAATGACGAACACCACATGTATTGAAGCTCGGGGATTGCGCAAGGCGTTTGGCGCGACGGTGGCGCTGGACGGATTGAATCTGCGCGTGGAAGAAGGGCGGGTTCTGGGATTGATTGGGCCGAATGGCGCGGGAAAGACTACGGCGCTGAAGGCGATTCTCGGGCTTACGGCCTACCAGGGCGAATTGAACGTGCTCGGGCGCAATCCGTGGACGGAGCGCGACCATCTGATGCGCGATGTCTGCTTTATCGCGGATGTGGCCGTTCTGCCGCGCTGGATGAAAGTCTGGCAAGCACTCGATTATGTGGCCGGAGTGCATCCGCGATTCGACCGGGCGAAGGCGGAGGGTTTTCTGGCGAAGACGACGATTGGGCGCGGCAGCCGGGTGAGGGAGTTGTCGAAGGGCATGGTGGCGCAGCTGCATCTGGCTCTGGTCATGGCGATTGACGCGAAATTGCTGGTGCTGGATGAGCCTACGCTCGGGCTCGACATTTTATTTCGAAAGCAGTTTTACGATTCTTTGCTGAACGACTACTTCGACCGCAGCCGGACGATCGTGGTGACGACGCACCAGGTGGAGGAGATCGAGCATGTGCTCACCGATCTGATGTTCATCGACCGCGGGCGGATTGTTTTCAATTCGAGCATGGAAGAGATCGAGGCGCGGTATGTGGAGGTGACGGTGCGTCCCGAACAACTGGCGGCGGCGCAGGCGCTGAAGCCGATGCAGGAGCGGCGGGGGTTGGGGCGAAACATCCTGCTGTTTGAGGGCACTGATCGCCAACCGCTGGATCGCCAGCAGCTGGCGGCACTGGGCGAGGTGCGTACTCCCAACATCGCCGATTTGTTTGTGGCTGTGCTGAGCGCCGGGAGTGCGCAACGCGGGCCGGAAGGAGTGGTGCGATGAACATATCGGATGCCATGCCGGAATCGTTCGAGGGGCAGCAGGCAGCGCCGGCCGCGATGGCGGAGACGCGGCCGATGTACTGGTCGGTGCGGCGCGAGTTGTGGGAGAACCGTTCGATCTATATCGCGCCGCTGACGGTCGGGGCAGTGATTTTAGTTGGATTTCTGCTGGGTTCGGTTCACATGGCGCACAGGATGCGGGAGGCCGCGCTGCTGGGCCCGGAGGAACAGAAGGCCGCAATCATGGAGCCCTACGAATTTGCGGCTGGACTGCTGATGGCGGCGGCGATGATTGTGGGATTTTTTTATTCTCTGGAGGCGCTGCACGGAGAGCGGCGCGATCGCAGCATTCTTTTCTGGAAATCGCTTCCCGTGTCCGATCTGACCACGGTGCTAGCGAAGGCGAGCATGATCGCGATTCTGCAGTTGATTACCTGCGCGGTGATCGTGGCGACGCAGTGGGTCATGCTGCTGCTGAACAGCGCGATGCTGGGGGGAAGCGGGATCAGCGTGTCGACGCTGTGGAGTGACGTGTCATGGTTCCAGCTTTCGCTGGGGATGCTGTATCACCTGGTGACCGTGCATATCCTGTGGCACGCTCCGCTTTATGCCTATCTGCTGCTGGTTTCAAGCTGGGCGAGGCGGGCGGCAATTCTGTGGGCTGGGTTGCCGGTGTTGGCAGTCGGCGTGGTAGAAAAGATCGCGTTCGGCAGTTCACATTTTGCGAACATGCTGCTATACCGTCTGACGGGGCCGGAGGAGTTCAACTTGTCCCAGCGCAGTTTTCATCCCATGGCGGGGACGAACCTGGTTCACTTTCTGAGCACACCCGGGTTGTGGGCCGGGCTGCTGGTGACGGCGGCATTTCTGGTGCTGGCGGCGCGGGTACGGCGTTATCGGGATCCGATGTGAGGGGCGTTCGATTCGCGGCGCACGCAAGACCATCGACCACGAAGGACACGAAGTTGCACGAAGGAAGGCGCATGCGGGTGACAGGGGCTAAAACCCCGGATGGTAGGAATCGCTAAACGCGTCCCCTTCGACTTCGCTCACGGCAGGCTCTAACGGACGCTCAAGCGACAGCCGGCGGGACGCCGGCGCTGCATCACCGATCGCGCGTGATGATCTGCGGCAGGCGTCGAGCTTTCGCTCGACCGGACAGCCGAGGGCGGCTGTCCCTACATTTCAATTCTTCAATTCTTCACTTCTTGCTTCTCACTTCTTACTTCTTTAGTTCCGCGGGCCAGTTCTGGATCAGGGTTATGGGTTCGGTGCCTTGTTTGGCGCTGCCGCGGTTCACCAGGAATTTCTTGCCGTCCGGGGTGACGACGTACGTTCCCACCTGGCGTTGAACGCCAACGGCTTGAAACAACATATGGGGAATGCCGAGGCGGGGAGCAGGGCCGGAGCTGTCGACATCGACGGCCATCAAACTATCGGTGGGATCCAGGAAGTAGAGTTCTTTACCGTCGCCGCGCCAGCGGGGATCGACACCACCACCGGTGGAAACCTGCCATTTCGCGCCGCCGGCGGGAAACGGGGTCAGGTAAATCTCGCTGCGTCCGGACTCATTGTTCTGATAAGCCAACCATTTGCCGGCGGGAGACAATGTGGGATTAAAGTCGTTGAAGGCGTTATCCACGATGGGAAAAGGTTTGCGATCACCGAACATGGGCAGAGCCCAGATGGCAAAGTTTCCGTGCAGATTCATCGGCTCTCGAACGAAGACGAGATAGCGGCCATCAGGTGAGAAGCTCTGGGGCGACTCGAAAATTCCCGGAGTCTCGAGAACCGTCTCCTCCGATCCGCTGCCATCGGCGGGACGGGAGTAAATGTGGCGGGCGCCCTTGGCGTCGGCAGCGTAATACAAAGTTTTGCCGTCGTGCGACCACAGGGAGCTTAGCTGGAAACCGGAATTGAAAGTGAGGCGTGACTTGGTGCCGCGCTTGAGATCGAGAATCCAGATATTGGCGATGCCCTGCGTGCCGTTGAAGAGAGAGACGGCGAGGCGGTCGCCATCAGGCGAAAGCGCGGGATAGTAATAGCGATCCTCCTGGGCGATGGCGCCGGCGGTCTTGCCGTCGCGTGTGAACCAGATCAAGTCCCAGGCTCCGGCAGCGTCGCCGGCATGGTAGACGAGCGTGCCGGTCTCGGAGCTGGAAAACTCGGGAACATTGGTGGCGCCGTTGAGGGTGACGTGCTCGGCAACCGGCTGGGGCTCGCCGGTCAATTCCATCCGGCTGAGATTGAAGGGCTGGGCCAGCAGCGTCTGGTCCCGCAGAAAGAGCAGGTAACCGGCGGAATAGCGGGCCGCCATCGCGGTCTTCAGCACGAGCCTGGTTTGCAGCGACCCGAGGGTGCCGAGGAGTTCCTGCTGTTCGCCTTGTCCGAGCGAGTTTCGCGCCCAAAACAAGAAATGCTTGCCGTCGGGGAGGAATTGCGGCCAGCGCTGGCTATCGGAGATGCCGGAGGCGTCGAGCTTCGAAGCTGGCTCCGGCGTTCCGCCACTGGCGGAGACGCGAAAGATGGGCGAGGCAACGGTTGGGGTAAAGAGAATCACGCCGTCTTTATTCCACGTACCGCCACGACCGTTGCTGGCATCGCAGATAGTCTGGGGAGGACCGCCGCTGATCGGGATGCGCTTGAGCTTGCCGACGGCGAAGAATCCGAGGTCGCGAGCGTCCCAGGACCAGAAGGGATACATGGCGTCATCGGTATCGGGCAGAACTTGCGGCACGGTGGAGTCGAGCGCGCGGACATAAAGCAAGGTCTTGCCTTTTTCGTCGCGGGCAACGAAGGCTACGTGAGTTCCGTCGGGCGAAATCACGGCTGGACCGGAGGCCGGCGCCATGGTCACGAACGCGCTGCCTTCGGGCGGAAGGATAGAGGAGATCACGACCGGACCTGAGCGCGACGACAGGTTGACGTAGGCCGCGGCTGCGACGAGCGCGAGCAGAAGGGCTGCGGCGGCGACGATCCAGACGATCCAGACGAGGCGCGTTGACTTTGCCGGAGATGCGGCGATTGGGGATTGCGCGCCGCCTTCGGCGATCCATTTCAGCTGCAGTCTTACATCTTGCGCGGTCTGGAAGCGCTCTTCGGGATTTTTTTCCAGGCACGTCTTGATGGCGTGGTCGAGGGACGCGGGAGATGTCGGAAGAATCTGGCTGACGGGGCCGGGGTCTTTTTCGAGAATTCCGGTGAGCACGCTGAGCTGGCTCTTTCCTTCGAAGGCGCGGCGTCCGGTGATCATTTCGTAGAGGACGCATCCGAGGCTGAAGATGTCGCTGCGCGGGTCGGCTTCGGCGCCCTGCAGAACTTCGGGGGCCATGTATTGGAATGTTCCCATCACTGTGCCTTGACGCGTCAGCGGCTGCGCGGGAGAACTTAACTCGGCGACGGTCATGGTGGGCGTGGAGGGAGTCATGCCGCTGACGGCGGCGGAGGTTCCAAGGATGGCAGGAGAAGTTTTTGCCAGACCGAAGTCGAGCAGTTTCGCCCCGGCGGCGGTCAGCATGACGTTTTGCGGCTTCAGGTCGCGATGCAGGATTCCGGCGCGATGGGCGGCGGCGAGAGCTTCGGTGATTTGGATTCCGAATTCAAGCGCCTGCTTCAGTGGAACCGGGCCTTTGAGCAGGCGGTCGCCGAGGGTTTCGCCCTGCACGTACTCCATCACGAGATAGTCGGTGCCATCCTGCGCGCCGACGTCGTAGAGATGGCAGATGTGGCGATGGTTGAGCGAAGAAATGGCGCGGGCTTCGCGATCGAAGCGGGCTTTCAGTTCCGCGCTGGAAGAAAGATGAGCGGGAAGAATTTTGATGGCGACGGTTCGGTCGAGGCGGGTGTCCCGGGCGCGGTAAACCTCTCCCATACCGCCTGCACCGAGCGGGGATTGAATTTCGTACGGGCCGAGTTTGGCGCCGGCAGCAAGTGGCATGGGCGGGAGCCATTATACCTAGGTGTGACATTTCAACAGGTTGTCCATTCGATGAAAACCGGAGAAGCGGATTGAGTCGCGCGTTTGGGTGGGAGGGTAATCCCCACTTCTGGCAAAACCGGCCAGAAATGGGGCACCCGGCCTGCGTGAGTATTTTTGTGGCGGCGAGCGGTATCTCAGGATGGGCTTTGCAGGGGGCGGGAAATGGGGCACAATCTAGGCGGGCGGAGGATTATCTAATTTGAAGATCTCGCAAAAAGGGCTGTATGCGCTGCAGGCGATGATGACGCTGGCGCGGCGGCACGATCAGGGAGCGATTAAGATTCGCGACATTGCGGCGGAAAGCAATCTGCCGGAAAAGTTTCTGGAATTGATTTTGCTGGAGATGAAAAACGCGCGCATTGTGGATAGCGTGCGCGGGGCGCGGGGTGGGTACCGGCTGCGGCGCGATCCGGCGCAGATTCCGTTGAGCGATATTATCCGGCTGATTGACGGGCCGCTGGCGCCGCTGGGCGATGCCGAGTCGCTGCGAGGCATGATCGCGAATGACGCCGATCACCGGGCGCTGTATGAAGTGTTTCTGGCGGTGCGGGACGCGGCGGCGAAGATTCTGGAGCATACGACGATTGCGGATATTGCGGGGAAGGCGAAGAAGGGTGCGGCAAAGGTCTCTGCGAGTTCGAGAAAGCACTAGGGATTTATTGGAGCGGAGGTGGTGTGCGCAAGCGCCGGATTGCGGCCGTAAGAAACATGTCTCGCCGGCAACCGGGAGGACTGCATGGGGGCCTGGGGTTCCGGAAGCTTTGAAAACGACGACGCCGCGAATTGGCTTGCGGAGCTAGGGACAATCGCGCCCGACGATCTGACGAAGATATTCAATCGGGCTGCTGACGATCCGACCTATTTCGAGGCACCCGGTGCCAGCGTTGCTGTAGCGGCGGCCGAGGTCGTCGCGGCTTTGAATGGGGCGCCTGCCCAGGCAGTCCCGCCAGAAATTGTGCGATGGACGACGAATCGTCCGGCGCCCACTCCAGAACTGAAAGCTCTGGCGCTTCGAGCCTTGGACCGCGTGCGGAAAAACTCTGAACTGAAGGACCTATGGCTGGAGGCCGACGGTCTGAATGACTGGACGACCGCAATCCAGGATTTGCAGACCAGAGTCGGAAGATAGGCCGCTTGCCCTGGTCACACTTTTGAAATCGCTTGTCTGGCGCGGGGAGTGCTGGATTTTCACAGGGGCGTCCTGGAGTTTTGAAATCTCAAAACATTGATTGGAATCGATCGATTGCGGGAAAGCGGCGTCTGGCGCGGGTTGCGCGCGAAAATGCTGCAGGCGGCTGCACCATTTTCTGTCATGGGCTTGTGGATGGGCTGCACTCGATTGAAAAAACAGATAGTTGCGAGTGCGAGTTTTCGATTGACGAGATTTGTAGAAGGAGTACAACAGGATCGTTCTTTGACAGCTTCTTGAGTTTTTCCAGTTGGTGCGGCGTCCGGGGCTCAAGCGGAGTCACTTTCTCACTCGAAAGGGAGAGAAAGAGGGCGAGCGAGGGTCTATAGCAAAGCGCTGGTTGAGGAGAACAGGGAAGAAATGTTGAAGGCAGGATAGAGTTCCGAGGCGTAAGGTAGGTTTATCCGGTTGGCGGTGAGCCCGGAGCCCGAGCGAAGATCGCGCGGAG
>DATJSG010000034.1:0-4023 GCA_035504195.1 Terriglobales bacterium
TTCTCTGGCCCGGGCGATTTTGGCCAATGCTCTGGTTGAGCATGCGAATTCCCTTGTAGAAAACGAATGGTGGGAAGCTGAGAACCTGGCCCGGCAGGCACTCGGGCTCAACCCGGTGCATCCCACAGCGAAAACCATCTACGGGCTGATCATTGAGCGGAAAAAAGTGAGCTCACTCGAGGAATGGGTTGCGCGAGCGGACAAACTGCAGTCCTCCGGCGATCTATTCGCAGCGTTGGCCTGGGTGGCCGAAGGATTGGCGGTTCATCCCAATGATCCCAAGTTACTTCAGATCCAGGAAGCAATTCAGCGGGAACAGGGCGCCAAGCGGCGCCAGACTCGCCGTAGCGATCTGCAGAACCTGCGGCGCATGGAAGCGGAAATCGATAAAGCCGCGGACGCTGCCGCCAAACGAGCATTAGGGGACCAAATACAGGGGCTCGCCGCCAAGTACTGGACGGATGGAGAAATCCTAGCTATCGCGAATGGGCTCCTGCAGCGGCTGGGATTGGTAACCCAGGACAGTCCGGCTGCATCGGCGCACGGCAAAAACGTGCCGGTGATTTTTTACGTTCCGCGACCAAGCGCCTCGCGCGCCGCGCCGAGCGAGCCTCCAGAAAGCCCCGCTGTACCGAGACGAGCTCCGCCGAAACCAATGCCGCAGCGAAGCGAAGACAACAGGACTGTCCGGCCTAAGCAAGTTCCGGCGAGGGTCGTGCCCCCGCAGGTTGTGTCGCCGCAGGTCGTGCCGCAGGAGAAAGTCGCGCCCACTCCGCCGCAGCCGCAACTGCCGATACCACTTCCTGTTTCTGTAGCCCCGGTTTCCACACCCGCGGCCAAAGTCCCGCGATCGTCGAAGCGAAAACAAGCGACGGAATCGAAGGTTGGCGCGTGGAGCATCGTCCCCGTCTGCGTGATCATTCTGGTTGCAGCGATCTTTTTTGGGGCCCGAAAACATCCGGCGGCACCGATAGCGAAGGCGCCAGCGGCCGCCCCCGGCACTTCTGCGCCGGTTCCTGCTCCCGCCGAGCAACTGCCCACAGCACCAGCCGTCGCCGCGCCGCCAGAAACAACTTCCGAGCGTTCAGTCTCTACACCTCTGGACGCCACCGCTGAGACGGTCCCGCCTGATAATCAGCCCACCACCGAGTCCGCTCCCAAGCTGGGCACTCTCATCGTCGTTGCCGGTCAAGACGACGCGCGAGTTTCTCTCAACGGAAAACTCCAACCGCAACTCACGCGCGGCGGCCAGTTGCGCCTGCCGAATCTCGCGCCCAAGGACTACGCTGTACAGGTCTCGAAGGCTGGCTTTCAGGATCCTCCGCCGCAAACCATCCGCATTCACAAAGGTGATGAAGCCAGGCTGATGTTCAACCTCCAGCCCCAGCCGCGACTGGCTGCGCTGACCATCCAGGGCGGCGTTCCCGGAACAACGGTTCTTGTCGATCAGACTACTGTGGGAACCATTCAGCCGGATGGCACGCTCTCGGTCTCGACAGTGAATCCCGGAGACCATGTCGTCGAATTGCGCAAAGAGCGAGCAAAGCCGCGACAGTTAAAGAAGCACTTCGTTGCAGGCGGAACGATCACTCTCGCTGCTGCCGACGCCGCACTGGACGCCGCTCCCGGCGAATTGAAAATCACCTTCTCGCCCGCCGACGCGAAAGTTGCGATCGCCAAAGGTGACTTTCTGAAACTCGTCAGTAGCGGCGTGCCCCTGAGCGTTGCCCCGGGCACCTACACACTTACAGCGCGAACCGCCGAGAGATTCACACGTTCTTCCACGCTCGAAGTCGTCGCCGGTCAATCCAAAACTCTGGATTTGTCTCTCGGTCCGAGCGGCATGTCGAAGTGGCAGGACCCTGGCGCTTGGAAGCAGGAGAGAGATACTTTCATTCGCAGGGGCGGAGATTTCGTCCTATACGGGGTCACTCCTACCTCAGGCACCTTTGTTTTCTCCGCGATGCTCACCAAGGGTCACCTGATGCAATGGGTGCTCAACTATGCCGATGCCAGGAACTACGTTCTGTTTCAAATGGACGACAAAAATTTCTACCGCAGTGTCATTCACAACGGCGAGAAGACGGACCAGATCATTGTTCCGCACAAAGGTGACAAGAAGAGCTTCCGTACGCTACAAATCCACGTGAGCCCTACGGAAATCGTCCACCAAGTCAAGGATGGTGACGGTTGGACCATTCTCGATCGCTGGATGCAGCCCGGCGCAAATCTCAGCCTGGGCAAGTTTGGCTTCTACATCCCCGGCGGCGACGAAGTAGCCGTCTCCAGCTTCGCTCATTACGCCGACCTGAACATCCGCTAATTCGGTTATAGCTCTTTTAACTCCGTTCTCCCGAGCCAACGCGCGAATCGTCCCGCAAAGACGCGCAAAATTTACGATCATAGTCTCACGTGATTCTAATCACTGAATCAGTCCGGATCGCCCGCCAGAATCGCATACGCAGATTTGCGCAGAAACAAGGGGAAGCGTATGCCTACAGCGACTCCGGTTCAGCCCGATACGTTGCGGACGCTGCCGTCCGATGCGGCGCGTCAGATCCAGTGGGGATTCGCTGACCGTTACGATTTGCAGCTATTAGTGCAGTCGGCGCGTGGAGTCGCTCGCGGACCGGTGGCACGGTTGGTGGCGAGCGGCGGCCGCAACTCGCATGAATGGACTCCCCAAAAAGCTGCGCTTCTGGAAGCGTTTGACGGCGCCGGCATCACCGCCGTCTTCATGGAACCCGAAGACGGCGGGCTATTCGCCGGTCCGAAAAACCTCGCGCTGGCCCTCATCGCGTTTGAACTCGCCTGGGTTGATGGCGGAGCGGCAACGGCGAGTTTGGCGGGTTGCCTGGCACTCGCACCCATTCACGAGCGTGGGACACCCGAGCAGCAGCGTCATTACATGAAATTGGCGGCTCCGGCGCGGCCCGGAGAGGATCGCAAGCCGTGGCGCGGAGCATTTTGTCTGACCGAACCCATCCCCTACGTCGGCGTGGACACCGGCATGCTCAACGGCAAAGTGCGGATCGTCGAGTGGCAAGCGGAAGAACCGCCGATCCTGCAAGTGGAAAAGCGCGGGCGCTTCATCACCAATATCGGCTTCGCCAATTTCGTTACCGCTGCGGTTGATTCCGACGATGAGCGCATGAAAGGCAGTTGCATGGTGATCCTGGAAGAAGGCGACCCCGGTATATTCGATCGCGGCACGCCGACGAAGAAGATGGTTCACCAACTTTCCTCGACCGGCGATCCGATTTTCAATCTGCGAATTCCTGCCAGCCGCATCGTTGGCGGGTATGACGTCAAAGACGGCGTCATTATTCCCCGCTACAGCCATAGCGAAGTCATCGAGGCAGTATTCCGTCGTACGCGCGTTACAGTTGGCGTCATGACGGCGGCGAAATTGTTATCCGCAGTCGAACCCGTTATCCGTTATCAGCGGGGCAGATTCCGCGGCGCCGAGATGGCGAAGCCGGGATCGGTACGTTATGAACTGGGCTTGCAGGCGCGCGAAGACGCGCTGCATCGTCTGGTTGATGTGTGGGCTACGGGCGAGGCAAGCGCTTCGCTGGCGTTTGCGGCAGCGCGTGCATTCGATGAACTCGATCCGCTGGAAAAGGAATTGGAAGCGCTATACGCCGATCGCGGTGTAACGGGCGCGAAAGCGAAGGCGAAGCTGATGCGTGAAGCTGGTGATAAGGCCGTAGAGCTTATGCAGTTGGCGGCCGACGATCCACAAAAACAAGCCCTGGATTCCGACTTGCTGCTGCGCTTCGTCATGCTGGATGCACTTGCCGACGTGCTCTGCCCTGCGGCCAAGCTCTGGAACACGGGCTGGGGCGCGCAGATGATGCGCGAGGCTGTCAGTTTGATGGGCGGCTACGGCATCACCGAGGATTGCCCGGGATTTCTCGGCAACAAGTGGATGGATGCGCAACTCGAGGCTACGTACGAAGGTCCCGAAGCAGTGCAGCGCCGCCAGCTCTCCGTGACGATGACGAATCCCGTGTTCCTCGC
>DATJSG010000035.1:0-9030 GCA_035504195.1 Terriglobales bacterium
CCGACGGCGGACGTTGCATCGTGAAAGGCGAGCTTATAGGGATTGACCAGGCGGAGATGAGGGGCTCCGAAGTTCGTCATGGCGCGGGCGGCCGCACCGATGTTCTGGGGATTGCGGGGGCGCACGAGGACGACGACGAGATTTTCCAGATCCGAGAGAGGCAAGCGGTTCATTTTAGCGGAATTTGCTCGAGGGACTTGGGTACGCGCGCAGCGCAAGCAGACAATGCGGAATGGGCGCACATCCTGCGGGACTTTCTATTCCATTCGTGGATTCGTTTGATTTGACGGGCGTGCTTGAAAACGCAGCGCGGGAATTGATCGTTCGCACGCTCAGCTCGATTTCGCGGAACGCAACGGTCCTGTCGAGATCGCAAGGCCTGCCAGCCTTCGGCAACTCTTCAAAATTCCTATTGCAAGGCTGTTTCCGGACTGCCTTTTTACCTGCCAGTGAAATTGTAAAAAGAATGTCAAAAGAGCCGGTCTGGCGCATAATCTAGGGCAATGCCGTTGTAAGCTCGATTGGTCAGGCCGCCTGGGGCGGGGCATCAGGCACAAGGCTCGACAGATCTCCCCCACATGTGAAGGCTTAGGAAAAATTATGGGGAACCTCGTTACTCCGCTCGCCAGCGCTCGAAGTGTAAGTCCGGCGCCTCCGGTCAAACCGGCTGGGCGCATCCTGGTTGTCGAAGACGATCCGGCCGTGCAGAAGGCTCTCCGACGTCTTTTTGAAACGGAAGGATATACGGTAGAGACCCAGTCCGACGGGAAGTCGGCGATCGACAGTTTCCAGGCGTGCGCTCCGGCGGCCGTGGTGCTGGACCTTCGCCTGCCCAAGGTTTCCGGGCGTGATGTGTGCAAGGAGATCAAGATGATCGCCCCGACGCTGCCGATCGTGGTGCTGAGCGCGGCCAGCGACGTCTCGGATAAGGTTCTGTTGCTGGAACTCGGCGCGGACGATTATGTCACCAAGCCTTTTAGCCCGAGGGAGTTGTTGGCGCGCGTGCGGGCGGCATTGCGCCACACGGCACGCACTCCCGAAGCCCAGATCGTGAGCTTTGACGACATCACAGCGGACTTCAAGAAAATGGAGGTCAAGCGCGAGGGAAAGCCGGTGGTGCTGACCGCCCAGGAGTTCAAGACATTTCAATTTCTGGTGAGGAATGCGGATCGCGTCATCAGCCGCGATGAACTGCTCAATGAAGTGTGGGGATATCAGAATTATCCCTCTACACGAACGGTGGACAACCACATTCTGAAACTTCGCCAGAAGCTGGAGAAAGACCCATCGAGCCCGGTACATTTCCGCACGGTACACGGCATGGGATATAAATTTGTCCGCTGATCCCTGTGAAGCCGTCTCCAGAATACGCGCGCAATTCTGTTGCAAATGAGGCCGGAGGCATTGTGCCGCGGCTGCGGCTGCGCACGCGATTTCTCCTTTCCATGCTGCTGATCACGGCCGGCCTCACGACCACGAGCCTTTTGCTGGTCAGGCGCAGCGTCGAGAATCACGTCCGGCAGAGCATAGCCGAAAACCTGCACGATTCGGTCGCGGCGTTTCAGGACTTTCGCCACGAGCGAGAGACCATGCTGACCAATGACGTGGCCCTGCTTGCGGACCTTCCGATTACGCGGGCGATCATGACCGGGCCGGATCCGGTGACGATCCAGGATGCGTCCCGGGAAGTCTCGGAGATCGCCAACAGCGATCTTTTTGTTCTGGTCGACCGCACAGGACGCGTGGTCGCGCTGCACACGAAGACGCCGGGCTTCACGCAGGAAGCAGCGGAGAAGTACTTCCAGGAGTCGCTGGACGAAGACCGGGGTGAAACCAGTCATTGGTGGCTGGGCGGACATCATCTTTATCAGAGCTTTATTGAGCCGATCTATCGGGGATCACGGACCGACGGAACGCTCCTCGGCTTTCTCGTTATTGGATACGAGATCAATGACAAGCTGGCGGCGGAGGTCAGCAAGGTTGCGGGCAGCCAGGTCGCGTTTTCGTGCGGAGACGAGGTGGTCGGCACGACCCTGCCACCCGAGCAACAACGAAGCGGTCTTCAACCGATTGTTACCGGATCGGTTCAGGAAGAGCCGCGCGACGTGGAGATTGGCAAAGAACGTTTTCTGGCAACGTCGCTGGACTTGTCGGGTTCGCGCGCAACTCCGGTACGGTTGACGGTGTTGGGATCGTATGACGAGGCCACACGATTTGTGGATCAGCTAAACCGCTACCTGCTGCTTCTGGGTTTTGCAGCGGTGCTGGTGGGAAGCGGGCTGGTGTTTTTCGTGTCGCATACGTTTACGAAGCCGCTGGGCAATCTTGTCTCGGGTGTTCGGGCGCTGGAGGGTGGGGATTTTCACCATCCGCTCGATTCGCGTGGAGGCGATGAGGTCGCCGAGTTGACACGCGCCTTTGACCGCATGCGGAGCAGCCTGCTCAAGAGCCAGCAAGATCTTCTGGAGTCGGAGCAGCTGGCGACGATCGGACGCATGGCCAGTTCGATTTCGCACGATCTGCGGCATTCCCTGGCGGCGATTGTGGCGAACTCGGAATTCCTGTGCGACAGCCATCTGACCCCTGTACAGCGGGAAGAGTTGTATCAGGAAGTCAGGACGGGCGTGAATCTGATGACGGACCTGATCGATTCACTGCTGGAATTCGCGCGCACGCGGGAATCGTTGACTCCGGCTTATGGAAACGTGCTGGAGACGATCCAACGCGCGGTGCAGGCGGTGAGGCTGCATCCTCGGCACCATGCGCGGTCGATCGATGTGCTGTGCGGAAGCGACGTCTCCGGATGGTTTGACCCGCGGAAGCTAGAGCGCGCGCTATATAACCTGTTGCTGAATGCCTGCGAGGCCGCTCCTTTTGCCGGAGGCAAGGTGGAGATTGCGGCGGGCGAGGTCTCCGGCGGGATCACGATCTCGGTGGCGGATAACGGTCCGGGGATCGCGGATTCGATCCGCGAACGGCTGTTTCATCCCTTCGTGAGCTACGGCAAGGAGAATGGCACGGGATTGGGTCTGGCGGTGGTGCAGAAAATTGTGCAAGATCATGGCGGCGAGATTTTCGTGGAGCGCACCGTGGAAGGGAAAACGGTCTTCCGCATTTTGCTGCCGGGCCGCGCGAAGGACGCATTGCGGGAGCCGAACCAGTCCATCGCGACCGAGATACCGTCGCTTTTCGCGGCTAACCACGAGAACGCAAAGGAAAGTTCAATTTCGCGTCCGGGACCCTAGGCGCGGTACCCGTCTTCCGAGCGCCTGAGCCCGGGCAATGCAGGAGGGCGGAGTGAAGAGTCATTGGATTGCAGGGATTCGCCGGAGCGCACTGGCGCTTGCTGCGGTGGTCTTGTTCGGCGTCTATAGCGTGGCACAGGAAGCGGCAAAATCAGCGTCGTCGCGTCCAACGGATGAGGCGGCGCTGCGCGACGTGCAGGAACAGGTTCGGCAGCTGCGAGAAATGGTGGATGAGATGAGGGCTGAGAACGCCGAATCCCGCGCCGAAATGCGCCAGCTACGGCAAGATCTGGAATCGACGCGGGCGCTACTGGAACATCCGCCTGCAGCAGCGGCGCCGGATACCGGCGCGACTGAGCAGACGGCGGCTTCATCCGAGCCTGGCAGCTCCGCTGTCGCCGCGATTCCGCAAAACTCGGCCAGCCTGGAAAATCGGGTGGAGAAGCTGGAGGAGTCCAGTTCCCTGCTGGGTTCGAAGATCGACGAGCAATATCAGACGAAAGTCGAGACGGCATCGAAGTATCGCGCGCGATTGCACGGCATCGTGTTGATGAATGCGTTCCGCAACGTGGGTGGATCGGACAATCTGGATTTGCCGACGTATGCGGAGCCGGTTCCCTTCGGAACACCGGGAGCAACCGTGGGGGCGACGATGCGGCAGTCGGAGATCGGGCTGGAAGTGTTCGGCCCGACGGTTGCGGGTGCAAAGACGTCGGCTGATCTTCAACTGGATTTCTCCGGGGGGTTTGCGGAAACCGGGAACGGAGTGAACTTTGGGATCGTCCGACTGCAGACGGCGAACCTTCGGTTCGATTGGGAACACACTTCGGTTGTAGCGGGGCAGGATTCCCTTTTTGTCTCGCCGCTGTCTCCGACGTCATTCGCATCGCTGGCCCTTCCGGCGTTCGCGTTTGCCGGGAATCTGTGGGGATGGACGCCGCAATTGCGGGTCGAGCATCGATTCTCGGTATCGGATCAGCAGACCGTCACGATACAAGCTGGAGTCCTCGACAACTTGGATTGGGAGTATCCATACGATCCGTTCTATCGTTCGGCGCAAGCAGGAGAACTGTCGGGGCAGCCGGCGTATGCGCTGCGGGCGGCATGGTCGCGAACAGTCAACAATCATCCGTTGAGCTTTGGCGTGGCTGGATATTACGGGAGCCAAAATTGGACGTGGGGCCGGACTGTGGACGCATGGGCGGGGATGGCGGATTGGCAAGTTCCGATTCTGCCGAAGTTGCAGCTCTCGGGCGAGTTTTATCGAGGACGAGGAATTGGCGGGCTCGGCGCGGCAATTGGGACTTCCATTGTCTACGGGGGCGATCCGAACTCGCCGCTGAGTCCAATTCGTGGGCTCGATGCCGTAGGGGGATGGACTCAACTCAAGTTTCAGCTGACACCCAAGCTCGAGTTGAACGGAGTGATTGCCGAGGACAATGCGTTCGCGAGCGACGTCCGGGGATTTGCGACGGATCAAAACAACTTTGGTCCGATTCTGGGACGCAATCAGGGTGCGCTCGGCAATATCGTATTCCGGCCGCGGTCGGATCTGATCCTGGCGGCGGAACTACGGCGGCTGCGGACTTTTCCTTTCTACAGCGCGAGCAGCGTGACGAATCAGTTGAATCTTTCCGTGGGGATTCTGTTTTGAAGATGGGTCTAGTTCGAGTGGTTTGGATGGTTGCGGTCTCGCTTGCGATAATCTCGAGCGCGCACGCGCAACAGTTGTTGAAGGCGCACGTGGATCTGACGCGGGGCGGGCATCGGCTGAAAGACGCTTCGCAGGCCGTGGTCTGGCTGGCACCCATTGGAGTAACGGTTCAGCCGCCACGGCAGAAGCCGAATCAGATTCCACAGCTGATCCAGAAAGATAAGAGCTTCCATCCTTCGCTGCTCGTGATTCCGGTGGGCGGCAAAGTGGAGTTTCCGAATCACGATCCTTTCTTTCACAACGTGTTTTCGCTGTTCGAGGGAAAGCGGTTCGATCTGGGACTATACGAGAGCGGCACGACGCGATTCGTACAATTTGACAGGCCGGGAATTTCATTCATTTTCTGCAATATCCATGCTGAGATGAGCGCGGTTGTGATCGCGCTGGCAACTCCGTATTACGCAATTTCGGACAAGCGCGGGGAGTTGTCCATTCCGAATGTGCCTCCGGGCCGATATAACCTGCAGATCTTCCATTCGGCGGTTACACCGGAGGCGTTGCAGGCGCTGGGCCGCGAGATCACGATTAGAGCTGACGACAGCTCCCTGGGAAATTTCACTCTGGCCGAAACTGACGTGACCCTGGCGCATAAGAACAAGTACGGCCGCGACTATGATCCGCCAGAGCCGGATAGTCCGGCGTATGCCAGGCCGTGAGAACAAGGGAAAGAGAAAAGGCGTGCCCCCCTTGGCACGCCCTTCTCGCCTCTGTCACTGCACCTACAACTTTTAAAATCGTGTGGTGCTGGTGCGATTGTTTTTAGCGATGTCCGCCGCCACCGGAGTGGCCTCCACCACCGCCGCCGGAGTGACCACCGCCGCCTCCACTCGAGTGTCCCCCACCACCGCCGTAAGAATGGCCGCCGCCACCGCTGGGGGCATGTCCTCCGCCACCGTAGCTCGGCGCGCCACCACGCGATCCTCCATAGCCTGGAGAACCGTGATATCCGCCGTAGCCGCCTGCGTATGGGCTACGCGAATATCCTCCGTAAGACGGGGCACGCACGATCGGCTGACGCATGTCGAGTTGCGGGCGGGAATACGATCCCCGGCCGTAAGCTCCTGAGGACGAACCATAGCCGCGAGGGGTGCCTGTGGCCGGGGCGGTCCGGCTCCAGTAGCTTCCGCTGTTGCCGCCATAGGCTGCTCCGGCACGATTGACGCCGCTGCTTGAGGGAGGCGTGAACGGACGGAATCCGCCGCGGTTCGCTCCCGCTTCCGACTGGCTTGCGCCCGCCCGCGAGGAATTCATGCTGCCCGGCTCCGAGTTGCGGGTATTGCTGGGCGGCGTAAACGCACGGAAATTGCCGGACTGACCACCTCGCGAATTCTGCGCGCCCGAGAAACTATTGCGGCTGTTTTCAGGTGGCGAACTGAATGTATGGAAACTGGAGTGATTCTCGGATGTCGAGATACCGCCATTGTTGCGATTCAAGTTTCCCGCTTCGCGATTGCCCGAGATGCCGGCGCTTGGACGCTGCATCGAGTTCGGTCCGCGCACGGATTCGGCGCTGCCGCGGCCGCCGGCAGGAATCCCGGTGACGTGATCTTGCTGCATCGAGGCCCGCAGTGCGGAGGTTTGCTCATGGAACGAAGCAGGCCGCGCAACATTATTGTGCGAGCCAAAGAAGCGTTCCGAGCCGCCGTTGCGAATGGTACCGGGCGCTGCCGGGCGTCCGCTGGCAGACAGGCTGGCACGTGTCGGAACCACGGGCAAATTTCCCGCCATCATGTGCGCACCGTTCAACTGCGCGCGGGTTGCGGCAACCGCGCTCACGCGGCCTGCTCCGAAGCGTGAAGCATTCACGGTCGACATGGCGCGGAAAACGTGATCGTTATGAAGGTTGTTGATGTTGGAGAAGCGGGTTCCGGCGTGCAGTGGACCGAATCCACCGTAGCCACCATGATTCCAGTAGCCGTGGTTCATCCAGCCAAAACGTCCGCGGTATCCACCCCACCAGGGGTGGAACCAGTCACACGGGCCGATCGGGAGCCAGCCAAAGCCGCCCCATCCGCCCCATCCGAAGCCGAAGCCAAATCCGCCGCCCCATCCCCAGAAGGAAACGTAAGCGGGCGCCCAGAATGGGTTATAGCCGGCATAAACAGGACCGGGCCACCAGGCCCAGGCGTTGCGGTACCAGAACCAGCGTCCGTAGTGATAAGGCGCCCATCCCCACGGTTCGTAGCCGACCCAGGTCCAGCCGTAGTACGGCTCCCAGACCCAATTGCCGTCGCGATAGGGGGCCCAGCCATCCGGCTCATTTGGAACCCACACGTCGCCGTAGTCAGGGACGTTCTGCCAATTGCCATAGGCGTCAAGATCCTGAGTTCCGGTGTAGCGGCGATTGGTGTGACGCCAGGAGTTCGCGTCGCGGATAAGGTGATCGCGATCGCTGTTCCACTGATCCCACGCGTCGCGGTCAGGAGCGGAGGAAATCTTGTATTGGGCAGAGTTGATATCACCGCGAACTGTTGCCATTTCACCGGCATTGATTTCAGTGCTGCCCTGCGGAGTGGCGATCTGCGCCTGACCCGCGCGCACGATCACGAGGGTGTCGCCATCCGGCCGCACTTCGATGCGGAATACGCCATCGTGATGCGCGGGGTGAACGGCAACGTTCGGAGTGTCAATTTCGGGTTCGGCCTCGCTGTCCTTGGAAAGAGTGTAGTTCGCGATCCCCTGGCTGAGCTGAATCTGGATGTTTTTGTGCGTAAGATTCGCGATGTTTGCTTTCGAGTTCGGGCCGAGGCGGAGGGTATTTGCGAAATCGAGCTGCAATTCCGCCCTGGAATTGTCGCCGGTCGAAACCTTGTCGCCGGTCATTACGGGCTGATTGAGCGCGGCTGCGGACCAATCGCCTGAGTCGCCGCGCTGCGTGGAAACATTGCCGTGAATCAGGCTGACGCGCGCGACTCCCTGATCGGTCTGAGCCGGAGCTTCGCCGGCCGGGCCGCCGGGCTGTGCCTCGGTGGGAGCGGCGTTCATATCGCCGGCATCGGGAGACTGCGCGTTAGGAGGCTGCTCTTGGCCAATTTCCATCGGCGCGCTGGGCTGCTCGGAGGGTCCCGGACCTTCGTCGGTAGTCTGCGCCAGGGCGCTGAGCGATAGAGCGCATGAAATGCCGAGGACCAGAACGGCGAGTTTTCCCGTGAGTTTTTTCATAACCCACCTCTTGGAACGGAAGATGCGTGAATCCGGGTGCATAGAAATCTCAGAGAGGGAGTGGCAAGCGACGGGCCAAAAGCGGGATCGCGCGTAACGAAAAAGTGCTTTGTTTTCAATGTTCGAGAGCAAGAACGGGAGGGCCCGCCGCCTTGGAATCTGCGAACTTGGCCGACCTCAACCAAGGCTGGTGGTTTTCGGCCAGCTTGGGCAGAATTCGGTGGATCAGACGGCGGACATTATTTCCGCGTACATGCGGTGGAATGCGTGGACGCCTTTTTCCTGCTTCACGCTGAAGCGGCCACGGGAATAACTTCGCGAGCGAAGGTTCTTCTGGACTGCTTCGCAGATGGCGACATCCTCGATCTGAATCTGGTGGCTGAAATCGACGGACGCTTTGGCCGCGGCAGAACTGAGATCCTCTTCGGGCAAATACCATTCAAAGATGGCAAGCGAGCGCTCCGGTTCGAGCGGCAGGACAATATTGAGAGAGACATTATCGGGATAGCAGTTCAACATCCAGTTGGGGAAGATCCAGAAGTAATCGGTGGTGAGGCCTTCGCGGGATTCCTGATAGCGCCGCGGAGTAACATCTCCAGGCTGTGCGCCGCGAATTGGGCTGAACTGGCGGACGTGGCGCTCATACGGTTCGACGACGTAGGCGTTGTAGTCGAGTTCGCGATTCAAACCGGGATGGACGCTGGGCAGGTGATATCCCTCGAGATAGTTATCGACGTATGTTTTCCAATTGCACCTCATTTCGTAGATGCGTCGCTCAAACAACTTCATACCGATGAAAGGAAATTTCCCGGCTTGTTGAGGCAGACTCCCGAGGCTCTGTTCGAGAGGCGGCGCATTCGCATCGAGGTTTACGAAGATGAGATTGAACCAAACCTCGATGCGAAGAGG
>DATJSG010000036.1:0-53512 GCA_035504195.1 Terriglobales bacterium
AACTCCCAGGCCCGCGCCCTCGAGCTCCCACCCTGGCTCCATCAGTACAACTGGCACCGTCCGCATGCTAGTCTGAATCACGCTCCACCCATCAGCCGTTCCGGTCTCGACCGGAACAACCTGTTGACACACCACACATAGGTCCTTCAGCGAGCAAAAAGCGCTCGCTTCAGGATGACAACGCAGAGGAGACGATCATTCCGCCGCAGAGGAAATGATTACCCCGCCGCAGAGGGAACGATCATTCCGCGGCGACTTCTTCTGCCGGAACTCGCGCTTCCACGGGCACGCTTGCGGCCACGAATGACAAGCCGTAGACGCACGCGATGATCGCGAATCCGGCAACCAGGCTCACGTTGTGCGCAACGAAGCCTACGCAGAGGGCGAGGAGGAGTTGAAGAAAAGTCCCGAGCAGGTTGAAGGCGTTCTGCACGCGCCCCATCAAATGCTTGGGAACCATCTCCATCAGGCTGGAGTTCATGGCGACCCCGCCGACGCCGCGGGCCGAGCCCATCACGAAATAGGTCGCGATGGCGAGAAACAGGAATCGCGAGACGGGAGCGAATGCGACGCAGACCGAGAGTATGGCCATGGAGAAGGCGAGGGCGCGGCGTCCGCCGAGCAGCGTGATTGCCTGCGCGGTATACAACACGCTGACGAACGCTCCGGTGCCCCAACCCGCGCTAAGCCAGCCGTAGCCGGTGGCTCCCGCGTGAAAGACGCGGTCGCTGAGCGCGGGATTCACGATTCCTCCCATCATCATGGCTCCCAGAAACAGAGCCCAGCTGATGCCGAGGAGAACAACTGCGCGCTGGCCGCGCAGAAAATGTAACGCTTCGCGCAAGTCGCGCCCAAAACGCTGCAGCTGGTTTTCCGCGGCGAGAATATCGGCGCGCAGTTCTTCCGGGCGCAGCACGACGTGGCGGCCCTTGCGCACCGCGAGATAACAGAGGAACGAAACCACATAGGTCGAGACGTCAATCAGCAGCACGCCGCCGAGGCCGATATGGTTGTACATGAAGCCGACGACGGCGCCGGCGATCAGCCATCCGCCCTGCACGCCGGCCATTAGAAATGTGTTGGCCTGAACGAATTGGCCTTCCGGCGTAAGCTCCTGAATCAGCGCGACGATCGTAGGCCAGAACATCCAGAAGCCGGCGGAGACCAGCGTGTTCATCAGATAAAGTTCCCAGACCTGCACGCGATGGCGGAACGCGAGAATGGCGACGGTGACGATGATCGTGGCGCGCAGCGCGTCAAGCCACATGACCAGACGGCGGCGATCTTCGCGGTCGATGATCACTCCAGAGAAGGGAAGCAGCAGCATGGCCGGAATGGTCTGCAGAACCACGAACATTCCCAGAGCCATTTCGTTGTGCGTGGCCTGCAGAATGTACCAGGCCACGGCGGCCGAGTTCATCCCGCTGCCGAACATGGAAATCATGTTGGCGGCGAAAACGAAGCGCAACGGACGCTGGCTGAAAATCCCAAGCATCGTTTTACTTTAGCCGAGTAGACAACAATCCACCACAGAGGCACAGAGGCACAGAGCAGAAAAGTTTCGATTTTCGCTTGGCGATTGCCGATTGACGGAAAGGGGACAGAATTCACCACGAAGGACACTAAGGTCCACAAATGAAACCCGTGCCGACGATCTCCTTCGCGGACCTTCGTGTCCTTCGTGGTTAAAAGCCTTTGGCTCTTGCGCCTGACCGCGTTCAGCGCTACGATTCGCCTGCTCGAAAAGTTGAAGTCCAATCCCGCGGTTTACGGGAGGCAGGATTATGCGACGCCGCGAAGCTTCGCTGCTATGGATTCTTCTTTGCAGTATTTGTGCGATCTCGATTCGCGCCAGCGCCCAGGTTGATCGCATCGTGATTGCCGCCGGCACCGATGAAGATAAGGCGCTGCAAGCCATCTCTGCCGAGCAGGATCCGCAGAAGAAGCTTGCGATGTATGAGGAGTTTGTCCAGAAATTCGCGGCCAATCCGGCGGCCGTGACCTATGGAAACTGGCAGATTTCGCAGGCCTACCAGGCGGCCGGCGATTTGCAGAAAGCGCTCGACTACGGCGACAAGGCGCTGGTTGGATCTCCGCACGACCTCGATATTCTCGTGTCGCAAGCCAGTCTGGCGCAACAGGCCAAGAACAACGCCAAGCTGATGGAGTATTCCGCGAAAGGCGGAGAAGTCTGCCAGTCAATTGCCAAGCAAGCCAAGCCGGCGGGGATGAGCGACGCGGATTTTGCCGCAAAGGTGAACGAAGATAAATCGGCCGCGCAGAGCAGTTGCGATTTTCTGGAGACTTCAGGTGTGAACGTGATCTCGGGTGAAAGCGACCCCAAGGTTCGCATGGCGTACGTTGACGAGTTCACGGCAGGATTTCCGAATTCAAAATACCAGGAGACGGTTTCAAACCTCGCTCTCGATTCCCTGAATCAACTGAAAGACGGCACACGGCTGGTAGCGTATGGCGAGAAGATACTGGCGGCCGATCCCAACTCGTTGCCCGCGCTCCTGCTGATGGCCGGATATTACGGGGACGACAAGCAGCCGGGAAGCGGGGCCAAGGCGATCAGCTATGCGCAGCGAGCGATCGAGGTTGCCAAGGCGGACGCTCCCGACGCCGACAAAGCGCACAAGCTTTCGGCAGGAGCCGCGTACAGCACTATCGGCTGGGTCTACCTGAAGCAGGATAGAAGCACTGCGGCAATCCCCGATTTGAAAGCCGCTGCAGCTTTGCTGAAGGGACAAGACGATCAGCAGTACGCCCGCGCTCTATACGGTTTGGGCTTTGCCTACGGCAAATTGAACAAACTGACCGAGGCGCGAGAAGTTCTGACTGAGGCGGTGAAAATTCCGGGGCCTCTGCAGGGGATGTCTCAGGATTTGCTGGCCAAAGTGAACAGCGCGCGGGCGAAGGGGAGATGAACTCGGCAGTCCGGCTGCCCGGGGCATCGCGAGGAATTTGGCTGCACTAGACACGATGCAGAATTACTGCTGCGGCTTGACCAGTTCCTGCGAGAGCAGTTGGGCCTTCCAGGCTAAGGTACGGGCGCGATCGGAGTCTCCGGCGGCGACGGCGGTCCTCGACTGCGCCATGAATTGGCGAATCTGATTGACCATGTCCTGCTGATTCGAGCTCAGCTGCTGGCTGGCGATCTTCTTGAGGTTCTCTTCCGTGGATTCCAACAGTTGATTGGCGCTGTTTCGTTCCTGCGCTGCCTGGTTGCCCTCTGGCCCACCGACCAGTTGAATGCCCGGTTCGGAGGTTCCTCCCTGCCGGACGATGGTCTTGGTTGGGGGACAGTTGCTCGGAGCCTTCGGATCTGTCGCCGTGCGGCCAGGGTGAACTACGGCTGGAATAGAAGTAGTCCGGGAAGATGCCGAGTTGGGCGAAGCGGAAGAGATTGGCCCGGCCGCGCTGGCTCGGACGTGAGGGCTCGAGCTGTTGCAATTTGGCAACAACGCCTTTTTCTTGTGATGTACGGGCCGGGCAGCTGCAGGTTTTTGCCCGGTAGGCGTCTGCGCGGAAGCGGGTTCCGAAGACGCTGGTTTTGACGATGGCGATGGATTCTGGGATTGTGCCGCGCTTCCCTGATCTTGCACCAGGGTCGATTCCGCAGTTGCCCCGCTTCCCCATTTGATTGCAGACGAATACTCCTTTCCCGGCAATCCAGATGCTGCAACAGAGATGGCGAGGAGGAGTACGGCCAGAGTCATACCGGGGTCCCAGAGCTGCGAAAGTTAAATTTTACGCCTTGGCGATTGCGGCGAAACGCACTTCTTGATCTTTTCCGGAAAACGAACGTGGTTCGCGATAGCCGTCTCACGAAGCCGCAGCGTCGGCCGGGGCGAAGTTGCGTCCGCTTGCGGTTGCCGGTGCGGCCACAGGAATGTGAAAGCGGAAAGTCGTTCCCGCGCCTTCGACCGATTCAAAATCCAGCAAGCCATAGTGCCATTGGAGAATCTGATAGGCCTGCGCGAGGCCGATGCCGCTGCCATCTTTGCGGGTGGTGAAATAAAGCTCGAAAATCTTGTCGTGCAGCTCGCGCGGAATTCCTCCGCCCTGGTCTTGAACCTCTGCCACGATGGAGTTGTCTTCGCGGCGCGCTGAAATGGTCAGCAGCCCGCCCTGCGGCATCGCCTGAACTCCATTGATCACGACGTTGAGAATAGCCTGCTTGATCAGGTCGACATCGACGTTGACGGGCAGCTTCTGTTCCGGCATGTGGCGCTCGATGGTCACCCCATGCTGTTCGGCGTCAGGAGCGGCGAGCTGCGCCACCTCTTCCATCACGGCACGCAAGTCGACTTCCTCGAGGTGAAGATCGCGTGGGCGAGTGAAATCGACCAGCGTCTGCACCACGCGATCCAGACGCCGGATTTCGCTGTCGATGATGTCCATATGCCGGCGCGTGTCTGGTTCTTGCTCCGCCAGCTTGTTCTGCAGGAGCTGCAGGTGAAGCACGATGGCGTTGATGGGATTCTTCACTTCATGGGCGACGCCGCGAGTAAGACGTCCGCTGGCGGAAAGGCGGCGCGACATTTCGATCTCGTCGCCGATGCGGCGTACCGATTCGGTGTCGCGCATGATCAACAGCGCACCGATCTGAGAATTCTTCTCCTGCACGAAGTCGAGCGAGACTCTGACACGCTTGCCATCCGTTGCCACAAACTCGCGTTGCGAAAGCGGCCGGCGGCGCTCGAAGGCGTCGAGCAGCGCCGTTCCCAGCAGGGATTGCCGGTCGAACACTTCCTGCACCGTGTGCCCCAGCAGTTCCGAGCGCGGACGGCCCAGAAAAGCTTCCACCGGTGCGCTGACCAGCACCACCCGCGAGTCGCGGGCAAACAGCATCAGGCCGTCCTGCAGTTTAGCCATGAGCTGGTCGACATTGTCTTTGAGTGCGCTAAAAATCTCTTTGCTGTCGCGAATTTGGCGGCCCAGGTTGGCGATCTTCAGCGTGACCAGCCCATACTCGTCGTGTCGAGATTCTTCTCCGGCCACGCTCTCGGCGTCGCCGGCAGTCACACTATCGAGATTCCGGCTGATTTCTTTCAGCGGGCCAAGAGCCAGGTTCGAGATCCCGGCCGCCAGAAGCAGCGACGCGAAAATGGACACGACCGAAAAGTAAACCGCCTTCTCCAGCCGGCCGTAGATTTCGCTTTTCAAATACGCGGTCTGCACGCCAATCCGGATGGTGCCAAACGGCTGGTCATCAATTTTCGATTCTTTCTGCGTGGTCAGATAGAGCGGAAAGCTCACGTCATAGACCGAGGGCTGAGTGAGCAACATGCGGATTTGCTGGCGAAAGCGCGCATTGACGATCCGCTGAAAGTCGGGCCGCGGCGGAATGATTTTGTCGACCTTGCTGGCGTTGGTATGCAGCAGGGCTCTGCCGTTGGTGTCGACGATCATGACGTCGTAGATGAAGCTCCAGTCGCCGGCTTGAGACTGGAGCAGGTTGTTAAGGTAAACATCGGTTTGCAGGTAATCCACCAGAGCGCGGCGCAGGGCAACTGGATCGTTGGTGTCGACGGGTGTGCTGGTGAAGTCCGGTAAATCGTTTTTAGCGACGTAGGCCAGCTGATGCGTCAGATTGATCGCCGTCGTATTCGCATTCTCGACGCGCAGCCGCAGGATTTGCCAGATATACAAATACGAAAACGCAGACACCATGGCGGTCACCATAAGAGTGATGACCAGCACGATGATGGTTTTGCGTCGCAGCATGATCGAGTAGAACCGGCTTCAAAAACCTTGAAGACAAACGAGAGCTAGCCGCTGGGCACTTCCTCCTTGCCATTGACCGGCTCCGGTGTGGCGCTGCCATATTCTTTAAGCTTGTTGTGCAAGGTCTTCAGGCTGATGCCTAAAATCTCGGCGGCGCGGGTTTTGTTGTTGCTGGTCGCCTCCAGAGTTTTCAGGATCAGCATTTTCTCGGCTTCTTCGACGGTGGTGCCTACGCCCAGGCGAACCGCGTCGGGATCGTTGGCCGCGGCGCGCAGCGGGGCCTGTCCAAAACCCGGTGGCAGATGTTTGGTCTCAATCACTCCCGCGTCGCATACGATGACCGCGCGTTCGATGGTGTTGCGCAGTTCGCGCACATTTCCCGGCCACGAATAGTTGTTGAACTGGTTCAGCACAGCTTCACTCACCGCACTGACTTTGCGGCCATGTTTGCTTCCCATTTCTGCCAATAGAAGCTGTACCAGCCCGCCAATGTCTTCTTTATGCTCGCGCAAGGGCGGCATGTGGATGTTGAACACATTGAGCCGGTAATAGAGATCGCTGCGCAATTCGCCGCGGGATACGGCCTCGTCCGGAATTTTGTTGGTCGCGGCAAGCACTCGTACGTCAACCGGCGTTTCCACTTTGCTTCCCAGGCGCCGCAGTTTGCGGTCCTCCAGCACGCGCAGCAGCTTGGCCTGGGTTCCGACCGGCATCTCGCCGATTTCATCCAGCAGAAGCGTGCCGCCTTCGGCGAGTTCGAAGCAGCCGGTGCGCCGTTCCATGGCGCCGGTGAAGGCTCCTTTTTCGTGGCCGAAGATTTCGCTCTCCATCAAAGTCTCAGGAATAGCGGCGCAGTTGATGGCGACGAACGGACGGTCTTTTCTGGGACTCAACTCGTGAATCGTCCGCGCCACCAGCTCTTTCCCGGTGCCGCTGGCTCCGGTGATCAAAACCGAAGCCGTGCTGGGTGCAACCATTTCGATCAGCCGGAAGATCTCCTGCATCTTGCGGGAGGCCCCGTTGAGGCGGCCGAGCGATCCGGTATCGCGCAACCGGCGCCGCGTGGCCTCCAGTTCGGCGCGCGTTCCCAACAAGGCCGAGGCGTTCGAAAGGATGGTCCGCAGGCGGTTGGTATCGATCGGCTTGGTGATGTAGTCGTAAGCCCCCATGCGCATGGCCTGTACCGCGCTGTCGATGGTGCCCTGCGCGGTGACCAAAATGACGGCAATGGTCTGCGCCTGTTCACCAAGATGCCCGAGCAGTTCGATGCCGCCCATGCGCGGCATCTTGAGATCGGTGATGACGATCGAGGGCGACCACTGGCCGGCTTTCTCCAGGCCCTCCACGCCATCGCGAGCCGTCTCGGCCCGATATCCCCAGGAAGACACCAGTTCCGCCAGCCCGGAGCGCTCGTTTTCTTCATCCTCAACGATCAGTATTTTCTCGTGATTCATCGGCCTCTTGTTGGCATCACCCTACCCACGATACGCGGCGAGCTTCGTGCCCGGCAAGGTCTGGATTCGGGGCTGACCGGCGGGGCTGACCGGCGAAGTCATCGACAGCGACATCCTCTGCGGAATTTCAATTTGAGACGGCAGAAATATGCTGCCGGCGGGTTCGCCAATCTTTGGAAGTACAGACAGGAAGCGCAGACTGAAAGTACATACTTTCGCTTTAAGCTTCGGTGCGATAAAATCGTGCGTTCCCCGGGTAAGTCCCATCATCCAACGAATTCCAATGTTTTTCCCTTAATTAGCGCCTCTTCGCGGGCGCCCGGCGAACGAGCGCACATCTTATGGAGGACTCCATGTCACTTGGTTATCACACAGGCGTAAGCCGCCGATGGTCGGCGTGCCTTCTCGCCATGCTTGCCTTGCTGCTGATCTCCGGCTCTGCCCTTGCGCAGAGCGATTCTAACCCGAAGTGGGACCTGTTTGTGGGGTACCAATACCTGCATCCTGGCGCCACGGTTCCCCTGGGCGATCCCGGCAATCCGACTTCCTACCCGGTTCCGGATATGACGAAGGGACTCGGCTCCGCAGTGACCTACAACTTCGATCCGCATTGGGGACTCGAAGGGGATTTTGGCTACAACTGGGGCAACAGCAACAGCGAAAGCACTCTCTCCGCCGGCCCTCGTTTCATCTGGCGCACTGACAGCGGGAACTACTTTGTGCATTCTCTGCTCAGCTACAACTATCTCGGCGTAAGTGGGCTGAGTAATGGATCCAGCGGAATCGGCGCGCTTCTGGGCGGCGGGATGGATTTGCCTTTGACCAAGTCCTTCGCGTGGCGAGTTTTCCAGGCTGACTTTGTATGGGGACGGCATAACTATGCCGACTATGCGGATCCGCAATTTCCCGACCTGCGCCGTCCCACGCTGCAAGGCGTAAGGCTGCGCACCGGCGTCGTGTTCAGCTTCGGCGGAGCCGAAGTCGTTCCGGTTGCTGCCGCAGTTTCGGTACAGCCAGCCGAGGTTTTTGTCGGTGAGCCAATCACCGCCACAGCCGTTGCCAAGAACTTCGATCCCAAGCACCCTCTGACCTATGCCTGGAGCGGCAATGGCCCGCAACTCACTGGCAAAGACACTGCCGCCAGCATCGATACCACTCATGCGACTCCTGGCACCTATACCGTCACGGTACAGGTAAACGATCCGAAGGCGAAGAAGAACAACGTGGCCAGCGCTTCGACTACGTACACCATCAAGCCGCTGCCGCCGAAGAATCCGCCTAGCATGTCAGTTTCCGCCAGCCCCACCACTCTGGTCGCGGGCGGAAGCGTGAATCTGTCGGCTTCCTGCACCAGCCCGGACAGCGTGCCGGTGTCGGTGGCGAACTGGAGCGCGACGGCAGGAACCATCTCCGGCAGCGGCGACTCGGCAACCCTGAGCACCGCGGGAGTTCCGCCGGGTTCGATCACGGTGAATGTGACTTGTACCGATTCCCGCGGTTTGAATGCGCAGGCCTCGGCGCAGATCACGATCGAAAATCCGCCGCCTCCGCCGGTGGATAAGGCGCTGGAAGCGCGGCTTGCGCTCCACAGCGTCTATTTCCCCACCAACATGCCTCCGGTGAAAGATCCCAATGCCGGGCTGATTGCCAGCCAGCAGAGGACGCTGGTTACTCTGGCCACCGACTTCAAGAAGTATCTTGAAGCCAAGCCGGACGCTCACCTCATTCTGCAAGGTCACGCCGATGTTCGCGGCCCTGCTGCTTTCAATCAGGCGCTGTCGGAACGCCGCGTGGCTCGCGTGAAGGGCTTCCTGGTCGAGCAAGGTGTCCCCGAGGGCGACATCGAGACCGAGGCTTTTGGAAGCCAACACAACCTGACGACCGACGAAGTCAAGGCGTCGATCGATCAAAACACTGAACTCACCACGGAAGAGCGGCATCGGGAATTGGCGAGAATCAACGTCATCCGGCTGGCCAGCAACCGCCGCGTGGATGTCACGCTGAAAGCAGCCGGACAGACTGAAAACTCGGTGCGCCAGTTCCCGTTCAATGCGGCGGATGCTCTGACTCTGATCGGCGGAAGGGAAAGTGAAATGAAGAAGCCGGTCAAGCCAGCTCCCAGGAAGAAACCGGTGAAAAAGCCGTAGAAGTTCAGACGCTTGGCAGGAAACCTGGTCGCGGAGAGCGAGATTTCGCTCTCCGCGATTTTCTTCTTAAGCACCTCTTAAACGCCTCGGGCGACGGCCTCTCTGCCTAAAGGTCACTAGCTTCCAGCCAAAATCTTCCGCCGTAGCTGGAAGCCAAAAGTTAAAAGCTAAAAGCCAAGAAAAAGCAAGAGCATCCTGAGAGCGAACAATCTACGTCACCTGCCCGAAAGTGCCATCGCCAAGGGATTGATTTCATGCGACTGTTTTTGGTATTCGGCTTGCCACTTCCAGCAGCGGAGAAGCGGGTGCGACGATGTCTCGATTGAGACCGTTCGGCCAACTGGCGGCGGGGACTGTATTTTTTGCTCTCCTGTTCGCTGCGGGCTGCTCCCATCCCGCTCCGGTACCGGGCACCGCCGGCACTCGCTCCAGCCGGCCAGAGGCTCCGTTTGATAACCATGAACTGGATCAGCCCAAGGACTCCGCCCAAGACTCCGCCCTGGACTCCAATGATGAGCCCGCGGTCGAGAGTCCGGACAATTCCTCTGATTTCGCTGCCGGCGTTCCATTTCGCGATCGGCACAGCCTGCCGGCCGGCACACTGCTGACCGTCCGCCTCGACCAATCCATTTCTTCCGATGCTGTGGACGAGGCCGGAACTTTCGCTGCCACCGTGGACGAACCGGTTGTGGTGGATGGAGTTACGTTGATCCCGCGGGGCGCTGCCGCGGCTGGCAGAGTCGAATCGGCCCGCACCTCCGCCATGAAACGCGACCGGGGCTACGTTCGCCTCACTCTCGCCACCGTCGATATTGCCGGACAGGATCTTCGCGTACACACTTCCAGCTTGTTCGCCCGTGCCAATACTGGATCGGGCGCCGCCGTCGAGAAGGCCAATGCGGTCAACGTGATTCACTTGGATAAGGGTCGCCGGCTCACCTTCCGGCTGACCGGCCCGGTTTACGTCGCCAGCGAACAATTAGCTCCCACCCGCTAGGTCTCCCAGACCCGGATACCGCCGTTCCGCTCGGATAGGACCCTGTCGCCATCCAGCAGCACGCCTCGGGGAAAGTTTTCCACAGAAAGATTTCCCGTTTTAGTGACGGCTGTACTTAGCAAGCCTGGGGTGAGTTCTCTATAGTGAGGCCGAAATGGGATGCGGTCCCAAAATGCTCGGCCGCAGCCGCCTTCCCATTCCGGGAAAACCAAAGTCTCGGGTCCCGACAATGCAGGTTCCAAACTGGGATCGTCCCGAGCCACAGTAGAGAAGAGAAGTTGAGATAGAGACATGAGCGCTGTCCCCGAGTTCGCGTGGACCCATCCCGATCCGAGAACGGAACTCGAAACTCTGTTCGAGAGTGCGCCCCTGGCCGTGGTCGAATGCCGGAGCCAGGGCGGAATGACCGCGCTGAATCCCAGGTTGGAACCGGTGCTGGGCGGGAAGTTCAAGGCAGGCCGAACGCTCTCTCTGGAGGAAATGTTCGATCCGCGAGATCGCGATGAGGGCGCCCGCCTGTTGCGCGAACTGCTGGCGGGCGAGCGCGAAAGCTTTGCATTGGACTGTGTGGCGAGCCAAGAGGGACAAAAATTGCGCTGGACGGCATGGCGCGTCTGTGGGACGAGTGGCCAGCCGGATTACGCCCTCGCCATCGCGCAGGAACAATCGGCAAACACACTGACAGAGCAGCGACTCAGGCAAGCTCAGAAACTAGAGTCTGTCGGCCGCTTGGCCGGTGGCGTGGCCCACGATTTCAATAATCTTCTGACCGGAGTCCTGCTGTATTGCGATCTGCTGATGTCCAGTCTCGAACCGGCAAGCTCCGATCCTGGCGGCCGGGAAGCGGCGGAATCGAATTCCCGCGTGCGCAAATATGCCGGGGAAATCCGCAAAGCGGGCCTGCAGGCGACGAACATGGTCCGGCAGCTGCTGGCCGTGGCGCGGCCCTCGCGTTGCGAGCTCTCGTTTCTCTCGCTCAACCAGGTGGCCGAAGCCATGCGCACGCTGCTGGTTCGGCTGATCGGGGAAAACATCGAGCTAACGTTCCAGCTCGATCCTAACCTCGGGTTAGTCAAGATGGACATGGCCCAGGCGCAACAGATTCTGCTCAACCTGGTGCTGAACGCCCGCGACGCCATGCCCGGCGGAGGACAGATCAGGGTAGAAACCACCAGCTGCCAGGTTCAGGTGCTTACGGAGAACCACCGTGGATCCGGGGGCCTGACCTCGTTGCCTTGCGCTTTGTTCGTGGTTTCAGACAACGGCAGCGGCATGGATGCCGCCACCCGCTCCCATCTGTTCGAAGCGTTCTTTACAACCAAGACCGAAGGCAAGGGCACAGGCCTTGGACTGGCCACGGTCAACGACATCGTGATCAGCAACGGCGGATTGATCCATGTCGAAAGTGCGCCCGCCCGCGGCACAAGAGTGAGCGTTCTGTTGCCGGTTGTCCCAGAAACCGCTCTGAATTCCCAGTTACAACGCGACATGCATCCGGAACCAATCGAGGGGGAACTTCCAGCCAATAAAAAGGAATGAATGCCATGACGTCAGCAGCTTTGAGCCCGATGAATACTCCGCAAATTGAGCCAGCTAACTTTCTCAACCTTCTGATCGTGGACGACGAACGGTCGATCCGCGAAGCCTGCCGCGAAGTGGCGCTGTCGCTGGGGTTTACGGCCTACGTCGCCGACTCCGCCGAACATGCTTACCGTCTTCTGGATGCGCAATCGTTCGACGCCGTCCTGCTCGACCTGCGGCTGCCCGGCGCCGGCGGGCTGGAGGCCCTGCGCCGCATCAAGGAACGAAGGCCCGAAGCCGTGGTCATCGTCGTCACCGGATACGGCACCGTGCAGTCAGCCGTGCAGGCAATGAAGCACGGCGCTTACGACTACGTGACCAAGCCCTTCAGCGTCGATGAACTGAAGCTGCTGCTGGAGCGCGTGGCCAGCCATTTGAAGCTCAAGTCGGAAAACCGCCTGCTGCGCGAGAAGGTCAAATCGAAGCAAGGATTCGGCGGCATCGTCGGCCGCGCGCCGGAGATGGAGAAGCTCTATCGCATGATCGCCAAAGCCGCGAACAGTGTGCATCCCGTGCTGATTCTCGGCGAAAGCGGCACTGGCAAAGAGATGGTCGCGCGCTCGATTCACTATTCCGGTCCTTTCCGCGACAAACCGTTCATCCCGGTCGATTGCGGATCGCTCGTGCCCACTCTGATCGAGAGCGAGCTTTTCGGCTACGTGAAAGGCGCGTTCACGGGCGCCAACCAGTCCAAAGACGGGTTGATGGCGATGGCCGAAGGGGGAACGATTTTTCTCGACGAAGTGGGAGAGCTTCCCGTCGATCTGCAGGCCAAGATGCTGCGCGCGATCCAGGAGAAAGAGATTCGTCCGGTAGGCAGCACGCGGCGCATGCCCATCAACGTGCGCATTCTGGCCGCCACCAACCGCGACCTGGAACAGGCAGTCATGCAGGGAGCTTTCCGGCGCGATCTCTACTTCCGGCTCAACGTGCTCAGCCTGCGCATTCCGGCATTGCGGGAGCGTCGGCAGGATATCCCGCTGCTGATCGGGTATTTCCTCGAAAGGATGGCGAGAAACTCGGGGCAGGAAAAAATGTTGAGCGACGAAGCCCTCAAAGCCATGCTGGCCTACGACTGGCCGGGCAACGTGCGCGAACTGGAAAACTGCCTGGAGCGCACCTATGCCTTTACCAGCGGCCCGCTGATCCACATCACCGACCTGCCGCGTGAGATCGCCAAGCTGCCCGGTGTAGAACCGGCCAATGGCAATGGCAACGGACACTCGCCCAAGATTATTCCCATGGCTGAACTGGAAAAGCAGACGATTCTGAATGCCATAGCGGAACTCAACGGGGACAAGCTACAGGCCGCCCGTCTGCTGGGCATTGGAAAGACGACGCTATACCGCAAGCTGAAGGACTATGCAGCGTCGCCCTGCTAAGGATCCACTCTAATTTTGAGGGTTCACTTTTGAATCCGGCGCAGGGCTTTTCCGTACCGCTACGGGAAACTGCTTTGCCTCGCGCAGTGGCTAAGTCCAGCAGTTTCAGCGCGGTGCGCTGTGGCCGAAGACGTGCATCGGAGAAAGCATGATTCTACTTTTGACATCTTCAGCACGGGGCCAACAGTGCGCCGATTCCCTGTCTGCCGCCACCGGTCAGGAAACCCACTGGGCCCAGACTCTACAGCAGGCTTCCACCAGGCTGCGCGAACAAACGTATGCTGCCGCCGTCATCGATCAGTTCCTGATCGAAACCGAACCCGAGGAAAGCGATCAGACGATCGAGCATCTGGGTACGGCATTCCCGGTCTACATCAACTTTGCGGTGACGGGTATGGAGCGGCTGGTGCGCGACGTGCGTTCGGCGTTGCACCGCCGCAAGCGCGAGGAGTCCGCCGCCCGCCGCGCGGTCGTGGAGCAGATCAACAGCGAGATGCGCGAAACTCTCACCGCCCTGCTTCTTTCCTGCGAGCTGGCCATGTCGGTTCCCGACGTCCCCGTCCCTGCGGCGGAAAGGATACGCACCATCGACAATCTGGCCAGGGAGCTGCGGCAGCGGCTGCAGGTGAACTGACTTTCCGTCTCCGAAGCGCTGATTTCGGCACCGGCCGCCGCACTCCTGCGACTGCAAAATCTTGCGGCCCTGCACTTTGTGGCCCGCATGCAACTATTTCTTTGTCTCCGCGACCATTCGCACTAGAATAGGCCAGCGCTGTTTGGTGGAATGCCGGCCTACAGCCGCGTTCCGCCGGTCCTGGAGATTCTGTGCACGTACTGGTTACTGGCGACATTCTGTCGGGGTCGTGGACCTACACGCGCGAGCTGGTCACCGGCCTGGTGACGCGCGGCGTGCGAGTCACACTGGTCAGTTTCGGCGAAATTCCCTGGCCTGAGCAGACGTCGTGGATGGACCATCTGCACGGCCTCGATTACCGCCCCACTGCGTTCCGCCTGGAGTGGATGCAGGAAGCGGAAGAGGACTTGCCGGAATCGTCCGCCTTTCTGACAGCGCTGATTCGCGAACTGCGTCCCGACGTTCTGCATCTCAACCAGTTCTGCTATGGCGATCTTGCCGTGGATGTTCCGCGCATCGTCATGGCCCACGGCGATCTGATTACCTGGGCTGACGCGGTGCGTGAGCGGGTGCAAACGCCGGCGTGTTCGATGGCCTGGTATCGCCAGACCGTTCTGCGCGGCATCGCCCACGCTGACGCGGTGGTGGCCCCTTCTGCGTGGATGCTCGATCGGATTCGCGCAGTCTATGGCCGTCCGCGGCGCGGAGAAGTAATTTATCCGGGGCGCAATCCCATCTTCTTCAATCCTTACGTCAGTAAAGATGACTGCGTGCTGGCGGTGGGCCGGCTGGTGGATGCAGGCAAACAAGTCTCGCTGCTCACGCAGGAGACGCATCCTGTGCCGGTGTGCATTGTGGGCGCCGAACATACCGTGCCGGTGCCGCGGATTCCGATTCGCGCCGACGTCAAGATTGCCACCGATCAGACTTCGGTGGCGATTCGCGGCCCGCAGACCGAATCGCAACTGCGGATGCTCTACAGTCGCGCCTCAATTTATGCCGCCACAGCGCGTTACGAACCGCTCGGGATGGCGGCCCTCGAAGCGGCATTCTCGCGCTGCGCGATTGTGGCCAACGACATTCCCAGCTTCCGCGAAATCTGGGGCGATGCCGCTCTCTACTTCCGCACCAACGACGCCGTCAGCCTCGCCGAAAATATCCGCCAGCTCAGCCAGGACCGCTCGCTGCGCCGCGCCTATGCCGAACTCGCCTACACCCGCGCCCGCGAGCGCTTCACCACCAAGCGCATGATCGAGGATTATTTGCAGTTGTACCGCAGCCTGATTTCGGTGCGCTCGCTCGCCGCCTGACCCGCGACGATTTGTATCAGGGCACGACTTCAGTCGTGCCGCCCAAAGCCAATAAAGTGGGGCTTCAGCCTCTGAGGAACCGATAGTTGCCTCTTCGGTTGAATTTGAGATAGCTTACTAGAAACCCGTAAGGTTGGAGGAAATCATGGCACAGGTAAAGATCACGGTCAGGCCCAACGGCCCGTACCGCGTCGAAGCGCCCGAAGGCTCGATTGAACTGGTGGATGTCAACGGCACTCCGTATGACCTGACCGGCAAGCCGGCATTTTCTCTTTGCCGCTGCGGCGGGTCGGTGAACAAACCCTTTTGCGACGGAACCCACAGCAAGATCGGGTTCCAGGGTGCGGAATTAGCGGTGAAGAAGGCCGAAGGACAGTAAAAATCTGAGCAGTGGCAGTCGAGCAGCCCATTTCAATCTGGGGGAATCGTGTACGACTCACGAGACCGCGAACTGGGGATGCATCGCAGGATCACGCGCCGCGACTTTCTGAACGGCATGGCGGTGACTGCGGGCGCGGCGATGATGCCGCGGCATCTGTTCGCCCAGCAGGCGGCTGGTTCTGAAAAATCCGCGAATTATTACCCGCCCGCGCTCACCGGACTGCGTGGCAGCCATCCTGGATCGTTCGAAACCGCGCATAGCGTGCGCGATGGCACGTTCTGGGATTCCGCTGGAAAGCCCGAGGACACGGCCGAAAGCTACGATCTGATCGTTGTCGGCGGCGGCATCAGCGGACTGGCGGCGGCGCATTTTTATCGCAAGATCGCGGGCGCTCACGCGCGCATCCTCATCCTTGAAAACCACGACGACTTCGGCGGCCACGCCAAACGCAACGAATTCCGCGCCGGGAAGCGGACGCTCATCGGCTACGGCGGAACGTATTCGATCGAGAGCCCGGAGCCTTACAGCGCCGTTTCCAAGGGTGTGATCCAGGAGTTGGGGATCGACGTGGCCAGCTTCCCTGAATATCTGGACCGAAATCTCTACCGCGCCTCCGGTCGCGTTCCCAAGATTTTCTTCGACAAAGAAACTTTCGGTGCCGATAAACTCGTCGACGATCCATATCCGTTTCCCGGCGGTGAAACTTACGATCTCGCAGTGGCCGGTCCCGATGCATGGGATCGCTTTCTCGCCGATGCGCCGATCGCCGAACCGGCGCGCAAAGACGTCGAGCGGTTGTGCCGCGAAAAGAAAGACTACCTGCCGGGATTGAGCGCGGAACAAAAACAAGACCGGCTGGCGCGCATCAGCTATGCCCGCTTTCTGAGCGAGATGGTGGGCGTTCATCCCGACGTCATTCGGCTCTACCAGACAATCTCTCAACCGCTGTTTGGAGTCGGCATTGAAGCGATTGCGGCGGCGGACGCGGCGGACACGGGCTATCCGGGCTTCAGTGGAATGGGCATGGAAGCCGAGGGCCTGGAGAACGAGCGCCGCTATTTCTTCCACTTTCCCGACGGCAATGCCAGCATCGCGCGCCTGCTGGTCCGCAAGCTCATTCCAGCGGCGCTGCCCGGCGGTTCTCCGATGGGCGTCGTTTCGACCAGAGCCAATTATTCGAAGCTCGACGACGACGCCTCGCCGGTGCGGATTCGACTGAACAGCACGGCCGTGCGGGTCAGGCACATGGGCGATGCGGCAAGCGCAACGGAAGTGGAAGTTACTTACGCGCGCCGCGGCAAAGTTTACACCGCGCGGGCGAAGCATTCGATTCTCGCCTGTTGGCACGTAATGATTCCTTTCATCTGCGAAGATCTTCCCGACAAGCAGAAAGACGCGCTCGCCTCCGCGCAGAAAATTCCGCTGCTCTACACCAATGTCCTTTTGCGGAACTGGACTTCGTTCCAGAAGCTGGGAGCCAATCTGATCTACGCGCCCGGTGGATATCACACCAATGTGAATATCGACCTTCCGGTCAGCATCGGCGAATATCATTGCCCGCGTGTTCCCGAAGAACCGGTAGTCGTGCACATGAGCAAGAGTCCATGCCACGCGGGCCTGCCGGCGCGCGATCAGCACACTGCCGGCCGCATCGAACTTTACAGCACGACATTTGAGACCATGGAGCGCAAGATTCGCGAACAGCTGGCTCGCGCTCTCGGCCCGGGCGGATTCGATCCGGCGCGCGACATCCTGGCGATTACGGTCAACCGTTGGCCGCACGGCTACGCTTACGAGTACAGCAGCTTGTGGGATAAGTTCGTGCTCGAAGGCGGCGAAACTCCGTGCGAGGTCGCGCGCCGGCCTTTTGGTCGGATCGCGATCGCCAACTCTGACGCCGGCGCCAAGGCCTACACCGATGAGGCCATCAACCAGGCGTGGCGCGCCGTGGGAGAGATTACGAAGGCTTAAGTTCTCCACACGAAAGCGGCGGCTCAGTTAATGCTCTTCCGACCTTAACTGCGCTGCCCGGTTCTTCGCCTCCTGCGCTTGTTTCGTCATGCCTTTGGCCTGGTACGCATCGGCGAGAGCAGCTTCCACGTCAGGATTGTCGCCATTCTTTTGCTTTTCCTGCAGGTACGCGGCGATGGCGTCGTCATACATGTTGAGCTTAGCGTAGGAATTGCCCAACTCGTAATAAAGTCCGGAAAACTGCGGGTTCAAGCTCGTCGCAGTTTTGAACTCCTCAATCGCGGCCTGATATTTTTCGGCGTCGGCCAGTGTCAGGCCCAGGCCGTAGTGGGCCTCGGCGCTCTTTGGATCTTGCGTCAGCAGTTCGGTGAACGCGGCCTTCGAATCGTCGAGACGCTTTTCGTTCAGCAGCGTGATTCCGAGGTTAAAACGCGCATCGGCATTCTGCGGCTGCAGTTCAACCACTCTTTTGAACTCGGACTCGGCCTGCGGGAATTGTTCGCGGTTGAAGTAGGCCTGCGCGAGCGCGAAGTGCGCCTGCGCAAGATTAGGCTGCTGCTTGACGATGGCCTGCAGCTGGATAATCTCACGATTGGGATCGTTCTCGGAGATCGAGTCAAGCGCCCGCCACATGCGCATGGGAGCGCCGCGCCAGCGTTGCACCCCCACGACAGCGGAGATTACCCCCAGCGCCACCACGGCGAGGACGCCGATACGGCGAAGAGCATCGGGCCCCGGCGCGAAGCGAGCGATGAGCGCGCCGACGATCAATCCGCTGACCAGTCCCCCGACATGGCACGCGTTGTCGATGCCGCCGAAGAATTGCCCGAGAAACAAGTTGAATACGGCGAAGATGACGAGGCTGCGAAGAGTCCCCTTAATCGCAACACTCGGCAACGAAAACTCACCGAGATAGAACGAAGCGATCATCGCCCCCGCCAATCCGAAGATTGCGCCGGATGCACCCACGCTAACGACGTGGGGATTCCACGCCACGCTCGTCAAGCCCGCAGCGATCCCCGTAATGAAATAGATCGCAGCGTAGGTCCAGCGGCCGTAAAGCGACTCGCACAAGGAGCCCAGTTCCCAAAGGCACCACATGTTGAAACCGATGTGCATGAGCCCGCCGTGCAGAAACATGTAAGTGAACAGCCGCCACCACTGGCCCGTGAGGGTAAGTGGTCCCACGTTGGCTCCCCAGGGACGGAGGTCGAGGCCACCGAAGTCGACGCTTCCCGCCGACAACGCCATCGCCAGAAAAACGGCAACGTTTGCCCCGAAGAGCACGTGGGTGAGCGTGATGCTGCTCTGGTCGCGGCGCGCCCAGGGCACGGCCATGACCGGCTGCCTGGCGTTTTCATCGTCTTCGCCGCGCTGCGCCGCCTCATGCTGCACGCACCACGGGCAGATCTTCTTGAATGAAAATCCATGAAGCTGCCGGCCGCATCGAATGCAATTCGCCATGTCTTTCAAAAGATTATCAGCAGTTTGGCGGGTAGCGCGAGCAGGGGAAAGGAAAAGCCCCGCAGTGAGCGGGGCTTCGGTCGAACTCTCAGTGCCGGAAATCCAGGCACGCTTGCCAAGCACCCTTAGGCTACTTCTCGCCGAAGGTGAAGTCAAGGTACTTAAGGGAAAGCCGGAGCTGGGTGGTGGAGTTTTGGCTGAACGGTCGCGAGGAGGGTAGGGGAATCGAACCCCTCAGGCTGCATGCAGCCGTCCAACGCTTGGCAAGCGTGCCCAGTACCCACACTGGGAGTGCCCTCCTAAGCCGCACTTGCCACGAAGGGGATTGTAGTCGGCAGTTAGTACACTTCTCGGCCACGGGGAGACGAAATGTCGCAGGGCGCCCCATTTTGGGATTGAGGAGGCGGCATGGAGCAGCAGACGGTAACGCCAATGATAGGGCTCCGGCAGTTGCTTCATTCAGTGAATGGTTTTGGTCTTGCGCGACATGTAATCCATGAGCAGATACTGGCCGAGCGTGTACGGGGTGGTGAAGTAGGCTTTGCCGCGGCACATCTCGGTGACTTTCTGCACGAACTGCACTAACCCGTAATCGGACGCGAGCATGAAAGTGTTGATCAGCACGCCGGCGCGCTTGCACTTCGAAACTTCCTCCAGCGTCTGGCTGACGACCAGCGGATCGAGGCCGAAGGCGTTTTTGTAGATGCGTCCGTCTTCGAGCGTGAGCGCCGAAGGTTTGCCGTCGGTGATCATGACGATCTGCTTCATGTCCTTTCTCTGTCGTTGCAATATCCTCTGGGCCATGCGCAAGCCTTCCCGGGTGTTGGTGTAGTAAGGGCCGACTTTCACGCGAGCCAGCTGCGACAGAGGAATTTCCTCCGCCGAATCGTGGAATAGCACCAGCGAAAGCGAGTCGCCCGGATACTGCGTGCGGATGAGGTGCGACAACGCCATGGCGACCTTCTTCGCCGGCGTGAAGCGATCTTCTCCATAGAGAATCATGGAGTGCGAGCAGTCGAGCATGAGCACGGTGGCGCACGACGACTGATATTCGCACTGATGCACCTGCAGGTCGGAGTATTCGATGTTGAGCGGCAGCGCCAGCCCTTCGCGTTGGATCGCGCTCGAAAGCGTCGCCGTGATGTCGAGATTCAAGGTGTCGCCGAACTCGTAGGTCTTCGAAGATCCACTGGCTTCAATGCCGGTGGCGAGATCGCGCGTATCGTGGCGTCCGAAACTCGATTTTCCCAGCGAGCCCAGCAGGTTGCGCAGGGACTTGAAGCCGAGAAAATCGAGACTCTTGTCGGTGACTTCGAAGCGGGCCTGTTGCGCCTCGCCGGTTTGTCCTCCGACGCTCGACTGGCGCGCGGGATCATGCGGGTCGTCGACAGAAATGTAGTCTTCCTGCTGCATGCGCTCGATGAGTTTCTGGATCAGTTCGTCGAGCTGGCCGTTCATGGCCATTTCCAGCATGCGCTCGCGCATCTCTTCGTCGAACTGATCGGCGTTCATCAGAGCTTCTTCGATGGCGCGCTTGAGGTCGTCGAGCGTCTGTTCGCCTTCCGGCATCTCGTACCACATGTCGCTATTGAATCCGCTTTGCAGCAGGTAGTCGGAGAGCGCGCCGAGCAGGTCCTCCATGCTCATTTCGCCGGCAGGGTCGGGCACGTATTTGGAATAGCGGATGCGTTTCATAAAGTAGTACTCAGTTGTCAGTACTCAGTACCCAGTACTCAGTTAAAGTCAAAAACCTATCGATGGACCCCGGCTCCGGTTGACCGCCAAGCACTAAGTACCGAGTACTGAGTACTGGGTACTGGGTACTGAGTACTAATTAAACTGCCTTCTCTGCCGATACGGCCTGTCTTCCGGCTCGAAATTCTTCTCGCGCGCCGGTTCGGGCTTCTTCTCGCCGGCTTTGAACACGCGCTCCTCGCTGCGTCCGATTCGCTTGTGGGCGTGCAGGCCTTCGAGGATGAACTCGGCCGCCGACACCTGCTGCTCGGCGCTGTCTTTCTGTGAGACGCTCACTGGCCCGAGTTTGTCGATCAGACCTTGAATATCCTTCAGATTCTCCAGCGCTTCCGCCGCGGGGATGGAGTCCGACAACTGAATTTCGCCGCCGAGATCGAACCACTGCACGACCTGCTGCATGTTGGCCCCGGTGTAGTATTCGTCGTAGGTTTTGGCAATGGCGGCGCGGATCAACTCGCGTCCGACAAAGTCAGCACCTTTCATCTCGCCTTCGTACTCGAGTTCGAGTTTGCCGGTGATCGCGGGCAGCGCGGCGTAGACGTCGCTGATGCGGGGCACGACCAGCTTCTCGTCGTTGCGGATGGCGCGGCGCTCGGCGTTGGAAATTACGTTTTCCATGGCGCTGATGGGCAGGCGCTGGCTCACGCCGGAACGCTTGTCGATCTTCTTGTCTTCACGCGCAGCGAAGGCCACGCGCTCGATCACTTCCTGCACGTAATTGGGCAGGTGCAGGCTGGGCAGATGTTGGTCGTGGCCGTTGCGCCGCGTCCATGCTTCCTGCGCGGTGATCGCAATGCCTTCCTCGACGGTCGCGGGATAGTGCGTGCGAATCTCCGATCCGATGCGGTCTTTGAGCGGAGTGATGATCTTGCCGCGCGCGGTGTAGTCTTCCGGATTGGCGCTGAACACCAGCGCCACATCGAGCGGCAGACGAATGGGGTAGCCCTTAATCTGCACATCCCCTTCCTGCATGATGTTGAACAGGCCAACCTGAATTTTGCCGGCAAGATCGGGCAATTCGTTGATGGCGAAGATGCCGCGGTTGGCGCGCGGAAGCAAGCCGTAATGCACGGTCAATTCGCTCGACAGCTCGTGGCCGCCGCGAGCCGCCTTGATGGGATCGATGTCGCCAATCAGATCGGCGATGGTGACGTCGGGCGTGGCCAGCTTTTCGACGTAGCGGTCGTCGGGCGAAAGATAGGCGACGGGCGTGGCATCGCCCAGGCGCGCGACCTCTTCACGGCAACGCCGGCAGATGGGAGCGTAGGGGCTGTCGTGAACTTCGCATCCCGCAAGATACGGAGTGTGGGGATCGAGCAGCGTGGTAAGCGCCCGCAGAATCCGGCTTTTGGCCTGCCCGCGCAATCCCAGCAAAATGAAATTGTGGCGTGAAAGAATGGCGTTGACGATCTGCGGCACGACCGTATCGTCATAGCCAACGATTCCCTCGAACACGGGCGCATCGTGGTTCTTGCGCAGGCGGGCGACGAGGTTGTCGCGCAGTTCGTCCTTAACCCGGCGCGTACGCAGGCGCTCCTCGGAAAAGATGCTGCGGCGCAGATCGCCCAGTGTGCGCGGAAGACTACTCATGAAGGAAACCCCCAGCCAACTTGTCCCGATTATACGCGCGCCAAAGACAGTTCGTTTTCACGCGCGGCGCCGGAACCTTGACGGCCGGGAACTGAGGATTCAGGACCTCATCGTTCAGAACCTCATGGTTCACGGGATCAATGCGCGTGCCCGTTGCCGCCCGCCTTCTGCCGCGCCCGCGCCGCGCGGCGGAGATTGGGGAGAATGCCTTGCAGGTAAGACGCGACGGCCTGCATGCGTTCGCCTTCCGATCGCATTCCCAGAAGCTTCTGCTTGAAATCGAGATCGAGCGGCAGAGAGCCGGCGAGATGAAACGAAAGCATTCCGTGATCGGCTGCGGAAAGATCCTGTACCGCTCCGGCGAGAGTGAGGATTTCCCGGTGCAATTCCACGGCGTGCGCGGTGCCCTCTTGCGATGGCGTTCCGGGTTCGTCGGGCATCAGCAATACTTCGGCGCGCAGGAACGAACGCTCCTGGTTGAGTTCGAGCACTTCAAACCGATGGCGGCCTTCGGCGACCAGATCGAGACGTCCGTCTTCGTATTCCCTGGTGACGCTGACGATCTCGGCTGTGCATCCGATCTCGGCGATGCCATGGTCAATGGCTCGAACCACGCCGAAGACCGTACTGTTGGCGCGGCATTCGCCGATCATCTCTTTGTAGCGCGGCTCGAAAATGTGCAGCGGCAACGGCGTGCCGGGAAGCAGCACGAGATCGAGCGGGAATAACGGGAGGAGGGGCACGCGGGCTCCGGTCGCTGGGTTTCGATTGTACGACACATGCGATCCGGCGGTGCGGGGCCGGCGGGAACGAGAACCGAATACCACGAAGGACACAAAGTTACACGAAAAAAGCCTTGCGTCGTGTCGCTGGTGGCGGAGGGTCTTGCCTTGCGGCGTTGCATTGAGCCACGGCCCCAATCGCGGCAACTTGACTCCATCGCGCGCAGAGAATACAACGCCAGCATGGAACTCGCGGGGAAAGTTGCAGTGGTCACGGGCGCATCCATGGGTATTGGAGAAGCGATTGCCAAAGTATTTGCGGAGCAAGGCGCGAGCGTCGTCTTGTTGTCGCGTGACGCCAGCCGGGCAGAGGCCGCGCGGGAGCGCATCGCGAGCCTGGATCGCAGCATTCTGGAGCGCACGGCCGCGCTTTCCTGCGATGTCCGTCACTCGGAGGAGATTGACCGGGTGATGGCGCTCACGCTTCACCATTTCAAACGCATCGACGTGTGGATCAACAACGCCGGTCACGGCCTGTTGGATTCGGTAGCACAGATGCAAATGTCCGCCTGCCACGACATGTTTGAAACCAACTTCTTCGGTGCGGTTGCGGCCATGCAGGCGGTGATTCCGGTCATGCGGCAGCAGGGCGGCGGGGCCATCATCAACATCTCGAGTGTCGCGGGGCATATTCCGCTGCCATTTCACGCCGCCTACAGCGCGACCAAGTTCGCGCTCAACGCGATCGGAAAAGCCGCGCGCGTGGAGCTGAAGAAAGATGGCATTCACATACTGACGGTGTGCCCAGGCTATGTGCAGACCGGGTTCGGCGAAAACGCGATTCGCGGCAAGGAACTTAAACGAGTGCGGCCCGGTTCGGTGCGCGGCATTAGCGCGGAGCGGGTTGCGCGTGCGACCCTCCGTGGATACCTGAAACAGAAACGCGAAGTGATTGTGCCCTGGACGATGCACGTGCCGGTGAAGGTGTATCAGATGTTCCCACGCATGGTGGAGCGTGCGATGGCGAGGATGGCGGGGTGAAGGGATTTGGCGATGGACGATTTGCGATTGCCGATGGAAAACGCTGATGAGATCGGGCCTCAAGCGAACATCGGCAATCGGCGTTCGGAAATCAGAGTATGCAGTTACGATGCGCCCAGCTCGCCCAGCATGGCTTCCATCTCGGACTGCGCGTGCAGGTTGCCGGTGCGGCGGGCCGAGGCGATGCCATCCTGCAGCATCTTGCGGGCGTCTCCGGCTCGCTCTGCGCGCACCAGGGTTTGTGCCGCCATGAAGTATCCGGCGGTGTAGTCGGGATGGTTTTCCAGAAGAATGGAGAACTCGGCGAGGGCACGGTCGAAGTCGCCTTGCTTGGAGTACTCCATGGCCAACCCGTAACGCGCAAAGGCGTCTTTGGGATTCTCGGTCAGAACCTCGTTGAGTGCGGCGATGCGATCCATAGATATAGGAAGAAATGCACAGATCCTTGGCGCGCCAGGTACGCGCGCTCAGGACGACGACCATGGTTGCAGCCAGTGGCGGCTGAAAGGAGATTACTACAAGTCGACGACGACTTGCCGAGATCAGCTCGCGAAGAACTGGCGAGACCTTCGGTAACTGATTACAATGACGCTTTCCGTCGTCCTCGAATCCATCCTCGAATCGGAGAGCGCGCGAATTGGCCTGCCCATACTTCATGCCATTAGAAAGACTTGAGAATGGTAACTGGCCGCACCCGGCACGGTTGCCGCTGGGTGGGGGATGGCGCGGGCACTGCACCGCTGCCGGGCACGAGGGCGAAGTTCCTCCGCAACACGTTCTGGAGGCATTCTGCAATCTGGGTTATGCGGATCCCTGCGCGTGGGCGCCGCTGGAGCGGACATGGGATGCGGTGAGGTTCGGTGTTTCGTTCGCGCCGAGTGCGGGCTCCGCGGATCGGGCCGTGGGCGAGTCGCCTGGCAATCACGACTCTGAGGGTGGCACGAGCGATCTTCGCACGATTTATCTTTGCTATGTGTGCGAACGGAATCATTTGCCGGTCGAGCATGGCAGCCTGCAGTTTGATCTCTCGCAGATGATCTGGCTGCAGCGGCACGGCGATCCACGGGTGCAGAAGATGGCCGAATGCTTCCTGGATTCCTACTTAAAGAAGAGAGTTTGAAGGCGAGGCGTTGAAGCAGAAAGCCGGATGAGCCGATGTTAAAGATGCGCAGGGTTCGCGAAGGAACGCAATCATGACTGACGAAACAATGCCCCGGCCGGTGAGAGATTCGCAGTCGGAAATGGCCGAGATCGTATTGCCGAACGATGCTAATCCGCTGGGCGCGCTGCTGGGCGGCCGGCTGATGCACTGGATCGATCTGGCCGGCGCCATGGCCGCGCACCGTCATTCGCGCAATTACGTGGTCACCGCTTCGGTCGATCATATCGACTTCCTGGTTCCGGTACGGGTGGGCGATCTGGTCATTCTGCGCTCTTCGGTGAACCGGGTTTTCAATACTTCGATGGAAGTCGGAGTCAAGGTGTTCGTCGAAAACTATATTGCCGACACCGCGAAACACGTCGGTTCCGCATATTTGACCTTTGTCGCGATCGATGGCGAGGGGAAGCACCTGAGGATTGCGCCGGCAATTCCTGAGAGTGAAGATCAGCGCCGCCGCTACGACGACGCAGGGCGGCGACGCGAGATCCGGCGTTCCGAACTGGAACGCCGCCGCAAGGCCGCACGCTGATCCTTTTTCGCGCGCACCTCCACGAAGTGTGATCCGGATCACATCAAATTCCTCTCGTTGTCCTTTACGGTATCTGGTCGAGGAATTTCTATGGATAGTGCACTGCTGGTTCACCGGCTTCACTTCGCTTTCACGGTCACGTTTCATTACCTGTTTCCGCAGCTCACCATGGGGCTGGCTCCGTTGATTGTGGTGCTCAAGACTTTGGGGTTGCGCCACAACGACGAAACCTACCATCGGGCGGCGCGCTTCTGGGCGCGGATCTTCGGCATCAACTTTGTGCTGGGAGTGGTGACGGGAATCCCAATGGAATTTCAGTTTGGCACGAACTGGTCGCACTTTTCCCGGTTCGCGGGAGGAGTGATCGGCCAGACTCTGGCGATGGAAGGTATGTTCGCCTTCTTCCTCGAGTCTTCGTTTCTGGGACTGTTTCTCTATGGAGAAAAGCGGCTGAGCCCGCGGGCGCACTGGTGGTCGGCGGTTGCGGTGTTTCTGGGATCGTGGCTGTCGGGATTCTTCATTATCGTGACGGATGCGTGGATGCAGCATCCGGTGGGATATGAGAAGGCGGCAGACGGATCGGTGCAACTGGCGAGCTTTTGGGCACTGATGCTGAATCCGTGGGCGTGGTGGCAGTATGCGCACAATATGAGCGGCGCCGTGATTACGGGCGCGTTCGTGATGGCCTCGGTGGGCGCGTTTTACCTGCTGTGGGGAAAGTTCGTAGCGTATGGCCGCATTTTCGTGCGGGTGGGAGTTGCGGCGGGACTGATTTTCAGCGTGCTGCAACTGTTTCCGACCGGCGACGGACAGGGGCGCATGGTGGCCGAAGATCAGCCGGTGACGCTGGCCGCGATGGAAGCTCTGTTCACCACCCAGCCCGGCGCGCCGCTGGTGCTGATTGGGCAGCCGAATATGCAGGAACACAAGATCGATAACCCGCTGGTCATTCCGAACGCTCTCAGTTTTCTCACCTATCGCGCGTGGACGGCAGAGGTGAAGGGGCTCGACGCATTTCCGCAAGACGAGTGGCCGACGAGCATCGAGCTGCTGTATTTCAGCTACCACATCATGGTGGGACTGGGCACGCTGTTTATCGCCATCATGGTGGTGTCTGCGTTTCTGTTGTGGCGCGGCAGATTGTTCGAGAGCCGGTGGATGTTGTGGATTCTTCTGCTGGCGCTGCCGTTTCCCTACATTGCCAATACCGCGGGATGGATCACGGCGGAGATTGGGCGGCAGCCTTGGCTGGTGTATTCGCTCATGCGAACGGCGGAGGGTTACTCGAAGACGGTTTCGGCCGGCAATGGCATATTCACGCTGTTGGGATTTATGGGCATGTACACCGTGCTGAGCATCTTGTTCCTGTTTTTGGTAAGGCGGGAGATTGAGAACGGGCCGGAGAGTGAGCCGGTGGCGGGACACTGAGCAGGCGGTGTTCCGGCGGCTGCCGCAGGCGCGTCTGGCCCTAGCGCGATGGCGAGACGCTATCGCCGACAGCCGGCAGGATGCCGGCGCTACGCTTAAGGGGCAACTTCTTAAGGGGCAAAATCTATGGAAACGTTCTGGTTCATGATTGTGGCAGTCATGGTGGCGGCTTATGTGGTGCTGGACGGATTCGATCTGGGCGCGGGCGTGATTTATCTGGGCGCGGCGCGCACGCCGGAGGAGCGGCACAAGATCATGCGCGCCATCGGTCCGGTGTGGGACGGCAACGAAGTCTGGCTGCTGGCCGCCGGAGGCACGCTCTACTTCGCGTTTCCGCAGCTCTACGCTTCTAGCTTCAGCGGCTTCTATTTGCCACTGATGATGGTGCTGTGGCTGCTGATGCTGCGGGGTATCGGCATAGAACTGCGCGGGCACGTGGAGAATCCGGTTTGGGTGGGCTTCTTCGAGGTGATTTTCTGCGTGTCGAGCGTGCTGCTGACGATCTTCTTCGGGGCTGCGCTGGGAAATGTGGTGCGCGGGGTTCCGCTGGGAGCGGATCATTACTTCTTTGAGCCGCTGTGGACCAACTTTCGGGTGAACCAGGGCGCGGGGACGAATAACGGCATTCTCGACTGGTATACGGTGCTTACGGGCGTGATTGCGCTGGTCACGCTGACGGCGCACGGCTCGCACTATGTGGCGGTCAAAACGGAAGGCGATCTGAATGAACGAGCGCGCAAGGTAGGGTTGTGGACGTGGCCGGTGCAGGTGCTGTTGACCGCGGTGGGATTGGTGGCGACGGTCTCGATCCGGCCCGGCGTGCTCGACAATTACAAGCATCACGCGATCGGATTTCTCATCCCGGTGGTCGTGTTCGGGGCGCTGGCGGTCATGATGCACGCGATGCTGAAGGGCGCGGAGAAAATTGCGTTTGTGGCTTCGGGGCTGTACATCGTTGGGATGCTGGTGGGGGCGGCGTTTGCGCTGTATCCGGTGGTGCTGCCGGCGAGCACCGACCCGGCGCTGGATTTGACCATTTACAACACTGCGGCTGGACATCACGGGCTGGCGGTTGGATTGACGTGGTGGATTCCGGGGATGGTGCTGGCGCTGGGATACTTCTTCTTCCTGTTTCGCATGTTCAAGGGGAAGGTGGAGCTGGAGGGGGAAGGTTACTGAGTGGTAATCAAAATATTTTTTTGGGGTCGGCGGTAAATTCCTGATTTGGTTGGAGTTATGGGTTCTGGATCGAGGGCGATCCGGGTAAAATATTGAGGCGAAAGGGTTTACGGGTAAAATATTGCGGGATAAGGGGTTAGAGGTGAACTGGTTCGCGCGCGGTCCGAGGTTGGGGAGGAACGTTTCTGGATGGTCGCCGCGCATGTTGCCAATTTTGCATTTCTGAAATTCTCGGTAAAGGTTGTTGGTCACAGGAACGCGATTTTTTGCTGTGGAAAAGTCTGCCGGGCTGGAGGACAAAATCCCCGCTCAAGCGGAGCTTGAACGGGGCACCCTCGGGAGTTGAGATCTCCGGGTGTCAGGGTAGGTTGGCGTGGATGCCTAGATTTTCGGCGGCGCGGCGGAGTGGCTTGTCTTTCGTCCAGAGGAGCGTGGGTGGGTCCATGAGCGTGGAGGCGATCAGGTGGGCGTCGGTGAGTCCGATGCCCAGGCTGTAGAGACGACGGGCCTCAATCGTCAGGCGGAGTTCGTTTGGACGCGCTACTCGCGCCTGCGGCAGGAGATCGAGCAGGGCTAGCGTGTTCGCGCGGTCTTTCAGGGAGCCGAGCGCGAGTTCGGCGACGATGAAGGGATGGATTACGATCTGTCCGCGATCGAGAAGCTTGCGCAGTTCTTTGTTGCCGAAGCGCAGGTGGTCGATCCAGATTGACGTGTCGGCGAGGATCATGATCTCGTGATCAGCGCTTTGGCGCGCGGCGGCGCGGGATGTTCTTCAGCGCCGGCATGGCGCCTCCGAGCGAGGCCAGGCGGCGGGCGCTTTCGCGCTCGATCAGCGCCTTGAGCGCCTCGCGGAGTAATGCTGCTTTTTCGGCTACGCCGGTGAACTCCTGCGCGGTGCGTACGAGATCGTCATCGAGGGCAACTGTGGTTCTCATGCTGGCTCCTTGGCATCATTATAGCATCGGATGATGCCATAATGTGTGCCTACCCACCCGGCGAACAGCAGGTTCCTCCTGTCTCGCTACGCTCGCGCGTCGGAATGACAACAAGTTAGTGAGGTCCATACGTCTTCGATCGCGGGGCGAGAGAAAATCCCCACTTCTGGCAAAGGCGGCCAGAAGTGGGGCACCCACCTGCAATATCTAGCCACTCTTCGCTTGTATAATCGAACCTGGGTTCTGCGTCATCTTCTATACTGCAGTTCCTCTCTGGAGTGTGATTCTTTGAGCTCGCATACACCGCATCAGCATGGACAAGGACAAGGACCGGCGCAGCAGGGGCCGCAGCCGCTGCCGGGAGTGGACGCCATTATCGCCGTGGGGTCGGGCAAGGGAGGCGTGGGGAAGACCACGCTGGCGGTGAATCTGGCGGTGGCGCTGGCACGGATGGGACATAAGGTTGGGCTGCTGGACGCCGACGTGTATGGGCCGAATGTTCCGCTGATGCTGGGGGTGAATTCGCAGCCGCGGATGGTGGGCGAGAATCGGATTGAGCCGATCGAGGCTTATGGGATGAAAGTGATTTCGGTGGGGTTTCTGAATCCCGGGGATAAGCCGATCATCTGGCGCGGTCCGATGCTGCACCAGATCATGCGGCAGTTTCTGGGGTTGGTGGAGTGGGGACGGCTCGACTACATGGTGATCGATTTACCGCCGGGGACAGGCGATATTGCGCTGTCGCTGGTGCAGACGGTGCCGCTGACGGGGGCGGTGGTGGTTTCGACTCCGTCGGACGTTTCGCTGCAGGACGCGCGCAAGGCGATTGAAATGTTTCGGCAGATGAAGGTGGATGTGGTGGGCGTGGTGGAGAACATGAGTTATTTTGTGTGTCCGCATTGCTCGCATGAGGTGGATATCTTCTCGCGGGGCGGGGCGGAGAATATGGCGGCGCAGTTTAGCGTGCCGTTTCTGGGGTCGATTGCGCTCGATCCGGAAGTGCGGAAGTCGGGTGACGGCGGGAAGCCGGTGGTGCTGGAGGGGGAGAATTCGCCACATGCGAAGTCGATCTATGAGTTCGCGCGGAAAGTGGTGGAGCGGGTGGGGGAGATTCGGGCTGCCGCACCGGCTGGGGTGATACAGATTCAGTAGGTTGCGTTGGGCTGATTCTGTCATCCGCTCTTTTGCGGCGAAGGATCTGTGGAGTCGCTCGGGGCCGCCGATCGTGCAAGCGAGTGCAGAGATCCTTCGCGGCAAAGAACGCCGCTCAGGATGACAGGGCGTTTTCTACTTCTGAAATCTATCCAGCTTCCAGATCGCGCTTGGCTCGCGGTCTTTCAGGATCAAATCTGCCGTCAGTTCGCCGATTGCGGGGCCGTGTTTGAAGCCGTGGCCGGAGCCTCCGCCTAACAACCAGACATTTTCGTTTTTCGGATGACGATCGACGATGAAGTGGCTGTCGGGAGTTTGCTCGTACTGGCAGACTCGGGTTTCGAGGAGCGGCGCGTCTTTCAGGGCGGGGAAGCGGAAGGCTAGATACTGGCGAATGTGAGCAAGGGTTTCATGGCTTGCGATGCGCTCGCCGCTTGTGGGATCGAAGGCCGGGCCGCGAGTGTCGTCGGCGACTTTGAATCCGCGGCGGGGGTCGGCGGAGGGGGAGCCGGGGATGCCGTAGAAGAAATGGCCGTGGTGGTCTCCCCAGACGGGCAGATGGGCGTCGGTGAAACGGTTGTCTCCGGGAGGGGCGCCGAAAAAGAAAATATCCTGTTTGGTGGGTTGAATGAGATTGCCGATTGTGTCGGGAAAAAGTTGGCCCAGCCAGGGGCCGCAGGCGAATACGTAGCAATGAGCTTTGAGCTGTGAGCCGTGAGCGAGCTTCAGACTACGGAGCGGGACATTCTCAAGGCCGTCGGCCAGAACTGCATCCTGGCGGTACGTGCCGCCGGCGGCGATGAAGGCGTCGACGACGGCCTGGCAACTGGCACGGGCTTCGAGGTAGCCGCATTCGGGTTCGAAGATGCCCCATTCGACGTCTTCGAAGTTGATTTGCGGCCAGCGCTTCTTCATTTGTTTCGCCGATAGTTCCTGATATTTGATTTTTGCGGCGCGCAGCGTGGGGATTGAGCCGCGCTCGAAAGCGTCGTCGCGGCCCGAAGTCATCCAGAGGACGCCGGTGCGGTGCAGGAATTGGCGGTGCCAGCGGCGCTCGTACTTTTCCCAAAGCTTCAAAGCTCGCGCGGCCATTTCTGTGTAGGGCTGATTGGGGCCGTAGGCGCCGCGCATGATGCGCGTTTCGCCGCCTGACGAGGCACGGGAGTTGCCGGGGCCCCAGGCGTCGAGCAGCGTGACTCTTGCGCCGCGTTCCTGGAGATGAAGAGCGGTCCATCCGCCGAAGGCTCCGGCTCCAATGACGGCGATGTGGAGGGATTTCATTTTCTGGAGAGGATAGCAGGGTAGAGTTCAAAATCCCCACTTCTCGCGCAAAGGACGCGCGAGAAATGGGGCACTCGGCAAAGGCGATAACCACAAAGGACACGAAGTTACACGAAGGGAGTCTTGTCCACAATCGGGCAACTTTGGTTCAAAACCTATCCTTCTGCATCTAAGATAGTTAGGTAAAATAGATCAGGAAGCAGTGTCTCCCAGGGCCGATGCCGCTCGGATCGAGATAGCTGATACAACGAAAACATGCCTGCTGATCCTAATATCGGGAATCGCGAGCGCGAAATCCTGACCGCGATCGTGGAGACGTTTATCTCGACGGGCGAGCCGGTGGGGTCGCGGACGCTGGCGCGGTCGAACCGCGAGGGGTTGAGTCCGGCTTCGATTCGAAATGTGATGGCGGATTTGTCGGATGCGGGATTTCTGGAGCAGCCGCACACTTCCGCCGGACGTGTGCCGACCACAGAGGCTTATCGGTATTACGTGGAGCAGATTTCCGGCGATGCGCGGCTGGCGCCGCAGGAAGAGACCATGATCTCCGATTCGCTGGCGGGGATTACGGATGTGCAGGAGTTCATGGAGCGGACTTCGCATGTGCTGTCGCTGATTTCGCGCAACGTAGGTGTGACCGTGGCGACGAGCGGCCCGAAGAACGCGCTGGAGCACGTGTATTTTTCGCGGCTGGGCGACCAGAAGGTGCTGGCGGTGCTGGTGACGCGGTCCGGGCTGGTGCGGGATCGGGTGCTGCGGCTGGATTTGTCGCAGGCTGATCTGGACCTGGCGGCGCGGTATATCAACGAGAATTTTCGCGGCTGGACGATGGAGTCGATGCGCTCGGAACTGGCGCGACGCCTGGAACAGGAGCGCAGCGAGTACGACCGGCTGATGCACTCGATTGAGCAGCTTTACAAGCAGGGTGCGCTGGCGGCGGAACAGGGGTCGCAGGTGGTGTTTGTGGAAGGCGCGGCGAATCTGGTGGCCGGCGAACAAGATCGGCAACGCCTGCAGGAGATGCTGAAGACGCTGGAGGAAAAGGAGAAAGTTGTCCAGCTGCTCGGGGCTTACCTCGACGTGAAGCAGGAAGCGGTGCGGGTGGTGATTGGACTCGACCAGGCGCTGCCCTCGATGCAGAATTTTGTTTTGATCGGAGCGCCGGCGCACGCGGGCAATGAAGTGATGGGTTCGCTGGCGGTGATTGGGCCGACGCGAATGGATTATCAACACACGATTACCGCGGTGTCTTACATTGCGCGGCTGTTTGACAAGATCCTGAATGAATCGGAGTAAGGAACGTGGTGATGGGAAAATCGAACGGAAAATCGGAGACGGAAGCGCTGGATGTGGAGCGCGAGCTGCCTCCCGCCGACGGAGACGAAAATTCTCCGGCAACGGCTGGGAGTTCGGCGGCCGCGGATGAGGCATCGAACGCGGAGTTGCAGAAGCTGAAGGCGGAGCGCGACTCGCTGCTCGATCGGCTGGCGCGGACGCAGGCGGAATTTGAAAATGCGCGCCGTCGCGCCGCCAAGGAGCAGCAGGACTTTCGCGATTTCGCTACGCTGGACGCGATCAAGTCGCTGCTGCCGGTGATTGACAGCTTTGAACGCGCTTTGCAGGTGAAGTCGGAGCCAGGCGATTTTCGCAGCGGAGTGGAACTGATCTACAAGCAGCTGCAGGATGCGTTGGCGAAGCTGGGCGTGCGCGCCATTCCTGCCAAGGGCGAACTATTCGATCCGCACTTTCACGAAGCGATTGAAATGGTGGAGACCTCCGATGCTGCGGACCATGAGGTGCTCGAGGAATTGCAGCGCGGGTACAAGTTCAAGGAACGGCTGCTGCGTCCGGCGATGGTGAAGGTCGCGAAGAATCCGTGAAACAGTGGGAACGCGCTCTCGGGTCGACTGCGCTGACTGAGTCAGCAATGGCTGAGGTCCCTCGCGCTGGCTTTGGGCCGGCGTTCAGGATGACGAGTTGCCTGGGGTCTTTCTTTCAGGATGACAATCTGCCTGGATTTTATTGGTGAAGAGAGGTTTATTTTCTGACGACGAACGCAAAACGCGATTACTACGAAGTGCTGGGCGTGAGCCGCACGGTGACGGAGCAGGAGCTGAAAAGTTCTTATCGGAAGCTGGCGCTGCAGTTTCATCCTGACCGGAATCCGAATAATCCGGACGCGGAGGAGAAGTTCAAAGAAGTGAGCGAGGCTTACGCCGTGCTTGCGGATTCGGAAAAGCGCGCGGTGTACGACCGCTACGGTCATGCCGGGTTGGGCGGGGCGTCTGGCGGTGGAGCGGGAATCGATCCGACGGTTTTTCAGGACTTCAGCGATATTTTCGGGGAGTTCTTTGGCTTTGGCGACATGTTTGGTGGAGGCTCGGGCGGACGCCGCCGCAGCCGGGTGCAGCGCGGGGCCGATCTTCGCGAAGACATTACGCTGGAATTTGAAGAGGCTTTCTTCGGCACGGAGACGCGAGTCGAGGTTCGCCGGCACGAGGCCTGCGAAGAGTGCCGCGGCTCGGGAGCCGCTCCGGGCAAGGGTGCGACCAGTTGCCGGTCCTGCGGGGGACGCGGGCAGGTTCGTTATCAGCAGGGATTTTTCAGCATTGCCCGCACCTGCCCGAACTGCCAGGGGACGGGGAGCGTGATTACCGATCCCTGCGCGAAGTGCAAAGGCGAAGGCCGCGTCCTGCGGCAGCGGAGCGTGGACGCGAAAATTCCGCCGGGCGTGGAAGATGGAACGCGGATTCGTTTTTCGGGAGCGGGGGAAGTGGGACAGTCCGGCGGGCCGGCCGGCGATTTGTACGTGGTGCTGCACGTGAAGGAGCACGCTTTCTTCGCGCGCGAGGGCAACGATTTGCACTGCGTGGTCCCGATTTCGGTGGCGCAAGCCGCGATGGGCGCTGAAATTCGCGTGCCGACCATGGATGGCGAGCATACGCTGAAAATTCCCGATGGGACGCAACCTGGAGCGATGTTTCGCATCCGGAATAAGGGCGTTCCGGTGTTGAACGGCCACGGCAAAGGCGACTTGTATGTCGAGGTTCGGGTGCAGGTGCCGACCAAACTGAACAAACGCCAGAAAGAATTGCTGCAGGAACTGGATGTGTTGTCGAAAGTCGATAACCAGCCGTTGCTGCGATCGCTGCTCGGCAAGGTAAAGGATATATTCGGATAAAGTTTTTGTCTGCGCTACTCCTGCTAAAAACCACATGACACGCCGACGATGGATTGCGGATGAAGTCTCCGGCAATCGGGCGGCGCTCACGGGGGCGCACGCGGATCACCTGGTGCGCGTGCTACGGGCGCGGGTTGGGCAGGAATTTGATATGGCTGCCGGGGCCGATGTGCGTCGCGCGACTGTTGTTGCGATTGCCGGCGATCGAGTGGAGTTCGAGCTGGGAGAGAAAATTCCGGCAGTCGAGGTGGCGCGAGTGACTCTGCTGCTGGCCGTGTTCAAGTTCGATCGCATGGAGTGGGCGATCGAGAAATGCACGGAACTGGGCGTGGCGCGGATTGTTCCGGTGATCGCGCGGCGCACGGATGCGCACTTGGCGGCTGCGGCGGGGAAGCGCGTGGAGCGGTGGAGGCGGATTGCGTTGCAAGCCGCGGAGCAGTCGCGGCGCGAAGGGCCGCCGGAGATTGAGGCTCCGTCCAAGTTGGGTGATGTGATCACGCGGCCCGGATCGTTGCGAATTGTGCTGGCGGAAGCGGAGCGGCAGATTTTGCTGCGCGATTTGATCGCATCTGCCCGGATCCATGACCTACTTCTTGCGGTTGGCCCCGAGGGCGGATGGTCGGCGGAAGAACTTCAAGCATTCCAAAAGGCGGAATGGATATCCGCTTCTCTAGGTCAGACGATCCTTCGGGCCGAGACTGCGGCCATCGCCGGTACTGCTGTCGTTTTCTCTGAACTCGGCCAGCCGTTATCCGCTACTGGTAAGTGATATCCTGAGCCGCAATGCCGTCTGCAAAGTCCAACGCGAGCCCCGCTGGGTTCATTCCCGACGACCGGCAGCGCGAGGCCATTGAGCATGTGAATGGTCCGATGCTGGTCGTGGCCGGCGCCGGGACGGGCAAGACTTCGGTTCTCACCTATCGCATCGAACGGCTGGTGCGCGAAGGCCACGCGCAACCCGGCGAGATTCTTGCGCTCACCTACACGGTCAACGCCGCCGACGAAATGCGTGAGCGTCTGCGCAGGTTGCTGGATGGCAAAGAAGTGCAGGCGACCACGTTTCACGATTATTGTTTGGGTCTGCTGAAACGAGTGCACCAGGATTTCGGGGTTCTCGATGAAAAGGATCTTTGGATTTACCTGCGGCGGCACATGCGCGAGCTTCATCTGGAGCACTATATTCGGGCGGCCAGCCCGGCGCAGTTCCTGAACGACCTGCTGGAGTTTGTGAGCCGCTGCCATGACGAGCTGGTGACTCCGGAAAAATATTCGCGATATGTCGAGCGGCTGGAGCGGGGCGAGGTTCCCATGCCGCGGGTCGCCAAGTCGAAAAATGTTCTGGATGACGCCGAAGTTCTCGGGCGCTGCCGGGAGATCGCTCGCGTTTACTCGACCATGGAGCGCTGGCTCGCGGAAGAGAATCTGGGAACTTTCAGCCACATGATTACGCGCGCGCACGGGTTGCTGCACAGCGACGAAAATGTTCTGGCGCAGGCGCGGTCCAGCGCTCGGTTCATTTTGGCCGACGAATTTCAGGACGCGAACTTCGCGCAGATCAAGATTCTGGCTCGGCTCGCAGGGGCGCAGGGAAATATTTTCGCGGTCGGCGATCCCGATCAGGCGATTTACCGTTTTCGCGGGGCTTCGAGCGCTGCGTTTGAGTTGTTTCATCGGCACTTCGCCGGCGCAAGGGTCGTGGTTCTGGACAAGAACCGGCGTTCGACCACGCCGATTCTTCGCAGCGCCTTTGCGCTGATCGACGAGAATCCGCCGGTCTTCGCCAGAAATCCTGATGGAGCGCTCGCCTATAAGCGCGCGCCTTTGCAGTCGGCGCGCGAAGAGGCTGCGGCGAAAGCGGGGACTCAACTTGTGAGTTCTCCGGTGTCGGTGGTTGTGCTCGCGCATAAAGATGCGGAGGCTCCGGAGCTGGTGGGTTGCCTGCGTGATGCGCATAAGAAGTCCCGCTGCAAGTGGTCTGACTTTGGCGTTCTCTACCGCTCGCACTACCAGCGCGATGAGGTGGTGCACGAACTGGCGGAAGCCGATATTCCTTTCGTCATTGAGAGCATGGACATTTCCGATACGCCGGAGGCGCGCGATCTGTTTGCGTGTTTGAACGCCATTGTTTCGGCCGGAGACGACGTGAGCCTGTTTCGCGTGGCAGCGCTTCCGCGTTTTCATGTCGATGCCGGGCAGCTTCGGCAGGTTCTACGAGCGATTGCGCGCGAGAGCCGTGAGAGCAAGGTCGTGCCGTTGTCCTCCGCCCTTGGCCGGGTCGATGGCGGTGCTGACGTGTTGGCTGCGATCGCGAGCGCCCGCGAGGAAATTCGGCGGCGTGGGGTTAAGGCGCGGGCTGCGCTGGAGATTATTGTCGGAAAGTTTGGGCTGGACGCGGCTTCGCCGATTCTTAAGGCGGCCTTGCAATTCGTGGCCGACTGGGAAAAGAAGAAGGTCAACCGGAGCACCGATCTGGAGGAGCTGGTTGACTATCTGGCATATTTCCGCGAGGCCGGCGGCGTGATTCCGTTGCAATCCGGAGACGCGGAGGACGCGGTGCGGCTGATGACGGTGCATGGGGCCAAGGGACTGGAATTCGCGCACGTCTTTATTCTTCGAGCCAATGCCAGTTCTTTTCCGAGTTCGTATAAGGAGACGCTGGTGGCGTTTCCCCGGGAATTGCGCGATGCCGATTCGCTCACCGAGGCTGACGATTCCGTGCTGCACAAAGAGGAAGAGCGGCGATTGTTCTACGTGGCCATGACCCGGGCGCGAGACACGCTGCGCATTTATTCGAAGCAGGGAAAAGGGAAGGCCAACAAAAATCCCGACGGCTACATGCGCGAGCTGATCGAGAACCGGAGTCTTGCGCCCTGGTTGCGAGCGATTCCGGCGAGCGGAGCGCAGGGCAAACTGGAGATTTTCGCGGCAACTTCTTTGGCCTACCCGGCGGAGTCGCAGACGAATCGGTGGTTCGAGTTGCCGGTACTGGAGGGGTTGCACTCGCGGCTGAGCGCCTCTGCGGTCGATACCTACGAGCGTTGCGGGTTGCGGTTCAAGCTGGAGCGCGATTGGCGCATTGCGGGCGAGCCGGCTGCCGCTATGCAGTATGGCGCCGCGATCCATCGCGTGCTCAAGACTTATTTTGATTCGGTGCGGTTGGGGCGGGCGAAGAGTGACGAGGAACTCATCGGGCAGTTCCGCGAGGATCTCGCTTCGGCGGGAATACGGGAAGCTTACCAGCACGAACTTTATGAGAAGCAGGGTGTCGCGCAGTTAGCGGAGTTCCTTACATCGGTGCGATCGGCGCCTGCTTCGCAGGTTCTGCATACAGAGGAGGGGTTCGAGATTCATATCGGTCCTGTCACGGTGGTGGGGCGGATCGACCGGATCGACCGGATCGACAGCCGGCCCGACGGAACCGTTGCCGTGGTCGATTACAAGACGGGCAAGGCTCGCGATCAGGAAGACGCCGACGAGAGTTTGCAGCTATCGCTGTATGCGATCGCGGCTCGTGAGAAGTGGGGATACAAGGTCGGGACGCTGAGCTTTCATAATCTGGAGGAGAACGTTCCGGTGTTTACGACGCGCAGCGAGAGCGATCTGGTCGCGGCTCGCGCGCGAGTGGAGGATGCTGCGAAGAAGATTGCGGAAGGGAAGTTCGATGCGAAGCCCGGCATCCATTGCAACTTCTGCGCTTATCGCAGCCTGTGTCCGGAGAAGGAGAAACGCATTCCGCATCGCGCTCCGGCGCTGGCGACGCCGATCAACTGAGGCGCGGCCGGGTTGGAGTTTGGTGACAAAAAAACTTAGGGGACGCTTTTGGCGTCCCCTTTTTGACTCGTACTGAACTTTCTTAATGCTTCTTTTTCTTCTTTGCCTTTTTCTTGGTTGCCATGGTTCCTATTCTCCCTTCCATTCTTCATGGAAAATTTGCAACGATGTTTTGTTGCAACTAGTTGAAACATAGAGTTATTGAAAAATGAAGTCAAGAGAAAAATGATGATGCAAGTGGTGTGAGGTCGCTGTACGAAAGTCATGCCGCTGAACCATGCGGCAGGAGGCGGTCGAATTTTTCGAGTCGTGGAGGGAAGCAGACTCGATTTCGGTGTCTGAGGAATGAGGGAACGTGCGAGCGAGCACCTGCGGCGGCACGGAAGAAGGATATTTTCTTCGCGGATCTCGCAGTGCTTGGAGTCTGTCTGCGATGAAGCGATTCTCCCTGGCATACATCTATAATGAGAGCGCGAAATCTTCGTGGGAGCTTGATTCATGGCCTCTTTTGACGATGTTGTCATCCTCTCGGCCTGCCGGACTCCGGTAGGAAAATTTCAAGGCAGCCTGTCGGATTTCAGTGCGCCGCAACTGGGCGCGATTGCGGTGCGCGAGGCGGTGAAGCGCTCGGACGTCGAGGTCGCAGAGATTGATGAGTGCATCATGGGCAACGTTGTCTCCGCCGGCCTCGGTCAGAATCCGGCGCGGCAGGCAGCGATCTTTGGCGGACTGTCTTCGGCGGTAGGTGCCATGACAATCAACAAGGTGTGCGGCTCGGGATTGAAAGCCGTGGCGCTGGCTGCACAAGCGATTCAGACCGGAAACAGTTCAATCGTCGTTGCGGGCGGGATGGAGTCGATGACGAACGCGCCTTATCTGCTGCCGCAGGCGCGCAAGGGATACCGGCTGGGCAATGCGCAGATCGTCGATTCCATGGTGCACGATGGATTGTGGGATATCTACAACGACTACCACATGGGGATTACCGGCGAGAACGTTGCGGAGAAATACGGCATCACGCGCGAGGAGCAGGACGAGTTTGCGGTGAACTCGCACCGCAAGGCGGTGTCGGCGATCAAGGAGTGCAGATTCAAGTCGCAGATCGTGCCGGTGGAGATTCCGGCGAAGAAGAAGGGCGCGGCTCCGGTGATCTTCGATAAGGATGAATCTCCGCGCGAGGACACGACGATCGAAGTCCTGCGAGCGTTGAAGCCGGCGTTCAAGAAAGATGGGACAGTTACCGCGGGGAATGCACCCGGCGTGAACGACGGGGCTGCCGCGGTGGTGGTGACCAGCGCGACTCGAGCGAAGGAGCTGGGCGCGAAGCCGATGGTTCGTATCGTGGCGCAGGCGACGAGCGGCATCGATCCGGCGTGGGTGATGATGGCTCCGGTGGGCGCGGTGCGGAAGATCTGGGAGAAGACCGGGTGGAAGAATGAGGATGTCGATCTGTACGAATTGAATGAGGCGTTCTCGGTGCAGGCTTTGGGGGTGATGCGGGAGTTGGGATTGAATCCCGACAAAGTCAATGTGAACGGGGGCGCGGTTGCGATTGGCCATCCGATTGGAGCGAGCGGGGCGCGAGTTCTGGTGACGCTGATTTATGAGATGATCCGGCGGGATGTGAAGCGCGGGATTGCCGCGCTGTGTTTGGGTGGCGGGAATGCGGTGGCGATGGCGGTGGAGAGATAGACCCGGTGTGGAGAATTTCTTTCTGGGCTAGCTCGCGGGGATTTGGTAGTGGCGCGGGGCTTCGCCCTTGCTTGGACGGCCGAGGCGGCCGTCACCACATGGGTCGGGTCGGGGGGAATTGGTAGTGGCGCGGGGCTTCGCCCTCGCTTGGACGGCCGAGGCGGCCGTCACCACATGGGTCGTTACGTTGGTCCGGCTACTGGCAAGGTCACAGTGAAGACTGCTCCGCCGTCGGGGGCATTGGCGGCTTCTACGCTGCCGTTGTGTTCTTTCATGACTGACTTGCAGATGCTTAGGCCCAATCCGGTGCCGCGTCCGGGGCGCTTGGTGGTGTAGAAGGGGTCGAAGATGCTGGAGAGGTTTTCTTTTGGAATCCCCGGGCCGTCGTCGTGAAAGCTAACCCACGCGGAGTTGCCGGTTCTGCCCAGGCGAATTCTTAACGTACCGCGGTCGCGAGCTTCGCGGATGGCCTGCTCGGCGTTGACAATCAAGTTCAGGAATACCTGCATGAGCTGATGAGGATCGCCCAGGGCCAGCGGAGCGCCCGGCGTTTTCAGAAAATCGACCGTGATGTTGTTCTTGCGCAGCGAATAGGCGTGCAGGTTCAAGGTGCGCTCGACGACCTCCAGCAGATTGATGGCGCTCTTGCCGGGAGCGGGAGGTCGCGAAAAATAAGTGAGGTTCTGGACGATGTCCGCGGCACGGCGCGCCTGCTGCTGCAGCATGGCAAGCTGCTTGCGCGAAGTTTCGTTGGTCTCGGTGTCCTGCAGCAGCTCGCTGACGCCGAGGATGCTGGTCAGAGGATTGTTGAGTTCATGGGCCACGCCGCCGATCATGGCTCCCATGGCTGCGAGGCGTTCGCTTTGGACGACTTGCTGTTCGAGTTTCCGCTCCATGGTAATATCGCGAACGGAAATGATGGCTCCGCTGATCTTTCCCTCGGAACCCCTGCCCTCGGAACCCCTGCCTTCGGCATCGACCAGTTGACTGCCGGAAGCTCGCATGGTCCGCCAACTGCCGTCGCGATGGCGTGCTCCATATTCCGCCGAGGCGATGACCTGCTCGCCCGAAACGATCGAGCGATACAGCACCGCCAATTCCGACGACTGATCTTCCAAGTCAGAGATCTTTTTCCCCATCATGTCCTGGGGCGCATAACCGAGCAGTTCCTGGGACCGGGAACTCACGAAGGTGTAGCGCTCCTCAAGATCGACGACGAGGATCAGATCGGGGAAGCTCTCGAGCAGCCGCTGGCGGAATTCTTCCTGCTGCGCGAGTTGGCGCTCCATCTTGCGTTTTTCGGTGATGTCGACCAGAGTGCCCTGGTAGCGGATGATGTTGCCGGACGCATCCCACACGGCTCGAGAGGAATCGAGAAAGATCGCCGGAGTGCCATCCTTGCGGCGAAGTTTGACCTCACGGGTGCGGACGCCGCCACGGTCGTCCGCGGCCCGGCCAAGGACGGGCTGTCCGCCCTCGAAGTTCAGCGCCGCCGCGTCGACGGACAAGAGATCTCTTTTTTCCGCGTATCCCAGCATGGCGACGAGAGCAGGATTGGCGTCGAGCAGCTGTCCATCGGGCGTGCTGAAGTAGACGCCCTCCTGCAGGGTTTCGAACAAGGCGGTAAAGCGCATTTCTTTTTCGCGCTGCTCGGTGACGTCGCGGGCCAGGATGCTGGCGCCGACGACTTCGTCGCCTTTCACGATGCCGTTTACGACGCAATCGAAGTAAAGCGGCCGGGAACTGTTCTTCAGCTGAATCTTCGCGGTGCCGGTCCAGCGCCTGGATTCCAGGAACCGGCCTAACCCGCGTTCGATGTCTTCGCGATTCGGTTCCTCGATCAGGTCGTAGATCCTGCGCCCGACCAGCTCGGAGTAGGGCAGTCGGGCCAAGTCGCTGACGCGCTTGTTGACGGTCCGCAGCGTGCCGTCGAGCGATACTGCGCAAGCCGGGTCGTCGATGGAGTCGATCAGCTCCTTGAAGTTGCGCTGCGAGCGCTGGATCACCTGGCTGAGCTGGTCCAGCTGCTCTTCCGACGGCGCCGCGCCGACATGCTCCTGCAGCCCGTGGAGAAGAACCTTCAATTCACCGACTTCACGCTTGCGGCCATAGGCGTAGACGGCGAACAGGACCGACAGGGCCAGTACACCGATCGGAATGGCACGCAGCTGGTAAGGAACGTTCTCCAGGCGCTCCCAGAGCAGAGCGGCGAGGGCGGCGGCCAGAAAAATCATGAACCAAAGTGCCCAGCGCCAGAGTTGAGATTCCTCGCGGTCAAGATTTCCAGGCGAACGAGGCGGGCGCGAAGGTTTGGGTGAGTCCGTGGTCATTGGGCGGAGGAGGGCAACAATCTAGCTCATCCTATCCTGTTGAGAGGATAGCGAACAATATGGTTTGCGGGCATGTTCCCAGTCGGTCATCAAAAAGCATGAGACAAAACAATTAAACGGAGTTGGGCCGAGAGACAGGCAAATAGAGGGATTGCGATTGCCTCGTGGCAGCCACGCGAAGATTTCCACAGGCTATGGTGACAGCCGTCACAGCCAGCGCCGTTCCAGAGATCGTAAGGTGGATAGCCGGACGCTTGGGACGAAGCGGAGGCGCTCGTGTGCCTTCGCCCCGCCCAGCTATCTCTGCGCAACTCATGCTCTACAAGACGCTCAGCGCCGCGGTTTACGGCATCGACGCCAACATTATTCAGGTGGAAGTCGACTGTTCGGGAATCAAGTGCGACCAGGACCACTTTCATACCGTCGGATTGCCCGACGCCGCGGTGCGGGAGAGCCGGGACCGGGTGCGGGCGGCGCTGAAGAACTGCGGATACGACATTCCGCCCACGCATATCACCATCAATCTGGCTCCGGCCGACATTAAGAAGGAAGGATCGGGATTTGACCTGCCGATGGCTTTGGGCATTGTAGGGGCGTATGGCGGGCTGACGAAGAAAGACATTGGAGATTGCCTGTTTGTGGGCGAGCTTTCGCTCGACGGCGGGGTGCGCGGGGTTCGTGGAGCGCTGCCCATCGCCCTCGAAGCACGCGGACGGAAGATTACGCGGATGGTCGTTCCTGAGGCGAATGCCAAGGAAGCGGCGATGGTTGGCGGCGTGGAAGTGTATCCCGTGCGGTCGCTGCTGGATGTGATTCACTTCGTGAATTCCGGGAATGGCATCGTTCCGATCAAGGCCGACGGCGATTCTCTGCTGCGCGAGGCGCAGCAGTTCTTTGTCGACTTTAAGGATGTGCGCGGCCAGCAGACGGCCAAGCGGGCGATCGAGATTGCCTGCGCCGGCGGGCATAACATTCTGATGATCGGGCCGCCGGGTTCGGGCAAGACCATGCTGGCCAAGCGCATGCCGACTATTTTGCCGCCGCTGACGTTTGAGGAGGCGCTGGAGACGACCAAGATTCACAGCGTGGCCGGCGTGCTGGACCAGGGAACGGGGCTGGTGGGGACGCGGCCGTATCGCTCGCCGCACCATACGATTTCCGATGCTGGACTGATTGGCGGAGGGGTGATCCCGCGGCCGGGTGAGGTTTCGCTGGCGCACAACGGGCTGCTGTTTCTCGACGAACTGCCGGAGTTTCCGCGCAATGTGCTGGAAGTGCTGCGCCAGCCGCTGGAAGACGGGACCGTGTCGATTGCTCGGGCCTCGATGTCGCTGACGTTTCCGGCGCGCTTTATGCTGGCGGCGGCGATGAATCCCTGCCCCTGCGGATTTCACAACGACCGCTCGCGCGACTGCCAGTGCACCACGCCGATGATCCAGCGGTATATCTCGAAGATCTCCGGGCCGCTGATGGACCGAATCGACATTCACATCGATGTGCCGGCGGTGAATTACAAAGAGATGCGGTCGACGAGCGTGCCGGAGGACTCGGCCAAGATTCGCGAGCGCGTGCTGCGGACGCGCCAGAAACAGCTGGAACGGTTCGCGACCTCCCGCGAGAAACTTTACTGCAATGCGCAGATGTCGTCGCGGCACATTCGAGTTTTCTGTGAACTTTCCCTCGACTGTGAGCGGCTGCTGGAACGCGCCATGACCCAGCAGGGGCTGAGCGCGCGCGCGCACGACCGCATTCTGAAGGTCGCGCGAACCATCGCCGATCTGGAAGACTCGGCGAATCTGGAGCCGAAGCATATTGCGGAGGCGATTCAATACCGGAGCTTGGATCGGACGTATTGGACGTAACACAGAGCCCAGGGAAGCTCACGGGGCCTGAAGGCCGTTTTCAGCGAAATCGAACGCGGCCCTGAAGGGGCCGCTCTTCCACGCGGTCGCCCACTTCTCCTCAGTTCTCCTCCCGCGGCTTCATGTTGCCGGTGCGGAGATAGCGGTTGTGCCAGCCCAGCGATTCGGTCAGGAGATGCGGCGTGTGCTTGCCGTAGGAGAGCCGTTCCGCTCGCGACAGATACTCGAGGAGCAGAGGCTTGTAGTCCGGGCTGGCGCATTTCTCAATGATGAGATGCGCGCGCTGGCGGGGTGAAAGACCGCGCAGGTCGGCCAATCCCTGCTCGGTGACGACGACCTGGACGTCATGCTCGGTGTGGTCGACGTGGGAAACCATGGGAACGATGGTGGAGATTGTCCCGGTCTGCGCCGTAGATGGGGCCATGAAGATCGAGAGATAGCCATTGCGGGCGAAATCGCCGGAGCCGCCGATGCCGTTCTGAATGCGCGATCCCATGACGTGGGTCGAGTTGACGTTGCCGTAGATGTCGGCTTCGATCATGCCGTTCATGGCGATCACGCCGAGCCGGCGGATGATTTCAGGATGATTCGAAATTTCCTGTGGACGGAGCACGATGCGATCGCGATAGCTGGCCATATCGGCATTTACCTGGTTGAGCATTTCCGGGCTGAGAGAAAATGCCGTGGCCGATGCCGAGGTCAGCTTGCCTGATTTCAGGAGGCGAATCATGCCATCCTGAATGACTTCGGTGTAGGAAGTCAGGCCCTCGAACGGACCTTCCTCCAGGCCAAACAGGACTGCATTCGCGATGTTGCCCACGCCCGACTGCAACGGGAGAAGATTTGCCGGCATGCGGCCTTTCTTCACTTCCCAGGTCAGGAATTCCAGAATGTGCCCGGCGATGCGCTTGGACGCGTCGTCGGGGGTCTTGAAGGCGCTGTTGCGATCGGGAGAATTCGTGAGCACGATGGCTGCGATTTTCTCGGCGGGAACCTTGAGATACGGCGTGCCGATGCGCTGGCCGGGACGCACCAGCGGGATCGGACCGCGATTCGGCGGCGGCTCCAGACCGTAATAAATATCGTGCATGCCTTCGAGCGCTGCCGGTTGCCAGGAGTTCACTTCGAGAATGATGCGTTCGGCCTGATCGACCCACGTCTTGTTGTTGCCGATCGAAGAGCTTGGCACGACGCGTCCGTCTTCGAGTATTGCCGTGACTTCGATGAGCGCGACGTCAAGTTTGCCGAGGAATCCGTATTCCACGAATTGAGCGACATGGCTCAGGTGAATGTCCATGTACTCCATTTCGCCGGCGTTGATGCGCTTGCGTGTCTCAGGATCGGACTGGTAGGGCAGGCGGAGATGAATGCCTCCCGCCATGGCGAGTGCGCCGTCAAGTTCTGGTCCGGTGGAGGCGCCGGTGAAGACGCTGACCTGAAACTTCTGCCCGCGGAAGTTCGCGTCGGCGATGCGGCGAGCCAGTTCCATGGGCACGGCCTTGGGATAGCCGGAGCCGGTAAATCCGCTCATGCCGATCTGGTCGCCGGAGCGGATCAGGGCTGCAGCCTCGGCGGCGCTCATGATCTTGGTTTCGAGCGCGGAGTTCAGAACGCGTGTAGTACTTGGGGTCGCAATCGACATGGAAAGCCCCTCCCGCTGCAGCGAACGGTCCCTTCTGACGTTAGCGTGAGCGACTGAGAAGGTATGTGATTTCAATCACAGGGAGGTGTGCCCGGATAGGGGATCAATGAGCGCTTCAGGATTTAACTTTTCGCGTTCTGCACGGCTTCGTAACAGATTTTGGGCGGTTGTTCCATTGTGTCAGGGTAGGGCAGCGGCACGATAACTGTTGCTATCAGCGTGACGCGAACAACAACACTGGGATTCCGGTTCCGAGCTGCGGAAGCACTCCATGTCATAGAGAAGTGACGCCGATGAAAACGCAAGGACGGAGGATTCTCAGCAAACTTATGGCTGGTAACGCCAGAGGTCGTTCAGCAAGCCAATTCCTTCTGCATCTTGCTGCGCTCCCCCGAATAGCCATAAGTTGGCAGCATTGTCGGTCCAACCAACCGCGTCGGACCGCGACCCCGGGAAGTTGGAGACACCGGGAGTTCCTTGCGTGCCGTAGACGGCAGCCATATCCGGCGTGCTGCTTCCACTGACCCAGGTCCACATGTTGGTTGAGGGGCTGTACTCCCAAAGGTCGCCAAAAGCCGATCCGCCATACATTACGCCACCGTAGAGCCATAGGTTGCCGTTTTTATCGCTCCAGTTCATGGCGCGTTCGCGTCCCCCGGGGACGTTGTTGGCGGCAACAGCGGGACCTGACGCAGTTTTTCCGCTCCACTCCGGCACCCCTAATGCGAGCGTGGACTTAGACCACTCGATGCCCGGATGCCGGGCTGTATTTTTAGTCGCGAACCCCAGATGCGAGTTTCCGCTTAGCTGCGCGATTGCAGCTAGAGATAAGTCCGGGATTGCACTGCGGAAAGCAGAGTCCATGTACTGCCTGATTGTAAGGCTTTGGGGACAGGAAACCGAGCGGATTTTGGTCGGTCCTCTATGCGTCTTTGTCCTCCGATTCCTCCTCCGATTCGGCGTCCAGAACGGCGAACAGGTCCTCGGTAGTCGGTCCTCCGGGCGGGGTTTCGGGAGCGATTCTAGGCAGCGGTTGCGGGGCCGCGTGGTGTTCCAGTGTGGCCGATGGATGCGTGGCGGAATGCACCTGCTGCAAAGTGCGGATCGACACCTGCGTGTAGATTTGCGTGGTTTCCAGTCGCGCGTGGCCGAGCATCTCCTGGATAAAGCGGATATCGGCTCCGTTCTCGTGCATCAACGTCGCCATCGTATGGCGGAACAAGTGGCAGGCTCCGGTCTTTCCGAGCTTGGCCGCGTCGATGCGCTCTTTCACCGTCGAAGTCATGTGGTCGCGGTTGAACGGCTCGCCCTGCGCCGTCAGGAACACGGTCAGGTCGTCGGGTTCGAGAGCGAGCTTGGGACGCGCTTCCGCGATGTATTTTTTGAGCCACGCTGCTGCGCGTTCTCCAATCGGCACGTAGCGGTCTTTCTTGCCCTTGCCCTGGCGGACGAACACCACGCCCCGGTCGAGTGAGAGATCGTAGAGTTTCAGCCCGATGATCTCCATGCGCCGGATTCCGGTTGAGTACAACACCTCCATGATGGTGCGGTCGCGCAAGCCGATAGGGTCGTTGATGTCGGGCAACAACAGGATTTTTTCTACTTCGTCGGCGGAGAGGATGTTCTTGGGCAGCACGCGGCCCAGGCGCGGCAGCTCGATCTCCGATGCCGGGTTGTGCAGGATGTGATTCTGCCGCGTCATCCACCGAAACCACATGCGCAAGGGCGACAGACGCGAGTGCTGCGAACGGAAGCTCAAGGGCTGGCCGTTCTTTTTGCGGTAATGAAACAGGTAGCGCTGATAGCGTTCGATCACGGGCCGGGTCACTTCGATGGGAGCTTCGATGCTGCGCTCCTGGCACCATTGGATGAAGAAGCTGAGATGAAACTCGCGAGTGTGCACCGTCTGCTCGGAGTAGTTTCGCACCCGCATGGCCGCTAGATGCTCGCGCATCATGATCTCTAGCGGCGTGGTGCGGGCGGCGTCGGCTTTGCCTTTCTTCGTGACCCGCGCCATCACTTCACCTCAGCGAGAGCTACGCCGTTGGTCTTAGCGGCAACGATGGGCGGTACAACTAGGACAGGATTTTGCTCGCGCTCCCAGGAAGTGTTTTTCTCACGATCTTCGTAAAAATCGCTTTCCGCCCGCGTCGTTGCTGGCGATTTCCGACCCGCACCACTCCCGGACGCCCCCCGAACTTGGGCCGGACTTGACCCGGACCTCTGGCTTTCGAGGCCAGACTTCTTTCCGTCGTACTCGCATCCAGAGAGCTTTTCGATCTCGATCAGTCCCGGTAGTGCGGGCCGCGCGCTGTCCTCGCGGCGCTCGAACACCAGTTCGTAAACCATGCTCTGGCCGCGTCCGCCCTGGTGCACCACCAGATATTCCAGTTCTTCGAGGCGATGCAGATGCCGCTTCAGTTGCGAATCGCTCCAGCGGGAGAACACGCGCACGTCCTTGCGGCTGAAACGGAAGTCCTGCCGCTCGATTTTTTTCTGCTCGCAGTCCTGGCGCACCATTTCGTCGACCAGCAGCAACAAGCGCCGCGTCTGCGGCGGCAGTTCGTCGAGCGAGCGGCCCAGCACTTCATGGGCAAGGCGATTCGCCATTGCGATGTCGTCTTTCGTGACCTCGATGTACTCAAGCGTCTGGCCGCGATGCGTGGCGGTCTTGTGTGGCCGCTGATATTGGTAGAGAAGCGCAATCGAGCGGATCAGCGTCAGATACTTCATGTGATCGCGCCGCGTCCGCGTCTGCGAGTCGAGGAACGTCAGCTCGCGCGCATAAGGATTCACCACCAGCATGGGCTTCAAGAGGCGCTGCGCGTTGCGATGCGTGGTCAGCAGTTCGTTGCGGTCGTGTTTGGCGAGCAAGCCTTCGAGCGTCTGCGCTTCGCGCTGCTTCTGGTGGATCGCCTGCGTCTGTGCGCGGTCTTCGTCCACGGTTAGCACTAGGCAGCGATTCAGCAGCTCCTCGTCCAGGTCGATTGCCGTTGTCGTGAGGAAGATCATCACCGGGCCTTCGACGCGGTATTGGTGCGTGATCAGCCGTCCCGTGGTTGCGTCTTTTCCGGTTGAGGCGATGGTGAGCACGCCTTCCGATTGCAGCAGTTTCAGCGCATAGGCGGCGCGGAGCGCGCCTTCTTCTTCCACGATGGCGAGCACCTTGTGTTTCAGATCGCTTTCGCCCATGTAGAAGAGCGACTGCCCGGTCATGGCCGAGTACTGCACTTGCTGTTCTTCGGGCACCAGTGCGAGCACGGCTTCCATCAACGCCGATTTGCCCGCTGCGGAGCTGGCCTGCACCAGGATCGCGAGCGGCGCATCGAGCAAGCGCGAAGTCACCGCCAGATAACTCACCAGCTTGTTCGTCTCTTCGCCCACCATGCCGCAACGTTCAAGATCGGAGAGGATGCGGTCCACGAGGCGCGGATCGCGCAGCAGTTCCATCGCTGCCTCGCGCTCGTGCTCGCCGATCGGGATTTGTTTTTCCTCCGGCTCTAGCGCCTGCTTGATCTGCTGATCCTGCAGCGCCTCCAGTTGCAAGAGCACGTGGCCGAGATCGCGGCGGATCACATCATCCTTCACGCCTAACTCTTCGGCGGCCTGCTTGAGGAACACCGTGCGCTGCCGCGCCGAGTACAGATCGAACGTGTCCACGTGGAACACGTTCTCGCCGCGCGTGTTCTTGCCCGATACCAGCAGATTGATCCGCAGCAACTCATAGCTCATGTTCTTCGCCAGTCCACGCACCCGATAGCGGCGGTCGCCCTGATGGATGATGATCTCGTCGCCTTTGATCTCGACCGGCGCATCGAGCACCTGCCACTCGCTGCGCGCGGGCGCTGCTGGCGTCGGCGGAATCGGCGCGGATTCTTCGCTGCTCTCGCTCTGCGGCTGGGCGGCTAAAGAAAAAACTTTTTCTGGTTCCTCGATGACCGGCGCAGCCGGAAGAGAGGCTGGCAGTGGGATTGCATTTTCTTCTTTAGCTGCGGGTTCGTTTTTTTCTTCTGATTTTTCCCCGAGGATCGGTGCGGCGAGAGTCTCGACGGTTTGTTGGTGAGTCTGCGCTTCGATCTGCGGCGCTGGCTCTGGTGGCGGCTCGACCTTCACCGGCTCGATCTTTGCTGGTTCGGCCTTCACTGGTTCGATCACCGCCACAGTGGGCCGCTCGCCCTTGCCCAGCCATGCGGCGCGATTCAGCATGATTCCTAAACTCTTCGACGCGGGCTGCACCTTGAGCGCGTATTCGTTGGCGTCCATGTTCTTCGGAAACTGCACCCGGAAACACTCGATGCCTATCTCCATCAACTGCGCGGCGTGCTCCTGCGCCGCGCCTTCTCCGGCTTCGTCGCGGTCGTAAGCGAGATAGATTCTCTGCGTGCCGTGCTTTTGGAACGCCGCGCGGTGTTCCTCGGTAAAGCCGTTCACACCGTAGATCGCGGTCACGTTGCGATAGCCCGCGCACCAGAAGGTCAGCGCGTCGATCAGCGCTTCGCAGAGGATGATGTCTTTCGAGACGGCGAGCGCCGTTTCGTTCCACACTCCGCGATGCGGTCCCGGCAGGTACAAGTGATCGGGTGTTCCTGGGCGCAGATTTGGCGTGATCTTACGCCCGTACATCTGCACCACCTGGCCGCTCAGATCGCAGATCGGAATCACCACCGAGCCGTTGAAGTGCTCGTGCCCGCTCTCGCGGTAGATGCCGAGTTTCTGCAAACGTCCGCGCAGCGCTGCGCCAGCATTGCGGTTCGATGCAGGCAAACGGTAGCCGATGGTGCGATTGGCAAAGCCCAGCCGGAACGTGTCGATCATTTCCGCCGATTGCAGGCCGCGTCTCTCCAGATACTTCAGTGCTTCGGGACTCTGCTTCAGGCTCTCCTGGTAGAAGCTCACCACCTGCAACAGCAATATGCTGTCATCGGCAGTGCGTTCGACCGGCGCGGGCAGTTTGGGCACCGTGGATCGCTGCACACCTGGCCGCGTGTTGTTGCTCGCGAGCGGCAAGTCCTCCCGCAGAAGCTCGACCGCGTGACGGAAACTGACGCCCTCGGCCAGCATGATCCAGTCGATGACGGTTCCACCTCGGCGGCACGCTCCCAGACAGTTCCACAGATTCTTGCTCGGCGTGATCACCAGTGACGGCTCGTGATCGTTGTGGAAGGGGCACAGTCCGATCAGGTCCGCGCCGTGGCGCTTCAGTTTCACCCCGCGCCCTTCCGCCAGACGTTGCACCGAGATTTCCCGCTTCAACCGCTCGATCTCGCTCTCCGCGATCCGCGCCATGCTCTGCACCTCCTTTTGCTCGTTTTCATGGTCTTTGCAAAAAACCCTGTCAAGAAGTTTGTGTATTTTTTCGGTTCTCTAAAACTGTTCGCGAGTATATACGCACTACGTTTATACTAGCAACGTAATTCAGGAGGTTCCGAAAGTGGACTTTACAATCGCCGCTGAGATGCCAGCCAAAAAACCAGCACAGACCGCTTTCGGCAAGCGCCTGGTTGCGCTCCGACAAGCGCGCGGCCTCACTCAGATTCAACTTGCAAAGGCTGCGGAAACTACCCAGCGCGCGATCTCCTATTACGAAACGGAAGCGGAGTTTCCAACTGCGGCGGCACTGATCCCCCTGGCTCGTGCTCTTCGCGTCTCCACCGATGAACTGCTCGGTGCGAAACCGGCGAAGCTCGATCAAGAGAACCCACAGAAGCGGCGGCTTTGGAAAAGATTTCAGCGGATGGCGTCATTGCCGGAACGGGATCAGCGCGCGGTCATTCGTCTGATTAACTCTCTCGTGGCTTCCAACGACAACGGCCACTTTAACTCTGCACACCCATAGAACGCAGAGAGGCTGCCGTGGTTTTCTTTTTTGCTGGTCCTGAGTACGTTTCGTTCCCGGAGGTAGAACTGTGGACACTGGCTGGCAGGAAACCTTCCGCGGACGCATGCGTCATTTCGAGTCCGGGCGAGCACCGTTGCCGGGCGAAGCGGCCGTTTCCATTAAAGTGCGGATCACCTCAGGATGTTTTCACCGCGAGCATTCGCCACGCGCTTATGAACTGATCGACCAGAGCCTGCGCAAGCTGTCCCCTCGCGACTCCGGTTTTGCTTTTGAAGAACATGAAAGCGGCCCCGAGTTGTTGGTGTACATCGCGGCAGGCGTCGGTTTGGCAACGAGCGTCATTAACCTGATCGCCACGATTATCAAGGCCAGAAGCGAAGGGATCAGGAAAGGGGATCATCCCTCTCATCCGCTGGAACTGATCGTGCGTCGTGTTCATAGCGGCAACGAGTTTCGCGAAGAAACAGTCTTGCGCATTGGACACACAGACTCTCTGGACGAAGCGAAACTCGAACAGCAACTCAACGACGCCCTACAGAAGCTCCTTAAGGATGGGAAGCAGATTCCCGAACCGAAACGCAGCGCACCGGTAAAGCGAACACGAAAACGGCGATAGCCAGCTGTGCTCGCTCGCCCGTCCTGACTCCCATTTTTCCATCACATTTTTTCCTAGCTGGAAGCAACACAGGAGCGGAGAGGGAGCCGGGTCAAGCCCGCACGTTCTTGGTGCGCCGCGCGGCGGTCGGAGCGAAGCGGAGAGGCTTGACCCGGCTCCCGCGCTCTGTACACTCCCAGCGGAAAAAATGGGATCACCGCTTCCCGCCGCTGGGTTTTTCGCGCTGCGGTTTCTCGCTCGCCTGCAACTTGGCGGCGAGCTGGTGCTTGGCTTCGCTGATTTGATCCAGCAGTTGGTTGAACTTCTCCGGCGTCACCCTCTCGCCCGCCGCCATAGGCCCCAACACGTTCACCAGCAGCAAACGCACTCCGATGATCTCGGCCAAGGCCGGATCGTGGGCCGCTGCGTTGCTGGCACCTCCCCGCAGGATCACCTCGCGGCACCACTCCCCGAGCGTCCGACCCTCGGCCTGCGCCGCCGTTTCCAGCTGGGCGTACTCTTCTTCGCTGACTTTGAAACCGATGGATTTTGTGCGCAGCGGCGGCTTCACCATGTCCCGGCTTCCTCTCTCGCCATATCAGCCGAGACTAGCAGCCGCGCTTAAGAATCAACAAGTTCGCCTGCGTTAACTTCCGGTTGCTCGACTGCAACCCGGATCGGCGGGATTTTCCTTTAGCTGCTCTGCTTTCAACAGGTTCGCGCACGGTAACTGAAAGTTACCGTGCAGCACCCTTTCAGGGGTGGAGTGTC
>DATJSG010000037.1:0-240626 GCA_035504195.1 Terriglobales bacterium
TGGCGGGAGATGAAGGACTCGAACCCTCGTAACTGGATCTGGAGGCCAGTGTCCTAGCCGCTGGACGAATCTCCCGCAAACTTATGGCGGAGCTAACGGGAATTGAACCCGTCCCTGCTGATAGACGGTCAGCCATCCTGCCGATAGACCATAGCTCCGGCTCCCTCCCGTGGAGTCGAACCACGATTTTCGCGTTCAGAGCGCGGCGTCCTGCCATTGGACGAAGAGGAAATTTCAAATTGTCAAAGAACTGGCTGCCGGGGAGCGATTCGAACGCCCGTACCCGGATTCAAAGCCGACCTTCAGACGATGCGGTGATTTCAGCCCGGTCCCGACTCTCGCTGCAGGAGATTTTTATGAGCGAGAGCTTAGTCTCAAGACCCTCGAGCCGATGTCCCGCGATCCGCAATACACTAAGTGGCTCGTCGGTCCGGGTGTTGCAGTCGAGATGTACCAGCCGGCCGGCGACCGCCGTCGAATGGGCGGACTTCCTGTCTGGAGTTTCGATGAGTACGACCTGAAAAGCGGCAAAAGAATCGCGAGCAAGGCCGCTCCTATGGGCGAATTCACTCCTTTCACGACCGCATGTTACTACGGAGACTCGGTCGCAGGGGTAGGTGGGGCGGGTGCCCCTCAGGTTGCGCCAGATGAACCCTATCTCCGGCTTCGCATCGCCAAACTCCAGTAACCGAAGGAAAAGGCCGCTTCGTAGTTGGCGAACATCCGCAATTTCACTCGTTGAACTGGTCGGCAAGCCGCCTTTCGTGAACAAAAAAGACGGGTGATTGATCGCCCGTCTTCATTTGCTCAGAGATCGCAGCTAGTTGATATCGAACTGCTGCTGGTGCACTGCCGGATCGCTCTTCACGATGATGGTGCGCTTGGTCATCTCTTCCATCTCGTTCAGCAGGCGGCCGTTGTTGGTCTTTAATTCCTTGGCCACATCGGGATGCACGCGCAGCATGACGTCTTCGTGCTCGAGATGCTTGGCAATCTTCCGCATCTCGACATAGATTTCGTTGCAGACCGTGGTGACCGACTTCACATATCCGGTCGCCTCACAATACGGACAGGGCGCGCCGATGGTGCGTTCGAGCGATTGTTTCACCCGTTTGCGCGTGATCGCGACCAGTCCAAAGTCGTTGAACTGCAGGGTCTTCGATGGGGCGCGATCATGGCGAAGTTCTTCTTCCAGCGCCTGCATCACGCGCTGGCGGTTGCGGCGCTCATCCATATCGATGAAGTCGATAATGATGATGCCGCCCAGATCGCGCAGCCGGATCTGCCGCACGATTTCTTTGATCGCATCCACGTTGGTCTTGACGATCGTGTCTTCCAGGCGTTGTGTCTTGCCGACGTATTTGCCGGTGTTGATGTCGATCGCGACCAGCGCCTCGGTCTGGTTGATCACGATGTAGCCGCCGCTCTTCAGCCAGACTTTTGACTTGAGCGCCTTGTTCATTTCCTCCGTCAGGCCGAACTGCTCGAACAGCGGCGTCTCTTTGGTGTAGAGCTTGACGCGCTTGACCATCCCCGGCTGGAAGCGGTTGAAGAAACGCAAAATGCGCTCGTACTCGCTTTCGGTGTCGACCCAGATCACGCTGAAATCGGACGTGACCTGGTCGCGCAGCACGCGCTCGACAACATTGAGGTCGTGGTAGATCAGCGCCGGAGGCTTCGAGCTTTCCGCCCGGTTCTTGATGTCCTGCCACAAGCCTTTCAGGAAGCGGATGTCGGCGCGCAGTTCTTCTTCGCTGGCGCTCTGCGCGGCGGTGCGGACGATGAAACCTCCGTGGCCGTTCTCGCGCTCGCTGAGGATGATACGCTTCAAACGTTGCCGCTCTTCTTCCGACGCGATCTTGCGCGAAACGCCGGTGTGATTCACCGTCGGCATGTAAACCAGGAACCGTCCCGGCAGCGCGATGTGGCTGGTGATGCGCGCGCCTTTCTTGCCGATAGGCTCCTTGGCAATCTGGACCAGGATTTCCTGGCCTTCTTTCAGCAAATCGCTGATCAGCGGCACTGGCGCCGACTCCCGCCGCCGGAAACGGCGTCCGCCTCCTCCGCGCCGCCCGCGGTCCCGAGGACCGCCCTGGCGATCGTATCCGGGACGCGGACGTTGCGAGCGCTGGGTGTAGCTTGCCGTGCCTGCCGGGGCGCGAACTTCCACTCGAGCATCGACCGTGCCGTTGCCGCGAGCCTCGGCGTCGAGCATGGCTTCAGCCTCGGCCTGCGCCTCTTCCAGTTCCAATTCCTCGCTGTCTTCCTCGGCTGCGGCTTCGGTTCCAGACGGAGTTCCTGGCGCCGAAGCGCTTCCCCCAGTCGCTTCGGTCAATCCCGCCTCGTTGATCGACGAACGATGAATTTCCGCCACGGTTTCGTGAGCATCACGGCCCGGACCCGCCGCCTGCGTCTCCTCTTCGAACTCGTCATAGCCTTCATCGGAGGAAGCCTCGTAATGAATGGCGCCGGCTTCTTCCTCGTCGATGGTTTCTTCTTCCATCGTCCCAGGAGCGGCGAAGACCGGAGATTGATCCTCGTGCCGGCTTTGCGGAGGCTGATCCGTATGCTGGGGGACGCTGACTAGTTTGTCCTCTTCTTGCTCCTCTTCTTGTTCCTCCGGGCTCACTTCGTCTTCTTCCAGCGCGATCCGTGCCTCACCTGGCCATCCCAGCGCCGGCAGTATCTCTTCCGGCTTGCGGAACTCCTGATTCCATTCCGCCGAAGTCGAAGCTGACAGCGTCGAGCCGGAGACTGTCGACGTGGACTCGGCAACTTCTTCGTGCGTTGAGCCCTGGCTTCCGGCAATATCTCCGTGCTCTTCGTGCAGCGGTTCGGCCTGCGATTCTCCGGCGGCAAAAATCGGCTCGTCCTCGGGAAAGGTGTCGGCCAGCGGCGTGGCCAGTTCGGCAGCGGGTTCCTGTACAGCTTGCTCCGCGGCCTCGCTGGCCGGATGCTGTTGCGCGGCAGGCTGTTGCGCAAAACGCGAATACTTCGAAATCGATTCTCCCGGCAACAGGATGGGCGTGTAGCCCGGAGGTGGTCCTGAAGGCTGGCTTCTGGTGGATTCGGACGAACGAAAATTCTCCGCAGGGCGTGCGTACCGGGATTCGGATCGTGACTCTGAGCGGAAATCCGGTCTCGCTTCCGGCCGGGCCTCCATCCCGCGGTCGGCAGTTCGATCCGGACCTCGATCTGGCCCCCGCTCGCGGCCGTCGCCACGTCCATCACGCCGCCCACCGCGCCCGCGGCGCCGCCGTCCACGCCAACTCCCGCGATCGCGATTCTGATCTCCGGCGTTCGCGGAGTCCTGGTCCGCAAGGGCTGCCGGATGAACTTCTTCAGCAGACTCCGACTCCGGCGCCGCCGAAGTATCACCCGTTTCGGCAAGGCGGTCAGCCTCGAAACTGCCTTCAGTTTCCGAACCTTCAGTAAGTGGAAGAGCGTCCGCGCGTACCGCCTGCGGCCGCAAATCCTGCACCCCGCGGTTCGCCGGGACGGCATCGGTCAGGTCGTCATCATGCTCTTCCAGTTCCATGAAATCGGAAACGTAGAGGAAGGCGTCGCGTTCCAGGCCAATGTCGACAAAGGCCGACTGCATGCCGGGCAGCACGCGGGTTACGCGCCCTTTGTAGATGGACCCGGCGAGGGTGTACTCGTTTTCCCGCTCGAGGTAGATTTCTGCGAGCAGATCGTCTTCCACCAGCCCCACCTTGGTTTCGTGAGGCGTGGACGACACAAATAGTTCTTTGTTCATGGAACACTCCGGTCCCGCCGACTGATTTAAGAAGTCGGTCAGGATTCGCCGGCGTGATAGTCAGGCAAGTTGCGGGAGGATTGGAACGAACCGAGAAGACCTTCGCGACGCTGCCCCGCATAGGGGACGAGCTGGACCGGGGAGTTGATCTCCCGGTCGAGTTCGCTGCACAAGCTTGGGAATCTTTTGCACGTATCGCTTTAACTTCTGCCGGGGTTGTGACCGCAACCTCAGACCGTTACCTTGGTCGGGGGGCCGTTCCCTGCCCGGCTGCCTTCCAGGTTCAATCTTCCTGCGTCAATCCTGCCCGGCCCTTCTGACTGCACCTTTTACAGTGCAACCCGCCGGTGAAATGCCCTCTTCACGCGAGGGCGATCGATATTTTTGGGCTGCGCCCCGGATTTAATCCAGCGAAGCACAGCAAAACTGCCTTTATCCCTGCCGTCTTCCGGTTCTCAAAACCTGCGTTCCTGAACCCGATGTTCCCAAACTGCTCCACCTACCGGCTCACCCGCTAGTTTACGAAGCGGCGCATGCGAACATTCATCACCATCCCCAGCGCCAGGAACATGAACAACACGGAAGACCCACCGTAACTCATTAACGGCAGAGGTATTCCGGTGACCGGCATAAAGCCAACCACCATGCCGACATTGACCAGGATATGGAAGCTAAGCACAGCCACCACACCCATCACCACGAACGTGCCAGCGCGGTCGGGCGCCGTTTGCGCGTTCTGGGTCAAACGCATCAGCACAATGAAGTATAACAGCAGAACCCCGAGAGCGCCCACGAATCCATGTTCCTCGGAAAACGCGGCGAAAATGAAATCCGTTTGCGGAACCGGCAGGAAAGCCCCGTGTGTTTGCGAGCCTTTCCCGCCCCACAGGCCTCCAGAACCGACCGCGATCTTGGATTGATCAACTTGGTACCCCGCCCCCTGAGGATCGAGTTCGGGATCGATAAAGCTGGTCAATCGCTGCTTCTGGAACGACTTCAAAATATGTACCCGCGGCACAAAAAAGACTGTCCCGATACCAACGACCGCAATCAGGGCGACGGTCAATCCCTGCTTCCACTGCAACCCACCCAGAAAAACTCCCATGACGGCAATCGGGACGTAGGTCAGGGCCGTGCCTAAATCCGGCTGCTTCATGACCAGCAGCATGGGAATTCCGACGATCGCCGACGCCTTCATAAAATCCGACCACGACAGTTCCCGCTGCCGCATATCGGCAAAATATTTGGCCACCGCCAGAATCAGAATCAGCTTCACCCACTCCGACGGCTGGAAGTGATTGCCGCCCGGCATCTTGATCCAGCGCCGCGCTCCCAGATATTTCTGTCCGAATACCAGCACCCCCATCAGAGACGCGACTCCCGCAATATAAAACCAATGAATCTTTTCCAGCAGCGCCTGATAGTTCACCAGACTGATCAGAAACATCGCCCCCACGCCGCCCAAAACCCAGTACACCTGCTTGACCTGAGCCCCGGCAAACTTGGTGTGCATGGTCGCGCTGTGGATCTCCATCACCCCCAGCCCGCAGATAAGCAGCACGAAGCCCAACAGCACCCAATCAAAATCGCGGAATGATACGTAGCGTGACATTCGAAATCAGTTGCCAGTTCCCAGTACCCGGTTGCCAGTGACTTCCAAAGCCGCTGTCATCCTGGGCAGCGGCGAAGCCGGCGCGAGGGACCCTACGTCACTCGACCGCGTCGATGGCGCCAACCGGAACCATTGCACCGCCCGCAGTACACCGGAACTTCGATCCTGCATCACCGCTTCCAGCCCTCGTACGGTCCCTCGTCCGGCTTGACGCAGGGTTCAGGATGACATCCATTTCCGATTACTTCCGTCGCACCCCGAACTCACTGCATCCCCGGTGCGGCCGTTGCCAAAGCCATCGGCCGCTTCGGCAAATCCAGCACAAACCGTCCGCTTTCCAGCTTGTCTCCGCCGTCGTCCGGCGCCGTCCACAGCCCGCCGATATCGACTGTTCCATCCTTCGGCTTCTGCGCCATCTTCTGCGGCGTGGCCCGCTGCTTGTCTACGTAGGCCTTAATCACCTGCGTCGCCAGATGCGCAGCCAGCCTGCCATGTTCGCCGCCCTGAAAGAGCACGCAAACTACGATGTCGGGATCGCGCCTCGGAGTAAATCCCACGAACCACCCGTTCTGGGCGAAGTCCTCGCTGTTTTTGTACTTTGCCCGCAGCGCCAGCGAAACCACCTGCGCCGAGCCGGTCTTGCCCGCAATATCGATTCCCGGAACATGCGCCGAGGGCGCCGTGCCTCCCGGCAGGAGAACTTTCGACATGGCATCGGTAATGTAGTTCCATCCATTGGGGTCAATCGGGACATTCTTCACTTCCGTATAGTCGGCGGTCTCCACGTATCCCGGCGGCAATCCCTGCGGATTGACCACGTGCGGCACCACCATCTTTCCGCCCATTGAAATGGCGCTGATCGCCCGCAGCAACTGCACCGGTGTAATAGCAATGGCGCCCTGTCCGATGCCCACGGAAATCGTCTCACCGGCAAACCATTTCTGCTTGAAGTTCCTGATTTTCCATTCTTCCGACGGCATCACGCCCGCCACCTCGTTGGGCAGATCGATGCCTGTCTTCTGCCCCAGTCCCAGCTCGGTCGCGTATTTCGCAATGCGTTCAATGCCCAATTTTTCCGCCAGCGTGTAAAAGAAAACGTCGCACGACTGGTAGATCGCCTTATCCAGATCGACCTCGCCGTGCCCGCCCTTCTGCCAGCAGCCAAACCGCCGCCCGTAGAATTCGGCGCTCCCGTGACAGTCCACGTGCAGGGTCTGAGCGATTCCTTCCTGCCATCCCGCCACCGACATGATGATCTTGAACGTCGACCCCGGAGCCAGCTGCGCCTGAATCGCCTTGTTGAGAAGCGGCTTGTCAGGATCGTCGACCAGCTTGTTCCACTCGTCGCGCGAAACCCGCACGGCAAAATCGTTGGGATCGAATGTCGGCCCGCTCACCATCGCCAGAATCTCGCCGTTATGCGGATCCATGGCCACAATCGCTCCGTTCTTGCCTGCGAGCGCTTCTTCGGCCGCGATCTGCAAATCAATATCGATCGTCAGCTTGAGCGGCTTGCCCGGGATCGCTTCGGTTTCGCCCAGCCGCCCCACTTCGCGTCCATGAGAATCGACCAGCGCCTGCCGCGACCCGTTCTGTCCCATCAGGAGGTTGTTGTACTGCAGCTCCACTCCGGAGCGGCCCACCACGTCGCCCGGGCTGTACAGCTCAAACTGCGGCTGGTTCAGCATATCTTCGCTGACTTCGCCCACATAGCCGATCAGGTGGGCCATGAAGCCGTTGCGCGGATAGAGCCGCCGGTGCACCATGATCGTATCGAGTTCGGGCAGTTCATTCTTGTGGGATTCAATGAACGCCAGTTCGTCGGGTGTGATGTCTTCCTTGAGGAAAATCGGCTGGTACTGCGGCATCGACGCGAAGCGCCGAATTCGCGTCCGTACTTCGTTGGGATCGAGATGCAGTCCCTGGGCAATTGCGTCAACGTCAGCGTTCAGGTCGCGGGAGGAATCGCGCAGCAGCAGCGCCGAAAATGACGGATAGTTATCGACGATCACGCGCCCGTACCGATCGAGAATCTTCCCGCGTGGCGCCAGCACCGGCACGTTGCGGGTGAAATTTTTTTCCGCCGCCAGCGAATAGTAATCGCTCTGCATCACCTGCAGACGCCACAGTCCGTAGGCGAGCACCAGGAAGATCGCCAGGATCATGTACTGCGCCGCCGTCAGGCGGATGGCGGAAACCTTTTCGTCACGGCCGAACATATTCAGTACCCAGTACCGAGTGCCCAGTACCCAGTGGTTTTCGCGGAAGGCTCATCACTGCGGCAAGCTTGGGTGAGGTGGTCGGGATTCATTCCATTGTAATGCTCCGCCCACGGACTCTGCTCCAAGGCGGGATAACGAAGGTCACGGCCCCCGGATTCTTGTTCTGAGTACTGAGTACTGGGTACTAGCTACCGCTCTTAAGTTCTCTGCTTGAACTTATCCAGCACAAAGTACAGCACCGTTCCCAGGGCCGCGTTGGCCAGTCCCGCCAGGATGCCGTGGAACCAGCTCCAGGTCTGGCTCATGTTGACCATGCCGCGGGCCACCGTGAAATACACCGCGGAGTGAACCAGGTAGAAGCCGAGCGTCACTAGGAAACGGGCGCCCGCATTTTCCACATCCAGCTTCACGCCCAGCGAAGAAGCGCCATAGCCCACCACCGTCTTGGCGATGCCATAAATTCCGATCGGACCGTGCCCCAGCATGTCCTGCGCCAGGCCGATCACCGCCCCGGTGAGCAATCCTGAGATTGGATTGCGCCGCGCCATGGCGAAAAAGATGGTCACCAGCAGCGGCAGGTCGATGTACACCGCGAAACGGGGAAACTTTAACGGCACAAACGCCTGCACAAACAGCGCCAGCAGCGGAATGCCGATGGTCACCGGAATGCTGAACCGGTAAACCTCAACCTGCTCATTGGATGTGTAAGTAATGGGCACGCTAGTGTGGGCTGCCGTCGTCCGCAGGTGGGGATTGCGGGGTTGCGGGAGTCGGAGCCGGCTTAACCGGCTTCGGCTGCACGCTGACTGGTTTCGATCTTATGGCTGTGCCGCCCGCGGCGTCGGTGGTCTTCGGCCCACCAGCCGCTGCACCCGGAGCAGGGACCGGTTTGAAAGCCGGAATCGTTTTCGGTCGGCTGCCCGCCGCCGCGCCGTTCGCAGCCGAGCCTGCGCCAGCCGAGCCTGCGCCAACCGAGCCTGGGCCAACCGAGACCTGTCCGGTTGCTTTCGCAGCTTGCCCCAGCGGCGTCGGCCCAGAGGCGACACCATTCGCCGATGCCTTGGCAGTTGCAGCCGCTGCCGGCTTTGCGACCATGACCCCGGTGGTGGTCCCGGACGCTGCCTTTGGCGCGCCGCCCGATCCAGAGCCTGACGCCAGTCCGGAAGCGGAATTACCCGCCGGCTTCAATGTCGAATTCCCTGCAGCAGCATTTACCGCCGGCTTTCCCGACCCCGGTGCGGCCGCGGGATTCGTATTCGCTTCCGCCGGCTTGTCCGGCACCGACGGCAATCTCCGCGCCAGAATATCCGCCGCGCGCACCCGTGTGTTGTCTTCCGCCGTGGCCTGCCGTTCCTGCTTCTCGACCAGCACCAGCACTTCCTCCAGCCGGCTCAGATCGGCGGCTGGCTTGACTTTGATATTGAGAAACAAGTCCTTGCCCTTCCCCACCTTGACCACCGTGCCCACCGGCAAGCCCTTGGGGAAAATCCGGTCGCCGCCGCTGGTCAGCACTTTCTCGCCGACCGGAACCTGCTCGTCGCTCATCACGTCGTTCAGCACAACTTCGCCATCGACGGTTCCCGCCAGTACGCCCTGCAAGCGGGCATCGCTCAGGATCACGCCCACGCCGCTCGACTGATCGTTGATCAACAGTACTTGCGCCTCCGACGGATAGGACAGCAAAACCTTGCCGACAATGCCGTCGGCCGTAATCACTCCCATGTCGCGTTTGATCCCCGCGTCTTCGCCCTTGTCAATGTAGATCACGCGACTGGAGTCGGTGCCGCTGGTTCCAATCACCTGGGCGGCGACGGTCTTGGCGATGTACTGTTCCTTGAAGGCCAGAAGATTCTGCAGGCGGTGTGCCTGGGCCGCGTCTTCGTTCAGCCGCACTTGCTCCAGCCGCATCTGCTCGATCTGGTCTTTGAGTTCGCGATTCTCTGCCCGCACTCCGCGCAGATAAATGTAGTTGTGCCACATGTCGCTGGTGCCGTTCTCCATCCACACCAGCGCGCGCTCGAAAGGAGTGATCGCACCCACCACCCAGATGCGAATCAGCCGCGTGTGCTCCTGCTCGTTGCCGCGCTTGACCTGGGTGGCGAGGCCCAACACCTGCAGAAACAACACTCCTACCAGGATGATCAGGTTGCGGTAGCGGCCGAGTACGGATTCCATAAATCAGTGATCAGTGGCCAGTGGCCAGTAGTCTGTGTGGTTGCGGGTTACTGGCCACTGATCACTGGTCACTGGCCACTGGCTTTCGCTACTCAATCGAAATTTTTCTCAGCAGCTTGAAGTCGGAGAGCATCTTGCCCGTGCCCAGCACTACGCTGCACAACGGATCGTCGGCAATCGAAACCGGCAGCCCGGTTTCTTCGCGGATGCGCTTGTCGAGATTTTTCAGGAGCGCTCCGCCGCCTGTGAGCACAATGCCGCGGTCGCTGATGTCGGCAGAAAGCTCAGGCGGCGTCCGCTCCAGCGCAACGCGAATCGCGTTCATGATCGTCGAGACACACTCGCTCAGCGCTTCGCGAATTTCGCCGTCATCTACCGTGATTGTCTTGGGCACGCCTTCAATCAGGTTGCGGCCTTTAATCTCCATGGTCATCGGCTTGTCGAGCTGATGCGCCGATCCAATTTCCATCTTGATCTGTTCCGCCGTGCGCTCGCCGATCAGCAGGTTGTATTTCCGCTTCAGATAATTCATGACCGCTTCGTCCATCTGATTGCCGGCCATGCGCACCGATCGCGAATACACAATGCCGCTCAAGGAGATCACTGCAATGTCAGTCGTGCCGCCGCCAATATCGACGACCATGTTGCCGCTCGGCTCGGTAATGGGAAGCCCTGCGCCGATTGCAGCCACCATGGCCTGCTCGACCAGATGCACTTCACTTGCTTTGGCGCGATAGGCCGAATCCATGACCGCGCGTTTTTCCACCTGCGTAATCTCCGAAGGCACGCCGATCACGATCCGCGGATGCACCAGCATCTTGCGGTTGTGTGCCTTCTGGATGAAATAGTTCAGCATTTTCTCGGTCACTTTGAAGTCGGCGATCACGCCGTCTTTCATGGGCTTGATGGCGACGATGTTGCCGGGCGTGCGGCCCAGCATTTCTTTCGCCTCTTTGCCGACCGCCTCGACTTCGCCGGTATTTTTGTTGATGGCGACGATCGACGGCTCATTCACCACAATGCCCTTACCGCGCGCATACACCAGCGTGTTGGCCGTGCCCAGATCGATGGCCAGGTCGCTCGAAAAAATGCTGAACAGCGAACGAAGATTGTGTGCGCGGTTTCCGTTGGAGTATCCGTTATTCGACATGGCGAAATTTTTCCCGCGTCCTTCGAGGGACGCTTTTTCCTTCCGGGAGGCCCTTCTATAAATTGCTTTTCGTCAGGATTGCTGGCTACCTTAATTCTACGGGATGTCCGGCCACCCTGCTAACACCGAAAGTTCTCAATCCAAGCGTGAGCAATTTCTAACTCAGGTTTTAACTCTGCCCAGGCCACTAAACTTTGTCATTCCGAGGAGCGCAGCCACGAGGAACCTGCTGTCTTGTCCCTCTCCACGAATCCTGCCCCCGCCCATCCGCGCCTACTGAATAATGATCTTCTTCTGCTGCGTGTTCACTCCGCCCTGCGCGGTCTGCGCCGTCACCGTGATCACCGCTTCCCCGGTCGGCAGCGGCGGCGTGAAGTAATGGAACGAGCCGTCAGCCCCCACCATCGGCACCTCGCTCCCATTCACCATGACCCGCGCGCCGTTCTGCGTCTTGCCGGTCACTTCAATCACGTGCCCATGCTGAATGAACGGGTCCAAATCCAGTTCGATCGCTTCGTCCTCTTTCCCCTTGGCAATGATCGTAAAGCGGTTCTTCTCGCTCTCCACCGATTCGTTCCCAGCCGCATCATAGGACTGCACCGCCCAATAGTAGGCGCCGTCGCCCAGCCCGGACACCGTGACTGCCGCTGTCGTGATCTTTTTGTCAACCAGTGTAGAGGAAAAATACGGGTTGCGGGATATACGAAGCCGGTACCCGGCGGCGTTCGCCATCGGCGTCCAGGAAAATTCCACGTCCTTGGTCTCCGCCCCGGAAAACAGCGGCGCCATATTCGCCGGCGCAATCGGCGTCGGAGGTCCTGTCTCTTTCGCTTTCTCTAAATGCGACTGCGGCCCCTGGAAGCTGACTTTTTCCCAATTGGCCAATTCCACCGTCTCGCCGTTCCGCGTGACCTCGCCGTTTCCTTTTTTCATCAGGATCTCGTGCTGGTCAGAGGTCGGATCGTTATGCACCTGCGCCGCCGACTCTGGCGCCAGCGAGGCGGTAGCGCCCGCCACAATCACCTGCGACCTCGATCCTGAACTGTAAGTCGCGGTCGAAAGATCGACGGTTCCCGTGCTCACCGCGACCGCCACGTTGGTCTGCTGCTGGTCGTTGGCCGAGTTTTCTTCCACCACGATCAGCGAATCCTGCCTCACCGTGTAACTGGTGCCGTCGTTGAACACGACCTTGGCCATGCCCTCGGAACCAGTCTGCACCACGTCGCCTTTTTCCAGAGGAATGTTATAAGCGGCGGTGATCCAGGTGTTGCTGTTGCCCTTCTTCACTCGCACCGTGCCGTCGAGCGCGGTGAAGTGCGCCTGCTGCGCCGTCAGCGCGCCCGTCCCCGTCGCCTTCGGAGCCATTCCGGCCACCCGTTCCAGCAACTTGGTGGCAAGGCTGTCCGCCGACTGGACGCTGTTTTGGGTGAACTGCGGAAAGGCCGCCCGCATGGCAATAAAGGCGACGACGGCGACCGCCACAATCAGCAGCGCCACACTGCGGTACGAGACCGTCGTCCACGCGACGTGGATCCCCGGTTTGCGATTGTCAGAAGACACGTTGGGCCAAGAACTCAGTAACCTTCATGAATTACGTCGGTAAAAATCAACGTTAGCATAAGCAAAATGGGGGAAAGAACACGGAATCAGTGTCGGAAGTTACCGAAGTGCGACTGGGACCTCTTCGGATCTGACGCGCCAGGCCGGACCGGTGGAAGAGCGGCCCTTCAGGGCCGCGTTGCGGATCCAAGATATTCCGGGCTTCAGCCCTGGTGGCCTTCCTTCGCTGGCAAAGGGCGTTCCGTCCCAAAACCGAAAGTAGCCCGCTACCGACGCCCCACCTTGCCGCTCCTTCCGCCCCGGTTGTAGCATCAATAGGTTTGAGAATTCCTCGTCCAGGCATTCATAACCGGCATTCATAAAGGAGCCATCATGGCAACCGATACCGTTACCGCGCCCGCCATTCTCAGCAGCAGCCAGGCCAAGGTTTTCAAGAACTTCATCGACGGCGAGTGGGTCGAGTCCTCGTCCGGAGAAACTTTCGAGAACCGTAATCCCGCCGACACTCGCGATCTGGTCGGCATCTTCCAGAAGTCGAACAAAGACGACGTCAACGCTGCCGTCGACGCCGCCAAGCGCGCCTTCGCCAAGTGGCGACTCGTACCCGCACCGCGCCGCGCTGAAATCGTTTTCCGCGCCGCCGAAATCCTGATCGAGCGCAAAGAAGAATACGCCCGCGAAATGACTCGCGAAATGGGCAAAGTCCTCGCCGAAACCCGCGGCGACGTGCAGGAAGCCATCGACGCCGCCTACTACAATGCCGGCGAAGGCCGCCGCCTGTTTGGCCCCACCGTGCCTTCGGAGATGCCCAACAAGTTCGCCATGGCCGTGCGCCAGCCTATCGGCATCTGCGGCATGATCACGCCCTGGAATTTCCCCATGGCGATTTCGTCGTGGAAACTGCTGCCCGCCATCGTGTGCGGCAACACCTGTGTCATTAAGCCCGCGCAGGACACTCCGCTCTCCACGTTTAATCTCGTCCGCGCGCTTTCTGACGCAGGCCTGCCCAAGGGCGTCATCAACATCGTCGCCGGATTCGGCCCCGAGGTGGGCACGCCGCTCGCCGAACACGCCGACGTGCGCGCCGTCTCGCTCACCGGATCGTCCGCCGTCGGCCGCATCATCGGCGGCATCGCAGCGAAAAGCTTCAAACACTGTTCGCTGGAGCTAGGCGGCAAAAACCCCATGATCGTGCTCGACGACGCCAACCTCGAACTCGCCATCGAAGGCGGACTCTGGGGCGCGTTCGGCACCACCGGCCAGCGCTGCACCGCGACCAGCCGCATGATCGTGCAGAAAGGCGTCTATCGCGAGTTCGTCGAGCGTCTGGTTGAGCGCGCCAAGAAACTGAAAGTCGGCAACGGCCTTGACGAAACCGTGCAGATGGGCCCGGCCATAAACGCCAAGCAGCTCGAAACCGATCTCAGCTACGTCGAAATCGGCAAAAACGAAGGCGCAAAACTGGTCACGGGCGGCAACCGTCTCGATCAAGGCGACTATGCTCACGGATATTTCATGCAGCCCACCGTCTTCACCGACGTCGACCCGAAAATGCGCATCGCGCAGGAAGAAATCTTCGGCCCCGTCGTAGGAGTAATCCCCTGCGACGATCTCGACGACGCCATCGAAATCGCCAACGGCATCGAATACGGCCTGTCGTCGGCGCTCTACACCAAAGACGTGAATAAGGCCTTCAGCGCCATTCGCGACCTCTACGCCGGCATCACCTACATCAACGCTCCGACGATCGGAGCCGAAGTGCATCTCCCCTTCGGAGGCACGAAAGCCACCGGCAACGGCCACCGCGAAGGCGGCATCGGCGCGATTGATTTCTACACCGAGTGGAAGTCGGTTTACGTCGATTATTCCGACAAGCTGCAAAAAGCCCAGATCGACCGGGAAGACTAAAGCGCCAAACCACCGCGGAGACCAACCAGCTTGTCATCCTGAGCGAAGCGAAGGATCTATGCATTTGCCGCCAGCATCGATGTCGCACGCGAGTCCATAGATCCTTCGCTTCGCTCAGGATGACAACGCTTTTTCTGCCCCGTCCATATGCTCTGCGGTTAGAATTCCTCAATGCCGCTGACCCAAGCCCGTGAGATCGCCGCCGCCTCCCGGCTCGAAAACGTTCGCTACGCCATCCGCGACCTGGCCTGCGTGGCCGACGAAGTCATTGCCCAGGGACACAAAGTTCTCCCGCTCAACGTCGGCGACCCGCTCAACTTCGATTTCCAGACGCCGCCGCACATCATCGACGCCGTCTACCAGGCCATGCGCGAAGGCAAGAACGGATACGCTCCCTCGCCCGGCGTTCCCGAAGCGCTCGAAGCCATTCGCGGAGAAGCCGCGCGCAAAGGCATCACCACGGTGCGCGACGTTTTCGTCACTTCCGGCGTTAGCGAGACCGTCGATCTGTGTATCTCCGCGCTGGTCAATCCCGGCGAAGACGTGCTCACGCCGAAGCCGGATTATCCGCTTTACTCGGCGGTGCTCTGCAAGCTGGGAATCAAGCTCAACGCTTACGATTTGAACGAAGACGACGCCTGGCAGCCCGAACTGGCCGACCTCGAACGCAAGATCACGCCGCGCACCCGCGGCATAGTACTTATTAACCCCAACAACCCTACGGGCTCGCTCTGCACCCGACCGATGCTCGAACAGATCGCCGAACTCGCCCGCCGCCACAACCTGATCGTCTTCTCCGACGAAATCTACGACAAACTGATTTTGGAGGACACTCCTCATCTGGCCTTCGCCGCCGTCGCACCCGACGTGCCTTGCGTCACTTTTGGAGGCATGTCGAAAAACTATCTCGTCCCCGGATGGCGCATCGGATGGGGCATCGTCTCCGGCGAGGCCGCCGCAGTCAAGGCCTACACCGACGGCGTCCATCGCCTGCTGCGCGCGCGACTCTGCGCCAACCATCCCGAGCAATACGCCATCAAGGCTGCGCTCGAAGGCCCGCAGGATCATCTCGTCGAAGTGAAGCGCAAGCTGCGCTCCCGCCGCGACCTTACGCAGAAATGGTGCGAGTCCACGCCGCGCGTAAGCTGCGTCGCCCCGCGCGGAGCTTTTTACGCTTTCCCTAAAATCGACATCCCCGAGAGCGACGAAGTCTTCGTGAAGGAACTCATCCGGCAGAAACATGTCATGGTCGTCCACGGCTCCGGTTTCGGCCAGAAGCCCGGGACGCAACACTTCCGCATCGTCTTCCTGCCGGATGAGCAGACGCTCACAAAAGCCTACGCCGGAATCGCAGACTTTATTCGCGAACGGTATGGAAACTGAATCCGACTGGGAGGTTTTCATGCGTCGCGTTAAGTTACCCTCGGCCATAGCCTCTATCTACAGAGCGGTGTCAGAACTGGAATCACAATATCCGGGAAGAAAGTTTACGCCTGACGGACATCTCGTAGGGGTCGATTGGCGAGGTCATTGCTGCGGAAGCATTCAATCTCAAGTTGTATCCTAATGTTGCAAGCCGGTCATGATGCTTTCGATTCGAACGGGCCGGTACAAATAAAACTCACGGCTGGCAACAGTGTGGCAATGTACGATTGTTGCGACCGCCTGATTGCGATGAAAATAGTCTCTCCCGAGGAAGCTGAGGTCGTTTACAACGGCAAAGGCACATTGGCCTGGAAGAACGCCGGAAAGCGTCAAAAAACGGACAACGTATAATTAGTCTATCGAAGCTGCGGAAACTCGCGGAACAAGACGGAGCCCGCCGATGACCCAATTTGATCGCATCACGCAAGACCCAGCCATCATGGGGGGCAAAGCCTGCATCCGCGGCATGCGTGTCACCGTCGGTATGATTGTCGGTCAAATTGGGGCTGGCCACGCGATTGAAGAACTTCTCGCAGACTACCCCTACCTGGAACGCGAGGACATCCTGCAGGCTCTTCGCTACGCGGCCTGGCTCGCCGAAGACCGCGAAGTTGTTCTCCCTAATGCATGAAGCTGCTCGTGGATATGAACCTCTCGCCGCGCTGGGTCGATCTTCTCCATCACGCCGGGTGGGAGGCAGAACACTGGTCCGCCTTGGGTCGAGCCAACGCTCCCGATTCCGAAATCATGGCTTATGCCGCCAAACACGGCTATGTCGTGCTCACCCACGATCTCGACTTCAGCGCGATTCTAGCCGCCACTCACGGTGAGAAACCAAGCGTCGTGCAACTGCGTATCGATGACATAAACCCGCGCGAAGCCGGGACGCGGCTTGTTACCGCGCTTCGACATCTGGAGCGCGAGCTGGAAGCTGGAGCTCTGATCACAATTGGTATGCAGAAGAGCCGCGTGCGTCTTCTGCCTCTTTTACCGAGAGAATAACTCCACGAAAACGCGTACCATTATGACCATTGGTAAAATGACCATGATCGTAAGGCTGCCCATGAAAACGAAAACCATCCCCGCCGGCGCCTTCAAGGCCCGCTGCCTCGCCATTATGGACGAAGTCGCTGTCAAGCGTGAAGCCGTCGTCATCACCAAGCGCGGCAAGCCTGTGGCCAAGCTAGTCCCAGTAGAGAAAGAAAAAGACGACATCTTCGGCTTCTTCAAGAGGAAAGGCAAAATCGAAATTAAGGGCGATATCGTCTCTCCGGCGTTCACCCCTGAAGAATGGGGCGATCTTTAATTGATCCTGCTGGACACGCACGTAGTGATCTGGCTTGCCCAGGATTATCAGCGAGTCACTCGCACCGCCCAGGCAGTCATCAAAGAAGCTCGTAAGAAAGACCGCGGTCTTGCAGTTTCCTGCATCACACTCGTTGAGATTGCTCGACTCGGGGGTTATGGCCGCGTAAACCTCACGCCTGATTTGGAGGCGTTTCTTTCTGATGTTGAACAGCGATTCATTGTCCTGCCGATCACAGCAAATATATCGCGCGCCAGGCGTTCGAACTCCCCGCCGGGTACCCCAACGATCCCGTGGATCGCGTTATCGGCGCCACCGCGCTGATCGAAGATATCCCCTTGCTCACTGCCCACCGCGAGATCCGCAAATCACGCGCCGTTCCTACCGTCTGGTAACTTCCGCCAGCTTTCTCTTTCCCTGCGAATCTGCTTAAATCAATTCAGAAGCAACTGCGGCGTGCCGCCGTTGCCGGCGTCGTGGTCGATATCCATTCGCACATCCTGCCTGAGGTAGATGACGGTCCCAAGACGTGGGAGATGTGCGTCGCCATGTGCAAAATGGCGGCGGCCGACGGCATCACCCATCAGGTCGCCACGCCCCACGCCAACGATCGCTATCACTATGATCGCGAATATCTGCAGGGACTGCTTCAACATCTTCAGCAGCTTGTCGGCGACTCACTCAAGCTCAGCCTGGGCTGCGATTTTCATCTCTCCATCGACAATATCCGAGACGCCATCGCCCACCCCGCGCGTTACGCGATCGAAGGCACGCGCTACCTTCTGGTCGAGTTCTCGAACTACAGCGTGCCGGAGCAGACCACAAATTCTTTTCTCAAGCTCGGCGACGTTGGCCTCACGCCCATCATCACCCATCCCGAGCGTAATCCGATTCTGCGCGAGAGCCCGCAGCGCGTGGTCGAATGGGCCGAGCAAGGTTGCGTGATTCAGGTTACGGGTTCGACGCTGACCGGATTCTGGGGCGAGCGCTCGCTGCGCGCCGCGCAGTGGCTGATCGAGCGCCAGGCAGTGCACGTGCTGGCCACCGACGCACACGACACCGAGAAGCGTGTCCCGATTCTTTCCACCGCGCGCGACGCCGCCGCCGAACTCTGCGGAGACGACATCGCCGAAGCTCTGGTCGAGGGCAATCCCCGCGCCATCCTCAGCAACGAGCCTCTCCCCTACTTCCCGCGGCCAGAGATGAGCAGTTACAAGAAGAACTAGACTGGGCGGGCGTTAGGCGTAGGCCCCCTCCGCACATCGAGGAGTCGATGGTCTACGGCAATAGTCGTTGGTCGCCGTGTTGGCATTCGAGGGAAGGTCAGTCGCATGTTGATGCATGCACGTCCCGTAAGTGCCGGACAGAATTCGATCCCAACCGGCCTGCCGCTCGCTCTGACAAATGCCCATTGCGGCGGTTCTGGGGACGGCTGCTGGACAAAAACTTTCAAGACGACCCTCAGCATCTGGCCCGTTTCGCGGGCTTCCAGCGGCGAGTTGAATCGATTTAACGACGATATTCAAGTTGCTTATTTTCAATCGTTTACAGTGACTTTTTATCACAGGATATTAGGCTTCTAAAGCGTGCGGGCTGAGCTACTTGCGTGGTGATTGCACTACTTTCGGTGCAGTCCTTACCAGTCCAAGGCGCGGGTGAGGACGAGACTGGAGTTCATCTCATTGCGGTTTCGCCGGATCGCTCTGCGCTGGTGGTGAGGTCGATGTCGGGGAAGAAGAAGTGCCTGAGGCCGGAGCAGGTGAGGCGGGAGAGCTCGACTCCGGCGTTGGGTCGGCCGTGGCCGAAGTTCTGTGCAGGGCGGTCGGCTGGGAAGCCGGCTTCGGCGGATCCGGCTGGGTGGTCATGGCGCTCTCAGGGTTCAGCAAGTGATCGTTGCTCGGCCCCAAGCCCAGCTTGATCAACGCGCGCGAATCGGGAACTTCTTTGGTCTGCCAGCCGTGGTCGCTTTGATAACGGCGCATGGCGTCTTCGCTGGCCTGGTTCCATGTGCCCGTGGGTTCGCCAGTCAGATAGTGTTCGCGGATCAGTGCTTCCTGAATCGCGTGGGCGCGCTCGGAATCGATTTTTTGCTGTCCGCGGGCGCGCACAGATTTTTTGCGCGCAGAGCGTCTGCGGGTAGATGCGGTGTAGGTCTTAGCGGACGTGGCTGAATGCTCGGAAGACTTGCCCACCGAAGCGGTTGTTCTTTTCTTCCTCGTCCTGCGGTGAGCCGTAGTTGTGCTCTTCGCAGCAGGCTGCTTGGCAGCGGCCGGGTCGCTGGACGAACTTTGCTGGCGTGCGCTGGCTGGCGAAACCAGAGCACACACCAACATCAACGCGCAGACGGCGCAAGCACTTACGGGCCGCATTCGGGGCCAAGAGAGCGTCATCGCAAAGACAAAGAAAGACAAAAAAGCCCAACGGACTGGCTCTGTCATCATCCTCGATTGAGGCAGACAGTGCCAGTTCCCATTGAGCTCAGTCCGTTACGGAAGTGTACCGGGCAGGAAGATGGTTCCATCCTGCTTGGTCGAGCCGCGCTGGCGCACCAGGAAGACCACGTCTTGGCCGCTCTTCAGGCTCGATTCGATGCGCGCGAAATCTTCCTCGCTGTTCACCGGCTGCTTGTTAATTTGCAGAATGATGTCGCCGCGGCCCAGATTTACGTCTTCGGCAAATGAGCCCGGCTTCACATCCTGCACGATCACGCCTTTGCCTTCGGGCATATCGAGGCGGTCGGCCATCTCCGGAGGCACTTTGCGGACCGTGATGCCGAACTTGCTCGGCTTGGGAGTGTTGTCTTCGTCGTTGTCCTGATCCTCGCCCAGCCGCGCCGCGAACAATTTCGCGCGGTCGGCGACGGTGACCGTGGCTTCCTGCGGCTTGCCATTGCGCACGAAGCCGAGAGTGACTTTCGAGCCCGGCTTGCGCGAGGCGATATCGCCCACGAGTTCGGCGCCCTTGGTGACTTTCTTGCCGTCGACGGTGGTGATGGTGTCGCCGACCTTCAGCCCAGCCTGATCCGCCGGAGTGCCGGGCACGACGCTGGAAATGGTCACGCCGGTTCCATTGCCGTAGACGCGGGCGATGGCAGGATTTTCGACGGCGTCAAACATGATGCCGATGGAACCGCGAGAAACGCGATGTTCCGGACCGGTGAGCTGGTTATAAACATCGACGACTGTTTTCGAGGGCAATGCGAAACCTACGCCAGCATAGGCATTGGTTTCGCTGAGAATCGCTGTATTGATGCCGATGACTTCACCGCTCATGTTGACCAGCGGTCCGCCGGAGTTGCCGGGATTGATGGCGGCGTCGGTCTGAATGAAGGTCTGGAACTGGCGGCCAGGGACGATGTCACGGCCTTTGGCGGAAACGATGCCCGCCGTCACAGTTTCCGAGAGTCCAAACGGGCTGCCCACGGCGAGAACCCAGTCGCCGACCTGCATGCTATCGGAGTTGCCCATCCGGGCGGCCGGCAGCGAGCGGTCTACATCTACCTTGATCACGGCCAGATCGGTTTCCTGATCGGCACCAATGACTTTCGCGTCGTGCTGCACGCCAGGAGGATCATCTTGAAAGCGCACGCGAATGCGGTCGGCCTTCTCAATGACGTGACGGTTGGTCACGATGAATCCTTTGGGATCGACAATCACGCCGCTGCCAAGCGAGCGCTCACGAATCGAACCGTCGCCGGGGCCAGCTTGACCGCCTTGTCCGCCGGGACCACCGAAGAAGTGGTTGAAGAAGTCGTCCATGCCGCCGCTATCGTCGTCATCATCGCCCTGGCCACCGCGGCGGTGAACATTCCGGATGGTCGATTCGGTGTTGATATTGACCACGCTCGGTTCGAGCTGCTTGGCCACGCCGGCGAACGCATTCGACAGTTGCTGGGTGAAGCTATTCCCGCCCGAAGACGAGGACATGGTGAGCGGCGACACATCGCTCTTCTGCGATTGTCCTTCTTTGCCTTTGACTCCGTAGGAGATCACCGTGCCGATGAGAATGCCGACGGAAAGCGTTACCAGAATACTCAGCGTGTAGGCCCAGCGATGAGCCTTCATGCGCATCCACATTGCGCCCATAAAGTGTACTTCCCTCCGAAACTGACAAACCCTAATAGTATACCGATTTACGCGATGTGGCTGGAGCCTTCAGGCACGTGAGTTTTCTCGCGGTGCTTTTTTACTTGGGGGAGATTGGTGGACGCGCTCACTGGGCTTCATACACCGTTTTGCCGCCGACGACGGTGCGCAGGACTTTGGTGCCGAGCAACTTCTGGGGCGAGGCGGCGGTGATGTCGCGGTCGAGGACCACGAAATCAGCGAGCATGCCGGGAACGAGCTTGCCTTTCTGTTTCTCTGCGAATTCTGCGAAGGCGGAGCCGGTGGTATAGGCGGCGATGGCCTGGTCCATGGTGATGCGTTGCTCGGGGAAAAACTCCTGCTTGCCGTCTTCGCTTCTGCGGGTGATGGCGGCATAGAGGCCGCGGAAGGGCGAAACCTGTTCCACGGGATAATCAGTGCCGAAGGCGAGGGTGACTCCTTTGTTCAGAAACGAGGCCCAGGCGTAGGCGTATGCGGCGCGCTTCGGCCCCAGGCGGGCCTCGGCCCAGCGCATGTCGTTGAGCACGTGGCTGGGCTGCATGGAGGCGATGACCTTGAGCTGCTTATATTCCGCGATTTGGGCGGGCGTGGTGACCTGCGAATGTTCGATGCGCAGGCGGTAGTCGGTTCCGCCGTTGGCGGCTTTGATGTTGGCCTCTTTCGCCGCTTTTTCAGCGCCGGCAAAGGCATCGAGCGCCATTTGGATGCCTTTGTCGCCGATGGCGTGGAAGCCGATCTGAAAGCCGGAGAACATTAATTCCTTCGTCATGGCGTTCAGCTTGTCCGGATCGTAGCGGGGCAGACCGGACGTTTTAGGATCGTCGGCGTAGGGGGCGATGAGCGCGGCGGTGTGGCCACCGAGGGAGCCATCCATGAAGCCTTTCAGCATCCCGGTGTGCAGCATGAGGTCGGATTGGGGATGCGAGTCGCGCTTCTTCTCGAGCTGATCGACAGGATCGTCAAAGGGCAGCCACTCGCTGATGCGAGCGGTCAGTTTGCCTTCCTTTTCGAGCTCTTCGAAGATCTGGAAATTTTCCCAGTCGGGCGAGTAATCCTGGCAAGAGGTGACGCCGTGTTCGGCCAGATCGGCGAGCGCGACTTCGATTCCCTGCCGCATCTTGTCGTGGCCGGGTTTGGGAATCACGGAACGAACAGCATACGCCGCGGTGTCGCGCAGCAAGCCGGTGGGCTCGCCGTTTTCGTTGCGGTCGATGTGTCCGCCCTCGGGATCGCGGCTGGCGAGGGTGATGCTGGCCAGCTGCAGGGCGCGTGTGTTGGCGACGGCGAGGTGGCCATCCACGCGGTCGAGGAATACGGGATGGCCGCCGGAAACTTCGTCAAGATCCCAGCGAGTGGGCAGAGCTTTCACCGGCCACAGGGTTTCATCCCATCCACCGCCGACGATCCAGTCATCGCCTTTCGCGGTTTCGACTTTGGCGGCCAAGCGCTGGCGAAGTTCGTCGAGCGACCTGACGCCCTGAAGATCCAGTTCGAGCTTCTGCTGACCGGCATCGGCGAGATGCAGGTGGGCATCGTTGAATCCGGGCATGGTGAAGTGGCCGCTCAGATCGATCACCTGGGTTTGCGGGCCTTTCATGGTTTTTACGAGGTCAAGAGTCTTACCGACAGCCAGAATTCGGTCGCCGCGAACCGCGATGGCTTCTTCTCTCTCGATATCGGCGAACGGAGTGTTGGCCGGCACGCCGGTGTAGACGTTGGCGTGAATGAACAGGATGTCAGCCTTGGGTTTGGGGTCGGGAGTGGATTGAGCAAAGCCGTGCCCGGCAGCAAGAAACAGGACTAACGACATCATGGTCCGCGCGAGACCCCTCGCTCCGCCTGAAAAACGGCTACGCCCGGGATGACGCCCATCTGTGGTTACAGAACAGAGTTTCATTCAGCCGCTCCTGCCAGGGCGAGCATGGTGAGCAAAATTCGCTTGAGGCCCAGCTCGCGCCCGTTGGAATCGAACCACTCCTGCAAAGTGTGGGCTCCGCCGCCGGAACCGCCGCCGCCGATCGCGATGGCTTCAAGGCCGAGCGAGAGCGGAACGTTGGCATCGGTGGAAGCGCGCTGGATTTGCGCGGCGTTGGCCAGCTGCGCATCGACGGCGCGGACGGCCTGCAGAATGCGCGCCCCCGGCTGCAATTCTCCGGCCGGGCGGTTGCCGATGACGACGACTTCGCAATTCACGCCCGAAGGCCGCTTCTGCGCGGAAGAGCGCATCTCGGCGGTTAAGGTTTCTTCTTCTACGGCGCGATTCAGGGCGAGGCGCAGCGACTGCTCTAGGCGCTCCATCTCAGACATGGAAGTGGAGCGGATATCGATCTTCATGCTGGCGGACTCGGGAATGGAGTTCACGGACGTGCCGCCGCGAATCACGCCAATGTTGAACGTGGTTTTGGGCGCGGCCGGTACAGGAGTCGCGGTGAAGGTCTCGACGGCTTTGGCGAGAATGACGATGGGATTGGGCGCGCCGAAATCGCTCCAGGAGTGTCCGCCGGGGCCGCGGACGATGACTTCGAAGCGGCGGCTGCCGAGGGCTTCGGCGACGATGGTGTCGGCGCCGGCGCCGTCGAGAACGAGGCTGTAGGCGATGGAATCCTTCCAGCGCGGCGTGGAAAAAATGTGGCGCATGCCGCGCAGATCGCCTTCGCCCTCTTCGCCCACGTTGCCGATGAATACGAAGGGCAACGCGTGGCGCACGCGCACCGCGCGCAGCATAGCGGCGATGCCCAGCAGGGCGGCGACTCCGGCGCCGTTGTCGGAAACTCCCGGGCCGTAGAGCCGGCTTCCCTGCTGGCGGATGTTGAGCGGCGTGTTGGCGGGAAAAACCGTGTCGATGTGGGCGCTGAGTGCGATGTGGCGGCGGCCGAAGCCGGGATGGGTGCCGAATACGTTCCCCACATCGTCGATGCGGACATCGTCGAGCGCGACTTCGCGAAAGCGTTCCGCGAGCCACTCAGCGCGCGCCGACTCGCCGAACGGGGGCGCGGGGATGCGGGCCATCTCCATTTGCCACTGGGTCAGTTGCGGCTCGTGCGCGCGAAACCAGTTGAAGGCGGAGCGCACCTCGGGCGAGGCAGCAAGGCGCGCAACCTCCTGCTGCATGGCAGGAGCAAGGTCCGGCATGTCCGCGCGGGGAGGGCTCATGGGAAGTATGGCCTCAGTTTACAACGGCTTAGCGAACATTAGGATTGTCTAAAACGAGTCCCGGCGTAACGAAAGGGAAGCGCCGAAATCGCGCCCTGGTTACTTTCGCAGTGTTCTTCTGGCGGTCACCCGGTAATGGGTTGTGATTACGCGGGCTGCGAAACGCTACTTGATCGAGGGCGCAAGGCCAACTTTCTGCTCGACGCTTGCGACCAGCTTCTTCGTCGCGGGGACTTCGACGGCGTGCTTCTGGGCGCCGCGCAGGATGGGGCCGGCGATGGCATCGAGTTCGGGTGGATTGCCCTGCTCCACATCTTTCTGCATGGAGCTGCGCATGTTGCCAGGCATTTTCAACACTCCGGCGATGACGGCGCTGGCGTCTACTTTCGCGCCTTCGGAGACGGCCACAGCGCAGGCTTCGCGGATGACCGAGAGTCCGAGATCGCGCCAGTGCGGGTCGGCGAGGACTTCTCCGGTGTTCTTGTTGGAAGCTGTGGTGGTGAGTGCGAATGCCGCGAGGAAGACGAGTTTGCTCCACATCAGGGTGGGTTCGTCGTCCATGAAGCGGCATTGGAAGCCGAGAGTCACAAGCTGGTCGAGCGTGCCGGAAAGCAGGGCGCGGCCGGTCGATAGAACGCTCAGCCGAGAGAACGACGAGCGATGGATGATGTGTCCGGGGACGACGCGTTCGGATTCAACAGCGATGGTTGCGGGGATGATTTTGTCCGCACTGTACTTCGAGCGAAGCGATGCAATGTGGTCGATGCCGTTGAGCAAGGGGACGATAGCTTTTACGGATCCAGGATGGGTCAGCGATGAGAGGGATGGCTCGAGTTGCGTGGCTTTGACGGTGAGCCAGAGCACGTCGCAAGCTGGAACTTCGGCGGCGCGCGCGAGGGGGACGGTAAAGTTGCCGAAGGGGCTTTCGAGTTGGAGTTGCTCCGGGTATTGGGCGAGCGATTCCTTTCTTACTACCAGGGTCACTGAAGAGCCAGAGCGCGCGAGGCAAGCGGCGATCAGGCCACCGACGCCGCCGGCTCCGAGGATGGCGTGATGGAGATGATTCGCGCTCATGGGGAGTCAGTTTACAACGAGCGTGGTGGAAATTCCTTTCGAGGCGGCCAGCTGCATCGGTGCGGTAGGGGTCCTTCGACTCCGCAACGCCATCGCTTCGCGAAGACGTTGCTCCGCTCAGGATGACAATTTTATGTCGTCTTTTGCGGACTCTACGCACTCCAAAATCTCTGCTTCGGTGAGCGTGTGGTCGCTTTGCTTGGCGCGCTGGTAGATCCGGTCGACGGTATCGTCGGTGGCTTCGATGCCGTGGCGTTCGAGCCAGAATAATACATTCGACTTGCCGCTCATGGGGCCGACGTCGATGATTTGCTCCAGACCGAAGACGTGCGACGGGACGCCGGAGTAGACCGTGTTGGCGAGCACGATGTCATTTTTGCGATAGGCCTTGATGATGGCCGAGGCGTGCACGCCGGTCGCGGTGCGGAAGGCATCGTCGCCGACTACGGGATAATTTTTCGGAATGGGCACACCCGTGGCGCGGGAGACGGCCTGGCAATAATCCTTCAGTTTTGTGAGGTCTTGCTGGTCCCAGGGCGCGATGCCCATGAGTTTGAGATTGACGAGCATCTGATCGATCTGCGTGTTGCCGACGCGCTCGCCGAGGCCGATGGCGCATCCGTGGACGGAGTTGGCGCCGGCGATGATGGCGGCCATGGAGTTGGCGATGGCCAGTCCGCGGTCGCTGTGGCCGTGCCAGTCGACGCGAATTTTTTCACCCGAAGGCTGCACGGCTTCGGCGATGACGAAGCGCACCAGTGCGAGCACTCCCATGGGCGTGGCGTGTCCAGCGGTGTCGCAGATGCAGATGGCGCGCGCGCCGCAGGCAATGGCGGTGGAATAGAGGCGCTTGACGGTTTCGGGATCGCAGCGGCTGGTGTCTTCGGTGACGTACATCACGTCGAGGCCGAGGGAGACCGCATATTTGATGGCCTTCTCAGTGGTCTGGAGCAGGAAATCGTCGGTCCAGCCTTCGGTGAAGCGGCGAATGGGGCTGGAGCCGATGAAAGTAGCGGCTTCGATGGGCAGGCCGGTTTTCTGCACGATTTCGGCGATGGGGCGAATGTCGTTTTCGTGGGTGCGCGCGGCGCAGTTGGCGCGAATCTTCATCTTTTGTGCCACGATCTCGCGAGCCAGCGCGGTGACGGCTTCGACGGCGCGAGGGCCGGCACCGGGCAGGCCGAGATCGAGCGAGTCGATGCCGAGAGCTTCCATCAGGTGAAGGATTTCGATCTTTTCTTCGATCGAGGGATCGCGCACCGACGGCGACTGCAGGCCATCGCGCAGGCTCTCGTCGTTGAGGAGGACTGGCCCGGGGGGTTTGAGTCCTGGCGGGAAATTCTGGTTCCAGTCGTAGATGAGGTCGGAGGAGGTCATGCTTTACCCATGAGCAGTGAGCGATGAGCTATGAGCGATGAGCGGTGAGCAATAAGCCATTAGCAACTGCGCCCTTACGAGCTAAGGTTCGCGACCTCTGGAGAAGAACGAAGAGCTCTCCGACGGCGCAAGGTTCAAGATTTTGCCCATCGCTCATTGCCCATCGCTCATCGCTCATTGCTCATGGCTATTTCTCCTTCGGCGGCAGCGTCAGGCCGAAGACGGAAATCATTCCCTGGCCGGCGACGTTGATTTTGGTCTCGCCGGGAGTGGGCAGATACAGGGCTTTGCAATTTTCGCAGCGGTAGACTTCGGCTTTCGGTCCCCAGGCTTTTTCGATGTCTCCGCATTCGCGCTCGACCGCGTCGTTCATGTAAAACCAAAGCTTCAAGTGGCCGCCACAGAACTTTCCCTTCGCGTCTTTCTCGTTGCAGGCGCGCTGGCCGGCCTTCTTGGTTTTGACCTTGTGGTGGGGAAGCTGCTGAACGTTTTGTGAACCGGATGTGGTCACTTCGCTGGTCGCCAAAGGACGGCTCCTTGTTCGATCGAGACAATGTTCAAGCGAGACAATGTTCACGCGAGACAATGTTCAGGCGAGACGACGCTGCAGCAGAACTAACGCCGCCGGATTCGACCCGATGCGGTGATTGTAACCGAAATCGAAGGCGAAAGCCGTTTGCCGAGTGGACAGGCCGAGGGGCACAGGCCGAGGTTCACAGATGGAACGCGATGATCGAAATGGGAGCGCTTGTGAACCTTCGAGCTTCGCTTGACTGAACAGCCCTTCGACTTCGCTCAGGGCAGGCTTGGGCGGCGGCTATCCTCCCACGTTTTTCTTGCTCTGCTAGTCTGTAAGATCAAACTGAATTCACGCTCTATTTCATAGCGAATCCAAAGTCTTTAGGGAATTCATGATCACGATTGTCTCAGGCCTGCCGCGCTCGGGAACTTCCTTGATGATGCAGATGCTGGTCGCCGGCGGCATGACGCCGCTTTCCGACGGGGAGCGGCAGGCGGACAGCGACAATCCTCGCGGATATCTAGAATGGGAGCGGATCAAGACTTTGCCGAACGACCCGGAGTGCATTGCCGAGGCGGAGGGCAAGGTGGTGAAGGTGATCTCGTGGCTCTTGCTGTCAGTTCCGGCCGGTCACGAATACCGGATCATTTTTATGCAACGGCCTCTGCCGGAAGTGATGGCGTCGCAGGATCAGATGCGGCGGCGGCGGGGAACTTTCAAGGAAGGGGTCGACCTTTCGGCGACGTTCGAGAGGCATCTCGCTGCGGTCGATGCCTGGCTGGACCGCAAACCTTTCGTGAAGGCGTTGCGCGTTCCGTACCATGAAGTGTTGAGCAAACCGAAAGAAGTTGGTCAGGGTGTGGCGGAGTTTCTGGGGCTGGATTTAAATCTGGACTTGATGACGCAACAAGTGGATGAGTCGTTATATCGGAATCGGGGGAAATAGTTCGGACGCTTTGATGGCCAGAGCCTCAGGGGCTGAAGCCGACGCCCGGTGAAGAACGCTTGCGGCACGACTGAAGTCGTACCCTTCCCGGTGGTTCTCACACAAGCGGTGGAAGCTAGAATTCGCGTTTGGGCGGGATCTGGTCGGCGCCGACGCGTCCGATCGCGATGTCTGCTTTGTGGTAGTTCTCCGCTTTGATGGGCGCGGCGGCCATGCGGCGCAGCATGGCGATCTGTCCGACGTGGGTGAGGGCGTCGGCGACCGGGCCCTGAAATAATTTTTCGAGCGGCGACTGTAGCTGCGCGTTCGATGCCAGGAAGTCGTCGAACTTTTTCAAGGTCGCGAAAAATCTTTCGCTCTCCTGCTCCCAGGGCAAAGGCGTCGAGTCGTTCCAGCTTTGCTGACCTTTGACGATCGACAACGCCCAGTCGAACAAATCGCCGATGTGCGCGAGGATTTGGCCGGGCGTGCGCATCCCCTCGCCGGGGCTGAAGGCGGCGAACCCGGCAGGGGCGTTGCGAATCGCCTTGCCGCCGCGATAGGCCAGAGTGGCGAGGGTGTGGCGGAAAAGTTCGAGTTTGGGATCGGCGGCTTTTGCGGAATCGGTTATGGTCACTGGGTGCTGCGACGTGGGCACCAGATTACACTGGATGGCGAGGTGAGGAAAAGCATGGCGGGAGATGCAATGGAAGTGGGGGTGGTCAACCGGGGCAATGCCGAGCATTATCGCTGGGGCGTGGACTGCGATGCATGGTATCTGGTCAAGGACCCTCGCCTCACGGTGATCGAAGAGTGCATGCCGCCGGGGGCCGCGGAAATTCGCCATCATCATGAAAAGGCGCAACAGTTTTTTTTCATTCTCGAAGGCGAAGTACTGATGGAGATCGACGGCGAAAAAATGCTGGTGCCCGCCGGGAGCGGGATTCGCGTGCTGCCCCGGATGAAACATCAGATTCGGAATCCGTCGTCGGACGCGGCGCGATTTTTGGTGATTTCGCATCCGCCGAGCCGCGGGGATCGGGTGGATGATTGAGGGTAGCTTTGGGAGCCGGCACTATAAGGGCTTGCGGCGGACGATACCTGCAGCGTGGAGAGCTCCGCGCAGGCGCGCGCCCAAGTTGCGGGCGAATTGCAGGTCGAGAAATCCTTCCATCTGGCGGCGGAAACTCTCGCCATAGCCATGCCACCACACTTTCTTCATGCCAGGCATCAGATCGATGTCGAGATATTTCAGGCGAACCATTTCGTCGAGGCCGAAGCGCCCGTGAGTGCGGCCGAGGCCGCTGGCTTTCACGCCGCCGTGCGGAGCTTCACTGATGCCGAAGCAGGAAATCACGTCGTTGACCATCACGGTGCCGGCGTGAATGCGGCGGGCCAGGCGCTCGCCTCGTTTCGCGTCGCGAGTGAAGATGCTGGCGGCCAGGCCGTATTCGGAATCGTTGGCCAGGCGGATGGCTTCGTCGTCATCGATAAAAGACATGATCGGCAGCACTGGGCCGAAGGTTTCTTCGCGCATGATGCGCATGTCTTGGGTGACATTCATGAGCACCGTGGGTGCGTAGAAATTTGGTCCGAATTCGAGCAATCGCTTGCCCCCGGCCAGAATCCGTGCCCCCCGCGCAATGGCGTCTTCCACGTGGGACTCCACGATTCGCACCTGTCTGTCGTTAATCATCGGGCCCACATCAGTGTGCGGATTCAAACCATTGCCGATGCGCAACTGTCTCGTCTTCTTCGCGCAAGCCTCGGCGAACGATTCGTACAGACTGCGATGCACGTAGCAGCGCTCGACCGACAGACAGGCCTGTCCGGCGTTGACGAAGGCTCCCCACACAGCGGCGCTGGAGGCGACATCGATGTTGGCGTCGTCGAGCACGAGCATGGGATCTTTGCCGCCCAATTCGAGCACAACGGGAAGCAGGCGTTCGGCTGCGGACGCGGCGATGCACTTGCCGGTGGCGACGCTTCCGGTGAAAACGAGTTTGTCGATGCCGGGTGAACCCGGCCGCGACTGCATCAGCGCCGCGCCAGCCGGGCCTTCGCCGACCACAACCTGGAATACATCTTTCGGAACGAGGGCGTTATGCAGCAGCGCAGCCAGTTCAAGCGCGACGAGCGGGGTGAGTTCCGAGGGCTTCAGCACGACGGCGTTGCCGGCAACCAGCGCAGCCAGAGTTTCGGTCGCGGGAATCGAAAAAGGATAGTTCCACGGCGAAATGATTCCGATGACTCCGTGCGGCTCGCGGACCAACGATCCTTTTTTGAGCTTCGTAGCGAGATTGCCGTGCGGAACCGGCTCGTCGCGCAGCAACGCCCACGCGTTGTTGATGAGAAAGCGTGCTGCATCGAGCACGACGAGGACCTCGGTGACCAGCGACTCGGCCAGAGGTTTGCCGGATTCGCGGGTGATGGCGGCGGCGATCTCAGATTTTTTCGCGTGTAGTCTGGACTGAAATTCACGCACGACGGCGATGCGGCGGCGAAGGCCGAGTTCCGCCCAAGCTGGCTGCGCTGATTGCGCACGGGCTACGGCGGCCGCAACTTCCGATGCATCCGCGCAATCGAGTTCGCAGAGAAGCTCTCCAGTCGCGGGATTCCGCGAAGTGATCTTGGCCTTGCGCGCGGCAATTTGCAAATCTGCACCCATGGACAAATCTTAGCCTACGAATACTCCACGTTTACTAAGTAGAGTCCACTCGCCGGTGCGGTCGCGCCTGCCGCTGACCGGCTTCGCTGCTGCAGAATGCGAGTAACGTCGGCCGCCTGCAGAGTTCCTTTGCCCACAAGAATGAAGGTGCCAACCAGATTGCGCACCATGTGGTGCAGGAATCCAGAGCCGCGGACAGTGTAGATCAACTCTTTGCCGTCGCGCTGCCACGACGAGGAGAAGATTTTTCGGATATTCGAGGGCGGCTCGTCTACTTCTTTTTCTTTGCGTCCCCGTTCCGGATCTACTTTGCGCTCCCGTTCCGGATCCACAGCGGCGAATGAGGTGAAATCGTGTTGCCCAATGACCAGGCTGGCGGCCTGCACCATCGCCGGCTCATCAAGAGCATAGGGATAGTGCCATACATACCGCGCCAGGAACGGTGGGCAGATCGAATCGCGGTAGATGCGGTAGCGATAGGTTTTTGCCTGTGCGGAATACCGGGCGTGAAATGCGGCCGGCGCTTCGTCGACTTCGAGCACGCGCACCGACGGCGGCAGAAGGTCGTTGAGCGCCTTCAGAAAATTTTCCGTGGGGACGGAAGACTCCGTGACAAATGTCACAACCTGGGCCAGGGCATGCACTCCCGCGTCGGTTCGTCCCGAGCCCTGCGGCAAGACCTTTTCTCCGGTAATGCGTCCAATGGCTGAGGCGAGTGTGCCCTGTATTGTGGGTGAGTCGGGCTGCACCTGCCAGCCGGAAAATTCCGTGCCATCGTAGGAGAGGATCAGTTTGAGATTGCGCATGCCGCGGTCTCTTAAGTCGTGGTCCTTCAGGGGACGACCTTTCGAGTGACGATCTTTCGTGTGACGATCTTTCGAGTCCTGATTTGGGGTCGGATCATCCAAAGTATTTCGTTGCAAGAGTGCTCGGGCCAGAGTCGTGTGCTTGCCAGCAATGTATCAGTTTCAGCGACGGGCTCACGAGAATGTGGCTCCGTACCGGTCAGATATACTGAAAAAACTCCACGGAATCAGAATGAGATCACTAACCAGGGATCGTTTATCCCAGCATTCAGGAACCTTCCACCCATTCTTTCCGTATAGACGGGTGGGTACGATTGTTTTCGGACGGTCGGGTCTGGACCATCTTGGCCTGGACGATCCTAGGTAGTTACGTTCCGTGACGTGACCCAGGGCCTTCGCTGCAAGTTTCTAATTCTTAATGAAGTTAGTTGAACCAGGAATGAAAACACAGGGAGAAGAGTAGATGCCATTCGCACCTTGGAACTCAATCACCCGGCTGACCGCGGCCGCAGGTCTTTGTGGAGCGCTGACTCTAGCGTGTCTGGGACAGGAAGCGCCCAATTCGCCCGCCCCGCAAGCGGAGAAACCACTGCCAATTTTGAATTACGCGGAGCCCGTATCGCATTTTCCGAATCCGATCGGGCCCTACACTGCCCGGCACGTGGCCCCGCCTAATCTCGCCAACACGCCGCGCATCGATGGGCTCATGCACGACGGCAAACTTTACTTGTCGTTGAGCGACGCGATCGCTCTGGCGCTGGAGAATAATCTGGATATCGCCATTGCGCGTTACAACCTGAACATCGCCGACACCGACGTGTTGCGAGCCAAAGCCGGGGCGTCGACCTTGGGCGTCAATAACGGCATCGTGCAGAATACCCCGGGCGGCGGCGTCGGCGGATTGGGCGGCGAGGTCGGCTCCGGCACCGGAGGAACCTCGCTCGGCGCGGGTGGGGCGGGAGCAGGAGCATCTGGCCTGGTGCAGTCGACACTCGGCGCGGGGCCGCTCATTAATAGTTTCGACCCGATTTTGACTGGAACGCTGCAGGAAGATCACTTCAGCCAGCTGGCACCCACTATCTTCTCAGGCGTAATTCCAGGCACCAGTTTGGTTCAGAACACCGGAACCGTGAATTTTGCCTACCAGCAGGCATTCAGCTGGGGAACGAACCTGAATGTGTCTTTTAACAACGCGCGCAGCACAACCAACAGCTTCTTCCAGGGCCTGAGCCCGCAGATCGTTTCCAACTTTAAGGCAACTTTCACGCAGCATCTTCTGCAGGGATTTGGCTTCGCCCCGAATACCCGGTTCATTCATATCGCCAAGAACAACCGCGAACTGTCCGACGTGGCTTTCCGGTTGCAGGTCACGACGACGGTTGATCAGATTGAAAACATGTATTGGGATCTTGTCTACGCCTACGAAAATCTGCGCGTGAAGGAGGAATCGCTCACCTTTTCGGAAAGAACCCTTTCGGACACAAAGAAGCAGGTCGACATCGGAAGCCTGGCTCCGATTGAAGCGGTACGCGCCCAGAGCACGGTGGCTTCGGACCAGCAGGCGCTGACCGTTGCAAAGACGAACCTCCAATTAGAACAGTTGCTGATGAAAAATGCGTTGAGCCGGACGCTGCATGATCCCATACTCGCCGAGGCGGAAGTGGTTCCGACTTCGACTATGGAGGTTCCGGAAACCGAACAAGTGCAGCCGACTGAGGAACTGGTCAACGACGCGCTACGTCATCGTGCCGAACTGGTTGAGTCGCGCATTCAGTTGAACAGCCAGGAGCTGAGCAATAAAGCAGTGCGCAGCGCGCTTCTGCCCACGCTCGACCTGTTTGCCTACTACGGCGGGGCCGGACTGGGGGGAGCGCAGAACTTCGCCAACGAGTGCGCGAACAGCCCGGTCCCAGAGTTCGGATGCGCCGGCGGCACTGGTAACCCTGACACAATATTTCCAAGCACGAGCTATGGGGCAACTCTCAATCAGCTTGTGAACTCTAGCAGCCCGGACAAGGGTATGGGACTGCAGCTCAACATTCCGCTGCGGAACCGGGCCGCGCAGGCGTTGCAGATTCGGTCGGAACTGGAATATCGCCAGCTGCAGATGGCATTGCAGCAAACGGAGAACCGGATCAGCATCGAGGTACGCAACGCGCAGTTCGGAGTGGAGCAGAACCGGGCCAGCGTGGCCGCGGCACAGGCCGCGGTGGATTACGCGAAACAGTCCCTCGATGCGGAGCAGAAGAAATTTCAGTTTGGGACTTCGACCACGACGGCGGTCCTGCAAAACCGGAGCGCGCTGGCGACAGCCGAATCCACCCTGCTGTCGGCGACGGCTGCCTACGAAAAGTCGCGCATCGAACTGGATCGCGCGACCGGCGCGCTCCTCGATCACGAGAACATCAGCATCGACGACGCGGCCAAGGGCCAGGTTACGCGCATGCCCACTGTTCCGTACGTTGCGCCCCGCAAGGATCTCCCCTCGGACGCGCAGCCGGTGCAACAATAACGATGTGAAGAACGCCGCTGTCACTCCCGGCAGCGGCGTTACCTCCGTTTGCTCATCTCACAATTCTTTACAATCCCTGGCCCTTTTCGCGAAACTTCTCCCGCTAAGATGAAAGAACGCGACTTTTTCTCGTGTCGAACACCAGTGAAATCAGCTGAGAAAGTTTGATCACGAAAAAAACACAGACTCGTCCTCATGCAAGGAGAACCATCATGCTCTTCCCTCGTTTGAGTTTCCTGGTCCGGCCGCTGGCCTGCGGCGTTTGGCTGGCCGCGTTTGTGACTTCTCCGGCATTGATCCATGCGCAGCAGGGTGCGGCCGATTCGTCCTCTTCAGCTCCATCGGCCCCGCAACCCGCAACGACGAGCGTGAATTTGAGAGACTATTCCGTTCCGCGCCGGCCGTTTCCGAACGTGCTGCGGCCCTACGTCGCGCAGGGAGTTCCCCAGCCGAAGTTGGGCAACTCGGCGCGCATCGATGCGCTCATGCGCGACGGCAAGATTTATCTTTCGATGGACGATGCGGTCGCACTGGCGCTCGAGAATAATTTGGACATCGAGATCGCGCGCTATAACCTGAATATCGCCGATGCCGATCTGTTGCGGGCCAAGTCAGGCGCAAGCATTCTGGGCATCAACGCCGGCATTGTCCAGAACACGCCCGGCGGCGGAGTGGGCGGACTCGGCGGGACAGTGGGATCGGGCACGGGAGGCACCACGGTCGCGCCCAGCGGCGTCGGCACGGGCACCAACGGCCTGGTCAGTTCGACGCTGGGTATCGGCGCGCCGATTACCGCGTTCGATCCTCAAATCGTCAGCACCCTGCAGCTGGATAAGGATGAGACCGAGGCCACAAGCCCCTTCAGCGCGCCGCCCATCGTGGGGCAGAATACCTATACTGCCGATTTTTCCTACACGCAGGGGTTTCAGTGGGGAACCACAGCGACGGCGGCCTTCAACAACACCCATCTCACGACCGACAGCACATTTGCTCTGCTAACCCCGCAACTAGGATCGAACTTTCAATTCAAGCTTACACAGAACCTGTTACAGGGCTTCGGATCGCTGGCGAACACACGCTTCATCCGCATCGCAAAAAATAATCGTGAGATTTCCGACGTAGCGTTCCGCTTGCAGATCATCACCACCGTCGATCAGATCGAGGACATGTACTGGGACCTGGTATACGCCTACGAGAACGTTCGCGTGCAGCAGGAAGCGCTGACCTATGCACAGAAGGCGCTGGACGACAGCAGACATCAGGCGCAAGTGGGAACCGCACCACCTATTCAGGTGGTAAGCGCGCAGAGCGTCGTCGCAACCGACCAGCAGAATCTGATTGTGGCGCAGAATAACCTGCAGCTGGAGCAACTGCTCATGAAAAATGCAGTGAGCCGGAGCATAGAAGATCCTGTCCTCGCCGAGGCGGACGTGATTCCCACCTCGACCATGCAACTGCCGGAGCAGGAGCCCGTCATCCCCATCCAGGACCTGATCGATGACGCGCTCCGCCACCGTGCCGAGTTGGTGGAATCGCGGATTGATCTCAATTCGCGCGACCTGAACAGCAAGGCAGTACGCAACGCCCTGCTTCCGACCTTACAGGCCTACGCTTACTACGGAGGTTCAGGAATTGGCGGAAACTTGAATCCGCAATGCACGTTCAGCGGCGTGGTGTGCTCAGCCCCACCCGTGTTTGGTAAGACAAATTCGATCGGCTACGGGAGCACTTTGAACCAGCTGGTGAACTCTACCGCTCCCGATAAGGGCGTCGGCTTGAGCCTGACCATCCCCATCCGCAACCGGCTGGCGCAGTCGAACCAGGTGCGCGCCGAGCTGGAATACCGGCAAGCCGAAGTGCGCGAGAAGCAGCTGGAAAATCAGGTGCGTATCGAGGTGCGTAACGCGCAATTCGATGTCAGGCAGAACCGGGTGGCGGTCCAAGCCGCGCAATCCGCAGTCGATCTGGCGCACCAGACTTTGGACGCGGACCAGCAAAAATTGAGGGTCGGCCTCACCACCGTGGCCACGATTCTGCAGGATGCGGCCACGCTGACGAATGGCGAATCGAACCTGGTCTCGGCGAAGGCGGCGTATGAGAAGTCGCGCATTGAACTGGATCGCGCGACCGGATTGTTACTCGATCACGCCGGCATCGACCTGGCCGACGCCACGCGCGGCGAAGTCACACATTTTCCGAACGTGCCCAATGTGGTTCCGCGCCCGGATGCGGTGCCGACAGCGCCGGCGATCTCAGCACCCGCTCAGCCGGGAGGCAGCATGTAACCTCGTGGCCGATTCGCGAGCCGACCGGGTCACGGAACGGGAACATCGCCTGATAAACTATCGCCCAATGGTGAGACCGGCGCGGCCTGCCCTGCCCAGATTTTTCGTGTGGCTTCTGCCGTTGTCGTTTGTGCTGCAGTTGGCGGCCATCGGAATCTTCCATCAGTATCGAATGCGGCCGGGCGACGATCACTTTGGCTTCGGGTTTGAGATGGGCCGCATCGGGCGCTCGATCGCGCAGGGACACGGATTCAGCAGTCCCTACGAAGGCGACACTGGTCCTTCGGCCTGGGAACCGCCGCTGTATCCCTTCCTGATCGGCGGGGTGTTCAAGATTTTCGGAATCTACACCGTTAGCTCGGCGTGGGTGTTGCTGGGCGTCAATAGTCTTCTCGCGACCCTCACCACCATTCCAATTTTCTGGATCGCATACCGCACGTTCGGCCAGCGAGTGGCAATTTGGTCGGCGTGGGCGTGGGCGCTGAATCCGTATGTGTGGTACTGGTCAATCCACTGGATTTGGGATACGACCTTCACGCCGCTGGTGCTGGCCTGCGTGTTTCTGCTCGCGCTGGAACTGCGGGATTGGTCGGGCACGCGCGGCTGGGTTTTATTTGGCATTTTGTATGGCGTGGGCGCGCTCGCCAACCCGACCATGCTGGCGTTTCTTCCCTTCTGCGGTTTGTGGATCTGGCGGCAACGATACAAACGCGGGCTGCCGTCGCTAGCCGGTGTCGTGTTGTCGTCGACTGCTTTTTTCCTAGTTCTGTCTCCTTGGCTGATTCGCAACTACGAAGCGTTTGGGCACTTCGTTTTCATCCGCAACGATTTCGGATTGCAATTGCGCCTGGGCAACGGTCCCTCGGCGGACGGCATGTTGATGCCTTATTTCCAACCGAATCTCAACCCAGTCGAGCTGGAAAAATATCGACGCCTGGGGGAGCTGGGATATGCGGCGGAATGCAAAAAGCTTGCTCTCGACTGGATTCGCGCGCACCCAGGACGATTTTTGGTCATCAGCATGAAGCGCTTCTTCTATTTCTGGAACGGAGTGCCGCGACCGACGGGCAGCGTAGCCTGGTTTGATTTTCGCAGCTCGGCTTTTCTGGCCACGTCAGTATTAGCTTTGTGGGGACTCGGCCGAGCACTAAGCCAAAAACGGCCAGGGGCATGGCTTTACGCGGGACTGGTGCTTACGTATCCCACCGTGTACTACTTCGTGTATCCCCATGCCCGCTATCGTCATCCCATGGAGCCGGAGCTGCTCATTCTGATTGTGCTTCTGCTGACGCAGGTCGGACTCAGGAGCGCAGCCTCGCAGGGCGAAACTTCCGTGTGAGACAATACCGCGTCGTTGCCGTTCCGCTCGCGAATTCTTACCCATGACGCTTTCCGTGGCCATTGTGGCGATGGACGAAGAGGCCAACATCGGCCGCACTCTGGCGAGCGTGGCCTGGGCCGATGAAATCGTGCTGGTTGATTCCGGGTCGAAAGACCGCACCTGCGAAATCGCCCGCGAACACGGCGCGCGCGTGGTCGTCGAACCGTGGCGCGGCTACGTGGCGCAGAAGCAGTATGCGCTCGATCTTTGCACGAAAGATTGGGTGCTGCTGCTGGATGCCGACGAAGAAATCAGTCCCGGACTCGTAGACGAAATTCGGGCGGCGATTGCCGATCCGAATGCAGTAAGCGGCTACTGGCTGCCGCGCAAGAATCTTTTTCTTGGCCGCTGGATGCGGCACGGCGGTTTCTATCCCGATCCCAAGCTGCGCCTGTTTCGACGCGGGCAAGGTTTCGTTGCTGGCCACGATCCGCACGATCGTTGTGATTTGAAACCCGAAGTTCCGCAGCGCACGCGGCAGTTCAAGAACGCGATCGTGCATTACACCTATCCGAATCTCACGCTGTACCTCGGCCACATGAACCGCTACTCGTCGCTGGGAGCGAAACTGGCCGTGGCCAAGGGACACACGCGCTTCAGCCTGGCCGATATCGTGGTGCGCCCGCTCGCAACTTTCATTTACAACTACTTTTTTCGTCTTGGCTTTCTTGACGGCCGCGAAGGATTGCTGCTGCACATGTACCACGCCGGCTACGTATCGTGGAAATATGCGAAGGCGTGGGAAATGTCGCGGGCGAAAGAGAAACCGGAGAGAATGTCATCCTGAGCGGAGCACGGGACGCAAAGCGGCTCGTGCGAAGGCGAGGGATGACATCGCGCCCATGAGTGCTGACCGACCGGTCGTTCTGAGTGCCAGTCGTCACCTTGCTCCCGTGCTCGGGCTTCCCTATCATCGAAACAGAGCATCGGGGTTCGTATCGGCTTTGCATGACAAATAAGCCTTCCAATCCGCAAGTCGCAGAGAATCATCTCGCCGAGGTTTTCGAAAGGCGTCACCCATCTGACGCCGAGAAAAGTTGGGCCGAAAAGACGTTGGCGCCCACCATTGAAAAGGCTCCTGAACGTCCGATCGGAGCGCCCACCGGAGTGAATCTCGACGAGCACGGGCACGCACGTTTCACCACGATTTCCGGCGTGCCGATCCGGCGGCTTTATACAAAGGCCGATCTGCCGGAGGACTGGAGCGAAGAGAATTATCTTGGATATCCCGGCCAGCCGCCGTTCACGCGCGGCATACACGCGACCGGATATCGCGGCAAGCTTTTCACCATGAGGCAGTTTTCCGGCTTCGCGTCGCCGGAAGAAACCAACCAGCGCTACAAATATTTGCTGGAACACGGCGGCAGCGGACTGTCGGTGGCGTTCGATTTGCCGACGCTCATGGGCTACGACTCGGATCACGCGGCGAGCGAGGGCGAGGTTGGCAAGTGCGGCGTTGCCATCGATTCGCTCGAAGATATGGAGATTTTGTTCAGCGGCATTGATCTGGAAAAAACTACTGTATCCATGACCATCAATTCGCCGGCATCGGTTTTGTGGGCGATGTATCTGGTAGTCGCGGAAAAGCAGGGCGCGGACTGGAAGAAAATTTCCGGCACGATTCAAAACGACATTCTCAAGGAATACATCGCGCAGAAAGAATATATCTATCCGCCGGCGCCGTCGATGCGGCTGGTGATCGACACGTTTGAATTTGGATCGAAATTCACGCCGCGATTCAACACCATTTCCATCAGCGGATATCACATTCGCGAGGCCGGCTCGACCGCGCTGCAGGAGCTGGCGTTCACTTTGTACGACGGCGTCGAATATGTCGAATGGGCGAAGAAGCGTGGACTTGATGTCGATGAATTCGGCCCACGCCTGAGTTTCTTCTTCAACGCGCACAACGATTTCTTTGAAGAGATCGCCAAATACCGCGCCGCCCGGAAGGTTTGGGGTCAGGTGATGAAAGACCGTTTTGGAGCCAGGAACCAGCGCACATGGCTGATGCGATTCCACACGCAGACGGCGGGAGTCTCCCTGCCGGCGCAACAGCCCATGAACAATATCGCGCGGGTCGCGCTGCAGGCGCTGGCGGCGGTACTGGGCGGAACGCAGTCGCTGCACACCGATTCTTACGACGAGGCGTTGGCTCTGCCAACCGAAGAAGCGGCGCGGATCGCGCTGCGCACGCAGCAGATCATCGCGTATGAGTCCGGCGTTGCGCAGACGGTCGATCCCCTAGGCGGGTCGTACTTTGTCGAAAATCAAACGTTACAAATGGAAGCCGGCACGTTCGATTATTTCGGCAAACTCGATGCGATGGGCGGCATGGTGAAGGCCATCGAGCGCGGCTATCCGCAAAAGGAAATTGCCGAAGCCGCGTATCAGTACCAGCGTGCGGTCGAGGCCAAAGAAAAGATCATCGTCGGCGTGAACGAGTTTGCCATTGAGGAAGAATCGCCGCACATCCTCTATATCGACGAAACCGTTGCCCGCCAACAATCGGCCAAGTTGAGAGCGCTGCGGACTCGGCGATCGAATGAGGATGTCCGTCGCGCACTCGACGCGCTGAAGACCGCCGCGGCGCAGCAACCCGAGGCGGGAACCAACGGCAACGTGTCTTCCGCCAACACCATGCCTTACATCGTGGACGCGGTGCGCGCCTATGCCACCGTAGGTGAAATCTGCGAGACCTTGCGGCAGGTCTACGGGACGTACACCGAAGTTAGCGTCACCTGAACCTTTTAGCCGCAGCAGCTCAGGTTCGTTCCGTTGACTGCCCTCCCGCGGAAACCTCTTCCGCGTGAAACAACCCAGAGCTGCGAGGAAAGCCCCCACGTCGGCGGCTCCGCATGTTCTCATCATGTCCGTAAATCATTGAAAACCAAAGAAACAACGCCGTTCTCGCGTTGGCAGTGGGCGTGCTTGTCTTATTCCCGGCTTGATTGGCTCGTTCTATACCGGGCGGGACATGCTCCTGGAAAGACTGAGAGACCTTAAAAATGAGCGTCGCCGAACCCGAATTCAGCGAACCGCAGGGCTGGAAATCAGTTCAGGTGTATACGATGGCCGGGATTTGCCTGGTGATCGGAGTCGCGCTCGGATATCTGTTCCGTGGGTCGGCATCGAAACCGGAGCCCAAGTCCCCGGTGGTGCAGGCCTCGGGCGATCCTGCCAGCGCGGCGCCACAAATGCCGAGCCTTGACCAGATGAAGCAAATGGCCGACAAGCAGGCCGAGCCTCTGCTGGCCAAGCTGAAAACCGATCCCAACAATTCAGACTTGCTGAGCCGGGTCGCCACCGTCTACGAAAAGACCCATCAATTCGGAGTGGCGGCCGACTATTACCAGAAGGCCGTACAGGCCGACCCCAAGAACCTTAGCGCGCGCACCGAACTGGCTTCGTGTCTTTACTACGAAGGAGATGTAGAGGGCGCGGTGAAACAGTTGCAAGCGTCTCTCGCTCAGAATCCCCAAGACGCCAATTCCCTGTTCAATCTGGGCATGATTCGCTGGAAGGGCAAGGGCGATGCCAAGGGCGCGATCGAAGCCTGGAAGCAGTTGCTGAAGTCGAATCCGCAGATGTCGAGCGATAAGAAGGCACAAGTGCAACGGATGCTTGCGGAAGTGCAGCAGCAGGCGAGCCAGCGCTGAGAAAGCTTTAATTCGCCAGCTTGTCCGGATCGCAGTACGATTTGCCACGACGCCGATTCCGCTCCTTGTATTTTGGGTTTCTGAGCTGTGCGGCAAAAGATAGCCGGAATGTGGTTTTCAGGCTAACCTCTTGGGAACCATTCGCAGCAAATTCAGGGTTAGGTCAAATCCATGGGGAAGGATTGTCGACTCCAATGAAGCGCAAACTTTTTCGAACGAGCCTCAGATTGTTCTTCTTTGTCTTCGCAGCATCTCTGTCTTTACCTTTTGCGAGTCTTGCGCAGACCACGGGAACGCCCCGCGTTTCCGGCTCCTACCAAGTCGTACAGAAGATCGAAGTGGGCCGCGACACCCGCGTCGAATTGAAGCTTCATTTGATGAACCACGAATCACGCGATCTCCACATTGAAAGGCTCGCGCTCCGAGGCGTCTCCCATTCCGCCAAGGGTGGAAGCCAGGTATGCTCCATCGTCGTCGGCGCCCAGACCTTCGCGGATACGACTCAGCAGTTCACTGTTCGCCGTGAAGAGTACGAATTGTGGAAACGCGGCGCGCGGCCTCGACTGGTTCTCGAACTGCAACGTCAGAACGGCCGCGGCGCAAGTGAAGTGGTTCGTCTGGATCGAATTTCCAGCGGAAGGGAGAACTGACCATGCGCCCCCGCAAGCTTTGCATCGTTATCGGCGTTGTTCTGGCGATCGCAGCCTGTGCGCCACAGCTTTCAGTCGGCCAATATTCGATCAACACGGTCGCCGGCGGCGGTCCGAATAATCTGACTGCGCTTAACACGGGAATCGGATATGCCGTGGGCGTGGTGCAGGATTCGTTGGGCAACACCTACATTTCCGACGCTTACTCGAATCAGGTCTTCAAGGTCGACGCGGCGGGCATTCTCACCCTGGTTGCCGGAAACGGCGTAATCGGATATTCCGGGGACGGCGGTCCGGCCACCAGTGCCACGCTGGACAATCCCGAGGGTCTGGCCTTGGACGCCTCAGGCAACCTTTACATCGCGGATACGGACAATTCCGTGATTCGCGTGGTGAATACAGGAAGCCAGTCGATTACCGTTGCCGGCGTTACCATTCAGCCGGGTACGATTCAAACTGTGGCGGGAAGCGGTACCGCAGGATACGGCGGCGATGGAGACTCCGCGACCAATGCCGAACTCAACGATCCGTATGGCGTCTTCGTCGACGGCAGCGGGAATATTTTCATTGCCGACACTGATAACTGCCTCATCCGGGAAGTGAGCGGCAGCCTCATCGCAACCGTTGCCGGAGATCCGACTGCGACGCAGCCTTGTGGCTATGGCGGCGATGGCGGAGCGGCCACCAGCGCATTGCTCGATCAGCCATTCGGCGTCTTCGTGGACAGCGCGGGGAACATTTATATCGGCGATACCGACAATTCGGTGCTTCGTGTCGTGAATCCGGGGAGCCAGCCGGTGACGGTTGCGGGCGTTACGATCCCAGCCAGCGATATTGAGACGGTCGCAGGCCTTAACTACGACTCGAGTGACGGCGGCGCATGTCAGTTCAGCGGCGACAACGGCCCCGCCACCAGCGCGTATCTGTGTCAGCCCCAGGGCGTATTCGTCGACGGCTCAGGCAACATCTTCATCGCCGATTCTTCGAACTTCGCGGTGCGCGAGGTTGTGCCCGGCGGCACAATCTCAACCATTGCGGGCACACTCGGCACGGGCGGCTACGGCGGCGACAACGGGGTAGCGACAAGCGCCCTGCTGAACTACCCTACAGGCATTTTTGTGGACAGCTTAGGAGATGTCTTTATCGCAGATGTAGACAACTCGGCGATTCGTGTGAGCAATGATGGTACGTCCTCAAATACGGTCGCGGGAGTGACGATTCCGTCGACTTTCATCGAGACGGTTGCGGGCAACTTCACACAAGACTGGTCGGGCGACGGCGGCCCAGCCATCAGCGCAGCGCTGAATTCTCCGTTTTCGCTGTTCGTCGACGGCTCGGGAAATCTCTTCATCGCCGACACTTACAACTCGGCGATTCGTAAAGTAACGGCCTCGACCGGCAACATTCAGACCTTAGCCGGCATTGGCCGGCCTTGTTCCACGACTTCCTGTGGCGACGGAAGTTCGGCGATCACCGCACGCCTGGATGATCCTTCCGGCATATTCCTCGATGGTTCGGGGAAAATCTACATCGCTGACACGGAAAACTCGGCCATACGAGTCGTCAATACCGGCGCATCGGCGATTACGATCGCGGGTACGACAATTGCGCCTGGAGACATTCAAACGGTCGCAGGCATACTGGGCAGCGATGGCTATTCCGGCGATGGCAATGCGCCTACCGGCGCCTTGCTCAAATCCCCTTACGGCGTCGCAGTGGACGCTTCGGGAAACATCTTCATCGCCGACACTGAGAATTCAGCGATCCGCGTCGTCAATACCGGGACAGCGGCAATAACGATCGCAGGAACTACCATTCAGCCGAAGACGATCATGACAGTGGCAGGCAACGGGACCGCCTGTACAGACGCCAGCTCAGGCTGTGGCGACGCCGGGCCAGCTGCCAGCGCCGAGCTCAACTTTCCTACCAGCATCGCAATCGACGGCAACGACAACATCTATATCGCAGACGCCTTCAACAATGCGATCCGCGTGGTAAACGCGGGCACTTCGGCTCTTACCGTCGGTAGTGTGACCATCCAGCCGGGGAACATTCTGACGGTGGCTGGAACGCTCGGGCAGCGCGGCTACGCGGGCGACAACGGCCCGCCGACCAGCGCGCTGCTGGATACTCCTTACGGAGTGTATCTCGACTCATTCGGCAATATTTACATCGGCGACGTCGACAATGCCGCCATCCGCGAAGTTGTGGCTGTGGCTAACATCATTCAGACCATTGCCGGTACCGGGGTACCCGGCTTCTCTGGTGACGGCGGGCAAGCCACCAGCGCAGAGCTGGACGGTCCGGCTGGCGTCATCGGAACGGCTTCGGGGAATCTATACGTAGCCGAGATCAATTCGTCGCGGATTCGCGAACTGACTTCTACCGTTTCCATCGGGCTTGCTCCCGGTTCATCCACTCTTCCCCTCGGCGACACCCAGCAATTTCTGGCAACGGTGACTGGGTCGGCGAGTAATTTCGCGGTTACGTGGCAGGTGAATAATGTCACCGGGGGAAACTCGACGGCGGGGACGATTTCGTCCGCAGGCCTGTATCAGGCGCCAGTAAGTTCGCCCGGTTCCGCGGTCACGGTGACGGCGATTGCGAATGCGAACGGTTCGACTGCAGCTTCTGCACGAGTAACGCTCGCGGGAAGCGGGACTCCCGCGATCGAAGTGAGCACCAGCCCGTCGGGCGTGACAGACGTTTACACCCTGGCAACTCAAACCTTCACCGCGACGGTGAGCGGAGAAAGCAACACTTCGGTCAACTGGGAAGTGGCCGGCGTCGCCGGCGGCAACGCGACCGTCGGAACTATTTCGACGGCGGGCGCCTACACGGCTCCGGCCACAGTGCCATCGCCGGCGTTAGTGCTCATCACGGCAGTCTCGCAGGCGAGCTCGAACATTTCTGCTTCGTACCCCATCAATATCGTCTCCGCTCCATCCGCCTCGCAACCTGTGGCGCAGACCATCTCGCCCGGCTCGGCGGCGGACTATTCTCTCTCGCTCAACGCCAATACTGGCAACCCCCGGCAACCGATCACGCTTTCCTGCTTGCAGAGCTCCCTGCCGCCGGGGGCAACGTGCAGCTTTGCCCCCACGACGATTACCCCAGGAGCGGCAGCGGTTCCGTTCGGAGTGCAAATCAACGTGCCGACCGGCGAAGCTTCTTTACAGAGATCCAGAGGAATCTGGCTGGCATCATTTTTCGCGATCATGCCGCTGGGCGGAATTTTTATCGTCTCGGAAAAGCGCCGTCGCATCCGCGGCCGGTGGCTTGGCTTGCTGTTCACATGCATCGCTCTGGTTGCGCTCAGCGGTTGCGTCAAGAGCAGCAATTCGGGCAGTGGTTCCCAAAGTAATCCGGAGCTGGGAACGTACACCGTGCAGATTCAAGGGACCACGGGCGCGCAACCGACGCCCACTACCATCACGACATTGGGCCTGACGGTGCAATAAGGTTTTATTGCAAATGTGCGACTCAGATCCGGCGATATCGATCAGTTGAGCGGAGTCGGCACAGCAAGTCGCCGAGCAAATACCGTGGCGATCGCGTCGTGATACAAAAGCTGGAATCGCGGATCGACGGTCAGAACTTTGGCCAGAGGCAGCTCTGAGCCGAGCAGCACGACCCCAGCCTCATTCAAGTAGGGATCCGTTAAATAAGATGGCTCGGCGTTCTGCGAGTTGTAGAAAATCCGGTCGAGATCGTCTCCGTAAAGGTCGTTGCGGCCGTCAATCGCCACCGGATATTCGGGCATATACCACATCAGGAAACCGCCCCAGTTCAAGCTGTTGTAAAGCGGTCCGGGCACGGGATTTCGCCTGAGAAAATTGACCGCGTTCACGGGATATTGGGCGCTGATCGCCCGGTCCAGCCCCCGCTGATTGAAATCCGTGCTATTCGCGATCATCGCCAGCAATAAGGCGACAGCCGCGGCCACTCCGACTTTTTCGAGCCAGGTTTCTTGCGGCTTTGCTTCTTGTGAGTCCAGTTCGGTCTGCGACCCCAAGGCGTCGGCAATGCATGCCGCCGCCGGCAGGCAGATAAACCAGGCGTCGCGCATGGTTCGGTAAGCGATCATGCTGGCCACGGCCAGCAACGCCAGCTTGAACGGATCGAGCTTCTTCTGCCATCCCACAGCGAAGAATCCGGCGGCTGTCAGCAAAAGCTCCGCGAAGTTGCTGTATCCCCGAAAACTGAGCGGCTGCAACTCGACGATGATGGAATAGGTCAACTTGGCTTTCGAATAATTGAGAACGGCCAGATAGGGCCGGTAGAAATTTGGTCCCGCCAGCGTTGCCAGTGCGCAGCTGACGCCAATCAGAATCAGCGTTACCGCGGAAAGGGTTGGAGCCCGCAGGAAGTTGGGAGCAATTCCGAAATGCTTTGCCACCCGTTGCGCGACGTTGATTATCACGAACAGCCCCACCACAAAGAGTCCGTAGATGAACTGGATGTGCAAATTGGCCCAACAGAGAAAAATCGGCGGCAGCCAGTAAAGCATTTCAATGCGGCCGCTGCGATTCGCTTCCAGCAGCAGAGTCAATGTCACCGCAAACAGCGCGATCGAAAAAAAGAATGGCCGAGGCATTCCATCAAACAAAAATGCGGAGCAGACGAGGGCGGTGCCGATGCACGCCGGCCAGAATTGGCGGGAAAGCCGACGCAGCATCCAGTAAATGGCGTAGGCGATCGCCAGCGTGAGCAGCGTGCCGTACACCCCGATCCCAATCAGCCCAAACCACGCGTAGGCGAGCGACAGCAGCACTTCGTAGCCCCAGCTATAAGCGACCCATGGCCGGTTCGCGGCCGTGCGCGAGAGAATTCCGGTGTGGGGAACGGCATGATGCTGCACGATCCAGTCGCCGACCTTCAGATGCCACCAGAGATCGAGATCAAGCACGCAATACTTGAGCTGAAAGGCGATGGCTCCGATCGCGACCAGCAGCAAGGCGAGCGCGCCGATCTGCAGCAACCGGAATCGTGACAAAGCCCGCAGTTCGGCGAAAGCATTCATGATTCAGTTTCGAGGCGGGTACAGCATAGCGCAGCCGGCAACGGAGTTTTCACGATTGGCGCGGGCACTCTCGACGACAACCCGGATAACGGAGGCTATGACGCTCACGCGGCGCCCGGTGCGGCTTTAGGTGGAGCATCGAATGAGACCGGCGTAAGCTTCTCCCCCGCCGCTCCCGCCTCGTGATATTCCGCATCCTGGTTGACGGCCCACACGTCGTACTTCCGCTCGCCGGCCAGAATGTTTTTCGCGGTCAGCAGGGCGGTCATCATGGCATGGTCTTGGTTGTTGTATTTGTGCATGCCGTTGCGGCCGACGAGATGCAGCGTTGGAAAGTCTCTTTGCAGCTCAGTCCGAATTGTATCCACGCGCTGTTGATAAGTATCGTCGTACACGGGATATGCTTTGGGCTGGCGAATCACGCAGCCATCCACCACATCGGCGGCGTTGGCGAGATGGATGCGCTGGATTTCTTTCTTGGCTAGTTCGAGCAGGTCTGCATCGCTTGCGTTCCACAGGCGTCCGTCTTCGAAGCAGAAATATTCCAATCCGTAGGAGCTGAATGCGGCATCGGGAACCATTTCCGGCGACCACGACTTGTAATTTTGTACGCGCCCGACCTGCACTGAGGGATCGTGGATGTAAATCCAGTTGTCGTTGAAACGGCCGCGATCACGAACGATGAGTCCTACGGTCAGGAAATCGCGATAACGCAGCGACCTCGCGGCATGAATCACATTCTCGGACAGCCGCGGCTCAATCTGGGTCACCAGTTCGCGGATGGGCATGGACGAAACAAGGTGCTCACCGCAATATTCCTCGATCTTGCCGCTGGCATCGCGAGTTGTGACCATCCATAAATTTCGGTTCGAATCAAAGCGGCAGCCCGTCACCCGTTGTCCCAGGACAATCTCGCCGCCGGACTCGCGGATTTTTCGGGCGAAGGCGTCCCACATCATTCCCGGCCCCAGGCGCGGATAGCGGAAGGTGTCGATCAGCGTCTTAACAACGTTCTTGCGGTCTTTCGGTTCGTGACCTGCTTCTTTGGCAGTCTTCGGCTTTACCCACGACAAAAGAGCATGCCGGATGGCAGAACCCAGTGACAGGCCCTTGATCCGCTGCGCCGCCCAGTCGGCCGAAATTTCCTGGCAACTCATGCCCCAGACCTTTTCGGTATAGGTCTTGAAAAAGATTCGGAAAAGCCGGCGGCCGAACTGGTTGACCACCCAGTCTTCGAACGTTCTAGGATTCCGTGTCGGGCGCAAGCGCGCCGCCAGGAACGAAAGCATGCAGCGGATCGACTCCAGCAAACCAAGCTTCGCCAACGCCTCAAACGGCTTGAGCGGGTAGGTGTAAAACTGGCCGCGATAGTAGATACGCGACGACCGCGGACGGTCCAGAAGGTCGGGCCCCCCAACCTCGGTCCAGAGATCTTCCACCTCGCGACACTTCGAGAAAAAGCGATGGCCGCCGATGTCGAAGCGAAAGCCCTTGTAGTTGACGGTCCGCGAGATTCCGCCGACGTATTCCGGATCGCTCTCCAGCACCACGACAGGTGCTCCGCGCCTGGATAACTCGTAAGCAGCCGTCAAACCGGCCGGGCCGGCCCCCACGATCAACGCTTTGAAGGTCTTTGGCATTTATTGAGGCGAATCGCTTTCCCGTATCCCCAGCTCTGGCTGACGGTTCCCGATATGAAAAGGAGGGCAATTGTCATGCCAGCTCCCACCAGGCGAGACCGATCCAATAAGTATTTGGCAGGCAATGCCTTAAGGCTCATCGCATATCGAAATCATCCCCTGAGAGAGGGTCAAAAGACACGTTCGGTGAGGGAAATTCCCGGTTTGACCCCTGCGGAGCCTGCCGCGACCTTCTCAAGCCACTGAAAGCAAAGGTTGATCCCACCTTGCCATGGGCGGCAGCTTTGGCAATGGCGGTGCAGTCATTGGACGGTTGCGACGTACATCTGCGCGCCATTTCGGCTTTCCCTACAGAGACGTGAATCCTAAATCGAGCGGAACGTCAATGCCAGGGGGAACGGACAGGGCTGGACGTTGTGAGGTCTAAGGCCGTGGTTAGGCCCACGGAATCGGATCTCGTTCAGCCCTGTATGTAACGCGCTTATCGGCGCAGGCTGCTGCAAACTCCGATCACATACTTATTGTGGATTGCTTCTCACCAACACGATCGCCAGGTCGTCATCGTAGACCTTCTTGAAAATTGGCAACGAACCGAGAGCTCCGGCCATAATCGCGCTCTTAGGCAGGAGAATGGTCTGCGCGCCAGCCATGGCCGGATACGCCGTGTATGGTATCTCGGCGTTCATCGCCTTCGAATAGTTCGTGATGACGTCTGCACCGTACAAATCTGTGCGGCCATCGATCGCGACCGGGTAGTCCGGCAAATACCAGGTTAAAAATCCGCCCCACTGGTAGGCGTTGAACAACGGTTGCGGCAGCCGATGGTCGCGGATGTAATCGCAGGCTGCCACCGGATAGCTCTGACTTGCTTTCGCTAAAAGAATCTCACGGTTGCGGGGAACGCGCAGCACGAAGACAAAGATCAGCACGAGGAGCGTGCCAGATAGAGCAAGCAGCACCTCACGCTTGGATTTCAATTCAACCGCTTCTGGTGATTCTGTCGCGCTGCCAGAAGGGATTGCCTCGCCGATCACCGCCAGCGCGGCCAGAGTGATCATCCACTCGTCGCGCTGCGAATAAAACGACAGCACGATGCTCCCGCTCAGCAGCGCGATCTGGAACAGATCGCGCGAGCGCCGCAATCCCAGGGCAAGGAATGCCGACATGGCAAGCAGCAGAAGTATGTAATCCTGCGGCTGGCGAAAACCGGGAGCGTGGAAGTCGATGAGATATTGGTTTGCCGAGTTGAAGGTTCGGGAGAAATAGACCCCGTAAGGGCGATAGAAATATGGCGTGATCAGAGTGGCCAGAAGCGACAGGCCGGCAATCATTCCCACTCGATTCAGCGCAAGGAAGTTCGCCGCCGCGGAAGTCGGCATCGGCTCCGTTGTCCGCTCGACGTAGCGCTGCACTGCAAGTGCCACCAGGAATAAGAGCAGCAAGGCAATTCCGACTACAAATTGCACCTCCAGATTGGCCCACAGCAGGAAGAGCGGAGGCAGCCACCAAAGCGGACGAACACTTCCCTTTCGACGACTTTCAAACAGAAGCAGCAGCTCAATTCCAAAACAAAGAATCGAAAAATACGCGGGTCCGGGCTGCCCCGAACCCAGCACAAATTGCGCAACGGCGGAGAGCGCGACCGCAGGCCAGAATCTACCCCGCAACCCTCCCGCGAGTAAAAAGGTAAGCAAGGCGAGCGCTGTCCGCAAGCACATCAGCAGCAGTGGAAGCGATCGCAGACCGAACCATTTATAGCCCAAGGCAAGCAGCAGATCGTACGCCCAACTGGACGCGATCCAGGGGAATCCGGAAGACTGCGAGAATAAACCGGTGTGCGGGAGAGCATGACTCTGCAGAATCCACAACCCCGAACTCAAGTGCCACCAAACATCGCTATTGGAGATGGCAGAGAGCGACGACAAGCGAAACGCCTCGCAGGCACCCGCGGAAGCGAACAACACGAAGACTGTAAGTGTGCGAAGCTTGCCCATGTCGAACGTAATTGCAGTGCATTGCTAACTGCAGCGCATCGGCATCAGCGGATGCCTCTCGGTTTGGCCCGGCTCGCCGAAGAGACCGATCCGTTCGAGTTATGCGCCGTCTCGTGGCACATCAGGGTGCAGGTATTGGTGCTGCGGTTGTAGGCGATAGGAGCGCCAGCGTTCGACCCCACCACATTGCCGTCAAAGTTCACCAATCGCTCTCCGCTGAAGTTCGGGGAATTCGCGCCCATGCCATGAGCGGTGTGGCACACCGAACAGCTGAAACCGTATTGCGATACATGCAGGTTATGCTGGGTGAAGCTGGTGTTAGCCAGGATGTTGTTGGCCAAATCGTGACACTTGCCGCACAAGGCATAAGGACCATACACGCTCACATCGGGATTGGGATAGAGATTCGTGACCAATTGCCCAGGTGCGGGCGCCTGGCTGAACTCGTAGCGGCGTTCCAGAATGTGGGTCCACTTCGAGCCATGCGGTCCGTTAGCGCCCGTGCCGCCGAACTCGCGATTGTCGTCGCTGTTGTGGCAGTCAGTGCAGAAGATTTGCGTCCCCATTAGTCGTAACGAGGGCAAACCCGCCTCGGTCAACATGGCCGTGAGCAGGCTGGGCTGGGGCAGCGGACTGGAACTGGGATGCGTGACGGGATGGCTTGAACTCGCCGTAGGAGCGAATTCGGCAATCACATTCAGCGGGTCAGGCGCGGTCACTACTCGGATCGGCGCATAGCCATAGATGGGCAGCCGTTGTTTGCCGAGGCTGGTTCCGTGACAGCGCAGGCAGGTTTCATACTGATTGACCGCTGGGGTGAGGACGGTAACGCCGTCGAGCGCGCTGACGCCCGTGGCTCCCTGCTGTGGAGGACGAATAGCAGGCGGTGCCGAGAACACTATTTCCGGATTTCCGGCGTGTGCGCTGTGACAATCCACGCAGGTCGCATGGCGGTTGTGGTTGAGTACCGTTGCCTCGGCCGCATCGTGAAAATTGTTTCCCGCAGGCAGAGGATGCCCCACCTTGGCGACCTCCACCATAATGTTCGGAACCGTGGCCGGCGATAAGTACGTTCCCCCGGCATGGCACGTCATGCAGCTCTGAGTTACGGGATCGAAGGACGGAGCCGGAGGGCTGGCGGGACGAAGCAGCCGTGCCGGCGACACCGAATCGTGCTCCATGTGACAAGACGTGCACGCGTTCACCCCAACGGTTGCGTAGACGCCGGCGTGGGCGTCCGGCGAAACCTGATTCGTAGCCGTCTGGTGAATACTACCCGTGAAACCGGCGAGAGGATTTACCTGCCCCTGCACCACCCGGTTAGGATCATGACAAGCCAGGCACATTTGCCCGCTCGAGCTGTCTCGGACCAGGAAGTTCAGCGCGATTTTGTCGATCGCCTGATTATGCGGGTCGTGGCAACTGGTGCACTGGATGTTTCCGTTAATCAGCTTCACGGCTCCTGTCGGATCCGCTGTCTTGCCTTGGGAAACCAGCGATGCCACCAGGTTGGGTGCGTCTTTCAGAGGCAGCACGAGGCTAAAGGGATGAGAACCGGTCAAGGTTGTGCCGAACGAATCGATAGCGTTCATCGATCCGACCACGGGCAGCGGCCCATAGGCCGCGGACTGTCCTACGCCCACCGTGCCGTCGTGACAACTCAGGCACAAACTGCTGGTCACGCCCAGAGTCGGCTGTGTGCCCTGCTCGATGTAGGTTGAACTCGTATAGGGCACGTAAGAACTCGTCGACAGCTTCTGATTCCAGAGCGGAGTTATGCCGCCTAATCCACTATGCGGCGCATGGCAAAACGTGCAGCCCAGGCTTCCGCGTGAGTAAACGGACGCGCCGCTTGAGAGCGACAGGTTGTGCATGCCCAGAGTATCAGCCGTCGGAGGGGCGGACTGAGCAAAACTTAAAGCCGCGGTCAGCAGGCAGGCCAGCCATAGCAGCGGTTTCATGGCTGTTTCCTCCCGCCCGCCGCGATGCCGAAATAATGAAATACCTGCACCCGCCGGTTGAAGGAATCGACCACATAGATGCGGTCGTGACTGTCAATTTGCAGCCCCGTCGGCAGTTGAAACTGCTCGGGTCCAGTGCCCTTGCCGCCAAAGTAATAGAGAAGCCGGCCTTGCTGGTCAAAGACCTGCACGATGCCCCACTCGCCATCCACTACGTAGAGGTGCCCCTCGGAGTCGAACCCAATCCCTTTCGGCCGAAAAATCCATCCCGCGCCGTCGCCGGCCTGTCCAATGGCATAGTGGAACGCGCCGGAGCGGTCGAGCACCTGCACGCGGAAATTCATAGCGTCGACTACCGCTAGCTCCGCGCCGTTCAGGCGTAACTCTGTCGGGAAATTGAATTCTCCGTTTCCGGTTCCGGTCTTTCCAATTTCCTGCAAAACCGTGCCCCGCATGTCGAGCATGAAAATCTTGTTCCGCAGTGTGTCGGTGACGTAAATGCGCTGCGCGGCCGAGTCCACGGCAATGCCGGTCGGCCGCTTGAAATACCCTTCCCCACCTTTCAGGCTTCCGATGACCCGGCGATATTTCCCGCCGGCATCGAAGACAAAAATCTTGCCCGCCTGGGAGTCGGTCACATAGATATTGTCTTGTGCATCGACCGCCACGCACTGTGGCGAAAGCATCGGATCTTTGCCTTCGCGGTGCGAAAGAAATTTGTATTTCTGCTGTTCGAAGTCGAAAACGTGTACGCCTTGCGCCGCCACATCGGTGACGATAATGCGGCCGTGCGAATCGGTGACCACGCTATAAGGGCTGACCAGGTAGTGGAAGTCGGGCTCACCCGCGATCGCATCGACCATCTTGGTCCAGAAGCTGCGCTTGGGTTTGACTTCGCGTTCCAGGCTGAAGCTGCGTTCAAAGGTAAGTCTGCGTCCACCGTCCATCAGCAAGTCGGGCACTTGCTGCCGAACCGATTCCGTGGGGCGTTTTGCCGCTCCCGCCTGCGCTCCCGGCAGGACTGTGAGCAAGGCGGACAGTCCGGCAATTTCCAGCCCTCGGCGCCATCCCGGCCTGTCCCGCTTCGTTAAAAGAAGTCGAACCATCGGGTTATTCCCGCGAAGTATGAACTCGTGGTGGCGGGCGCCCCCACCGCACTGATGCCTTGAGAGAAGCGCGTGTAGCCGGCCTGCAGCCCAATCCTTCGTAGATGGTACTGCAACTGGCCGTTGAAGATTTCCATATTGTTATGCGAGGTGGTCGCTGCCAGCGTGTCGCTGATGGCGCGGCTGAAGTTCCCCGCCACCACCAGATGCCGTGCCGGCGACAACGAAAAACCTCCACCGTAACTGGTTCCGCTGAAGGTCACGAGATCGCTGAGCCCCGGCGTCGCAATCACTGGCACCAACCCTCCCGCGCCCAGAAGAGAGATTCCGGTCGAAGACGCGTAATTGCCGGTAAGCGTAAACACCCGCGAGCCGACCGATGTCGAGTACCCATCGCTATGGTTGGTGGTTCCGGCGTAATTGGTCAATCCGCTGTGCGTGCCGCTATAGGCCACCGTCCACTGTAACCCCTGTGTCAGATGCCGGCGTACACTCGCGTTGTAGTTGTAAGAAGAAGTGGTGTAGGTGACCAGGATCGATTGCACATTCTGCGCGTAACTGAACACGCCCGCCGTCTGCCAGCCATAGAAGCGGTGCGAGAAATTCACGTTCCCCATGAATCCCAGCGCGTTCGTCCCCTGCCCATTACTGCTATCGACCACCGAACCGGAAAACGTGAACATATCAAGCAGCCGCTTGCCGTAGTTCACCATTCCACTGAAATAAGTGCCGGTGTAGCTTTTCCCAAAATAGTACTGGCTGTAATAGGTGGCCTGTGTCGAACCCGAGAGGAAGTTCGTGAACTGGTAATTGGCTCCGCCTCCGATGGTCGTGGAGTGTGCGCCAGAGCCCAGGTTGACTCCAGGAACTGTCACACCATTTGTGCTCAGGCTTTGTGCCAAGTATCCGCTGAGATTACTAGTGTAATTTTCCGTAACATTCAGAGAAAGTTTTTGCGTGGGATGGAAGCTGGCGCCGGCATTTTCGATATCGTCGACATAATTGGACGAACTGGTGCTTTGTCCAGCATCCGACAGGTAGTTGCTGTCTGAGGAAGCCCGATTATAGTTCACAGAGAATTGCCCGCGGAAGGGCAAGTTATGTTGCGCTCCGATTCCCACGTCGTTGCCGGTTGAGTTCTGCACGGATTCGTCCTGTCCGGTCAAGAATTGCGGAAATGTCGAGTCCAGAGTGTTGTGGGTCAGGAAAGCATTCAGCCGAAATCCCGCGACACTGTAGGCCGAGTGTATGTTCAACAGACGAGTGAAGGAGTTGGTTTCCTGGCTGGTGCCGTAAATGGTTCCGCTGCCGTCGCCCTGCGAATAGCCGACTGAGAGCGTGGGAAGGCCCGGCAGGATCGCGCTCCAGTTGATCCCAAATCCCTGGCCTTTGCCGATAGTGGTGAAGTTCGGCTGGTCGGTCAGGCCGAAGGTTCCGCTGGCGTTGCGGTCGTAGTGGTAGGTTACTGAACCAGGGAAATGACTTCCCGTAAAGAAATTCGCACTGCCGTCAATGCCGCTTGCGTTGGTCAGTGATTGAAAGTCGGAGTCGGTCCGCGACTGGTTGTAATAGGGCGTCGCCGAAAAGGATAGGAAATTGGGATTGTAATAATAACCGGAGATCTGGCCGTCGGCTCCGCCAGTTAGTCCATGGTCCGAAGGACTGGCATTGCCATAATCGCCGCTGTAGCCGAAGGTAAACAGTCCGCCGGCCCTGAGCTTAGTGTTTTCGCCAATACTCAGCTCGGGCGGCTGGTTTTGGGCGTACACCAGTTGCGCCATCACCAGCACTGCCAGTCCGATGATGGGAGTCGCAACTTTCATCTCTATTGCCCCTTCCAGCCAGAGAATTCAGAAAGCACACGGGTATTCTTCTAAGGGCACAAACCGTGCCAAAATCAATCGCGCTCATTAGTTTTTAGGCCATTGAAAACAAGAGCTTTATCGGTTCTTCAACAGCGGGGTTTGCAGCCTGAGGAAGCGGGCTGCGGGATTTCACGCGGCATAGGAGTTGAAACGCCCAAAGGCACCTGCTAACACGTTTTTTAAGGCGGACTTAGACTGAAAAACCCGCCGCTGAACGGCGGGCCTGGCGAGCACAAAAACTGTTTCTGCTGCTTTACACGATCTCGATTTTTGCTTTCGCGCGTAACTCTTTGGCCAAGTTCGAGCGCAGTCTCTCATACTTGCTCTTCTGCAGCTCCGTCTTGAGATCGTTCTTCACTTCCGCGAATGGGCGTTTTCTGGCAGGCGAATAAGCCGTCGCCCGGACGATGGTGAACGCGGTTTCAATCTGGATGAGCCCGCTCACTCCTCCCGGCTTGGCGGCTCGCAACACCTTGACCACTTGCGGCGGCAGTCTGTCGGCGGCCACGGTCTTGTGGTCTCCCATGTTTACGCGGAAGTCGTCCTGAGAGATCTTTTCTGCCAGCAGCCCGAAATTTTCGTAAGTGCTGGCCGCCTTCGCCTGCCGTAATGCATCCTCGGCCTTCTTTCTGGCGGCAGCCTCCTGCTCCGGTGTCGCCTTAAGCGGCGGAATGATGGAGATGCTCTGAAAACCGAACGATTCCGGGAGCTGAAAACGCGCCCCGTTCTTCACGTAATAGGCGCGCACCTCGGCGTCCGATACTGCGGATTTCTGCTCCACGTCGGTCTTCAAAATCTGCTCGATCAGCAGGGAGCGGCGTATCTGCTGGCGTAGCTGCTGTTCCGAGCCGTGCATCTCGATCTGCAGGTATTGCTGATACTGGTCGGGACTGTTGAATTGCTTGCGAAAAGCGTCCTCTGAGGTCTTGAGCTTCTCTGCCGGAACCACCAGCTTGCGTCGCTGCGCCTCCTGATACACCAGCTCCTCGAAAATAATCATCTCCAGCGCACCCTGTCGGATCGCCGCTTCCTGACCCTTGGGAAATCCGTTGTGCTGCTGCGCATAGGGAAAAATCGCGTACATTTCGCGCAGGAGATCACGATCGGTCAGGACCGCGCCATTCACCCGGGCCACCGCTTTATCGCTGACCTGAGGCGGCGCCGTTTGGTCGAAGGCCGCGCTCGAGTTCACGCTGGCCACTGGAGTGGGTGCATGCGAAGCTACCTGAGCCGATGCCGTGAGAACCATCACTACTACCGTGCAGATCAGGAGTTGGTGTCTCATATTTCCTCGCTTACCGTTCTTACCTGGAACCTTCGTAAAAAAGGGGAGAGCCAATCTCTCCCCTCTTTAAATCCGGCTCAAATCAACAGGTCTACTGGAAGACCGTGGTGATGCCGTTGGTGTTGTTGGCTTCGTTCGACTCGCCAAAGTGGCACTGGCGGCAGAACTGCGTGGTCGAAGGAGCGTTGGTGTTGGCCACGTTGTTGATGTTCGGGTTATAGGGTCCGTTGATGAAGAAGAAGGTGGCGTAGTACTTGCCGCCGCCGTCTCCCGCGATTGGGCTCGCAGCGGTCGAAGTGTACACCGTCATTACGTGCTGATTGTGGCAGGTGGTGCAAAGCACGTACGGAGTTCCGGTTGCGGTCAGAGCGTACGGGTTGGAATACTTTCCAGGCGCCAAGGCCGGCCAGCCGTAATTGGCTACGAACTGGGCATACGGTGTCCCAGGAGTCACGGTGAACGCGTTGTTGGCGAAGGTAATGCCAACACCAGCGCCCTGGATCGGGTTGCCGTAGCTCACCAAAGTGGCATTCTGGCCCACCGGGTGATCGTTGGTGTAGTTGCCGGGCGTCGTGCCGTCGTTGCCGAGCAGGGTTGGGATGGGTTGGCTGCCGTATGCCGTATTGGTCAGCAGTCCGATCCGTTGTTCATAAGACTGGTTGGTCATCATATTTTTCTGCGTCAGGTTGCCATCATGGCAGCTGAGGCAGAGCAGAATTCCGCCGACTTCCTGGGTTCCGCTGGAGATACCATTGGGCAGGACTTCAACGTACTTTCCGTTGTCGCCAAACTTGATCGTCTGGCCGTAAAGCGGGCTGGCATCCTGGCCCCACAAGGCATAGCTGCCGGCATCGGAAGCGCCACCGTGACCGGAACCGAACGAGCCGCTGTGCGGAGCATGGCAGCCCGCGCAGCCGCGACCTTGATTGTTGTGAGCGCCGAGGACGTCAACCGAGGATGACCAAGTTTGCGCCATCGCCCAGCCCCCGATCGCAAGAACGAACATGACTACTAGCATTGCTTTCTTCATAAATCCACGACCTCCATGAAAAGATGTTTTGCTGACTCTCATCTAAACTCCCAGAGGCTTAGGCCGTGGGCTGCAACTTGCGCCTGGGCGCTCGGTGCAACCGCCTCTCGTCCATAAGTAATGCAACTGGCCGTCCGAACCCGCAATTGCGTGGAATTCTTATAGATTCCATGTAAGTAACTGATTTTAAGCAGCTTGTTATCCAGAGACCGACCTCAGAGATGATGCGAAATTCACATCAATTGGGGGAAAAACAACCATTGACAGGCGGGCGTGGGTTAAATTCCTCACTTGAAAGGGATTACTTTAGGGTCGTAGCAAAATGCAACAGTCGCCCACCGACAGACTTAGCCCGGCCAAGCAAGCTGTTGGGAAGTGAATCATTCAGTCATTGAACTACTGACTCATCGGCTCGAACCGCTCGGCGATTCAATGATTGAGTGGCCCAATGATTGAGTCAGTTCTTGGCCTCTGCCGGGGTGGCCGCAGTTGCCCCTTGCGCGCTGGATTTCTTCAGGCGTTGTTCTTCCTTCTCCTTGCGCAGTTGCTCTGCTTCGGCGTCGGTGACGTAGCGGAACTGCTGCACCCGCCCGGGAAAAATCTCGGAGGTGAAAACGCGATTATTCTTGTCGATGGCGATGCCTACCAGACCTTGAAATTGTCCCGGAAGCAGCCCATGGCCGCCGAAGCTGATCAGGAGTTGCCAGTCGCTGTTGAACACCTGCACCCGGTCCTGCATGCCGTCGGCGACCCAGATGTGGCCGTCGCTGTCGATGGCAATTCCTTTGGGGCGGGCGAAATATCCCGGGCCGTCGCCGTTCTTGCCATAAGTCGAAATGAATTTTCCGTCAGCGTCGAAGATCTCGATGCGGTCGTTCAGGGTATCGCAGACGTAGAGATTTCCATCGCCGTCCACGGCTAATCCGGTTGGCTTCGCGAAATCGCCGGGGGTGGTGAGTTCGTGTTTGTGACCGGTCGTGCCCATTTTGCGCAACAGCTTCAGGGTATCAGCGTCGTACACAAGGACCTGATCCTGTTCAACATCGGAGACGTAAAGCAGACGGTTTTCCTTGTCGAGAGCCAGCGCGCCTGGCTCAACCATGCCGTCGGTAATCACGTCTTCCGCTTTGTGATTGGCGTCGAAGACCAGCACGTGGCGCAGCCCAGGATCGGAAACGAACAAGCGGTCTCCGTCATCCATGGCTAAGCCAATGATGCGCACGAAGTGAGCATTGACTTTGTTCTTGATCAGCTCGACGTCGCGGGTTTCGGTGTTGAAGATGAAGATGGCGCCGACTTTTTGATCGGCCACGTAGAGGTTGTTCTTCGAATCGACGGCCATCCCGTAGGGTTCGGCCAACTGGAACAGTACTCTTGTACTTTCGCTGGCTGGCTGCGTACCCGCCAGACGATCCATCCATTTGGCCTTCTTGCTGGTACTGCCGGCTTCGGCCTGCGAGATTTTCTCCGCCGCATAAAAAGCCTGGTAGCGAATCCGCGCCACCGCGGGCGGATTCGGCCACACGATGTTGGAGTAGTCGATCACGGGAATGGGCTTGGGGGCGGTGTCAGTCTTCTTTTTCTTGCCGAATGCGCCCACCGGCGCGATCAACACCAGCGCGAGGAGAATCCAAGGCACGATCAGTCGGTTGCGGTTCCGCGTCGGGTTTGGGTTGGTGTCGGACATATTCATTCTCCCCTTCGTTCTTCTACCGCTTACTCAGATCCTTATGACAACTGGCGCAGAACACCATGTTGTTAGCCTGGTCCTTAACCAGCAGATCAGGCTGCGCCGAAGAATGCGGCTGATGACAGCTCAGGCAGTCGATCCTTGCCCGGAATTTCGTGATGTCGGCCGGATCGACTACATCGGAAACCGGATGCCCAGCTATCGGATGCCCGCGTCCGTATTGCAGCGGCAGCACCGCGACTTTGTTTTTCGTGAAGTAATCCTCGGGTAACTTCACAGTGCCGTTAAAGATCGCGATCAGGTGATCGGCCTCGAGTTTTTTGGGCGTGGAGTCCGGCCCGTGGCACTCCAGGCACAAAGCATTCACATTCTTAACCCGAAGCAGATGATCGTTCTCGCCCCCGTGTGGTTCATGGCAGGTGGCGCACCCTTGCTTAAACGCGGGTTGATGCGGAAAGTGCTTCTTGCCCTGCTCCGCCTGGTCCGTGTGGCACGCCAGGCAGATATCGACCGCGTTGGTCTTGGGCAGCCCCGGTTGACGGCTGGCGTGCGGATTATGGCAATCCGTGCAATCACCCGCTGCTCCAGGATGCGGGACTTTTGCGCTCTCGATTGCCTTCTCCTTGTCGTCGTGACAAGTGACGCAGAGCGCTTTCACGTCGGTCTGGGTCAGGACGACTTTTCCATCCTTGGCTGGCGCGTGACAAGTCTCACAAGACCCCGCGGCAAAGGGCGGATGCAGGAACTGCCGCAATAATTTGGGCACAGCCGACTGGTGTGGATCGTGACAACTGGTGCAATCCACAGTGGCAAACGGCTGGTCATGGTGCGCCTTCTGCAGGCTCGTGTCTTTGACATCGTGGCAATCGATGCAAAGCGCAGGCGCGCTCTTCGTCAAGTGAAAATCGAATTCCGCTTTGCCGGCTTCGCCGACCTTATGGGTGACGTGGCAAGTGTCGCAACCCATGTCGAGGGCTGCGTGCCGGCTGCCTTTCTCCGGCACGTTGACCCCTTGGTTGTGGCAGTCGAGGCAAAGGTTCTGGCCTTTGTCTCCCGAGGTAGCCTTCAGCAGCTGAAATTTGTTGTCGCTGCTGTGCGGATCGTGACACTTGATGCAATCGCGGACGGCGGGAGGGTGCACCGTTCCTTTTAGGGTGGAGGCGTCTTTGTCCGAGTGACAAGTCAGGCACAGGGATTGCGGGGTCGCGGTTGTCAGTTTCACCCGCGTGATGTCCTTGGTCACCCGGACTTCATGGCAGGTCAGGCATCCCATCGCGATTGCCGAGTGCACCGCCTTGCCCTTCGTCTTATCCTCATGGCATTCCAGACATTTCTTGGAATCCACGTTCTTGTCGAGCGGGACTGGATGCTCTTTGGCCGCGACCGGTAACGCTGCAATTCCAACCACGAACACGAGTAACTGCAGGAAAACGGGAAGCTTGCGCCGGAAGGCTTGAACGAACTCAAACGCGCGGCCTGGGGCTAGTAGGACCATTGGCAGACTTTGCATCTGCACGATCTTCGCCTTAGCGATGGCAAACGAATTCATGTCGGTGCTCGCTTGTAAATTATTGCAACAAATCAGCTTCAAACCGGCCCACACAGCAGGACGAATCTTCTGGCTCAGCCTTCCGTGTCCTGAAATGGGCCTTCTGCCACAGTTAAATCGGTGAAATGGCGCACGTTTTGTCTCGCCAGCTCGTCACATCTCCGGCGGGTTCCACCTCTTCATCGGTGATTTCCATCACGCAGATTTCTGCCCAGTGGGTGAAATCGCAGCAAACTCCTTGCAAAGATGAGTGTTATGGCTCATTTCATCGCGGGTTGATCCGGCCGCAGAACTTTTAACTATCTGATTAAAGGACGCTTACAGAAACCTCTCCAGTTGGTGGAGCACGTGCATTTGTGCCAGGGGAACAAGAGGAAAGCTCATGGCCCTGTCACTTAAAACCGGATCCCGCAAAATCTGGCAGACCCTCAGTTCGATCAAGACCGGCGTGATTCTGATCATTCTGTGCGTTATCTTCTCGGCAGCGGGCACCGTCATCCTGCAGCGCCCCATGACGGATCCCGACGACATGCAGCGTGCCTATTCCCCGGCCATGTTGCGCTTTCTGGATGGCGCCGGGCTCACTGACGTTTTCCACGCGCGCTGGTTCGTGGCCCTGCTTATCCTGGTGAGCTTAAGCATTATTGCCGCCTCAGTCCAGCGCTTCCCCAACAGTTGGCGTTTCTTCGCGCGCCCCTATAAGAGTCCGGACGACAATTTCCGGCGCGTACTGCCCACACACACGCTGATCCCGATTGCCGATGACGAGCAAGGGCTCGGCGCCGCCGAGCGGGCTCTCAAACACGTCGGGTTTAAGGCAGAGCGCATTGTTCGCACCAACAGCTTTTCGCTGTTCGCCGAGCGCAATCGTATTTCTGAGATGGCAGTTTACATCGTGCATGCCAGCCTGCTGCTGATCTTCCTGGGCGGCATCGTGGATGCGCTTTACGGCTGGCGGGGATTTCTGATGCTGACCCCGGGAACAGCCAGCAATCAAATTGAAATGAAAAACGGCAGCACCAGGGCCCTCCCCTTCTCCATCCATTGCGACAGCACCGGAGAGGAAACCTATGCCGACGGCTCGCCGAAACGCTACTGGTCGAAACTGGCGGTGGTTGACGCCGGCCGCGAAGTCTTGCGCAAGGAAATCGTGGTTAACGATCCTCTCGTCTATCACGGCGTGCGCTTCTATCAATCCACTTTCGGCCGCACGGGCAAGCTCGATCGACTCACGGTTGCCGTCACTCCCGCAAGTGGCGTGAACGGAACCGCGCAGGAAATCTCCCTCACGCCCAACCAACCGGTGGCGCTCGACGCCGACACGACCGTGGAACTGACCGAATTCATCCCCGACTATGTCGTGCAGGACGGCCACGTCTACGCCCGCAGCAACGACGTCGTCAACCCGGCCGTGCATATGGTGGTGACTTCGAAGAAGGCCGGCAACGTGGTGAATGTCTGGCTGCCTGAGATTCCCGGCATCGCCGAGAATGCGTCCTCCCCCTATATTTTCGATCCCAAAGACTTAAAGACCGGCCTCTACACCGGCCTCCAGGTTTCGCATGAGCCCGGCCAGTGGTCGGTATGGGGTGGAGTGATTTTGATGGCGATCGGACTGACTTTCGTGTTCTACGTCGCGCACGTGCGTCTCTGGGTTGTCCCGGTGAATGACGCTCGCGGGGGATGCATGCTCTGGGTAGGCGGCACGGCCAACCGCAATCGCGACGCGTTCGAACAAAAGTTCAAACAACTGGTGGGTCAGATCGAGAAGGAATTGAAAACGGATTCCGCGGCTGGAACTGAAGTACAAGCTGCAGTGCTGAGCACCACATCAAATGCCGGCAGGTGAGCCCGGCAACGGAGGATGGGGATATGGCAAGAGCGGATATGGCAAGAACAACCGTAGCACCGCACCCGGCAACTGGCGCGACGCTGCTGGTAGGGGTGGGATTGAGCATCGCATTTCTGCTGTTCATCGCTTTTCTGAACGTCGTCAAGAACGGAAATATCCTGAGCGAGGCCAACCTGCTTTACGCCGCGCTGGTGTTCTACGCCGGAGCGGGGGCGTTGTATCTCGGCTTCGGCGTCACCGGCACGGACTCCTATATCAAGTTCGCATCTCTGGCCACATGGGCCGGACTGATGGCGAATACCGGGGCGGTAGCACACCGCTGGTACGAGGCCGGTCATCCACCGTTTGCCAGCCTCTATGAAATGTTACTGAGCTTTGTGTGGACGCTGGCCGCGCTGACTCTGATCGCGGAAAAACGCTATGGAGTAAAAGTCATCGGCACCGTGACCATGCCGGTAGCCATCGTTGGAGTGGTTCTGATGCAGCTTCTGCGCAGCGACGTCCGGCCGCTGGTGCCGGCGCTGCAATCGACCTGGCTGCACGTGCATGTCACTCTGGCCATGCTCGCCTACGCCGCCTGCGCGCTGAGCTTCGCGCTGGCTATGATGTTTCTGATCCAGGACAAAATGAAGACCGAGACGTTTCTTGCGGCGACCAGCATCTTTACCGCAGGTGTTTATGCCGCGATCCTCACTCGCTTCGAACGTTGGGGCGGCTTCAATGTGGTCGCCTGGGATGCCGAGAATAAACAGGAAATGTTTCTCTCCCGTGGCGTGCGGTTGTTCGTCACCATCCCTGACCTGGGATGGTTGATGCTGCTGGTCTTCGCCGCAGTGGCCGCGCCATTGGTGCTCTATATCCTGGCGCGGATCAGAAACAACGAGAGCTTATTCGCGATCGCCAATCGCGCTGTATTCATCAGCATTCTGCTGCAGTCTCTCGCCCTGGTCTTCTTCTTGCTCCGCGCCCGCGACGGTCATTATCCCTCGCTCGACGCTGATGGATTATATGCGACGAGTCTGGCCGCGAGCCCGTTCATCCTCTCAGCCTTGGTGGGAGGGATTTTTGCGAATCTTCTCTATCTACTCCTGTTGTGGCGGCGCGATGATCTCGAGAAGCACCTGCCCGACGCCGAAGCTCTCGACCGCATCACCTACAAGACCATCTGCATTGCCTTCCCCTTGCTCACCCTGATGATCGCTGCCGGCGCCTACTGGGCCAACCGGGCATGGGGTTCCTACTGGAACTGGGACCCCAAAGAGACCTGGGCGGCGATTACCTGGCTGGTGTATGCCGGATATCTCCACATGCGCATCACCCGCGGCTGGCGCGGACGCCGTGCCGCTTATTTCGCCATCCTCGGCTTCGCCGTGGTGATGTTTACCTTCTTCGGTGTGACTTACCTGCTGCCGGGATTACACGCGTATGCCTGAGACCACAAAACAATCGACGAACCCGGGGTTGGCACTCGAACCGAACGAATTGGGCACTCGCGTGTTACGGAGGGCCTCGTTCAGCACCGGCTACGCGAGTGATGCCGACGAGGCATCGCCGGCCTCTGCGACGCTGGCCAACAATGGCGCACCCGCAGCCGACGATCCTGAGCTACCCTGGTTCGGTATCAACTGGGAAATCAAAGCTCTGGTGCCGATCGCCTGCGTCCTGTTGGGCGGGATGCTGCTGTTTCTGCTGGCTACCCTCTCCTGGCGCGATCCCGAACGTCATCTCGTGCTGTTAGTCGCCGGGGCAGGCGCGGTCGCCATTTGCGGCGCGCTGCTCGTCGTGCTGACTTATACCGTGCAACGCCCCATGGTGGAACTCCAGCAAAAAATCGCTCGGCTCGGGGCCGGCGATCTCAGCGTCGCCGTGAGTTTTTCGCATCGCAACGATGAGATCGGCGATCTCGGCCGCAACTTTAATCAGATGGTCGAGCAACTGCGCGAGGGCCGCGAAGAAATCGAGCGCCTGCATCGCACGCAAATGTCGCGCGCCGAGCACTTGGCCACGCTCGGAGAAATGGCCACTGGCCTGGCTCATGAAATCCGCAACCCGCTGGCGGGCATCGCGGGAGTCATCGAAATCATTGGCCGCGACTTGCCAGCGACCAGCCCCGCGCGCGTAGTAGTCAAAGACGTTCGCCAGGAGATCGCCCGCATCAACCACATCGTCACCGATCTGCTGCAGACCGCGCGCCCACACCCTCCGCGCGTCCGCAAGAGCGACCTGAACACAACGGTGGAGCATGCAGTCATGCTCGGCCGGCAACAGGCATTGGCCAAATCCGTCGAAATCGTGCTGCAGAAAGATCCCTCTTTACCCGAGGTCGAGCACGACAGCGATCAGATTCACCAAATTCTGCTCAACCTGATGCTCAATGCGCTACAGGCGATTGACACGAACGGAACCAACAAGGGAAAGATCACGGTCACCCTCAAGCCGCAGGGAACGACGGTGGTGGTGGAGGTAGCCGACAACGGCCGCGGCATCGCCGCCGATCAGTTGCCCAATATTTTCCGCCCGTTCTACACCACCAAAGGCGACGGCACCGGTCTGGGACTCTCCCTGGCCCGGCGCATCGTTGAAGACCATCACGGCCGCATCGACGTCACCAGTACGGTCGGCAAAGGCACAACCTTCGCCGTGATCCTGCCACTGCAGAGGCCGGTTACCCGCCCTACGGCCTCCTGAGGACCCCGATTTTTCCCCATTCCGTAGTAAGCTAGACCTCAATGCCTGCGGAGAAAATCCTGATCGTCGATGACGAACGCCTGGTGCGCTGGTCCCTGCGCCAGAAGTGCGAAGAGTGGGGATATCACGTCGTCGAAGCCGCTGCCGGCGAGCCCGGCTTGCGCCTTGCGCAACAGGAATCTCCTGATTTGGTTCTGCTCGATGTGCGTATGCCCGACCTGAACGGCATCCAGGTTCTCGAACAGATCAAGAAAAGTCCCGACGCTCCGCCGGTGATCATGATCACCGCCGACCCTCAGTTGGATGATGTCAAGACTGCGCTCAAACTGGGCGCCTATGACTTCGTCGGTAAGCCGCTCGATTTCGAGGAGTTGCACGTCACCATCAAGAATGCGCTCGAAGCCACTCACCTGCGCAGTGAGGTGCAGTCCCTGCGCGGTGAAGTGCGGCGCAATACCGGCTATCACGACGTGGTCGCCGTGTCTCCGAAGACGGTGGAACTGATGAGCTTCGTGCAGAAGGTTGCCGGCAGCGAAGCCACCACGATCCTGATTCAGGGCGAGAGCGGCACCGGCAAAGACCTGATCGCAAAAACGATCCACTATGACAGCTCGCGGGAACACGGACCGTTTGTCGCCATCAACTGCTCTGCGATCCCTGAAACTCTGATGGAAGCCGAGCTCTTCGGCCACGAACGAGGCGCATTCACTGACGCCAAGGCCATGAAGAAGGGCCTGTTTGAAACCGCCCACGGAGGCACGCTCTTCCTCGACGAAATAGGGGAACTCTCGCCCCTGCTGCAAGCCAAACTATTGCGCGTGTTGGAAGATCAGGTCATCCGTCGCGTGGGCGGCGTGCGCGACTTGCAAGTCGACGTGCGCGTGGTGGCCGCGTCGAATCGCGACTTGGAAAAAGCCGTGCGCGAAGGCCAGTTTCGCCAGGATCTCTACTATCGTCTGGCCATCATCGCCATCTTTATTCCACCGCTGCGCGAGCGGCCAGAAGATATTCTCCCGCTCGTCGACTTTTTCATCGACTGGTATAACCGGAAATTCAAGAAGACGATTCGCGGCATCAGCCCGGAGACCCGCCGCTTGCTTCTGGCACACAACTGGCCGGGCAACGTGCGCGAGCTCAAGAATTCGATTGAGCGCGCCATGATCCTGGAAGACGAAACCATGCTCCGCCCCGTGTACTTGCCCTTCGCCGTCGGGGAAGCTGCCCGCAGCGGCCTGACCGCCTTCCAGCACAGCAGCGCCTCCGCCGACAGCGGCGGCAAACAGCTCCCGAATGGCCGTGTGCTGCCTCGGCTCTATATTCCAGAGGAAGGAACCTCTCTCGAAGAAGTCGAACGCGCCATGGTCGAGCTGGCCATGCGCCAGTCCAACGGTAACCAGACCCACGCCGCCCGCCTGCTCGACATCAGCCGCGACGCGCTGCGCTATAAGCTGAAGAAGTTTGAACTGGTCCCCGCCGGCGAAGACGAACCCGCCGACTCGGTCCCTTCGGAAAATTCCTCGGCATCGTCCTAACGAGATGGAGTAATTGTTGTGGTCACTTCCTGCACTCCCCCAACGCCCACGCGGCGCACAGTGTGCACCTGCCCGACGTCCAGATGATCTCCAGAACTCTGCGGTGAGAAGGCCACTCCATCATTCACCTGCGCGCAATCCATGCGCAGCGTACCGTTATCGTTGAAGACGAGTCCATAGAAGCGCAGCGTATTGCCGGGAACGAGCGCTTGAGTGTTCAGCATCTGCGTATTGCTGTCAACGTAAACCTCCACCTGGCTCGGATTCGTCAGCAGCGTGGTCTGTCCTTGCTGCACGGCCAAAGTAGGAAATAGGTCATAAGGAGCGAGCGAGACGGTGTAATCGACAAAGCCGCCGATCTGCTGCGTACCGACTATTTGCCCATCAATGGTCTGCGGGACCAGCGTGATCGTGCTAGCGACCGTGTAAGTCCCACCGGTGAGTGCAAAGTTTCCCGAAGTAATGTCGACATTCTGACCTGCCACTACGTTGGAGGAGCCAAAGCTGGGACTGAACGGCAGATTCTGCAGGTTCGTAAGCTGGCCTGAGATGTTGAATGCGGCATTGCTGAAGTCGAAGTAGGGTGTGTCGAAGTACACTCCGCTTTGTCCATCCGGGAGAGTCAGCAAAGTGCCCAGTTCGGTACGGCCGTAAAGCTGAAGAACTGGGACTATATTATCCACAAATATCACAGGACCGCTGGAGTCGTTGATCGCCGAGGGATCTTCTAATGCAATGCGTGTCGCCAGCAGCGAACCATCGGATTGGATCGCACCGTCAACGTTCAAAAACGTTCCGGGGGAGAGTGCAGAAACCCCACTCACACCCTGGAACACAGTTGCGCTATTGGAACTCGCCGCGAGACTTCTGGTTCCCAAGGGTCCGCCCGCAATCGTGAGCGTCAGAGCCGACGGCGTCGCTCCCACCGATGCCACCAGCCCGCTGACCTTGCCGTTTCCAGAGTTCGTCGGGGATGTGGACAAGGCAAGCGGAGTGAGGTTGAAGCTCGGTGTCATGGAAAACCCCTCAAACGGAGGAGTAGACCAGCAGGCAGGAAAAACCGCCGAATCAGACACCTGCATATTCAGCAGCAAGGCCATGCTGCTGCCGGTAATCGTAATTGGCGTGGGCAAACTCACCATCGGGGCTTGGTTGACAATTGAATAATTCGCGATTCCGAGTCCGGCGCCTGGGACCTGCGCAAGACATACGAACACCGCCCCACCAAGCGTAGCCGTCGCTGAAGTATAGATGTCCTGAGGAACGCTGACAGTCATCAACGGCTCGATCCCTCCATTCAAGTGCATGAACTCGGCTGGTTGCTGCGACGCTGATAGAGTGACCGTGTTCCCTGACTGGCTGGTCAGCGTCAACGTCTGGAAGTCCAGACCAAACAGCGTAACTTGATCGTTCGCGGTGCTCGACACGACCAGCGTCACATCCGTGCTCCCGCTAAACTTTGGCGGAACGGTACTCGCACTCCCACCCGAGCCACACCCCGTCGTCACGACAAATGCGGCCACTAAAATCAGAGTTAAAAGGAAAGTAAGGAAGCTAGAAAGGAGGCAGCAGCAGGAACAGGAAGTGGACAGTTTCATAGATTCCTCCGAGTGTGCAGCGACCTGGGTTGCACACCGAAACAACGAAAACTGTAACCTGGATAGCTCGACTTATAGGTTAGACCGGCTCGCCCCTCAGCTATTCAGCGAGACCAAGTCCCGACACAACACTCCTATGATAAGCGCAATAACGTCAAGTGATCATGACTTTCGTCGAGATTTGTAAAAGTAGGTGTTCGTTTCGCGAACCTAAGCGACCGCCCCAAGGAAAAGGGCTGCCACCCGGAAAGCCCGGTTGTCGCGACTAGAAGTTGTAAAGTGAAATGCCAGTGTGGCTCGGTGTTGAATCTTCAGACGCTAGACATCACACGCGGAGATCGAATTCCTATCCCCGCGCGGCGTGCTCTTTGGCCTTGGCAATGTACTGTTGAACCTGCTCTTTCTGCGGATAGTCCGGATTCGACTTCAGCAACTCCTGCCAGGCTTCAATCGCGCCCTTGGGATCGCCCTTGCCCTGCCACCGCACCCATCCCAAATTAAACAACGTCTGTGGATGACCCGGACGGTTCTTCAACGAAGTCTCCATTGCCGCGACGGCCTTGTCGGCATCTCCCAGGTACCAGTACGCTGTGCCCATATCTGTGCGAACATCCGGATTTTCCGGATGAATCGCTAGGGCGCGTTCGTAGTATTGAATCGCATTCGCATATTGCTGTCCGTCGTAATACACGTTCCCCAGCTTGACGAGAGAATCATAATCACCCGGATTCATCTTGACCGCCTCAAGCAGCGGAGCCGCAGCCTGCGCGAGAGCGGCTTGCACGTCGGCATTCGGGGACGGTTGCGTGACTCCACTTCCCTGCGGCGTGGTGATAGTTGACGAGGCCTGGGCCGCGGCCGGCGACGCTGAACCGCGAAACAGATAACCGAGCGCCACGCCCAGAAGCAGGCAGAACGACGCCAGCACGTATGCCTGCACACCCGTCCAAGTGGCCGAATTAGTAGTTGATTGCGACGGCGCGATCCTTGTTTCCTTCATTCTGTCCTCTCTTCTCTTCTAATTTGGTGCCGGCAAGCGCCTGCTGCGGCGCTTCCAGGTGAAACAGGCGGGTGACGGCTGCAGTCATCCGTTCCTGCTCCGCCTTTTCTGGAAGTTCCTTGAGTTCGCGGGCCAGGGAGCTGGCAATCTTTTGTATAAGTTGAGTGGCGATTGCATGAAGCGACTGATCCTGCTCCCGGGTAAACGGTCCGCGCTCTGCGATGAAGGACTCCAGTTCTTGCCGGCAAATCTGGTCGAGGCTGCGGCGCAGCGCGACACTGGTCGGCACCACGCTCTGCGCCTGTAGCTGGCTGCGACACGCCTGCGCTTCCGCAGCCACAATCTTCTCTGCCTCCGCCGCGAACGTCGCGCCTTCCGCGGCGTGGGCCTTCGCCACCCGCTCCAGACCGTCCAGGTCATAGAGGACAATTCCATCCACTCGGCGGACGTCCGGATCCACATCCCTCGGCATTCCAATATCCAGAATGACAAGCGGCACCCGATTGCGCTCTTCCGCAATCCGTTCCGCTTCCTCGCGGGTCAACACTGAGTGTGGGCACTCAGTCGCACTGATCACAATGTCGGCCCGCAACATGCTCGTCCAGCGCTCCGCCAGCGCGGCCGCGGTCCCTCCCAGCTTTGCCGCCAGTTCCTCCGCCCGGCTCGTCGATTGATCAATCACCACAACCGTGCTGGTTCCACTTTCGGCCAGCGAACGCGCGGAGAGTTCATTTATCCTTCCGGTGCCCAGCAGTAAAACATTGCGCCCTTGCAATGATCCGAAGACCTGCCGCGCCAGATCGAGCGCCACGGTCGGAATCGATTCCGCCAACTTCCCCACCGCCGTTTCCTGCCTCACGCGGCTGGCAACTGTCAGCGCCTTTTCAATGATTGCGTTCAGAAGCCTTCCGGCAGCACCCATCGTCTGCGCCTGCTGCCACGCCGCTTCTATCTGAGGGACGACCTCTGGTTCGCCGAGTACCAGCGAATCCAGGCCTGAAGCCACGCGGAACACGTGCGTGAGCGCGGATTCATCCAGCCGGCGATAAAAGTGTTCCCATTCGCTCAGTTTCAGGCCATATCCGGGACCCAGGAACTGCAGAAGTGAATTGGCCGCCAGCGTCGGTTCGCTGGCCCACAACCAGAACTCAGTGCGCGAGCGCGTCGAAAGCACCACCACTTCCTCAATGCCTTCCGCGCTCTTCAGTCTTCTCAGAACCTCGTAGCGCCGGCTTTCTCCAATCCAGAAGCGCTCTCTCATGGCCAGAGGCGCCGTGCGATGGTTCAGGCCGATGACCATGAACGTAGGTTCCAAAATGACACCTCAGAGGCAAGTTGCACTTCTCTAAAGGGCAACCCCGGTGCCAAAGAGACTTGCAGTCCACGCTTCCGTAAGTGGGGCTATTTCAATGGCTTGTGCACGATTCCCTGGACTGCCATTGGTCCCGCCGGGCAGGACTGCGGCATATCGCGCGGAACGCGAGTGTTTTGACCCGATCTCCAACTCTTGCACGGATTTAGCCACAGGACCACGATCACGGCCCCGAGTGACGGCAATCACTGACCACTTCCCCTACTCCGTAGAAACTGCAAGACGATTAGATCGTTCTTATCCCGCCGGGGGCAGTCGGCATCGGAGCGTACCTGCTCCACTGATTTCGGCCCGCGACGTGCTTGAGAGGTTTGGGTGTATCCGGCGGTTTAAACAGTCTCGCTTGATAAGGCGCCGGGTTTATAACGAACTTGTTTTGAAAGGAAACGCCATCATGAAGATGATGAAGCTGGCAATCTTAGTCGCAATGATCGCGGTGACCCTTTTCCTCACACTGCCGAACCTTTCATGGGCTGCCCGATAGGATTGCTGTTCCGGGGCGAGCCCGCGCCACCCGCATAGGCCGGCGCGGTACACCCACGAGGGTGAGTGATCCGCTCCACTCGGCAGGCTCGGGCTGCGAGCCAGGATGCCGGATGCACCCTCCCATCGCCCTAAAGGAACAGCCGGCCCGGGTCTCGGTGCTCACCCCCAGACCCGGGCTTTTCTTGTTTGTCTGTTCCCTGCGCATTTTGCGAATTCCATCACCCGCCCCTGTGATCCAAATCACAGCCTTTTCCGCACTCCAGACATAATCTGACCTTGCCTGTGGGAGTTCTTTCATAGTCATTTGCCGAAGGGGGACGTCATGGTTGTCGCGCGCACTACTCCAAACTTGAATCATCAGAATATGAGTCACCGGGACATGACTCACAAGCCTCACGATTTCTCCAAAAACCCAATGCTCGTCTACTGGGAGATGACCCAGGCCTGTGGCCTTGCCTGCAAACACTGCCGCGCCGAAGCCATGCCAAAACCACATCCCCTCGAACTCAACACCGAGGCAAGCAAACTTTTCCTGCAGCAACTGGTTGGATTCGGCGATCCCTTGCCGCACTTGATCCTCACCGGCGGCGATCCGCTCAGCCGCAAAGATATTTACGAACTCATCGACTACGCGAATGGCCTCGGCCTCGAAGTTTCCATTACGCCCAGTGCCACGCCCGAACTAACCAACGACGCTATCAGCAAGCTTAAAGCTCACGGCATTCAAAGTCTCGGGCTCAGCCTCGACGGCTCCTGCGCAGAGAAGCACGACAACATCCGCGCCGTTCCCGGAACCTTCGAGCGCACCGTGGAAGCCGCCCGTCATTGCGGACGCATCGGCCTGCCCATCCAAGTCAACACGCTCGTCTCCGCGGAAACTGCCGACGATCTGCCAGCCATCTACGAATTGCTCCGCACGAGTTTTCCGGTCATGCGCTGGAGCCTGTTCATGCTGATCTCCGTCGGCCGCGGCAAGGCTCTCAACGAAGTCTCACCCCAAGAAGGCGAGAGCATCATGAAGTGGGTGTTCGATCTTTCTCCGCATTCGCCGTTCGCGATTAAGACGACCGAAGCTCCGTCTTACCGCCGCATCGCCATTGAGACCATGCGGGGATCCGGCATGGCCACCCAGGAAATGAAAACCACGTCCGTTTATCAGGGATTCCAAATCCGCGACGGCCACGGCATCGTCTTCGTTTCCAATCTTGGAGACATCTATCCCTCGGGATTCCTGCCGCTGCGCTGCGGCAATGTGCGCGTGAATTCACTGGTCCACATCTACCGTGACTCTGAGACCTTCCGCGCGCTGCACTCGCCGGACACGTTCCACGGAAAATGCGGCAGCTGCGAATACAGCCATATCTGCGGTGGATCGCGCGCCCGCGCCTTTGCCTACACTGGAGATGCTCTCGGTACGGACCCGTTCTGCCCCTATGAACCAGCAGCGGCGCAGCAAGCTGCTCATGTAGAGTGAAATCTCGATAACGACCGGTGCGACGCAGCGCGTTCTGCGACGTGGTTGGGCTCTTTAATTTATTGCGAGATTATTGCGAGTTCTTCGCCAGTTCGGTTTTCGCGCTCCGCAACTCCGGGCGATCCGAATGTTTGCCGTCGTCGCAGTTCTTCAACAGTTGCGCGTAGTAAGAATTCGCCTTCTCCGGCTGATGGGCCTCCTGCGCCGCCCGTGCCGCACCCGCGAGACCGTTGAAGCGGTTGGGATCGATCTTCATCGACTTCTCGTACTCCGATAAAGCGTTCTCCGGCTGATTGAGTTCAAGCAGCATATCCGCCAGCATTTCGCGCGCCGGGATGTCGACTTCAGCTTTCCCAAGCTTGTCTTGAGTGTCGGCTACCTGCTGCATCAGCTTGAGCGCTTCGTCATTCCGCTTTTCGGCAAATGCCAGCCAGGCATCGACCTCGCCGCGCGAAGATCGCGGCCCCTCAAGCGTGTAGGCGTATTTCGATTTGCGGGTCGCCTCTTCCGCTGCGTTGAACTTCTGCACGTTGCGCCGCGTTGCCTCCACTTCGCCCATGCGCGCGGAGCCAATGGTGCGCGCCCAGTAGGTGATCATTTGTAGATCAGCGGTCGCGTTGGCGGCAGGCTCGAGCATGGCGGCATCCTGCCAGTGATGCATCTCCAGGTCGTACATGGCCGGGAAATGCGCGGCCGCAAAGCCATAGTATTCCAGCATCCCGGTATCGTCACCGCTCGGCGGAGCCTTCTCCAGAATCTGCCTCGATTGGTCCAGCACATGCGCCGCCGCTTCGTCCTGGCCGGTTTGCAGGTACGCGTAAAGCAGGAAGTCCATGGCGTGCAATTCATGCCCGCGCATATAAAGGGCACTCGACTTCTCGGTCAGAGCAACCGATTTCAAATTCGCCTGAATATCCTCCTGCCAGAGTCCAAGCCGGGCAAAGATATGCGACGGCATGTGCACCGCATGCGCTGACGATGAAGCGATATCCGCGTAACGCCGGGCCGCATTGAGTCCCATCGGCGCCAGTTCCGGTGAATCGCAGGCATGAATGATGTAGTGAGCGAGCCCGGGATGATCCGGCTCCCGCTCGAACAACGGCGTGAGAACCGCAACCGCTTTTTTCTGGGCTTCGTGGGTCGTGTCTCCCGGCCGCTCAGCCGCCAATATTGACAATGCGTAAAACGCTCCCGCTTCGAGATCACTCGGGTAACGCTGGTAAAGCTTTGCCATCGCATCCGAATAGGCCGCGGCCTGCTTCAAATAATCGTTCCTCGACGGATCGCTGTAGAACACCGCCAGCGCGGAAACGTAATCGCGCTCGCGTTCGGTTTTTGCACCGAGCCTTTGCGCCTTCTCGATTTCCTCGTGGCCCCGCTTCAGCGTAGAGTCTTCCGGCCGCTCCCAGATCTCATGGAACAGGCTCATGGCAATGCCCCAGTGAGGCATCGCACAGCTCGGATCGCTCTTCGTGATCTCGCTGAACTGCGCTTCAGCCTCTTCGTATCCGAAGGAATGCAGCAGAGCGACGCCCCGCTCAAAAGCGGCTTGCGAACCAGGTGCGCACGAAATCGGAAACGAAACCTTGCCCAGTTGCTCGCTGGGATCGTGATGGTGGCCCTGCATCTGATCGTCGAGAGCAGAGGAGGCTATGGACGGACGCACGCACAAAACCGAGATGCAGAACAGCAGGCTTGGAAGCAATTTCACGCGCATCTTCTCACCTCGTTGGAAATCGGCAGCGGGCCTGAAATCAGTCCCTTACTTTAGTGAATTTGGGCGATTTTGACCAATGCGGCCTTGCGTGGTTGAGAATTCGGAGCGTTCCAGTCTCGACCAGCGAGCTCAGGTGTAGAGTTTGATCGGCTGCACCACCCTTGAAATGGCGCCATTCGGGCTTGGCTGATCCGGCTTCAGCCCGCATCGCATTGAAGAGAACAATCCCACCAACTGCCCCAGCATGACATCGAGCACCGGCCGGTACGCGTCCGGAAAATCGACGGCGCAATCCAGTGACAAACAATAATCCGCCAGCGGAGAAACATCATCGATCCCCTGCACCGTAACTGCAACTCGCACTCGCCCCAGCCGCTTCCGATCAATCTCCCGAAGCAAGTCGAGTTCGTATCCCCGCCGCCGCGCCTCGCTCGATAAATAGGCGACAAACAACGTCTGCCCGTCCAGACTCGACATGGGCCCGTGGCGCAATCCCAGCGGCGTCTCCGCCAGAGTCGTCACTTTGCCCGCACTGAGCTCGACGACCTTCAGCGCCGACTCGTCAGCCACCGCGCGCAGCGCTCCCGATCCCACAAAGCAGGTCCGCGTACACCCCAGGGTAGTCACCGCAGCCGCAACTTCCGCAGCAGCCGGAAGAAATTGCGCACCCGTCTCCGCCATGCGCCCGACAACTTCTCCAAACTCGGTCAAGTCTCCCCAATGGGCTACGCACTGCCCGGCCAACAACATGTTACTGAACGAACTGGTCATCGCCAGCCCGCGATCGTTCACCGCATCGTCGAGCACCAGCGCCAGGGCCCGTTCTTCGTTTCGCGCGCACACCTCCGCCATCTGCCCCCGCGCGTTGCAAGTGATCACTACATGCCGGATGCCCCGATGCTGCAGTGCCCGCTCCAGGGAAGCCACGCCCTCGGGACTTTCGCCAGACCGTGAAAACGAGATCCACAAATATTCCCGGCCAGCCAGGTGAAATTCATCAAAGTCGGTCAGCAGTGTCGTGCTCGGAACCGCCCACACATCGCATCCCCACAGTCGCCGCAGCAAAGGGGCCAGCGCCCGCCCCGCATAATCCGACGTGCCCGCACCCACCAGATACACCGTCGGCGAAGAGACGCTGCCCCTCCCGACGCCCGCGTCCCGTAGGATGGAGCTCAACTCCGCACGCCGCTGCAGACAGCGCTGGTATGTCTTCGTCCATGTGGACGGCTGCTGTCCAATTTCCCGCGGCGTATATTCCAGACCACGCTCCAACTTTTCCGCCTGCGGTAAATCCAGCAGCCTTTGCAACGGGTCTTGCAACGAAAGTCCTCCAGTCAAAGACACTGTAGTCTAGTACAAATCGACCCTGTTGAAAAGCAATCGAAAGAAAAAGAAAACCATTTCGCAAGGAAACGTTACCCGCGAATTTCGAGCCCGCCAGGACGCCTTCCCTTTTCGTAAAAACCCCGGCGCCGGCTCGGCAGTACAATTTTGCAAACCCTACAAAGCTCTTCGTGCAACTAATCGCTGCACGAGGTGTTTCAGTTGTCGAAGGAGAAAAACATGATCCCTGGTTCGCGTGGAAGTGCGCGTTCCTTCAGCTTGCTGCTGCTGGGTGCGGCGCTCGCGTTGGCTGCCGCCGGAATCGGCTGCGAACATCACTACTATCGCGTCTACGACCCCTACTACACCGACTATCACGTGTGGAATGGCGAGGAGATCCGTTACTACAACCAATGGGCTGTCGAAACCCATCACGATCCACACCGCGACTTCCGCAAGCTCCCACCCGAGGAGCAAAAGCAATACTGGACCTGGCGCCACAACCACGGCGATCACCATTGAGAATCCGCGTGGCAAGACGTGTAAAAAATGGCCCGGCCACAAGCCGGGCCACCCAATCAAATCGCTGCAACCTAAGTCGACTCCCTAAGACTCAATCGCGCCGACCGCCTGCTCTGTCGTAACCAAGCGGGCGCCCAGTCTCTCCAACTCCGCCACTGTACTCTCTCCGTCTTCCCGCTTCAGCGTTTCAATCGCGTCGCGCACCACGGCCACGCGCCTTCCGCGCTCCAGAAGTCCTTTGACCGCGAAACCCACGCAATACTCCGTGACCACCCCAAAGACGACGAACTCGGCCTTGTTTCCCAATCGCTCAACCAATTCGCCAGCATGACGGCTCTCAAAAATATTCAGCGTCTGCTTCTCCAACAAAATCTGCTGATACGCAAATAAATCTTTCGGCAATTTCGCCTCTGCCTCATTCGGCACGCGCGCAACGTTGTCCGCCAACGCCTCCGCCACCAACTCTGCCCCCGCCGTCCCCTTCACGCAGTGCGGAGGGAAAATCTTGAACTCCACATCGTTAGGCGGATGAAAACATCCGTGCGAAACCAGCAACACCCGCCCCTGCCGCGCCAGATCAGTCAGCCGCCGGATGTTTGGCAACAACTTCTCCGCCCCCGGCACGTAGAGCTTCCCTCCCGGCAGCATGAAATCCGCCTGCACATCCACTTCCCACAAAATAAAGTCGCGCGAAACCATGATTCTCTCCGGAAGCCGAGCCTATCATCGCCGCTTGAAGCCTGACAATCGCAGTTGCAAGACGCATGCAGGACAGCCGTTATCGCCCCCAGGCGAGCGAAAACTTGACAGCCCATGGACCAGGTCCAGCGCCAAAAGATCCAAACCGAAGAAACAGCGCCCCTTCGGTCCCACGTCGCGCTAGGATCTTCCCTGCATAGGCTAAACTGATCGCTTCCGATGACAAAATCTCCCGTCACCTATGACGCCATCCGTCGCCTTGCCCTCACGCTCCCGGGAGCCCAAGAGAGCACGTCCTACGGAACTCCCGCAGTCAAGGTCAACGGGCAGTTATTCCTCCGCCTGCACCAGGACCTCGACAAGATCGTTCTCAAAATGCCTTTCGACCGCCGTGAAGAATTGATGACCGGCGACCCGGAGACTTATTTCATCACCGATCACTATCGCGAATATCCGTGGGTCCTGGTCAGCCTCGCCAAAGTCCGTCAGGATGCGCTGCGCGACCTGCTCCTGATCGCGCACCGCGCCGCTTCACCTGCGAAGAAACGTCGCGTATGATTTGCCAGAGTTTGCAGCCAGAATCCAATTCCTGAGCCAGGACACATGAGCCAAGACACGCAGGCCACTCCCTCCCCGGCCAAACTGGTCATCCGCAACATCGGACTTCTGCTCACCGGGGATCTCGACCACCCCATCCTTGACGCCGACACCGTAGTCGCGGTCGACGGCATCATCGAATCCATCGGCAAACAAAAAGATGTCGACATCAGCGCCGCGACCACGACGATCGACGCCAAAGGCACCGCCCTGGCCCCCGGCTTGATCGACAGCCACGTGCACCCGGTCTGCGGCGATTGGACGCCCCGTCAAAACCAATTCGGCTGGATCGACAGTTGCCTCCACGGCGGCGTCACCACCATGATCTCCGCCGGAGAAGTCCACACTCCCGGCCGCCCCAAAGACATCGTCGGCTTGAAGGCGATGGCGATCTTCGCACAGCGCAGCTTCCACGCTTTCCGTCCCGGCGGCGTAAAAATCTACGCTGGCGCACCCGTCATAGAACAAGGCATGGTCGAAGATGACTTCAAAGACCTTGCCGCGGCCGGGGTAAAGTTTCTAGGCGAAGTCGGACTCGGCAGTGTCAAAGACGGAGTTACCGGACGCCGCATGGTCGCCTGGGCCCGCCAATACGGCATCCAGAGCACCATTCACACTGGCGGCCCGTCCATCCCCGGCTCCAGCCTCATCGACAAAGACATGGTGCTCGAAACCGATGCCGACGTAATCGGCCACATCAACGGCGGCCACACCGCCCTCCCCGACAATCAAATCGTTGAATTGTGCGAAAAATCTCCGCGCGCCCTCGAGATCGTGCACAACGGCAACGAGCGCGCCGCCTTGCTCGCGCTGCGCACCGCAAAAGATTTGAATAGACTCGGCCGCGTGATCCTCGGCACTGATTCCCCCGCCGGCTCCGGCGTTCAACCCCTCGGCATTTTGCGCATGATCTCGATGCTGTCAGCTCTAGGCGAAATCCCTGCAGAGGTTGCCATCGGCCTAGCCACCGGAAACACCGCGAAAATGCGGAGCCTGAATTCCGGCCTTATCGCCCCAGGCCGGGAAGCCAGCTTCGTCTTCCTCGACACCGCGCAGCAATCCTCCGGCAACAATCTCCTCGATAGCATTCAAAAAGGAGACCTGCCCGGCGTAGCCATGGTGATCACCGACGGCGCCATCAGCATCCACCGCAGCCGCAACACCCCACCCGCCACGCGAGTCCCAGAGGTGGTGAAGCAATGAGATACCATGCGGAGACAGCCGGCTCGGCCGTCCAAGCAAAGGCGAAGCCGAGCCCCCCGGCTCGAAAAATTCTTTGTGGCGCCTACGCCGCATCCATCCGTCGCCTCGCCGCGCTCGCACCGGAGATCAAGCTAGTGTTTGGTGCGCACAACGTTCCGGTCGCGCAGCCGGCTGTCCTGGCGCAGTTGGTAGCAGCATTCGACATGGTCCGAGCGGGAAAGGTCACACTGACACCTGACTCGCCGGGAAAGGTTCTGTACAAAGTGGGAGACATCTCGTTTCTGATGCGCGCACCTAAGCCGTAGTAGCACCGGCCGGGTGCCCCACTTCTCCCTGGTGTTGGGAGAAGTGGGGATTTTCCAGGAGCCAGGGCTGCCCCATCTGCCGAGTGTTTTGTGCCGCGAGAAAACCTGCCCTGGGCGCAGCAGAAGGCAGGAATTTTCGCCCGCTAATTACCGCAACCCGTCCTCGCCCTTAATCTGATCCTTAGTCAACCCACCCACCCGCGCCAGCGGACGCCCGCTATCGGTCACCGCAACCGCCACCATAATTTCATTCGCCCGCGGCGCATCGTTCAAGCGCACTTCCATCCCGTCAAAATGACTACGCACAAACGCGGCATCCTTGTGTCCCAGCGGAATGTCGAGCACCACACCCAGCCCGCCGCGCTTCTTCGAAGATGGAATCAGCGCCGCGCCCTTGCCCAGCATCCGCCGCACCGGCGCCCCCAGTTTCGGATGCAGAATCGCCGCTGCATGTTCCAACTCGCCATTCTCGCCAACCGCCGCAGCCTTTCCATAACTCTCCACTGCCGTTCCGACGATTCCCAGCGCTGCCACAGCCCGCGCTGCAAGCAATTCGCCCAACTCTTCCCCAATCGCCATCAACTCCGAGAGATCCTCGACATATTTTCCCGCGCACGGATTCTCAACCACCGCCACAGCAGCCGCCTTCCGCGTCACCGGAGAAATTTTCCGCTCCATCTCCCGCCGCGTCTCTTCCACAAACGTAGCAATCTTCCGGATCTTGGCTTTCATCTTTAATTTGTCCTATCGGTCCAACCGCCTCAGCGACTGGGTGCCCCATTCTAAATTTCGCGTTCTTTGCGAGATTTAGAGTGGGGATTTCAAGTTCACCGCAAACCATCCTCTCCCTTGATCTCCGAAACCTTCAGTCCGCCCACGCGCGCATGAACCCGCGCCCCAGTAGTCATCACCAAAGCCAGTAAAATTTCATCTGCCCGCGGCGCATCGTTCACTCCCACTTCCATGGCATCAAAATGACTCCGCACATACGACGCGTTGATATGTGTCACCGGCACGTCCAGCCGCGTTCCTGGGCCACCAACTTTTTTCGTCGAAGCTACAATCGCCTTCGCACCTCCCAAAATTTCGCGCATTGCATATCCGCCGGGCACGTGCCACAACGCTCCGTGCTCGACTTCTCCCGCCGATCCTACAATTGCGCCTTTGCCGTAACCCTCCACAAGTTTAGCGTCGCCCCCGAGAGCTGTGACCAGATTACGCGCCATCTCCAGGCCAAGGGGCTTCAAGTCCTCCATGAATTCCTCAATGCTCTCGAAATATTTCCCCGCAAACGGATTCCGGATCACCGCCAGCACTGCCCCCCGCCGCAGCGGTCTCTCGGCCACCGGACCTCCCTCGTGAAAGATTTCTTCTACGCACGTGATTTTTTTTCTCACGACCACCTCAGGCATGCACCAGGCCTCTTTCCTGAACAGAAGAGAAAATCCTCTTCGACTCCGGCAATGGTCTGACCACGCGCGTAACTCCCCGCAGATTCAGAGCCGCTGCCCGAATCAATCCCATCCGCAACAGCAATTCCGCAACCCGTGCACCCGGAGCCAAAGCCTGATCCACTTCGTAGCAGGTCAACGCTCCCACTCCCTGTGTCACCAGCCGATCCCCAAGATCGCTATCCGGAGCAAGTTCGCAAGCCGGAACTCGCACAATCGCTGGATGTCCCGGCAAATCGACCGCGTTCGCAATCATCGTGGCCGCCGCGTCCGCCGCCGCCGCGCCATCCGCCAGCACCGTAACCGCATCCGCAATCCCCAGCGAAAAACTGCGCCCGCGCCATCCGCTGGTCGCCACCCCGCGTACCCGGTCGCCAGATTCAATCGTGGTAGTGCCGAACAAAGACGCCCGGTCTGGCCGCTCCACCATCCCAATCACAAACCTCTCGCACGGACTTAGATGCAGCGCAATGTCGCCGCCATCATTCACATAAGCGCGAGATAAGTCCGCCGCCGTCGTCATCGCGGCTAAAATCTCCTCGGCCACCGCTCCCGCCACCGCCGCCATCGGCGTGATGAAATACTCCTCCGCAAAAGGCATCACTGCCGCCATCATCCGTCGCGCCGTCGACCCCCGCGGCCACTCTGATTCCAAGACACAGGCCTGCCGCAACCGCGAAAGCTCTCCGCACAATTCATCCAGCACCGTCGCAAACCGCTCACCCGCCGCCCGATACGCCGCCTCAACCTCGAGCGCCGCACCAAACGCTTCCACCACCAGATCAATCGGCCCATCCTGCAAATGCAACCGCCGTCCATCCAGCATCCGAATTTGCGCCCGCATCTTCATTTCTTTTCCTTCTTGTCGCCGGCCCGCACTCGCCGCTCCGCCTTCAGCGGCCACGGATTATCCTCCCGCGCCCTCACCCGCTTCCGCCCGCCAGTTTCTTTCGCCATCAAACTCAACGGACGCACATTCTCCACATATCCACCCAGAACCGCATAATCCGTCAGCTTCAAAGTAAATTCAATCGGAGCCACTAGCGCCGGAGTCGGCACATATCCAAACGCGTTTGCCGGCATCCGAGTCACATCCGCCATAAACGTAATCCCGCCGCCCGGCCAGACGTATACCGGCGCGCCTCCGCAAGTCACGCGCGTCAACGCCTCCGCGACCGAGTGCGTCAGCTTCACCGGATTCTCCGTCACCCCCGCCCGCAACGATCCTCCCGCTCCACCCATAAACAGCACCGTACACAGCGCCGGTTCGCAATTCTCTTTAATCCGCGCCACCGATTCCGTCAGGTTCACCGGCAACTCTTTCTCCCGCGGCTTGAGATCCTCATCCAATTCAAAATAAGAAAACTGCTCGCCTGTAGTGCTCACCATCAGCAGCCGCAACCCCGGCCACGCCTTCTTCACATGGAACTTCCCCAGTATAGATAGAGGATCGTCAATATTCGTTCCACCCCACGAAGTCCCCGGCTCCGCCACCTGAAAATATCTTCCTGGCGTCGACCGCCGTCCCTTCAGCTTGATTCCCGTCTCCGGCACACCCAGCAATTTCCCTGCCTGATGCTCTGAGAGCACGCCCGTGATGTGGTCATCGACGACCACGACCTCATCAACTTTTCCGAGCCACTGCCTGGCAAACATTCCAATCGTCGCCGACCCGCAACCGACGCGCATCCGTTCTTCCTGCGCGCCATCCACCACCGGAGCCTTGCCCGCCTGCACCACAACGTTCGCTCCCTCGTCGATGTCCAACTCCACCGCCGCTCCATTGCACAGTCTCAATAGCGTCTCGCAGGTAGCCGTCCCTTCCCGCCGCGTGCCTCCCGTCAAATGCCGCACTCCGCCGAGCGAGAGCATCTGCGATCCATACTCACTCGTCGTCACATGCCCCACGGCCTCGCCCTCGGCCCGCACGGTGCTGCACTCCCCTCCCAAATATCGATCAGTATCGATCTTTACCTTCACGCCGCAGTAACTGAAAATTCCCTCCGTCACCACCGTGACCATGTCCACTCCCTCGACCTGCGACGAAATAATGAACGGCGCCGGCTTGTAATCCGGATACGTAGTCCCCGCTCCAATCGCCGTCACAAAGGTCTCGCCCCGGTTCCCGGCGCTTGAATGAATCAGCGTCCCATCCCAATCTCTGCCGCGCTCCAGAAACGGCACTACCGATTCCCCGCGCTCCACCGCCCGCTCCAGCACCACATGCGGATCGAGGCGTACCAGCTTGCCTTCATGATTTCCATATCGGTCGCACGATCCGGTGCGCTCCGGCTTGATGTAGCACAGCACCGGACAAGCATCGCAGCGAATCGCATCGTCAGCCACGCGCGCCTCCGCCATTGTTGGCCAGAATCGCCGCCCGCACCCGATCTGGTGTCGCCGGGACTTTCCGAATCCGTACGCCAACCGCATCATGAATCGCATTCAAAATCGCCGGCGCCGTCGGAATCACCGCCTGCTCGCCAATCCCCTTCGCCCCAAACGGCCCAATCGACGCCGGATCCTCAATCAGAATCGACTCTACCTCCGGTGCGTCGCCCGCCGAAGGAATCAGATAATCGTGCAGATTCTCGCCCTTCCCCGGAAAAAATTCCTCCATCAGCGCCATCCCCAAACCCTGGGCCACGCCGCCCTCGATCTGCCCTTCAATCAGCGTCGGATTAATCGCCCGCCCCACATCGTGCGCCGCCGTCACCTTCAGCACCCGTACTGTACCCAACTCCACATCCACTTCAATCTCCGCCATATGAGCGCCAAATCCATACACCGCATACGGAGTTCCCTGCCCATTCTCATCTAGCGGCGTAATCGGCGGATCAAACGTCGCCTCGCAAGTAATCGCATATCCAAACGCATCGACCGGCATCTCCGCGAGCGAAACCGTCCGCCGTTCACCATTCTCAGTAACCATCACCGCACCATCGCCAAACGTCACCTCGGCGCAACTGCACGCCCCGGCCAATTTCAAAATCTCGCCGCGCATTTTTTGGCCCGCCATGAACGCTGCTTTGCCCGTAACAAAAGTCTGTCGCGAAGCCGAAGTCTTCCCGCAATCCGGCGTGATCGACGTGTCGCCCGACACCAGATCAAACCGCCCAACCGGCGCGCCCAGCGCGTCCGCGCAGATCTGCGCCACGATCGTATTTGATCCTTGCCCAATATCCACCGCGCCCTGATGCAGCGCAATCCGCCCATCGCGCTTCAATCCAATTCTTACCGTCGACGGATTCGGCAACGATGTATTTCCGCACCCATACCACATTCCAGCAACGCCGACCCCGTGCCGCAGCGAACTACTCGTCCGCGCATTGAATTCCGCTGTCGCCGCACGAGCAGCCAGCCACCGAGTTCGCAATGCCTCAAAGCACGCCCGAATTCCCACTCCCTCGCCCAAAACCTGCCCCGTCACCGTCGGCGTTTGATTCTGCAGCGCGTTCAGAATGCGAAACTCCAGCCGGTCCATCCCCACGCGATCCGCCAGTTCGTCGTAAATCTGTTCCTGCGCAATCGCCGCCTGCGGCACGCCGAATCCCCGAAACGCTCCCGCGGGAACGATATTTGTATGCACGGCCCGCGTCAGCGCCCTATAATTCGGCACCCGGTAGGGCCCTGACGCATGCACCGGGACACGCCCCGCCACCGTCGGGCCCCACGACGAGTACGCCCCCGTATTGAAGTCTGCACTAAAATCGACCGCCGTCAATCTACCATCGCGCGCCGCTGCAGCCTGCATCCTTATCCGTGCCGGATGCCGCTTCGTCGTCGACATCACCGACTCTGTCCGCGAATACACCATTCGCACCGGCCGCCCCAGTTTCCACGCGGCCAGCGCGACAAACGGCTGCACTGAAAGATCCAGCTTCGACCCAAACCCTCCGCCGACAGCCGTCGGAATAATCCGCACTCGCGCCGCCGCAATCCCCAAAATCTTCGCGATATCCGCGCGATCCATATAAGGAGACTGCGTGCAAGCCTGCACCTCCACCGTATCGCCGACCCGCTGCGCAAACCCCGCCTCCGGCTCGATGTAAGCGTGCTCCACAAACCCAGTCTCGTACTCGCCTTCGACCACAAATTCAGCAGACCCGACCGCCGCGTCCACGTCTCCGCAAACCACCAGCCCACGCACCAGGACATTCCCCTCGCGCTGCCCATGAATCCGGTCCGCATCCTCCGCCAGCGCTTCATCCAAAGTCTTCAGCGGCGGCAACTCTTCCCACCGCACCGGGAACTCCGCCAACTCCAGCCTCTCAATCGCCTCCGCCTTGCCCACGAGCGCCGCGACCGCCTCGCCTCGAAACCGCGCCTCGCGATGCGCAAACACCGGCTGATCTGCATATTTCGGAATCACCCCGTAGCAATCAATCCCTGGGACATCCTTCGCGGTGAAAACCGCTACCACTCCCGGATGCGCTCCCACAAACCGATCCAAATCTCCAAACTCAAACCGCGCCCGATGATGCGGACACCGCACCACTCGCAATCCCAGCGCCCCCTCAGGAATTTCGTCGGCCCCAAAGATTTCCGTCCCTTCAACTTTCTTCCTGCCATCCAGCCGCACCAGTCGCGCCCCCACCGCCTCGCCAGCGCCCGGAGAAATCTCCACCGCACCCGCAGAACCCGCTTTCACAATCGCGTCGATAATCTTCCGATATCCCGTGCACCGGCAGAGCACGCCACCAATCGCATCCATCACGTCGTTCTCGCTCGGGGATGAATTTTTCTCCAGCAGCGCTGTCGCGGCCACCAGCATCCCAGGTGTGCAAGCTCCGCACTGCGCCGCCCCATGCGCCAGAAACGACTGCTGCAATCGCCCGCAAACCGGCTCGCGTGAACCCAGTCCCTCCACCGTCGTGATCTCGCATCCCGAAACCTGCCCCGTCGCCACCAGACACGCGCAGATCGGATCGCCATTCAGCAACACCGTGCAAGCCCCGCAATCGCCCGCGTCGCAGCCCACTTTCGTTCCCGTCAATCCCAGATCGTCGCGCAAAACCCGCGACAGCCGCCGCGTCCCCGCCTCTGCGATCTCGACGGCGCGGCCGTTCACCGAGAACGAGATCAACTCCGTTCCCGCCGAAATTTTCTCCACCGTCGCCATCACTTCCCCACACAGCTTTCCAGAGCCCGCCGCACCAGCGTCAGCGACGCGTCCCGCCGATACTCCGCCGTCGCCCGCACATCGTCAATCGGAGCCAGCCCCGCCAGATGCTCCGCCCGAACGGCCCCTCCAATTCCCGCGGACGGCCCACCCGCCAGCGCGGCTTCCAACTCTCGCAGCCGCACCGCCCTCGCCGCGCACGATCCCACCGCAACCCGCGCCTGCATGACGCGTCCAGCCTCAACCTGCACTACCGCCGCAACCATCGAGATCGAAATCACCAGGTACTTCCGCGCTCCCAATTTCAAAAACGCTGAAGCCGCATTCTCCATCCGCCGCGGCACCTGGACCGCTGCCAAAATCTCATCCGCCCGCCGCAGCGTTTTCCGATTCCCAGCCACAAACTCCCCGAGCGCCATTCGCCGCCTTCCCACTGCCGACACGAGTTCCACTTCCGCATCCAGCGCCAGCAACGGCGGAACTCCATCGGCCGCTGGAGACGCATTGCACAAATTTCCCGCCACCGTCCCCCGATTCTGAATCTGCACCGACCCCACTTCCCGCGCTGCCGCCTTCAGCCCATCAAAACATCGCGGCAGCTCGGTGCGAATCAGTTCCGTCCAGGTCGTCAGTCCGCCAATGCGAACCCACTCAGACTCAAAAGAAATCCCGCGAATCTCACCGAGCGCAGTAATGTCGACCGTGAGTCCCTGCGGGAACCGGTCCCCCAGCGCCGGATAAAAATCCGTCCCCCCAGCTAGAACCTGCCCACCCGGCACCGCCAGCAGCGCAACCGCCTCCTCCAATGTTTTCGGTCGAAGATACATATCCGAGAAATAAATCCGAGCCTACAGAGATAGTCCCTGAAACCGCCAGCCCCACACCGCTTCCAGAGTTCTGATACGGCCCAGAACGTTTGTACAGCAGAACGACGCGAGCGGGGGCCATTCTAAATTTCGTATTCTTCGCGAAAGTTAAAGTGGAAAGTTTGACCTTACCGAGCACAAACTTTGAATTTGGTAACTCTCAAAGATCCCCGTTTCTATGTTCTAATCTCCGCGTCGTAATTCTCGCACGTAATCCGAACTGGGAGCCCGTATGCCACCGATCCAGAAGCATTTCACCTTCCTCATCATTCTCGCTCTACTCAGCGCAGCCCAAGCTCAATCCCCCGCGCCTCCCGATCTCGACGCCTACGTCGCCTCCTCCATGAAAACCTTCGACGTTCCCGGCATCGCCGTCGCCATCGTCAAAGACAACAAGATCATCGTCGCCAAAGGCTACGGCGTTCGCAAACTAGGCGATCCAACCCCCGTCGACGAATTCACCCAATTCGCCATCGGCTCCAACACCAAAGCTTTCACCACCGCTGCTCTCGCCACTCTGGTCGACCAAGGCAAACTCGCATGGGACGATCCCGTCTACCAGCGTCTCCCCGGCTTCGTCATGTTCGACCCCTACGTCTCGCACGAAATGACCATCCGCGATCTGCTCACGCACCGGAGTGGCATGGGACTCGGCGAAGGCGACTTGCTCTTCTGGCCGCACTCTACCTACACCCGCAACGAAATCATTCACCAGCTCCGTTTCATGAAGCCTCACTCCAGCTTCCGCAGCCACTACGCCTACGACAACCTTCTCTATATGACGGCCGGACAAATCATCCCCTCCGTCACTGGCATCTCCTGGGACGACTACATTCGCCAGCACATTTTCTCCCCGCTCGGCATGAATCACTCCGTTGTCACCAACAAGGATTTCAAACCTGGGGACGACTACTCCGCTCCTCACTCCCGCATCGACGGCAAGCTGCAAGCGATTCCTCTCGAGGATCTCGACAACGTCGGTCCCGCCGGCTCCATCAACTCCTGCGCCGCCGACATGGCAAAGTGGGTGCAACTCCAGCTCAACCGAGGCAAGTTCGCCGATCGCGATGGACATCTGTTCACTGAGCAACGCTCGAAAGAGATGTGGACGCCGCAAACCATCCTCCCCACCGGCGATCCACCACCGCCGCTGGCCGCGCTCAGGGCCAACTTCGCCGACTACGCCCTGGGCTGGGGACTCCGCGACTACCACGGCCGCAAACTGGTCGGCCACACCGGGGGCGTTGCCGGATTCGTCTCTCGTGTCATGTTAGTCCCTGAAGAAAATCTCGGTGTCGTTATCCTCACCAACGCCGAAGAAGGCGGAGCCTTCGACTCCATCCTTTACCACGTCCTCGATTACTACTTCCATCTCCCGCCCACAGACTGGATCGCCGCCTACAAATCTGTCCGCGATCAGGAGGAAAAAGACGCCGCCGAAACCATGAAGAAGGCCGCATCCGCCCGCGACGCCAACTCCAAACCTTCGCTCCCGCTCGAAAAATACGCTGGGACTTACACCGACGCCTGGTACGGTCCCATCACCATCAAGCAAGAAAACTCCGGCCTCGTCATCACCTTCGATCACACCCCGACCATGATCGGCGACTTGCAACACTGGCAGTACGACACCTTCAAAACCCACTGGCGCGACCACGCCATCGAAGACGCCTTCATTACATTTTCGTTGAATGCAGACGGCAGTATCGACAGCGCAAAAATGGCCGCCGTCTCCCCGCTAGCCGATTTCAGCTTCGATTACCAGGATTTGCTTTTGAAACCTGCAGAGAAAGAAAAGAAATGAACTAGGAAAGGCGTGAAGCACCAGAAAAGCGAAATCCCCATTTCTCGCGCGCCCCTTGCGCGAGAAGTGGGGATTTCGACCCTCGACGCCGAGAGATAATCCTCTGCCCTCCGAATCAAACTCGCCGGTCGCACTCCAAACTCCCGCGCTCCGTCGCGACCTAACGCTCCTAGACCTGATCTTCGCCCAAATCCTCCTCGTCATCGTCCCCGATTTCTTCGGGACGGCCGTCAAAGCCGGACCCGCCCACGTCGTCCTCTGGCTCGCCGCCATCGTTCTCTTCTTCATCCCGCTAGCCCTGATCGTCGCCCACCTCAACCGCCTCATGCCGCTTGAAGGCGGACTCTACGAGTGGGCGCGCCTCGCCTTCAACGACCAAATCGGATTTCTCGTCGCCTGGAATCTCTGGCTCTTCATCATGCTCTACGTAGCCGTAAGCGGCCTGGTCACCACCACCTCACTCGCCTACGCCATCCCGTCGCTAGCCTCGGTGTCCGGCACTTCGATCGCCGACAACAAATGGGCCGTTCTCGCCGCCTCCATCATCCTGATCATCCTGCAAATGCTTCTAGCCGCCATCGGGTTCGCCGTCGGCAAGTGGTTCAACAACGCCGGCAGCATCGCCGTACTAATCACCCTCGCCGTGCTAGTCGGACTTCCCCTCGTCAACGCTGCCAAAGGCACCCTGCACGCATTCCACCCGCTGCGCCTCGTCGCCCCGCCGCTCACTGTCTTCACGCTCAGCGTCTTCAGCAAAATGACCTTCGGCGCACTCAGCGGATTCGAATACGTCGCCATCTTCGCCGGAGAATCCCGGAACCCCGCCCGCAACATTGCCCGCTCCATCCTCATCACCGCCCCGGCTATCGCGCTGATCTACATCTTCACAACGGGCGCAATTCTCGCCTACGTCTCCCCCGACTCGGTCGATGTCATCGGACCCATCCCGCAAGCCCTTCGCCTGGGCTTTGGAAACCTCGGCGCCGTCATTGTCCCCGTCGCGATTTTCCTTTTGCTGGCAAATTATCTGTCGACGTTCTCTCTTTACTTCAGCGGCAGCGCCCGTCTCCCCATGGCCGCCGGCTGGGACCACTTACTCCCCGCCTGGTTCTCGCGCCTCCACGCCCGCTACAAAACTCCAGTCAACTCAATTCTTTTTCTAGGCGCCGCAACTCTCGCGGCCAGCACCGCCGCCCTGATCGGAGTCGGCGTCCAGGAAGCGTATGAACTTCTCCTAACCTGGGGATTCACCTTCTACGGCATCGCCTATCTCGCGCTTTTCGCCATCCCTCTGCTAGCCCCGAAAAGTCGTGGCATCCGCCCCGGCGTGCCGCTGCGAATCGCCGCTGCGTCCGGCCTCATCGTCACCGCGCTCTTCGTCATCCTCTCGATCTTCCCTATCATCCACGTCGAGAGCGAATCAAATTATTCCTGGAAGATCGCCGCCGTAGTCGTAGGCGCAAACGCCCTGGGATGGCTCTTCTACTCCGTAGGATCATCGAAAGCGCAGCCGCGACGCGGCCCTAGATGATCGCCCGGCACAGAAGTGCCGGGAAAGACCGGAAAGAAATCCGAGTCCCGCAGGGACGGCACAACCTCACCGCAAAAATACCCTCCCCGCATCCTGCACCCGGACGTTAGACTTCCTCCGCCGCCCGGTCCCAATGTCGTAAACCACCAACAAATGATCCTCGACAATCAACAATTCCTTCTCCGAAATCCATCCCACCAGCGTCGCATGCGGCAAGAACGCCACTCTCTTCGGTGAATCCTCCACACTCTTCACCTCAACCGCCGGCAACTCCCCCAGCGACTTCCGGATCGCCTTCGACTCCTCCGGATTCGCCTGCCCCTGCTCCGCCAGCTGAATCGTCTGATTCACCGTCGCCGTCGCCGTAATCGTCATCCCTACCAAATCCAGCTCTGGCGACAACTTCGCATTCGAAGTAAAAAAGCTAACGTCATAATCCGGATTCCTAAACGCCGCCAGCTCATCGAACACGACTAGTTTCTTCACGCCTCGACGCACCACCGTCTGATCGTCACTCTCATTCGCCCACCCGCAACACCCCGTATCCGGAATCGCCTCCACAATCACATCCCCGCCATTCGCCGCATCCAGCACTCGCCGCACCGGATCCGCCAGAGCCGAGCCCGTCCACTTGCCGCCGTCTTCTTTATAAAGCGTGCTCGCCTTGTACACCCCGCCCGTTTTCCCCGCTACAAACTGCGTCAACAGAAAGAAATCCCCCACGCCATCGTCCGGAACCCAAACCACCCCGACCGGACAACTCTCCTCGCACGCCCCCGTCGGGCACCGGCAATCCGGCAACTTCACCGAGCTCAACTCCTCCCGCGCCTCGCCGCTCAAACCCGTCCGCCAGCCCAGCCACGTAGTCATGATCGAAAGATCAAAATCCTCCCGCTGCAGCCGCCGCGCCGAATTCGCAAACCAATACAAATGCATCCCATCCGCCGCCAGAAAAACTGCCGGAGCCAACTCCGTCACCGCCTGATTCGACCCTGTCTCTCCCACTTCCCGCTTCAACCCCATATCGATCGCCGTCGATGTCTTCCCATTCCACACCCAAGCTTTATGCGCCCCAGAGACATCTTCCTCCGCCACCGGCAACGACACTGCCGCCGCAAACAGAATCTGCCCCGCCCGATTCACCGCAACATTCTGCGGCGATGCCGCAGCCTCGGCAGGCACCTTCACCGTCCCGTTCACTGCAAAGGTCGCCGGGTCGTACTCCACCATCTCTCCCGAAGCTCGCAGCACCCAAACCCGCCTGCCCTGCGCCATGAGCGGAAGTGTCAGGAACAGGAAAATCCCAATCCTCGGAAAACTCGTTGGCATGATATTTAGAAGCATCTCATAAGTCGCCGCGACTATAATCTGGAGGATCTCAATGATAATGACAAGGAGAATCCCAGAAATGCGCCTGCGTAGTCTCGCGCTCGTGGCTCTGTCATTCCAACTTATCGGCATGCTCGCCTTCGCCCAGTCCAACCCCGCCTTATTCAACGTCAAGAAAGTCTACGTTGAGAAGATGGAAAATAATCTCGACCAGTACATCACGTCAGAAATCTCCCGGCAATTCCACGGATCCCTCTCCGTTGTCCTGGAGCCCAGCCAGGCGGATGGCATCATCAAGGGCATCAACATCGGCGCGCAGAATACGACCAAAGCGACCGTCGAGCTCGTCGACCCCAGTGGCAAGGTCGTTCTCTGGTCCTCGACCGGCAATGATCGCAACAAGCTGTTTCTGGATCTGAAACATAGCGGCAATCAGAAGATCGCGGCGCACCTGGTGAAGGATCTCAAGAAAGCGATGCAGCCGAAGTAAACCTCGCCCGCGGTGGGGTGCCCCATTTCTGGCCGGTTTTGCCAGAAGTGGGGACTTTCGAAAGCGCCATTACCGCCCACCCGCCGCGTACAATGTTTCACGAGGCCTCATCACGATGACCACCACCACACACCCGCGCCCCCAAGCCGCCACCGAACTCCCCGCCGTACCGCTCACGACTGAAGGCTACAGCGTCCTCCACCAGATGCTCCGCTTCCGGCGCCAGGCCTGGCGCGCCCTGCCAGCCTCGGAAAAATCTGCCATCGCGCAAGAAGCCGCCCAAGTCTTGTCCGGAATGGAAAAGCCGGACAAAAAAGATTCCGGTCAATCCGCCCTCTACTCTTTAATCGGACACAAGGGTGATCTCATGCTCATCCACTTCCGCAACTCCTTCGCCGATCTCAATCAGGCCGAACTCACCCTGGCCAATCTCCGCCTCAACGATTATCTCGAGCCCACCACGTCCTATCTCTCCATCATCGAACTCGGACTTTACGACTCAACTCTCAAAATTTATAAAGAGCTTGCTGACCAGGGCATCGAGCCTCACTCCGATCAATGGAAGGCCGAGATCGCGTGCAAGCTTGAGCGCCACAAAGAAGCCATGCACCCGCGTTTGTTCCCCGAAATTCCTCCCGCGCGCTACGCCTGCTTCTACCCCATGGACCGCCGCCGCGGCGAAGATAAAAACTGGTACACGCTCCCTATCGAAGAGCGCGCCCGCCAGATGAACGACCACGGCATGGTCGGACGCCGTTACGCCGGCGAAGTCCGGCAAATCATCACCGGCTCCATCGGTTTCGACGATTGGGAATGGGGCGTCGACCTCTTCGCCGAAGACCCGCTGGTCTTCAAAAAATTAATCTACGAAATGCGCTTCGACCACGTCAGCGCGGTCTACGCGTTATTCGGCCAGTTCTATGTGGGAGTGAGAGTCCCAGCCGCTTCGTTAGAAAAATTGCTGAACGGAGAACTGCCACAACCCTCCTAAATGTCTTGTCATTCCGAGGAGCAAAGCGACGAGGAACCTGCTGTCCTCGGCCTCATTCCTGAACCTGACGATCGCCGAAACGCTGAAATGAAGGGATGTAAAGCGTAGAGTCAACATAAGGCTAGCTAGATTGGAAAATTAACCCATGCCCACCCTCGGCTTGATCGAATACAAGGACGCCAGCCCCGAAGTCCGCGCCGTCTACGACGACATCCGCGCCAGCCGCAAGACCGACTACATCAACAATTTCTGGAAGGCGATCGCCCACGATCCCGCCACGCTCAAACGCACCTGGGAATCGATCAAAGAAATCATGGCTCCCGGCGCGCTCGACCGGCTCACCAAAGAGTTGATCTACATCGCTGTCAGCGTGACCAATCAATGCAACTACTGCATCGCCAGTCACACCTTTTCCGCGCAAAATAAAGGCATGACCGACGCCATGTTCAAAGAACTGATGGCGGTGGTCGGCATGGCCAACGAAACCAACAAGTTAGTCACGGGATATCAAGTAGAAATCGACCCTGAATTCAAGAAGTAACCTTTGTAGGGACGGCCGCCCTCGGCTGTCCGGCTGGGCAAAGCCCGGCAGCAACGGCTTTATACGTTTTCGAGGAAATGATAAGCCTCCCCAACGCCTTCGACGTGTTTCACAGCAAAACCGCGGCGCTCGAGAACTCGGCGAAGCTTGAGATTCGGCTTCGCACAGGAAACCGCATGAACAATCCATTCCATTTCCGTGAGACCGTTCAATCTCGCATATCGCTTGGCGAGCGATGCCATCGACATCAGCACACCTTCGCCGCCGCCCTCGATCTGCGCAAGTTCGATCGTCAACCGGTTAGTTCGGCGCTTGAAGCTCCCCAGGATAACCGCTGAGCCCGCTCTGAAGACGAGCGGCTGCCCGATCAGAATCAGTGCCTCTACATGCCCTCTCGGGAGGGCTACAATTTCGTCCTCGGTGAGGCCCTCGAATTTGACGCCCCGAGCAGTCACAATATCTGCACAGCCTAACGCGGGCCGCGTAAGAATCTTGCCCGTGGGGATTTCTTCTCTGGTTTGAATTCGCAGGCCTTCATATCCACCTTCCGCCCGCGAAACTGCACCCCCTCGGCTTCTAATCGGAACCGCTGCTCCATCGCCGAATCGCCGCGCAGCTTGATTTCCCCACCTGCGCCGAGCACGCGCTGCCAGGGCAAGCCATATCCTTTGCCCAAAATGCGAGCCACCAGCCGCGCCGCACCGGGAAACCCAGCGATCCGTGCCACGCCCCCGTAGGTCAAGACCTTCCCCCGCGGTATCGCGCGAATCGTCCGCTCGATGCGCAGCCGCATGATGCCTGTTTTGTCTGGGGCCTTTTTCTTGGAGCGGTGGCTCTTTCGCATCGCAGTTGTTTCGCGCAGTGCAGTGGCGGGAGTTACAAGGGTGCCCCACTTCCGGCCGGTTTTGCCAGATGTGGGGGCTTTGACTTGACCAAACCCGAATCTACGCCGCCGTCCGAAACGCCTCCAGCGCCTCATACTCCGTGTGGTACACCTCAAACACGGTCAGCAGCTTCGTCACCTGCATCAAATCGTCCACGCGCTTGGTCAGATTCGCCAGCTTGATCGTCCCTCCGGCATTATGCGCTGTCGTATGCAGCGCCACCAGCGTACCCAATCCGCCCGAATCGATATAGTTGACCTCCGCCAGATTCAGCACGATGCGCTTCTGCCCATCCGCGATCGCCTTCTTCACTTCCTCCCGCAGCAGGCCCGACTCGTCGCCAAACACAATCCGCCCGCTGCACTCGATCGCCAGAATCCCATCCACCGTTCGTCTCGTAAGTTTCAATTGCATCATTCCTCCTCAGCGGCTGCAAACCGCGCCCATCCGCACTTTCAAGGTAAATCTCGTCGCACCAGCCTATCCTGCGCCCGGAAGGATCGCAAGTCCGCCATGTCCATAGCGCCCGGTCCTCTGTGGTGAATGATTTTCGCCTTCACGTATAATCGTCTCTTCGGCTCATGTCTTACACCGTCCTGGCCCGCAAATACCGTCCGCAGAAATTCTCCGAGGTCATCGGGCAAGAGCACGTCACCCGCACCCTGCAAAACGCCATCGAGCAAGGACGCACTGCCCACGGCTACATTTTCAGCGGACATCGCGGCATCGGAAAGACCACGGTCGCACGCATTCTGGCCGCCGCGCTGAACTGCCGCTCGCAAAATCATCCGGTTCCCGAGCCCTGCGGCATCTGCGAATCCTGCATCGAAATCCGTGCCGGAAACGCCGTCGATGTCATCGAGATCGACGCCGCTACCAACCGCGGCATCGACGAAATTCGTGAACTCCGCGAGGCCGCGCGCTATCGCCCCGCCCGCGACCGCTTCAAAATCTACATCCTCGACGAAGCCCACCAGATTACCGACGCGGCTTTTAACGCTCTGCTGAAGACACTCGAAGAGCCGCCCGACCATATCGTCTTCATGCTCGCCACGACGCAGCCCGAGGATATTCCGCAGACCATCCGCTCGCGCTGCCAGCACTTCAGTTTTCGCGCCGTCAAGTTCGACGACATTGTCGGACAGCTCCGCGATTTAGTCACCCACGAAAAAATCGAGGCTGACGACGACGCTCTTGCCCTGCTCGCCGAAGCCGGTGACGGCTCGATGCGCGACGCGCTCTCGATTCTCGACCAAGCGATCGCCTCGACCACCGGCAAACTCACCGCCGACTCCGTACGCAACCTGGTGGGCGCTGCGCCTGCGCACATCCTCGAACAAGTCATACAAGCGGTCTCCGAATCGAGGAGCGAAGAAATCCTGAAGCAGGTCGACCATCTGATCAGCGAAGGCCACAGCCCCACGCACTTCGCCCGCCAAATGGTGCGTTTCCTGCGCAACGCCACGGTCGCAAAAATCGCCGGCAAAGATTCTTCGCTCTTGCAAGTCTCCAGCGAAGAACGCGAACGCGCGGTCCGCGTAGCCGAACTTTTCAGCGAAGAAGATCTCACCCGCCACCTGCAAATCATGCTCCGCACCCACAGCGAACTCGGATACAAGCAGGAACAGCGCTTCCACCTCGAACTCGGCTTGCTGAAAATGGCGCACGCGCAAAAACTGATTCCGATCGAGCAATTACTGAGCGACGCAGCCGCGACTTCGGCATCCAGCCCGCAGAGACCGCCAGCCAGACCCACCATCGTCGGCGGTTCACCAAGCACCGAAAGCCGCCGTCCAGAGCCAACTCCAGCGCGACAGAATTACGTCAGCCCCTTCGCCGCCGATGCCGCCCGCAAAAGCACTCCACGCCAGGAATCGTCAGGCGAGAGCGGGCCGTCGACCGGCCCGCGTATCATAGCCGCAGCCAACGCGCCAGAGCCTGTCATCATGGGTTCCGTGGTGATGGGCTCTGCAGCACCGGCAACTCAGCCCGATTCGCTTGTAGACTCAGAGGTCGAGCGTAGAGGCGTAGCTTCCTTCGTTTCTGCCGAAGCCACAAACCCGTTGCCCATCGAAACGACGCCAACGCCGGAATCTAATCCACAAGCCTCGGCTTTGCCAGCGCAACCAACGATTCACTCCGAACTCGACCGCCTGCAGAGCGCCGTTCTCCAGGCTCTCACTGACGGCAACCAAAATTTCCTGGTCGCCATGCTGTCCTCCGGCGAATGGAGCGTGCAGTCGAACGAAGTGGTCGTCAAGGTCGCCGAGTCGCAAACCATCGTCGACATGTCGCTGAGTGCAGACGCGCGGCGATTGGCCATCGCTTCAGCCAGTGGAATTCTCGGTCGTGCGGTAAAGCTAAGAATCGTTCCCGGCCAAATCATTTCTAATGCGACCGTTGCGCCACAGGAAAGTAAACGCAATGGCGGAACCGCACCTGCAAACCTCAGCGGCCGCGGACGCGCCGAACAAGATCCCATTGTCCGCCGCATGCAGAAAAAATTCGGCGCCGAAATTCGCACCGTAATCGACTACCGGGAGAAGCGATAAAGCTCTGGCTCTGAGCGAAGACAAATTATGGGCGGCTTCAATCTGCAAGAACTGATGTCGAAAGCCAAATCGCAGTACGAGTCTCTGCAGAAGAAAATGCAGGAGACTGTAGTCGAAGCTTCGTCCGGAGGCGGCGCCATTACCCTGAAGATGGACGGCCGCAAACAGGTTCTCAGCCTCCGCATCGATCCCGAGGCCGTAAAGTCCGGCGATGTCGAGATGCTCCAGGATCTGATTCTCGCCGCCATCAACGAGGCCAGCCGCAAAATCGACGCGCAAATGCAATCCACTGTAGGCGGCATGCTCGGCGGAATGGGCTTGCCAGGAATGTAGCAGCGACCTCTGATCGCTTATACCCTTACATCCCGGGCAAAGCGAAGGATCTCTGCATTTTCTAGCGCGTGGCAGAGTTGCATAGGTTCTTCGCTGCGCTCAGAATGACAATCGAATCGCGGACCTCACAATGTCTAAATTTGCCGAACCCATGTCGCGCTTGATCGACGAACTGAAAAAGCTCCCTGGCGTTGGCGCGAAAAGCGCCCAGCGCCTGGCGTTTCACATCTTGCGTTCGAGCGACGAAGATGCCGAGGCGCTCGCCGTCGCGGTTCGCGACGTGAAGGCCAACCTGCGCCTCTGCTCCGTCTGCAACAACATCACCGACGTCGATCCCTGCGTCTACTGCACCAGCGCCACCCGCAACCAGCGCTTGGTCTGCGTGGTCGAAGAGCCCACCAACATCGCCGCCATCGAAAAGACCAAGCACTTCAACGGAGTCTTTCACGTCCTGCATGGCGCGATCTCACCGCTGCATGGAATCGGTCCCGAGCAGTTGCGCATTTCCAACTTGATCTCGCGCGTCGATGCCGGCAACGTCGACGAAGTTATCCTCGCCACCAATCCCACTATCGAAGGCGAAGCCACCGCCGTCTATCTCTCGCAGCAATTGAAGCGCGTGGGGGTAAAAGTCACGCGGATTGCCATGGGAATTCCAGTCGGCAGCGACATCGAATACACCGACGAAATCACCATGCTCAAGGCCATGGAAGGCCGCAGGGATATGTAGCTTTGAGGCTTCGATCAGCAGGGCATTTCAGGTTCGAGGAAGACGTTCATTTCTTCTTCTACAGCGGTCAATCCTTCAGGCAGTGCTCCGCGATTGTACTCCGCCATGCGATTCTTCCATTTCAAGAAATCGGTGATGCTCTGCGGCTCGATGCGCACTTCCACGCGCCGCAGGCTGGCCAGCAACAGATTCATTTCGCAGCGGAATCCCGTCGCCGAGCGCAGATTCTTCGCTGAAGCCTGCAGCATCTCGATTCGTCCACGCTGAAGCTCCAGCAGGCCCCAACCTGCAGGCAACTCGTCAGTCTTGATCAGACTCGGAAGCGCGAGATAGAACCGCTCGCTGCCAACGCCTTTTTCCGGCTTCTGGCGGAAAGGCTTGTCACGATCGGCCAGAAAGTCCGCTCGCGTAACCTTGCACTCCACCAACACCGAATGGCATGCCTGCTTCCATCCAATCGCGTCGGGCATTTCTCCGCTGGCGCAGGCCTGTTCTGAGAGCACTACGCCGCAGCGATACCCCCGCAGCCATCGCACCGCTCGCTGAACCAGTTGCGCGTGTGTCATAGCGTGTGTGTCCCAGGAAGAGCCGTTTCGGTTGTAACCCGAGAGACACCCGTCCGTATAGTGACTGCGAAGTTTCCAGCCCTAAGTTCTTAGCCCGCATTTTTCATTGGAGTTACAACTACAGGCCGGTGCAACACGGTTTCCAGCAAGAATCTTTCTCCGGCGATGGCCCGCGCCGCAGCACTTACCTGCGTATACCCTTCCGCGCCGATCACCAGCGCTTCATTCTTAGCGAGAGCTGCCGGCTTGCGTACAAATCCATTTGTGCGGAGCTTCCGATCCGGGAATCGTGCCGCTGGATTTTCGATCTTCACTCGCAGAATGTGCCCATCGTGCGCTGCATCCATAGCGTTCGCCAGCCGAAGAATCGCGGCCAGTCGAATGATCGTTGTTTGTTCATCCGGCAGCAGGTCTCGAAGATTTTTGTGGCCGCGGGTCGGCAATGCTCCGCAATGAAAACGCGCAACAACGGCGGCGCAACGCACGTCCTTTTCGTTCCATCCGAGCGGCGCCCCGTGCCGGTTGATCAAATCCAGCGATTCCTTGTGATGGTTCTTCTCACCCTTCGATTTGCCCACGTCGTGCAGCAGAGCGGCGGCGTAGAGGCTCGAACGCGCATCCGACCCGTCATTGCCCTGCGCATAATTTTGTTTCCCCGGCCTTGCACCGTTTGCGGCTGGCGGCAAGCCGAGCAGCCCGGCGCCGCTCAGGCCGTCGTACAGTTCAAGCGACAACCGCGCCACGCGCTCGGAATGCGCGAAATCCGGGTCGAGCGCCCGCGCCCACAGCTTCATGCGCTGCATGGCGATCTGCTGAACCTGTTTTCCCCGTGGCAGCCCGCTGCGCCAGACGCCCCACAGCGAATTCGGACCAACAGTTCTTTCGCGATACTCGTCAATCCTCCGGCCGCGCTCTTCAAGAATGCGGGCGTGCCAGGCCTTCCGCGAAGCCTCGTCGGCAAATACATGACAGGTGAGCGCTGTCGCCCAGAGCACATCAAGATCATGCACTTCGCCGAGCAAGTCCTGCATATGTTTCAGGTCGTCGCTCCAGGCCTTGTGTTCCGCCGGCAGAAAATTCTCGACGATATAGCGAAATCGCTTGATCCCAATGCGCAAGGTGTGAAAGGCAACCTGAGAACGATTGCGTAGCGCGCGCGTGTGCAACTCGCGAGCCGCCGTCCAGCGTTCCAGGGCCAGGTGCTTGAACACCGTGCTGCCGGGGCGAATGCGCGCGGCACGCTGCGGCAGAGTCCTCGCCCACTGCCGCCATTCCTTCCGGTCAAATTCGTCGAGTGCAGTTCGCGCCTCGTGTTTGTGCTGACTTTCGCGATGGCGCAGGATGGCCAGCAACGCCTGGGCCGCGGGATCCAGCGTTGCGTTCATCTCAGGATGAGGCTCGCTGCGGTATGCGGGGAGCCCGCCAACTCCGTCAGCGTTGACCTCGACATCCGGGGCGGGCGTCGGAATCTGCGCCACATGCGCTCGCACGATCTTCGGATGGAGCCTCTCGATCCACTCCATCATTATCTGCACGTCGCGCAGGTCGCCTAAGCGCTGGAACAGCCGCTTCCCCGCCTTCTTCATGGCTTTCCAGTCCGGATCCGGATCCATCGCCATCATGCCATCGGCCATGGAGCGGCAGCGGCGCAAGGCAACGCGCAGGTCGTGCACCGGGTCGGCACTGAACCCCACCGAGACGTGATCGCATTCTTCCAGCGCGCGCAACATCCAATACCGCAGGCCGGTCATTTTGGAGACGCGTTTTACCATGCAGCCATCCGCGAGCTATTTTATACGGTTCGTGCTTCTGCAAGGCTGCAACCCTCGGTTGCGCCTGAGGGCGAATAGGGGCAGAGGTGAAATGCTCGACCCGGTCGAGTAGACAGAGATCAAATGGATTTCCACACTTTGGGTCTGCAAAAGTTGGATGATGCAAAATCCGACCAACGCAAAGGCTCACGAGACTCGCCTGCTGTGGAAGAGCAGGCAACAGGGCAAGAGATTCCGATCATTTAGCGGTTTTGCGCGTGCTGCCGTTCCCACCCGCATCGCGGCTTCGTGGCTGCTGCTTCGGCGGTTTGGGCTGCGTCAGTTTTGTGACCAGGCAGTCGCCGTGCACGGCGCGCCCCTGGGCATCGGTCTTGCAGGTTTTCAGATCGATAGGCTCGCCGCAAATAGCGCAGCGGAGAAGAGGGATGGGTGTTGGATTCGTCACAAGACCCCGCTCCTGCTTAACGAATTGCGTAAATTCTATCAGAGCAGGCTCGGGGGTTTGCAAGGAGGAAACTTCAGGGAACGAACCAGCCCGTGCGTCCTAGTTGGGCGCGGTGCGAATGGCCGCTTTGACGCAATATTCAGAATAGCAATGGATGTGGATCTCCTCACCGCGTTCGAGAAGAACGGCCGGGCGGTCTTCCACGGTAATCCCCAGCTTGCAGAATACGCAGATAGCCTCGACATTGCGCCGCGCTTGCACCCCATGAATCAGGCCGATTCTTTGCGTTCGGCTGGATTCTCCGGTCACTGTCGCTTTGGCTTGCCTCTGCATGGCCAGTAGATTTCTCTTTCGTCCGGAAGCGCTCGCCACAAGCTGAAACGCCTTCGAGCGCAGATATGGTAGAAAGCAGAACTCTAGAAGTCGGCCAGGGCGGGGGCAAGCGCCAAGATGCGCCAAGGGAAATTCGGCTTCGCACCGTAAAATCCTCTTCTCGCGTCTCGCTTTGGAATCGGGGTCAAGGAGCCGTCCCCGGTTCGGCTGTCCGAAAATGTTTGCCATTGCACAACGGCTCTGAGCTACACTGAAGAAGCTCTCGTGGTTCTCCCGCCTCGCAATCTTCCATTCCCCTCCAAACCGTCTGGATGCTGCAATGTGTGTGCAATCTGGCAGGGTATGCGGTAAAGGCATACAAGATATAGTGTTATATTGCTTGACCCCGGCAGGATTTCGTCGTTACAGTAGCTTCAATCCGTTACAGTAGCTTCAATCTAGGTCCGCCCTATCCAGCCGGGGGTGAGAAACGGACACCAAGCAATGCGCCAGCCAGATTGTGGGCAGCGTCTGCGCGGCGGGAGGAATCTGTCTGGTAAACAGGGGAACGCGCGGAAATCCGTCTGCCCCAGAATGGGTTAAATTGACTGGCAACTGGCCGCCGCCAACTGGTCACTGGTTTCCAAGGAGTCGACGTTGCTCAAACTGAAAAAGCTGCAGATTCTGGGGTTCAAGTCGTTCTGCGACCGCACCGAGCTCAAGTTTCATGGCGACGGTGTGGCGGCCATCATCGGGCCAAACGGCTGCGGGAAGTCGAATATTTCCGACGCCATCGCATGGGTTTTGGGCGAGCAGTCGGCGAAGACGCTCCGCGGAGCTCGCATGGAGGACGTCATCTTCGCCGGCACCCGCGACCGCAAGCCGACCGGCATGGCGGAAGTGTCGTTGACGCTTATCGATCCTGCAATTTACGGCGGCGCCGACGCGAACGCGGCGACGGAAGTAGAAATTCACGATGACATACCGGAGCCGGAACAAGAGGCGCGTCTCGCCGACGATTGGGATGAGGCCGCGATTCGCACCCGGGCAGCCCGGGAGACCGACCAGGCTGTCGAAGACGCTCAGCCGGGGCGGACCGAAGAAGTCGAAGTGCCGCGCTCGAAGGTAAATACGATTGCCGTGGCGTTTCCCGAGGATGAGCCGATTTTCGCGCTACCCGCGCACAATGTGACACCCGCGCCGTCAACCTCTTTCGGCACCCCCGCTCCGCACGTCGTCCTGAAGATTCGTCGGCGTAAGTTCAATCAGCAGCAATTCCGCAGCGGAGAGATCGTTGTGACCCGTCGCCTGTTCCGCTCCGGCGACAGCGAATACCTGCTGAACGGCAAGCTCTGCCGCCTCCGCGACATTCAGGAACTGTTCATGGGCACCGGGCTCGGGCCCGAGTCCTACGCTCTCATCGAGCAGGGACGGATCGGGCAGATCCTGAGCAGCCGTCCCACGGACCGCCGGGCAATCCTCGAAGAGGCAGCTGGAATTACGAAATTCAAAACCAAAAAACGCCTGGCCGAGGCGCGCCTGGAAGACGCAAAGCTGAACCTGGCGCGCATCAACGACATTTTCGACGAGGTTACGCGTCAGATGAACTCTCTCAGGCGGCAGGCGTCAAAGGCCGAGCGCTACGCCCGCCTGCGCGAGGAAATGAGAGCCAAGTTGCGTGTAGTCCTGGCCAGCAAATTTGCCGCGATCGAGCAGGAGAGCGCAGAAATCGACGCCCAACTGAACGCCCTTGCCGAGGAGATGCAGCATCGCAGCGACGCCGTGCAGCAGCTTGAAGTCGAGCATGCCGACCGCACTCAGCGCGGCTATGCCATCGAAACCGAGTTGCGCGAGAACCGCGAACGCATCAGCCAGATCGCGATGGAGATCGACCGCGCGCAGGCGCGGCGCCGCCACAACCAAGAACGCTGCGCCGAATTGGTGGTTCGAGCCGCGTCTTCGGAGGCGGAACTGGCGCAGGCGCGCCATCGCTTGACGGCGCTCGAGGCAGAGCGCGAATCCAACCAGCAGATTCTGGAATCCGCAGCCGCAGATTTGGCCGCGGCCCAAAGCGACTTGCTTCTGTGCCAGCAGGAGGCGGCGGCAGCCACGGCACGGCTGGCCGAGATCGAACACCAGCAGGAAGAGTCGCGCGTGGCTATCTTCGACACAGTCTCGTCGGCTTCGCGTCTGCGCAATCAGTTGGCCCAAGCCGAAGAGCGTCTGGCCGGAGCCGATCGCGACGCGCGACGCCTCGAAGCCGAGATCGCCAATGCCAGCCTTCAGGTCGAGGCCTTCGGCGGTCAGCGCGGCCAGCTTGCTCTGGAGTTTGAAACCGTCTCGCAGCGCGTCACCGGAATCACCGAAGAGATCTCCCAGCTGCGCCGTCTCATCGAATCGAAAAAACTCGACGAGACCAGGGCGAAAACCAATCTCGACGTTCTGCGCGCCCAATTCGCCACGGCTCTGGGCAAGAAAGGCTCGCTGGAAGCCGTCATCGCCGAGCACGGGTATTCGACCGAGTCCGTGCGCCGCCTGTTTCAGTCGGGCGTTATGCAGAGCGGCCTGGCTCCCGTGGGCGTGCTCGCGGATTTCCTTGAAGTGGAGCCGCGCTACGAGCGCGTGGTCGAGGATTTTCTTCGCGACGAGTTGAACTACATCGTCGTCAAGTCCTGGGACGCGGCCGACGAAGGCCTCCGCATGTTGCGCACCGACGTCGATGGCCGAGCCACATTCCTGGTCCATCCCGAAGATGCACAGGCAAAATTTTCCTTCGTGCTCGACGAGGCGGCGCATTGCGCTCCTCCGGCAGCGCAGATCGTTCCTCTGAAGCACACCATTCGCGTGCTCGATGGATTCGGCAAGTCCCTCGAAGTGATTCTGCCCAAGCTCCGCGATGGCTATATCGTGCCCGAAGCAAACGTCGCCCGCGGCTTGGCGCTGGAAAATCCGGATGCATTCTTTCTTTCCCAGGCCGGCGAGTGTTTTCACAACGTGACCGTCACCGGCGGCAAACAGCGCTCCGAAGGTCCGCTTTCGATGAAACGCGAGTTGCGCGAAGTCTTGCGTCAGCTGGAGGACCTGGAGCGTGCCCTCCGTGACGAAGAAATGCGCGTGCTCACGCTGGGGCGCGAAATTAAGGATCTCAGTTCCCTGCTTGATCGTCTCGATGCCGAGAAGCGCGAGGCCGAGCATCAGGCGTTGACCTCGGGGCACATGCTGCAGCAGCTCGAGTCAGAAATGACCCGCGTCGGCGAGCGCCTGAATATCTGTCAGCTGGAGTTGTCACGCCTGGCCGCCGAGCGCGCCGCTCAGGAGAGCGCGATCTCCGCTCGCCAGGGCGAAATTGCAGAACTCGAACAGCAGCGCATCCAGATGGAGCAGCAGATCGCCGCCGCACAGGAATCGCTGGCACAGCTGCGGCAGCGTCGCGAGGAATCGGCCCAGACGACCTCGCAGCGTGCGGCCCGCGTGGCCACGCTCGAAGAACGTCACCGCTCGGCTGCCGGCGTATTACAACGGATCGAAGCGTTGTTCGCGGAAATGGGCGAGCGTGTGCAAGCGCTGGCTTCCCAGATCGAAGCCGCCGGGGCAGAGAAACAGCAGCGTGAGGGCGAGAATGAGCAATTGGCGCAACAAGCGGCCGATCTCGGCGCTGAGCGCAACGCCGCCCAGGCCCGCGAAGGATTGCTGCAGTTTGAAACCGAACAGCTGCGTGCGCGCCTCGCCGAAATCGATGAACTGCTCCGCGAAAGCCGCCTCTTGCTCGATCAGGCTCGCGACAAGCGCGGGGATTTGTCCGCTATCGCCGCGAAGCTGCAATCGGACGCGCAGTACATGTCCGAAACCTGCCTCAACGAACTTGGCATTGAGCACAAAGCATTGATGGCCGACTCGACTGTGCCGACCGTCACCGGTGAGCAACTCGCCGCCGATGACCAACTTTATCGTGACATGCGCCAGAAACTCGATGCCATGGGCCCGGTGAACATGATGGCGCTCGAAGAATACAAAGAGACGGTCGAGCGCCATTCCTTCCTCGACACCCAACGCAAAGATCTGATCTCGTCCATCGAGAACACCACGGCGACCATTCGCGAGATCGATCAGATCTCGCGCCAGAAGTTTGAAGAAGCCTTCGCCAGGATCAACGAAAATTTCCAGGCCACCTTCAAGAAACTGTTTGGCGGTGGCCAGGGCTTCATGCGCCTCACCGACGAAGAAAACAGCGCGGAGAGCGGCATCGACGTAGTCGCGTCTCCCCCAGGAAAGCGCCTGCAAAACGTGCTCCTGCTCTCCGGTGGAGAAAAAGCGTTGACCGCGCTCGCCTTGCTGGTCGGCATCTTCCAGTACGCGCCCAGCCCGTTCTGCATTCTCGACGAAGTCGATGCCCCGCTCGACGAAACCAACATCGGCCGCTTCACTGACATGGTCAAGGAGATGAGTGTCCAGACTCAGTTTGTGCTCATCACCCACAGCAAGAAGACCATGAGCATCGCGCCAGTGTTGTACGGCGTTACCATGCAGGAACCGGGCGTCTCGAAACTGGTCTCAGTACGGTTCGGGGCGTAGTCGAGCCGGCCCGCTCCGTCAAACTTCTATTCTGTTTTTCCCGGATCGCTCTCTGCGGCGCCCGACGCTGCGCAATCTCCAAGAGGAATTGGTCCACGTTATCCACTCCCTTCCTCAGCTTTTCCACAGCGCTGTCACGCCAAAACGCCTGCCCTGCATCGCTTTACGCCCATTCCCCTCCTGTCAACATTTTTCCCGCAAATTGAATCTTATTCCCCCGCCACAACTTGATCACAATCGTTGACAAAATTTTCTGACCAGCTAGAATACGCTTCGCTCCTTACCTGTAAAATCTCATCATGAGCCCTGAACTTCTCGACTCCGTCTTATTGCAAACCCAATTCCCCGATCTCCAACTTCACGCCACCGGCAAGGTGCGTGACGTTTACAGCCTCGGCGAAAAACAACTGCTATTCGTGGCGACCGACCGCATTTCCGCATTCGACTACATTCTCGCCACCGGCATTCCGCACAAAGGCAGCGTGCTCACCCAAATTTCGCTGTTCTGGTTCGACTTCCTCGCAGACGTCGTGCCCAACCATTTGATTACGGCCGATGTGGATCTCTACCCGCCGCAAGCACGCAAATATACCGATCAGTTGCGCGGGCGTTCGATGTTAGTCGAGCGCGCCGAGATGTTCCCCGTCGAGTGCGTGGTGCGCGGATATATTTCCGGCTCGGCCTGGAAGGAATATCAGGGCTCGGGCAAAGTGTGCGGCATTACACTTCCCGCCGGACTCCGCGAGTCGGATGCCCTCCCCGAGCCGATCTTCACCCCAGCCACCAAAGCCGTCACCGGGCATGACGAAAATATTTCTTTCGATGCCATGTGCAAGATTGTCGGCGTCGAAACCGCCAGCACCCTGCGCGATCTCACTCTGCGCATCTACAAAAAAGCGGCGGCCTACGCCCGCCAGCGCGGCATCATCATTGCCGATACCAAGTTCGAGTTCGGACGCACCGCCAAAGGCATCACGCTGGCCGACGAGGTCCTCACCCCGGATTCTTCCCGCTTCTGGCCCGCGGACAAGTATGCTGCGGGCCGGCCGCAGGAGTCGTATGACAAGCAGTACGTTCGCGATTATCTCGAAGAGATTCGCTGGAACAAGCAACCGCCCGCGCCGGCGCTTCCGCTGGAAGTGGCTCGGCGAACCAGCGAAAAATATCTTGAGGCGTATCTCCAGTTGACGGGGCACGCCCTGGATGTCTAACGGGAGTTCCGTTGCGGCCTTCCGCGGGAGTTGGGCATGACGCTTGCGGATTGGCTGATTTGTGCGTTAGTGCTGATCAATGTGATCGCGGCCGCCGTGCAGGGTTTTTTTTCCGAGGCCCTGACCATGGCCGGATTGGTTGTGGGCTACATCGTGGCTGCATGGCGGTATCGCGGCCTCGCGGAGTGGCTGGAACAGTTTTTGAAGAACCCGTGGTTGGCTGAGATTCTCGGCTTCCTCGTCATTTTCTTTGCCGTCGTGCTCCTGTTCGGCATCGCCGCCAGGATCGCACGCTGGGTGATGAAAAAAGCCGGCCTCAGCGGCCTCGACCGTTTTCTGGGCGCACTTTTGGGACTGCTCAAGGGCGGGCTGATGGTGGCGGTGATCCTGATGGGAATGACGGCTTTCGCACCGACTTCGAAGCTGCTGCAGAATTCGCAGCTCGCCCCATATTTCCTGGTGGCGGGTAACGCGGCCAAGTGGTTGGCTCCCACCGAGCTGCGCGTGCGCTTCGATCAGGGTCTGCAATTGCTCCATCAGTCTCCGCAGGGGCTGTCCTCAGCGCCGGCGAAATAGGTCGGGTGCAGTGAAAATTCATAACGAAGAGAGACACATCGTGAAAGACCAACTGGAAGCACTCGTCCTGCAGATGTACAAAAGCAACATTCTTTATTCCGAAGGAGTTCGCGAGTTCAAAAAGAGATTCATCCTGACCGTGCTGCAGGAAAATAAAGGCAACCAGTGCCGCGCGGCGCGCGAACTGGGCATGCACCGCAACACCCTCAGCCGCACCATCACCGAGTTAAAGATCGACGTCCGCCAGCTGCGCGATGGCGTGAAGCGCCCTGTGCGTAGCGCGCGGCCCGTCACTGTGGAGAAAAAAGTTGTAAGGTAACTCACCGGTCGCGCCTGTCGCGCGCTCGAGGATCCCCGTGCAGGGCTCTCTTGCTTGGAAGCCTTTGGTAGAACGCCGTGGAAGAGCGGCGCTTCAGCGCCGCGTCAGGTGCAAGCCTCCCGCACGGCTTTAGCCCAGTGCTCCACGCTCCCACCCACCTCAAGAGCCGCTGCGGGACATCTTCTCGCGGCATGCGAAAAGGCAGCCTCTCAGGCTGCCTTTTGACGTTACCAATCAACTCTCGCCAAAAGCCCAGGGTTATTGCGCTGCCTTATGGGTCGTGGAGTGGTGCGTCGGCGTCGCTGGCTTGGTATTGACCAGTCGCCCTTTATCCATGGTCATCATGAACGGATTCGGCGTGTAAGACGACGGCTCGCCCTGGAAGTCGAAACTGGCGCCGTCTTTCGGAATTAACTTCGCCGGAACTTTCTCGTCAAACTTAAGCGTGATGTCAGCCTTCTTCGCGTCGATGTCGTCGGAACTCCCCGCAATCAGGAACTGCTCCGGCTCGGTGCTGATGACAGTGCCATTCATCGCTATCGCTTTGCCTTTGATCACATTCCAGACCGCATCCTGATCGGCCTGGGCGCCATTCGTCAGCACGAATTCCCAGGTAGCGAAGTCCATTTTGTCGGGGGTGGTCTGCAGCACCATATTGTGCGCCTGCTCGGCCGGAGTGGGTGCCGGCTTGATGGGAACCTGTGGCCCATTGGCTTTCGCCGCGGCCAGCACGTCTGCCCAGCCGTCCTCCCCCGCGTGAAAATTCCTGTATTGCGCGCGGGCGTATTTTTCGACTCCCGCCTGGGCCGCCGGCGGAGCCGTCGCTGCCGCCCGCGCCGCGAACCAGATGCCGTTCTGATAATCGGGAGGATTCGAGGTTAAATACGCCAGCGCCAACGGATAAATCACCGTAAAATCCGTGGGATTCGCATCCGCGGCAGGGCGCAGATATTTGATCGCGCCTGCGTTGTCCTTCGCCGACAAGTCCGCCAGCCCGATCGCCGAGTTGAAGATGCTCTCCATCTGCGGCTTCATCTTGATCATCTCGGCGTCTGTGGTCTTGGGCAGGCATTCCAACCCCTGCTCACCATACTTCTTGGCGTCCGTCAGTTCCGAGGCCGCATTGGGATCGTTCGCCGCCGCATTCTGCGCCAGGATTCGGTCGTAATAGGCCAGCGTGGCCAGCCCGCGCAGGTTGCACGTATCGGAAGCCACCAGTTTGGCCGCCGTTTCCAGAGTTTTCCTGGTGCCGTTGGGCTGTGCCTGATATGCACCCATCAGAATTTCCAGCGCCTGATTTTTCATGATGCTGTTGGGATATTGCGTCAGGAACGCTTCCAGCCCGCTGATCTTCGCGTTGTTGTCCTTTTGCTGAATGGCGGCCACGTAGGCGTTGTATTCGGCTGGATCCTTGATTACCGGCGCCGCAGATTGCGACGCGGCCGGTTGTCCCTGTGCCTGCGCGCCCTGCGCGCCCGTTCCTACCGCAACCCCAAGCACAACCGTCAGCAAGATCGTCTTCATCAGTATCGCTCCTTGGATCTGAGGGAAATCTCTTTTCTGGGAAACGTAAACCTTACCGCTAGCAGCGACTGCATTCCGCCGGGACCGCTTTTCGTCCCATCCTGCTCTGGAATGCCGAGCTTCCTGGCAGGGCCCCGGAGATGTACAGAATAACGCGCAAAGGATAACGCACAGCCGGCAATCTGAATGGAATACCGTGCGGCCGACCCTTTTCTCCCGGTTGCCGGATTATAAGTACCTCTGTTCCTGAAGGCAAGCAACTTCCCTATCGTTCTCCACTTTATTGTTACGATGCCGGATTGTTAAGATGCAAGCGCGGCTGCGGCGGATGTTTGCGGGGAGATCCGCGGGGCAGATCTGCTGAAATGTTTGCCCTTCCGCTGCCTGCTGACTCAAATATCGCGACGAAAGCTTCCCATGACAACATCCCTTAATATAGACACCGCAAACCCACTTGCCGGGCAAGTGGCCGTGATCACCGGCGCTGGACGCGGCATTGGCGCGGCCATTGCCCGCAAACTCGCCAACCTCGGCGCCACCGCCGTGCTCTGCGGACGCACCCAGTCCACCCTCGACGCCACCGCCCGCACCATCCTCGACGCGGGCGCCAAAGCCGAGGTCATCCCCTGCGACGTAACCATCCTGCATCAGCTCGAATATGCCGCCGCCCGCGTCGATAGCACCTTCGGTCGCCTCGATATCCTGGTCAACAACGCCGGAGTCGGCGGCTTCAAAGACCCTCTGCACACACTTCTGCCCGAAGACTGGGACAAGATCCTCAACACCAACCTGCGCGGAGTCTATTTCGCCATTCGCGCCTTCGCCCCGCTCATGATTCGCGCCTACTCCGGACACATCATCAACATTTCATCTCTGGCAGGGAAAAACGCACTCCCGAATGGCGCCGCCTACGCAGCTTCAAAGTGGGGATTAAACGGCTTAACTTACTCCGTCGCGGAAGAGCTGCGCGGCCATAACATTCGCGTTTCAGTCGTCTGTCCGGGATCGACCGAAACCGAACTCAGCCCGCACGAAGGCAAGAATCCCAACAAAATGCTGCAACCGAACGACATCGCCCACGCGGTAGCCATGTTAGTCACGCAAGCCCCGCAATCGTTCGTAAGCGAAATCCTCCTGCGGCCCACGCAAAAACCCTGAGTTAAATATGTAGGGACAGCCGCCCTCGGCTGTCGGGCGGCCCGGAAGTATCGGGCCGCAGCGCTCGTGTCGCAAGCCCAACAATCGTCTATAAGCAGGATTCTGCCACCCCGAGGCAGAATCCGTAGAAATCATGGAAATGTCAACGGATGAGAGAAATAGTGTCGACGCCCCAACCGGCCTCGCTGTTCGCAAAGGACACGACAAGCCTGGAGTGGCTTTCAGGCAAATCGTAGAACAGCTGTCGCGATTGCGCCCAAGTATTGCCCTTGCGCTCCGCATCTAGCCAAATTAGCCGGGCCTTCGTGCTGGCCTGCAGGATGGGGCAGATTCGTGACGGATCGGCCCTCAACCGTTCCCCCACGATCTGCTCACATCGGCTGGTTCGCAAGTCCCGGATAAGCCATTCTGCATTCGCTTCGTCCTTGCGACCGCGAAACGGATTGAGGATCGCAATCGCCGAACCATGCGGAACCACAGGAGCGGCTCCATAGTAGTACAGCACCGGTCGGTCGAACCGCTGAACATAAGCGAGGAAAATGCTTGGGACAATCAGTGCGACGGCCCCTAATAGGAGGATCTTTGGAAGCTTGCGACTGAAGGGCATCGGCGTTTTCCGCCACGGAGGCGCGGCTGCCTTACTTCTTGAACAAACTATCAAATGCCGCCCGCGCATCGTTCGGCCGCTGGCTCGCCGGCGTCGAAGTCTCTTTCTCCCGCGTTACCCGCATCTCATACGACGGGCACTCATTCCGCGCATCCTTCTTCGCCACCCGCTCCTTCACCGGCTGCATGCATTCAAACCTGCTGCCGGGATCGAAATACATGCACTGCTTGCACGAATGCAGCTCGAACCCGCACTTCGGACACTTCCCGTCCGCTGTCATCCCCTGCAAGACCGTCCCACACTGCGCGCACCGCGACACCGCCCGCGTTCCCGGCAAATTCACGGGCTTCGGTCCAAGTGCATGATCCCATCGCGGCGGCCCGCTCTTGCGCTCTGGCGGCGGCTTGCGGATCGGCTCCCGCCGTGGTTCACGATCGCTATCCTGATATCCTGGCTGCCGGTATTTCGCCACAATCCCTCCCCAACCACGCGGCCCGTATTGTCTCCCTTGCGCGCCCCTGGTGCAAGTGTAGCGCCAGCGTCCCGCCGACTGTCGCGGAAGGAACAACGCGCCGGCTGCCCCATTCTAACGTCGCGCCTTTTGCGACGTTAGAGTGGGGATTTCGCCGACACATCTCCGCATGCCGGGTGCCCCATTTCTCGCGCGTTCGTTGCGCGAGAAGTGGGGATTTCGCCGGCTGCGCCTCGCTCTCTCCAGCCCGCTACAATGGAAAAATGATCCACGAAATCATCCCAGTCGGCCCGCTGCAATGCAACTGCTCTATCATCGGCGACGAAACCACGCACGAGGCCATGGTCATCGACCCCGGCGACGACATCGACGACATCCTGGCCCTAGTCCGCAAGCATAATCTGCAGGTCAAGCAAATCGTCATCACCCACGCCCACATCGACCACGTCGGCGGAGCCATGAAACTCCGCGCCGCCACCGGCGCGCCCATCCTGCTAAACCAGAACGACTACGCCCTGCTGAAAATGCTAGACGTACAAGCAGGATGGATCGGAGTGGCCCCTCCCGGCAAAGTCGAAATCGACCGCAGCATCACCACCGGAGAAGCCGTCACCGCCGGATCGCACACGGCCACCGTCCTGCACACCCCCGGCCACACCGAAGGCAGCATCTGCCTCTACTTCGCGCCAGAAAAAAAGCTGATCGCGGGCGACACCCTATTTGCCGGCTCTATCGGCCGCACCGACCTCCCCGGCGGCTCCATGCAAAAAATCCTGCTCTCCCTGCACGACACTGTGATGGCCCTGCCGGACGAAACCGTAGTAATCCCCGGCCACGGCGAACTCACTACTATCGGCGAAGAGCGCGAGAGCAATCCGTTTCTGCAAAGGCGCTGAATCCCCGTAGCGCCGGCGTCTCGCCGGCTGTCCCGATGGCGCCTCGCCCTTGGAGCGGTCCGAGCTACGCCGTCTCCAGCACCCTCCCAACCCCCTCCCGAAACTCCCCCTCCGCCGTAATCAAACTCAACACCAAATATCCATCTCCCGGAAAATCATAAAAGTGTCCCGGATGCGCCAGCACGCGTTTCTCCCGCACCAACTCAATCGCCAACTCCTCATCCGACCGCGTAACCGGAACCCGCAACACCGCATACCATCCGCCTTCCACGATCAGCCGTGAACAAGCCTTCTGCCCCGCAATCTGCCGATCCAACTCCGCCAAATTCGCGCGCACCCGCTCCATCAACTGTCGCTGAATATTCTTCCTCTGCTCCAGCAGCGCCGGCAACGCCCACTGCACCGGCGCATTCATCGAAAGATAAGTATCGGCAATCACCTCCAGCCGCCCCATCGCCGCCTCAACTTCATCCCTAGGCCCGCTGGCCACCACCCAAGCCACTTTCATCTGCGGCAGCGCCGAAATCTTCGACAGCCCGCTCAACGTAAACGTCAGCACCTGAGAATTTCCCGCAAAACTCGCGTGGTGCGAGGAACATGTGGGGACAGCCGCCCCCGGCTGTCCGGTCGAGCGAAGCTCGACTGTGCTCGGGTCGTCACCGATTCTTGGGAAGGCCACGACTCGACAGCCGGGGGCGGCCGTCGCTACATCCAGCCCGTAATCCAGAAACACCTCATCCACAATCAACGCCAACCCATGCTCCCGGCAAAACGAATTCAGCGCGCCGACCTCTCCCGCCTTCACATACGATCCGGTTGGATTATTCGGATGCACCACCACCACGCCGCGCGTCCGCGCCGTCACAGCCTCTTCCATCGAGTGAAAATCCATCTGCCAGCCATGGTCATAAATCAGCGGATACGGCACCAGCCTTACATCCTGCAAATCCGCCAAAAACTCAAACAGCGGATAACTCGGCTTCGGCACCAGCAACTCGTCCCCGGCATTGCAAAGCAAACGAAACACAAACGAGTACCCTTCGCTCGTGCTGGTTGTAAGAACGATGCGCTCCGCAGCCAGACCGCGAATTCCATGATCTTCGCGGTAATAGCCAGCTACAGCCTCGCGCGCCGCCAGCAACCCCTTGGCCTGCGGATCGTAATCGAGAGCCTGTGGCGTAGCCAGCGCCGCCAGAATCGCCCGCGAGTCATACTCCAACCCCACCCGCGTAGGATTCGACGCCGCCAGATCAAGAATGTTCGCCCCGCCCGCGCGCGCCTGCTCCAGCGCTTCCGTCAGACGGTTCGGCGCCAGCTTCCACTGGCTTCGGTCGGAAAACATGAGGGATTAGGGATTACAAAAAGGCATCACGAATTATGAATCGGTCGTCGGACTACGACCCCGGCACTCGCCACGGCGCTCGCACCAACTGAGTCGGCGTCCCGCGTTTCACATCCTCCTCCACGCGGAAAGTCTCCGGAGTAGGCCAGTCGCGAATGCCCACCGCCGGGCACACCAGCCCACGGTTCGTCGGCCGCAGCAACTGCCGCAGCGTCTGCACGCCGTAAAACAGTCCCTCCCCTGAGTTGGCCGCAACAATCAGGTGTTCATCATCCGAGAAGAGAATATAGCCATCTTCGCCGACTGATTCATCGGCCATCAGTCCATTCCTCGCCAGAAATCTTCGCACCCATTTGTCTTCCAGGCGCGCCAGCACAATCGATCCCTCCTGCGCCTTGGCCTCCGGCTTCATCCCCAGGATCTCCAACTGCAGCCCGGTCCTATCGGCCACTTCCTCGGCCAGCGTTTCGGCGGCGATGCGATCCTCTGACTGATGTCCCAGCTGCACATAAATCTTGGTCTTCGGCCCCACCCGAAACGAGCCTTCGCGCATGTGCAGTTCCTTCGGAGCCGGCTCCAGCCGCAGCGTGTGGTTATCGTCGATCAACCCCACAGCTGAAGCACACGCCAACACCGGAACCAGCCAGATCAGTCGCTTCTTCATGAAAGACCCCAACACAAAACTCAAACCAAGACCCAAAACCAAGACCTGAAGCCAAGACCCAAAACTTGAGGCCCCGAATCGAAAACCTGGAACCTCAAACCGCAATCAGCCCATATTGTACTCGCCGTCTCGGCAACCTGTGGCCGCGCCCTAGTTTCGCAAACTTGTTCCTTAGCCTTCTTTGCGACTTTCGTGAGCCCTCAGCGCACTTTCTCGTCCAGGATTTTGACCTTAGCCTCCCGTCCGGCCCTATTTCCCGAACGCCTCCTTATTCACTACATACGGCATCTTCGTCAGGTCGCCCCCGTAATTGCTTTCCAGCACGTCGATCAGCCCCTGCACGCACCGCCCGGCCATGCCTTTGTCGGGATCGGTCGAAAGCCGCGTAATCCGCGCCGCGCTGGCAAAGTGCGGCATCAGCCGGCAACGGTCCGCAATCGCAGGATCGCGCAGCGGAGAATCCGCCGGCAGCGGCTCCTTGGCATACACATCCAGCCCCGCCCCGGCAATCCAGTTTTCCCGCAGCGCCCGCGCCAGCGCCGCTTCGTCTACCACCGGCCCGCGCGAACTGTTCACCAGATACGCCGTCGGCTTCATCATCCGCAGCGTCCGCTCGTTGAATAAATGATAGGTCGGCGTAGCGCTCTCGCCCGGCCGCAGCAGCGGCACATGAATGCTGATGAAGTCCGCCTCCCTCAGCGCCTGCTCGAACGGAACATACTTGATCCACGCCTTTTCCCTGGTCAGCCCACGCGCATGCCGCAGGTCGTTGATCTCCTGCATCGTCTTCACGAACTCCTGATTTTCATACGCCGGGTCGTAGCACAAAATATTCATGTCGAGTCCGGAACACTTCTTCATGAACGCCAGCCCGATGCGTCCCGTCCCGATGACGGCGACCGTCTTGCCGGTGACTTCATCCCCCAAAAACGGCAAATACGGATGCCAGTATCCCCATTGGTTCTCGCGCGTCAGATGCTCCGCCGGCCACATCTTCCGCGCCAGCGCTCCCATCATGAAAAACGCAAACTCGGCCGTCGCCTCCGTCAGCACGTCGGCGGTATTGGTGAACGGAACCTTATAGCGGTTCGCGTCGGCGCGATTGATGTTGTCGAAGCCCACCGCATACTGCGCCACCACTTTCAGCTTCCCGTCCCCCTCCCTGCCCGCCGCAAAAATTTCGGCGTCAATCGGATCGCGCAGCGTCGTTATCAGCCCGTCGATCCCCGACTTCACCCTCTCGATGATCAAACGCTTCGCCGGCGGTTCGGGATGCGGATACACCTCAACGTCATACCCCCGCTTCCGCAGCAGGTCGATGGCGGCTTCTCCAATATCGCAGGTGGCAAAAACACGAAATTTGTTCATAATTTTCCCGGCGCTCTCTGAGGATAATTACAGCGTGACTCCCTTGAAATCCGCGCGCAGCACAGACGATAGAAAATATCACAAGCCCGCCGCCTCGCGACGCGCTGCGCGTGTACTTCCTGAACAGTTCGCACATGCACGGAGCGGACAGTGCCGCCTGTCTCTTGCCTGTGTGAGCCTGCTCACATCCACGCGCAAAGGCCCGTGCTAGGCTTCGTTTGTAAGTGACTCTTAGATTCCTAAGAGGAGGTCCCCGTGTCCAGACTCACACTGGTTCTTCCCGCACTTCTTCTATTATTAGCGGCCCTGCCTGCGCAGCAGACCCCCGCCCCAACCACTACCAAAACCGACCCCTATGCCGCCCTTCCCGTCGAAGCCGCCAGGCAGCAGAATCCGGTCAAGCCCACGCCCGAATCGTTAGCGCGCGGCAAGAAGTGGTTTGCCATGGACTGCGCCATGTGCCACGGCGACAATGGCAATGGCAAAGGCGAAACCGGCCGCGAGATGAAGCTCACCATCGCCGACTTCACCGATCCCAACACGTTGAAAGATCGCACCGATGGTGAGATTTTTTACGTCATCAAGAACGGCCATCAGGATATGCCGCCCGAAGGTCCGCGGGTCAAAACCGAAGAAAACTGGGATCTGGTCAACTACGTCCGCTCGCTGGCCAAGAAGAAAGACACCGATCAGAAAACGCCGTAGGTACTGCCGAATCATTGCGTCATCGAGCGGCGAAATCTACCGGACCGACTGGCTCAACCCGCTCTGCGGTATTTCTCCCGCCCGTCGCTAGCATCTCCCGCACCCAGCAGCCCGGCTACGCCCCGCAAACTCTCCCACGCTGCCGCATTCAGTCCCGGCTCGGTGCTCACCAGGTCGCGGATCATATCCCACGCGGCCATATTCAGTGCCCCCTCCGGTGGCAGCCCCATGGCCAGCGACACCGCGCACTGCGGACAAAAACAAATCCGCTGCGCCGATGATTTCTGCCGCGGTCTTAGCCCCACCGTCTGCGCGAACATATAGACCGCCACCGATTTATCCCCGGCCTCAATCTCGCGCCGGCAGCGTAAGCAAAATATAGGTTGCAAGTGAATCCTTCCTGGCAATATGGGATGAACTTACTATTCACTGTCAGCCAACTCCGTCTTGACCCACAAGTGCGAAGAAAGATTCCTCCACGGCGGTTGAGAAGACGGTTGAAAAGGCAATTGAGAAGGCTGAGAAGACCGGGAAACGCCGTTGAAGAAAATCTTGTCATTCCGAACCGGGCTGAAAGCCCCGTGAGGAACCTGCTTTTCGCTGGCACCGCCCAATCCTGACGTCCTGAGCAACAACGATCGCCCACGAAGCTCAACCCTTCAGCCCATCCGGCACCAGCGGCAGCGCGCGCAGTCGAACCCCGCTGGCATCGAAAATCGCGTTAGCGATCGCCGGAGCCAAGCCCACCATCGGGCACTCTCCCGCCCCAACCGACGGCAAATCCTTGCGGTCGAGCAGCACGGTCTCGAGCACCGGCACGTCGCTGAACCGCGGCACCCGATATTCCGATAGGCGGCCGTTCAGGATTTTTCCATTCTCGAATTGAATCGCCTCAAACAGCGCACCGCCCAGGCCCTGCACGTTCGATCCTTCGACCTGATTGTGCAGGTTGTCGGGATTGACGATGGCGCCGCATTCAAACGCCGAAACTACGCGCGCGACCTTCACGTCGCCCGATTTGCGATCGACGTTGACTTCGGCAAAGGTCGCGATGTATCCCAGCTTTTCGTAGCCGCCGCCCATGCCGAAGCCCTGTCCCGGACCTTTGCTCCTGTTCCAGCCGAATTTTTGCGCGGCGGCCTGGAAGACCGCGCGCAGCCGTTCTTCTTTGAGATTCTTGAGGCGGAATTCGAGCGGGTCCATTTTCACCGCGTGCGCCAGCTCGTCCATCTGCGACTCGCGGGCAAAATGATTCGCAGTGGCGGCCAGCGCCCGGTACGAGCCCTGACGCAGCGGATACTGCGTGGCATGAAACACGATGCGCTGATTTGGAATCTCGTAGTAGGTTCGAATGCCGGCTGACCCGGAATTGTAGTTGTGATGCTCCCAGGCGGTAATCGTGCCGTCACTGCGCACGCCGCTCGATACGTCGATTACGCCTGCAGGACGAAAATAAGCCCAGGTAAATTCTTCCTCGCGCGACCACACAACTTTCACGGGACGCTGCGCCGCGCGCGCCAGCCGCGCTGCCTCGATCGCAGTTTCGCCCGTGTGCTTGCCGCCGTATGCCGAGCCGGTGTCGGGCATGAGCACGCGCACCTGATCCTCGGGAATGCGGAAGGCCTCGGCGAGCTGCCCGCGCACTCCGAAGGGACGCTGCGTTCCCGTCCAGACCGTCAGCTTGTCACCGTCCCACTTGGCCAGTGCGGCGCGGGGTTCGAGCGGAACGTGCGCGATGTAGGAAACCGTATAAGTCTGCTGCAGCTTCTGATCGGCCGCGGCCATCGCCTGATCGATCGCGCCCACCTCGTAGCGGTCACCGTCGCCGGTGGGATCGTTGCCCTGGGTCGGATTCTTGCGCAGGTAGTCGAATAACTCTTTGCTGGAGGGCTGCGGTTCGGATTTCCACTCCACGCGAATCGCGGCGACCGCAGCATCGGCCTGCGCAGTTGTCGGAGCAGAGACTCCGACGAAGTTGCCGTCATGCACGACGCTGGCTCCCAGTTGCTCGGCTTTCTGCGTGTTCACGGAAACCAGTGTCGCGCCGAATGACGGCGGCCGCAGGATTTTGCCGTGCCACATATCAGGGAGCTTCTGATCCGACGGATAACGATGCCTGCCGGTGACGAAGTCGCGGCCGTCCACTTTCGGCGCGGGCTGGCCCGCGACCTTCCAATCAACCGCGGGAATTAGCGGATCTTCTGCGGGCAGGGTCTCGGCGAGTTGCTGGCCCTTGGTCAATGCGGCATAGTCGAGCGAACGATTGGTCTGAGGATCGCGAACTCTTCCGTCGGCGGCGATCAGATGCTCGACGCTGGTTTTCCACTGCGCTGCGGCGAGGCCGATCAGCGTGTCGCGCGCGGCCGCCGCGACTTTACGAAGTTGCAGGTTCATCGTCGGCGTGGTGCGGCTGCCGAAAGTTCCCATGTCGAACGGAGTGAGCTGCGTGTCGCCCATCACGAGGTCGATTTTTTCCATACCGATGTGGAGTTCCTCGGCGACGGCTTGAGTCAGCGAAGTGCGTATATTCTGGCCAACCTCGACTTTGCCGGTGTAGACGGTGACGCGTCCGTCCTCCCCAATGTGCAGCCAGGCATCGATTTCTTTGGGCAAGGAATCGCCGCGCCACTTCCGGCCACCGCCTGATTCTTGCGCGCTGACGGCCGGTTTCAGAACCGAGACCACGAGCACGCCCGCTCCCAGAAATTTAAAAAACTCCCGCCGGTCCAGATCAAACCGGTAAGGCGCGCCTGCCCGCAGCTCATAACGTTCCGGTTCCACCGGCACACATGTAGCGACAGCCGCCCTAGGCTGTCCAGTCGAGCGCAGCTCGACAGCCTCAACCGGCCGGGTGCCCCATTTCTCGCGCGCCGTCTGCTCGAGAAGTGGGGATTTTTCTGTTCTTTCAGTCATGGCGTCCTTCATAACCCCGCTTCCTTCGGCGCCGACATCACCCCCACAGCCCTCTGAATCGCCGTCACAATTCTCGGATACGTCCCACACCGGCAGACATTCCCATCCATAAAGTCGATAATCTCGCTCTGACTCGGCGCGGGATTTTTCTTCAGCAACGCGACCGCCGACATGATCATCCCCGATGTGCAGTAAGCGCACTGCATCGCACCCGCTTCCAGAAAAGCCTCCTGCACCGGATGCAGTTCTTCCCCGCGCGCCAGCCCTTCGATAGTTGTAATCTGTTTCTGCGCGACCGCCCCAACCCGCGTAATGCAAGACCGCTGCGCCTTCCCCTCGATCAGCACGGTGCACGCCCCACACTGCCCTTCGCCGCAGCCATATTTGCTGCCAGTCAAATCCAGATGTTCGCGCAGCACGGTCAGCAGGCTGGTCTGCGGATCGGCCTCCACCGTGTACGAACGATCATTAATTTGAAGCTGAAGCGTAGCCATGGGCAGACTCCCAACCACCAGGAATTCGAGCAGAGATGTTCAGCAGACTCTTCTTCGCCAATGATATACCCGCATCGTGGGAAGCAGCGGCCAGCGCTTTACCGCCTGAGCTTCAGCAAGCCCTACCCGTCTGGTCTTTACAGCTCAATGTTTTCTCTGCGTCTCTGTGTCTCTGTGGTGAAAAAACCCCTCACGCCCGCAGGTGATACGGAAGCGAGGCGACGGTAATTCTCTGGTTTCCGTTGAAAAGCAGCAATGCCCGAATCGCTTCCGGCCGGTTGTTGTGCAGGAAATAGTGATACCAGTGACTCTCCACCAGTTCCGGAATCAGCATGGTGATGTTCCGATCCGGCTGCGCCGTCTGCTGCTGAATCGCATATTCGACGATCGGCTTCACGATGAAGCGATACGGGGAATCCAGCACGACTAACTTCGGAAGCGGAAGTCCGGCGGCGCGCGCCGGTTTCTCCACCATTTCCCCCCAGATCCGGCACAGGCTGTGAGTTTCTTCTCCGCAATGCACGTGCAGCACATGAATTTCCTTCGACAACGTCCACGCATAGCGCAACGCCTTGTCCGCCACCAGGCTCCAGCGATCCAGCGGCAGCAGAACGATGGGCTCCCGAAGATCCGTAGTTTCGACCGGCTCGGTCGTATTGATCTCCAGCCCCACCACCTTATAGTGCCGCTTCACCGACCGCATCATCAGCATCAGCGCCGGAATCAGCAACACCGTAATCCACGCCCCATCGACAAACTTCGCCACCAGCACCACCGCCGTAGTAATCCCAGTAGCCAGCGCGCCCAGTCCGTTCACCAGCATGTTGCGGGTCGCCCCCGGACCCGCATGTCTTCGCCAGTGCACCACCATCCCCGCCTGCGAAAGCGTAAACGCCAGAAACGCGCCCACTGCATAAAGAGGAATCAGCCGGTCGGTCACGCCGCCAAAAATAATCAGCAGCACGCCGGTCAGCAGTGCCAGCGCATACACGCCCTGCGCGAACACCAGCCGCCGTCCGCGCAACACAAACGCGTGTGGCAGATATCCATTCTGGGCAATCGCCCGCGCCAGCCGCGGAAAATCCGCAAACGCCGTATTCGCCGAGAGCGACAGCACCACCAGGATCGATCCAATGCTCACCCAATAAAACGCCCCCTTGCCCGTCACCGCACCCAACAACTGCGATAGCACGCTCTCATATCCAGTCGCTCCCGGATCGGTCGCCGCAAGCCCATACGCCGGCACCAGGAACGCAATCCCCACCAGCATCATCATCAGAATCCCAATAATGATGGTCAGCGTCAGCTTGGCGTATTTGTCGGTCGGATCGCGGAACGCCATCACTCCATTGCTGACCGCCTCGACCCCGGTCATCGCCGTGCAGCCGCTCGAAAAAGTCCGCAACAAGAGCCACGCGCTTACCGTCGCCGTCACCGCCGTCAGCTTCGGCGGAGCCACTACCGGAATCGGATGCCCTCCCGCCATCAGCGTCTTGAAAATTCCCACCGCGATCAGCCCCAGCAGGCACGCGATGAAAACATACGTCGGCAGCAGAAACACTCCGCCCGATTCCCGCATTCCCCGCAGATTGACGATGGTGATGACCAGCAGAATCCCCAGACAGAGCCACAGGGTCTTGCTCTGCAGCGACGGCACCGCCGAAACCAGCGCTCCCACCCCAGCCGAGATTCCGACTGCGGCGGTCAGCACATAGTCGATCATCAATGCCGCCGCCGCCAGCAGCCCCGCGCCTTCGCCCAGATTTTCCGTCGCTACCGTGTACGATCCGCCGCCCTGCGGATACGCCGCAATCGTCTGCCGGTAAGAAAAATAAACAATCCCCAGCAGCACCACGATCCCAATGGTGATCGGCCACACATAAGCCGCTCCCGCCATGCCCAGTGGAATCAGCAGCGTCAGCGCCGCCTCCGGACCGTACGCCGCCGAACTCAGGGCATCGAGGCCGAAGATGGGAATCCCTTTGATCGGCCCGATCCGCTCCGCCTTCTCTTCTTCGGTAGCCAGCGGCCGCCCAAACAAAGTGTCGACGATGCTCATGCGCGTTTCCTCACGCCACATGATAACCGCTATTCGCGGCGCGCCTTGGAATGGTTTTTCTCAGTCGTGATCAAGGCGAATGCCTGACCACAGGAGCACCGGGGATCGCAGGGAATGCGGCTTATGAGGTCGAGATGCCGCTCATGGCGGTCAACTTCTGCCAGCCCGTTTTGTTCAGGCGAACCCGCTCGCCGGTCGAGAGCACAACCCATCCCTCGGTGCGGCCGTCGCGGTGAATCTCGCGCACGTGGTCAATGTTCACGATCGCCGATCGATGCAGCCGCACAAACTTGCTGGGATTCAATTTCGCTTCCAACGCCCGTATGCTCTCCCGCAGCAGATGTTTCTTCCCGCCGGCGTGCAGGCACACATAGTAATCCGCCGCCTCAATCCACTCGATATCGCCAACCGAGACCACCGAACCCGTGTTTCCGTTCTTCGCCAAAAATCGTTGCGGATACGGATCTTGTCCCGTTGTTCGCAGAGCCTGCAATGCGGAAGATAGTTCTTCGCGCGCCGCGAAGGCCTCTTCCAGCCGAATCTTTTTCTTGACTCGTGCCAAAGCTTCGTCCAGCCGAGGCCGTTCAATCGGCTTGACCAGATAGTCCAATGCATGTACTTCAAACGCCGATACCGCATATTCGTTGTGGGCCGTCACGAACACCGTCATCGGCATGTTCGGCAGGCCGACTTCTTCAATCACTTCGAAGCCACTTTTTCCGGGCATCTGAATGTCCAGAAACAGCAGATCCGCTCGACGGGTTTTCAATTCCCTCACGACTTCGCTGCCATTGCGGCATTCCGCGATAATTTCTACGGCGGAATCCGGCGCCAGCAGCATTTTCAACCGCTCCCGTGCCAGAGGCTCGTCGTCGGCAATCACCGTCCGCAGGCTCATATTCATGCTCATCCTATGGAAGAAGCCGTTCTCTCATACGGGATCGTGATCGAGACTTCGAATCCGCCCGATTCCGGTTGCTCCGTGCGCAGTTCGTAATCGTCTTTGTAGAAATGAATCAGCCGCTCGCGCGTATTAACCAGGCCGACGCCAAAACCCGGATCTACCCGCCCATTCAATCCCGGTCCGTTGTCCCGCACCAGCAATTGCATGCGAGTTCCAACGCGTTTGGCGGAAGTTTCGATGCAGCCATCTTTTTCACAGTGGGCAATCCCATGTCGAATCGCGTTCTCCACAAGCGGCTGCAGCAGAAAACATGGCACCAATCCGTCGAGCGCGCCCGGATCGAGATTCAGATCCACCCGCAGCCGGTTGGCAAAACGAACCCGTTCGATCGCCAGATAGCTCTCTACGATCTCCAACTCCTGCACCAGCGGAATCTTGCTGGGCGTATCTCGCTTGAGGACCGTCTTCAATACCGTGTTCAAATGACCTAAAGTTGCCAGCGCTTCCTCTCGCCGGTCGAGTTCCATCAGCGTGGTCACCGCATTCAGAGTGTTGAAGAGAAAATGCGGTTCGAGCTGCATCTGCAAGGCCCGCAAATGCGCACTCGAAAGCTGGCGCTCCAGTTCGAGAGACCGCATCGAGTCGCGCTGGCTCGCCAGTTGACCTCTCACCGCCACGCAAGCCAGCCAGATAAGCCCATAAATCAGCAACTCCATGCCCAGGCGAGGCAAGCAGAAGAAGATCAGGTCGCGATATTCCGCCTTCACCGGGTCAGCGCCGACTCTCACGATCCAATTGGTTGCGGCCTGGAGCAAGCCAAGGTGAAGGACAGCAACTCCCACCGCAACCAGCGCCTGCACCCCAACGGTTGGCAGCGAAACCCTCAGCGCGGCAGGCCAGCGGCCCCCGGCGCGCCACAACAGGTCGATCACCAGCGCCCACCACAGCCAGAGCGTGCATCCGTATCCCAACGAGATGCCCCACGCCAGGAAAGACTCGATCCCTCTTGCCCGGGCATGGCATTCGATTGCCGTGGCCGCCGCCAGAATGGCGGCGATCACCAGAGGAACCATCCTGGCGCGCGGCAACAACTCACCCCACGCGCCTTCGCCAGAGGCGACTTCCGTCGTAGCTTGCGTCATCTCGACAGACCGAGCCTGGAGATCGGAGTTCAAGTCTGCTCCTATCTGAAGCCAGCTGTGGAAATCGTACACCCGGCACATTGGCTGTTATAGAAATCTTTGCGGGCCTGCTCTGCCGTCTGTCTGAGGCGGGCAGCTTCCAGGTGCGCGCCGGATCGATCCAGCGCCTGCGAGTAGGCCAGTTCTGCGAAGAAGTAGTTTTGATTCTTCCGCCCAATCGCCGCGCCGATAATGTCGAGCCCGTCCCGCATGTCGGTCAACGCCTGGCTGTAATTGCCGGCTTGCAGGTAGGCCTTGCCAAGTAGCATCGTATCCCATCCCGTAAGCCAATGGCCTTCTCCACGGGCACGCGTGCAGAGTTCCAGAGCACGTTGATATGCGGCCACGCCCGCTTGCGTCTTGCCCTCCGACAATGCCAGCCAGCCCTGAGTCTCGAACAGCACGCGTCGGTCGTCGTCGGTTAGGTCGCCAGTGACAGAGCTGGCCAGCTTCATCTCGTCCGACGCTCGCTTGAGGTAATCGCGGGCCTCGCGGACTCGCTTTTGAGCCAGCGCCGCGCCGGCCAGATCGACCAGCGATAACATGGCTCCGGTGTGGTCGCCAATCTGCTCGCGCAGGCGAAGCGCTTTCTGCCACATCGGCTTCGCGATTTCGATTTGGCCGAAATCGCTGTAGAGCCCGGCATAGTTCGAAAGCGCCGCCGCGTAATTGTCCTGATGTTCCCGGTCGTGCTCCAGCAGGCGAAGCGACTGTTCGAACGCCTCCTGCGCCTCGATGAACTTGCCGTCATATTTGTAAGCTGCGCCGAGCACAACGTAGGCGCGTCCCAGTGCGGCTCCTGTCAACTGGTTGGAGTCGGTGACCTGTTTGGCGACGGCAATGGCGGCGTCGAAGTGGCCTTGCGCCTCGAGCGCAACCGCCTGCTGGAGACTTTCGTGGCCGATAGTGGTGGCGTTGGCAGTGGTATCGGCGCTGTCCTGCGCGGAAATGGGTAACCACACCAGCCCTACCATGAGCAGAATCGCAATGGGATGTCTCATGGCGCGAGAGTGCGCCTGAGCCTGCGGCGATTCCACTGGAAGTCTGGCAAAGCCGGGGCCGGTGCAGCGAGTATGGCAGTTTATGGGATGAAACGACTGCGGCGGGGTGCCCCACGCCGGGGTGCCCCATCCTAAAATCGCGTTCTTTGCGATTTTAGGGTGGGGACTTTGACTTTCGGCATCGATGACTTTCGGCATCGGCGACTTTCGGCATCGGCGACTTTCGGCATCGATGGAGAGCCTATGCGTCGCCTTACAAGGGCGTTTGAGGTCCAGATAGTTTTGCTGGACTGCCCCTTGACAGGTCCCACCGACTCTCCTATAATTAGCACTCGTTAGGCAGAACTGCTAACAGGCCTGCCTAACCCATCCAAATCATAGGGTTACAACGATCCGCAACGTCAGATCAACCTCTTAACTACTTGAAAGGAGTAGCAACCATGGCGAAATTTACCCCGCTCCATGACCGCATTCTGGTGCGGCGCATTGAAGAAGGCGAAACCACTCGTGGCGGCATCATCATCCCCGACTCGGCCAAAGAGAAGCCGCAGGAGGGCGAAGTTGTGTCCGCTGGCAAGGGCAAGATCAACGAAGAAGGCAAGGTTCGCCCGCTCGACGTAAAAGAAGGCGACCGCATCCTGTTCGGCAAGTATTCCGGCACCGAAATCAAGCTCGATGGTGAGGACTACATCATCATGCGCGAAGAGGAAGTGCTCGGCATCCTGTCCGGATCGTCCGTGCCCTCGAAGAAGGAAACTTCCGGCTCGCGCAAATAAGAATTGTCATCCTGAGCGCGCCTTTGGCGCGAAGGATCCATGCAATTCGGTTTTAGCTAGCGGCTAGAAACTTGTTGTAGCTCCTAGCTCGCAGCTCAAAACTCAAAGCTCACAGCTCAAGCAGGCCAGTCCTGCAATCGAAAACCGATTAGGAGATAAAAAGCAATGGCAAAACAAATCATTCATGGAGAAGAGTCACGGCAGGCGATTCTTCGGGGCGTCAACGTCCTGGCCGATGCCGTGAAAGTCACACTCGGCCCCAAGGGCCGCAACGTAGTTATCGAAAAGAAATTCGGTTCGCCGACCATCACCAAAGACGGCGTCACCGTAGCCAAAGAAATCGAACTGAAAGATGGACTCGAGAACATGGGCGCGCAGATGGTTCGCGAAGTCGCTTCCAAGACTTCCGACATCGCCGGCGACGGCACCACTACCGCCACCGTTCTCGCCCAGGCCATCTACCGCGAAGGCGTCAAGACCGTCGCTGCCGGTGCCAATCCCATGGCCCTGAAGCGCGGCATCGAGAAGGCCGTTCAGACCATCGCCGGCAAGCTCGACAAAGAAGGCAACCGCATCAACGGCGAACTCGACAAGCTGTCGAAGCCCGTCAATAGCGACGCCATGATCGCCCAGGTCGGCACCATCAGCGCTAACAATGACGAAACTATCGGGAAGATCATTGCCGAAGCCATGAAGAAGGTCGGCAAAGACGGCGTCATTACCGTTGAAGAGTCGAAGACGCTTGAGACTCAACTGGAAGTCGTCGAAGGCATGCAGTTCGACCGCGGCTACCTCTCGCCCTACTTCGTCACCGATCCCGAGCGCATGGAAGTTGCTCTCGAGAACGCCTACATCCTGATCAACGAAAAGAAGATCAGCTCGATGAAGGACCTGCTTCCGCTGCTCGAGCAGATCGCCAAGTCCGGCAAGCCGCTCCTCATCATCGCAGAGGACGTTGAAGGCGAAGCACTCGCTACTCTCGTCGTCAACAAGCTGCGTGGCACGCTGCAAGTCGCCGCCGTCAAGGCTCCCGGCTTCGGCGATCGCCGCAAGGCCATGCTGCAGGATATCGCGATCCTGACCGGCGGCAAGGCGATCACCGAAGATTTGGGCATCAAGCTCGAGAACGTGCAGATCTCCGACCTCGGCCAGGCCAAGAAGATCACCATCGACAAGGACAACACCACGGTGGTCGAAGGCAAAGGCAAGCACAACGAGATCGAAGGCCGCGTGAAAGAGATTCGCAGCCAGATCGACAAGACCACCAGCGACTACGACCGCGAGAAGCTGCAAGAGCGGTTGGCCAAGCTGGTCGGTGGCGTGGCCGTCATTAAAGTCGGCGCCGCAACCGAAACCGAAATGAAGGAGAAGAAAGCCCGCGTGGAAGACGCGATGCACGCAACCCGCGCAGCCGTGGAAGAAGGCATTGTCCCCGGCGGCGGCGTGGCGCTGGCTCGTTGCGCTTCGACGCTGGAAAAGCTGAAGGCCGAAGGCGATGAGCAGATTGGCATCAACATCGTCAAGCGCGCCATCACCGAACCCTTGCGCATGATCGCCGAGAACGCCGGCGAAGAGGGCGCAGTCGTGCTGGGCAAAGTGCTCGACGCCAAGGAAGCCAACTACGGCTACAACGCCTTCTCCAACGAGTACGAAGACCTGGTCAAGGCGGGCGTCCTCGATCCGACGAAAGTAGTTCGGACCGCGCTGCAAAACGCCGGCTCGATCGCGTCCCTGATGCTGACCACCGAAGCCCTGGTAGCGGAGATTCCTGAAAAGAAGGAAGCTCCAATGCCGGGTGGACACGGTGGCGGCGGCATGGGCGATATGTACTAAGACAGCTTTGAAAGGGCGCGCGGCTTCAAGCCGCGCCGCTAGCTCAGCGCCTACGTAGCAAAGGAGCCCCGCCGAAAGGCGGGGCTCCTTTGTTTGTTTTCGGAGCATAGGAATGAGACGCTGCTGCTCTGGAGACGACCGGACAAAAACAGTGGTATACCAGTCCGTTCCAAGTCCCTGTTCCTCTGTTTCGCGTCGAGCCAAATCTTGAATGAAGTTCTCGCGCAACGATGCGGAACCTATTACGATATGACTGATTCACTCGGCACCGCAAAGGGAGCGGTATGTCTATGCACCTCCAGCAGACGAAACGGGGAAGCAGGGAGACGGGTGGCCCACAATATTATTTCCATGATCTAAGTGACCCTGTTAAAACGTTCTTGCGAAAAAAGGGCGCTGTACGCGTCGCGCTTGTGACGCCCTACGGCGCGACCAGATCCGACTACTTTGCTGTAAGCACGGACAGGAAACTGGACCCGAAACAGCGGCCCATTCCGGGCAATGTGGGCCACGACAGGATACAGCAGGGTTTGGCCAAGGAAAGCATAGGGGAGTCCATTAGAAGTTGGTATCAGCTATCATCGGGCGACTTCGAGAGGATCGATCTCGATCTCGAAATCAGAGACGATGTTTTTTACTTGACACCACTGTCGTTCAAGTACGCGAACAAGCCGAAGACTAGGGAAATCCCCAGGGTTGACAGACCGCTGACGTTCACGAGTGTGTACGCTAGTCCCTTTTGGATTGAGCAACTCGTTTACACCAACAAGAAGAACCCAGGAATTGTTAGCTGGGCGCTCCATGAGGTTTGCAGAGTGGTGAAGGATCATCGACCGGCGACTCGACTTCCTCATATTCAAGAACCTGACTTATTGAGGGCTTCTGGCCCGCTAAGGCATCTCGGAGTGAGTCTTGGTGGCTACGTCGGGAAAGGATACGATTGTGTCACCGATTTTCAATTTCAGGGTCTGCCTGCTTACTCGGTTCCTGTGGAAATAAAGAGAGACAGCACCGGGTTTCAGTATCAGCAAAAGAAATACGGCAAGGATGAGTTGTCTCGTGCCGTGGTGCTCTGTGCAATCCATAAGCACAAGTCGATGCCGCAGCACATCGACGTGATCGAACTTGACGCACTCTGCGAGTACGCTCAGAAGTTTCCGTTAGAGAGCAGAATATGACCGGGCGCGAAATCATCGAACCACTTAAGGAGCCAATCGCAGCCAACCGCCAGGGAGCCAAGCGACATTACGGCGTTCATCCATACTTCACGAGACGGCCATACAACGTTGTACGAGAGTACATTCTTCACTACTCAAAAGAAAAAGATCACGTTCTTGACCCGTTCGGAGGGTCTGGCGTCACCGCGATAGAAGCGTTCTTGGAGAATCGAACGGGCGTGCAGAACGACATCAATCCCCTGGCGAACTTCATCGCAAAAGGTGTTGTGGGTCTTGCGAAAGGAAACAGCTCCGAATATAAGGCTGCGGTGAACGAGCTTAAGGAGCGATGCGAAAAACGGCTCGCGGCACTGCAGGACGCCGACGAAAAGGGGTTGGCCAAATTGGGGCGTGGCGTGAAACTGCCAGACAACATCAAGTTGCCGAGCAATGCTGACGTTGAGTTCTACCACGATCTTTTCTCAAAACGGCAGCTGTTGTCGCTAGCGGTAATAAGGGAGGGGGTTGACGACTTGAAGAGTGGGCCGGCCAGGGCAGGGATGCTCCTGGCCTGGTCTGCCACTCTGGCGAAACTGAACAAGACTTTTCTCTCTGCCGAGGGTCGTGCCGAATCAAGGGGTGGTTCCAGCATTTTCAGTATTTATCGTTACAAAATAGCGAAAAACCCCGTTGAGCTTCGGCCTTGGGCAACCTTCGAAGAGCGGGCGGTGAATATCATAGATGCGAAGGCGGAGATCGACAAAACAATCCAACACAAGGAAATGACGAGCGGATGGCACGGCGAGTTTGAAGTGCACGCGAAGGATATTGCTGAACTGGAGAAGGAATGCCGTGGAAAAATCGACTACATTTTTACGGATCCTCCCTACGGTGGCCATATCTCATATCTTGATCTTTCAACTCTCTGGAACGTTTGGCTCGGGCATAACCCGAGCATAAAAGCGCGGGAGCGAGAATTAATTGTCGGCGGCGAGCTAAATCACACTGAGGCGCTCTACACGTCACGATTGAGCGATAGTGTGCGGGCTTGCGTGAATATGCTCAAAAAGGGTCGTTGGCTTTCCATTGTCTTTCAACATTGGAATATCTCCTACTTCGAGGCGATCCTTACGGGCGCGGCCGAGGCCGGTGCAGAACTTAGGGCCGCGATATCCCAAGTCGGCGATCCGATCTGGTCTATGCACAAGAAAAAAGGAAATCAGTCTGTCTTGGCGGGCGAGTTAATTCTTACGTTCGTGAGAACCGGCAAGCCACAATACCTGCGGAATCACGGGGAACTTGATGTAGTTAGCACCGTCGGTGAAATTCTTGAGGCAGCCCCGCGAGTTGTTTACGGGGAACAGCTCTTCAACCAGCTTGTCATTCAAGCTTGGCAGAAATCAGCAATCGGTTCCTTGAATATTTCGAAAGATGACTTCACAAAAGTGGTCAAGCATCACGGTTGGCACTACGATGAGGATCGGCATTATTGGGTGAGAAATCGCGATCAAGACCGTCATGGGAGTTCGGCCCCCATGCTTTGGGAAGCGTAGTAGGAGTTTCCTCAGAAACAATATCTGGCTAGCCAAGCCGAACGTGAGGAAAAGAAGAATGCCAAACAAGCGCTCCGAAGAAAATGAATACAGAGTCACAGGGAGCGTATTGGATGAACTCGGGCTGGATCGGCAAGCGACGCTGGAACTCAAGTTGAAGGCGGCGCTACATCAGAACATCCTGCAGTTGGTAAAGCGCCGCGGATACCGAGCCCGCGATCTGGAGCGAATCCTGCAAATCCAGCAACCGCGCGTGAGTGAGTTGATGCGCGGCAAGCTTTCGACGTTGAGCGTAGCCCGGCTGCTGCTTTACGCCGACCTGCTGGGCGCCGAAGCGGAAGTGAAGTTGAAGAAGGCGCGAGCCCACGCGGCGGCGTAACGTATCCCTCGGAATTTTGTGGCCATCCTTCTGTCGCCTCTGGGGGAATCTGCGGACAAACGGCACGTTCCCCGGTTTTCGAAACTACGCTAAAACAAAAACGGCCTCAGAGATTGAGGCCGTTTCGTTGGTTCGCACCCCGTCAAGGTCATTCTTGTTATCGCATTTCTTCGCGAATTCCCGAAACAAAACTGCTATGTAGGCTGCGTCGTGTCACCCTTCGAAAACCGCGAAGGGTGGGGCAGCCTCATTTCTTTTGATTCATCACTTTGATTCATAACTTCGATTCGTCACTTCGATTCGTCAGTCAGACAAGAACGGTCTTGAAGTTCGAGACAAAAGATTCCTACGAATTTGCTTGACTGAAAATTTTGGATTGGGCAGGATGGAAGGAGCCAGAAGTGTTTCTGGCTTGCCTCCACGGACTTGGTCCGGTGGGGGCTTTGTATTTCTGGGCTCGTGGCGGGAAAGAGCCGGTCGAGCGTTGCTCGACTGGACAGCCGGGGGCGGCTGTCCCTACATGGGCTTTGCCGTGGCGAATGGATCTTTGACAACCTGGTGGGCGGGAAACTTCCCTGCTCTTCGTTATTGCTGTGGCTATGGCTGGCTCTGCTGCATCCTCGGACGAGGGGCGGGGTGGCGGAGCGTTGGCTAGGAAATTTTCGGGAGGGGAAAAGGGTGAAGCATGGGACACGAGATGGTGATTGACCGGATTATGGCGCAGGTGGATGAGGAGTGGGAGGAGCGGGAACGGAAACGCAAGCAAAGACGGAAGAACAAGCGGGAGGGGGACAAGAAGCGCGAGGAAAAGAAACCGGAGGAGGAAGAGAAGAGGATGCCTCCGAAGCGGTTGGGGGAGTTGGCGGAGCTGGCATTTTTGCAGAAGGCGATCCGGCTGGGCTTTCTGGTGTCGAAGCCGTGGGGAGACAGCGACCGCTACGACGCGGTCGCGGACTGGAAGGGGAAACTGTATCGGGTGCAGGTGCGATCGACGGAGCACTTGCAGGGTCCGCGGGGATTTGCGGTGCATGCGTCGGTATATGTGGGAAGGAAGATTGTGGGACTGACGAAGAAGGATATCGATGTGCTGGCGGCGTACATTTTTCCAAAGGATTTGTGGTATATGGTGCCGGTGGAGAAGTTCGTGCCGCGAAAGAATTTGTGGTTTTATCCGGATGGGAGCAAGAAGGGAGCGATGTTTGAGAAGTTTCGCGAAGCGTGGGAGGTGATGAAGGGGGGAACACTGCGGAAGAAGAAGAAGTCCAGATAAACGAAAATAGCGGAGCCGACTTCCCCACTTCTCGCGCAAAAGGCGCGCGAGAAGTGGGGCACCCGGGCTGCATCTCCCAGCGCAATCAGAAGTTGAAGCCGACGCCTCCGGTGACGAAGTCGGAGCGCCAGTTGTAGACGTCGTCGGGATTGTTGGCGTTGGTTTCGAAGCGGAAGTAGCGCGTCTGGTAGGTGCCTTTGACGAACCACTTGCCAAAATTGTAGCCGACGATGCCGCGGATGGCGTATCCGTGATCGAGGTTGGGATGGTCGAAGGGTTCGGCGCCGGAAGGCGAAGGATGAAAGCGCGGGGAAAATTCGGGTGTGCCTTCGACGCGGGCGAAGATGTGGTTCGAGGGTCCGAATTTGTATTGGATGAAGCCAGGAGTTTCGAAGACTTCCATGTGGTCGCGGTTGAAAACCACTCCGCCGTCGGTGACTGGCCCAGCGGCGTAGCTGGGAGGGGGAACGAGGCGGTGAATCTGGAGATGGACGCCGGCAGTGAGATGCTGGCCGAAGTGGAAGGCGAAGCCTCCGTAGATGGATTGCTCGGAGGCATGGTTGGAGGCGTCCTCGGGCCAGCGCAGTTCGCCGCCGGCGACGATGTCGGCTCCGTGGTTGCGGTCCGAACTCTGGAAGGCGACGACTTCGCCGTCGACGGCGCCGACGGCGCCGGTTTCACGGGCTTGGCCGCCGAATCGGTCGGAGGTCTCTCCCACGTTGGCGGAGATAGTGGCGCGCTGGGCGTGGACCGGAACGGCGGACAGGATCAGGGCGAAACTTGCGGCCAATAAATATAAGTGCGGGCGAACCCGACCAGGCTTGCAAAGATTCATCAATTCGATTTCTCCATCATTCGTTTTCTCCATGGGCAAAACTGTAAGTGTACACTCCCGCGAATGCCGGTGGACAGCGGGCGGACGCGGATCTCGAAAAGGCGGTTTCTTTCTCTGATGCACGGGATCGGGGATTGTTTGTGTGGGGCGGAAGGCGCGAGGAGGCAAGCGATCGCTCAGGTTTCGGCCGCAGCCGTCGAGCTTCCGCTCGACCGGGCAGGCGGGGCGCCTGTCCCTACATGGTTCTTGACCAAAAAAAGAGGGCGGACACTAGGTCCGCCCACACACGAGTGACGAGGGTTTACTGCGGGAAACTTTGCCGCGGAATCCGGCTAGCGCGTTTTCGGATCGTTCGATCCATCTTTCTCGAAAATAATTTCGGCTTTCTTGGCGGTGAGCTTCTGCTGGCGGTAGGCGCGCGCAACGTCGCCCAGCGGAACGGGTTGCGTCACGGGGCCGAACTCCCACAACGGCTCTTCACCCCGCGCGTAAGAGTAGGTGTCAGAACCGCCGCCGACCAGAGAGTGTTCCTGAGCCATGGCGTGTTGTTCGGCATGTAACACATGTTCGGGAACCTGGACAATCTGCGGCGTGTCGACCAGCGAAGCCTGGGCGTGAGCGGCGGGGCCCAGGATCAGCAGCATTGGAACGAATAAGACGAAGAGTTTGAGTTTCATGGCGTTTTGGCCTCGGTTACGGCTGTGATGATGCAACCCCCATGCCAATGCAAACGGTCATATTTTCATTGGGTTGCGGTCGATCATTGAACCGATACGCAAGTCTTTGCACATTTAGGGATGGTAAATCTATGGATGGTAAATCCTGGGCCAGTTTCTGGATGTCGATTGAGAGGGCAACAATGCTGAGGAAACATTCAGGGTATGACACGCTGCGAGGAGGAGAAATCTCGCGGAGGTGCTGCCGCTTGGGGATGGGTTATATTGTTGCCGCGCGCATTTGGACGGCTGATTTGGCGCGAAGGCAGAGTCTATAGCCACGAAGGACACGAAGTCACACGAAGGAACGTTGCAAGGAAGACCTGCGTGCTGCTTTGCTGGTTTCGCGGTTGATGATTTTTTCGTCCGGCGTCAGAATTGGGTCAGGGCCCCCGCGTGGATTGGGTGATGGAGTTGGGAAGATGATTGAGTCGCATCGAAGGCGAGACTGGAAGCGAGACAGAAAGCGGAGTACGAAGCGAGGTACGCGGCTGGCTGTCTTCGTCGTGCTGGCTCTGATTGCCGGGAGCGCGGCTGCGCAGACGAATTGCGACGAGGGAAATGGAACGTTGAATACAAATCCGCCGCAGAATGTGACGGTGCCGGAACTGATCCAGAGATTTACCGCGAAAGAAACAGAGGTAAAGGAGGCGCGCAGCCATTACACCTATACCCAGGACGTGCTGGTGCAGTCGCTCAACGGCAAACAGGTCGACGGGCAATTCCACGAAGTGACGACCGTCTCTTATGACGAGAAGGGAAAACGCGAAGAAAAAGTGACGTATGCCGAGCAGTCGACGCTGCGGGGCCTCAACCTCACGAAAAACGACATGGACGATATTCGCGAAATCATGCCGCTGATTCTAACCACGCAGGATGCGCCGGAGTACAGCCTGACGTACGAGGGACAGCAGCACGTGGACGATCTCGACACATATGTATTTCACGTGGTGCCAAAAAAAGAAGAAAAGAACAAGCGCTATTTTCAGGGCAAGATCTGGGTGGATAATCACGATCTGGAGGTGGTGAAAGTGTGCGGCAAGAGCGTGCCGGAACTGATCCACGTGAAAAGAGGCGAGCACCAGGATCTGCGGCCGACCTTTGCCACTTACCGGCAGTGGATCGGCGGATACTGGTTTCCGGCGTTCGTGAAAGTGGACGACACGCTGTATTTCAACAGCGGACCGGTGCACCTGCGCGAGATCGTGAAGTTCAAGGACTACAAGAAGGTTGGGGGCACGGCTACAGCGACGGCAAAGCCATAGTTCTGTTGCCGTATCGGATTCGGCGGACTTGAACGCCAATTTCAGGTATGCTTTAGTTCTCTTATGGCAGAAGAAAAAAACAGCAGTAAAAATATCATTCTGTGGATCATCACGGTTGCGCTGGTGGGGCTGGCGATCTTTATATATAAGAGATAGCTTCGACAGCGGACATCGTGTGCGCAGGGGCGGGCACAGAGTGTTCAGAAGGCTCGGGGTGTGTGAGTTCGACGAGCGGCCCTGAACAGCCTGCCTCCGGCTTCAACTTGTTCTCTTCTACTCATCCTCTGTGCGTCCTCTGCGCGTTGTCCATGTCTTGGTTCAGCCTGAAGCAGTGCCCGCTTCCGTTTCGCCCGGCACGAGCACTGTAGCTTGCAACGACCTGCCGTCTCTCAACATCTCGGTTTGCCCGTAAACATCCAACGAAGCAGCCGTCTGATGTAGAATTCCGCGAACCCCGTCCTGCTTTACCAGGAGTGACTGTGAACTACGCCCGCATCGCTCTCGCGTCTCTCGGCGGCACTGTTGCCTACTTCGTCTTCGGCTTCATCATGTTCGCGGCCCTGCCAGCCATGAAGTCCGAGTTCATGAAGTACCCGAACGTCTACCGTTCGCACGACAGCATGATGAAAGTCATGCCCTACAACCTGGTCGGCATCCTGATCAGCATCGTGGTCGTCGCCGTGCTCTACGCAAGAATTTATTCCGCAGGCAGCGGCATCGCCTCCGGCATATACCTGGGGGCGCTGATCGGCATTTTCTCGGTCTGCACCTACGCTATTCACAACTACGTCAACCTGAACATCGGCTTCGCGCTAACGCTCTACGAGGGCATCACCTACTTCATCCAGTGGGTAATCGTCGGCGCGGCCATCGGCTTGATCTACAAGCCATCGTAGATTTGGCAAACCGGAAACAATCCACTTCAACGGCTGTCTGACATCGCGGTGGCTGGCCGCTTCGCTCTTCACGCAGCTTGCTGGCGGCGACTCTGGCGCTGCTGTCCGGCGGCTTCCAGTTTGCGATCGCATTTTACGTGGATCTCCTGCTGATGCCCCGCCAGGTCATCCTTCGCCGTGCATCTTCCCGCGACAGCGGCGTTCCCGGCCGGATGCACTCGCTTTTCAGCGACTTGTGCCAGCGCTCGATCTTGCCGCTCGATTGTGGATAGTAAGGCGAGGTTCGGACATGCGTCATGCCCGAGATGCGAATGAACTCCTTGAAGTCGCGAGCAATGAACTGCGTGTCCATATTCCAGCGGTAACCTCGGGTCGCGTGACTGCGGTCACGACGCGGCCCGCTCGGAAAACATTAGAATTTCCTCATACGAACGGCTACTTCCGGGATCGTGCCTGGAACGCAGGCTGGCTCCGTACAAGTTTCCTCCAACTTATGCCCTGCCGTTATGTAATCGATGTGGAACAAGGACTGGTCATCACTTCCGGGTGGGATCGTGTGACGTTTGCGGAGATTAAAGCGCATCAGGATCGCCTGGCGAATGATCCCGAATTTCATCCAGAGTTCAATCAATTCATCGACGGCACGGCGGTGACAGCGCTGGAGATTTCGACGGCAGAGGCGAAGATGATTGCGAGCCGCAAGTTTTTCTCTTCCAAGTCGCGGCGGGCTTTATTGGCCAGCAATCTATCCATCCTGGGGATGGCTCGAGTGATGCAGACATATGTCGAGATGGCGAAGGATCGGGAACGCATTGCTGTGTTTCATGAGCGGGAAGCGGCGCTGGAATGGCTGGGGGTTCGGAGCGTGGCGCACCGGGGCTAAAGCCCAGGGGAATTCAGGAGGCCTAACGCGGCCCTTAAGGGCCGCTCTTCCACGGTAGTTTCCAAACACTGTTCCCCGACGGTAGTTTCCACGCACTCTTCCCGCTACTGCGGTTTGGCGCCGTACTTGGCGAAGACGGACTGGCTGGAGATGATTCCTTCCAATTTTTGCGGGTTGGCCCGGTTGACGACCGGGACGATGGGATAGCTCTGCACGAAGCGGAGTGCGGCGTCGAGCGGGAGATCGGGGAACAGCGAGGGCAGGGGCTGGGGCGAGATCAGCGAACCCAGAGTATGTTCGCCTTTGCCTTCTTTGAAGAGGCGCAGGATCAGATCGCGCTGCACAGCGCTCCAGCCGCTGGGTTGCAGGCGCACGGGGAAAACGGTCTGGGGGGAATCTTCGATGCGGCGGGCAGCGGCGTCGATGTAGTCGCCTGCGCTGAGGGTGATGGCGAGCGGCGGCAGCATGGCATCTTCGACGCGGAGAATCGTCTCTTCGCGTTCTTCTTCGAGCGATGGGAGGACGAGTCCGTCCTGGCGGGTGAGCAGATCGAAGATGGGCGTGGGCTGCAGGCCGCGCGAGACGACATAGGCGACCGTATTGGCAATGATGACGGGGACAATGATTTCGTAGTTGCCGCTGACTTCGAGCACCATGAAGACGCTGGTCATGGGGGCGCGGAGGAATCCGGCGAAGAGCACGCCCATACCGACGAGAACGTAGGTTCCGTTGGATGCCGTCGTGAGGTGAGGAACATACATGCGTTCAAGGCCGCCGACGGCACCGCCGAGCATGGCTCCAACGAAGAGCGTGGGAGCGAACATGCCGCCGGGAGTTCCGCTGACGAAGGAAAACGTGGTGGCGACAATTTTTAGCAGGGCCAGCGCCGCCAGAAGTTGCCAGACATACTGGCCGTGCATGGCCTGATCCATGAAGTTGTAGCCTGCGCCCATCACCTGCGGAGCGCCGAAGTAGGCGATGCAGCCGATGAGGAGCCCGGCCACGGCAGGCTGGAAGTATTGCGTCCAGCGCGGCAGGGCTTTGAGGCGCGGACGAAGGTAGCCGATGGCCTCGGCGAAGAGGACCGCGGCAAAGCCTCCGGCGATGCCGAGAACCACGTAAGCGATGAGTTCGATGGGGCGCTTGAACGTGGTGACCGGGATGCGAAACAGCGGTTCGGAGCCAAGGAACCAGCGTTCGATGACCACGCTGGCGACGGCGGAGAGCACGACGGAGCCGAGAATACCGGCGCTCCAACGGCCGATGACTTCTTCGATGACGAAGAGCACGGCGGAGATGGGCGCGTTGAAAGCGGCGGCGAGGCCGGCAGCGGCGCCGACGGGAGCCATGAGGCGCAGTTTTTCGCGCGAGAGTTTCAGGGTGCGTCCGAGGGCGGAGGCCAGGCTGGCACCGATTTGCAGCGAGGGATCTTCGGGGCCGAGGGAATGTCCAGCGCCGATGGCGAGGGCGCAGCAGATGAATTTCCCGATGGCGGTGCGGAATGGAATGTAGCCGTTGAAGATATAGAGAGCGGCTTTCGTCTGATTGACGCCACTACCGCGGATGGCGGGGAAAACGTGGATGACGAGGATGGCGACGAAGAGCCCGGCGATGGCGGGAACGGCAAACAGGCGCCAAGTGTGGGTTTGCGGGAGCGGACCGAGCAGGGCGAGATGAGTCCAGTCGATGGCGAGGCGGAAGCAGACGACGGCGAGACCGGAGAAAATTCCGATGAAGACGGAGAGAATCAGGAAAAAACGCTCTTCGTCGAAGACGTCTTCGAAGGCTTCGAACAGACGGCGCGGGGCGCGAAAATGGAATGGAGACTCCGGGGGCGCGGAGGAAGTGGACGCGGCGGGTGCGCCGATCTGCGCTTGGCTCATTTCGCGAGGCGTCATCTCCGGTGGGGTCATTTCCCGTGGAGTCATTGGTCGGCGTCCTCGCGATCGCGGGAGATGAGGAGCAGGGCCTGGTCGTCTCCCTGGGGTTCGCCGCAAATGATGGCGGTTTGCTGCTCGATCTGGAACACGACGTCCATGATCGCGTCGGGCAGGTCGGTTTCGCCGATGGAGCGCAGGCGCGGGAGGTCGCGCTTGGTGGTGAGCCAGCGGGACTGGAGAGCGACGAGCGGAGCTACGGGCTGGGCCGACGAAGGCGGCGCGGATGATCCGGCGTTCGATGAGGCGTTCGACTTGGTGAACGGCGATGCCGGGTGCGACGGCGGTGTGGGCGACGTTGTAGGCGACGACGATGCAGCGGAGCTTGCGGCAGTCAAGTCGATTCCCTTTTGTTGCGCGCAGGCAGCGAGGCGGTCTCCGGCGCGGGTGAAGTCGGCGGCGATGCGGCGGTTGCGTTCGGCGTCGGAGATGCGGCGAACGAAAGGATCGATTTCGAGGATCAGGCTGGCGGACGCGTGCAGAGAGCGGGAGGTGGAGTCTTGGGGGTTGGCGTTGACGGCGGCTTCGAGATAGCGATCGGCGGTGCGGTAGCGGCCGGCGCGGAAAGCGGCTTCGCCGGCTCCAGCGAGCGCGACGGCGTTGCTGTGATCGTTACCATGATCGTTGCCGTGATCGAGGTGCAGAACTTTTTCGTATTCGGCGAGCGCGTTGGGATAGTCCTGGGACTGCATGAGAAATTGTGCGGCCTGCAGGTGCAGCGCGGGATCGGCCGGCAGGAAATCGGTGAGCGCGTAGAGTTCGGATCGAGCCTGGGCGATGGCCTTTTTCTGCAGCAGAAATTCGATGAGTTCGATGCGGGCTTTGCGACGGTTGGCGTCGGCATCGGAGGTCCATACGCCATACATGGCGTTGTGATAGTAGCGAGTGGCGTCGTCAAGCGAGCCGCGTTTGGCGGCGACGCGGGCGAGAGCGAGATTGATGGTGCCGTCTTCCGGCGTGCGCTCCCAGAGGGACTCTAGATAGGATTCGGCTTCGTCGAGGCGTCCCGTGTCGCGCAGAGCGCGGCCCAGGTTGAGCTGATATTGGGAATTGTCGCTGTCGCAGGTGAGGGCGGCGCGGAATTCGTCGATGGCGAAATCGGGCTTGCCGGCATTCATGTCGGCGAGTCCCTGGGCGTAGAGCTTGCGCCCGCGCGCTTGCTGGTTCAGGTTGAAGCGGGTGACCAAGTGGCTGACCGCGGCAAAAGCCACGACCGCAGCCAGAGTCAGCACCAGAAGCACGAACACGGCGGAGCGCTGGACCAGCTTGGAAAAGAAATCGAGCATATCGTGACGCGATATTACTGTAAATCATTTGGAGGCCGAGCAGGAGGCCGGTGTTGCCGTTTGGTAACGGTCTTGGCCCAGGAGCGGAAACGCGGCCTTGGGTCCGCCCCAGACGCATAAATCTGAACGCTGACGCCAGTAGGCCATTCGGCACATCATCGGGTAAGATACTTCGGCTGCGAAAGAGGCGTTGCAGGCAAGGGCTCTACGACCACATTTCCACCTCATCATGAATCGCGAATATCACAAGGGATATAGCCAGGAACTTCACCGGGACATGGAGGCCTTGGTGTTTGGGCACGCGGGGACGCCGCTGCTGGTCTTTCCTACTTCGATGGGAAAATTCTTCGAGTACGAGGACCGCGGCATGATTGGCGTGCTGGCGCCGAAAATTGAGCGCGGCGAATTGCAGGTCTTTTGCCCGGACGGCGTCGACACCGAGAGTTGGTACAACAAGGGCGTGCATCCACGGGTGCGGGTGCTGCGGCATTTGCAGTATGAGCGCTACATCCTGCATGAGTTCTTGCCGTTTATTAAGTGGAAGAATCAGGCGTGGCAGCTTGGAGTGACCGGGTGCAGTTTTGGCGGGTACCATGCGGTAAATTTTGCGCTGAAGCATCCGGATGTGGTGACGCATTGCGTGAGCATGAGCGGCGCGTTCGATATCCATCAGTTTCTGGACGGGTATTACGACAACGACTGCTATTTCAATAATCCTCCCGATTATTTGCCGAACATGACGGACGACTGGTTTTTGAGCCGCTACCGGCAAATGAAGATCGTGCTGGGGTCGGCGGATTGGGACATGTGCCTGGACCAGAACGTGAAGTTCTCGGCGATCTTGAATGGGAAGGCGATTCCGCACTGGCTGGATGTGTGGAATGACAATTCGAAGCATGACTGGCCGCTGTGGTTGAGGATGGCGGGGAAATACTTTTAGGGCAGGGTCAGGGGCTAGGGGTCAGGGGTCAGGCTGAGGGGATCGACAGTGTCTCGTTGGATTAGGTCTCAGAAGGCGTTTTCACTGTTCCGGTACGCGGCGTGGATTGTTGTGTCTACGGGAGTGTTTATCGCTTTTATGCTGACGCCCTGGTTCTCTCAGATCGGGGCGATGCCTCGTGGCCAACTCCTTTTGCGAATCCTAGGTGGCACCGTGGGAATTCTAGGGGCACCAGCCTCGTTGGTGATTTGGTCTGGGATGGTGGCTTTTTGCGTCCGCGAGGACGATTCTCCGGCCAGCGCTAAGATCTTCTGGCTCGTCCTCTTTTTCATCGCGGCATGGTTTGGCGCTGCGGCTTATTTTTTCGCTGTTTATCGGAAACAGGTACGGGCTGAAGGTTACGTTCACGTCAGTCCGGCGTAGCCGGGGAGAATGCCTTGATGCGACCTGTGTTTCGTTGAGAACGTAGGGATCCTTCGACTGCGTAAGTGCTTCATTTCGTGAAGCACTTACTTCGCTCAGGATGACAATTTCGGAAAGTGACGTTTAAGAAATGGAGAGCGTCGTGAAGAAGATTGGGATTTTGTTTGGCATGGAGAATACGTTCCCGCCGGCGCTTGTCGAGAAGATCAATGCGATGAAGGTCGACAGCGTGGAGGCGGAGTTTGTGAAGATTGGCGGGATTCGGATGGATGAGCCGAAGAAATACGACGTGATCATCGACCGGATTTCGCAGGACATCCAGTTTTATCGGGCTTACTTAAAAAACGCGGCGCTGCACGGGACGATTGTGGTGAACAATCCGTTCTGGTGGACGGCGGACGACAAGTTTTTCAACTACGCGCTGGCGCACAAGATGGGCGTGGCCATTCCACCGACCGTGATTCTGCCGCATCATAAGCATCCCGAAGGAACGACCGATAAGTCGATGCGAAATTTGATTTATCCGCTGAACTGGCAGGAACTGTTCGACTACGTCGGCTTCCCTGCTTTTCTGAAGCCATATTCCGGCGGCGGATGGAAGCATGTATATCACGTGCACAATCCGGATGAATTTTTTCATCACTACAACCAGACTGGCGACTTGTGCATGACGCTGCAGCACGGCGTGGAGTTTGACGAATATTACCGCTGCTATGTGGTGGGGCAGGAAAAAGTACACATCATGAAGTACGACCCGCGGGCGCCGCATCATGAGCGGTATGTGAAGGGGAACCCTCCGCCGTCTTCGGAAGCTTTAAGGGGCAGAATCGAAAAAGATGCGCTGGCGTTGTGCCGGGCGCTGGGGTATGACTTGAATACCGTCGAGTTTGCGGTGGAAGGCGGCGTGCCGTACGCGATCGACTTTCTGAATCCGGCGCCGGACGCGGAAATTACTTCGGTCGGCCAGGAGAATTTTGACTGGATTGTGAATGCCGTCGCCGAGATGGCGGTGAAGATGGCGATGGGCGGGGAGAATCCGGTGAAGGAGTTGCGATGGGCGGGATTTTTGGCGGGAGCTGGCGCGAAACCGGCGCGCAAGGTCGAACCGGAGTGGGTGGCGGCGCGCAAGCGGAAGCCCGCGAAATAGTCTTCCTCCGCAACCTGCGCGGGACTCGTCATTCTGAGGGACCGCGGCTGAGGGACCGCGTCTTTTGCGGTCCGAAGGATCTGTGCAATCCGCCGACTACTCATGCGCTGCCGGCAGGTTGCATAGATCCTTCGCTTTGCTCAGGATGACAATGGAAACGAGGCGCACGGAAGTAACTCTGCACGGTTCGCTTATCTTCTGATTGATATACTGATGGGGTCTAGTTTTGGCTAGCGCTTACGCGCTGCCGGCGAGTATGTTGCCCACTTTCACCATCGGAATTGAAGAGGAATATCAGACCATCGATCCGGTTACGCGGGATCTGCGGTCGCATATTCAGGCCGAGCTTTTGGAGCGGGGCAAGATGGTTCTCCAGGAACGGGTGAAGGCGGAGCTGCATCAGTCGGTGGTCGAGGTCGGAACCGGAATTTGCAGCAATATCAAGGAAGCCAAGGCCGAGGTGAAGGATTTGCGGCGCAATATCATCCGGCTGGCGCGGGAAAGCGGACTGCGGGTAGCGTCGGTGGCGACGCATCCATTTTCCGACTGGCGGACGCAGGAGATACATCCCGACCAACGCTACAAAGATATTGTGGAAGACATGCAGCTGGTGGCGCGGGCGAACCTGATCTTCGGACTGCACGTGCACATTGGAATTGAGGATCGCGAGACCGCCATCCACATGATGAATCATGCGCGCTATTTTCTGCCGCACATTCTGGCGCTGTCGACCAATTCGCCGTTCTGGCTGGGAATGAATACCGGGCTGAAATCGTACCGCTGCAAGGTGTTCGACAAATTTCCGCGGACGAATATTCCAGATTATTTTCCCAGCTGGGGTGAGTACGAGAATTTCATCAAGCTGCTGATCAAAACCAACTGCATTGACAACGCGAAGAAAATCTGGTGGGACATCCGGCCGCATCCGTTCTTTAATACGATTGAATTCCGGGTGTGCGACATTCCCATGCGTGCCGATGAAACCATTGCGCTGGCGGCGCTGATTCAGGCGACCGTGGCGAAGTTGTACAAGCTGTATACGGCGAATCAGGGATTTCGCTTGTACCGGCGCGCGTTGATCATGGAGAACAAATGGCGGGCTTCGCGTTACGGGCTTGACGGGAAGCTGATTGATTTTGGCAAGCAGACGGAAGTTCCGACGCGCGATCTGGTGCTCGAGTATCTGGATTTCATCGATGACGTGGTCGATGAACTGGGCTCGCGCGAGGAACTGAATTACATCCACAAGATTCTCGAGACGGGCAGTGGCGCCGACCGGCAGCTGCGTGTATTCGAGCAGACTGGGGATTTGAAGAAAGTTGTCGACTACATCGTTGAAGAGACGGAAGCGGGACTGGTAGAGGAGCCTGCTTCGCTCGAGAAAGTAGGGTGATGAATATTTCCGCGGATAACCTCAATCCTTTGGGTCCGGTCAAAAACCCCACCCTGTCGCAAAAGGCGCGACAAGGATGGGGCACCCCTCTCAACAAGATTTCATTCGACCCCGAGTACACTCCCGGGGCTTACAACGCGGTGCATGTTTGCCTGCGCGTGCAGCCGAACGAGCAAGTATGCGTGATCACCGACGAGGCAACGAGCGAGATCGCCGCGGCAATTGTGGCGGAACTGGAAAAGCTCGGCGCGCCCTATCAGGCGTGGGTGCTGGAGGAATTGGCGGAGCGTCCGCTGAAAGATCTGCCGCGGGCGATCCTCGACGATCTGGAAACTTCTCAGGTGTCAATTTTTGCGGTGCAGGCGCAGGCGAACGAGTTGCGCTCGCGGATTCAGATGACCGACGTCGTGAACCGGCGCAAGATTCGGCACGCCCACATGGTGAACATCAACCGGCAGATCATGCTGGAGGGGATGCGGGCGGATTTTCAGAAAGTTGACCGGCTGAGCGCCAAGATTATCGCGATGGTGCGCAAGGCATCCAAGGTACGCGCCACCACCGCGGCGGGAACGGACCTGACGGCCGATTTGAATCCGAATTACAAGTGGCTGAAGACCAGCGGAATTATTACGCCGGAAAAATGGGGCAACCTGCCGGGTGGGGAAATCTTTACGACGCCGGGCGAGGTGAATGGGACGTTTGTGATCGATGGCGTGGTCGGCGATTATTTGTGCGCGAAGTTTGGCAATCTCATCGATGCGCCGCTGACCGTGCGCATGAAGGGCAACCGGCTGACCGAGGCGCACTCGGAGAATCGCGAACTGGAAAATGATTTCTGGAAGTATACGCACACCGACGAAAATAGCGATCGGGTGGGCGAGTTTGCGATTGGGACGAACATTGACTTGAAAGAAGTCATTGGGCAGATTCTGCAGGATGAGAAATATCCCGGCGTGCATATTGCGTTTGGAAATCCTTACGGGGCGCACACCGGCGCGCAGTGGGATTCGACCACGCATATCGATGTCGTCGGGCGGAAGTTCAATATTTGGGTGGATGACGAGCAGATTATGAAAGAGGGCAAGTTTCTGGTGGAGGCGTAGGAAAACAGGTTTCAGGTTTTAAGGTTTTCAATGCCTCGGCAGTTAAGCAGAGAATTCCTTTTCGAGCCGCAGATAATTCAGACAAAAACGGGGTCCTTCGACTTCGCGAAAAACGCCGGCCATGGTCGGCGTTTTTTGCTACGCTCAGGATGACAAAACGTTGAAATCATGATTCCTTCTTTACGTAAGCACTTCAACGAGCGGTTTTCTCCCGATAAGTATCAGACATTCCTGCGGCGGATTGATGAGATCAGCGGGACCCATGTGGAGTTTCGCTTATCGGAGACGCCGTGTTTTTTTCCGAAGCCGCTGCTGGATCGGATGGCTCGCGACGGCCAGGAACTGATTCGGCAGCTTGTCGACAATCCGGAGTATCGCGCGAAATCGGATGAGGCGGTTCCGGCGGAGTTCAAAGTTCCGAATGAACCGGACCATCCGATGTTTGTGCAGGTGGATTTCGGGCTGGTGCGCGATGCGCGTGGCGAACTGCAGCCGAAGCTGGTGGAGTTGCAGGCCTTCCCTTCCCTTTATGCGTATCAGGGGCCGCTGGCGGAGACTTATATCGATGTGTATGGGCTGCGAGCTTCGAGTCGAGAGTCGAGAATCGAGAGTTCTGAGCGGCTGAAATATTTTTTGAGCGGGTTAGAGAGCAATTCTTATCGAGAGTTGTTGCGGCGGGCTATTGTGGCGGACCATGATCCGGAGAACGTGATTCTGATGGAGATTGATCCGCTGCACCAGAAAACGCTGCCGGATTTCCTGCTGACGGAGAAGATGCTGGGGGTGCGGGCGGTTGATATTGCCGACATCAAAAAAGACGGCTCGCGTCTTTATTATGAGCGCGGCGGCAAACGGGTACCGATCGAGAGAATTTACAACCGGACGATTGTGGATGAACTCGAACGGAAGAACATCAAACTCAATTTCGACTGGCGCGACGATCTGGACGTGGAGTGGGCGGGGCATCCGAACTGGTATTTCCGAATGAGCAAGTTTTCGATTCCGTATCTCAAGCATGAGTCCGTGCCGAAGACCTGGTTTCTGGATCGACTCGAGGAGATTCCTTCGGATCTGGAGAATTACGCTCTCAAGCCGCTATATTCGTTTGCCGGGCTGGGCGTAGTGATTGCGCCGAAGAAAGAAGAGATTGCGGCGATTCCCGCGGAGAAACGGCCGTATTACATTCTGCAGGAGCGGATGCATTTTCAGCCGGTGATCGAGACTCCGTTTGGCGGGACCAAAGCCGAGGTGCGCGTCATGTACATCTGGCTGGAGGAGCTGACGCCGGTGCTGACGATTATCCGCACGGGGCGCGGGCTGATGATGGGCGTGGATCATAATAAAAATATGGAGTGGGTGGGCGCGTCGGCCGGGTTGTATTTGGAGGAGTAGCGATGAGGTCTCGTGCTCTGCTGTTTGTGGCGCTTCTTGCATGCGTGCGATTAGGAAGTGCGCAGGCTTGCGCTCCGCAGGCTGTGATCGTCACCGTGCTGAACGAACGGGGTCTGCCGATTCTGGATTTGCCGGCGTCGAGTTTCAGGGCTACTTCTCGAGGAAAATCGGTCAGCGTGTTGTCGGCGAGTTTGCGCAGCGACCCGAGCACGCGGACTTACGTCCTGCTGGATATGAGTGCGACCATGGGCGGGTTCGGCGCGCAGGGAATCGACAAGTGGAAGATCGCGCGGGTGGCGGCTGCGGACTTTCTGAACGTGGCGCCGCCGCAGGCGGAGATTTCCCTCTCCACTTTTTCGGCCGCCATCGAAAAGACTTTTCAAAGCAACGCCGGACGAAAGGCGATGCAGGACTGGCTCGACAGCCCGGAATCGATGCGAGCTTCCGGGCTGAAGGGGAAGGCCGCGATCTATCGCGCGATTCTGGAAACCGCCAAGTCGATGGAACCGGCGCATCCCGGCGACTCGATCTTTATGATCACGGACGGGCGTAACGACGAAGCTTCTCCGATGGCGGCAAGCGTCTCGGACGAACTGACGAATCGTGGAATTCGGCTGTTCTCATTCGTACTCGACGACTCACGGCGGGCGGATGACGGCATCGCGGCGGGAGCAATTTCCGAGAGCGCACCGCTGCCGAACCCAGACGCAAAGATATTGTCCGCACTGGTGAAGGGGGCGGGGGGAGTGGGATACACGCTGTATCCGGGCGGCAGTAAGATCGGCCAGTCGTTCGGAGCGAGCTATAACTACGACGAGCGAACCCGCCAGAACGTGCAAGCCTCGATCTCGGAAATCGAAATTGCCATCAGCCACTTTTACATTCTGAGCATCGCATTGCCCGGCGACGTGCGGGGATTGCAGGACTGGCAATTAGAAGTGGTGGATGAGCGGGGCATGAAGAGAAAAGATGTCATCGTGGCGTACCCGGCAAAAATCGCGGGCTGTCAGGATAGTCCTGCGAAATGATGGGTGCACAATTATTCTGCGGAGGTCGACTCCAGACGGCGGCTCATGAGGATTCCGCCGATGATGAGGGCGAAGGTCGCGGAAATGAAGAAGATCAGCCATCCCCAGTGCTGAATGGGATGACGCAATACGCGCAGGAAGCGCCGGCCGTAGGTGGCGGCGATGAAGGCGAGGCCGAAATATCGAAGGGCGCGGCAGGCGGCGACGATGCCGACGAACTTGCCTTTTGGATAATCGGATGCGCCCGCTGCCGCGAAGAACAGGCTGGTGGGCGTGGGCAGCGGGATGGCCGTTGAGGCCGCCAAGGTTCCCGTTCCCCACTTCTTAAAGAGAGTTAGAAATTTTCCCACCCTGCTTTTCTTGAATTTCTTGTCAAGGTAGGCAGATCCGGCCCGGCGTGCGAGGCGGAAGGTCAGATACGCGCCGATGACAGAACCTATGGTTGCGGATGCGGCATATTCATACCAGAGCTCGCGATGGCTGGCAGCCAGCACCACGGTGAGAATGTCCGGACCGCCAAAGGTGGGCAACGGGGAGCTGTCGAGAATCGCGAGGAAGAACAGTCCGGCGGCTCCGAGGTGACGGAGGGTTGAAGCGAAACTGCGCGTGGTCCGGCGCCGGGGAGCGAAGAGGAGCAGATCGAACATCTCCGCAATATATCGTTAATTGCGGCGGAAGGGAGATTGGCGGCGGCGGTGAATCGAGATGCTTAACCAACCCATGGCGCGGCTGCTTTCCCGGCTATTTTCGCCGGTCATTTTTCGCCGGTCGTTTCTTCGCCGTTCATTCTTTGGCAGGCGATTCTTTCGGCCATCATTTTTCAGCCACCATTCTTTTCACCGCCGTGCGGATTCTGCCATCACGGTTCCCACGATAGTAGTCTCCAACTCCCGGCCGTTGGGGCGGGTAAGGAACATCTTGTCGCCGGCGAAGTGGACAGGGACAGGGTCGCCCCGGTCAAATTCTCCCGGCATGTAGCCATCGGCGATGTCGGGCGTATATTCTCCGGTGTACTGCACTCCGTTGACGTTGACCACGACTGCGGTCCTGGTAGTCTGGCGAGTGGTGGCTTGGGGACTCGTAGCTTGGGGAAGTTGGGATTCCTGCAGCACTTCCTGTTCGGCTTGAATCCAGTTTTGCACGTCGCGGCCGGGCTGCTTGCCGCTGCGGACATAGATTTCTTCGGCTCGCCGACGGATGGCTTCCTGCAGGTCCACGACTTTGGAAGAAGGCTTGCGCATCGAATGGTCGGGATGAGCAGTGTTTGCCATGAAAACGATCTCCTGATCAGCGAATCGTCGGCGAGCTTGCGCCTCGGGAACGCTGGCTACAATCTTAGTTCGACGACGAGTGGCTGAGGCGGCCAGAAAACAAGAAAAGCGTTACGGTTGTGCCAGCTTTGGGAACTGGGCTGATTTGTTCTGAAATGGATTTCCCTGAATCCTAACCGGACTGCCCAGCAGCGGGAGGATCATTTTCCAGGCCCAGCCACTTCAGAGCCGAACTCCGGCTGTAAAAGACAGCCACCTTCTCTTCCGCCTTTGCCAGATCGAGGTAGGTTTGTAGCATTCGCCCGACACCGAAGACAGCGGGATTGTTGGCGACAAGGGCGCGGCGCGATGTGGCCGAAAACATACGGCGACGTGCCAACTCCCGAATTTGTAGCGCTGAAAGGTCCAGGCGGCTGACCGTGGTCGCGTCCAGCAACTGACTAAAATCCTGACTAAATTCGGGATCCCTGGATAATTGATCCTGATGGGCCATCGCTTCCGCAAAGGTGACATTCCCGGAAGCAGTCGTGATCACCAAACGCCGCTCCTTGTCGATGACGTAGTGGCAAGGCATGGAGGCCGAACCCCGGCAGGCATTGTACAACGAGATCAGCGGGCGGTTTTTGGGGCGGCCATGGGGCCGGAATTCGCCCAGGGAGGCCGTGGCAACCGCTGCTAGCCGAAACGCACCCAATAGTGGAAGTGCGAACCTTGAGGTGCGAAGGTCCCCGGCGTGCCGTTTGGGTCTCAAGGCTCTCGTTGCCAAAGCAACGGGCGGCGCAAGAGGGAAAGCGAATCCGGGGAATCTGCATTTTCGATGCAGGCGAAAGTATGCGCGGTGCGTCACCGAGAAGGCATTCGCCGACGGGGCAGTTGACCGGAGTCCCCGGTGGGCCTAACATTACCGCCGGGCGGGGTCTCATGCTCTCATGATTGGCCAGCAAGTCTCCCATTACCGCATCCTTGGCAAACTTGGGGGCGGCGGTATGGGTGTGGTCTATGAGGCCGAAGACCTCAAGCTGGGCCGGCACGTCGCGCTGAAGTTCATTCCTGAAAATCTGGCCGGCGACGCCAAGTCGCTGGAGCGGTTCACCCGCGAGGCGCGGGCAGCGTCGCAACTCAACCATCCCAATATCTGCACCATCCACGGCATTGAGGATAACAACGGGCATCCCTTCATCGTGATGGAGAAGCTCGACGGCGAGAGCCTGAAGCAGGCCATTGCCGGCCATGCCATGGAAGTGGATAAGGTGCTCGACGTGGGCGTGCAAGTGGCCGACGCGCTGGTCGCGTCGCATGCCAAAAATATTGTGCATCGTGACATCAAGCCGGCGAATATTTTCCTGACGCCGAGCGGGCAGGTGAAGGTGCTGGACTTCGGCCTGGCCAAGCTGGTGCACAACCTGGGTACCGAAGATGACGCGGGCGCCGACAATTCATTGACGGCGGTGGGAGTCATTCCGGGGACAGCGGTTTATATGTCGCCGGAGCAGGCGCGCAGCGAGACTGTCGATGCGCGCAGCGATCTGTTTTCGTTTGGCGTGGTCCTGTACGAAATGTCCACGGGAAAGAAACCGTTCGCGGGCAATAACTCGCTGATGACGCTCGACGCCGTCCTGCATTCGAAGCCGGTACCGCCGCGGGAGCTGAATCCGAAGATTCCGGTTGAGCTCGAAGGCATTATCGGCAAGGCGATGGAAAAGGACCGCAACCATCGCTACCAGAGCGCGGCCGAGATGAAGTCAGACCTGGCGCTGCTCAAGCGCGAGAGCGAATCTGGCCAGATCAAGAGCGGAAGCCATACGGCCAAGCTGCGCATGTCGACGAAGACGTTCGGCCGCAGCTCCGCCCCCTGGCAAATCTATCTATTGGTGGGGCTGACGGCGCTGCTGGTCACTATTGTCGGAGCGGTGGGAGCATGGTGGTACAAGCACCGCGAAGTGGCGAATGAAGAGCAAAAAAATGCGATCGCCGTGTTGCCGCTGCAGAACATGAACGGCGACTTCAACGTCGACTACTTGCGCTTTGCTCTGGCCGATGAATTGACCAGTGTGCTGACGTATTCTCGCTCGCTCGAGGTGCGGCCTTCTTCGGTCACGCGGCAATTCGTGGCGGTAGATACTGACCCCAGGAAAGTTGGCCAGGAATTGCGCGTGGGGCGGCTGCTGCAGGGCCACTTCATGAAGCAGGGAGATCAGTTGAGCGTGACCCTGGAGGCGATCGACGTCCCCACCGATCGACTGCTGTGGGAGACCACTGTTACGGAGAAAGCCGACAACTTGATCGGTCTGCAGGAGAAGCTGAAATCGCAGATCCAGAATGGGTTGTTGCCGGTTCTGGGCGGCGGCGGCGGAGAGATCGAAAGCGCGTCGCGACCCAAGAATCAGGAAGCCTACGATTTTTATTTGCGCAGCGTCGCGCAGGCCCACGATCCCAAGCCGAATAAGGAAGCGATCAAGATGCTGGAGTGGGCGGTGGGGATCGATCCCACTTACGCGCCGGCGTGGGAAGCCCTGGGGCAGAGATATTACTTCGACTCGACGTATGGCGGCGGAGGCGAAGAAAGTTTCCAGAAAGCGAATGCGGCGGATGAGCGGGCGGTCGCACTCGATCCGAACCGCGTGCTGGCGGCCAGCAGCCTGATCACGAACCGCGTGGAACGAGGCGATCTGGGGCGGGCCTATGATGCGGCGACTGACCTGGTGCGCCGGCGGCCGCAGAGCGCCGATGCTCATTTCGCGTTGAGTTACGTGTTGCGCTACGCGGGAATGCTGCCGGAGTCGATCGATCAATGCAAGGCGGCGCGGCAACTCGATCCCGGCAATTTTGCTTTCCGCTCCTGCGCGTGGTCGTTTCTGGAGATGGGCAAGACCGATCAGGCGATGGACTTCATGCAACTGGACGCAGGCTCGGAATGGGCGGCGTGGGTCACTCCGTATATCTATCTGGCAGAGGGAAATTTGCCGGAAGCGCGCAACGCCGCGAAAAACATGGCCGCGGCCTCGTCGTATCATCGCAGCTTGATGGAAGCCTGCACGGCAGCACAGAAGCCGCCTGACTTTGCCAAGATCGTGCGTGACAACGAAGCATCCGTCATGATGGAGCCCGACGCAGAGGCCTGGTACCACGTGGGCGCGCTGATGGCGGCCTGCGGACAAAGCGAACCGGCATTGCGCTTGCTCAAGGCTGCGGTGCAGCAGAATTATTGCGCGTATTCGGCGCTGCTCGACGATCCCCTGCTGAAAGATTTGCGGAAAGAAACGGCGTTCGATGAAGTGTTGACCGCTTCGAGTAACTGCCAGTCAGTGCTGAAAGAAGGAAGGCAGTAGCAGAGGTCAGTGATCAGTGGCCAGTGGTCACTGGCCAGTGAGGGCAGGCCTCATTCTGTTGCTGTTCGCGTCGCGGGGTTACTGGCCACTGGCCCCTGTTCACTGGCCACTGCTTTTAAAGAATTTGCGTCAAAGCGGGGTTAGGCCCCATCCTTGTAGCGTGAGACATTCCGGACCTGCCAGCCTGCCGCGGCGGATGGGACGCGGCCTTCCAACCATTCTTCAGGGCATACGTTCTGCTGCGCTGAGCTTTGTCTGTTTCCTCCTGGTTTTTGCTCTGGGCGCAATCGCCCAGGCCCCCAGTTCCACGGCAAAAGCGCATAAGGAGAGCACGGCCGCATCGAAACCTACCGCCGTGCATTCGACCTTCGAGGCTTTGGATGCAGACCCTCCCGGCCTGCTGTATCAGGGCGTGCCGGCGGAGATTCCGCAGGACGAAGGCGCGGCTGGATTGCGGCTCGAACTGCTGCGTCTGGGAACCACGGCGCGGCTGATGCAGGTGGTGGCCCATCCGGATGATGAAGATGGAGGAATGCTCACCCTGGAGGCGCGCGGACGGGGGGTGAGCACGCTGCTGCTCACGCTGAATCGCGGCGAGGGTGGACAGAACAAGCTCGGCAGCAATTTGTTCGATGTGCTGGGCGTGCTGCGGTCGCTCGAACTGCTGGCCGCCGATCAGTATTACGGCGTGCAGGAAAGATTTACGCGCGTCGCGGATTTCGGCTTTTCGAAGAGCGCGGAAGAGACGTTCCAGAAATGGGGCGGGCACGATATTGCGCTCGGCGATATGGTGCGCGTCATTCGCACTTTTCGTCCGGATGTTCTGGTCGCCCGGTTTTCCGGGACACCGCGCGATGGACACGGACATCATCAGGCGTCGAGCATTCTGGCAAAAGAGGCGTTTCGCGCGGCGGCCGATCCCAACCGATTTCCCGAGCAGATAGCTGAGGGATTGCTGCCCTGGCAGGCGAAAAAGTTTTATATCGGCAATGTGTGCGGATTTGGGGCGATGACCTGTGAAGACGACAAATGGACGGTGAAGCTCAACACGGGCGAGCACAATAATGCGCTCGGCATGTCGTACATCCAGTTTGCCATGGAAGGACTGCGGCACCAGATGTCGCAAGGCGCGGCCAACTGGACGGTCGAGCCGGGAGATCGGTTCACGTTCTACAAGCTGGTGGATTCGGTCTTGCCATCGACCTTAGATAAGAATGGGCACGAGAAATGCTTCTTTGACGGGATTGATTGGTCGCTGCCGGGAATGGCGGCGCTACCCGGAGCGGAAGAAAGCAAAATTCCGCAACTGCGCCCGGAATTGACCGAGATTGCCAAGCACATCGCGCAAGCAACCGAAGCCGCCAAGGGCAGCAACGCGTCGAGTGCGGCAGCGCCTCTGATCAGGATCGTCGGCGAACTGAATCGGGTAAGCGAACAAGTTCGCGAGAGCACATTGAGCGCGGCGACCAAGACCGACCTTCTGACGCGCATCGCCGAAAAACAGCAGCAGGCCGAAACCGCTCTGAACCTGGCGCTGGGCGCGACTCTTACCGCAGACGTCTCTTCGGACGGCAGCCGCGAGGTTCACGTGCTCAGAGAATCTGACGCCCTGACCGCGGTTTCACCGGGGCAGGAATTTCTGGTTGCGGTTATGTTTCACAACGGGTCGAAATTGCCGCTGCTGATCGACCACATCAAGCTCGAAGTTCCAGAAGGATGGAACACGCTCGACGGCAAAACGCGGCCGGAGACGGTGAAACCGGGAGAAGATCTGCGGGCGAATTTCCGGCTGCGCGTGCCCAAGGATACTCCTTATACGCGCCCTTACTGGCATCGCGACGATCCCGATCGCGACGCGCTGAATCATATCGACAATGAAAAATATGCGACTCTTCCCTTCCCGCCTCCGGCATTGCGGGCCCGCGTCGAATATTCGGTAAGTGCTGGTGGAACGCAAACCCGCACTGGAGTTAACGCTGTGGTGGTGACTCCGTTCCTCGACGATGCGGGCAAGAAACTGGAACGTCCGCTGGCCGTCGTGCCGGCATTTTCCGTGGAACTGGAGCCGGGCACGCAGGTGATTTCGACGCACAATGGATCGACGACGATGGTTACGGTCGGCGTAACTGGGAACGTAACCGGGGACGGAGTGAAACGGATCGGCGAGCTGCATCTGGAACTGCCGGCTGGCTGGCGTTCCGAGCCCGAGCAATTCGGGATGGAATTTACGCGACGCGGCGAAAAGCAGGAGCGCAAGTTCAAAGTGATTCCTTCCGCGTTGCAGCCCGGCCCGGCGACGATTCGCGCCGTTTTCACTTGGATGGGCCAGAAATATAACGAAGGCTACACGCTGATCACGCGCGAAGATCTGGGCAGCTTCTATTACTACGAGCCGGCACGGCAGCGCGTAAGCATTGTGGATGTCGAGGCGCCCCATGATTTGAAAGTCGGCTACATCATGGGAGCGGGCGACGACATTCCGGCTGTGCTCCAGCAGGTGGGGATGGATGTCACACTGATCCCGCCCGAAAAACTCGCCACCGAAAATCTTAGCCAGTACGGAACCATCGTATTGGGCATTCGCGCCTATGACACGCAGAAGGATGTCGTTGCGAATAACCGGAAGTTGCTGGACTTCGTTTCCGCGGGCGGAACGCTGGTCGTGCAGTACAACGCCGGCGTCGGCGATTTCAACAGCGGCAAGTTCACTCCTTATTCGGCGGAGCTAAGCCGGGCGCGGGTTTCAGTCGAAGAAGCTCCGGTCGAGATTCTCGCGCCCGACGATCCCATCTTCCATTATCCCAATACGATCACGCAGAGTGATTTCAATGGCTGGGTGCAGGAGCGCGGCCTCTACTTCATGAGCAAGTGGGACGACCATTTCCAGCCGCTGTTGTCGTGTCACGATCCAGGAGAAGATGCGCAAAAGGGCGGATTGCTGCGTGCCAAGTACGGCAAAGGTATCTACATCTATACCGGATATGCGTTCTTCCGCCAGTTGCCGGCGGGCGTTCCGGGCGCGGTGCGGCTGTATGTGAATCTGTTGAACGCGGGACATCAAAAGCAGTAGCCAGCACCGCATTTGGGATGAGTTTCACAAGAAAGGATAAGCATCTGCAATGCGCGCGATTCGCATTCACTCCTACGGTGGTCCAGAAGTCATGCAGTTGGAAGATCTCCCGACGCCGGTTCCCGGCCCAGGACAAGCCCTGGTGCGCGTGGAAGCGGCAAGCGTTAACTTTCTCGATGTTCAGAAGCGACGCGGCGAACTTGTTGGGCAGGCTTTCTACAAGCGTGCCGGCGTTGGCGAACAGGACCTTCCCGCGACCCAAGGCAGCCAGGGAGTTGGGATCGTGGAAGCGCTGGGTCCCGACGTCGACAACGTTCGGGTCGGGCAGCGTGTAACATTTTTCGGAAGTTCCTACGCTACGCATGCTCTGGTCCCAGCTGCGTGGCTGATTCCAGTGCCTGACGGCATCGGCGCAGAGCTAGCCGCGGCGGGGATGAACCAAGGATTCCTGGCTTACGCGTTCACGCATTGTGCGTATCCCGTCAAACCCGGCGACTGGTGCCTGATTCAGGCCGCGGCTGGGGGACTTGGGCTGTTGCTTTGCCAGATGGCAAAGATTCGCGAGGGACGGGTGATTGGCGTGACCTCGACCAGAGAGAAGGCCGAGTTTGTGAGAAGCGCCGGCGCTGACGAGGTCATTATTTCTAAAGAGTCCGATATCGCAAAGGAAGCGCGGCGCATCACCGACGGCCATGGAGTCAGCGTGGTGTACGACGGCGTGGGTAAGGACACGTTTGATGCGAACCTCGATAGCCTGGCTCCCGGCGGATATCTCGTAATCTACGGGCAATCGAGTGGGTACGTGCCTCCGTTCGACCTGATGGCGCTGCAAGAAAAAGGATCGCTGTTTCTCACCCGCACGAACGGCCTGCCTTACAGAAAGGAATACCCACGGTACCTTGAGCAGTTCGTCACATGGGTAAAGCAAGGAAAACTTTCCGTCAGAATCGATCGCACCTATCCCCTGGCCGACGCGGCGCGGGCACATGCAGCATTCGAACAGCGCCAGATCAGCGGCAGAGTGCTGCTTCTTCCGTAGCGGCAGTGATCACAAGGCTCCGCCAACAAATGTCATCTCCGTCTCAAGATGGTTCGGGTTCTCCCACCCTCATCCGCGGCATGGGCCTGGGCAGCGCGGTCGCCATGAACATGATCGACATGATCGGTGTGGGACCGTTTATCACCATGCCGCTCGTAGTCAGTGCCATGGGCGGGCCGCAGGCGCTGCTGGGGTGGATCGCGGGTGCTCTGCTGGCTGTTTGTGACGGGCTCGTGTCCGCGGAATTGGGCGCGGCTCTGCCGGCGTCGGGCGGATCGTATCGTTATTTGCGCGAGATGTATGGGCCGCAGAAATGGGGGCGTCTGATTTCGTTTCTGTTTATCTGGCAGGTGTCGTTTTCTGCACCCCTGTCGATTGCTACCGGCTGCATCGGCCTTGCAGGATATGCGGCCTATTACTGGCCAGAACTGGAAACGGTTTACGCGCATCACGAAGCGGCGGCACATATTCCGTGGGCGGGAACGCTGCAGGTCAGCTGGATCGTGACGCCGGGAACGGCCGTCGCGGTCGTAATCTGTTTCTTTACCGTGCTCCTGCTTTACCGCAACATCACGGCCATCGGGCGGCTCTCGAAAATATTGTGGTTCGGTGTGATGGGAACGATTGGCTGGATCATCTTCGCCGGGCTGACGCACTTCAACGCCGCGCGCGCCTTCGATTTTCCTCCCGGCGCGTTCACGATTTCCCACAAATTTCTGACCGGCCTGGGCGGAGCCATGCTCATCGCAACCTACGATTATTGGGGATACTACAACGTAAGTTTTCTAGGCGACGAGATCAAAGATCCGGAAAAGAATATTCCCCGGGCTCTGTTGCTTTCCATTCTGTTCGTGGCCTGTCTATATCTCATGATGAACATCTGCGTGCTCGCCGTGGTGCCGTGGCGCGAGATGATGCAGGCGGGACAGAACAACAGCGGGCTGTATGTTGTCTCGTTGTTCATGCAGCGGGTGTATGGCGCATGGGCGGCGCGGCTGGTGACGGGATTCGTGATCATAACCGCGTTCGCCTCAGTCTTCTCACTGATGCTCGGTTATTCGCGGGTTCCCTATGCGGCGGCGAAAGACGGTAACTATTTCAAAGCGTTTGCCAAAGTGCATCCGGTGCACCGGTTCCCGCATATTTCTCTCTTGGCGCTGGGAGTGGTAGCCGCGGCATTTTGTTTTCTGCGGCTGAAGGATGCGATCGCTGCTCTGGTGGTCATTCGGCTCATCCTGCAGTTTCTGGTGCAGGCGGTAGGAGTAATTTGGCTGAGGATCTGGCGTCCTGAGCTGCGGCGGCCATTTCGCATGTGGCTCTATCCACTGCCGGCGTTGCTGGCGACGGCCGGGTTTCTCTTCATCCTGTTCAATCGCGAGAACTGGCAGAAGGAGATGCGCTATGCAGCGGTCATTCTGCTGACCGGCGTGATCATTTACATGGTTCGCGCATGGCGGGATTCGCAGTGGCCCTTTGAGCAAAGTGGCTGATGGATGGAGCCTCGCACCAATGATTTGAGCCCCAGACGCCTGGAGCCCAGACACGCCCATGCCGAGTAAAAGCGGAGAGTAGAGAAGCCAGCGAATGGCGGATCAGTTTACAGTTCCAGCAGTGCACGGTGCGAACCTTCGGCGCGCCGACTCGGCCTGGGCGCCGTTGCGGGAACCGGTCTTTCGCTCGCTGTGGATTGCCGCAGTCATCTCTTACACCGGCACATGGATGCAGAACGTGGGCGCGGGCTGGCTGATGACGCAGCTCTCTACGTCTCCGCTGATGGTCAGCCTGGTGCAGGCCGCGGCTGCGATTCCAGTATTTCTGGTGGTGCTGCCGGCGGGAGCGCTAGCCGACATGGTCGACCGGCGCCGGCTACTGCTCTTCACCCAGACCTGGATGGTCGCTGCCGCTGCCGCGCTCGGCGTGCTGACCCTGCTGAATGCCGTGAATCCCTGGGTGCTGCTCGCATTCACGTTTCTGATGGGCGTGGGCGCGGTGATGAACGATCCGGCCTGGCAGGCGATTACGCCGGAGGTTGTCTCGCCAGTTCGACATGCCTCAGCCGTCGCGTTAAATTCAGCTGGATTTAACGTGGCGCGTGCCGTTGGTCCGGCGCTGGGCGGACTGGTCGTAGCCGCGGCTGGTTCGGGATGGTCGTTCCTGCTCAACGCGGCGTCGTTCTTCGGTGTGATCCTCTTTCTGTATCGCTGGCGAACCACGCCCCGCGAACCCGCATCATCGCAGAGTCTGCGAAACGCAATTGCGGAAGGTTTTCGCTATGTCCGCGCAAACTCGCAGGTGAAGTCGATTCTGATTCGCACCGGAGCCTTCAGCGTTGGCGCAACTTCGCTGCTGGCGCTGCTTCCCGTGATCTGCCAGCCGCACGGCGCGCAAGGATACGGATTTCTGCTGACCTGTTTTGGGCTGGGCGCGCTAGCCGGAGCGGCAGGCCTGCCGCGTCTACGAATTCTCTGCTCGGTGGATACTCTCGTCTCCGGCGCAACCGTCGTGTTCGCGGCCATGACGTTTGCCGCCGGACAGGTGCATGCCTTCGAGTGGCTCTGTCTGGTATTGTTTACGGCGGGAGTGGCGTGGATCGGCATCCTGGCCTGCTTCAACGTGGTGGCGCAGACCATGTGCCCATCGTGGATGCGCGCGCGGGCGCTCTCCATGTACCTGCTGGTTTTGCAGGGCGGCATGGCGCTGGGCAGCGCTCTGTGGGGCGAAGTCGCTTCATGGCAGGGAGTTCCGGCGGCGCTGGCGTGGTCCGCGCTGGCCATGATTGTCGGCCTGTCGACGATCCGCTGGCACCGGCTGAGCGGCTCTGAGTTGAGTCTGGATACGGCTCCGGCCGTGGTGAGGGATTAGCATAGTAAAAGAATCGCGAGAACGGAGAATCCTGATGACTGCACAGATTCAACCAACGTTCATGAGAAAAGGTCTGGCACTGGTTTCGTGCGCGTGGCTGGCGCTGACGATTGGCGCTGTAGCGCAGACAAATATGTCTGCCAACAAGCCGCCGGCCAAAAAGCAGCATCGCACTGTGACCGAGGTGCTCGATTCCACCGTTCGCAATCTCGAGAGTGAATTCGTACCCGCCGCCGAAGCCATGCCCGAAGACAAGTTCGGATTCGCTCCCACCAATGGCGAGTTCAAAGGCGTGCGCACGTTCGCCGCACAGATCAAACATGTCGCGGCAGTGAACTACGAACTTGGCGCCGCCATTATGCAGGAAAAACCGCCGGTGGCCCTCAACGATGAATCGGGCCCGTCCTCGGTGACCAGCAAGGCGGATATTCTGAAGTATCTGAATGACTCGTTCGCCTACGTGCACAAGGCGATCGCAACCATCAACGAGAAAAATCTGGTCGAGCCGGTCAGAAGCCCGTTCGGAGAAGGTTCGGTGTCGCGGCTGGGGCTCGCCACCAGCGTGGCGGCGCACGGCTTCGATCACTATGGCCAGATGGTGGAATACCTGCGGATGAACGGAATCGTGCCCCCGGCGAGCCGCTAGTCAGCGTCCGTTGGATGTGCTGTTCGCGGCGTGGCGCCGCTCTTCACCACACGGATCTTCACCGTTTCGACCTTCACCGTTTCGATCTTAGCCGCTTCGATCTTCACTGCTTCGATCTTAGCCGCTTCGATCACTCCATCATAGTGCTGCTCGAAGCTGATCCCAGGATTCTTCGAAAAACGGTCGGGATAGGAATTCAGGGCTCGAAGGAAATTCTGAATCTCTCTGCGGACTTGCCGGTTCCCGGGCGTGCGTCTTCGCTCCACCCGAATCTTTCTCGCCTTCATTCCTGCACACCCCTGCATGCACACTCCGAAACGCCCGTATGTGAGCGCCGATCGGCCTGCTTTTTCTACAAACCCAGCCGTCCTGAATTAGTTTTGTGAGGGAGAAAGCAAAAAATATCGGAGACACTTGCGCAGGTAAATAGCACGTTCAGGCTAAGGGCAGTTGCTGATTGTTTCATTTTTTACTGCTGACTGCGATCTCGCGATCCAGGCGTCACAATCATATTCAGTCAGCACCCAGCAATGAACAATTTCACGATCGCGCTCCTCGCAGCGTAATCGAAGTGGAAAGCAATTCCGCCGCCAGACTGCTTCGCGACAAGTGCGCAGCCACGAATTTGCGCGTCTTGCCAAGCGATGCGCGCGGATCGAGAAACATCAGCACGCTCGGCCCGGCTCCGCTGAGCGCCGCTCCGAGAATGCCATGCGCCCCTTTCAGTTCCTGCAGGCACGGAAGCAACGGGCAAAGTGACGCGCGGTAAGGCTGATGAATCCGATCTTCCAGAGCCGCGGCCAGCAGATCGTGACGGCCCTGCGTGAAAGCCGCGAGCAGCAGCATGGCATTCTGAATGTTGGTGACCGCATCGGCTCGCGAGTAATGCGACGGAAGTACGCGGCGCGCTTCTTCGGTGGCGAGCGGCTGCTCGGGAACCGCGAGCAGCAGCGGCCATTTCCCTTTCGGCCGCACGCAGACTACTTGCGCTTCAGCTTCGCTCAACATGCGCGCGACGGTCAGCCCGCCCATCCAGCACGCCGAGGCGTTGTCGGGATGATGCTCGCGGCGCGAAGCTTCGCCGATGATTTGCGCATCGGTCCAGCGCAGGCGGCCGAAGCGCACCGCCAGCGCGATTCCGGCCAGCCGAGCGGCCGCCGACGATCCACAGCCTTTACCGATAGGAATGTCGTTGACGATTTTGAGCGCCAGTGGCACAACGGGCCGTCGCGTCGTTTCCAGCACCTCGCGATACGTATTCAGGATGAGGTGGTTTTCGACCTTGCCGCAAATGTCGCGGTCGCGTCCAGTCGCGGCGATGGAAAAAGTTTCAGCCGCTCGCGCCTCAATCTTGATGTAGAAGTCCATAGCCAGCGCGGCAGCGTCAAAGGCCGGCCCAAGATTGGCCGAAGTCGCCGGCAGCGCGAGCCGGAACGGAGCGCGTTTCGGGATTGCAGTTTTAGCGGCCATCTTCAAACAGGCAATCTCAAGTTCAGAATCCACTCGCGCGACGTAGCGCCGGCGTCCCGCCGGCTGTCGCGGGGGCGTCCCGCCTGCGCAGTCAGTACCCAAACGATGCCGCTACTTTTCGGCCCGCTCAAGCACCCCGATCACGGCGCTGAGCGTAGCGTCCAGAACTTGCGGCGCCCGACGCAACGGAGCCAGCCCCCGTTCGCTCTCCTTGCCTTGGAACAATTCGCCGCGATGAAATTCGATCGTGTAGTCCGGATCCTTCAGCAAATTTCCGGTCAGAACCAAAACAACCGTCTCATCCGGCTTCACAAATCTCTGCTCCAGCAATTTCTTCAAACCCGCCAGAGTAACCGCCGAGGCCGGCTCGCATCCAATGCCTTCAGCACCGATTTCAGCCTTGGCCTGCGCAATCTCGACCTCGCTGACCTGCTCGCAAGCGCCGCCAGTGGCTTCGATCACATGGACCGCTTTCTTCCACGAAGCCGGGTTGCCGATGCGGATGGCCGTGGCCCGCGTCTCCGCCTGCACGTTCACCAATTTCTCGCCACCGGCTTCGCGGAGCGTACGTACCAGAGCGTTCGCACCTTCAGCCTGAATGATCGACAATTTTGGAAGCCGCGAAATCAGGCCCAGGTCGCGCATTTCAAGCAGCGCTTTGCCGATCGCCGAACTGTTTCCCAAATTCCCGCCGGGAACGATGATGTGATCGGGGGGCTGCCAGTCGAGTTGCTCCAACAGTTCGATGGCGAGCGCTTTCTGCCCTTCAAGGCGAAACGGGTTGATTGAGTTTAGTTGATAAACGGGCGCATGGCACACGAGTTCCTGGAGCAGGCGCAGGCAGCCGTCGAAATCCGTACGCAGTTGGCAGGTGACCGCACCATAGTCAAGCGCCTGCGAAAGTTTGCTCCAGGAAATCTTGCCATCGGGCACAAGCACCAGGCTGCGCATGTCTCCGCGCGCGGCGTAGGCCGCCATGGACGCAGAAGTGTTGCCGGTCGAGGCACACGCCACCCAACGGAATCCGGCGAGCCGCGCGAACGTTGCTGCGACAGTCATGCCCGCATCTTTGAACGAGCCCGTGGGATTCATCCCCTGATGCTTGCCAAACAACCGCGGCAAACCGGCAATGCGCGCGCATTGCGGAAGTTCGTAGAGAGGAGTGTTGCCTTCGCGCAGCGTGATGGCTTGCTGCTCGTCGTCGAGCGCAGGGAGCAAATCGCGGAAGCGCCACACGCCGCTTTGGTCGAGAGTGGAATCGGAAAGGCGTCGGCTACGCCAGGTAGATTTCAATTTCGCGGCATCAGGGCCCGCATCCTTCCATTGCGGATAAACGATTTCGAGCAGATCGCCGCAGCGGCCGCAGCGGAAATTCTTTCCACTCGCATCGCTTTGATCGCCGCAGGCAATGCAGCGAAAACGAAAATCCGCAGGCCGCGGTTTTCGGGACACGTCCGGCGCGGGAATCGAAGAGGGATGCATGAGCGGAGTTACTTCGTTGGAGTTATCTCGTTCCCCTCAGATATTGGTCGGTCCGGTTAATCCAGTCGGCCCGGGGCGGAGCGAACACGTCGAGATCGACGGTATCTACCAGAGCTTCCGCCTTGTGCGGCATGTTCGACGGAATGCACAGCGTCTCTCCGGCGTTGACGATGATCTCCTTGCCATCGATCCAGAACTTGAGCGCGCCTTCCAAAATGTACGTGAGTTGCTCGTTGTGATGGCTGTGCTCGGGAACGATGCAGCCTTTCTTCAGCAGCACGCGTGCCAGCATGATTTCCTGTCCCACGACGAATTGGCGCTGCAGCAGTGGATTCAAGTCTTCGAGGGGAACGGAGTTCCACGCCGCGTATTGCAGCGCGGCAGGACCGGCCGCGTGTTTGGTGACGGCGCGCTTGGCGCGGGAGTGGGAACTCGCTTTCTTCCCCCTGGTTGAGGTTTTCGTCTTCAAACTCTTCTTTGTCATGTTCATTCACCAGTTAGTGCACTCGCCCTTCGTAGAGCTTTAGCGCCGTATCGTGAAGATAAGCGTGGGCCATCTCCAGCGCGCGCGCCTCGGTGATTTCGTTCTCCGAGATCATCTCGGCTAAAGCCGCGGCCAGAGCGGTTCGCGACGACCGCACTCCCAGCCAGTAACTCTCTTCCGAGCCCAACACCTGATTGTAAGGGAAACAGTCGGTGCCGAAAGTGATCTTGTCGGGAAAAGTTTCCAGCCACATTTTCAGCGTATCTTTGAACGCAGAGGGATACTGCACCAGTTCGCCCAACGAAGAATCGAGATAGACGTTCTTCATGCTCGCGAGCCAGATCGCTTCGCGCTCCAGCGGATAGCCGCCGTGAAGCAGGACGAAGGTAGTCGACGCATAGCGCGGATCGCGCAGCACGCTTTCCAGATTCATGACGTTGCTCTCGGTGAAGTTGAAGTAATTGCCGATCGCAGCCGCGGTGTGAATGTGCACCGGAAGATGTAAGCGGCCGCCCTCCTGAACGAGATAGCGGAAAATGTAGTCCTGGAAGGCGCGGTAGTCTTGTTCGCTGGGAATGCCGCCGCTGACATAGCGTTGGTAGATGTCTTCGGCTTGGCTGCGCGGCGGATCGCTGAAAGTCGTGGGCCGAAAATATGCGACTTCAAACTTCATGGCAATGCCCCCGCGCTTCGAGTTGTCCTCGAGCACTTGCGTGATGAACTTCAGATAGTCAGCGAAGGTCGCGGGGAGTTTACTCACCTTCTCCTGCTGCATCCAACGGTGCAGCATCTTCTCCTGCAACGGGATGTAGACTTCTTCGTCAGGATTGCGCGCGCTCTCGCGCTGATTGTTGAAGGGCCACATAAAAGAATCGACAAAGAAAACCCAGGGAAAGCGCCGGGGATCGAGGTAGTCGGCCATCTTGGCGCGGTTCGCGACCGAACTCTCGGTATTGATCTTGTCGAGAATCATGTTGAAGTAGGCGGTGCCGGGATACTGCTTTTTCAGTTCCGCTTTTTTCGCGACCAGCCACTTGGCATGTTCCGGTGAGACATCGTCGTACGGATATCCGAAAAGAGCCTTGGCCGCGGCGATCAGTTCGGGGTTGTCGTCTCGCGTACGCAGGGGAAGGTTGGTATCGGGTGCCGAGGCCATAGCGTCAACGTCGGGATCATCCGCGAAGCCAGGGTGGGCGTGGTGATCGAACGCGGGAATCTTGTCGATCTGCGGCAGCAGGCGCTGGTAGATCTGCTGCACGTCAGGCCCGGGCAGCGGGCGAGCCTGCGCCGCGGAGAGCACTCCAATGCCGACAACAGTAAGGAGAAGCAATCCTCGAATTGGGGTTCGCATGAAAGATTCCTCCTCACAATCCTTTATATATGCCGCCGTCGACCAGCACGGTTTGGCCGGTAATGTAGGACGCGCGCTCGGAAGCGAGCCAGACAATCGTCTCCGCCACTTCGCGAGGATCGCCCAGGCGTTTCAGGGGAGCATCGGCGGCCCAGGCGTCGAACATCTCCTGCTCGGATTTCCCCGAAGCGGCGGAGCGCGTTTTGGCCAGCTCTTTCAGTCGATCAGTTGCGGTGAAGCCGGGGCCGACGTTGTTGACCAGGATTCCATTTTTGCCAAACTCGTTGGCCAGACTCTTAACCAGCCCCACTACGGCCGCGCGGACCGCGTTTGACAGCACGAGATCGGCGACTGGCTGTTTCGTGGTGATGGAAGTGATGGTGATGATCCGTCCCCAGCGCTTGCGCTGCATGTGCGGGATGACTTCGCGCGCGAAGTACACTGTGCTGAGAAAGTTGGCCGCGATGGCGCGGTTCCAGTCGTCGAGGCTGGCCGCCAGAAATCCCTTGGCCGGCGGGCCTCCCGCGTTGGTGACACAGATGTCGACGCCTCCGAACTTGCCGGCGACGTTCGCGACAAAACGGCTGACCGCGGCCGGGTCGGTCACATCGCAGACCTCGGCGAAGACTTCGGTCTGCTGCCGCTTGATCTTGTCTGCGGCGGCGGCGAGCGTCTGCTGGTTGCGGCCGCACAGGGCGATGCGGCAGCCTTCGGCGGCGAAAGCTTCCGCTGTGGCCAGGCCAATTCCCTGGCTGGACGCGGCAATCAGGGCGACTCGATTCTTGAGACCCAAATCCATTTGATTCCAGCGAACTCGGCATTATAAACGGTGTTTGGCAGGCGCAGCGCTTGCCGCCAGTGCCCGGCGCAAGTACTCTGGAGAACAAGCGAGGCAGCTATGAAACGCAAGACGCGTCGTTCTGAAACCGCCGCGGTTCACGGTGCGGCTGACCTGGAAAAGAAGAACGGTCCGGTTACTACGCCGATCTATCAGACGTCCACGTTTGAGGTCACCGACAACGACGAGCAGCAGCGCGTGACCACGACCGACCGCTATTACACGCGCTGGGGAAATCCCACGAACACGGTGGCCGAGCAGACCGTGGCCGAACTCGAGGGCACGGAGGCGGCGCGCACCTTCGCTTCCGGCATGGGCGCGATCACGACCACGATCCTGGCGCTGCTGAAGGCGGGCGACCACATCGTGGCGCAGCGCGACGTGTACGGCGGAGTGGCGAAGTTCCTGGCGGAGTGGCTGCCGCGGCTAGGAATCGAGACCACGTTCGTCGAGACGACCGACTACGAGCAACATGCGCGGGCGATCCGTCCGAATACGAAGCTGCTGTACCTGGAGTCGCCGACCAATCCCACGCTGCGGCTGGTCGACTTCAAGCAGGCGGCGGCGCTGGCCAAGGCGCATGGGCTGATCAGCCTGCTCGACAGCACGTTCGGGACGCCAATCAACCAGCGTCCGGCGGAGTATGGCATCGATCTGGTGATGCACTCGGGGACGAAGTACCTGGGCGGTCATGCCGACCTGACTTGCGGCGTGGTCTGCGGGGGGCGCGAACTGATCGAGCAGATCAACGACGCGCGAACGACGCTGGGCAACTGCATGGATCCACATGCGGCGTGGATGCTGATCCGCGGGCTGAAGACGCTGGCGGTGCGGGTGGCGCGGCAGAACGAGAACGCGCTGCGGGTGGCGGAGTTCCTGGAGCAACATGCGAAGGTGCGGCGGGTACACTATCCGTGGCTGAAGAGCCACGCGCAGTGGGCGGTTGCGCGTGAGCAGATGAGCGGGGGCAGCGGCATGGTGACCTTCGAGGTTGAGGGCACGGGCGAGGACGCGTGCCGGGTGAGCGAGGCGATGCGGCTGTTCACGCTGGCGACGAGCCTGGGGGGAGTGGAGTCGCTGGTGTCGATCCCGGTGCTGACGTCCCATGCCATGATCTCGGCGGAGTTGCGGGAGAAGATGGGCGTGACCGAGCAGATGGTGCGGCTGTCGGTGGGGATTGAGAATGCCGACGATCTGATCGCGGATCTGGAGCGGGCGCTGGAGGCGGTCGGGGCGCGGCTCAGCGTGCCGGTAAATGTTAGCTTATAGATATTGGACTGGCTACCGAGGAGCGCCAGATTCGAATCTGGGATTGAGGAGCGTGCCGGATTTTTTTTGCAAAACCACGATAAGTTCCTCTGAATCATATACTTGCGTTTTTCGATCTCGGCAAAATATTGCATTCAAAGGGCTTACACGTAAAATATTGGCGTTTAAGGACTTATACTGCGGGCGCTCTATTAAGTCCTTTATAATCAGCACGCTTATTTCGCTCCTTACGCTAAAATATTGCATCCAGGCTACTTGCGGGATTTCGTCTCCTGCCCCGTATGCGTTCCGGTACTCCCGGCCTCTGGCATTTTGCTTTCAGATAGCTATTGCTTAAAAGTATGACCAGATTGAGAGCCAGAGTCAAGGGAATTCGGGCGAGGTCGAAGCGATTAGGGGCGACCCCTCTTCCGGGCTTCCGTAATTCAAAATCCCCACTCTAACGGCGCAAACGGCGCGCCGTTAGAATGGGGCACCCAGCCGGCTTTCTCTTGTCCAGCTGGAAAATCAGAAGAGGAACTTCATGGCAAATTGCAGGACGCGGGCTTCGTGAGCTCCGCCTGCATAAAGGAATCCTGTGGACCCGAGGATGTTGGTACCCGAGCCATTAATGTTGGCTCCGGCGCCGGCTTGGCCGGCAATCGGATCCCACTCGAGGTGGTTGAAGACGTTGAAGGCCTCGGCGCGGAATTCGATGGCGGTGCTCTCTTTAATGGCAAAATGCTTGAAGACCGCCATGTCGAAGTTGATGAAATCCGGATTCTTCAGGCTGTTTCGCCCTGAATCGCCAAAGGTGAGGGCGGTTGGTGTGGTATAGACAGCCGGGTTGTAGAACAATTGTCCGAACCCGGTGAGGGGAGTTTGAACCACGCCGGCCTTGGGATCGCCGACAACGTCGGCGTAGGCCGAGGAACCGATTCCGTTGCCGACGCCGGCATTATCAATGGAATTGTAGATCACGCTGAAAGGCGAACCGGTGTTGAAGTTGGTGATACCGGAAACTTGCCATCCTCCCAGGGCGGCGTGAGTAAAGCCCCCATGTTTGAACACGGGTATATCCCATATGTAACTTGCAGTGAAGATTTGCCGTTCGTCGAAATTGGAACTGGCACGGTTCGATGCCGGATCGTAGGTATTAGTGAAGCTTCCGTCGTAGCGATCAGAAGAGTCATCAATGGAATGGCTGTAGGTATAAGCGAAACTTAGGTCCAGGCCGCCAGCGTTGCGCCGCAAGAGGAATTGCAGAGCATTGTAATTTGACGAAGACGCAGTCTGGAGGTTCGCGATGTCGCCGTATCCGGGATAGGGACGGAAGGGGTCGGCACCGGCGGGCACGCAGCCGTTGGCGATGGCGACGTTCACCGCCGGACCGTAGGGGATGCCATTGGCGCCAACATAATACGGAATTGGCACACCGCTCGGGGTCGTCGCGGTCTGGGGCACGCTGTACGCGTCTGGATCTGAGCCGCACTCAGTGCCCGTGTAGGTTTCGCCTTGCTTGTAGGGATTTTGCGATGGCGGGGTGGGCAGCACCTGATTCAAGTCCGTTTCCCTTGTAAGGCGCGTACCTTTGCTTCCCACGTAGGAGAGCGAGGCGACGGTGCTGCGAGCGATCTCTTGCTGGATATCGAAGTGCCACTGCTGCATGTAGGGCCACTGGGCCTTGGTCGGAACGGCGGTCACGCCTAGCGGGAATTGGGGCTGGGCAGCGCCAGTACCAATGTTGGGATAGCCCACGATATTGTTCTGCTGGGCGGCGTAGGCAAGAGGGGGAGAGTTCTCTAAGGATTCGGTGTTGGCCTCGTTGCCGTTCCCATGTTCGTAGAATATTCCGTACCCGCCGCGGATCGCGGTCTTGCCATCTCCGCGGGGATCCCAAGCAAATCCGACCCGGGGAGCGGGATTGAAGAGGTGACCCTTCATACAGCCCACGGGAACGCCTGGCGTCACACCGCACTGGACGATTCCGTTGGGCAGGTCAGATACGGAGGGTAGACCATTGTCGGCGGTCAGATTAGTGACGATATCCGTATTCGGATCAACCGAGGTTTGGCCCGCAACGTAGTGCGCGGGATCGAAATTGAAGGCCTGATGTTCCTTTTCGCGGTAGGTGCCGAACAAACTCACGCGCACGCCGAGGTTCAGTGTCAAATGGTTCGTAAGGTGCCAGTCGTCCTGAAAATAGGGTTCGAGCATTTTGTAGCGGTTGTAATACTTCACCGTTGTATTCTGCTGCCCGAACGAAGCCATGTCGCCGACCAGGAGATCGGCGAACGGATTCCCTGTTGTGGTCTGGGCGACGCCAGGATTAAAGGTGATGTAGCCGGGATAGGAGCCGGCCGCCAGTTCGCCGCCGAGCTCGTTCTTCTCGACCGCCTGGAAGTACGCACCCATTTGCAGATTGTGCTTGCCGACCAGTTTGTTGAGGTTGTCGCGGAAGCTGTAGGTCGGATTGGAATTGTAAGGACCGTTGGGGATGTAGCCGGCGTCTTCGCCGAAATTGCCGTAAACCCCAGCTGGGTCCAGCAGGTTGATGCCGGGCATGACGCCGCGATCGGCGCCGGGGAAGATGGAGCCGAAGGTTGTGCCGGAGGGTCTTTGCCAATCTCCCAGATCAGTGAGGCCGATGTGATCTGTCGTATAGCTGAAAACGAATTCATTCAGCAAAGTGGGGGCGAAGGTCGAGGAGAGGCGAGCCAACATGCTGATGCCGGGACCGGTAAAGGCTGTCTGGATGGTGGGGAAACTGCCGGTGTTGGTCCACAGCGGGACTTGATTAACCGTGTCCCAGGAGTCGTGGATGTAGTGGAAGCTGACGCGTTCCTTATCGGTGATGTTGTGGTCGACGCGGAGCAGTTCCTGGCGCCAGTTGGTGGGCTGGGAGGTAATGTCATAGAAGAACGCTGAACCTGGGACAGTGGGGTTTCCGAAGGACGCAGTCGGGCCGGGAATCAGCGACAGCAGGGCTTGGGCGTTGGGGTCGTTGGCGAGGGTGGTCGGATCGACCACTTGGTTCAGAACTCCGCCAACATTGTAGGGGTTGTAGACGGGTACGCCGTTTGGCCCAGTCGTTGTGTTGGGAACCAGTATTCCTGGGCAATCCCCGAAATAAGGGTCCTCTCCTTGCGCTGGCGATGGATCCGTAGTTTGAAATTGTGAAAAAGTCGCCGGACAGAGATCGCTGAAATTTCCGCCTCGCTCTGTAGCTGTGGGAACCAATTGCTGGAACGTGTAGGGAACACGATCGCGGCGCCACTCCTGCGACCAGAAAAAGAACGTCTTGGTCTTTTGTTCGTTGTAAACCTTCGGGATGTAGAGCGGGCCGCCGACGGTATAGCCGAAGTCGTTCTTGTGATAAGACGGGGAAACTCCTCCCTGATTCCATCCCGGCGCGTTGAAGATGTTGTTGCGGACGAATTCGTAGGCGTCGCCGTGGAATTTATTGGTGCCCGACTTGGTTTCGACCTCGATGGTGCCGGAGCCGTTCTTGCCGTACTGGGCACCGTAGTTGGAAGTGAGAACTTTGAATTCGCCGATGGCGTCGACGCTGGGAGTTACGTTGAGGGTGTTGTTGCTGCCGTTGTCGAGATTGTCGCCGCCGTCGAGTTCCCAGTTGTTGTATTCGACGCGGCCGCCGTTGACGCTGAACGAATTGTTGGCGGTGACGCCCACGCCGCCCTCATCGGCTCCGGTCTGGTTGCTGACGCCGGGGACTAGGGTGACAAGCTGCTTGAAATCTCGGCCATTCAGTTCAAGCTGGGTGACTTCTTTTCCGGTAACGGTGCCGCCGAGATCGGAGGATTGGGTCTGGACCTGAGCGATGTCAGCGCCTTCGACGATGACTTCGGTAGTGACGGCGCCGACCTCAAGGTGAACGTCGACGCGAGCCTTCTCGGCAACGTCGAGTTTCACGCCCTTGGCCTGGTACTTCTTGAAGCCCTCGGCTACGACGAAGACGTTATAGCTGCCGATCGGAAGCAAGGGGAACACGTAGTCGCCGGCGCCGTTGGTCGTGACCGTGCGGCTAACACCTTGGGCCGGGTTCGTGAGGGTGACCTTGGCGTTGGGAACGGCGGCGCCGCTGGGATCGGTGACCGTGCCGGTGATGGAAGCGGTGTCCTGGGCGAAGGCGGCTGTGCAGAAGGTCAGGAACAGCAGCAGCACCGGCAACAGTGTGCGATGAAATTTCATGGTCAGGCTTCTCCCGTGGGCGCGAGGACGGTCCGCGCCGGTTCGATCGGCATCGCCGAGTATCTGGTCGAGCCCTGCGGCCCGGCTTGCATTTGGAAACAGTGTGTGAGACCCCAGATAAGTTATTAAATCGTATGAATAGTGCTTTTATATGACATCGTCTGTCAAGAAAAAAGCGCGGATGGGAGTATGCGGAATTACGAATTTCGGGGCCAAGTCTGGCGGTACAGTCTGCAATGAGTGTGGTGGCGCTCTCCGCGCGAGATCCCTCACTTCGCCTGAAAAGCGGCTCCGTTCGGGATGACGCCTTGGAGATGGTGGAGCAAGCATACTCTATAGCAAACTTCGGGTGGACTCGCGGGCTACCAACTCGGGGGCGACTTTGCGATGACTGGCACCGACTTCGCGCTTTTCGAGCACGGCGTTGATGCCGTCAATCACGATGCCGACGGCGGACGCGCCCATGGCTTCCATGGGCTGGCGGATAGTGGTGAGGGGAGGGGTGTAGAGCGCGGAAGTGGCAACGTCGTCGAATCCGACGACCGAGCATTGTTCGGGAACACGGATGCCGGCGCGGGTGAGGGCGCGAATGGCTCCGAAAGCGCTCATGTCGTCGAAGGCGAGCAGCGCGGTGAAGGGGCGCTTCTGGCGGATGAGATCTTCGGTGAGTTTCTGGCCGGCTTCGAAGCTCGACATGGGATCGCGGGATTCGGGCAGGTCCATGATGAGGCGCGAGTCGATTTCGAGTTGGCAGGTGCGGGCGCAGTGGCGGATGCCGCGCCAGCGCGGAGAACTGTCGATGAGAGCGCGCGGGCCGCGGATGAAGGCGATCTTGCGATGGCCGAGGGAGTGCAGATGTTCGAGGGCGAGATAGCCGCCGAGTTCGTTGTCGACGATGACGGAGCTGATGGAATCGGTTTTTAATTCGCAGCCGATCATGGCGGTGGGAATGCTGCTTTTTTCCAGATCGCCGAGCAGGTTGATGTCGAGGAAGAGCCAGTTGGCGAGCACGATGAGGCCTTCGATGCGGCGGTCGAGCAGCATTTCGAGATAGCGCTCGAAGCGCTCGCGTTCATTGTGGACGTCGGTGAGGATGGGAAGATACGAGGCCTGGTAAAGCGTGTTTTCGATGCCGCGGAGGACGAGGGTGCAGTAGGGGTCGGTCATGTCGAAGACCATGACGCCGACGGTGTGGCTGCGCTTGCTGCGCAGGGAGCGGGCGAACTGGTTGGGGCGATATCCGAGCTTGTGGGCGGCGCGCTCGATTTTCTTTTTGGTGGCGGGCGGGATGTAGCGCGCCAGGGGCGCGTTGTTCAGCACGATCGACACCGTGGTGGAGGAAAACCCGCTCTCCTTCGCCACGTCACGAATGGTCACCATCTCAGGCCTTGCGCCGGAACAGTGAACCGCGGCAGTTCCGATTTTTGGTATCAGCGTAGGCAGGCTCGGTTCGAAGCGACATCTCGACGCTTGAATTTCGAGCGCACGCTGGCGGACACTACAGCAGAGAGTACAACCAGTGTCAAGCGCGCGAAAGATGAGACGATATTTCGTTCTGTTGCTGCTGTTGGGCGCGGCGTGGGCGAATTTGCGCGCGCAGAGTTCGTCTGCGGCGGCGCAGATGCCGCGCCAGACGGGCGGTTCAGAGGCATCGGGAGGCGCGCAGCCGGCCGACCCCGCGCAAGTTTTTCAACGCGGGCAAGAGGCGCTCACGCGGGGACAGCTGGACGAGGCGGAACGGGATTTCCGGCAGGTGCTGGCGATCGATCCGAAAGTTGGCGGGGCGTACGCGAACCTGGGCGTGGTCTACATGCGGCGGAAGCAGTGGACGAAGGCTCTGGAGGCGCTGCACAAAGCGGAAGAATTGATGCCGCAGGTTGCGGGCATACGGCTGAATATCGGCCTCGCGTACTACCGGCAGAATGAATTTTTGAAGGCGATTCCGCCGTTTGAATCGGTGGTGCGCGAGCAGCCCGAGGCGCTGCAACCGAGGTATCTGCTGGGGCTGTGCTATTTTTTCGCCGAACGCTGGGCCGATGCCGCCAACATGCTGGAGCCGCTGTGGGCGCAGGAGTCGGGACAGCTGGCATATTTGTACGTACTTTCGAATGCCGCGCACCGGGCGGGGCAGAAGGAACTGGACGACCGGGCAACGACGCAGCTGATAAAACTCGGCGATGGCTCGCCGGAATATAGACTTTTTGTTGGAAAGTATCATCTAAACCTGGAGCAGTACGACCTGGCTCTGGCGGAGTTTCAGGCGGCGGCCGAGGCGAATCCGAAGCTGCCCTTTGTGCACTTTAATCTGGGTCTGACGTATTTGAAGAAGCAGGACTTCGAACATGCGCGCGACGAGTTTCTGCTCGACGCGGCGGTTGAGCCTGACTTGGCACTCGACTACGACGAACTCGGAGACGTTTACGTGCTGATGCAGCAGGATGCGAACGCGGAAAAAAGCTATCGCGAGGCGCTGCAGCGCGATCCCAGGCTGTTGAATTCACATATCGGGCTGGCGAAGATTTATCAGCGGGAAGAAAAATATGCGCAGGCGCTGAAGGAAATCGATGCGGCGGACAAACTGGAGCCGTCGCGTACCGACATCCATTACCTGCGCGGACAAGTGCTGGTCCACATGGGACGCAAGGAAGAAGGCAAAAAAGAATTGGAAGCGGCAGTACGCATCGACAACGAACACCGCGCCGAACGGCAGAAGCAGGTGGAGAGCGGGACCGTGCCGTCGCCCGAGCTTTTGCAAGATCCGCAGTAAAGACTCGTAGTGCATTGGCTTCTTTCGCGGTGCGCTGCTTCTCCGAATAACCGGCCAGCAGTTTTCCAGCAAGGAGGTACCAATCATGAATCGCACTCTGAGAATCGTGGCGATCGCCGCCGCGGTTTTGATCATCATCCTCATCGCTATTCCGCTCTTCGTAAACGCAAATACTTTCCGACCGAAACTGGAAGCGGAACTCACGGACGCGCTCGGACGGAAAGTGAAAGTGGGAAATCTTTCGCTCTCGCTGTTTTCCGGCGCGGTCACGGCTGACGACATCTCGATTGCCGACGACCCGGACTTCAGCAAGACGCCGTTTGTGCAGGCGAAATCGCTGCAGGTGGGGGTGGAACTGATTCCGCTCATTTTTTCGAAGAAACTCGAGGTTACTGAGTTGACCCTGAACCAGCCGGAGATCACACTGGTGAAATCGCAGAACGGAGAGAAATGGAATTTCTCCAGCCTGGGCGGGAAAAACTCAACTTCCACTTCAACTTCGACTTCGCAGGCGCAAGCGCCAGCCGAATCGAAAACATCTCAGCCGATGTCGACAGGACGATCGGCGGGAGGATCTGCGTCGCCGACTCCCAATCTTTCAGTTGCGAAACTGAACGTGAAGGACGGACGGCTGACGATTTCGCGGGCTGGATCGCCGGGACCTCCACATATTTATGACAAGGTTAATATCGAAGTGATGAATGCTTCGTTCACTTCCGTCTTCCCTTTCAAAATGTCGGCCGATTTGCCGGCGGGAGGAACATGGGAACTCGAGGGCAAAGCCGGACCGATCGATGCCAGCGACGCGGCCATGACCCCGCTTGAGGCGAAAGTTTCAGTGAAAGGAATGAATCTGGCGCAGTCGGGCTTCATCGACCCCGCGTCGGGAATTTCAGGCATCGCCGATTTCGATGGAACCGTGACTTCCGATGGCCACCAAGCCAAAACCAGCGGCACGCTGAAAGCCATGAATTTACAGGTAGCGCAGAAGGGATCGCCGGCGGGACAACCGGTGCAAGTGACCTATACGGTGGTGCACGATCTGGCCAAACAAACGGGCGAGATCACGCAGGGAGACGTCGCCATGGGCAAAGCCGTGGCTCACCTGACCGGCACTTACAATTCGCAGGGGAGCATGACCGCGGTCGATTTGAAACTGGAGGGCCAGGGCATGCCGGTGGACGATCTGGAAGCCATGCTGCCGGCGCTAGGGGTGGTATTACCTCCGAAGGCAACATTGAAAGGCGGCGATCTTAATACCAACCTGGCGATTACTGGTCCAGTTGACAAATTAGTAATCACAGGAACGGTTCGGATGGAAAATACTTCGATTGCGAATTTTGATCTGGGATCGAAACTTTCGTCCATTTCAGCGCTGGGCGGCAAGAAAACCGGAAACGACACGGCGATTCAGAATTTCAGCTCCGACGTGCGGGTTGCGCCCGACGGCACGCAAGCCAACGACATCAATCTCAACATTCCGTCGATCGGAGTGCTGACCGGCGGCGGCACAGTCAGCCCTGCCGATGTGCTCGCCTTCAAGATGAAGGCCAGCCTGGGAGGGATGGGAATTCCGTTCTCGATCGAGGGCACGACGTCGGATCCGAAGTTCGTGCCGGATGTGAAGGGGATGGCCACGAGCCTGATCAAGGGAGTGGGCAAGGGCGGCGAGAGCGCGACCAGCGGGTTGACGGGGTTGCTGAAGAAGAAGCCGCTCTGATTCCGGACAGCGAGTCCGAAGCTCATTTGTAGAAAGTCGTGGTTTGCACAAGAGCGTCACTCCCCAGAAAATCCAATCTGCGCGGATGGCCATGCCCCGAGTTCCGGCGGCATGGCTTTTTTCTGCCTCGCCTCGTTTACCATGGTGAATATTCCTTTTAGCCTGGAGAAACCATGGCGGGCATTCCTGACGCGATTTCTGAAGGTTTAGGGCGTTATTCCATTGCGGAAAAACTGCGTACGCTGCGCCTGCGCAAGAGCATGGGACTGGTGGAACTGGGCAAGCATACGGGCCTGTCAGCGGGACTGCTCTCGAAACTGGAAAGAGGAAAATTGTTTCCCACGCTGCCCACTCTGTTGCGCATTGCGATGGTGTTTGGAGTGGGGCTGGACTACTTTTTCGCCGATGAACGCAAGCGGCGGGTGGTGGGGGTGGTGCGGCGGAGCGAGCGCATAAGGTTTCCGGAGCGGCCGGGAACGCAGGAAGTTCCTTATTATTTCGAGTGCCTCGACTACCGCACGACGGAGCGCAAGCTGAGCGCGTTCCTGGCCGAGTTCCAGGATTTGCCGGCGGAAAAGAGCAAGCCGCACCAGCACGCAGGAGTGGAATTTCTTTATCTGTTGAAGGGATCGCTGACGCTGAAGATTGGCGGCGAGGAATATACGTTGGATGCGGAGGATGCGATCTACTTCGATTCGGCGGTGCTGCACAGCTACCGCAGGCGCGGGTCGAAATCCTGTTCGGGATTGATTGTGACCGTGCCCTGAGGGGCTAGTTACGGTGAGACGTCCCACGAATCTCAGCCGCTAAACGCGCTATGCGACTTTCCCTTGCCGGAAACAGCTTTCCCTGTGGTCAGAGCGTCCCGAGCGGCACGATGGTATCTAAATTGCCATCTCCTATTCGTTGACAAGGCTTGGGTGCCATTCCATACTCGCGACTACGTGCAAATTTTTGCAGTCTGATCGACTCGGGAGAGACAGGCCCAGCGTTGTCGTTCCCAGTCCGAGTCTATTTTCAGGGCACGGGGTTTCAGTTTTCCATCACGGAGTTCATCACGGTTTCCATAGAGCCAAATTCTAGGAGGACGTTGTGTCGAAGCCATTTACCCCAAAAACATTGAGGTTTGCCGGTTGCATCGTCGCGGTGTTGGTGGTGGCCGCGGCCGCCATGATTGCGGTTGGAGGCGAAGGATCGCATGGGAAACTCGCCAGGGCGAGCGACCAGGCTGCGGTCGCAGCGCGGGCGGCAACGCCGGCCCAGAGTCCGCTGGCAAAAGCAGAACAGCAGAACCGGGTTCGGGCCGCCATGGGCGCTCTGCCGCTGGCGTTTGAAGCCAACCAGGGCCAGAGCGATCCGCGGGTGAAGTACATGGCGCGGGGCAACGGGTACACGTTGTTCCTGACGGGCGATGAGGCGGTTTTTGCGGTGCAGTCGTCTTTGGGATCGCCGAGCACGGCGGCTTCGGGCAAATTTGGACGGTCGAAGTTTGACGCGATGCGCGGGCATGTGGCGGCGCGGGGTGAGGAAAAGTCTGCGGCGATTCACATGAAGCTGGTGGGAGGAAAGTCCAACGCGGAGATGGTTGCGGGGAGCGAATTGGCCGGCCGGATCAACTATTACATCGGAAACAATCCGGCGAAGTGGCAACAGGGGGTAAAGCAATATTCGGCGGTGACCTACCGCGGGGTTTATCCGGGAGTGAATCTGGCCTACCACGGCCAGCGGCCGCAGCTGGAGTTTGATTTCATCGTGTCGCCGGGAGCCAGCGCGGCGCCGATTGACCTGGGATTCAAAGGCGCGAGCGGGATCGCGACCGATGCGGATGGCAATCTGGTGCTCAAGTCGGCCGCGGGCAACGTGCTGCTGCACAAGCCGGTGGCGTATCAGGAAAAAGATGGACAGCGGCAGGCGGTGGATGTGAGCTTCCGGAGGGATGGAGCTGATCAGGTTGGGTTTGCGGTGGGAGCTTATGACCACAGCCGGGAGCTGGTGATCGACCCAACTTTGAGCTACGGAACTTATCTTGGCGGCAACAACGAGGATGAGGTCTTCGCCATTGCATTTGATTCGACGAATGGCATCTACGTCACCGGCGAAACAAAATCCACCTCCGGTTTTCCGGGCGGCAATGCTCCGACCAACTATGGCTTCTATGCTTTCGTAACCAAACTGAACTCGTCGGGAACACTGACTTACACGACGATCTTTGGCGGCGCCAAAACCAGCAGCAGCGTTAACAACGACAGCGGCCTCGCCGTCGCCGCGGATTCCTCTGGCAATGCCTATATCACCGGAATTACTTCTTCCACGAATCTCCCCATTGTGGGACCGGCGGCACAGCCGACAAGCGGCGGCGGGGGCACCTGTACCAATCTGAAAAACAGCAGCACGCCGTGCACCGACGCTTACGCAGCGAAGCTTAACGGCACTGGAGGAGTTGCGTGGTCCACCTATATCGGCGGCACCAATGACGATGATGGCTACGCCATTGCACTCGACAGCCTCGGGGACGTGTGGGTCGCCGGAGACACCTTCTCCAGCAGTTTCTATCCCAATAATCACGCGACCTTAGTTCTTTACTCGAATTTCAACAGTGGCGTGGTGCTGAACCCGCCTGCCGACGATGGATTCGTTGCGGAGCTGAATCCTACCGGAACCGCTTTCCTGTACTCCACCTACCTAGGGGGGAAATTCAGCGATCAGATCAACGGAATCGCCATCGATGCTCATAACAACGTTTTCGTGGCCGGAGAAACTGCTTCGACGAACTTCCCCACGATGAATCCGTACCAGTCCGGATGCGGCTCGGACGGCCTATGCAATGCTCACAGTGGAACGGTTTATTACGATGGCTTCGTAACCGAGATCACTGCGGGAGGGGGCAGCCTGACCTACTCCACCTACATCGGTGGGAGTTCTGATGACTACGCTTTTGCCATCGCGCTCGACAGCTCCGGCGATGCCTATATTACCGGCGAAACCAGCAACGACGATACCTACACCACGCCGGCGGTCCCGTACCCGACGACTTCGGGAGCTTTCAGCACCACCTACAACTCTTCTGCCAGCAATAACGCGTTCGTCACGGAATTCGATCCGGCGGGAAGCAAGCTGGTTTACTCGACATTTCTCGGCGGCAGCACGCAAGATCTGGGCGGCGGCATCGCCGTCGATACGTTTGACGATGCGTATGTCACGGGCATGACAGCCTCGTCCAACTTCCCCACCACCTCGAATGCAACGCAAACCACGCTGAAGGGTACGACGGACGCCTTTGTGACTCAGGTTCTGGCGGGAGGTGCGAATCTCGGTTTCTCCACCTACCTGGGCGGCACCGGCAGCGAGAATGCGACGGGGTCGGGAGCGGTTGGTACGATCGTTCTGGACTCCTCCAACAACATGTGGGTGGGAGGTTCAACCAATTCGACAGACTTCCCCGCGACGGGGAACGCGATCGAAGGATCGTTCGGGGGCGGAGCTTACGATGGCTTCATCGCCGAGATCTCCAACAATACCTCCCCGACCTTCAACGTCTCAGCTACCACGCCCTCGTCCGTAAGTCCGGGCAGTTCCGCCACCTCCACGGTGACGCTGACCGCGCTTTTCGGATATAGCCAATCCGTAACTCTGGGTTGTAGCGTGACCGGAAGTGGATCGCCGTTGCCGGCGTGCAGCGCGAGCAGCGCATTTTCGACCAACCCGGTTACGCCTACAGCCAGCGGGGCCAGTTCCACACTGACGATCACAACGACGGGGTCGAGTGCGGCGTTGAGCCGGAAGTCGAATATCTTTTATGCCATGTGGCTGCCCATTGTCGGACTGTCTCTGGTGGGGATGAGCTTCAGCGGCAAGGATTCGCGGAAGAAAAAGCTGCTGGGCTTCCTGATGCTGGGCATTGTCATGGCGATGCTGTTCTTCCTGCCGGCTTGTGGCGGGAGCAGCAACAGCGGAGGGGGTGGCGGTTGCTCGGGATGCACTCCGGCTGGCAGCTACACCGTCACGATCACGGGAACGGACGCGAACAACTTGACGCAGTCGACCTCGGTTACTCTGACCGTCAACTAGCGTTTTCTGGACTTGAGCGGCCGCCTTCTTTGGGAGGGCGGCCGATTTTCTTTGCCGGCTGCTCCGTTCACCGCATCATCACAGCCATCTGCACACCCACTCCGGGCGAGCAGTGGTAGTATTTAGGATTACGGAAATTGATTGGGGAAAATCTGTGGCTGCTGCGGGCAGCCTTTGCGTGGTGGCGTGAATCGAAGTTGATCGAAGCTAGGTTGATGGTGGCTCGGTTGATCGTGCCTAGGCTGATCGTGGCTCGGTTGATCGTAGCTCGGTTGATCGAAGCTGGTCGCGTACTCGTATCCGAATCCGCTCATGTCGAGATCTGAATCGTTGCAATCCACTTTGAATTGCTGGACCGATCGCTGGACCAATCGTTACGGGGCACGCAGGCGGGCCTTGCCTAGATTGTTCGCGGGGCCGGTTGCCATGGCCGTGGCGGTCTTCGCCGTGTGCCTGGGCGTGCCGGCGGCTGCGACGGCGCAAACCAACTTCAGCCTGCAGATGTCCACATTCAATCCCATTGCCGTCGATCCCGGTGGCAACGCCGCGGCCAGCCTTACGGTCTCGCCGCTCAACGGATTCAGCGGAGCGGTCGCACTGAGCTGCCAGATCACTCCGGCGCCGGCGAACGGGAATGGGGGCTGCCTGGTGAGTCCGCAGTCGGTGACGCCGCCGACGGATGCATCGGTCACGATCACGACCACGATCGCAGAAGGCAGCCCCTGGACCGCGGGCGCTTATAGCGTGACGATCACGGCGACCGCGCCTTCGACGACGCCGCAGACGGCTATGCAGACGCTGACCGTGCTCTCGGTCACGCCTTCGTTCACCATCACCGTGGGAACGGTGATTTCGCCGCCCAGCGTGCCTGCCGGCGGCACGGCCACTGCCACGATCGACGTAAACCCGCTCAACGGTTATGCTAGCAGCCAAACTAACCCAGGCGTGACCCTGTTGTGCTCGTCGGTCACTCCGGTAGTGGCTTCGCCTCCCGTGTGCACGTTCAGCTACCCAAATGGCATGACGAGCCTGCCGCTGAACGGAGTCCTCGCAACCTCAACCTTGACGATCAGCACGATCGGGCCGTTGACCCCACTCCCCACCGCCCGGGCTGGCGCCTACAGAGGGTTTTATGCGCTCTGGTTGCCTTTGCCCATGCTGGCGCTGTTGGGCGCTGCGGTTGGGGGGAAGCGTTTGCGCAAGTGGTCGATGCTGGCTTTTTTAATGATGAGTGCGATGGTGCTGTTGCTGCCGGCCTGCGGGACGCCTCAGATTCCGCATACTGAAACGCCCGCCGAAAATATCACTCCGAACGGTTCCTACACCTTTACCGTGACCGGGGTCGACGCCAACGGCAACGCTGCCAGCAACATCAGCAGCGGGGCCACCTCGGCGGTCACGCTGGGAGTGACCACGGCGACGACCGACTGAACCATGCGCTTGCCCCGGCTCTGGGATCGCGCGCGGAGGCCGGGTGCGTGGACTGCGGCCGGTGCACTCACTTCCCATCGGCTGACCGTCGCCGTCTTCACGGTGACGAGCTTGATTCTGACCAGCTTGATTCTGATCGGCTCTATTCTGATCACGTCCGATCTGGTTCACGCTGCTCCATCCAGCGATGAAGCCAATAAGAAGCTTCCGGCGGTGCGCTGGGACGAGCAACGGCCAGGATGCACATTTTCGCGCAGCGATGACGGCAAGTTTCACTACGGATTGTGGTCCGGGGATGTGGGCGTGACGTTGTCAGTCGATTCCCAGGAACTGGAAAAAGTTCACCGCCGGCGGGAACCGTTTTTCAGCGTGCTGATCGATGTTCGTTATCGCGGGCAGGGTACGCTGGACTTCGAGACATCGGGCATTTCCCTGGAGTTCGTAAAGCATTTTCAGGTGGTGCAGACGGCGCTCGATCCCGACGACTTTGCGCAGAAAGTGCAGAGTGACGCCGACGCGGCCGACCATGAAGCGGCGCGCGAGGTCGAGAAACATCCAGAAAAAAAAGATGAAAAAGAGGCGTACGTGCGGGCGTTCCAGAAAGACGCCGCCGAGTTGCTGGAGTTTGTCAGCAAGAACAGCCTGCGTCCGGCGAAGCTGAGCGCGGCGAACCCTGAAACCACGGGATGGGTGCTGTTCGGCACAAACAGCAAATGGATTGGCAGATGGAAGAAGCAGGAAGATTTCATTCTGCGCGTGCCGGTGGACGGCAAAGTGTTGGAATTTCCCTTCCGACTTCCACCGAAGCCGGGAGAAGCGATGCTGCGGAAACGAGAGTGAAGAGCGGACTCCGGACCCCTGACTTCTGAACGTAGACAAATCCCGGAGGGTCTGGGTCCGATGCCCAAGGTCTGACGCCCAAGGTCCGGCGCCTGGTTCTAGGAGGCGGCGCGGCGCGTCTGGCGCTCGATTTCCGCGGCCTGGCGCATGAGGATATCGCGCAGCGAAACCAGTCCCTTCAGCTCTTTGCCGTCGACAATGGGGAGATGGCGGAAGCCGAACTCACGCATGATAAAGAGGCACTCTTCGATGGTTTCGTCGGCGGAGACGGCGCGCGGATTCGCGGTCATGACCTCGGAGACGAGGGTGGTGCCGGGCGTGCGGCCGACGGCGACCACGCGATTCATGATATCGCGCTCGGAGAAGATGCCGGCGAGTTCGCCGCCGCGGATCACTGCCACGGCGCCAACATTGTGCTCCATCATGAAGCGCGCGGCCTCAAGAACAGTGCGCGTGGCTTCCACGGAATAAACTCTACGGTCTTTCACGATTTCGCGGAGCGTCGTCATGGATGACTCCTTTGGGGTTGAAGCAATGCCTACCGAATCAATGCCTGTCGAAAAATGCCTGTCGAAAAAACGACCGTCGGACAATCGATAACAGGGTCAACCGACGAACGGACCTTCGTCGAAAAGAAGCGATCGGCGAACGAAACGGCAGGAAACACGCCAGGCCCACGGCCCTGCTCAAGTGGGCAATACTTTATCACAGGCAAGCTGGGTTCGGGGAACGCCCTGGGCGCGCACCGATTTTTTTCGGTCAACGCCCTGGGGTACAGGATTCGCCCTATAGATTCGCGCTATTGCAGGTGATTGGGATGGACCGGCGCGGCGTCGGCGGTGCTCTCGTCGGAACGTGGCGTCATCGACACCACGATGTAGTCGCGATCTTTGTTGTCGAGGTCTTCCACGTGCAGAATCATTTTGTCTTTTTCCAGACGAAACTGCGCCAGATCGCCGACCGGCAGGAGCACGGCATGTTTTTCATCGCGCGGGCGAATGCGATAGACGGCTCTTTCCCCCTGCAGAACGTATTCCTGGCAGAGTAGTTCCTGCGTCTTCTTGCTGCCGGAGTCGGTTCCGAGCATTTCGCCGGCCAGGCTGTTGGCGTCTTTTTCGGCGGTCCCGCAGCGGACAGAATCCATTTTTACCAGTTTGCCGGTTTGATACGGCTTGGGCTCCTTGGCATAGGCAGCCGACGCCAGGGCAAGGACAACGCAGAGCATTAACCTGGAACGCATTCTTGTACCCTCGGAAGAATGGAATGAGGACCGCGCTGCGGTCGGGCAGTCTGCGGCTCGTGAACATTGTTTAATCTCACGGCAAGACGAGACAGATCACTTCGGTAACAGTGCGGTAGTTACAGGTGAGATTTGCAGCGCGAGAAAGCTATTCAACCTGGAAACCCATGAACCACGGAGGACACAAAGGTGCACGAAGGAATCTTCATCTGAATTCCTTCGCGAGCCTTCGTGTCCCTCGGTAGTTGACGGATTTGCTTAGGCTGAACCCGGCCGATATCTAACGCTCAGTCACTTCTGCGAGCGTCGAGAAAAAGGCAGGATACGAGATGGCAGCAGACTCGGCGCCACGGATCAGCGTTTCACCTTGGGCGCGCAGGGCGGCGACGGCGAAGGCCATGGCGATGCGATGATCGCCGAAGGAATCGAGTTCGGCGCCATGCAGAGACTGGCCTCCGGGAATTTTGAGGCCGTCGTCGCGCTCCTGGACTTGAGCACCCATGAGGCGCAGATTTTTGGCGATGGCGGCAATGCGGTCGGACTCTTTCACGCGCAATTCTTTGGCGTCGCGCACTTCGAGGCCCTGCTCGGTATATGGAGCGATCGCCGCCAGCACGGGAATTTCGTCGATGAGGGCGGCTGAGTCGCCACCGGCGATGGTTGCACCTTTAAGTCCGGATCCTTCCACTTGCAGAGAGCCGACCATTTCGCCGTGCATCTCTTCAAGCTGCGTGACCACGATGCGCAGTCCCATCTGCATGAGAATGTCGAGCAGGCGGGCGCGCGTGGGATTCATGAGCAGGCTGGGAAGGACGAGTTGCGAGCCGGGAAACAGCGCGGCGGCGCAAAGGAAAAAGGCCGCGCTGGAAAGATCGCCGGGGATGCGGGCTTCGATGCCCTGCAGGCGCTGGCCACCGGGAATGCGAACTTCATTTCCGGCGCCGATCACTTTTCGCGTGAGTTGCACCCCGAACGCGCGCAGGGCGACCTCGCCGTGATCGCGAGTACGCAAAGGTTCTTCGATACGCGTCTCGCCGTCGGCGAACAGTCCGGCGAAGAGCAAGCACGATTTGACCTGCGCGCTGGCCACGGGCATTTTGTAGTCGATGGATTTCAAGGCCGCGCCGGTGATGCGCAGCGGCGGCTTGCCGTCGTGAGAGTCGATCTGCGCTCCCATGGCCGAGAGCGGCTGGATGATCCGCTCCATGGGCCGGCGGGAGAGCGATTCGTCTCCGATCATTTCGCTGACGAATCTCTGGTCACTGGCAAATTTCTGGCCGGCGATAATGCCGCTTAACATGCGCATGGTCGAGCCCGAGTTGCCGCAGTCGAGCGGGCGATCGGGAGCGGCGAGCGACAAGCCGCGTCCTTGCACTTCGATGATGTTGCTTGCGCCGCTGTTGCGCTCCCAGTTCACTCCGAGGGTACGCATGCAGCCGAGGGTGCTGGCGCAGTCGGCGCCGGTGGAATAATTTTCGAGGCGCGATGGGCCTTCGGCGATTCCGGCCAGCATGGCGTAGCGATGCGAAATGGACTTGTCTCCGGGCAGTTGAATACTGCCGCGGAGGTTACGGGCCGGGCGCACGGTCGCTTGGGAGGAGGGTTTCATTCGTGGGATCAGTCGTCTGGGATCAATAGTATCGAACGGGCAAGGCTGCAGTGAGGAGCCGCAAGTTTTGATTGTTGATCTTTGATTTTTGACTGCTGATTGCTGATTGAAAACCGCCGCGGCCGGGTTGCTTTGAGTCAACAATCACAAATCAACAATCAATAATTTCTTATGCCAGCGCCTTGGCCTCCGCCGCGGCTTCTTTGAGAATGTTGGCCGGGACTTCCCTCATGGTCACGCCGAACTCGAACATGGGAGTTTCGGCGCCGCGTCCCCAGCGCGCAACTTCCCAATGGGCGCGCACGAATTTCACATTCGGATGCGCGGTCAGATCGAGCAGCAGAGGAGATTCGCCACGATAAAATTTCTGCGCAAACGCGGCCAGGGACTTCGCGTCCCATGCGGCGCCATCGGCAGAGCCAAAGATGCTGAGCTCCAGCGACTCCTGCTCGATGATGTTGGTAATGGCAAGAGTGATGAGGAAAACACGATTGCCCGCCGCGGTCACGTCGATGGCTGGGCCGTCGCCTTTCGCGTTCGCTACCGTGTTCGGAGGAACCAGAATCGCTTCCGTAGTTGGAGTGGTCATCGCCAGAAATTCTAGCAAATTCCGGCGGGGCTGAAGCCCAGATCTATCTTGTCGATCTACGCGGCCCTGAAGGGCCGCTCTTCCACGGGTCGAGATTTGACTGTTGATTGCTGGTTTTTGATTGAAAAAACTGCCGCGACATCAGGCGGTGAGATTTTCAATCAACAATCGGAAATCGACAGTCAACAATTTTCCCGTCAGTCTGTCGGATGCGGGCCGGTGAAATCGCTGCAGCAGGGTTTCTCGACCGGCCTGAATTCCATCAGCTCAATCCGCGTGAAGTCGGGATCGAAAAGATTCAGTTGCCATTTGCCGTCGCGGCCCATCTGCGCGTGCTCGTCGCCGTGCGGTTTCCAGCCGTGCGATTCGAGCATTGCCTGTGCCTGTTTCATATCAGCGACGCCGAGCGAAATGTGGTTCATGACTCCCGTGGTCCGCAGGTCCATGTGCTCGGGCTGGCGCAGCATGTATTCCACCCAGTCGGTGCCGTCGGGAACCTGGAGCGCGACCCAGTCGGTTTCGCCTTCTTTCATGCCGCCGTGCCAGTAGGGGCGAAAGCCGAGAATGTCGCGATAGAAGTGGTCTTCGGCGGCGCGATCGCGCACGACGAAGCCGGTGTGGATCATGTGGTGCGAGACCGCGGAAGCGGGAGGCGGCGGGATCTCCTGCTTGCCGCGCTCGACGAACTCGATGCGATGTCCCTCAGGATCGTTGACGGTGAGGCTGAGACTGTGATCCGGGCGGCCTTCGATCTCGCTCGCCTTAATTCCCTTTGCAGCCAGATAGCGGCGCAGCCCGACGATGTTGTCGGTGGTGAAGGCGATGTGATCCATGCGGTTGGTGGCGTTGGGATCGGGAGCGGGGCTGAAGCCGACCCACTGTGCGCCGACCATGTAGCGCAAGGTGCCGCGAGCCTCGATGGGATTGGCAGCGGCCAGGCCGAGCACGCCGCCGTAAAGCTTTTTCACGCCGTCGGGAGCCGTGGTGTAAAAGGAAACGTGATCGATGCGAAGAATGCGCGGACGCGTGGAGGGGTGGGTCTGGGCCAGAGCGCAGGGCAACAGAACGACAACGTATGCAAACAGCCTCAATCGTTTCCCAATCGCGCTTGAGTAGTTCATCGCACTCCATAGAGATAGGCGTCCTCGATATACATACCACCCACCTGCGAACCACCTAACCGAACTCCTTCGACCGACGCAGTCTTGCCGAAAACTGACCGGAGGGCTTCATAGAGAGGATACCTAGGGCTAACCAGCTGGACCATCCAAAGCCGCGGGTGGTCGCTTGGAGCCAAACGCACAAGCCCCGCCAGCTTTCGATACGCGTCGCGCGAGCCCATCTCATCTACAATCGGACTCGCAATTAAGAGATGCCACTCGCTGTCTAACAGCCACAGCATCCCGGCGACCGGAAACTGCTTACTCGCTCTGAACTTGCGCCAAAGTTTTCTACCAAACTCAACATCAGCTTCGGAAAGACCCGTTGCAATATAAGGCCCAGGCATTACCACCTCCGTCGAATCCACTCCATCACGCCAGTGACCGGCTCCGTGGCAGCCGCATAGAGCGACTGCGCCTCTCGTTGCTCTACCACCTCGTAGCGGTTTTCGTCCTTCCACTGCCGAACCGTGTTCCAATTGCTGGCTAGTTTTTCGTCCGAGCGCATCTCGCTTTGCAGTTGGGTCCACAACTCGACATCGAGCTCCGCCAGGTCTGCCAGTTTGTGGGTATATGCGCTGTCGATAAACCTCTTATCGGGAAAGTCATGCTTTTGTACGGCGCACGCCAAACACGCCTTCAGCGCGCACTCCACGCCAAGGCCGGTCAGGTAATACGCTCCCGTCCAGTGCTTAGACCCGAGCAGCACGTTAGCTTCCTCAATCCTATTCTCGGCTAGAGTCTGTAACTTCTTGCGGTTCAACCTGGCGATGGGCACTCATTCACCTCAAAAACGGCTGTCAGTGGCCCGTCTGAATTGTACCCCTAGCCGCCGACCCCATCCAGAAACTGACGCAGAATTCTGGTCGCTTCCGCGGGCTGCTCCCAGGGCGCGTAGTGGCCGGCCTTTGGAATCACGCGCAGCTCCGCGCCGGCGATGTGCCGGCGCATGAGTTCAGCCTCGTTAACTCCGGTGAGGATGTCCTCGTCTCCGGTGACGAGCAGTGTGGGCACATTGATGGTCTTCAATGCTTCCACCGAGTCCGGGCGCGCGGCCATGCCGCGCTGCACCTGGGCGATGTCTTTGGGAGACATCTTGCGCATCATGCCAAGTGCGCCGTCGGCCAGGTCGGGACGCGTTTCGCGCGTGGTCCTGGCCAAAACTTTCGCAATCATGCTTTCGAAGAAAGGTTCGGTTCCGCGTTCGAGAACGTCGTTTGCCGCTTGCAGGCGCGCAGCGCGGGCTTCGGGACCATCGGCCGGGGCTTTTGTGTCGCACAGTGCGAGCGCGGCCACGCGGCCGCGATGCTTTCGCCAGAACTCAAACAGCAAATAACCGCCAATGGAGACTCCGATCAGCGGGGCGCGGCCGACGGCGGCATCGTCCATGACGCGGGCGAGATCGGCGGCGTGCTTTTCCATGGTGGCCGGGCCTTCGCCGATTTCGGACTCGCCGTGGCCGCGCAGGTCAGGCAGAATGACGCGATAGCGCGCGCTCAGCGTCTCGGCAACCGGCAGCCAGAATTCATGATGCACCGGAAACGGATGCAAGAGCACAACGGGGGCTCCGTCGCCCAGCGTCCAATAGGCGATTTCGGCGTCGAGACTTTTGACTCTGCGCGGGAGAGCGGATGCCATGCAACCAATGTAATGGATTGCCTCGTGGTCGTGGGCTAACTCATTATGGCTGGTTTGGCGGCTTGACCGGAGCATAGAAATCGACAAGGTTTCCATCCGGGTCGCGGAAGTAAATGGAACGCGTTCCCCAAGGCTGGTTTGTGGGCGGCTTGACCCAGGTTTTTACCAGGCCCTGCAGGCGGGCATATTCCTTGTCCACGTCGGCCACTCTGAATTCCAGGATCGCGCTCTTGTTCTTCGCCGCCTCGGCTGAGTCAGGAATGTATTGCTGCTGCGCAGACGCGGAGAAAATCGCCAGCACCGCAGCACCCGTGTGGAACTCCGCATAATCCTTACCCGACAGCTGTGCCTTCAGGTTCAAGATCGACTCGTAGAACTTCACAAGCTGAGCAACATTGTTGGTGATCAGACAGGTATTGATCAGTGTTGGGGAATCGGTGTCGGCGGCGGGATGCGCCGGCGCCGCCTGAAGATTTGCGGCCCATCCGGCGACCGCCGCGATCGTGATTGCTAGACACTTTGCGTGAGAGCGGAACATAGGCATCCTCCTGAGCGCGCCGGCTTACGCGCTGACCCCTATTGGACGGTCATAGGCGAGCTTTGACGCGGAGAGCTACGAATTTGTGACGGGCCGCGCGTTTGCCGGGGCCGGCAGCAGCAGCGGTTCTTCCGGCATCACGATCCAGGCAATGACGTAGGGGATGAATCCCACGCCGGTCATGATCGCGGTGATCAGCCAGACCAGGCGCACCACGGTGACATCGATGTCGAAATATTCGGAGAAGCCGAGGCAGACGCCCGCCACTTTGCGCCCCAGGCGAGGGCGCACCAGTCGAGTCCGGGCCAGCGAAGCGCCAACGCGAATGCCGCAGTAGGCACAGACTCGAGCGTCATCCTGAATCACTTTGCCGCAGTAGTTGCAGTACATGGCGAGGGTCTCCCCGATAGATGATACGGAGATTGTAGACCGAAAGTTCCCCGGTCGGAACTTATCTCTACTCACAGCTCAAGCGTGATCAATTCCAGCAACTCGGCAGCGCTGACAACTTTTGTGCTTGTCAACTGGGGCGCCGGAAAGTGTCTTTTGTTGCCCGTTACGGGAAAATCGGCCTTGCCGGCGAGAGAGCAAGCGATGAATTTGTCGTCCTCGGGATCGGGCGAGAGTCGCGGGACCGAAGGCGGAACTATGTGCTCTCCTTGGCTCCGCAGCATGGCCAATAAGGCGTCAACGTCGTCAACCGGAAAAGCGAATTTGGGCGGGACCAATACGTCGCGGTACTCCTGGAGGATCTCAGCCGACAAGCAGGGCCGCAACAGGCTCTGATTGACCGCCAGGATCACGAGCGCTTCATTGCCTGTCTTTGAGATCATGCCCGACACGAGGACATTCGTGTCGATGACCGCGCGAATCACCTGCGTTTCTCGCGGCGGTAGGAGGAAATCTCAGCATCTATATCGCGGGCGGTGAGTTTGTCGAGGCCCCGTTTTTTCGCTCCACTCCAGGCCTTTTTCAGCCAGTCGGGAGGCGGTGCCGTAGTGCGGATGAAGTCCTGTATGCTCATGATCACAACGGCGGGCTCTCCGCGGCGCTCGACGACAAAGCGCTCATTGTTCTCAACGGCGCGATCCATGATCTGACCGAATTGGGTGCGGGCGAGATGGGCGTCGACGCGGCGATTCATGGGTTGATCAATCAATGAGCTGATGAATCGATGGGTTGATCAATCAATTGATTGATGCATGCATTCTATCACGTACTCAAGCCCTTACCTTAAAGTTGCTTACTCCCGGTAGGCTTCCTTGATGTATCTCCTCGCCAGGTCGGCGGGGCCGGTGTTGGCGTTGCCGGCCAATACCATTTGATAACTCTTCATGGCCAAATCGCGCTTCTGCAGCAGGTCGTACATTTCTCCGGCGGCGAGGTTGGCTTTTTGCAGGATGTCGGGATCGGGATCGGGCGCTTCATTCACCAACCCGTACGCGGCGGCGGCGCCGGAGATATCTTTTTTGCTGCGCAGCAGTTCGCCCAGGCCCCAGGCCGCCAGCTCGTAATGCAGGTTGCCGTACTTGCCTTCCCGTCCGTTTTGCCAGACTCTGCGATAGACGGCTTCGGCGGCGTCGAGGCGGCCGGCAGCGCGGTCAAGGTTGGCGACTTCCGTGAGGAAGAGATAATTGCGCGGATACTTGTCGGCCAAACTCTGCATGTCGCCGAGAGCCTCATCGTAGAGATGCTCGCGGCGCAGGAACAGGCTGAGGATCACTTTGGCGTCGACCGAGTTCTCTGTGTCGAGCCTGGCCACTTCGCGCAGATATTCCAGGCCCTTTTCCTTGGATCCGCTCAGGCCGGCCAGGGCTGCCGCCACTTTCACGCTCCAGGGCAGGTTCCCGACGACGTAGTTGTGCGTGCCCACGACCATCTTGGCGTCAATGTAGTTGGGATCGAGTTCGAGCACGCGCTCGTGGTCGCGGCGCGCGCCGACGGCGTTGCGCAGGGCTGAGAACCAGGCTCGCTCGATGATGCCCGTGTAGACGGCAAACTCGGCGCGGGTGACCCCGCGGCAGTAGAGAGCGTTCACATCTTTGGGATTGGCTTTGAGTTCCTGCTCTTCCAGAGCCTCGGCGCGGGCGACAAGCTGTTTGATCCGCGCCTTGATTTTGGGGTCGGTGGGCCGGGGAGCGTGGCCGATGAAGCTGTCGTTGGAGTAGTCGCCGGTATTCATGCCGCCGGTTATATAGAGATCGTGCATCAGCACCGCGGTCAGCATGTGGTTTACGGCAAAGGGATCGTTGGGGTGCTTTTCGAGGATTTTTTCGAACTCCGGGAGAGCGCGGTCGTACTCCATGTTGTAGAAGTGGTCGAAGGCGGCGTCGGTTTGCGGGTCATGCGGCGCGCCGTGCGGAGCGACAGCCTCGTTGGAAGCCTGCTCGCTTTGGCTGGCGCTGAAAGCTGCGGATGCGGCTACGAAGGTAGCTAACAGCAGGAGTAGAGGTGCTAATCGTTTGCTGCGGACTTGTTTCGTCGGAATGATCACGGGTCGATAACCTAGTTTAAATGAAGTTCCGGCATCGCGTGGCTGCGGTCCAGTTGAGGCGACAGGAACCAAGAACGTCAGCTACGTGCCCTCCACGCCAACTGCCAAGAGAGCCCCGGTTCCCTATAATTTCCACAGCCACAGACTGAATCTGTGCTGTTGGTGTGAGCGGTCTGCGACTCGGTCCTGCCGAATGGAGCTCGGTCGGACCGAGTGGTGCCGTCAGTCGGATACATTGCCTGAGAAGCCCGGCCTTCCTGCATCTGATGCACATGGCGGGCGTGGGGTTCGGTCTGGTTGGGCAGCGGTTGCAGGGTGTCGTTGGGCTTTCGTAACCGGTGCATCTTTACTCGCTTACGCAGTAATTATTGCTTAACCCAGAGGCCCGACGCCGACGGGGCCGACTGCAAGTGTTTGGAGCCTGAGTACTTAGGCAGTGACCGGTTTGGCGTTTGGAATGCCAAAGGCGGTTGAGAGTTTGTCTTTAAGAGTCTATCGAGTCTACTTATGTCGGATGTAGTGCAACAGACACCTCAGGAGTTTTGGCGGCCACCCTCCCCCATGGTCGCCGAAGAGATCGTAGAACGGCCGGTGACGCCGGCGATGGCGGAAGTCTGCTCGCGCTGCGGAAGTGAGTTCCTGCTGGGCTCGCGTTTTTGCCACACCTGCGGTGGACGCCGTCGCGAGGCGATCAGCGCGACCGCCCGCGCCGATGCCGCCGAAATGGCTGGGCTCTGGGAAAGGGCGGTGGCCGGAGTACACTCGGCGATCCGGGGATTCCATCCGGCCAGGATCTGGCGTGAGTTCGAATTTCCCGCGTGGCTAAGTTATCTGCACTTCCATGAGATTCAGCGCTGGATTGGGCTTCCTACCGCTTCGATGATCGCGTTCGTGGTCGGTCTTTGTTGCGTGGCCGGGGCGCTTGCCGTGGGACTGATCACTGCCAAGAGTCTGGTCGAGTGGCAGGCGATTCAGTTCTACCGGGTGGAATGGCTGCTGGCGGCAACGGCGGCATTTGTGGCGGGAATCCTGCTGAAGAAACCTTCCAATCCGGACGGCGAATAGGACTTTTCTCTGAGGAGCGCGGGCTTCCCTCAGGCTGAAGCCCCGTCATCCCGCGCCTCTGACGCGGCCCTCAAAGCGCCGCTCTTCCACGGCGACGCACTCGTCCTCTTACGATTCGCTTCCCGAACCGGCGGCACGGCGTTGCTGGCTCATGCGGTAAAGGTGATGCACCGGCCCGGTGCCTTTGCCGAGAGGGTGGGCGTTTGATATCGCGGCGGTGACATAGGTCTTGGCCAACAGGGCGGCTTCAGCCAGGCCACGGTCGAGGGCGAGATGGCAGGCCATGGCGGTCGCGAAGGCGCATCCGGTGCCATGCGTGGAAGCGGAGCGCTGCCGCTCGGCTCTGAAGACTTCGTGCTCGATCCCTCGCTTGGTCGTGAAACTTAACAAGTCAACCGCCTTCTCGAGATGACCGCCGGTGACGACCACGGCAGGCGCGCCCAATTCATGCAGTTTGGCTGCGGCAGCCTTCATTTCGTCGAGCTCGGCCACCTTGATTCCCGTGATGGCAAAAGCCTCGTCGACGTTCGGGGTGATCACGTCGCACAGTGGAATAAGCCTGTCGATGAGAAGCCGCGTCCCGTTGGCGTCGAGCAAGTCGGCCCCGGAGGAAGATTTCAGGATGGGATCTAGCACGATATTGGGCAGCCGGGCCTTCCCTGCGCGGCTGGACCGGCCGGACTGGGTGGGGCGCGACAGGAAATCGGCGACCGCCTTGACCACCTTGCCCGATCCCAACATGCCGATACGAACGGCGGCGATGTCGATGTCGGCGGCGAGTTCTTCCAGGGTATCGTTGAGCAGGGCTGGGTCGAGGGGCTCGACGCGCCTGACCCCGGCCGTGGATTGCACGGTCATGGCGGTGATGCAGGCAACTCCATAGCAGCCGTGGGCGGAAATGGTTTTGATGTCTGCGGTGACGCCAGCTCCGGAGGAGGGGTCAAACCCGGCGATGGTGAGCACTACGAGTGGTCTTTCGGCCATGGTCCTCGGTTAGGAGCGATCCCCGATAGTATCGCGTCTGAGGTCAAGCTTCTCACATCGGGTGCGGACGGAAGTTACTTTCGGGGCCACGTGGCGGGAAAAATATTGGGTGCTGACTTCCAAGTCAACCTCGTAAATACATGATTCCATGCAGGTTCGCGGGAGACATGCTGTAAGTCATTGATTCCACTAACCTTGTAAATTCTACTCTGGGTCTCACCAGTGGGCTATTTACTGTTTGATAAAGGCGTAACCGTCCTGAAACAAAGGGAAATCCTCGGATATGGCTAAATTAACAATAGGTTACGTGAGAAGTCGATTACTAGGAGGTCATCAAATTAGCTGGCCTTTCGCCTTGACAGGCAGTTTGGCAGGCCGATAGCATCTACGAACTGCAGCGAAAGACAGCCTTAGAGGCTAGGACCACTTTTGAGTATGCGAGGAGAACTGAATGCGACGACGTTTAGCTCATGGACTGGCGCTTGCTTTTTTGTTTGCCAGCCTGGGAGCAGCTCAGGGACCGAACAACTCGGAGGCGACCCCGGCTCCAAGTAGTTCATCCCAAACAAAACTCGTAGTCCGCAAACCGGCCAAGACGAAGCCGTATCAAGTTGGGACAGCTTCGTGGTATGGCGAATACTTTGTAGGAAAACCAACCGCCAGCGGCGAACCGTACGACATGTATGACATGACTGCGGCTTCACTGACGATCCCGCTTGGGACGTATGTGAAAGTGACCAACCTGCGCAACGGCAGAGCCGTTGTGGTACGGGTGAATGACCGCGGTCCGGTAGTGCCGGGCCGGATTATCGATCTTTCCTACGGCGCTGCCTCGGTGTTGCACTTTGCTAACCGGGGATTGCAGCGTGTCCGGTTAGATCTGGTCGAAGCGGACGGAACTAACCGGCAAAAGACGGTTTACCAGACGGTAGCCGATAACGATCCCCCACTGGCGGAACTCCCGTAAAAACCATACACTAGCGGGGATGACGGCAGCACTGCCCAACCGCATCCCAGGCACAGACTTGCGCTACGGCGATGGTCGTCGCAACGAAGAGATTCGCGGCGACGATCTTCGCCCAGGCAGTCTTCACGAGGGCGATCTTCGTGAAGTTGAACTGCGTGAGGTTGAACTGGGCAAAAGCGACCCACGCCGTCGGCTGATCGTCGCTCTCGATGTTTCGACGGCCGCTGCCGCGCAGAAGATTGTGGCGGCGGTGGGAGACTCGGCACTGACGTACAAAGTCGGCATGCAGCTCTATACCGCCGAAGGTCCGCAAGTGGTGCGGGATCTGGTGGCGTCGGGGCGGCGCGTGTTTCTCGACCTGAAGTATCACGACATCCCGAACACCGTGGCGCGAGCGGTCGCGGAAGCGGCCAAGCTGGGCGTGAGCATGTTGACGGTGCACGCGGCGGGCGGCGGCAAGATGCTGCGCGCGGCGGTGGATGCGGCGCAGGCGAATCCGGAATTGATGGTGCTCGCGGTCACAGTGTTGACCAGCCTCGACGGCAACGATCTGGAGAAGATCGGCGTGCGCGGAAGCGTTGAGGACAGCGTGGTGCGGCTGGCCGCCATCGCGCTGGCCAACGGATGCCACGGCGTGGTCGCGTCGGCGCGGGAAGCGTCCACGTTGCGCGCGGAGCTTGGCGACGGGTTCGCGATTGTGACTCCGGGCGTAAGGCCTGCGGGCGGTGACGTTGGCGATCAGGTGCGCGTAGTCACTCCCGCAGAGGCGATTGCATGTGGCGCCAGCCACATCGTGGTCGGCCGGCCGATTACCGATGCCGCCGATCCGGCGGCCGAGGCGCGGGCGATTCTGGGGCAGATCAGCGGGTAGGCGTTTTACTCCGTTGCTATAATCCGCTGGCAGTGCATATCACTTATCAGCTTACTCCCGAAGACTTCTACCAGGGATTCATCGCGTGGCGGAGCCGGCGCAAATGGCAGAAATGGCTGCGGTGGATTGCGTACCCCATCGTTGCTACCGCCTCACTGACATCCCTACTGCTGCTTCTCGTTGCCCGAAGCTCCGAAACAACTCCGTTTGCTCTGTTTGGGCTCATTTTTGGCGTTGGCTGGTTTACTTATATGCTGCTCGCGCCGAGATTTTACTCTCGCCGGCAATTTAGAAATCACCCCGTGGCTCAGTCCCCGATCACTCTGGACGTCTCTGAGCAGGGCTTCGAATTTCACAATGCCCATGCCGATTCCAAAGTGGCCTGGTCCGCCTATGTGGCTTGGGGAGAAGCAAAGTCGGTGTTTGTAGTCATGCCTCAGCCGCGCGCGTATATCACCATTCCTAAACGCGCCTTCACCGACGAGCAGCAGGCTGAGTTTCGTGAGATTCTCCGCCGCAATATCGGCTCGAACTAGGTATTCTTCCAGGCGGTAGATTGGTGGTATATTGGTAGCATGAAAGAGAAGACATCTATCACACTCTCGAAAGAGGTGTTGACCGGGATCGACCGCCTCGCGGGATCGAAGCACTCGCGCTCCGCATTCATTGAGTCAGTTCTTGCCGAACATCTGCGCACGCGGGCGCGGGCGGAACGCGACGCTCGCGACGCGGAGATCATCAACCGAAATGCCGAGAGGTTGAACCGCGAAGCCCTGGACGCGCTCGAATATCAGGCGCCGTTCGGCGATTTTCCGCAGGAATAGCGAGGGCCAGCGGGCATGCGGAGGGGAGACATATACCGGGTGCGCAAGCCACGGAGCGATCCGAAGCAGTATCGAAGCTTCGTGATTGTGAGCCGGCAACGTCTCATTGATACTGCCTATGCAACCGTGATTTGCGCTCCCGTCTTCACCAACGGAACAGGACTATCGACGCAGGTTGCGGTGGGGCCAAATGAGGGGCTGAAGCACGAGAGTTGGATTGTCTGCGACAACCTAAGCAGCTTGCAGAAAGCGGAACTTACCCAGTTCGTCGGATCGCTCTCCTGGCCCAAGCTAGCGGAGTTGGACGAAGCGCTCAGAATCGCGCTCGCACTCGACTAGCCCGGTAGGTCGCTGCCTATAGCTTCTCGAAGAACTCGCAGGCGGAGCAGGAGATGTAGACTCCGCCGGGGACGTTGCGTTCGCGGTCTTTGACGCGCTTGACGATGCGGGTGGGCTTGCCGCACTTGGGGCAATCGGTGCTCTTGGTGGTGTCCATGACCTTTTTGCGGTCTGCGGTTTTTGCGATCTTGGCGCCTACTGCCATGGTTGGTTTCTCCTGATTTCCTGAATGTCTGCGCAGCGCGATCCGCTCGTCTCACGGCGGATGTTGTGGATGGGATGTTGCTGAAACTTTCGCCCGCGACGGCGGGATCCACTCGGGAAGAGCCTTCAGGCTGCGTCTTGAGTTTCTTCCGTCGTTTTTGATTTTACAGCATGTTGTGCCGGCTGTCTCGCTGCGGGCTTCGCCGGTTTGACCCCGCTTCCCTGCCCCTGCTACCGTCGTATGTTTGCCTGCTGGTTGCGCGGCCCGTTGTGTCTTCGGCAAACCTGTCTGGCTTCGTCCGGCTCTCACTTGAGCAGCGCTCATTTTCGATGCGGAGCTCATTCTCGGTGCAGAGCTCATCGGGCGTAGAGACTGGGGCCACTTCTTAGCTACGGAGACTTTCTCATGCCTGCCATCAAATTTCGCGGCGTCGATTTCATCCAGTACGATTCCCTGCTCACCGATGACGAACGGCTGGTCCGCGACACCACGCGCAAATTTATCGAAGAGAATCTGATTCCGATTATTGAAGAGTGCAATCGCGCGGGGCGCTTTCCGCGCGAACTGGTCAAGCCCATGGCCGATCTGGGATTTTTTGGCGCGTCGCTGAAAGGCTACGGCTGCGCGGGGATGGGCAATGTTGAGTATGGGCTGATGACGCAGGAACTGGAGCGCGGCGACTCCGGCGTGCGCAGCTTTGTGAGCGTGCAGTCGGGGTTGTGCATGTATCCGATTTACGAATTTGGCAGCGACGAGCAGAAAGACCGATGGCTGCCGGCCATGCAGAAGGGCGAGAAGCTCGGCTGCTTTGGGCTGACGGAGCCGGATTTTGGATCGAATCCAGGCGGAATGCGGACGCGGGCGCGCAAGGTCGGCAACGAGTATGTGATCAATGGCGAGAAAATGTGGATCACTTCGGGGACGATTGCCGATGTGGCGATTATCTGGGCGAAGGTGGAGGACGAGAAGGATCGCATTCGCGGATTTCTGGTGGAGACCGATCGCCCTGGGTTCAAGGCCGACGACATTCACGGCAAGTGGTCGCTGCGGGCGTCGGTGACGTCGGGGCTGTCGCTGCAGGATGTGCATGTGCCGGAAGCGAATTTGCTGCCGAAGACGGGCGGGTTGAAATCGCCTTTGATGTGTCTGAATCAAGCCCGCTACGGGATTGCGTGGGGAGCGCTGGGAGCGGCGATGGCGTGCTATGACTGCGCGCTGCAATATTCTCTGCTGCGCAAGCAGTGGCGCGACCAGCCGATCGCGTCGCATCAACTGGTGCAGGACAAGCTGACGTGGATGATCAGCGAGATCACCAAGGCGCAACTGCTGGTGTTGCAGGTGGGGCGGTTGAAAGATGCGGGCAAGATTCAGCCCCAGCATATTTCGATGGCGAAGCGAAATAACGTGTGGATGGCGCTGGAGTGCGCGCGGCTGTCGCGGGATATTCTGGGCGCGAACGGCGTGGCGGATGATTATCCGATCATGCGGCACTTGATGAATCTGGAATCGGTGAAGACGTATGAAGGCACGCACGACGTGCACTCGCTGATTATTGGGCAGAGCGTTACGGGGATTGACGCGTTTTAGGGGTCGCGACCAGGAATCTACTTGACATGTTCGCGTTATGCGAAGTATCATGTTCGCATGATGCGAACTCAAGAGGATCGATATTTAGGGTTTTCATTGGGTTTTGACGCATCAGGTGTTTCTCCCTTTACCACGCCCCGGCAGCCGGGGTGCGCAACCGCAAGTAGTGCCCCAGAGCCGTCGTCTGCCTCGAAAGAGACGACATTGCGGAGGAGAACACATGACAGCACCAAGGTCTTCGACTGCACAAGACCGGCCCGCTCTGGCGGAGGGTATGCACGTTATCAGCCGAAAAAGGCTCAAGGAAGCCGTCGCACGGCGGAGCGACCTTGAAGTTCCGCTGGAGGCGTGGTTTCGGATTGCGAAAAGGGCTGGCTGGAAGAATCTGGCGGACGTACGGAAGACCTTTTCGAGCGCGGATGCTGTCGGGAAGTGGACGGTGTTCAACATTAAAGGTAATCGGTACAGGCTGATTACCGAAGTCAACTACGCTTTCGGCCGAATCTACATCCGCCATGTTTTGACACATGCGGAGTATGACAGAGGAATTTGGAAATTATGAATGCGACCGCCGCCCGATCTGAATATGCCGCTCTGCTTTCCAGCACCCTGCCGGCTGTTATTCGCAGCGAGGCGGAGAACCAGCATTACCTCGCTTTGCTGGAAGAGTTGGACCGCAAAGGTAATAAGATGACTGCTGCCGAACGTCGCATGACAGAGCTCCTGACGTTGCTCATTGAAGATTTTGAAGAGAAGCACTACGCGCTCAAGGCTGCTGGTCCAGTAGATGCCTTGAACGAACTGATGCTCGCGAACAATCTGAGACAGAAGGACCTGTTGGATGTTTTCGGGACGCCTAGCATCGTCTCCGAGGTACTGCATGGAAAGCGGCAGCTAACTACGGAACACATTCGTCGCCTGAGCCGTCGATTTCAGGTCTCACCCGAAGTTTTTATCTAAGAATTAAGTGACGCCGACGGACAAGGCGTCAGCCCCGCGCACGGCCCTTGAGCAGCGATCTTCTTCGTTAGGGACCGCGCGATAACGCTTCGATAATTGTATCTGCGCCAAATTAGACGGGCTATCGCTGTTCCCTCAGGGGCGTGCCCTTCCCGTATCGTTTATCCACGCAACTCTTCTATCCTTTATCCATACAACTCTTCCAGTAACTCGTAGGCGCGGCGCAGGTGGGGGATTACGATGCTGCCGCCGACGACCAGGGCGACGTTGAGCGATTCTTCCTGCTCGGCGCGGGGCACGCCGAGGCGGTAGGCCTGGATGGCGTGATAGAAGATGCAGTCGTCGCAACGCAGGCAGGCGGAAGCAACCAATCCCATGAGCTCTTTCGTTTTAGCCGGCAGAGCGCCTTCCAGGTAAGCGTTGTGGTCGATGTTATAGAAGCGCTTGACGAGGAAGTTGTTGGCCTTGTCGACGTTGCCGTTGAGGCGGGTACGGGTGTCGATGAAACGCCGGGCGATTTCGCTCTTTTCGGCCACCGATTTTTCGGTGAACAGATAGGTTGGATCTTTTCTTTCCTGAACTTTTTCCGGCAGATGCTCGGTTGTGGGAGTGCTCATTCGCAAATAGTAGCGCAGATAGTAGCGGAGAGCGAGCCTAGCAAAGATGATTCGGTGGCTAGGCTGTGGGTTTGTCTCTGGGCGGTTCGACGGCGAGGAATTCATGGGCGAAGCGCTGGGCGTAGTCTTCGAGCAAGGGCGGAATGCGATGCGGATCGGCGGAGCGCAGCACCAGTCCGGCGTGATGGTGTTTTTTGATTCTCAGGCATACTTCGGGATCGTTGTAGGCTGAGGTGTCGGGATCGTCCTGCCGCGCCAGCGACAGGATCACTCCCGCATATTCTTCTCGTGGTGGCGGAAGTTTGTAACTGCCGTCTCCGCCGGCGACTTCGATGCGGGCCCACTCGCGCCAGAGGTTGATTCCCGTGGCGGCTTCGACCATCTCGTTGATGTAGGCGCCGCCGACACGGGCGGCGCATTCCAGGAAATAGAAATTGCTGTCGGCTCGAGCCTGAATAAATTCGGCGTGCGCGACTCCGCGAACCAGTCCCAGGGCTGCGATCAGGTCGTGATTGATGGCGCGCAGGCCGGAATCAGCTTCGCTTCCGCGTTCCACCGTGAAGGTGGTGAAGACTCCGCCGTGAGCTACGTTCATGGGAGGCTTGCCGTATTGGCTGACGTTGGCGAAGACAACTTCATTTTCCGACACCACCGAGTCGACGTGGAAGACGTTGCCGGGAACAAATTTTTCCAGCAGGAATGACGACTGCTTGTCGCCCAGGGTTTCGAGCACCGGCCACAATTCTTCGGCGGCATTGATTTTCTTGATGCCGATGGCCGAGGCTTCCTGGCGCGGCTTGAGCACCCAGGGTCCCGGTACGTGGTCGAGGTAGTAGCGGATGTCGTCGTGATTCACCACTGGGACAAAATCAGGCACGCGGACGCCGCGATCGAGAGCACGCATGCGCATGGCCAGCTTGTCGCGGAAATAGCGCATGGTGGTCAAGCCCATGCCCGGGACACGCAGATGTTCGCGCAGCGTGGCGGCGGTTTCCATGTCATATTCGTCGAGCGCGACGATGCGGTCGAGCTTGTGAGAGCGTGCGAGATGGGTGACGGCTTTGACGATGTCAGGGATGGAAATTTCAGCGGGAAGGTAAAACGTGTCGTCGAGGTTCTCGCGGGGCCAGTCGGCATCGCGCAATTTCTCGGCGGTTAAAAGAATTACGCGGCAGCCCTGGCGCTTGCACTCGCGCATGAATTCCTGGCCTTTTTCGTAGGTGGTGATGCACAGGACAGTCATTGGACGATTTTTGGGCATGCGCGGTTAGGAATCAGGGTAAGGAGAATATCACGGAGAAGAACGCGGCGCGCATTGCAGAGGCGTGATTTGCATGAACAAAAACGATTGGGCTCATCTGCGCTTTTCATTCTTTCTGCGATTGCGATATAGTCTCAACCCGGCGCGGCCGGGCGCCATTGCTTCACCGGCGCCTGTTTCGCGATTACCCTGGGAGGCTTTCGTGGTTACACAGACTCGACCGGAAGGCAAGGCACGCAGTTTCGGAGAAAACATCGAAAGCGATCTGGCGTCGCGATTCCTGCGGGTGGTGGAAGTCGCCGCGATCGCGTCGGCGCGCACCATGGGACAGGGCGAACGCAAATTGAGCGATCACGTGGCAACCGAGGCCATGCGCAAGACCATGGATTCGATTCCCATGCGCGGGACCATTGTGATTGGCGAGGGCGAGCGCGATGAAGCGCCCATGCTCTATATCGGAGAGAAAGTTGGGGCGGAGTTTCCCGACGGCATGGACGTGCCGGAGGTCGATATCGCGGTCGATCCGCTGGAGGGGACGAATCTGTGCGCGACCGGCGCGCCGGGGTCGATCACGGTGCTGGCGGCGTCGGAGCGCGGAGGGCTGCTGAACGCGCCCGATTGCTACATGGAGAAGATTGTGGTCGGGCCGTCGTGCAAGAACGCGGTCGAGTTGGACGCGCCGGTCGCCGACAATCTGAAGAATATCGCCAAGCGGCTGGAGCGCGATGTGGAGGATTTGGTGGTGATCGTGCTCGACCGGCCGCGCCATGAAAAGTTGATCGCCGACATTCGGGCGGCGGGTGCGCGCATTCGATTGATCGGTGACGGCGATCTTTCAGCGGGAGTCGCGGCGGCGGTCATCGGAACGAGCGTCCACGCGGTAATGGGCTCAGGCGGTGCGCCTGAGGGGGTGATTACGGCGGCGGCGATTCGCTGCCTCAACGGATACATGCTCGGCCGGCTGGTGGTGAAACCCGATCAGGAGGAGCGGCTGGCGCGGATGGGCATCAAGGACAAAAACCGCATCTACGAGGCCGAAGATCTCGCGCCCGGCAAGCAAATGATCTTTGCCGCTACCGGTGTGACCGATGGCGCGCTGATGAAGGGCGTGCGCTTCTTCGGCGAGGGCACGCGGACGTCTTCAGTGATTTTGACGCTGCGTACCGGCAAAGTGCGGTTCGTGGAGAGCATTCATCTGGAAAAAGGACCGGATGTGAAGGTGAGGTTCTCGTGAGGCCGCAAAGGATCGACGATATTCAGGAAAGTCAGCGGCGTCTCGCTCCCGGCTCTGCGGGCGAGACGCCCGCAGGACAGCCGCCGGGACGGCGGCGCTACTCTTATTTCAGGTACTCGGAATCTTTTTTCAGTTCCTCCGGGACGACCGGCATGGGCGGCCAGTCCTGGGAGAATCCCTTCAGCAATGGCGTGGCGGTTTCGTAGCGCAGCTTGCCATCGTGGACTACGAATGTGTGCGGATGACCGGCTGAGTATCCTTCCCACAGGCAGACGCCGGCGTAGACGCCGTCTTTGCGCAGGATGTAGAACGTCATGTCCATGTAGTGCAGCTTGGTCATGTCGCCGTTGTAGTTGCGGACGATACGCTTGAGGGCGTCGATACCGGCTTCCTGCGGAGACATGCCGTGGCGCATGTTTTCGACGATGGTATGCGCGCCGGCGATCTTGATGTTTTCTTCTCCCGCGCCGGTAGCGCCGGCGGAACCTACATCCTGATCGGTGTAGCAGCCGGCGCCGATGATGGGCGAATCGCCGACGCGGCCGGGAAGCTTGAAAGCGAGGCCGCTGGTGGTGGTAATGCCGGACATTTCTCCCTTGTCGTTCAAGACTGAGCAGTGGATGGTGCCGGAGGGCGGAAACAGGACGCGGCGAACCGCGGCGAGCTGGAACTCGGGTTCAATGCCGAGTGCGGCGGCGCGCTGCTGCAGTTGCTGGATTTTATCGCGCCACAACTCGGACCGCGGCTTGGACTCGGGCGCCGGCGGAACCCAATGTGGATCGGCCATGCCTGGTCCCCACCAGTCGCGGTCAGAATTGAATTCCTTCCACAACAGCCAGATCTTGCGTGAACGGTCGGTGAGCAGGTTCTCGCGCGGGAAGCCGACGTCGACGGCGAATCGCTCAGCGCCTTCGCCAACCAGCATGACGTGGCCGGTGTCTTCCATCACTGCCTTCGCGACCATGGAAACATTCTTGATGTTGCGCACGGCTCCGACTGCTCCTGCGCGGCGCGTGGGACCGTGCATGCAGCAGGAGTCGAGCTCGACCACGCATTCTTCGTTGGGCAATCCGCCGAGGCCAACGCTGTCGTCTTTGGGATCGTCTTCCGGGCCCTTGACTACTTTGATCGCGGCATCGAGCGTATCGCCGCCGCTTTTTAGGTAGGCGTATGCAGCCTCGACATAGGCGTAGCCGTTGTGGGCGCAGATGATGATGGGTCGGGTGGGAGTTGCGCTCTGCGAAGGATGGGCATGGACGGAGATTTCGGCGGCCGAGGCCGGCGTGCCCAGTGTAGTGGCGACGGCCCCCAGCACTGATGTCTTGACGAAATCACGGCGCGAGAATGTCACAGAGCCCTCCTTGGACGGACTTTCTTGTTGAATTTCGTTCGGCAGATTTTCATTCCCCGGACTACCGGCCGCTTGCAAGGAATTCATTTCCACTGCGAGGGTGGAGCGGATCAGCAGGCGGAACTGGGAAGCATATCACGGCGGGAGGGGAATCACGCGAGGGGCTGCAGAGTGAATGCCGCCTTTGGGCTGAGAGGGAGCGAAGTCAGCTCGTGGCGAGACAAAGCGGCGGCCGCCTGAGGGCTAAAGCCCTGGTCTCAATCAGGTCCGGACGGCGCGACTGGAAAATCGTGCCCTTACCAACACGATTCACGATACAGCTTCCACTGGCGCGCCGTCTGCTAACTGGCGAGCTTAGCGGCTGGCGAAACGGCGCAGGCGGCCAGGATAGGCTGCGCCGGCCCGGCCCAACTGATCGGCTATGGCTGCGTTGATGGGCTGCACATTTTCCGAGCGGAAATGCAGCAGTGCTGCGATGTTGCCCACTTTGTCGAACTCGGGGTCGTCGTGCACGAAAAACATCTCGATGTCGCGGCGAATCACCCAGGGCAGGACGGCCTCGCCGACGTCGACGACTTCCTGCGTGGCCCGTCCACAAACCGGACAGAAGGACACCAGATGCGCGTCGATGTGGCCGCAGCCGGCGCACTCGACGGCATGAGCTTCGAAGTGGTCGCCAATCAGCAAAGTCTGGACTTCGCCCAGTTCGAGTGAGCGCAACACGCGGCGCAAACCGGTGACGCCGCGTCCGTGGCTGCGCGCCTGGCTCAGCACGCGGCCGACGAGTTCGCGGCGGCGTTCGTCTTGCCAGCGTTCGATGATTTGCTGGGCATGGGCGCGGATGGTTTCGTTGGTAATGTGGCCCACATCGGCCTGGAAGCGGCCGAGCATAGCCTGACTCGCATAGGAATGGAGTTGCGGTTCGAGCTGCGAGCGATGCACGTCCTGACAACCAAGAATCCATTTCTCGAATATGCCTTTATCCAGCCACTCCTTCAAAAGCTCGGCGACGGCCTTGAAATGATGGCGGGCTTCGTCCTCGACGCGGCGCTGCGCATGGCCGCCATCGTAACCGGCATAGCCATCGCTGCGTCCTTTGCGGGAGAGCGGCTGAAACAGGCCTTCGCGCTCGGTCAGCTCGCCCAGGCGGAGGTCGAAAATTCGGGCTTTGTGGCGGTCGACCAAAACCACTCCCAGGCGAGGAAATGCGCCCAGCAGATGCGCGATGGGTTTCAGATGAAAATGGCGGTCCACAATAAGTTGCGTGCCCGGAAGATTGGGAGGCAAATCGTATTCCTGCCAAAGGTTTTGCGCGGCGCAGGCGAAGACGGCTTTGGCATGGGCGCCGTTGCTGCGAAGTTCGGCGGAGAGGCGCAGAACGCGGTCGAGGTCGGAGCGGACACTGTCTCTCGTCGCCTTGGCCTTGTTTTCGGAGGCTTTACTTTCAGCAGACTTGCTGTCTGAACTCCTGTCAGCTTCGAGCCGGTGCAGGGCTTCGCGGGCGAGGTCTTTGATGAGAATCGTATCTTCTTTGTGGGCCTTGTTGCGCGGGGTGGAGGGCTGGAAATAAAAGCTGAGAGCGCTGCAATCCTTATCTTGAAATTCAGCCAAATCTCGAATTTGTTCGCGCGTAATACTCATGGAGGACCTCTCAAAAAATTAAAATCGGATTAAGCGGCGCCCGTGGAGGCAAGCCTGCCCTCGAATTGACCGGCAAGGGTCGGGGCTTTGCGCAGGTGCTCGCGCGCCGCGGAAATAAAAGCGAGTACACGGTCGGACGGAAGTCCGGTGATCACCATGATCTCGTCGACTGTAAAGCCTTCGATGGCGTGCAGGATGAAGGCTTCGCGCGGGCCGGCGCCCAGATCGCGCAGAGCGGAAGCGATCAGCCGCAGCATTTCGTCCGAAGCCATGATTTGCTCGGGCGTTGCCACCCTGGAATCGGGGATCACGGTTTCGCCGGTGATGGATTCGTCGGGCTGATGAAACTGCAGTTCGGGCTCGTCGCTGGCTTTGACGTTGCGCCGGCGAGCGGAATCCTCGAGATGGACGGCGTTGCCATTGCTTTCATCGGTGCGGGAAAGTTCATCGAGAGCCTGCAGCGCCAGCCGGTAGAGCCAGGGCTCGAGGGACAGGCGTTCGGGCTTTTCCTGCCCATTGCCGAGCGCGGCGGCAATGGTTTCGTCGATCACTTCCTCCCTGGTCAGGGAGCCGGGCACAACCGTTTCCTGGGCTTCGCGGAAATAGATTTCGCGCTCCACAAAGCGTTCCAGGCGCGCCAGATTTACGTTGACGTAGGAACGAACGTCGTCGGCAGAAATGGTCGGAGGAAAAACTGCGGCCAACGTCTGCTCGAAGGGAACTCCGTGCACTGGCGGGCTGGGGCGGGCGCTGTTACCGCGCCGGTCACGCATCCACTTGTGCGAAGAGCGCAGCAGGTCTTTGTGCTTGCCTACCTGCTGCAGCAGATCTTCGAAAGCATTCTTCACCGCAGCTGCGGCCGTAGGAGCGGAGGACTGCACCGCCATTTGCCCCGAGGGCAACCGCAGATTCAGCGACACCTGAATGCCTTCGCGGGCGGAAATCTCCTCGACCACGCCCTTTAGATGGACGAGTTCGGGGCGGAAGACCTGCAGCCGTTTTTGCAGTTTTTCGATCTGATGCTGGATGTCTTTCTCAACGGCGGGAATCTTATGAAGACGGTAACTGACGTGAACATTCATGAGCGCCTCGGCCTTGCTGTACAAAAGTCGCGCAACCAAGTGCTTTGCTACAAGAGCATCTAGCCGAATTGTACACCCGCAGAAAACGCGTCAAGCTGAGAATTGGAAAAACGCGCGGCAAACCTGGACGTCTTCGGGAATCTCCTGCATTGACAAAGTTTGTCACTTCCGTTTCTTGCAGAACGGATTGCGGGATGAAGAATGGGAAAGGTATCATCCGTGAACCATGACGCTGACAGAATTTTTGCTGCTTGCATCTCTTACCGGCGCAGCCTGCGCGCAGAGTGCGCCGGCCTCGAAGGAAGTTGACAAGGTTTATCCCGATGCGCACGCGCTTTACCTCGATATTCACGAGCATCCGGAGCTTTCAGGCCATGAGACACAGACCGCGGAGAAACTGGCCGCGCACCTGCGCGATGCCGGCTACGACGTGACCGAGCACGTGGGCGGGACCGGAGTGGTGGCGATTCTCAAAAATGGCGCTGGACCAACGATTATGCTGCGCACCGAACTCGATGCCTTGCCGGTGGAAGAAAAGACCGGGCTGCCCTATGCGAGTAAGGTTCACGCGAAAGACGATGCTGGGCGGGACGTTCCGGTGATGCACGCCTGCGGGCACGATCTGCACATGGCAGCGCTGGTGGGCACGGCGGAAATCATGGCGCACAGCAAAAGCACGTGGCATGGAACGCTCATGCTGATTGGGCAACCGGCCGAGGAAACGATTGGGGGAGCGGAAGGAATGATTCGCGACGGGTTGTTTACGCGTTTTCCCAAGCCGGACGTGGCGGTCGCGCTGCATGTTGGCAACGCCACGCCTGCCGGGACGGCAACGATTACTCCGGGCATCTACAACAGCAACGCCGACTCGGTGCGCATTGTGATTTACGGCAAAGGCGGACATGGCGCTGCGCCGAACACGACGGTTGATCCGATCGTGATCGCGGCGCGCACGATTCTTGCGCTGCAGACGATCGTGTCGCGCGAGGTCAAGCCGGGCGAAATGGCGATCGTCACGGTCGGCTATGTGCGGGCCGGAACGAAAAACAACATCATTCCCGACGAGGCCGAGATGGGACTGACGGTGCGGACGTACAAGCAGGAAGTCCGCAAACAGGTGCTGGCGGCGATCACGCGCATTGCCGATGGAGAAGCTGCGGCAGCCGGCGCTCCGCGCGAGCCTTTGATCGATCACTACGAAGGGACCGATTCGGTGTATAACAATCCGGCGCTGGCCGAGCGGCTGCGGGCGCCGCTGGAGGCGGCCCTGGGAAAGAACAACGTCTTCACAGTCGGACCGATTACGCCGTCCGAAGATTTTTCCTATTTTATCGATCAGGGCATTCCGGGTTTTTACTTCAGCCTGGGCGGAGCCGATCCGGTGAAGTTCGCGGAAGCTAAGGCCGCGGGAACCATGCTGCCGTCGAATCATTCTCCGTTATTCGCGCCCGACGTGGACCCGGCGCTGCACGCGGGAATTGAGGCGGAAGTTGCAGTGCTGAGGAATCTGCTGCAGGGATCGGCGGAGGAACTGCGGAAGTCAATCGCGGAATCGAGTATCAGCCGCGACTCGAACTGATAGAATCGCGACTAGGAATTCAAGCATGAGGGTTCAGCGAAAATTCACTGTCGTGATTGAGCGGGATGAGGATGGCTACTATGTTGGAACCGTTCCTGTGCTTCGAGGCTGTCACACGCAGGCGAAAACTCTCGACACACTCATGAAACGGATGCGCGAAGCGGTTGCGTTGTGTCTGGAAAGCGAAGACGGCGCCAGCCGATCGCTTGAACTGGTCGGGGTCCAGCAAATTTCGATATGACGCGCCTTCCCCGGCTCAAGGGCAAGGAACTAATTCGGATTCTCGAGCGCGCGGGCTTTGTGGCAGTTCGCACCAAAGGCAGCCACACTTTCCTGAAGCACCCGGACGGAGGAGCAACGGTCGTACCGATTCATGCCGGCGAAGTTCTTGGCCCGGGCCTGCTGCGTGCGATTCTGCGAGATGTCGAAATGTCAGTTGATGAACTAACCGAATAATCCCAAGTGAGGCCCCAGCGCCGCTACACCGCGACCGTGACTGAGGTCTCCGTACGAGTGACGGGGCGGTAGAGCGTGTCCCGCTCGATCGGCTGGCGGCCGGCGGTGCGGATCAGGCGCTCCAGTTCTTCGCGGCGCATGGCTTGCGGTGTGGTCGCACCGGCGTCGTGGTAAATCTTTTCCTCGATCACGGTGCCATCCATATCGTCGGCGCCGAAGCGGAGGGAAATTTGCGCCATCTTGGCGCTAACCATCTGCCAGTAGGATTTGATGTGCGGGAAGTTGTCGAGCACGAGACGGCCGACGGCGATCTGTTTCATGTCGAGCATGCCGGTGGTCTTGGGCAGGTGCTGCAGCGGAGTGTTATCCGGGTGAAACGCCAGCGGGATGAAGGTTTGAAAGCCGCCGGTTTCGTCTTGCAGAGCGCGCAGCTTGAGCAGGTGGTCGACGCGGTCTTCGTCGTTTTCGACGTGGCCGTAGAGCATGGTGGCGTTTGACTTCAATCCGATCTGGTGGGCGAGCCTGGCGGTTTCGAGCCACTGGTCGCCGTCGATCTTGTGATCGCAGATGATGTGGCGGACGCGGTCGGCGAAAATTTCCGCGCCGCCGCCGGGTAACGAGTCCACGCCTGAGGCTTTGAGCTGTTCCAAAGTTTCGCGAATCGAAAGCTTGGCGCGCTTCGACAGGTACGCGACTTCAACCATGGTGAACGCCTTCAGATGCACTTGTGGAAAGCGCTGCTTCAGGCCGGAGCAGAGGTCAAGAAAATACTGAAAGGGCAGATCGGGATGCAGTCCGCCGACGATGTGGAATTCCGTAACCGCCTCGGAGTATCCCGATGCCGCAGTCTCGAAGGCCTCTTCGAGTGCCATGGTGTAGGCGCCGGGTGCATCTTTCTTGCGGCCGAAAGCGCACAAGCGGCAGGCGGCGACACAAACATTCGTGGGATTAATGTGCCGATTGACGTTGAAGTAGGTCTTGTCGCCATGCATGCGCTCGCGCACCGCGTTGGCCATCCAGCCAACGGCGAGAATGTCGCCGGTGCGGTAGAGGGCGAGAGCGTCGTCGGTGGTGAGGCGCTCGCCGGCGAGGACTTTCTCGTGAATCGGCGCGAGGCGCGGGTCGTCGGTTTGAAAAGGATGAACGGATAAACCTTGCGCGGGCATCTCTCTGATCATAGCGCAGGCAGTATCTGCGCCGCTATGGAGAAGCCAGTATCTGGAGCCGGCTCGTTCGATGTTACGAGAAGCGCTAGTGAGCCACTGTAATCTGATCTTGAATCTTGGCGTACTCATTGTCTGAGAGTGCGCCTCTGCTCACGGTCTGATATTTATCCGAATATGGGCGCTCGGCAATGATCTTCTCCGCGCGGCGCGCGTCGATTCCCGGCAGGGTCGTCAGTTCGGTTTTCGTCGCCTTATTGATGTTGACCAGCTTGTTCTGAGAATTCTTATCACGAAGCCCGTCCTTGATACCTTCCGCCACGGCGGCCGTGTCGCGCTTCAGCGCGGCCGTTTCCTGGGCAGTCTCTTGTCGAAGCTGTTGCGGACTTTGGTTTTTGTTGCAGTTCGCGCAAACCAAGAGCATCGCGCCAGCTAAAGTGAGCGGAATGATGGGCGCACGCATGCCAATCGGATGCAAAAACCAGGGGAACGGTTGGTTCACGCGCCCGCAGCCAACTTCTTCTTCGCCAAGGGCCGTGCCCACGCGTTTGTGGGATTGTGGCTGTTCACTTCCAGCACTTTTGTGTAATAGTCCTTCGCCTGAGCCGCGTCGCCTGATTTTTCGTAAGCCTCGCCGAGCAGCGCCAGAATCAGCGCGTCGTGCTGGTCGGCTTTCTGCAATTCGGCGATCGCGGCCTTGTAGTCGCCGGTATAAAACGCGACGTAGCCGACCAGATATGGGTAGAAACGAAGCTGGTCGGGATTGTTGGCCTTGTCGAGGGCGGCTTTCGCGGCAATGATGTGTTGCTGGGCTTCGGCGGCGTTGCCGCGGCGCGCGGCGATGCGGGCCTGCGCATTCTCCCAGCGGAACAGCCAGAGATTCTTTTCGGCGTCCGTCAAATCGGGCTTGCGCAAGGCGGTTTCGTAGCCTTTCTTATACCACTTGTAAGCATTTCCCAGGTCTCCGCTTTCGAGAAGGATGCGGGCAAGTTCATCGCTGATTTCGGCGGCATTGATCCAAAGGCTCATGGCGATGGCCGAGTCGATCACTTGCTTTTCATACTTCTCGGCCTTCTTGCCATCGCCTTCGAAGGCATAGGAGATCGCCATCGAACGCAGCGCCTGAACCTTGGTGTCGGGGCCGGCGAGATCGATGGCCTTGCTGAGATGCTCCCGTGCCTGCGCATAATCGCCCTTGAGGTCGAGCGCCACTCCCGCTGCGAGGTGCGCCTCAAATAGATTCGGAGCCTTCTCGAGAGCCCGACTGTAAAGCGCGAGAGCTTCATCCTGCTTGCCCTCGCGGCTAAGCTTCTGGCCTTGCTGGACAAGGTCCTGCGGGCTGCCCGGAACTGGACGCGACGCCTGTGTGGGTTCTTGGGCGAAACAGGAAGTGGCGAGTAAAAGAAGAATAGCTGCACTGCGACCCATCGGATCCTCCGTTTCGAAGTGCCACTATGGGACTATATGCCACGATTTCTTCAAATAGCACGATCCCCGTCGGCGTGGTAGCGTTAAGAAAGCTTTATGATAGCGAATATCAACCGCCAAGGACACGAGGCCGAGCCTGTGAAACGATACTGGCTGTCTTTCGATTTGGGCCTTCACGGGAATTACGACGCTCTATATGAGTGGCTCGACCGGCAGGACGCGCAAGAATGCGGCGACAGTGTTGCAACCTTCCGCTCGAATCAACCTCGGGATCAGGTCGCGAAGGAGATCAAAGAAATACTTCGCGGAACGAAGAATGCCAGAGCGTATCTGATTAGTATGAAGGAAGGCGGCAGGTTTGTAGTCGGGAAAAGAAAGGTTTCTTCTTGGAAAGGGTTCGCCCAGGTTCCCGCGGATGGCGGTGACCGCGACGAAGCATGAGCACGATTTGTTCTGATGCCGGCTTTTTGATTGGCGTTTACGACGAGCGTGATGAGCGGCACGAGGAGGCCGTGACGGACTTTGTCCGGCTTTTCGGCTCTGGAGCGAATCGTCTGCTTATTCCCTGGCCAATCTTGTACGAGACTGTTTCAACGCGAATGGCCAGGAACATTAAGGGCCTAGGACGGATGGAGAGGGACTGGAAACGCCTTCAGGCGCTCTCGCAAATCCAATTAATCCCCGACCATGCCTTCCGGGAAGGTGTCCTTGAAGAATGCTTTGAGGAACTGAATAGGCCTCGCCGACAATACCGCAGTTTAAGTGCGACCGACCGCGTCGTTCGAAGAATGCTCTCAGACGTAAATCTCCGCATTCAGGCTTTCGTTACGTACAATCCAAGAGACTTCGCCGATGTTTGCCACAGATTCGGGCGCCAGATTTATCCGCGTGCCCAGTAGGGCTAACGGTCGTCGCAGCCGGGCTGTCAGAATCTATCGTCGCAGCAACACATCTCCCGCCGCGAACAGAAAGAACAACACCGAGATGACACCGTTCATGGTGAAGAACGCCGCATTCAGCTTCGAGAGGTCATCGGCCTTGACCAGGGAATGTTCGTAGAGCAAGAGCAAGACTACAACCACAACACCGCAGACGGCGAGTTTGCCCATCCCGAATACGATCAGCACCACAACGAGCAGCGCGACCATGGCAGCGTGAAAACCCCGCGCGATCCAGAGCGCGGCCGGGATGCCGAAATAGCGTGGAACCGAGTGCAGGCCGGCTCCGCGATCAAAATCAAAATCCTGGCAGGCATAGAGAACGTCAAAGCCGCCAACCCAGAATGTAACTGCGGCGGTGAGCAGCAGAATGCGAGGGTCGAGCGAACCGCGCACTGCGATCCAGGCCGCGGCCGGAGCGATTCCAAGCGCAAAACCCAGAACCAGGTGCGACCAGCGCGTCACGCGCTTGCTGTAGGAATAGAGCAGCAGCACGGCCAGAGCCACCGGCGAAAGCCAAAGTGACAATCGATTCAGTTGCGAGGCGGCGATGACGAAGACCGCGCTGGTGACCACCACGAAAGTCGCCACGAAAACCGGCGTGAGATGTCCCGCAGGCAGGGCGCGCGTACGAGTACGGGGATTGGCGGCATCGAGAGAAGCGTCCGCCAGGCGGTTAAACGCCATGGCTGCGGAGCGCGCAGCTACCATCGCGATCACGATCCATATCAGTTGGTGCGCAGTCGGAATTCCATCCGCGGCGAGCATCGCGCCGCAGAGGGCAAAAGGAAGCGCAAAGATGGAATGCTCCCATTTAATCATCTCCAGCGTGACGCGCAGGTTGTGAAACAAGGGCACGGGAAGATTTTAACAGCGCTGATCCTTCCGGGCAGCTTCGAGCTTTCGTCCCCGGAATTCACAATCCCAACTCCAGTTTCGCCAAAAACGGCGAGCTAGCAGGGCGCACCCGGCGCGAACAGAATGCGGAATCCGGTGGATGATCACTCAACGGTGGGTGTCTACTTTCGCCCTTCGCGTTTCTGGGCGACGACCAGTCCACGCGGCGTGGGCAGCAGCAACGCTGAAATCAAGTTTTCCGACTCCAGCCGCAGAGCCGCTTCGCGCACCGTCTTCTGATGAGAACTGGCGTCATGAATCAGGATGAGGCCCTGCGGATTCAGCTGCGGCAAAAAGCGGCGCACTTCCTGCTCACGAATCGACTGCTCGCTGTCGCTGAACAGCAGGTCAATCCTGCCGTTGATTTGCATCTCAAGGCTCGACTGATTGCGGCACTCGATCCATTCTGCGAGCCCGGATTTTGCAATGCGTTCCTTGGCATTGGCGTAGACCACGGGATCGAATTCGCAGGTAATAATTTTCCCGCGGCCGTTTTGCTTGAGGCCTTCGGCGATCCAGAGCGTGCTGATTCCGCTGAAGGTGCCGGTTTCGACCACCAGTTCGGGCTTGACGGTGGTCACCAGGCAGCGCAGAAATTCGAGCACCTCGATTTCCGCGGTCATGGAGTCATACATGCTCCAGCGCTCGGGATGCGGACATTCAGGCGTAGCGCGATGATATTCGGGCTGGAGCATGTCACCGCTGCGCTCGATCTGGCGCAGGATCTTTCGCTCCTGCTTTTCCTTTTTCTTGAACAGCCGTTTTCTGAACAGGCGTTTCAGGCTGAGACCCATAGGCGGCAGTATACGACTGGAAGGACTGCCCGCTTCCTCAGGGCTAAAGCCCTTATATGTATTTCCTCCGTTACGGCACCGCTAGAGTCATGCCCTTGCCAAACCTTTCAGACTGAATTAAGGCGCGGCACCGGGAATCAGCGGCACGAAGCGGCAAAGCTCGCGCAGGGTAATCCGGGGCTGACCGTGTTGCATGCGGATCAACTGCAACTGCTGAGAATCTTCGCGGCCCACGGGGATCATCATGCGTCCGCCCTCTTGCAGTTGCGCGAGCAGGGCGACCGGCACTTCGGGAGCGGCCGCCGAAACCAGGATCGCATCATAGGGCGCGCAGGGCGGAAAACCAAGACTGCCATCGCCCGCGATCATTTTCACATTGGTGTATCCGAGACGCGCCAGCAGCGTCCGGGCTTCATCGGCCAGGGCCGGGTGACGCTCGATGGAGAAAACCTGTCGCGCCAGTTCGGCCAGCAACGCCGTCGCATAGCCCGATCCGGTGCCAACCTCCAGCACTCTGTCGGTCGCATTCACCGCCAGCGCCTCCAGCATGAGTGCGACGATGTAGGGCTGGGAAATCGTCTGGCCCTCGCCGATCGGCAGAGGATGATCCTCGTAGGCCTCGCTGCGGTAGCGCTCGGGAATGAACTCATGCCGGGGAACGCGCGCCATCGCATCCAGCACACGCTGGTCGGCGATTCCGCGCAGCCGGAGTTGGCCTTCGACCATGCGGCGGCGCGCGATTTCCAGCAGTTCGACTTCGGAAAGAGTGGTCATGTTACGAGCCAATGCCGTTTGCCGACAGCACTGAGCTTAGCGCACATGCGCGCGGAAGTCGGTTACGACCAGAGAGGCCAGGAAAGATGCAGTGCCGGAACCTTGTTCACCCACATGTCGTTAAACAGCGGCAAATAATATTGATGAGCCCCGGGAATCGGCATCCAATGCAGGCGGTCGATTACATCTCCGGCATTGCGAATCTGAGGACTTTGCAGCGGGCGTCCCGGCTGCTGGCGCATCGACCGCCAACCGCCCTTGCCTTTGACAACAGCCAACCAATTGCCTTCGGGCACCGCCATGCACGCAATGTCAGTAAGGCGATTCCAGTTGGGATGAATGAACATTGCCGAGCGCAGACCATCGAAGAACTCCTGCTTACGAGCGGCCGCTGACAACTGCGCGGTCGAAGTCCAGATATCCTGGATCAACGCCCGATCGCACCAGAACGAGCCTAGCGTCATTGCCGGGAAGGCGTCCTTTATTTTGCTGCCGCCGATGCCGTCGAATCCGCGATAGAACTCCGCATACTTGCCGCCTTTGATTTCTTCCACCGTGACCACACCCTCAAATGGGCAATCGGTCATGATGCGGTCGGTTACGGCGGCCGCAATAGAATCCGGGGTTACCTTCTGCTGCCGGGCCTCGGTTTGCTTATGAATCAGCGCCGAGTAATGAGGCTGGGAGAGAATTTCAGAGAGTTCGCGTTTCAGGCGATGAGGATCGGGCACGGCGGCACCTCACGACACTCGGACCTGTCCGACTTTGCTGGCGTCGATTCTACCGGCAGGGAAAGTTTTGTCCAGCTACTTCTTGCGGCGCCGAATGCGCACGTCGAAGCTGACCACGCCATTCTGGTCGCGCGTGCCTACGGCGGAAATATTGCGGGTGAAAAAATATTCGCCCTCGATGATCTGTTGCGAGCTTTGCGAGACGTTGGTGCTGTAGGTGAGCGAAATGTTGTTGGCGAACTGCTGTTCGATGGTGATCTGCGGGCCGCGCGCGGTGGGGTTGGTTTCGGTGGTGAGTCCCTGGGGATCGATCTTGATGCGGCTGACTCCGAACAGTTTTTGCAGCCGGCTGCTGACGGTGTCGTTGATGGCCTGATTGATAATCAGGTTGGAAGCCACATCGGTGAAGGGCACCTGACCCGACTGCTCCTGTAACTGCTGGGATTCTTCGTTCGTGCGGCCCAGGGCGAGCAGCGCGATGATATCGGACTTGGGCAGCGGCGGCTCGGAACGGTAATTCACCGCCAGGCGTTCCGGCGTTCCGGTGACGGTCACGTCAAGATCGTAGTTGCGCACGTGAGTCGTGGCCTGCAGATTGAGCTGCGGCTCGATCGCGACCGGATTGGCAAACGTAATATCGCCGCGCTCCAGCCGGAACTTGATGCCGTTGAAAGTGGCGTCGCCCTCGAGAATGTCGGCCCGGCCGAGAACGCTGGGGCGCCCCACCGAGCCGCGCAGTTTGAGGTCGGCATCGCCGGAGAGCCGCGCCACCGCAGTTTTCATCTGGAGCTCGGGCGCGGTGTGAACCGCCACGTCGAGCTTCACGCCATAGAGCGGCGAGTTGGCGGCAGTGATTCCCGCGGTTTGCTGGCTGCGCGCGAGATAGGAACCAAAGTCGAAACCGGGCGTCACCGCCAGCTTGGTCACCATGATGTTGCCAGAAACGGTGGAGGAGGAACGGTTCCCGATCCAGTGCAATTCGGCGTTGGCTGTGGAACTGACTCCAGGGGGATAGCGCAGGCGAACATCTTTTCCCACCGCCGTCAGATTGAAATTAAGTTGCCGGTTGTAGCTGGTGGCATCGCCTTTGAAGTCGAGCGAACCGCCGCCGGTGCGGGCGCTGAGTTGCTCGATATGGATGCGGTCACGGGTGAAGGTCAGAGATCCATTCATCTCGCTCAGCCCGCTGGGCAAGCCGGCATAGTTGACGGCGCCATTCTTCACCTGAATGTTGCCCTGCGGAATCGGCTCGTGCCACGTGCCCTTCACTTCCATGTGAACAGACATGGCGCCGGAGCCGGTGAGATCGGGATTGATGGTGCTGAGCAGCTTGAGATCGACCTGGCCATCGGCGGTCAGATCCAGAGGATCGTCGTCGGTGAACAGGATGGAGCCGTGGCCAACTACGTTCGTTCCCTCACCGACAAGATGGGTGGAATCGAATTCGAGACTCTTCGTCGTAATCGTGGTGTGCACCGGGCCGACGTTGTGCAGCTTGGCATACTCGACCTCGACGGCAACATCGCTCAAATCGCCATGGAGTACGAATTGCTCAGGAAAGCGGAGCGGAACCTGCATGAGCACGGTTCCGCTGACAGAAGAGTGGCCGGTAAGCTGGTGGCCCAGATAGGTGAACCAGAGGGGGTCGAGATCGACGTGGTCGAGGTGGACGGTCACGCTTGCGGGAAAGTCGCCGTGCATGCCGATGGTGCCATCGAGAGCCATTTTGCCGCGGGTGAAGTCGGAGCTACCGGTGAGCTGCAGCTGGCCGTCTTTGGTGGCGAATTGCACGTCGAGTCCGCCGGAGCGCTCCTGATCGAGTGTGAGATCGGTGACATGAATCGCGCCTTTGAGTAACGGATCGTCGATGGTGCCCGAACCGAGCAGGGTAAAGTCAGCGCGGCCCTCGGCCGGAAGATCCTGGACTTGAATCTGCTTTACGCGCGAGAGGTCGAAGTTCTTCCCCGCCAGGTCAAGGCGGAAGCCGCGCGTGGCGACCGTGTAGGCGGCCGAACCGGAAACGGCGGCGTCCTGATGGGTCAGCTGAATGTTGTTGAGAGCCGTCTCTCCGTTTGCGATCTGAAGATCGGCGTCGAACTTTTCGATCGCTTCGCCATAAGCCGAAGCGTCGGTAGCGTGAATGTGTCCCTGCACGCGCGGATTTGCCCGCGTTCCCGCAATCTGCAAAGACACGTCGGCGGTGCCTGAAACTGGAGCGTCGAAGCCGGCCAGCGCCGCGGTTGAGGCCACGTCGACGTTATGCAGGTTCACGCGCGCGGTGTAGGGGCTCGATGCAGTGAACTGGCCGTTCTGCAGGAGGGCGCTGGCCTCGAAATCCGCGCTGGTCTCGCCGCGCTGCAAGGTGCCGCCTCGCAGAGCCAGTTCATGGGAAGAGAATTGAATGCTGGCGGCGAGAGCATCCCAATGCACCTGGGTCTCGGGCGTATGCGAGGTTGCGGGCACGGTGAATTCGAAATCCTGCGCGACCAGGGTTCCGGCAAGCGTGGGAGCGGAGAATGCGCCTCCGGCAACGCCGTTGAAGGCCGCGTTGCCGTCAATGCGGAAGGGTAAGTTGGCCGGTCCGCCCAGGGCCGTCACTAACGGCCGCCACTCTTCGAGGTTGGAAGTAGCAATCGAAAGATGCAACGAGGAAGACTGGGAAAGCAGTCCCCGCGCCTGAATCCGCGACTCGGGCGTTGACAAGTCGAACTGCGCCAGTTCCAGGGTGTCGTCTGCAGCGCGATATTTTCCCTGCATATGAGCCGTCATGGGCAGTTCGCCGGGGGCGGTGCGCTGCGGCGGGTCTACGTTGAGCGCGAAGCCGATTTCGCCATCTCTGGGTGATCCCTTCCACGTGGCATCCACGCTGCCGGCCACAACGCCCGCCGGATGAAAGTGACCCAGCGGATGCGCCGGCACGCTGAGTGCGGTGGCAATCTCACCGGCGGAGAAATCGCGTAATCGCAGATGCACGCCGCCGGTTTCCACACCGGGCAACTTAGGCTTCTCACCCTTCTTGAGCGGCGGCCGCCCGGCCGTAACCACGGCCATCTCTTCCTCACCCTTCTTCATTTTTCCTGGCGGCACGGGAGCAATGCTGCGCAGCCAGTTATCCACTTGCGCGTCCCCAGAGAAGCTTCCGCTGAACAATTTTCCCTGCAATTTCGAAAGTTTGATCTGCTCGTCGGTGACGGAGTAATCGCTGGTGGCGTTGGCCTTTGCGATGGCGATCTGATCGTCCTGCCAGCCCAGATCGCGCAACATGAGGGCACCGGAAGCGGCAAATTCCTCCTGTCCTGTCTCGCCCGCTTCTCTCATTTCACCCGCCGACCAGTGCCCGTTGCCCTTAAAGTCGGCGACGCCCGCCCGCAGGTCGCGGCGGCGCGCGATCGCTGCCACTTCCTGAAGATCGAAGTGAGCGTTGTAGTTGGCGTCGATATGGAGGTTTGCAAAATTGCCGATGCGTCCGCTGGCCTCCAAATGCGACCGCCCGGAACTCCACTGCAGCGAATGCACGTCGGCGGAAGTGGTTCCCAGGTCGAAGTCGATCGAGGTGGTCCACGCGAACGGACGGTAATCGGCGAAGGTGGTATCGACCTTGCCCAGCGTCAGATGGCCCTCGTAGATCCCGCGCAGGAACGAATAGTCCATCTGCAGCGCTGTGTCATGCACGTTGAAATCGAGCGGGATTTTCTGATCCGCCCAGAGCAGCTCGCCGTCCTTCACGATGAGGTGATCGATGGAGAGCGCAAACAACTGTTCGACGGAAGGAATGGACGAAGGAGGTATCAGCATCGCTCGGCCGGGAATATTGGTCGTACCGTCCGCCGCAATCGCGATGTGAAGCACGGGGTGGTCCAGCGTCAGGGAGTGGAAGCCGAATTCCGCCCGCAGAAACGAGATAACCTTCATGTGCGCGTAGAGATGGTCGGCATGAAACAGGGGCACATCCGTGCGCGACTCGTTCCCGTGCAAGGTGATGTCCCGCACTTCAACCTGGGTGTGAAAAGGAACAATGTGGAAACTTCCGATTTCAGCGCGCCCGCCGCTGATCCGCTCCAGCTCGGCCACCATCTTGCCGCGCACGTAGGCCTGAAAGGAATCGGTGGTGACGTACCAGAGAGCGGCCAGAAGAAGGAGCAGGCCGGCTCCGCCCGCGATCAGCAGATATTTCCACCAGCGCCGTTTCTTCAACCGGGAACCAGGACTGGCGGCGGGTTCGGTCACCGCGTTTGCACTCCGTCGCCGGGAGAGAAGCTGAGCTTGCTCTCTGAGCGCAGAGTCTGCAGCCAGGAAACGAGCAGCTCGTTCACCTTCTCCTGGGTCAGCAACTCGCGGATCTTCCCGGTAACTTCTTCGAGCGGCACATCGCCGACGCCGGACTCCTTCAATTGCGGAACGAACTTATCGCGATAATAGGCTTCAATGGTTTTGGAATCGATTTGCACCGCTGGGCGCAGGCGGGCGTCCACCAGGCGCATGAGATCGATCTGCTGCTCAACGTGCGCCAACAGATCTTTTTCGGTCAAGTGAAAGCGCGCCAGCACCGCTTGCCAACCAGCAGCCGTCGCGGCTTCGGGATATTGTTTGCGCGCGTCGGCGATGCGGGCTGCGGCCTCCGCTTCCGAGGCATGCTGGAAAAACGCCGACTTCATCTGCTCGCCCAGCAATTCCTGATCCACCAACCGGTCGAGCACGGCCCGCCGCTCGTCGTCGGTGAACTGATTCTGCGAGCGGCCGTTGAGCAGGGCTTCGTAACGCAGGGCTTCATCCCAGTCGCTTTGCAGAATAATGTGTCCGTTGACCGTAGCCACAATCCGGTCGATGACGTCTGCGGCCCGCGCTGCCGGGAGAAGCAGCGCGCTCAGAAACAGGGCAAGCGCGATCGCTATGATCTTTCTCGTCGTACGAACTCTCTCTTTCTTTCTCAGAATGGCTGACCGATACTGAAAAACACGTTGAAGGGCCGAAGCCGCTGCGCCTCATAGCTCTTCAGCAGCCCGGTCACCGGATTGAACACACCCTGGAAATAGCTGGTCGGATTCAGATTGTACCCGAAGTCGAACCGCAGCGGACCAATCGGGGTCTTGTAACGCACTCCGACGCCCACGGCGTGCGACGTGTAATCATAACCGGACTCGTTGAACTGGGTGAAGCACTGCTGGTTCGTTGTACCTTCGGACAAGCACTGTTGGGGATCGGGCTGGTGCCAGCGCAGCAGTCCCTTCAGCATGTCGTGCGGCGCGGTAAACACGTTTCCCATATCGTGAAAGATGGCGAAACTGAAGCCTTCGCCGACAAACGGCAGATTCATCGGAGGCAGGCGCAATTCGAAGTTGTTGACGAACAGCGCCGTACCGCCCAGCGGAAACCCTGAAGTCGGATCGCGGGGGCCTGCCTGATTTAACCCAAAACCGCGATGAGAGTTGCCGCCGCCGGCAAAAAACTGCTCCGGCAGCGGGATCAGGTCGAATCCCTCGCAGGTAGTCTCATTGGTCTGCGGATTCACCGGACAAGCGCCGGGAGAAACTACGCGGGTGTCGCGAAACGGCTGCTGCAGTCCAATGCTGGTGGAACGCGCCAGCACGAACTGATGTCCGGGCTTGCCTTTGCCGAGCGCGTAGTAGGTGGAATACTGCGCCAGCACGCGGCCGAAATCGGCTTCCGAGCCGAAGTAACTGGAGGCGGCAAAGGCATCGAGCGTGAAATAGTCTCCCTTGGTGCTCTCCAGAGGATTGTCGCGTTTATCGTGAATAAACGTAAAGCCGGGACCACCCACGGTCGCGGGGAGCGATAACAGAGCAATTTCGCCCGCGGAAAAACCTTCGGCGAAGTCGGTAGCTTTTATCCGGCGAAACTCAAAGCGGTAAGTCAGCGAATCTGGTCCGATCCTGGTGCCGGGTTCCACCCCCGAATTGCCAAACTGCTGCCGCAGGTCGATCTTGCCCTCGAGCCGCTGCGAGGTAAAGGTGGCCACGTCGAGGCTGTTATCGTAAAAAATGGTGTAGATCAGCTTGAATTTGTCGCTATCGAAGAGCTTGGGGACGGTATAGCTGATCAGCCCACGCTGCTGTAAACGCCCGACGTTTGACTGAAACGATAGCGTCTGGTTCCGTCCGAACATATTCAACCGGGTGACATCGAGCTCAACCCGCGGGCTGACTCCCGTGGCTCCTGTGGGCGCTGTCGACCCTGCCGGCTGCCCAGTCTCAAATTCCAATCCCGCGCCATAAGTGAAGGTGTAGCGCTTCGCCTCCTGCACCTGCACCAGCACATTTTTCTGCGGATCGGTGCCCTCCGGATTCTGCACCGCCGTGTCGACCTGGCTGAAGATGCCGAGATCATACAGCCGGGTTTGCGTGTCGAGCAGGTCCTGCTGGCTCAAGGGCTGTCCTGGTTTCACGCGCACTTCGCGCTGCACCACATAGTTGCGGGTGTGCTCCATGCCGGCCAGCATCACCTGATCGACGGTGAAGAGTTCGCCTTCCTGGATGGTGAAGGTCACATCCTCCCGATTCGGCTTCGCCGAAGCCTTGGTGGTGATTTCGAGCGAGGCATTAGGAAAACCGTGATTAAAGTAGTAGTTGAGGATTCTTTCCCGATCGTTTGCCAAATCCAGTTCGGAGTAGGGCTGGCCCGACTCCGTGCTCAACTCGGGTAGCGCGCTGAGCGCGATTTTCTGGTTGCCCTTCACTTGCACTTCCCCGAGCAGAGTGCGCGGTCCTTCGTCGATGTGAATGTGAACCGCCAGCTTGTTGGGGCTTCCTTTGTAGTTATCGTCCACTTTGGTCTCGATCTTGACCTCGCGGAAGCCGTTGGTCCGGTACAGTCCCTCTAAAGTCGCCACGTCCGCCTTCAACAGGCTGCCGCTATAGCGTCCATGGCTGACGAACCGGCTGGCCGGCTGAATCTGCAGGTAGGAGCGCAACTTGGCGGTATCGAGAAATTCCTTGTTGCCGGTAATCTGGATCAGCACCAGCTTGTGCAGCGGGCCGGGATCGATGTGATAAATGATCCGCATGGTTTTGGGGCCGGATTGTTTTTGGATGCTGACTTTCGCGTCGAAGTGGCCCCGCGTCTGCATGTAGTCGAGCAGGTTCTGCTTGCCCTCGTTGAGCAGGTCTTCGTCGGCGGCATCTTCCTCGTAGACCGGAATTTCTTTTTTCAGGACGCCGCGGCTGACGTGAAATCCAGTCGTGTAGATCACCACCACCGGCCCGGGATCGATCTGGAAAGTGAAATCGACGGAGTTGTTCTCGGCGTGATACTGCTGTTCCGCGATGGTAACCTGCGCCAGAGAACGCGCCTGCTTCTGAAAGCGCTTGCGCAGGTGCCGCAGCGCATCGTTGACCCGATTGGAAGTGACCCGGTCGCCACCGTTCAGGTGCGCGATGTCCTGCACTTCCGCGGATGAAAGCCCTGAGGTGCCAGTCACCTTGACCACACCTACGTGTGCCGCCGATCCGGCGGTGACGTGGAACAGCACGTCGACCTGCTGCGTGGCGGCATCCGATGTGCTCTCTGCCGTGACTCGCGCCCGGTAGTAGCCGTTCTCCTGCATCAACTGCCGGACGTTTTCGAGCGCGCGCTTGAGCTTGTCGTGGGTGTAAAGCTCGCCCAACTGCAGCTTGGAAGCATTCACGATCTGGTCGGCGTTGGGGCGGCTGGGCGCTCCCTCCACGTTGACCGCGCCCACAAAAAAATTCGGCGAGGTGGCAAAGGTCAATATGATACCGTCGCCCGAGGGCGTCACTTCCGCCTGGATATCGGCAAAGCGGCCGGTGGCATAGAGCGCGCGAATGCTGTCTCCCACGCGGGTGTGGTCGAGCGGTTCCCCCGTCTTCTGCGGCAGCAACTGCAGCATGTGGGCGCGATCCCGTTCCGCCACGCCGGGAAGCCCAATGGATTGAACGATCTTGCCTGCGTATTTTGAAGCCGCGCTGGTCGAGGGTTCCGTCGGGGTTGGCGTTTCCTGGGCAGCGGCGGCAAACGGCAGAATGGCGACGAACCAGATTGCGATGAGCCAGGTCACACCAAATCGGATTGCGAGCAACCGCATTGCAACCGACCGCGTCGCGACAAACCGGAGCACGATCTTCGCCTTCCGGCCTGTCGCGAACGCTTTCAGCAAACGTATGTCCTTGAGTCCTGGGGTCAATTGAGTTCGATGGATTGCAGCCGAATGTCGTTGTACGGAAACACTTTTGTCCGGACGGGTTGGGTCTTGCCGTCTGGGTCTAGCCGCACAAGTAAGCAAACCTCGCCCGAGCCCTATAATAAAGGTTTTAGCGGACGGCACTGATGACCTCTTTGGCACGGGAAAATTTAGTGCGGGAAGAGCAGGCTAATTCTGCGCTACCAGAATCGCCCCAGCGCGGAGCCGAAGGCGCTGAGGCGGTACAGATCGGGCCTACTGCAGCGGCCGCAAACGGTTTTGCAGAAAGCGACCGCTATTCGCGGCAGATCTTATTTCGCGGCATTGGCGCGGAGGGCCAACGTAAGCTGGCTTCCGCGCGCGTTGCCATCGTGGGCTGTGGCGCGACCGGATCGGCCCTTGCCGGACTGCTGGCGCGAGCGGGCGTCGGCACGCTGCGCATCATCGACCGCGATTACGTCGAGCCCAGCAATCTGCAGCGCCAGTCGTTGTTCGATGAAAACGATGCCGCGGAATCTTTGCCGAAGGCCATCGCTGCGGCGCGCAAAATCACCGCCTTCAATTCACAAATCTGCGTTGAGCCGAAGGTCGACGATCTGGTCCCGGGCAACCTTGAAGCTCTTCTTGAAGGCATGCAGCTGATCCTGGACGGCACCGACAATTTCGAAACTCGTTACCTGATTAACGACTATGCCGTCGAGCGCTCGCTGCCGTGGATCTACTCGGCCGCCGTGGGAAGCTACGCTGTGACTTTGAATGTACTGCCCGGCGAGACCGCCTGCCTGGCCTGCCTTTTTCCAGATTCGCCGCGCGGCATGGTCGAAACCTGCGAGACATCGGGCGTTCTGAATTCGGCCGTGAATCTGGTGGCGTCAATCGCGGCGACCGAGGCGCTGAAACTTCTGGTTGGCGGCCTGCGCGCTCCGCAACTGCGGCGGACTCTGCTTTCGTTCGATCTTTGGACCAACGAGCAGGCCGAAATTTCTGCCGCAAAGCCCCGGCATGGCTGCCGCGCCTGTTGCGAGCGCGATTTCATTCACTTGGCCGGCGAAGGCCGCCCGCATATCACGCTGTGCGGGAGAAACTCCGTGCAAATCCATGAGCGCCAGCGTCCAATCGACTTCGCGGAGATGAACCGCCGACTGCAGCCACATGGCACTGTCCGCCACAACGACTTCGTTCTGAAATTCTGGCGCGATCCTTACGAGATGACTCTGTTCCCCGACGGCCGCGCCATCATCAAAGGCACCACCGACACCGCCGTGGCACGGAGCCTGTACGCGCGGTACGTGGGAAGTTAGCGGCTTTCTTGTGTCATGCTGAAAGTTTTTAGGGTGGTGAGAGCGAGTCAGCAACAATTACGATCCGGCAGCCTACATTGCCAATCGTCTTCGTCTGCGAATCCGGTTCGTAAATCCGGTTGGTGAACCGCGTTTGCGAATCCGGACAACTCCGATCGATTCGCAAAAAGAGGGCTGATGCGCTACAACAATTCGTCTGGTTCTCCCCCCGTCATGGCGGTCCTGGCTCTCGGGTTGGAGACGATTTCCAGGACAAGAGGTGCAGGTTGAGAGCAGCGCAAAGCTACCAAATTTCGAAGATTGCGACTCTAAAATCGAAACCGGGTTAGAATCCAGATGCACTGCAGCGTTCAACCCCGAGCAGGCAAAGGATTTCCGCTGGCAAAACTGCTGCCGCAGAAATCCAAAGAAGTGGAGAATGGCTCCTGAATTTTGAATACTGATATTACTTTGGTATCAGGAGCATTGCCCGCAAGCCATACAACGCAAAGATAGTTAGCCGCATCTGACGAAGTGCGGCCGGAAAAGGCATCTTGACCGACCGGGAACTACACGAGCGACAACGGCAAGCCAGCGAATTTGACGAAGCGGGCGCCATCGAACGAGCCAAGCATGGGGATGCCGATGCGTTCCAGGCTCTGTACGACCGGCACAAGAGGCGCGTCTATTCGTTGTGTCTGCGCATGACGGCGAATACCGCCGAGGCGGAAGACCTGACGCAGGAAGCGTTCTTGCAGCTCTACCGCAAGATCGCAACTTTTCGCGGAGAGTCTGCGTTTTCGACCTGGCTGCATCGGCTTTCGGTCAACGTCGTGCTGATGCACTTGCGCAGGAAAAACCTGCCGGTGGTTTCGCTGGAGGAGACCACGCAGGGCGGCGAGGACGATGCGCCGCGAAAGGATTTTGGGGCAGACGATTTGGCTTTGGCCGGATCCATTGACCGGCTGCAATTGCAGAAGGCAGTGGACGATCTCCCTCCCGGCTACCGCACGATCTTTGTCCTTCACGACGTGCAGGGCTACGAGCATAATGAAATCGCAGCCATCGTCGGGTGTTCGATTGGGAACAGCAAGTCGCAGTTGCACAAGGCGCGCATGAAGTTGCGCGACATGCTCAAGATGAACAGAGCCGAAAAGGCCGAAAAATCCTGAGCAGCAGAAGAATGCGAGAGATTCCAAAGCCGGCACAGACCGGCACCTTCGGTAACTTTGGCAGAGGCGGAACGGCTGCAAGCTGATCGGAAGCGGCGTTACACTGATGCAGCAGAGGCTTGGGGAGAGTGGTATGACTTGCATTGAATTGCAAGAGAGCCTGGCAGAGATCGCGGAGATCGAAGACGGCGGCAGCGCCGAACAGCGGGCTCATCTGAAAGTTTGTCCTGAGTGCTCGGCTCTGGTGCAGGAATTATCGCTGATCGCATCCTCCGCAGCCGCACTGCGCGAGGCCGACGAGCCCAGCCCGCGGGTTTGGAATTCTATCGAAATCGTTTTGCGGCGAGAGGGACTGATTCATCCGCCGCGGGCCGGTCGCTCTCTCATCCCTTCTATCAGTAGCCGTTGGGCCTGGGCTCGCTGGTTCGCTCCTGTAGCCGCCTTGCTGCTATTGGCGGTGGGAATACGCCTTCACCAGAGCGATCAACCCCGACATATTGCTTTGAATACGGCGCCGCCAGCCTTCAACGCGGCTTCCGAGGCGGCAATCGCGGGTTTGAACGACGACGACCTCCTGCAGGAAGTTGCCACAGAAGCTCCGGCGCTGCGAGCGCAATATCTGGACAATCTGCGCCGCGCCAACCAATACATTCACGATGCCAGGAGCATCGTCGACGCCAATCCCAACGACGAAGAGGCCCGGCGTTCGCTGCTGGAGGCTTATCAGCAAAAGGCCATGCTTTTTGAGCTGGCAATGGACCGTTCTCTGCCATAATGTAGGGCTGCGTACAGAGACGAGACTCGGGGAACTGTATGAGCGGGCGGACAATGAGAGTGCTGGGAATCGGCGCGACGGCAGTGATGGTCGGAGCCTTGACCGTTGGAACCCTCGCCGCTGAAACTCACAAGGAATATCATTTCAACGTCGGGCCGAAAGCCGGACTGTCCGTCAACAATCCCTACGGCTCGGTTTCCGTCAAACCTTCCACTGGAAACACGGTAGTCATCAACGCCTTGCTGCATTCCGACAAAGTTGAAGTCGATAACAATCAGGCCGGCAACCGAATCGAAGTTCAGTCGCACCTGCTGTCCGGCGCCGACCCGCAATCGGGCCGGGTTGATTACGAAATCCTGGTCCCAGCTGATGCCAGCGTTACCTTGCACTCCAGCACCGGAACTTTGCACGCGGAAAAGTTGCACGGCGACGTCACGCTGGAAGGCGCGGCCGCAACCGTGGATGTGCGGGACATCACCGACGCCCACGTGCACGTAAAAACCCTGAATGGACCGGTAACCCTCACCAATGTTCAGGATGGGCACGTTGAAGTCGATTCGCTCAGCGGCGCTGTGACCCTGGACCGCGTCACCGGCCCGCTGGTGCAGGTCATCTCCACCAGCGGCGGCATCAGCTATGCCGGAGATTTCGGCGATGGCGGCGAATACCGCCTGACCAGCCACAGCGGCGATATCGAAGCCATTGTTCCCGACAACACCTCCGCCGACGTGAGCGCCCGCTCGATCAACGGCGAAGTTCGCGACGACATCCCTCTTCAACCCAAAACCCACTCCTGGTTCGATATTCAGCCGGGACGTGCCTTCATGGGTACCATGGGGCGCGCCGCCATCTCTTCGACCGTGGTGCTGCGCAGCTTCAGTGGTAAAATCCACCTCAGAAAACGCTCCGCAAAATAGTCACGAAAAAGAAATCCGGAAAAACGGGTGAGGATCGGCGGCTCCGTGCGCGGGAAAAACGTCCGCCTGCGGTGCCGGCTGACCCGTGCAACGCTGTTTTTTTGGTGGGCTTCATGGGCGCCGGGAAAACCAGCGTCGGCCGGGCCCTGGGGCAACGGCTGAATTGGCTCTTTGAAGATCTTGACGACCGTATCGTACAAGCCGAAGGGCGCACGGTCGTCGAGATTTTTCGCGATTCCGGAGAGCAGGCCTTCCGCCGCATGGAGCAAGAGGCCCTGGAACGAGTGCTGGAAGAGTTGCAGGCCGGATCGGTGAAAGTGGTCGCTTTGGGCGGCGGAACATTCGCGCAACCGGGGAATGTTGCTCTTCTGAAAGCATCGGGCGTGCCCACGATTTTCTTGGACGCTCCCGTCGAAGAGCTGTGGCTGCGCTGCCGCGAGCAGGCGATCCAGGACAGTCTGGAGCGGCCGCTGCTGCAGAGCATCGGACAGTTTCGCGACCTGCACCAGATGCGGCGAAAAAGCTACACGTCGGCGACTCTGAGGATCGAGACCGGCGGCCGGCCGATCGCAGCAATCGCGGCCGAGATCGCCGAAGATCTGGGTCTGAAAAAGTCTGATGGAAAAAAATCCGGGTCAAAGAAAGTCGGTTCGAAGCAAATTCCAATCCGCATCGAACAAGGAGAAGTCGAGTGATGCTGCAATCTGCAACCCGCTGGGCAACGGCCATTCTGCTGGTCTCTTCCCTGGCCGCTTTCGCCCGGGATAAGAAAGAGAAGCCCCCCGCGGCCCACCTGGTCGATTCCGGTTCGTTTGGCGTTTTTGTCAGGGGCCAGCGCGTGGTCACCGAAACATTCAAGATCGAGCAAATCAACGGCGAGAGCGTAATCAAGTCTCAGCTCAAAGAAACCACCGGCGCCGATCCCTCCAGCCAGAGATCGGAACTGGCCATCACATCGACCGGCGAGCTGCTGCACTATGATTGGAGTCAGGCTTCGGGCGGATCGTTGACTGTATATCCCAACAACGACTTCCTGCTCGAGAAAATCAGCGCCCCCGCCGCCGGCAAGCCCGCCGAGCAACCGTTCCTGATGCCCAGCACGTCGGTCATCCTCGATAATAACTTCTTTGTTCAGCGCGAAGTTCTGATCTGGCGCTATCTCGCCAGCGACTGCAAGCCCGAAGGCGGCAACCTGAAATGCCAGGAGGGTCCCGGGGAGTTCGGCGCGCTGGTCCCGCAGGACCGCACTTCCATGCGCGTGCGCGTGGTACTGGTGGGCAAGGAAAAGACCTCAATTCGCGGGGTCGATCGCGAACTGCTGCGCCTGAATCTGGAAAGCGAGAGTTTTCAGTGGGGCTTGTGGGTGGACGATCAGGATCAGTTTAAACTGATGAAGGTGGTGATTCCTGCCGATAACACGGAAGTCGTCCGGGATTAGCATTCCTCCGCCCGGCGTCGGAATCGAGACCACCGCTGGAAAACCTATTGCTGCTGACTGACTCACGTACGGCGCGGGCCCTGGTCACGGTGCTGCTGTTCGCGCTGGCGCTTGGCTTTCTTTACGTCGCGCGCGCCACGCTGATGGCGTTTCTCTTCGCCATCTTCTTTGCCTACCTGATGAGCCCATTGGTCGGCAATCTGGAAAAAGTGCTGAGAGGCCGCGGGCGCGCCATTGCCGTCATCTATGCGCTGTTGCTTGCCCTGGTCGTGCTTTTCTTCGTCGTCGTGGGGCCCAAGGTCACGCGTGAGGGTGGCCGCCTGGGACAATCTCTTCCCACGCTGATCACCCAGCTCAGTTCCGGGCAGATTGCCCGCCAATTGGGCGAAGAACATGGATGGAGCGGCGCCACCACGGAATTGGCACAATCGTTTCTCGTCAATCACAGCGGCGAGATCACCACCCTGGCGCAACGGCTCGGGCTGCGCGTGGCCGACGTCGCCAAACAGGCTTGGCTGCTCATCGTGGTTCCGCTGCTCTCCATCTTCTTCCTGAAAGACGGCCGCGCCTTCAGCGATTTTCTGCTCTCCGCCATCCAGTCGCGCCCCCAGCGGGAATTTCTGGAAAATGTCCTGAACGATTTGAACTACATGCTGGCGCACTTCATCCGCGCCCAACTGATTCTTGCCGCGCTCACGCTCGTGATCTATTCCGTAGTTTTGTGGATCATGGGGGTCCCCTATGTTCTGGTCTTGGGCATGATCGGCGGCCTGCTCGAATTCGTCCCTGTAGTCGGCCCGCTTGCCGCCGGGTTGATCATCGTCAGCGTTGCACTGCTGACCAGTTACCCGCACTGGATCGCGTTAGTGGTCTTCCTCGTGGTCTGGCGCATGGTTCAGGACTACGTTTCTTCGCCCCGCATTATGGGCGAGAGCATGGAACTCCATCCCCTGGCAGCCATCTTCGGAGTGATGGCCGGAGGCGAAGTCGCCGGCATCCTCGGCATCTATCTTTCGATTCCGGTGATGGCGAGCCTGCGCATCGTGTTACGCCGCTGGCGACTCTACGCCGAAAAGAAAAAATTCGGACCGCTGACAGACTACGCATTCGGAAACCAGGAATCGCGCCACCACAAGTAGGGCCGCGCCCACGGCGCTGGCGGTTCACATCCCGGCTCTGGCTCCAAATGCCTTGTCCACCGCAACTTTGCGTAGAAATTCCGCGGCCGCTTCCGGCAGAACCGTATTGATAAACATTCCCGAACCCAACTCAAACCCGGCCACCCGCGTCAGCCGCGGAATTACGCTGACATACCAGTGAAAGTGCCGCGCGCCGCCATATTCGGTCGGCCCGCTGCGCACGGTAAAGTTCAGGTCAGGATTTTCCAGGCCTACATAGATTTTCGCCAGCAGGGTGCGCAGCACGCGCGCCAGATCGGCAACTTCCACTTCGGTAATATCCCCAAAGCTGGCCATGTGCCGCAGCGGGAAAATGTGCGTGGCAAACGGAGTGGCCGAGGCAAACACTTCCATGGCCACGAAATGGTCGCTCTTCAACACGATGCGCGTCTGGTCCGCGACCTCACTCTCCACCATGTGGCAGAACATGCATTCGCCCGCGTCGTCGTAATGGCGCAGCGCTTCGTGCAACCGGTGCCGTACCTGGCTGGGAATCACCGGCGTCGCAATCAGCTGCGAATGCGGATGCTGCAAGCTCGCGCCCGCGTCCGCCCCATGATTTTTGAAAATCGTAATGTGATTCACCCGTGGATCGGTGCTGAGGGTGTTGTAGCGTTCCCGGTACACGCGCAAAATGCTCGCCACGTGTTCATCCGGCAGCATCGCCATGGAGCGGGAGTGGTTCGGGCTGTCGATGATCACCTCGTGAAAACCAAAGCCGTCGATACGCCGCCGCAAGTGTTGCAGGTTGCGTGTGGGCTGCGCTTCACTCGACAGCGCGGCGAACTTATTCGGAATCACCCGCACCGCCCATGGCTCGTTTGCACCAGCCGGCGATCGCAGCACCTCGGGCGGCGTTTTGCTCTCGTTACCTGGGCAAAACGGACAACTCTCCACAAACTCCGGCACCGCGGGCACCGCTCGATGCGTGGCCAGATCCTCCGGCCGCTTCGCGCGTTCGGTCGCAATGATGACCCACTCTTTGGTAAAAAAATTCTGACGCAACTCCGGCATGGGAACCCTCCAATTCCACTATCGGAGGTTGCGGGCCGGCGCTTCAGTGACGTAAGTTCGCTGGCTCATCCGGCAGCTTGTTATAGAATTCCAAGTACCTTATGAGCCGCAAAATTCCTGTCGGTATTCTCGGCGCCACGGGCGTGGTCGGGCAAAGATTCATCCAGATGCTGGAGCACCACCCCTGGTTCGAAGTGGCGTGGCTGGCCGCTTCCGACCGCTCCGAAGGCAAAGTCTATTCCGAAGCCGCGCGCTGGCGCCTGAAGACGCCACTCCCCGCGCCGGTCGCAGCAATGATGGTCTCTCCGGCCACTCCTGAAGGTGCGCCCAAAATTATCTTCGCCGCGCTCGACGCCGGCATCGCCGCCGAACTTGAGCCCCGCTTCGCCGAAGCCGGCTGCGCCGTAGTATCGAACTCGAGCGCACTGCGCATGAAAGAAGATGTGCCGCTCGTCATCCCGGAAGTCAACAGCGGGCACATCAAGCTCATCGACATTCAAGGCTGGCGCAAAAAATCCGGTGGCTATGTCGTGACCAATCCCAACTGTTCCGCCATCGGCCTCGTGCTCGCGCTCGCGCCCTTGCAACAAAAATTCGGCCTCGATACCGTCATGGCCGTCACCATGCAAGCCGTCAGCGGCGCGGGGTATCCCGGCGTCGCCTCGCTCGACATTCTCGGCAACGTGATTCCCTTCATCAAAAACGAAGAAGAAAAAATGGAGGAGGAAACCCGGAAGCTGCTCGGCCAGTTGAACGGCTCGAAAGTCATCCCCGGCGCCTTCGCGATGAGCGCGCAGTGTAACCGCGTCGCGGTCGAAGACGGGCACACGGAATCGGTTTCGGTCCGGCTCAAGACGAAAGCCAAGCCGGAAGAAATCATCGCAGCCTGGAACAGCTATCGTGCCGAGCCCCAGGAATTGAAACTGCCGAGTGCTCCCGAACGTCCCATCGTTTACGTGGAGGCCAACGATCGACCGCAGCCGCGTTTCGACGTCGACACCGGCGCAGGCATGACCACGGTCATTGGACGCCTCCGTCCCTGCGGCGTGCTCGACTGGAAGTTCACCGTGCTGTCGCACAACACCATCCGCGGCGCGGCCGGCGCCGCCGTCCTCAACGCCGAACTCCTAAAAGCCAAGGGCTACCTGGGATGACCGACGCCGTAATCGTAGCGCCGGCGTCCCGCCGGCTGTCGCGGGGGCGTCCCGCCCGCGCGCCAGGGAAGGCGCGTGCCCAATCGCGATTGTGCCATCCCGGACCGGGTGCCCCATTTCTCGCGCGGTTTCTGCGCGAGAAGTGGGGGTTTCCCCCCGCATCGCCTCGCCCGCGTGCAACCTCCTGTTCTTCGACTCGGAGGCACGCGGCATGATCGTCATGAAATTCGGCGGCACTTCCGTCGAAGACGCCAAAGCCATCGACCGCGTAGCCTCGATCGTCCAAGGCCGCCTGGCGCAGAAGCCGGTAGTCGTGGTCAGCGCCATGGCGAAAGTTACAGACACGCTTCTGACCATGGCCAAAGCCGCCGGCGCCGGAGAACGCAAGACTGCGCTCAAGCTTTGCCGGTCCTTACAAGAACGTCATTACAATACCGCCAGCGAGCTTCTCGGCACCGCGCTGTTCACCGAATTTCATTCCGAAATTGGAGCGGACTTCGAATCTCTCGACGAACTGCTGCGCGGCATCACCGCCGTCGGCGAAATCACGCCGCGCACCACCGACCACGTGGCCGCTTTCGGAGAAATGCTCTCCAGCAAAATCGTCGCCGCCGCCTTCGCCGCCCGCGACCTCAACGGAGTTCACGTCGACTCCCGCGACGTTCTCATGACCGACAGCGCCTACATGCAGGCGGTGCCGCAGTTTGAGGAAACCAACGCTAAACTCCGAGAAAAAGTTCAGCCGCTGCTCGACGAAGGCAAAGTACCGGTCATGGGAGGCTTCATCGGCTCCAACCGTTCCGGTATTACCACCACCATCGGCCGCGGCGGCTCCGATTTTTCCGCCGCCATCTTCGGCGCCGGACTCAGCGCCGACCGCATCGAAATCTGGACCGACGTTGACGGCATCCTCACCACCGATCCCAGAATCTGCCCCGACGCGCGCCGCATCAAAGTCATCGGCTTCGACGAAGCCGCCGAACTCGCCTACTTCGGCGCGAAAGTTCTGCACCCGGCTACGGTTCTGCCCGCCATCCAGAAAAATATTCCCGTCTACGTGCTGAACTCGCGCAACCCCTCCTGCGAAGGAACCCGCATCACCACCCGCGCCCCGCAAGGCAAAAATATTTTCAAAGCCATCGCCGCCAAGAAGCGCATCACTATCGTCGACGTGGCCGCGCCTCGCATGCTGCTGGCCCACGGATTTTTGCGCGCCATCTTCGAAGCCTTCGACCGTCACAAAGTCGCCGTCGACGTCGTTTCCACTTCCGAAGTCAGCGTCTCACTCACCGTCGACTCCAATCAGGCCATCCCCGCGCTGGCCGCCGATCTAGCCAAGCTCGCCGACGTGAAATACGAAGGCCGCAAAGCCATCGTCTGCCTGGTCGGCGAAAACCTGCGCAACACTCCCGGAATCGCTGCCTTGGTCTTCCGCGAACTCTCCGACAAGAAAATCCGCATGATCTCGCAAGGAGCCTCCGAAATTAATCTCACCTTCGTCATCGAAGAAGACGAAGTCCCCGAAGTCATCCAGCGCCTGCATAAGACTTTCTTTTCAGAGCTGGACGCCGAAGTTTTCGCGTAGATCCTCACCGTGTTGTCATCCTTCGCGAAGCGAAGGACCTGTGCATCTTGCCGGCAGTGCTAACAGATGCCAGCAGGGCTACGGATACGTGCAGTACCGTGGAAGAGCGGCCCTTCGGGGCCGCGTCAGAGTCTGAGTTGTTGAACGGGGCTTTAGCCCCTGTGTAAGCTGTGACGATGAACCTCCTCATCCTAGGCCGCGGCAAAACTGGATCACTGGTAGCCGAAGTAGCCGCCGAGCGCAAACACCACGTCCGGGTCGCCGGCGCCAAAGAAAACCCCGCTTGCGCCGCGCTCACCGCAGAAAAACTCCACGACATTGACGCCATCATCGATTTCAGCACGCCCCACGTTGTTCTCAATCACATCGAAGCCTGCGTCCGAGCCGGCAGGAATATGGTCGTCGGCACCACTGGCTGGTATGGCCCGGGGAAAGACAATGAAATCGATCGTATCCGCGCGCTCGTCGAACGAAACCAAACCGGCTTCGTCTTTGCCGGCAATTTTTCCATCGGCGTTAATCTGTTCTACGACGTCGCTCGCGCCGCCGCCGCCGCCCTGCGACACGACTACTCCGGACAAATCTTCGAGCGCCACCACGCCACTAAGAAAGACGCGCCCTCCGGCACCGCCATTGCTCTGAAAAATCTGATCCGCGAAGCCTGCGGTGAAATGCCCGCTGGCCGCACCGCCGATCTCGAAATCACCTCCTTCCGCGAAGGCGAAGTCGTCGGCCTGCACGAAGTCGTCTTCGAATCCCCCGCCGACCGCATCTACCTCTGCCACGACGCCAAATCCCGCCGCGGCTTCGCCGAAGGCGCCGTCCGCGCCGCCGAATGGCTCGCCGGCAAAAAAGGTTTCTACAATTTCAAGGATGTGTGGCGGGAGTTGTAGCACCAGGATGCGCCTGCAGAACTGGGGACAGCACTTGCGCCACCAACAGCGCCATGCGCCGGGAGCCTGCATCGCTGAGGTGCAATCCATCTGATGTCGCGTCTCGATGCATGATTATTCCGGCAAGGCATCGCTTCGGAATCAGCCAAACGCCGTACTTCGCCGCGAGCCGCCGCTGAATCTGTCCGTACGCGATCCGATCCGGCAGTAATGGTAGTTCGAACATCACCATCGTACGTCCGGGCGCGACGAGTTTCGCCAGGACTTCCTGAAGCCCCTGCGCAAAGGTCGTCGACGGCTCGCCCGCAATCAGATCGTTCCCGCCAAGTTCGATCAGTATCAGGTCATCTTCTGGGCCAACTCGCTCCGCCATCGTCAGGCCATCCGCCATGCTCGCGCCCGGCTTTGAAAGATTCTTGACCTCTACTCCCGTCATCTGCTGCAAAAGCGCAGGCCATGGCCGCACCCGTGAGCCAAGCCCGGAGGAAATCGAGTCTCCGATTACCACTAGATGATCCGAGACGCGGCCCCGAATGACGGGGATCCTGCGATGAAACAACTCGACGACCAAGAGTGTTAGCAACAACAAAACCAAGACTGACGTTGCCGAGATTTGAAGTCTCGCCCGCGCTCGCGTCTGTGCTGCGCGATTCCACGCGATCAGCCATAGGACGAAGGCAACCCCGAAAACAGCATCGATGATGTAATTGAAGGGCGGGCACGCCATCACGATCATGGCCAATGCCAGCCACATCGCGACGGTACGCAACCAACCTAGCCAGCGAGGCTGCGAATATCGCGCGGTCAGCACTGCTCCTAAGAGCAAGGCAACGCCGGGATAAAGTGACTCCCCCGAAGCAGCGTAAAGGAGCACAGGGTTCACAAGAAGATCGTACCAGCCACCCTTGCCCGGCGGTCCAGCCCAGCGATTTTCCCCAACCCCGCATTCGCGTTATCTTATTCCTATGCAACTCCGCGGCTGCGGCACCGCCCTTGTCACTCCCTTTCGTCAGGACGGTTCCATCGACGACCCCGCCCTGCGCGCTCTCGTCGCCTGGCAGATCGAATCCGGCATCGACTTTCTCGTTCCCTGCGGCACCACGGGCGAAACGCCCACGCTCACGCACGACGAATGGCTGCAAGTCATCGACACCACCATTGAAGTTGCCGCCGGACGCGTCCCCATCGTTGCGGGAGCGACTTCCAACGCCACGCACGACGCCGTTGCCAAAGCCAAAGAACTCGCTGCCCGCCCCGGAGTTGACGCCATCCTCACCGCTTCGCCCTACTACAACAAGCCCACGCAGGAGGGCCAGTACCGCCATTTCGCGGCCATCGCGGAGGCAGTATCCGAGAAGCCGATCATTCTCTACAACGTGCCCGGACGCACCGCTGCCAACCTCGAACCCGCCACGCTGGCCCGCCTCGCCGAGATCCCCAACATCGTCGGCGTGAAAGAAGCCAGCGGCAACATGACGCAGATCGCCGAAGCGATTAACAGCGTGCCCGAAGCATTTCTGGTTCTCTCCGGCGACGACGCTGTGACCCTCCCAGTCATCGCGCTCGGCGGTGTCGGCGTAATCTCCGTCGCCTCGAACGAAATTCCGCTCGAAATGTCGTCGCTCACCCGCGCCGCTCTGGCCAACGACTGGACCGCCGCCCGCTCTCTGCATCGAAAGTATCTCCCGCTCATGCAGGCTAACTTCATCGAATCGAGCCCGTTGCCGGTCAAGGCAGTTCTGGCGATGATGGGCAAAATCGAAGAGGTCTACCGACTGCCGCTTCTGCCCATGCGCCGCGACACGCGCTCGCGCCTGCAAAAAATCGCCACCGAAGTCGGATTGGTCAGCAAGCCTGCGGGCCATGCCGCTGAAGCGCCGGAATTTTTCATCTACGAAAACTGGGCCGCGGGCCCACACAAGATCGTTCTGCACCGCGGCTCCTGCGGCCAGTGCAGCCACGGTAAAGGACGTCCCTCCGGCCACGACACCAACCACGCCCGCTGGCACGGCCCCTACGCCACGCTGGCCGCCGCCCGCGAGTCAGCCCACGCCATGACCGGCATTCTCATCCGTAGCGAATGCAAGTGCGTCTAAGCAGAAATTTTTGATTGTGATTCCTGATCGTTGATTTCCTTCGTGCACCTTCGCGGCCTTCGTGGTTTCCGGTTTTGAGTCTTTGACAAACTCACAATCCGCAATCAACAATCAAAATCCATGTCCCTGAAGAATCAAATTGAACGCCTGGCCGCGCAAGGCGAGGTCGAACACGACCCCGAAGCGCGCAAGACTTTTCTGGAATTCCGCGACCAGCTCACGAAAGGCAAAATCCGCGCGGCAGAAAAAACAGGCGACCCAAAAAACGCCCGCTGGATAACGAACCCCTGGGTCAAACAGGGCATTCTCCTCGGCTTCCGTCTGGGCGTCCTCGCGGAAATGCCCGCCGGACCTTCCCTCGGAGGGCTCTCCTTCGTCGACAAAGACACCTTCCCCGCCCGCCACTTCTTCGTCGCCGATAAAGTCCGCGTCGTCCCCGGAGGCTCGTCGGTACGCGAAGGGGCCTACGTTGCGCCCTCCGTCATCTGCATGCCGCCCATGTTCATCAACGTCGGCGCCTACGTTGACGAAGGCACCATGATCGACTCCCACGCGCTGGTCGGCTCCTGCGCGCAGATCGGCAAGCGCGTTCACCTCAGCGCTGCCGCGCAAATCGGAGGCGTCCTCGAACCCATCAACGCCGCTCCTGTCATCATCGAAGACGACGTGCTGGTTGGCGGCAACTGCGGAATCTACGAAGGCACGTTGGTCCGGGCGCGTGCCGTCCTCGGCGCAGGGACGATTCTCACCCGCTCCACTCCGCTCTACGATCTGGTGCGCGGCGAAGTCTATCGCACTACTGCAGACGCGCCGTTGGAAGTCCCGGAAAATGCCGTGGTCGTCCCCGGCTCGCGCGCGGTAAAGAATGGTGCCGCCCAAGGCGAAGCAAAGGACTGGAATCTCTCGCTCTACACCCCGGTGATCGTGAAGTACCGCGACGAAAAAACCGATAAAGGGATCGAGTTGGAAGACTGGCTGAGGTGACGAGCCTTTGACGATAGATTTTGAACAATACGTGCACAGTCTTTTCCCCCTGGAACCGGAGTTCGCGCCCGCGCCAGAGCAAGTCATCAGCTTCGTAAACCGACTGTCAGCAATGGAAGCAGTGCCAGTAGATTCGACGCTGATCGTAATGAAACCGTCTGGCCGCGTTCGCTATGGCACTGATCCCCTAACGGGAGAGAAAAAGAGCTTCCCGGCACAAGATCGAACAGTCATAGGTATTACCGCGGATATTGTTCCTAATATTGGAAAGCTCACCGAGTACTCCGTAGCGCTGGACGGACAAGGCCCGCCAAACGTCCCGCCGTTTCCAGTTTACGCAGACGGCACCGAATTCACTGGAAAATACGGCTTCGTCGTGCGTTGCTGCTTAAAAAGCAAAGCAGTATCGATGTCGGCGCCCCACGAAAACGATTCTTCGGGCAACTCAGGCAACGCTGTCTTCTACCATCCTCGGTCTGGAAAGACGATCAAGATTCGCGGTACGGGCCGTGCGAGATTTTGGGTGGAATTTGAATTCGGTAAATGGCTGCTTCCAAAAATCGAAGATTCTCCAAATATCCTCGAAACGGCCATCCCCGCACTGGCTCAGAAATCGTTCGGGCTCGATTTCACGCAAGGATTCTACTTGCTTTAGTTAGATACATTTCCATCGCTTTACTTTCTGCTATGATGTAAAGCATGCCCGAAGCCAAACTGTCGTCCAAGAATCAGATCGTCATTCCGCGCGAAGCCCGCGAAGCCCTCGACCTCAAACCGGGCGATAAGCTCCTGATCACCACCGTCGGCGGAAGAATCATCGTGATGGAACGGCCAAAGTCCTATCGTGCGGCGCTCGCCGGCATCGCCCGCGGCCTCTATCCGAAGGACTACTTGCGGAAGGAACGCGGCAGTTGGAGATAAGAAGGCTTCTCGCACGGCACCGCCGCATCGCCCTCGACACCTGCGTCTTCATTTACCAGATGGAGCGCAATCCACGGTATTTCGACGTTGCCGATGCGGTCTTCGAATGGATGGAGCGGCCCGGGTCCTCTGCCATCACATCAACCGTGGCTCTGACGGAGATTCTGGTTCAACCATACCGCAATGCGAATTTGCCTCAGGCCGGAAATTTCTATGCGCTGCTGACCACAATTCCGAACCTTGAATGGATTGCTCCCTCGCTCCACATCGCCAACGCGGCGGCATCGTTGCGCGCCAGCTATCGCCTGCAGACGCCCGATGCCCTGCTCGCGGCAACCACTATCTTCTGCAACGCGTCAGCCTTCATCACCAACGACCCAATCTTCACCCGCATCCCCAATTTTGAAACTCTGGTCCTTGACCGGTTCCTCTGACCGATTCCAGAAGACTCAGCCGACCTCGACTCCCAACTTCCCCGTCCCATTCGACGTAACTCGAACCAGCTCCAGCCTTCCAGCTACAGCATCGGCGCTGTGCAACTTCGCCGCCGCATACGTGCTCGTGATCCCGATCACTTTCATTCCGCCCGCGCGAGCCGACTGAATCCCCGCCGGCGCATCTTCAATCACCAGGCATTCGGCCGCCGCAAATCCCAGCCCTTCCGCACCCTTCAAGTACGGCTCCGGATCAGGCTTCCCATTCGCCACATCATCGGAGGTGACCAGCACCTTCGGAACCGGCAATCCGCAATATCGCAAGCGATTCGTCGCCAATAATCTCGACCCCGATGTGACCACGCCCCATCGCCCTTCCGGAATCGAACTCACCAACTCTACCGCCCCTGGCATCACCCGCACTCCCTGCTGGTCCCCGGCCTCATGGTCCTCGATTGCGCTTGCCTCAGCCTCGGCATCCAGATGCGGCGCTACTCGCCGGATCACCTCAATCGTCCGCACTCCATGCGCAATCGCCATCACGGCGTCGCCATCCACTCCTTTGCGCGCGGCCCACTCGCGCCACTCCCGGTCGACTGCACCGGTCGAGTCGACCAGAACTCCGTCCAGATCAAACAAAATAGCGGCGCAAGAAAAAGTGGGCATCTTTAAATATTTTTATCACAGCGACGCAGAGCATATGCGCGCAACGACCGCAACCCTAAGCTTCAACGTCAATTCACCTTGTCATCCTGGGCGAAGCGAAGGACCTGTGCAATCCGCGGGCACTGCGGCGCTGTCGGCAAGTTACATAGCTGTGACATTTCAACAGGTTGTCCATTCGATGAAAACCGGAGAAGCTGATTGTGTCGAAGCAATCCAGCACCTCGGAGACATCGAATGGACATTCACAAGAATGCCCGACTCACTCCCATTTTGCGAGAGGAGTTGGCGAATAGAGTTCTTTCTCAGGCGGTGACTTTGAACTCGGCTGCAGCCGAGTTCAAAGTCACCGCCAAAACCGCAGCCAAGTGGGTCCGGCGTTATCAGCAGCAAGGGCGTGCCGGTGTGCAGGATCGGTCTTCCCGTCCCCTGCGCTCGCCTCGTCGTTGCTCGCCCGAGCAGGGGAACCTGGTGGAGCGGTTGCGCCGCCAACGCTGGACCGGGCTGCGCATCGCGCTGACCACCGGACTCAGTCGCGCCACCGTCAGCCGCATCCTGCGCCGCCTCCGCCTCAACCGCATGCGCGATCTGGAACCGGCTCCCGCCATCGTGCGCTACGAACACGCCGCTCCCGGCGATCTCCTCCACCTCGACATCAAAAAGATCGGACGTTTCCAAGCGGTCGGTTGCCGCATCACCGGCAACCGTCGCGGCCGTATCCATCGCGCGGGCTGGGAGTACGTCCATGTCGCCATCGACGACCACTCCCGCATCGCCTTCTCCCAGATCCTGCCCAACCAGAAAGCCCCTTCCGCCGCCGCCTTCTTGCAGGCTGCCGTCGATTACTATGCCCGCCTCGGTATCTCCATCTCCCGCCTGCTCACCGATAACGGCCCCTGCTATCGCTCCGGCCATTTTCGCCGCCTCTGCTCCCAACTCGGCATTCGCCAGCGCTTCACCCGCCCCTACACCCCACGCACCAACGGTAAAGCCGAACGCTTCATTCAAACCGCTCTCCGAGAATGGGCTTACAGTCGCGCCTACGACAACTCCCAGGCCCGCGCCCTCGAGCTCCCACCCTGGCTCCATCAGTACAACTGGCACCGTCCGCATGCTAGTCTGAATCACGCTCCACCCATCAGCCGTTCCGGTCTCGACCGGAACAACCTGTTGACACACCACAC
>DATJSG010000038.1:0-6042 GCA_035504195.1 Terriglobales bacterium
TGGGCGTGGCCTTGTCGGTCGTGGCTTCGTAATCGATATCGAGCGCGTTGGCATTGGTCAGCGTGTAGGTGACTTTCACCCGAAGATTTCCGGGGAAGCCTTCGTCGCCATTTTTGCTGAAATAGCTGAAAGCCACGCCGGTGCGGCCTTTCAGGGGCTCGGCATCCCAGACCGCCTTATCGAAGCCTTTGTCTCCGCCGTGCAGCGTGTTCGGGCCGTCATTTTTTGGCAGAGTGTAGGTTTCTCCATCGAGCTTGAAAGTTCCGTTGGCGATGCGGTTGGCGTAGCGGCCGACAATGGCGCCAAAGAACGGCGGATTCGGCCGATATCCATCCAACGTCTCGTGCCCCAGCACAACATCGGCGAACTGCTCGTTGCGGTCGGGAACGCGGATGGAGACGATGATGCCGCCATAGTTCATGGCACGCACTTCCATGCCGTGAGAATTGGTGAGCGTATACAAGGTGATGGCCCTCCCATCGACACTGCCGAACGGTTGCGATTGAACTCCGGCCTTGGAGGATGCAATTTGCGCGCCTAGCAGTGCGGCGCACATCAGCCATGACAAGAACAAGATGAGAAATCGTTTTCCGATCATGGCGAAAAGTGTACTACGGACGCAGCGCTTTGTAGATGCTTCTCAACTTTCCGGTAGGCCTGCGCGAATCAACCTGAGCCCGACACCAATCGCACAGCGCCGTTTCGCGCAAATCGATCCATTCGACCGCATGCGCCGACGCCATCGCGCAGCGGTAATCCTGGCAATGACGCAGTTCGAGTGTGTGCCCCAGTTCGTGAATGCACTCTTTGAGCAGCCGCTCTTTCAGCAACGCGTTGTCACGCTCGAGTCCATAGAATTCCTGGCGCAAGCGGTGGAACGATACCAGCGCGCACGGCCCTCCAAGTTGCGCCTCGCCAAAAACGTACTTCAGGATCGGGATATAAAGGTCGACGCCGGTGATGCCGAGCAAGTGGCAATCCTTAGGACGCGCGATCCCTTGCATCGCTTGCAAAATCTCAGAAGAGTGAAACTGCTGCCGTTCGGCGTGATACGCGAGGATGGGATCGAGTTCGACCGCACAACATTCACAGCGAATCTTCAGTTGCTTGGAAATACCGGAGCGCAGTTCATCGAGCAACGAACTTTCTACCGTTCCCACCGGAAGCAACCGTATCAGATTCATGCACAATGACGATCATCCTTATGAGACTGTCATCCCGGCCCAACCAATTGGATTGGGTGCAGCCAATTCAACCGCGCGTGGAGGGACCTGCACCTCCTCGCAGCTTAGCGCGTTCTACAGCTGTCCCGCGGTTTCATCGCACCTCTACCGGCACGCGGCTCCAGCCGTAGCGTTTGAGTTTGTGATGTAGCGTAACCCGGTCGATCCCCAGGACGTCGGCGGCGCGGCTTTGGTTGCCCTTGCACTCCTCCAATACGCGCAAAATGTGCACGCGTTCCATTTCATCTAGAGATTTTCCGGCGGTGGGCTGCGCCTGCGTCTTGAAGATGAAATCCTGCTCGCGAATTTCCGGCTCTTGCGCTACAACCATGGCACGTTCCACCGCATTCTCCAGTTCCCGGACATTGCCCATCCAGGTCTGCTGCTGCAGTTGGTTCATTGCGCCCGCGCTGACGCGCGTGATGTGCTTGTTCATGGCCAGCGCAAATTTCCGTACGAAATGATCTACCAGCAACGGAATATCCTCATGACGGTCCCGCAACGGCGGCAACTCGATGCGAAATACGTTCAGGCGATAGAACAGATCAGGCCGGAAGGATCCCTCCTCGATCATCTGCTCAAGATCCTTGTTGGTCGCTGCAATGCAGCGGAAATCGACTTTGATGACCTGATTCCCGCCCACGCGCGTGATCTCCCGTTCCTGCAGCACGCGGAGTAAATCGGTCTGGGTCTTCAAGCTGATGTCGCCGATTTCGTCGAGAAAAACCGTGCCCCCTTCGGCGATTTCGAATTTTCCTTTCTTGCGATATTGCGCGCCGGTGAACGCGCCTTTTTCATGGCCGAAGAGTTCGCTTTCCAGAAGCGTCTCGGTCAAAGCGCCGCAATGAATCACGACCAGCGGATGGAATCGCCGCATGCTGGCAGCGTGAATCGCGCGCACTACTAATTCCTTTCCGGTGCCGCTCTCGCCCGTGATCAACACGTTCGCATCGGTCGGCGCAACCGTTTCGATTGCTTCAAAGACCTTTCGCATGGCGGGACTCTGCCCAACCAGATCGCCGGGATTGGTCGCCTCGGCCACGGTTTCCCGCAATCGAACGTTCTCCTGCTCGGTGCGCCTGTGAGCCAGCGCCTTTTTTACCAGATGCGCGATTTCATCCGGATCGAGCGGCTTGCTTACATAATCGTAAGCTCCATTTTTCAGCGCCGTGACCGCGGTCTCCACCGAGGCATAGCCCGTCATGATGATCACGATCAGGCCCGGATCCAACTCGTGCAGGCGCCGCTGCAGTTCGATTCCATCGGTGCCGCGCATCTTGATATCGACGAGCGCGAGGTCCCATTTATTCTCGGCCAGGCTCGTGAGCGCTTCGCTGGCGCTTTCCGCAGTGCCGGTTTCGTAGCCTTCCTCGCGGAACCATTTGCCCAGCGAATCGCGGACGCTCAGTTCATCGTCGACGATCAGCAGTTTGCCCTGCGTTTCCACGTGCATCACCTCCCGGCGGTGGTTACGGTTTCTGTGTGCGTATCTGCCCCGGCTTGTCCGCCGGGGACGAAGTTTGGCATGGGCAGCGTTAACGTGAAGATCGTTCCCTTGCCCAATTCAGACTGCACTTCAATCGTTCCCCTGTGCCGCTCCAGAATGCTGCGACTGATGGCGAGGCCAAGGCCCACGCCGCGCCCGGTCTCCTTTGTGGTCAGAAATGGCTCGAAGATGTGCGCCAAGACCTCCGGCGGAATGCCACTGCCGTCGTCGCGAACAATAATCCGAACCTGCGCAAGCTCGTGATTGAAACTTGTACTCAGCCACAAGTTCCCGCCTTGCGGCATCGCGTCGATCGCATTCATGATCAGGGCCAGCAGCACTTGCTCGATCTGCGCCGCATCGCATTGCGCCAGCGGCAAATTCGCATCGAGTTGCGGCTCCACGTGAACCCCGGCCAGGTCGAGCTGATGCTGCACCAGCCGCAACGAGCGCTCGATCACCTGATTCAAATCCGTAGGCTGCAGATTCATGGGCGTGGTGCGCGAAAACGTGAGCAGGTTCTTCACCAACTCGCCGCAGCGCCGGCTTTCGCTCGCGATCAAATCGAGCGCGTCGCGAATCTCCTGATGGCGGGCCTCGCCATTTCCAGAATCGGGGATCGCCTCGGGACTCCAGTCGCGTTCCATCCACTTCCGCAGCAGTTTCGAGTAGGTCAGGATTCCCGACAGCGGATTGTTGATCTCATGCGCCAACACGGCGGCCATCTTGCCAACCGATGCCATCTTTTCCGTATGCAAGGCATGCTCGTGCGCGCGTTTGAGCTCGCCGGTTTTTTGCTCGACTCGCGCTTCGAGCGTGTGCGTCCAGGCAAGATTCTGGGCGCGCTCGGTTTGCAGCTGCCGGCTCATTTCATTGAACGATTGCGCCAGTTCGCCAATTTCGTCCTGCGATTGCACGCCAATCTGATAGCCGAGTTCGCCCGCGGCGAGTCGCTCGGTTCCGCGCTCCAGAGCTTTGACCGGATCTCCCACAATGCGCCAGATGAAAAACCAGCTCAGGCATGCAATCAGCAGCAAGGCGCAACCGGTGTAGGCGATCATACGGCGGCTGCTCTCAGCCAGTTGCACATCGGCGTGCGCCAGCGAAAGGTTCGTGTCAAGGACTCCGAGAATCTGCTGATCAGCGGGATGCGCATGGCACGCGGCGTTCGAGCATGCCGGCCGATTTTCGATGGGCGTGATGATGCCCAGCACGCGCGTGCCTGCCGCACTGCGGTAAATGCGAAAACGGTCGGGACGGTTCAGCCGCGCCAGCGGTTGCGATTGCGCATGGCAGCCGTAACAGGCTTCGGCAGATTTATCGACGATATGATTCTGTTCGCTGGAATCGGTCGTGTAGTTGATTCTGCCGTCCTGGTCGAAAATGCGAATCTTTTCCATCCCCGGCTGGCTGGCGATGGTCTGGATCGTGCGATAGAGCCCCTCGCGATCGTTGCGCAGCATGTAATCGGTTGTGCTCTGCTTGATGACGTCGCTGATGCGCTCCGCGCTGAGCAGAGTATTCTGCTCCAGGTGCAGGCGATGCAAGCGAACGTTGAGATACCCGAGCATGGCAAAGATCACGACCATGGCGCCAAGCAAAAGAAGGTTCAGCTTGGCGCTCAGGCTGTGCGTCAGCCGATGCCAGCGGCGCCGAGTTGGGTTAGTCTCCGGCATGCTCCAGCACCGGTTCGGATTCGATTCCCGCAGTGCTTGCCGCAATGGCTTCGATGGCGTGCTCCTGGGCAAAAATCGGCAAATACTTCACCGCCAGCCCAAACAGTGCGAATCCCACGGCGATGATCATGCCGGTCACCGCCAGTTCGCTCCATTTGGGGAAGTAGTGAACACCGGTCGAGCCTTCGAAGCCCGTGATGCTGACATTCATCCGGTTGGTGATGAAGCCAAGCAGCACCAGCACCGCCGACCAGTAGAGGCCCGTAGGACTGGTGCGCACCTTTCGTTGCGACAACAAAATAAGCGGCAGAATCAGCGCCAGCGTCAGTTCCAGCCAGAACAGGTACATCTCGTATCCGGGACGAAACATCAATGGCAGCACGCCGCGATGCGCCAGATCCTCAAAGCGCAGGATGGCATACAGCCAAAGAACCACCACCAGAACACGGCCCAACTCCTGCAGAACCGGCAATTCCAGTTGCAATCCAAAATGCTTCGCGCTCTGCGAGGATTCGAAGATAGTCATCGCCAGTCCCACGGCAATCGCCGAGAGGAAGAAGAACACCGGCAGCAGCGGGCTGTACCAGAAGGGATGCAGCTTCTCGGGCATGATCAGATATAGAGTTCCGAGCGACGACTGGTGCAGCGTTGACAAGATCACGCCCAGGATCACCAGCGGGATCAAAATCGACCGAACAAACTTCAGCGGCTTCTGCATGTTGAAGCGTTCCAGCACAATGGGCGAGAACTCGAGCGCGAGCACCGCGGTGTAGAGCATCACGCAGTACGCGACCTCAAACATCACCGAATGCGGGTTGCGCATGATCAGCGGATGCCAGATGTTGTACGGCTTGCCCAGGTCATACATGAGCGCCACGCAAACCAGGATGTATCCGAGAAACGCCGTCAGAATCGTCGGGCGGATGATCGAGTGCATGCGCTCGAGATTGAAAATGTGGACGGTTGCGGTGAGCGTGAATCCTCCCGCAGCCAGCATCACGCCGCACAGCACATCAAAGCTGATCCAGATGCCCCACGGGAATTTATCGCTCAAATTCGTCGACGCACCCAGTCCTTGCGTGAAGCGAATGAACGTGGCATAGAGCCCGGCCGCCAACAGGAAGAACAAAACGAGCTTCCAGAACGTGAAGCGGAATCCGGTAGCGCGAAATGGAGCCGCAGACAGCTTCATGGCTTCCTCCCAATCTTGTCGTCGTCTTTCTTCTGAGCCGGTTTGCGGCCCTCTGCCACTGCCACTTCCTCGCGGCGATGCGTAATCCACCAGATTCCGCCCAGCGCCATTCCGCCCAGAGGCACAAAATCGGGAATGCGCGACAGAACGCGATACGTCAGCATGGGTAGAGGATCTTTGCTGAGCCCAGTGCGATAGCCGAAGGTTTCAAACGGAACCGCCGACAGCAGCAACACCGAGGTGCCCCCGACTTCTTGCAGTCCGTAAATGTGATTCACGTACTTGCCGGGATTGTCGTGAATCCGCTGCTGGGCTTCGGCGATGAGATCGTCGCGCTCGCCAAACTTCGTCGCGCCGGTGGGACAAATCTCCGCACAGGCCGTCTGCTTTCCCGCAGCCACGCGATCCGGACACATCGTGCACTTCTCGACCTTTGGAATCAGCTTGCCCCACTCATATTTCGGA
>DATJSG010000039.1:0-4583 GCA_035504195.1 Terriglobales bacterium
GCGCGTCGACGAGTAGAGGCATCGACGCCTCGGCTTTGGCCAAGTGGAGTTTCAGGATGTCTGCCCGGCGTGTTAGCCTATCGGTCCAGGGTGGACGGCAGGTGAAGCCGATTGTCCTAACCCTTCGATGGCACTGGAACAAAAACCGGGGAGCCGTTCGGTATCTTCTTGCGGCACAAGCAGTTCTGGTCGTGCAGAGGATCTCGAAAGCGCGCAACTTTCAACTTCGGACGGGGTTGAATTGGGGGTGGGCACAGTTGCGCTCGATTCCGGCATGCTGATGGCCGCAACCGCCACGCCGCCTGTTGGGGGCGTGGCGACCGGGGACGCCGATTGCGACGCGCAGATGATGTTGCGCGTGAAAGCCGGCGATCAGTCGGCCTTCGATTACCTGGTTGGCAAGTATCGGCGCCCGATGGTGAGTTTCATGTACCGCATGGTTCGTAATGCGGCTGTGGCCGAGGATCTGGCGCAGGAAGTTTTCTTGCGTGTCTACCGCTCGCGCAGCAGCTATGAGGCGAGCGCGAAGTTAACCACGTGGCTTTACCGGATCGCGACGAACCTGGCCGTGAATCATGCCCGTGATACTCGCCACGAACGGGCGGAAGTGACCGTCAGCCTGGATGAACCGGATGAGGAATCCGGTACCAAGCTCGAACTGCCGGATGGCAATCTGACCGCTGAGCAGGCGATGGTTCGGCGGGAGCGGCTGCTCGCCATTCGCCGCAAGGTGGAAGCTCTTCCGGAACAGCAGCGGCTGGCGGTGATTATGCATAAGTACCAGCAGATGGATTACAAGCAGATTGCCGAAGTGCTGAAGAAGAGCGAGTCGGCGACCAAGTCGCTGCTCTTCCGGGCGTATGAGACATTGCGGGAACAGTTAAAAGAATTTTTATGAGAAAGTTTTTGGTGAAGCACAGGGCGGGAATCGAGGAACAAGAGGTCATGACTTGCGACGAAGTTCGCGATCGGATGCCCGATCTGGCAGCAGGGGCTGCCAAGCTCGGGGCAGACGAAACTCAACATATTGAAGCCTGCACGGCCTGCGCCGAGCAGTTCAAGGCCATGCGTGCAACCATGGCATTGCTGGATGAGTGGCAGACGCCGGAGCCATCGCCGTACTTCGAGGTGCGGCTGCAGGCCCGGCTACGTGAAGAAATGGCCAGACCGCAAGCCGGCTGGCGCTATTGGTTCCGCCGTCCAGTGCTTGCCGCCGCGCTCACAGTAATCATAGGGATCGGCGTCGGCCTTTTCGTGACGAGTGATAGCCACGTTCTTAAGCGTGGCCACCAGGAGGCCGCACTCACCGAGAGCGCAGAGCCTGGCACGGCGGTCAGCGATTTGCAATCGCTGGATAAAAATCACGATTTGTATTCCGATTTTGAGTTGCTCGACGACCTCGAAGTGCAGCAGAATGTGACGGCCAATCCTTAGGCCGGCTGCATTCAAAGGGCGATCTCGACCGAGTGCATGGAGAGGTGGGAAGGTGAGGCGGGCAAGGGAAATCGCAGGTTGGCTCGCGGCCAGCGTGTTAGCGGTCGCATCGCCCGGTCTTTGTCTCGCGCAAAGGGCAACTCCCCACCCGCCCCAGAACCATCCTGCGCCGATATATCGTCCAGAACCGAATCGCCAGTCACAGATGCGCCAGCAGCCGAGAGGCCATGCCGGAGACTGGCTGCGGCGCTACAAAGATCTGCCTCCCGCTGAGCAGGAACGCGCGCTTGAGAACGATCCTGCATTTCGGCGGTTGTCTCCTGAGCAGCAGCAGCGGCTTCGCCAACGTTTACAGCATTTCTCCAGTCTGCCGCCGCAGCAGCAACTGCGCATGCTCAACCGCATGGAAACCTGGGAGCACCTGACTCCCGAGCAGAAACAGCAGGCGCTGCAGACCTTCCGTCAGATGCGCGAGCTTCCACCCGATCGCCAGCGCATGGTGCGAACCGCGGTGCGCGATCTAGCGGCCATGCCTCCGGATCAGCGCGAGCGCGTGATCGATTCTGATCGCTTCAAAGGAATGTTTTCGGATCAGGAGCGCGGGATCATCCGCGGCGCCGCCCGGCTTCCGCTAGCGCCGCCCGAGAACGGCGAGACCAGCCCGTGAGGGCAGTTGCCAGTCGTCAGCGCCCAGTTGCCGGTCTGGAAGCCACCGATCAAAACGTCGGCGACCAAATCGACAAGTCGCACGATTGAACCCGCGTCCTTTGCAAGACATTCCCGCGAGAATCTGACCCATTCTTACCGGCGCAACATGTTCCTCGCAATAAAGAACACATTCGCCGGACGCTCGCCCAGCCTGCGCATGAAATAGGGATACCATTCCGTACCGAAGGGGATGTACACACGCATCCTCCACCCATCGCGCACCAGTTTCTGCTGCAGATCGCGGCGAATACCGTAGAGCATTTGGAATTCGAATGAATCACGGTCAATGTTTTCGCGGACCGCAAACGCCTGCGCTTGGCGAATGATTTTCTCGTCGTGCGTAGCCAGACCGTGATAGGCATCGCTCTTCATCAGAATCTTCATCAGCCTAACGTAATTCGCATCGACGTCGGTTTTATCTTCAAACGCGATGCTGGCCGGTTCTTTATACGCGCCTTTACAGAGGCGGATGCGAATATGGTGGGCTAATAGTTCTTCGATGTCTTTTTCGGAGCGTTTCAAGTATGCCTGAATCACTGTGCCTACGCAGTGGGCATTTCCAGGCATGTGATGCAGTTCGTGAACGAAGTCGAGCGTGCGCTGCGTGTATGGGGAACCTTCCATATCGACGCGCACAAATCCCTGCGGCGTCATCGCCGCAGCTTTGGCCACAAGTCCGGAAACCTGATCGCGCGCCAGTTTCTCGTCCACATCCAAACCCATGTGAGTCAGCTTCAGGCTGATATTCGCGTTGAGATGATTGGCGGCGATGGCGTCGAGGATCTGATGGTAAAGCTCGGCGCTGTGGCGGGCCTCTTCGGGATTGGTAACGTTCTCGCCGAGATTATCGATGCTGACGCTCATTCCTGCGCGATTGACCGCCTGCGTAACTCGAACTGCGTCAGCGATTTCGATGCCCGCGACGAAGCGGCCGGACACACGCTGTCCAATCGCCGAGCGCTCGGCAAACCTGCGCATAGATCGGTTTTCAGAGAGATGAACAAAGAACGCCCTCAGCATGAAGTACCTGCCTGTAGGAAAAGGATGCGCTCGGGAAGGATAAGAAGAACGGCGCGAGATCCTCGCTTGAAGATCACACAAATTTGTATCACAAAGGAGCAAGTGCGGTCGTGATCCGTCGCACAATACCACGTGACCATACCGATTTGAAACTTCTCTTATTTGCCGTGGTCTTCGAGAAATTTCTCGACTTCGATCGCAGCCATGCACCCGGTTCCGGCGGCGGTGATCGCCTGGCGATAGCGACGGTCCTGGACATCTCCGCAGGCATACGCGCCGTGCACTTTCGTGAAGACGTAATTGTGCGTTTTCAGATATCCTTCGGCATCCATGTCGAGTTGGCCTTCAAACATCCTCGAGTTGGGCACGTGGCCGATGCCGAGAAACAAGGCGCTGGTCGGGAAATCCCAAACGTCGCCGGTCTTGATGTTTTTCAGTTTAAGAGAGGTGACTTCCTGTTTACCCGCGTCGTGAACGTCCTCGACAATTGTGTCGGTGAGGAAGTGAATTTTCTCGTTCTTCTGGGCGCGTTCGAGCATGATTTTTGAGGCCCGGAATGTGTCGCGGCGATGAATGATCGTCACCTTCGTGGCGAAGCGGGTGAGGAACAGGGCTTCTTCCATCGCTGAGTCTCCGCCACCGACAACGACGATTTCTTTGCCTGTAAAAAAGAAACCGTCGCATGTAGCGCAGGAGGAAACCCCGTGGCCGATGAGCTGTTGTTCGTGGGGAAGTCCCAGCCATCGTGCCGAAGCGCCGCTGGCAATGATCAATGTCAGTGCGTGGACGACGTTGTGCCCGATATGCAGCACAAACGGACGCTGGCTCAAATCGGCGCTGCTCAGGTGGGCCACGCGATACTCTGCACCAAAGCGTTCTGCCTGCTTGCGCATGTTCTCGACAAGCTGCGGCCCCATAATGCCTTCGGGAAATCCAGGAAAATTTTCGACCAGCGTGGTGAGAGAAAGCTGGCCGCCCGGCTCATGCCCCTCGATCACAAGCGGCTTTAGATTGGCGCGCGCCGTATAAAGCGCCGCGGTATGCCCCGAGCATCCGGAGCCAATGATGACTACGTTGCGAGTTTCGCTCATGGGTGATTTTTCTTTTGCCGATTAGATGGCCAATTCGAAGTTTCGATGCACAGTCCACCTAAGACTGAGAACGGAGCATTCTACTGCTTCGTGAGGGAAGATTTCGCGGTTTTCGACTTCCCACTCTTGGATTTCACTGCGACCTTCGGGTTTGAGATTCCGTTGATCCTCGCCAGTTCTTGCGGGACGAGTGTTCGGACGCCCAGTAACCCGCGATAATCCCGCATGGCATCGGACGCGCGGCGGAACAGCGGCTCATAGGCGCTCTGATCGGGCGGCGGACCGGCCTCGTTGCCCGAGCAGCGCGCCAGCGCGATCGAGGATTTGCCA
>DATJSG010000040.1:0-21812 GCA_035504195.1 Terriglobales bacterium
TCGGAGGTAGGTTAGTCACGTGTTACTCACCCGGTCGCCGCTTTACTCATGGATTGCTCCACTTTCTCGCTCGACTTGCATGTGTTAGGCACGCCGCCAGCGTTGATTCTGAGCCAGGATCAAACTCTCGTTTGAAACCTAGTTGCCTACCGACGGGTAGAAGGTAGGCTGCCAACTCCATCCGCTCGAAAGGGATGTGTTGGCGACCACTTGCATTCCGCTAAGAACGCAGTGGCCTATCTTGTGAGATCGTTTCGGACTAATGCCCGAATCCGCTCTCTCACGACTGGCACGTTCAACCGAGTTGTCAAAGACCGAATCGCGATCCGCCTGAGCGGCGCGAATTCAGTCCAGTCCGGATTCCTTCCTGCGGGCGAACCCACAGATGCGAATCCAGCTGTCCCCGAAACCTTACAAACATACGTTGCGGCGCAAGACCCTGTCAACGCGGGCGTCCCACAGAATTTCCACGTGATTTCCACATCGGGAAATCGGGGCGGCGTTCGAGGAGCTGCCGGCACCGTCGAGCTATCGCTCGACCGAACAGCCGAGGGCGGCTGTTCCTACATGTGCCGTTGAGCTCGAAAGCGCGCAACGGTATGGCCTTCCGCTTTCGCGATGCGATCAAAAGCGCTCACTTTCAGCGCACAAGAGATCACAGGCACGCGAGGGCGGAAGACAGAAAATTGAGAAAAGAACTTAACTTTTGGAGGTCCTTGCTTTGAAGGTACCCTTCAGAAACCTACTGGTTGTTTCCGAATCAAGTCCCGTGGCCGGGACAACTTGAGGGACTCATTCCCTCTCAAATCATTAGATGCCGGACGCGCACGAGAGTTGCAGAAAAGCGCCCAGCCAGCCACACAGATGCTCTCGATGAATTGTTTATAGCAGATGAATGTCGGTTTGTGCAAGAAATTTTTCAACGGCGCGAAAGTTTACGAAGTTGATACACCGTCGATCCGTTAGTGACGCAAAGGGCCGCCAAGATGTATCCAGCTACAGCAACCGCTGCTGTCGTGAGGATTGCACCTCGCGCCGGGGTCCTGGTTAAATTCTTGGTTCTCTCGCACCAAAATTGCCAATTCGGGAGGGAGCTCTTTTGCGAACCTCGGCACTGCGGTGCTCTTGTTCGGAACAGTCACGTCGCCCTCCTTCGTTTTCCGCTCCCCCATGATGAAGCAGTCCATATATTGACGGGGTGCGACTCCAACGAACGATTCGAAGCTGACATACCCAACGGCTCCAGCGCCGTTTAAATTTTTCGGTTTGCGCTGATCGACTGCGATCGAATCAAGGTAAAGTTCGGGTGCGAGACTCTTTGGGTAGGGTTCGATATACACGACCCTTTGGAGGCCTGCTGCCACGATATGTTTGGCGCAGTCGTGACAGGGAAAGGTCGTGCAAAAGAGAACACCATCCTTGACCGACACGCCGCGACGGGCTGCATCTACTATTGCCGCCATCTCGGCGTGTACGGCTCTGAAATATTCGATCGAGTTTGAGAGATGCGACCCCTTCATTAGAGCTGATCTCTCTTCGGCGAACGCCTGGCGGACGGGAGTGTCCCGCTCCACACTCGCGTTCCTCAGCGGCTGAGGCCGGGTGCTTTGTTGGTGCTTGGCGGCACGGCTGAAGCCGTGCCCTGATACGGATCGTTCTCTTTTTGATACGGGTCGTTCTCTTCTATCAACACTGACGCGGCGCTGAAGCGGCCGCTCTTTCACCGCTAGTGGCTTGCAGTCGAGCTGCGCTCGACCGGACAGCCGAGGGCGGCTGTCCCTACATGAACCTTCACTTCGTTCGTCTCGCTTCGCTCGACGGGCGGACGGGGGCGTCCGCCCTACACAGTCTCGCTCGCGCTGCGGTTGCATCAGCGTTTAGCGTTTCAGGAGGGGCCAGGCTTCTTTGTATTTTGCGTATTTGGCGTTTTTGCGGTGCGGGCTTAGGAGGATGTCGGACTGGCCGTTGGTGGCTTGGATGGGCAGGATATACCAGGTGTCGGTGGGGATGATGAGGGCGGCGATGAAGTCGATGTCGGCGGGAGAGTACGGTTGGCCGTTGGAATCGAGATGGCATTTGTAAGAATTGCCGCGGTGGAAGATGGTGCATTTGACCTGGACGCGGGCGAAGTGGCCCTCGTGGTCGGTGGCGATATCGTAGGGGGAAGAGTCTCCCCAGGGCTTGGTGGGGCGGAAGCCGAGTTCGATGGCGCGGGTGATGAAGCGCAGTTCGGCCCACTCTCCGCGCGCCTTGGCGTGGAGGATGTTCATGCCTGGGTTTTTCATGATTGACGACTGGATTTTTGGGCAATAAAAAACGCGGCCTGTGGTGGCCGCGTGGTTTTTGTCTCTAGATCTATTTTATCAAGTTGGGTGGGGGTGATGTAACACGGATTCAGGGATTATTTCCTGAATTGGGACAATGGGTTGCGGGGAATTGGGGCGGTTTGGGGGCTTGACAGGATTTGGGGGATTTTCGCTTTCGGCGGGAAAAGCAGGTTCCGCTTTTCTCCGCTCTCCACTTCGCTGCGCTGGGTGTCGGCGTCGGCATGACTATCCGGCGCGGAGGGTGACGGTCGGAGTGGATGCGTGATTTCTCTTTTCAATCCAGGGTCAAATTAATCCAGGGTCACAAATCGCTGCGCTTTTTCTTCCGTCAACGTCAAAATCCCCACTTCTCCCAAAACCGGGGAGAAGTGGGGCACCCTGGCATGACTATCCGGCGGGAGGGTGACGGTCGGAGTGGATGTGTGATTGGTTTCTCTTTTCAGTCCAGGGTCAAATTAATCCAGGGTCACAAATCGCTGCGCTTTTTCTTCCGTCAAACGTCAAAATCCCCACTTCTCCCAAAACCCGGGAGAAGTGGGGCACCCTCTAGTCTTTTCTTTTTTTTACTTCTGTTTGTACTGCGCCTCTTGCCGATTCACTTGGTCTTGCTCTGCTCGACGTAGGGGACGGCCGAGGACGGCCGTCCCTACGCGGATCTTCCTACCTGCTTCCTACATGCCCTGGCTGTCGGGGGCGTGGAGGACGCGGAAGCTATTGCCGCCTTGCGACCAGACCAGCAGCAGGGCGTCTTGTCCCTTGGGGATGGAGGACAGGGCTTGCTGGACTTCGTCGGCGTTGTGGACTTTGTGGCGGTTGACTTCGAGGATTACGTCTCCCTGCTGCAGGCCGGCGTTGTCGGCGGAGCTGCCGGGTTGGACGTTCTCGACGACTGCGCCGTGCAGAGTCTGCGGGGCCTGGATCTGGTCACGCACGTCGGGAGTTAAGTCCTCGAGGCCGAGACCCCAGCGGGCTTTACCCTGGCCGTTGCTCTCTCCGGAGGAAGTGTCGTTGGGGTTCTTGCCGAGCGTGGTCAGCGTGACTGGAATGGTTTCGGTCTTGCCGTTGCGCTGGACGGTGAGTTCGAGCTTCGTGCCGGGCGTGTTCTGTCCGACGACGACTTGCAGCTCGGAGGCGTCCGTTACTTTGTTGCCGTCGATGGCGGTGATGACGTCGCCGATTTCGAGGCCGGCTTTCTGTCCGGGCGAGTCAGGTTCGACTTGGGTGACGACGGCGCCGGTGGGGTTGGACTCGTCGAAGAACTTGGCGTTTTCGGGAGTGATGTCGGCGACGCCGATGCCGATGCGGCCGTGGTCGACTTTACCGTTGCGGATCAGAGTGTCGACGGTGGGCTTCACGATCAGGGTGGGGATGGCGAATCCCATGCCGGAGAAAGTGCCGGAGGGCGAAACCAGGAAGGTGTTGATGCCGACGATTTCGCCGCGGGCGTCGACCAGGGGTCCGCCGGAGTTGCCGGGGTTGATGGCGGCGTCGGTCTGGATGAATTCGCCGGGCTTGCGGCGGTCGGTGGCGTCAGGATTGGGACGGTTGACGGCGCTGACGATGCCGCGGGTGACGGTGAAACTGAATCCGTAGGGATTGCCGAAGGCGAGCACGGTCTCGCCGGGGCGAACTTCCTTGGAGGCGCCGAAGGGGACGGAAGGAAGATCGGTGGCGTCGATTTTCAGGACGGCGAGGTCGGTCAGAGGATCGGCACCGATGAGCTTGGCTCGATAGGAGCGGCGATTGCTGGTAGTGACGCGGATGTCGACGGCTCCGTCGATGACGTGGTTGTTGGTGACGATGTAGCCGTCAGGCGAAATGATGACGCCGCTGCCCATGCCGTGCTCGATCTGGGGCTGAGTGCGCATGTGCGGGCCGAAGAACTGGAACTGGCCGCCGAAGGGAGAATTCTGTCCGAAGAAGCGCTGGATTTCGGGGGGGAGCTGGTCGTTGCCGCTGTCGTTGCCGCTGACGTCCTGCGACTTGGTGCGGGAGGTGACGGTGACGTTGACGACCGCGGGCGTGACGTGGGCGGCAAGGGTCTCCATGGCATGATCGAGATTGAGCAGGGCGGTGACGCTGTCGGCGTCGAGCGGCGCGGCTGCGGGTGCGAACGCGGGGCGGGATTCGGCGCGGGCCGCGGCGGGCTTGGCGAATTCGTAAGTGGTGAAGGCGCCGGCCAGCGCGACTACAAGCACGGGCATGGCGAGGCGGCGCGTCCATTTGTTGTTGAGTTTGTGGAACAGCGATTGGAGATTCATGGATTTGGTTTCCTCTTTGGATTGGTCTTGTTTCGTTCGGTCTGGCGATGGATCTACAACTAATTCGTTAGTTTTTGGTGATGTACTGGCGTTGTTTTGCGGGTCGCTCATGGTTCTAGGTTTCCTTCCGGGGAGTTGCTTTGCTGGCCGCGGGAATCGCGGCGGGGAGAACGGTCAGGCGCCACATGTGGATCTGATAGATGGGGCGGCCGGACTGATTGGTTTCTACGAACAGAAAAATGGTTTCGGTGGAGACTGGCGTGGATGCACTGGTCGTGGAGGCGAGATGAACCAAGCCTGGGTGAACCAGGCTTGGGTTAACCAGGCCTGAATGAAGCGAGCTTGGGTTCGCGCCGGAACTCGCGATCTGACTTTCTACGATGAAGGCGCCTTCGATGGTGGAGCTGGCGGCGTTGTCGGTGGCGCGGTCTGTGACGCGGTCTGGGACATTGTTACTGGCCTCGATTCGCGGCGGCGCGACGGGAGCCGTTTTGTTCGTCGTGAATTTATTCACAACGTGGGGTGTGCGCCGATGGCGCGGAAAATTTTTCAGGCGCGAAGTTTCCGGGAGAACAAAAGATGCGGGAATGGGAGACAGCGGGGTGCGAGCGCCGTACGCGCTCGCGATAGCCGGCGGGACGCCGGCGCTACCAAGAGCGGCGCTACGAGGGCCGGCGCTGCTGGCCGTGGGCACAATGGGTGCATTCTGGAAAGCTACGAGTTGTGGTTCTTTGGAGGCCAAAACTAACGCGCCTACGGCCAAGACTGCGGTCAGAGACAAGGCCGGCTTCCAGGCGGATTTTGTCGCGTGGGGGCGATTCGGGTTGAGGATTTGCGCTACGCGGAGCGAAGTATGGCGGACGCGGCCCAGGGCGGCTTGGGCCAGGGCGATGCCTTGACGAACCAGGCTGCGGCGAACCAGAGTTCGTTCGGCGAGATGCGTGAGGCATTCGGCGTAGGCGCGGGGCTCGGAAGTCGCGGCCAGGACGGCGTCGTCGCAGGCCATCTCGCGTTCGAGTGAAATTTTTTTCTCGATCCACCAGACGGCGGGATGAAAGAAGAAGAGGGCTTTCACAATTTTCTGGATGAGATTGGTCCAGTCGTCGCGGCGGCGGAGATGGGCGAGCTCGTGGAGCAGGATTTGATTGAGTTCCGCGGGCGATAGATCCGCGAGCAGCCAGCTGGGGACGATGACGGCGGGCTGGAAGAATCCGATGGCGGTGGGGACGTGCACTTGATTGGAGGTGCAGAGCGCGACCGGCCGGCGGGAGCTTTCGCGATGCAGCGTGGCGCGGACGACGGCATCGAGCTGGGCGGAATCGACGGGAACGCAATGCTGGCGCAGAGCGCGAAGATGGCGCAGGCTCACCAGCACGCGCGACAAAGACAGGGTTGCGATCAATGCCCATGCAGCGAAAAGATAAAGTGCCCACGAGGCCGGGAGGGTAATCGCGGGATGGGTGACGGCAGCGGACAGAGTTGCGCGCTGCGACCAGCCGAAACTATGCAACAGGCCGCTGGACAAGGGCGCGGCTGCGATTGCCAGCAGCGCGGAAAACCAGACCGCAAATCTTGTGCCCGAAGTCTGACGACGCAGACGCAATGCCGCTCCGGCGACGAGAACGATGAAAGCTCCAGCCAGCAGCGAGTCCACGATGCGCGCGGCGGAGAGCTGGGCGATGGTTTGGATGTGGAGGAGCGGGTGGAGATCGAAGGGCGCGGTCATTCGCTGGCTTTGCTCCCTTCTTGATTTTGATTTCGCAATTCGTGATTTCGCAATTCTTCATTTCGCAATTCGTGGCCCGGCGTTTCTTCGTTCAGCAGGGCGCGAAGGCGGTCGAGTTCTCCGGCGTCGATGCTTTTATCTTCGAGGATGTTCAGCACCAGCAACTCGTGGGAGTCACCGAAAAAGCGCGTGACCAGGCGGCGCACTTCGGAGCGCGTGGCATCTTGTTTGGCGACCCTGGCGGTATAGATGAAGGCGCGGGCGTCTTTATCTTTGGTGTGGCGGACGTATCCCTTTTTCTCGAGGATGCGGATGATGGTGAGGACGGAGTTGTAGGCCAGGGCCGGCTTCTCGGGCATGGCCTCAAGAACTTCGTGCACCGTGGCCTGACCTTTTTGCCAGAGCACATTCATGATGCGCAACTCGGCTTCAGTCAGGGTTGCGGACTGGGTGCGGGGCAAGGCGTCCTCCTTACATTTATTAAGACGTAGTACAGGCCAAAACGTCAACTAAATTGTTAGTTGCTGGCAGGGGCGGGAGGGTTGTATGGGGTGGGTGGGGCACCATAGCGCGATCGGTGTGCCGCCCACCCCTTCGGCTCCGCTTAGGGCAGGATCTCGGCAAGGTGCGCTAAGAATGGCGCATCCTGCGAGTGGAGCGGCGGCTACAACCGGGGGTTACTCGGCTTGTCCGGGTCTGGGACCCGGACCCACACGAGCGTCTACCGCGTGGCGCTTACGGTTTGGGCTGGGACTGTTTTCGAGCCGGGCCTTAGCCACCAGATTATGGCGCCGGCCAGGACCAGGCCGATGGCGATGAGTTGCGTGCCGCTCATGGCGCCGTTGAAGACGGAGCCGCGGCCGGGATCGTCGCGGAGATATTCGAGGAAGAAGCGGGCTACGCCGTAGATGAACATGAAGGCGCCGAAGATCTGGCCATCGAATTTGCGGCGCTTGAGCAGCCACATGAGGAAGAAGAAGTTGGCGAGTTCGACGGCGGATTCGAACAGTTGCGTGGGTTCGATAGGATGGCCGAGGGGCGTGCCTGTGATCGCGGCGGCGAGCGGGTTGGTGAAAGTCACCCCCCACCAATGATGCGTGGGCTTGCCGTAGCAGCATCCGGCGGCGAAGCAGCCGATGCGGCCGATGGAGTGTCCTAAAGCGAGGCCGGGGGCGAAGGCATCACAGGTGCCGAGGGCGGGCATGTGATTTTTGCGGACATACCAGGCGGCGGCTACGAAGGCGGCGATCAGGCCTCCGGAAAAAACGCCGCCGGCCTGCAGCGTGGAGATACTGAAAATCTCGCTGGGATGCGCGGTGTAGTAGCTCCAATCGTTGACGACGTAGAGGATCTTGGCGCCGACAATGCCGCACAGCACGACCAGGATGCCGAGGTTCCAGGCCTTGTCGCCGTCATATCCGAGGCGCTCGGAGTTGCGCACGCTGACCCAGAGGCCGATGAGGACGCCCATGGAGACGAGGAATCCGTAAGTGGGCAGGAAGAAGTGGCCGATATGAAAAAGTTGGGGAAACATCAGTTCGTTGGATGCGCGGAGCGCTGGATTCGCTACAGGGCCAGTTTAGCAGGAAAGGGCGAAGAGAACCTTGTCGCGCTGCGCTCGACCGGACAGCCGAGGGCGGCTGTCCCCACATGGAGCTTGCCAAGTAAGCAATCAAGCCGACCCGCTGTGCCGTGTGACGGGGCCGAGAATGAACCCGTCGGTAGACGTTGGGCGCCCGCCGAGACCCTTTAGGCATCTCCGCATGGCGGAGCGTCGCTCACCGGATCCTAGTTCGAGTCGAGCACCCGTTCATTCTGCATTGGTTCAAATATCGGTGACCCGCCATCACCAACCCCGCAGGCCGGCTTTCATCTCGGATGCTAGGCAAGTTCCGTCCGCTTGGCAAGTGGAAGAGCACAAATAGTTGGCAGGAAGTTTGCAACCAAAGTAATGACAGGTTCACAAATGAGCTTGCCAGGATTCGGCCGTGGGGAGATGCAAAGAGCGGAAGCAGGCATGAGACCAGATAAGTACTTGATTCCGATTGACGGGCTATGCGTTTATACTGCTAGCACTTAAACGCGAATCTGCAAGAGTAATACGCGACAGCGGGCACAATGCGCCGCGGCCGTGCGGGTCGGCGCGACGCTGGAGAAGTCTCAGAGATGCCGAAAATTCGAATGTGGGCGCTGGCCGCGGCCGTCACGCTGGTCTGCGTACACGTCGTAATCCTGGCAACGCTATACGGAACGTCCGCCGCTTCGCTTTGGGGCGACGTGATCGGCGCCTCCGCCGCCCCGTTACTTGCCGCGATTGCCGCGTGGGCGGCGGGCCGCGAGTCGGCGGCATTTGGCAGACGCGTCTGGCGATTGGTTTCGCTGTCGCTGCTGCTGGCCGGGGCCGGCGGAGTGATTTACACCTACCTGTTCGACATCGTCAAGAATCCTGCGAGCATCTTGTGGCCGAGCGACATCCTCGTATTCTTCTGGCCGGTTCCGGCGATGATGACGCTTTTTTTGACACCACGGGATCCGGATCGCGGATTTCGCTGGCTGCGTTTCTGCGACTTTGTGCAGGTCTGCGCGCTGGTGCTCGCTGTGGAGCTGTCACAGCTGTACGTGCCGTCGCGGTGGGAACATTCGGCGCACGCCATGGCGGAGCGGGCGCTGTATGCGGGGATTGTTTTCTTTGGACTGCTGACGCTGAGTTTTCTGGCGCGCGGGCTGCTCTCAAGTTTTCAGACGGCGCGGCGGATGTTTCTGCGGCTGGCGGCTTTTTTCTGCGTGTTTGCCGTTACCACGAACGTTACGCTCTACGGCTATGCGGCGGGCAACTACCAGCAAGGAACCTGGCCTGATCTTTGGTGGACGGTCGCGTTTTGCCTGATGCTGGCGATCGCGGCGACGTGGAGGGATCCGGGGCGGGACGGGGCTGAAAATATCCCGCCGTTATCGCGCGGGGCGCAGCTCTTGTCGCAGTCCCTGCCTCTTCTCATTCCAGCGATTGTGTTTGCCCTGGTGCTACGCATCGCGCAGGAACAGTTCTGGTGGGCGATGGTACTGGTAACGGCGTCGTTTGCGGCGGCCAGCGGACGGCTGTATGTGGTGCAGAACCAATTGCTGCGAAGTTCGCAGGAACTAGAGAAAAATCTCGCGCTGCTGCAAGGCATCACCGAAGGCACGACGGACGCGGTATTCGTCAAAGATCTTGAGGGACGATACCTGATGATTAACACGGCCGGCGCCGGTTTCCTGGGGCGGAGCACGCCGGAGATTCTGGGCAAGAGCGACGTGGAGTTGTTTCATCCGCAGGTCGGGCGCGCCATCATGCAGAAAGACCGCGAAGTGGTGCAGTCGGGCAAGACGCAGACCTATGAAGAATTCGGCACGGCGGCAGGAGTCACGCGCTTGTACCTGTCGACCAAGGGGCCGTTTCGCGATCCGAGCGGGCGGGTGGTGGGGCTGTTGGGGATTTGCAAGGACATTACGGAGCGCAAGCGGGCGGAGGAGGAAATCCGGCAATCGCAGCAGAAACTGCGAATGCACATCGAAAATACTCCGCTGGCGGTGGTGGAGTGGGATTTGGATTTTCGCGTGTCCGCGTGGAATCACTCGGCGGAACGGATCTTTGGATATACGCAGCAAGAGGCGATTGGACAGCGGGGACATTTTATTGTGCCGCCCGAGGTTCGTCCGGCAGTGGATCGTGTCTGGCAGGAGTTGCTGGCAAAAAAGGGCGGAAAACGAGGCAGCGCGAACGACAACGTCACCAAAGATGGCCGCGTGATTTCTTGCGAGTGGTATAACACGCCGCTGGTGGATGACGCGGGACGCGTGCTCGGCGTGGCATCGCTGGTGCAGGATGTTACCGACCGCGAGCGGGCCGAGGCGAAGTTCCGTGGAGTGCTGGAGTCGGCGCCGGACGCGATGGTGGTGGCGGACCGGGAAGGCAAGATCGTGCTGGTGAACGCGCAGACCCAGAAGGTTTTCGGTTACAGCCGCGAAGAGTTGCTGAACCAGCAGATTGAAATGCTGATGCCGGAGCGTTTTCGCGGGAAACATCCCGCGCACCGGATGGAGTTCACGGCGCATCCACGCTTGCGCGAAATGGGCATGGGCCTGGAGCTATACGGACAGCGCAAGGACGGCAGCGAGTTTCCGATTGAAGTCAGCTTGAGTCCGCTCGAAACCGAACAGGGCATGCTGATTACCAGCGGCATCCGCGACATCACCGACCGCGTGGCTCTGGAAGAAAAACTGCGGCAGGCGCACAAGATGGAAGCGGTTGGACGGCTGGCGGGCGGGGTAGCGCACGACTTCAACAATCTGCTGACCGTCATTTTGGGTTACAGCCAGATTCTGGCCGACGGCGTGCCGGCTGGGAGCCGGTTGGCCGAGAGTACGGCGCAGATCAAATCGGCGGCGGACCGCGCCGCGGGGATTACGCGGCAATTGCTGGCTTTCAGCCGGAAGCAGGTGCTTTCTCCGAGAGTGATCAGCCTGAACGACACCATGCTGAACCTCGACTCGCTGTTGCGGCGGCTGATTGGCGAGGACATTGAAGTACTCACCATGCCGGCGAACGACTTGGGGTCGGTCAGGGCGGATCCGGGCCAGATCGAACAGGTCATCATGAACCTGGCGCTCAACGCGCGCGACGCCATGCCGCATGGCGGAAAACTCACACTGGAAACGGCGAATGCGCAACTGGATGAGGCTTATGCGGAAGATCATCAGCCGGCGAAGCCGGGGTCGTATGTGATGCTGGCGGTCAGCGACACCGGGATGGGCATGTCTCCGGAGGTGCAGGCGCGCGTGTTTGAGCCATTCTTCACGACGAAAGAAGTTGGGAAAGGCACCGGGCTGGGGCTTTCGATGGTGTATGGAATCGTCAAGCAGAGCGGCGGTTATATCTGGGTCTACAGCGAGCCCGGTCATGGAACGAGTTTCAAGATTTACTTTCCGCGGGTCGACCAGCCGGCGCAAGTGACGGGCGGCGACCGCCGGATTGGCAGCGTGCAGCGCGGCACGGAGACGATTCTGTTGGTGGAGGACGATCCGCAACTGCGGCAGCTTAGCTCGTCGGTGCTGGCCCATTGCGGTTACAAAGTGCTGGTGGCCAGCAGTCCTGAGGAAGGACTGGATATCTGCAAATCCGACCATCACGGCATCCGGCTGCTGGTGACCGACGTGGTGATGCCGCGCATGAATGGACGGCAACTGGCGGAACGGGTGCTGCAGATTTCGCCGAAGGTTCGGGTGCTTTATATTTCCGGCTACACGAACAACGCCATCGTGCACTACGGCGTGCTCGATCCGGGATTGTGGTTTCTGCCCAAACCGTTCACGCTGTCGGCGCTGATCGCCAAGGTGCGCGAAGTGCTGGATGCGAGCGCGGATGTGATGCAGGGCGAACAAGTGGAGTAGCTCTGCTTGCGCACAAATGTCTTACAGGCCCTTCTGCTCTACTCTTCAAGGTCAATGAGCTCGGCGGTCTTGAGAACTATCTTGTTGGGAGCCAGAGTGAAGAATATCGAGAGGGGCGGAACGCCAGGGAATCCGACCAGTTTCAGGCGATGAAGATTTTGAGTTCCGGGAACAAGAGGAAAAAGCTCCGGACTACCTAATAGCGCGGGGTACAGCGACATTAGGGCATCGTCTAATCGCTTCCAATTAATCCGGTACCTGTTGATCTGATCCGCATATAACTGGTCTTCGAGAATCTCCATACATTCTACTAATCAGCGTCATCGGAGCCTAAATTCAATTCTTTCGCCAACTCTTGCCCTCTAAGGATCTCCGCGGGAGAGAGTGGTTCGTCGGATATGAAAATGCTCCCATAGGGAATGTTGTCCCCGTCCTTGGTCATCTTCCATCCGACAAAGCGATGACTGAGTTCGCTGCTCTCTTCTGCGTCCAGATTCCACAGATCCTCAATCACACTATCCACCAGCGCGATCTCACGGCCGGAGAATAATTTCAGGTTGGGATCAGATAAGTTAACGGTTCTGGTCTGCTGCCTGCCGCTCTTGAGGGGCAATGTTTGTACTGCTAGCTTGCCAGCGCTTTGCAACGCGTCGCGGACTGGGACTAGTCTCCGGGGAGCAGGGCCTAAACGAAGGTGCTGGTACTCGACGCCAGTAATGGGCTCTCCCCAATTTCCGAAGGACAGGAAGTCGGCCAGATACAAAATCTTATTGAGTTTTATCGCACCGAATTTCGGGTCCGTCGCGCATTTCTGGCTGATGTAGAGGATCAGCTCAGCAAGCTTGTCTTCGTCACCGATCACAGTCGCCGCCATCATCCGCACCTCCTCCCGTAAAGACTACGAACACGCTCAATTCGATTCAGCAGCCTTATGGTCAACTATATTTGACCTACTAGACGTGGTCAAGTATAGTTTACTGCCTCTGGCATGTTGCCTGATCACCATAGCGATTCCGGCAAGGACTTTGCCCGCGCCTTCGGGGGGGCTTTGAGAGACTATTTAGACAGGACAGGCATGACCCAAATTGATGTGGTCAAGCAACTGGGATTGATCAGCAAGAAGAGCGGGAAGCCTAGCAAACAGCGGCTGCATCACTATCTCAGCGATTCGCCGCCTGTTCCTGATGCTCAAGTTCTCTATCTGGCCTGCACAAAGTTAAAGGGTTTTAATTTTGAGCACAATGGCCACCGGATCAACGTCGAAACAATCGGGGAGTCGGTGCCAGAGAGGCCGGCCGCGCAGCTGGCATTCCGCTTCAGTCGTCAATTCAATTTGACCGATAAAAGGGGTGTTGTTACTGAACTCGGAGCATTTGCGGTGAAGGTTAGACGTCCGCCGGGACGAATAGAGTTCTCCATGTCGCTGAAAGCGAACCAGTCACGCTAAGGTCGGTATCCCGAAGCCGATCGATGTTCTTCCAGCATTTTCTATCGTCACTTGGTTTCTTCGGCCCAGTAACTGGTTCTCGCCAATATGGTCGTTGCCGAATCCTGCTTTTTTAATCGCACACGAATCTGGTGCAGACCGGGGTGCGGATCTTTGGGCGCGAAGCTTAGCAGGTAACGGCTGTGCAGGTGATTGGTGAAGTCGTTCATGCGGACTTCGAATTTCTTGCGGGTCGCGAACAGTTCGTATTCGCCGCCGGTCATGGAAGCGATGGTCTTGGGGGCATTTTTCCGCATGGCCTGCGCGGTCATCACAAGCGGCGCCAGAAGGTCGGGCGAGGGATGCATCTCGTTGATGTTGTTGCCGCGGCCGGTGTCGAGGATGTTAGAAAGCGATGGGGAAAAGGCAAGCGCATACATGACGGAGTTGCTTTGTCCGATGGCCGCGACGGTGGCTTCGATTTTGGCCTTGCTGCCGTGGTCACGGGTTTCGCTGATCAGGAGCAGGACGCGCTGGCGGCCGTCAGGTTCCTGCTTGAGCAGGTTGATGGAGTAGGCGACGGCATCGAGGATCGCGGCTCCATCATCACCTGGCCGCAGATTTTCCAGCTCGCCGGAGATCAGGCTTTCATCTTGGGTGAAGTTGCGGGTGAGCTCGACTTGGCTGTCGAATTCGACGATGGCGACGCGCGCCGTGCCCAGGGCGAACAGCGGATCGAGCATCGTCTTGAGGCCCTGCATGCGAGGAAATTCGTAGTCGGCGCGGCGGCCGCGCTGGATGGCGACGACCAGCGAAATCGGCTGGCCTTCGGGCACTTCGTCCAGACGAAGTAGTTGCTCGACGCCGTCGTCTTCCACAATAAAATCCTGAGCCTCGAGGCCGTAGATGATTTCGCCCTGCTGGTCTTTGACGAGCGTGGGAGCGAGTACGACGTTGGCTTGCGAGCGGATGGTGGTTTCCTGGGCGAAGGCGGGCGCGACGAACAGGAGAACGAGTAAGAGGGTTACGGTCGCCCGGCGCAAGCGAACGAGGTGAGTCTGAAGTTCGCGTGACAAAATCTGGCGTAAGGACATGCGGTCCGGCAAGCGCGGGTCCCTCCACTCCGCTTGCTTGGCCGCGCTCCGGCCGGGATGACAGAGATATTTCAGACTCCGGGCGCTAGCCTGCCTTGCGATCTTCCTCAAGGACTTCGTCGAGCGCATTGGCTAATAGATGCGCGCGCTTCTGATAATCGGTTGCCCCGCTGTCCTGCTTTTTCTTGAGGAGATGGAATTCGTCGGCGATATTGAGCGCGGCCAGCACGGCCAGCCTTACCGTGTCGATGGTGTTGGTGGCCTCGGCTACGGCGCGCATTTTGGAGTCGACATACTCGGCGAGCTTGAGGATGTAGTCGGGATCGGAGCCGCGCAGGTTGTAAGCCTGGTCAAAAATCTCCACGCGGACACTGGCGTTCTGAGCGTCTTTGATTGCCTGATTTTTGGTTGCCGTCGCCATAAAGATTCCCATGAGAAATCCAGCGTTTTTATACGCTCTGTCTATGCTCCGTCCGCGGCCTGGCTCGCTTCGGCTCTAGCTGGCTTCAGCTAACGATTCGATCTGCTGCAGCATTTTTTCGACGCGGGCGCGGATATCCTCGCGCTCCTTTTTCAACTGCACCGTCTCGCGCCGCAGCGTGACTAATTCCTCTTCGCGATCTTCCAGTTGCTGGCGCAAGCGCTGGGTGTCGCGTTCGGCCGCGGCCTGAGCCTGCCGCGCCGACTTGTACATTTCTATGGTGCGATAAATTTTCTCTTCCAGGGCCTGAAAATCGTCCGCCGGAACCTGCTCTGCCAGCTGCTCGGCTGCATTCAAAGCCATAAGTGCACTCTTCCCGCCAGGAATTGCGAAACTTCTTCGCAGTATACTCCACAATTTTGTGAAGAACTCGGGAGGTTTTTGTCGCCATTCCTGGGGGCAAGTCAGCGGCGCAGTTTTGCGAGGCGGCGGGCGGCTTCGTCCAGAGTTTCGGGTTTCTTGCAGAAGGCGAAGCGAACTTGCTTTGCGCCGTCGCGGGGATCGCGATAGAAGCTCGAGCCGGGGACGGTGGCGACACCGATCTCCTGCACCAAATATTTCGCGAAGGAAACGTCGTCGTCGTATCCGAACGCGGAAATATCGGTCATGACGTAATATGCGCCGCGCGGGCGGAAGCACTTGAACCCGGCCGCAGTCAGCGCGGGCATGAGATGATCGCGGCGCGCGCGGTAGCCCTCGGCCAGTTTCGCGTAGTACTCGGGTGGCAGACTCAACGCCGCCTCACCAGCTTCCTGCAGGGGCGCAGGCGCGCCTACGGTCAGAAAGTCGTGCACCTTGCGGATTGCGTTTGTAATCTTCTCGGGCGCAACCGCCCAGCCCACGCGCCATCCCGTGACGCTGTATGTTTTCGACATACCGTTGATGGTGACTGTGCGATCGCGCATGCCGTCGAGCGTCACCATCGAAATGTGTTTGGCTCCGTCGTAGAGGATGTGTTCGTAAATCTCGTCGGTAATGGCGAGCACGTCAAACTCGAGGCAGAGATCGCGAATCAGTTCCAGTTCGGCGCGTGTGAAAACTTTTCCAGTAGGGTTGTTAGGGGTATTCAGAATGATGGCTTTGGTGTGCTTGTCGAAGGCGCGGCGCAATTCTTTTTCGTCGAAGGTCCATTCGCCGCCGTCTTCCTGCGGCGGGCGCAGCTTTACGAATTTAGGACGGGCGCCGCTCAGCACGGAATCCGGACCGTAATTTTCATAAAAGGGCTCGAAGATCACGACTTCGTCGCCCGCATTGCAGACCGCGACCAGAGTCGAGATCATGGCTTCGGTCGATCCGCAGCAAACCGTGATTTCTTTTTCCGGATCGACAGTGATTCCCTGCCAGACTCCCATCTGACGGGCGATCGCGTTGCGCAGACTTTTGGCACCCCAGGTGATGGCGTATTGATTTACGTCGGCCGCGACCGCCTGCTGGGCGGCCTGTTTGATTTCCGCGGGAGCGGGGAAATCGGGGAAACCCTGGGCCAGATTGACCGCGCCATGCAGCATGGCCTGACGCGTCATCTCGCGGATCACGGATTCGGTGAAGTGCGAGACTTTGTCGCTGAGGAAATTTTTGGAGTGAGTGGAAACGTGCATCATAAAAGGCAGACTAGCACAGGGGGAAAGCGATTGTTTCAGATCCGTCGCGGGCTGAGCCTTGCGGCTAAAAGCCGCGTCAGTTTCATGGGAACCTTATCGCAGCGCTTGAAGCGCTGCGCCCCCCAAAGGCAACTGACGGCGCATTCGGTGTGGCCACTACGGTTTGAAGCCTACGCTCTGCCAGAGTTCGGCGGTGTGGTACATGGTTCCGTTGGTGATGACATATTCGACGTTGCGGGTGTTGTGAATATCTTCGAGCGGATCGCCTTTGATGAGGATGAGGTCGCCGCGCTTGCCTTTCTCAACCGTGCCTGATTCCTTGTCGAGGCCCATGGCGCGGGCGGAGACGATCGTTGCCGCCTGAATGGCCTCCATGGGCGTGAATCCGGCTTGTACGTACAACTCCATTTCACGGTGCAGGCTGAATCCAGGGACGGTCTGATCGGTTCCGGCGACGATAGGGATTCCGGCGCGATGCAGGGCTCCGACGATCGCCAATTCCTTTTCGAAAACTTTCTCGCCAATTTCCGAGCGCTCGGTCGGCGGTCCGACGTCGGTGAGTTGCTCGGCGAGTTCGGGCGCGACTTTGTTCACGCCGGGCTCGAAGCTGGCGGGAGGTTTCGCCGTGGTCGCGGTGGAAAACTCGAAAACCGACATGGTGGGATCGAGCACGGTGTGATGGTCTTTCAGAAATGCCAGCGCTTTTTTAGCTTCGGGGGAATCAAGGTCGATGTTGGCCCGGGCTTTCGCCTTGTCAATGCGGCTCATGCCGGCGGGGAATGGCGCGTGCATGATGTCGGCGATGTAGATGATGTGGTTGATCTGGTCCTGCCCGGCTTCGATGACCTGATAGGCGTTCAGCCCGTCGGGCACGTGTCCGGTGACGGTCATGCCGAGACGGTGAGCTTCGGCGGTGACCGCTTTCACTTCTTCGAGTTTCACCGAGCTGTAGATTTTCATCTGCTGAAAACCGGCGGCGTGGTAACGGTCGACCCACATCTTCGCCTCTTCAGGAGTATCGACACGGTTGACGCCGATGGTCATGGGGCCGGAGCCGTCGACGATGCCGGCCGCGAGAATTCGAGGGCCGAGGCCGCGCCCTTGCGCGATGGCGTCGCGCACGGCGGTAATGAATTCGAATTCGTTGCCGCAGTCGCGGACCGTGGTGACGCCGGCGGCGAGGTAGATCGGCCCCCACTCGACCTGCTCGAAGTGCGCGTGCATGTCCCAGAGGCCGGGCAGGATGAATTTGCCGTGAGCATCGACGACGTTGGCGTGTTTGGGAATTTGTATTTTCGCGCGCGGACCGGCGGCCACGATGCGGCCATTGTGAATGACGACGGCGGCGTCTGGCACGGGCGCGGCTCCGGTACCGTCAATCAGCGTGCCGCCGACCACGGCAAGAGTGGAGGCGTGGCTGCCGGGGATACCTTTGGAAATTTCGGCGAGCGCGCTCATGCCTTCGGCCCCGGCGCGGCTGACGAAAGCTCCGAGGGAGGGTTCGTAGCCGTCGCGGATGGCTTCGAAGTGATCGAATTCGGCGTCGGTGGTGACGGCGGCGACCAGATTGCGATTGGCGTCGAACCAGAGGGTTTCGCGTCCCCAGATGAGGCCCTCGATGGTGAAGCGGTCGAGCTTTTCGTCTTTTTCCCCAACTCGAAACACATCTTCTCCGCGCGGCTCGATTTTCACCGTGCCGGTGGGGAGCGTTGCCAGTTGCGCGGGTGAGCCGTGCGCAGTCCAGTAGCGGACCATGAGCATCTGCATGGTGGTGGGAGCGTAGCCGGCGATGGTGAAGAACGGGCCGGCGGGCAGGGCGAGTTCGCTCTGCCTGTCGCGGATGCGGAAGTGGACTTTATTGTTTTCAATCGACACCGCTTCATCGATCTCGACCGACCGCGCGGTGCGGCCTTTGATTTCGAAAGATTGCGGCGTCAGGTCGGGGGCGGCGCGAAAGGTCGTGGTGAGCGGGACGGGCGAGCCGCGGTCGGTGAATTTGAAATCGATTTTGACGGCCAGCGAGTCGCCGTCGCGGCGGATTTCGTAGGTTTCTTCGCCGATCGGCTGCTCCATCTTGTGGAGGGTGAACTTGCCGTGTTCGATGATCGCGGGCGCCGGTCGATCAGCTAACTGCTGCGCAGAGGTAGTCGCGGAGAGGAAGGTCGTTGAAAGAACACCCGCAGCAGTCAGCAGGAAGATGGGAATTTGTCTTCGCATGTGTAGGTTGACGGGGCAGATGGCGGACGCCTCTGTGCCGCAGGCAGACTAGCATACCCGAAGATCGCACGGTTCAAATCGGAACGGAATCTGACATAAAGTGGTTTTGGGTGGCGCAGCGCTTACAGCGCTGCGATAGAGTGAGCCATATAGACCGGCATTAGCCGCCGAGGTACTTATGGCTGCGCCTCCCAGAGGCAACACGGGATACAGCGTTTACTTCATTACCGCTTCGACGTTCCAGAAACAAAGCCTGTTTCAGTCCGAGCGGCTCTCTCTGCCGTTTATCGATACGCTCTTGCACTACCGGCTGCAGAAAAAGTATCTGCTGCACGAATTCGTTGTCATGCCCAATCACTTTCATCTGTTGATCACTCCAACTCTGACGTTGGAAAGGGCGATGCAGTTGATCAAAGGTGGATTCGCTTATCGAGCCCGAAAGGAGCTGGGATATGCGGGTGAGATCTGGCAGCCGAGTTACTATGACCGGCGAATAAGGGATGTTGAGGAGTACATCAATTTTAAATGTTACATCCGGCAGAACCCTGTGAAGAGAGGGTTGGCGAAAGCGCCAGAGGAATATCCTTACAGTTCGGCGCACCCGGGCTTTGTGATGGATGCGGTTGCTGAGCGTTTGAAAGCGAAGTTCCTGAACGCGATCTGATAGCGTGGCTTTCAGGTACCTCAGCGGCTAAAGCCACCCTCCTTGATGGCCTGAATCGCAGCACTGTAAGCGCTGCGCCACCCAAAAGCCCGCAATGGAAGTATTTGTTGCAGCTGCGGCCCCGGAAACGTTAACAGAAGAGCCGTGAGCCGCCCCGACGGGCCTTGCAGTTTAGCTTTTCTTCACTACAATCCCCAGTTCGCGCAGCTGGCGGTCGCTGACTGGCGTGGGCGCGTCCACCATCAGGTCGACGGCGCGGGCGGTCTTGGGGAACGGGATTACTTCGCGCAGGCTTTCGGCGCCGGCCAGGATCATGACAATGCGGTCGAGGCCGAGGGCGATGCCGCCGTGCGGAGGCGTGCCGTATTCGAGGGCTTCGAGGAAAAATCCGAAGCGCGACTTGGCTTCTTCTTCCGTCATGCCGAGAGCGCGGAAGATTTTGCGCTGAATGTCCTGGCGATGAATACGGATCGAACCGGAGCCGAGTTCGGTGCCGTTGAGCACCACGTCGTAGGCGAGCGCCCGCACGGCGCTGAGCGGCGACTGCGGATCGTTTAGTGACTCGACGCCTGCTTCGAGCAGGGCCATATCTTCATCGTGCGGCGAGGTGAAGGGATGGTGCGCGGCCATCCACTGCTTTTCGCCTTCGTCCCATTCGAACATGGGGAAGTTGGTGACCCAGAGGAAGCGAAAATCTTTTGCGGAATCGCCTGTCTTTTTGAAGATGTCGTGGCGGTCCGCGTACTTTTGCGCGAGCGCGAGCCGCAAGAGTCCGGCGGAGCCGTAAATCGCCAGCTCCGCGGGGGTGACCTTGCGATGAGTGGGCATGGCCGTCTGCGGTCCGGCTTGCGCCGACCCGGCGACCAGCACAATGAGATCGCCTTCTTCAGCGCTGGTTTTCTTTGAGATCGCGGCCGCAGCCTCGGGATATTTATTGCCGATGCGCTTGAAGTCTTCGAAAATTTTTGCGCCGCCCTTGGCGTGGAACATCGGTTTGATGTCGTCGCGCTCCTTGCGCGAGAGTTCGCCAACTTTGGGCGTGCGGACGGCGATCACTGGAAGATTCGCGTTGATCGCCAGTTCCTGCAGATTTTCGGATGTGAAGCAATCGCGGACATCGGTGAACGCGGGCAGGCGCAGATCGGGCTTGTCGATGCCGTAGAGGCGGATGGCCTCGTCGTAGTCCATGCGCGGGAAGGGCGTTTTGATCTCGCTGCCGGTGGCGCGGAAGGCGGCGGTCAGGAATCCTTCAACAACTTCCCAGACACGCTCGGCCTGCGGATAGGACATCTCGAGATCGATCTGAGTGAACTCGGGCTGGCGGTCGGCGCGCAGGTCTTCGTCGCGGAAGCAGCGTACGATCTGAAAATATTTGTCGAAGCCGGAGATCATGAGGATCTGCTTGAACAGTTGCGGCGACTGCGGCAGCGCGTAGAACGTGCCGGGCTGCACCCGGCTGGGGACGAGATAGTCGCGCGCGCCTTCGGGCGTGGAGCGCGTCATGAACGGGGTTTCGATTTCGAAAAATCCCTGCGCCGAAAGATAATCGCGGATCGCCTTGGCGACGTTGTGGCGCGTCTCGATATTGAATTGCATGGCGTCGCGCCGCAGGTCGATGTAGCGATACTTCAGGCGCGTCTCTTCGTTGGTCAGCGCGGTGTCGGAAGGCAGGAAGGGCGGCAGCTTCGACTCGTTGAGAATGCGGATTTCGTCGGCGACCAGCTCGACTTCGCCTGTCGGCATATTTGGATTGATGGTGTTGGCATCGCGCGGCTTTACCTTGCCAATCGCCGCGATGACGTACTCGTTGCGGAGCGCGTCGGCTTTGGCGTGGACCGCCGCGTTGAGTTCCCGGTTGAAGACAACCTGGGTCACGCCCGTGCGGTCCCGCAGGTCGATGAACAGCAAGCTCCCATGGTCGCGGCGGCGGTTGACCCATCCCATGAGCACGGCCTTTTTGCCGGCGTCGGAGGGGCGCAGCGTGCCGCACATGTGGGTGCGTCGTAGGTCTCCTAAGAAATCGAGCAAAGTATGTCCTTACAAGTTAAGAATGCGGCGCAATGCCGGACCAAGATTAAAGACCAAAATTAAATAAGACCAAGGATTATAAACGGTCTGTGGTCGGGAAAACTTGAGGTCGCGGGCAGTGGTGCTGTCTTAAATGACGTGGCATAGGGAGAAGTGTGCCCGGGGTTGAGAGAGCGGCTTCTAGTTCAGCGGGCCAGCTTTGGTTGGAAGAGCTAGTAAGAGTGCTTCGATCACCGCTTCCTGATTCTGTGAAGTCTGAAGTTGAGCGCGTAGTGATTCGAACTTTTCTCGAACTTTCGCCTGAGTTGCGGGATCGGCTTGAGCAGTCTGAATTGCTTTCTGAACAAGATCGAGCGTTTCTTGAGGGAGTGCGCCAGAGAGAAGCCGCTGGATGACTTTTATGCTTTGTTCGTAAACGGCATTCTCAATGAGGAGATATTCGACTGCGTTTATCAAATCAAGAATCTCTTTCGGATCAATTGGCATCGCGCGGCAATCCTACGCCGCGTCGAGCAATTCAGCAATCGACCAAACGTGATCGGTTAAACCCGCTTCCATCG
>DATJSG010000041.1:0-29613 GCA_035504195.1 Terriglobales bacterium
AACTCCCAGGCCCGCGCCCTCGAGCTCCCACCCTGGCTCCATCAGTACAACTGGCACCGTCCGCATGCTAGTCTGAATCACGCTCCACCCATCAGCCGTTCCGGTCTCGACCGGAACAACCTGTTGACACACCACACATAGATCCTTCGCTGCGCTCAGGATGACAGTGCAACATGACAGTGCAACTCAGAACCTAATGCGCCGCGGTCGGAAGACTCGGCTGACTCTGCGCTGTCAGCGCCGCCTCCCGCGCCCGCTGCCGCAGCTGCAAATGCCGCTGGCGAAAGTGCGCCCTTGCCCGCTCGCCCCAGGCGCGCACGAACCAATAATTCAGCCCCGCGCCAAGTGCCGAACTCACCAGCGGGATCATCCGTCCCGCCCACTTCTCCACCACGTCCGCGCCGGCCTGTGCGGCAATTCGTTGGATGACGCGCGGCACGAATTTGTTCACCACTTCTTTTTCCAGCAACTCGCGGCTGATGTCCACCCCCGCCGCGCTGGCCGCCGCAACCCAGAGTTCGGCAATCTCGTCGTCAGTATTGAATTCAAATCCGTAAATCAGGCTCAGCTTCTGAATCGTCCGCATCGTGATCGCCGACAGAATCCCCAGGTCGGGCACAATCGTCATCAGCCCGCCCAGCCCCAATCCCGCTCCTTCAAGCGCCGCGACTTTCATCCCGCTCCGGATAATCGACTCCGCCACCGCGTCCAGTTCCCCGATCTCCAGCGAGAACACGCCGTGATAGCCGCTGATCGGCACCCGGTACGCCGCCCGCAGCTGCCAAAGAAATTTCGCCGGATCGACGCGCACCGTCGCATAGGCGCGCGTGAACCCATTCACCAGCGCCGTCTCCACCCGCCGCCGCAACCACGACTTGCCCTCCACGGCCATACTTTCCACCTTATCGCAGAGAGACCGAGAAATCCATTCGGGGAAACTCCAAAGTTTTCTCGCTTCTCGCCACTGGGTGTTCGGTACTAGGTATCGTCTTTCCGTGCTAGCATCATCCTGACCGCATGCCCACCGGAAAACTTCAAATCATCCCGCTCGGCGGCCTCGGCGAATTTGGCATGAACTGCATGGCCGTTCGCTGGGGCGACGACATCATCGTCATCGACGCCGGACTCATGTTCCCCGAAGCCGAACTGCTCGGCGTCGACATCGTCGTCCCCGACATTTCTTATCTCATCGAAAATCGCCAGCGCGTGCGCGGCATCATCCTCACCCACGGCCACGAAGACCACATCGGCGCCCTGCCCTGGATCCTTTCCGAGCTCAACGTCCCCGTATACGGCACCGAATTCACGCTCGCCTACGTCGAAGACAAACTCGACGAGCATGGCCTGCTCGACGATGCCACCCTCCGCGAGATGCGTCCCAACGAGCGCTTCAAGCTCGGGGCGTTCACGATCCATCCCATTCAGGTCACGCACAGCCTCGTGGATTGCGTCGCGCTCGCCATTCATTCTCCGCTCGGCGTCGTCATTCATACCGGCGATTTCAAAGTCGATCCCACGCCCACTGACAACCGCCTGTTCGATCTTCACACTTTCGCCGAATACGGGAAACAAGGTGTGCTCGCGCTGTTTCAGGATTCCACCAACGTCGAGCGCAAGGGGTACACGCCCAGCGAGCGCGCAGTCAGAAGAAAATTCGATGAAGTTTTCGCCCACACTAAACGCCGTCTCTTCATCTCTTGCTTCTCGTCGTCGATTCACCGCATCAATCTCGCCGTCGAGCTCGCGCACGAGCACGGACGTAAAGTCGCCTTCATCGGCCGCTCCATGAACAATTCCGCCGAGATCGCCGAAGACCTTGGCTACATCGAAGTGCCGGAAGGCCTGGTCATCAATCCCGGCGAGATGAAAAATTTCCCGCCGGAAAAAGTCTGCGTGCTGATCAGCGGCACGCAGGGCGAGCCCATGTCCGCGCTCTCCCGCGCCGCCGTCGACAACCACAAGCACGCGAAGATCGAAAAAGGCGACACGGTGATGCTATCCAGCCGCATCATCCCCGGCAACGAAAAGACGATCTACCGCATGATCGACCACCTCTTCCGCCGCGAAGCGCACGTCATCTACGAAGACGGAACTTCGCCGCCCGTCCACGTCAGCGGCCACGCCAGCCAGGAAGAGCTCAAGCTGATCATCAATCTGGTCAAGCCGCGCTACTTCGTTCCTGTGCACGGGGAGTACCGCCAACTGAAGCTGCACGCCGAAATGGCCGGAGCCATGCATGGTTCCGTCGGCAAAGCCATGCTGATCGAGAGCGGAGACGTGCTCGAATTCGACGAACTCGGCGCGCGCAAGACCACCCGCATCAAAGTCGGCCGCGTCTGCATCGATTCCGGCAATCGCACCGACGTGGTTGAGGATTTAATTATTAAAGACCGCCGTCACTTGAGCGAAGACGGCATCGTGCTGCCCATCATCGCCATCAACAAATTGTCGGGCGAAGTCGAGACCACCCCCGAAATCGTGACCCGCGGCTTCAACATCGGCGAAGACGGATTCATGGAAGGCGCGAAACGCATCGTCGAAGACACGCTCGTGCATTCCAGTGAAGAAGAGAAAGCCGACTACGGCGTCATCAAAGAAAAAATCCGCGCCGACCTGAAGCGCTACATCTCCAAGCAATCGCAACGACGCCCGCTGATTATGCCCGTGATCTTGGAGATTTAACCCATTCGCTGAGATCGCCTGCCGGCACTCATAGATTGAATTCATTCCCGCAACATGCGATACTTCTGGCCAGTTTTGCGGTGAGGTGGCCTCATGAAACTCTACGCCTTGCTGGCTGGATCCCTCCTCCTTGTTTGCCCTCTTTTCGCACAGGAATCTGACGATCTCGTGCGCGGTCCTGATCGTGGCACAGAGTACTTCGTCAACGGCGTCATAGTCCTTCCTGTCGCGGGTAGGCCGTTTTCGGCCCGCAGTACAACGGAGTGGACTCGCACCCTGGAAGATGGAACTGTCGTGACAACCCATCTGCTTACGGTGGTCGCCCGTGACAGCCAGGGCCGCATCTATCGCCAACGCCACACGTTCGTCCCCCTTAATTCGGACGAGCAATCCCCACTGCAAGCAATTCGCATCTTTGATCCCGTCACCCGCACGGAAACCTTCTGCCGTGTTGCCACCCATCGCTGCGATGTCAGGGGATATCACGCACGGACTTCATTTACACCCATGCCGCCGGGCTCGTTCGACAACGGCAAACGCTCCCTCACCCGCGAAAGCATCGGCAATGATGTGATCGACGGCATCAACGTCGTTGGCACGCGGGAGACCCTTACCATTACCGCAGGCGTCGTCGGCAACAGTCAGCCGATCGTGGTTACGCGGGAGTTCTGGTACTCGCCAGATCTGCAAATAAACCTGACGATCAACCGCAAAGACCCACGCGAGGGCACGCAGACCGTTCGCCTCAGCGACGTTTCACGCGCGGAACCCGACCCGGCATTGTTCAATGTGCCAACTGGTTTTGTCGTGCAGAACACTGCCCCGGCAAAACCTGAGAACTAATTCAGTTCGAGTTTTCAAGCCAAAGGCCTAGGATTCGCCATCAATCTAAGGATCCGTATCCGTCCACCGCTATTACCATTCCAGCAAGGAATTCCTACGAACGCGCCATGCGTTATCCTTACGAGTCGAAAACTCAAAGCCAATGATCACGCTCTCCGATCTTCACTCCGCCCAATCGCGCCTGCAAGGCATCACCGTCCGCACATCCATGATCGAATTACCACGGAACATGTGGGGACAGCCGCCCTCGGCTGTCCGGTCGGGCGAAGCCCGGCTGCTGCTCAAACCCGAAAACCAGCAGCCCATCGGCGCCTTCAAACTACGCGGAGCCTACAACAAAATCGCGTCACTTTCCGACGACGAACGCAACAAGGGCGTCATCACCTACTCCAGCGGCAACCACGCCCAAGGCGTCGCCTACGCCGCCCGCGCGCTCAAAACGAAAGCCGTGATCGTCATGCCCAACAACGCGCCCGCGATCAAGCGCGAAGCCACAGCCAAACACGGCGCTGAAATCGTCCTTGTAGGTCCCGGCAGTACCGAACGCCAACTCAAAGCCGAAGAACTCGCCACACAGCACGGCTACATCATCGTTCCTCCCTACAACGACGAAAAAATTATCGCCGGCCAGGGCACCATCGGCCTCGAAATCCTCGAAGATCTCCCGGACGTCGAAACCATTCTCAGCCCTGTAGGCGGCGGAGGCCTCATCAGCGGTGTCGCCGCCGCTGTCAAACTTAGTAACCCCAAAATCAAAGTCATAGGCGTCGAACCCGAACTCGCCGCCGACGCCCAGGCCAGCCTGCGCGCAGGAAAGATCGTCCAGTTCCCGGCCGAGCAAGTCTCCCGCACTCTCGCCGACGGACTTCGCACCCAAAGCATCGGCCCCATCAACTTTGAACACATGCGCCGTTACGTCGACGAAATCATCACCGTCACCGAAGACGAAATCCGCGCGGCCATGAAAGTCCTCGCCGCCAATCCACAAACCACCGCCGAACCCAGTGGCGCCGTCGCCACCGCCGGATTCCTCTTCCACCGCGACCAACTGCCTGAAACGAAGGTCAACGTGGCCATCATCAGCGGCGGCAACATCGAACCGACCATGTTGGAAGAGTTGCGCAGGAGCTAGGACGTTGCAAGCGAGCCCCTGACGGCTAATAATCATAGACATCATGACTCGACTGATTTTCCTCGTCGTTGCGGCGTCTGCCTTGACCTCGCTCGCATCCGCCCAAACTCAGCGCGGCACTCTGGTCCACGAAGAAACCATCCGCGTCTCTCCCAGCGACGACAGCGCGCGGCTGGGCGAAGCCGAACGCGGCCACGAACTCATCGTTCTCGAAGGCAGCCGCGACTGGACCAATGTCGAAGCCATTCTCCGCGAGCCTAAAAAAGACGCCGATGATTACGACCCGGCTGCCGAAGGCAAAACCATTACCGGATGGGTTCCCAACAAAGCTCTCGTCACCATGTCCACTCCCAACGGAGACAAAATCATTTTCGGCGAGGCGGTCGCCTCCGAAGACCAGGCCAGCAGCCGCCGCGGACGCCGGGACGCCGCTCAGGACGCCATGCGTCTCTACTATCGCGTCTACGACTTGTTCCCCAATTCCCCGCTCGCCGGCGAGGGCCTTTACCGCGCCGCCGATATCCGCTGGCAGATCGAGCGTGCCGACGTGATGACCCGTCCTTCCGCCCGCGAACGCGAAGCCTACATGCGCGGCCAGATCGACGAAGACTGGATGAAGCTGGTCATGAAGAAATTTCCCGGCAGTAAGTGGGCGGATCTCGCCGCCTTCCGCCTCATCGAAAACAAATTGTGCGGCGACTGGCAGGGCGCCTCGAAGTGTCCCGAAAAAGAAGCGGACATGTACGAGAAGTACGTGAAAGAACATGAAAACTCGCCCGCCGCGGCTGAGGCCTTGTACGACGCAGCCTGGCGTTACTCCGCCCTGATCGAAATTTACAAGACCGAAGCCAACTCGAAAAAGTCCGAGGAATCCAAAAACCGCGCCCTCGAACTCGCGCAGAGAATCGTTAGTCAATACGGTCAAACTGATTGGGGATTGCGCGCGCAAGACCTTCTCTTCTACATTCAGCAGGGCGTTCCTACCTGGGGTAACGAGAACCAGTAGCGTTCAGATGTTCCGCCCGTAATCTTCCCCAAAACGCCCTTGCCCTGAGATACTGTTCACTCTTCCTCGGAGGACGATTGCACGACTATCTGCTCTCACTGATCTTAGGCATCGTGGAAGGCCTTACGGAGTTTCTCCCCGTCAGTTCGACCGCGCACTTGCGTCTGTCGGAGGTTTTGCTGCATATCAGCCTGTCGGATGGTTATTGGAAGATGTATTCGATCGTCATTCAGCTAGGCGCGATTCTGTGTCTGCCGGTCTATTTCTGGAGTCGCATCACGAAGTTCCTTTCCACCTTCCCCAACGGCGAAAGCGGAAACCGCACGGCCCTGACGCACCCACTCGGCCTGACCACGGTCGCGTTCGTCGTCACGGCCATCCCTGCCTTCCTGCTGACCAAGGTCATCGGCAAGCACCTCGAAAACATCATGATCATCGGCTGGTCGCTTTTGATCGGCGGAATCATCATGTGGATCGTGGACGCCGTGCACGCCAAGGCCGAAGCCGCGGGCCCGAGCGTGAGCAGCCGCATTCACACCTGGAAGATGGAAGATATGAGCCTGGGACAAGCGATTTGGATCGGCTTCTGCCAGATCTTCTCCGCTGTCTTTCCCGGAACTTCGCGCTCCATGTCGACCATCGCCGCAGGCCAGATCGCAGGAATGTCGCGGGCTTCGGCTCTTGAGTTCTCATTCTTCGTCTCCATACCGACCATGGCCGCGGCTACGCTTTACACTCTCTACAAATCGCTGCTCGGAAAAGGCGAGAACCCCATCGGCGTCTCGCAGATCGACGCGCACGGTTGGATCGTGCTCGCCATCGGCTTTGTGGTCTCGTTTATCGTCGCGTATGGGTCGGTCGCGTGGTTCATGGCCTACGTACGCAAGCGCGGGTTCGCCCCATTTGCCGTCTATCGCATCATCGTGGGAGCGCTGGTGCTGGCGTTCGCGGCAAAACTGGTGTAGAGATCTTGCTCGCAACCTCCCTGCGCCCGGGAAACCAGCTAAACACTACGGCAAAATTCCCCGATTGTCGGAACCCCGTCTTCTTGGCATAATGTAAGGGCTCTGGCCGATTGCGGCACTGGCGAGCTGTCGTGTCTCCAGTGATGAATCTGGCCTTCATGGACTATTTCGCTACGATTTTTGCGCCCACCGGCAACCGCCGGCTCAATGAGCTGGTAGGATTCCTGATGTGCGTCTCCGCGCTCCTCCTTTTTCTCGCGCTTGCATCGTATTCTCCTCTCGATCCTTCGTGGAACAGCGCCTCGGTTTTGACCGGCTCGCACGCCGCCCGCAACTGGATCGGCGTGGTCGGAGCCTACGCGGCTGATGCCCTGCTACAGTTCTTCGGCGTCGGCGCATTTCTGCTGGTGATCTTTCCGACGATGCTCGGCGCGCGCTGGTTTCGTTCGGTGAAGGTGCAGTCGCCCATCGCCAAGACTTTGGGCGGAATCTGGCTGATGATGTTCGTTCCCGCCATGCTGGCTCTGCTGCCGGGGAATTTCCGCTGGATGCACGTCATCCCCATCGAAGGTCTGCTGGGACGCGTGGTTGGCGACTTCCTGATTCATTACCTGAATCTGGTCGGCGCCTACATCGTCTGCGGCAGCATTCTCGCGGTCGCGCTGTATCTTTCGACCGCGTTCTCATTCTCCTCGATTCAGCTATGGGCGCCAACGCGCTTCGCCTTCGTCACCGCGCTGTGGAACCGCTACAGAGACTGGCAGGAAGAACGCGCCAAGAAACGCCAGCAGAAAGAACTGGAACAGCGGCGCATCTCGAAGCCGGTGGTGAAGACGCAGCTGATTCAATCGCGCCCACCCGCGGATCATTCCGCGCCCTCGCCGGATCCGCGCCGCACCGGCATCGAGCGCATGCTCGCCGAAGAATCGCCCGCCGCGAAGCCTGCAACCGGAGGAATTCTCGCCGAATCTCTCGCTCCGGATACGACTGCAGAATCTGCGGCCGATCCCGAAGTCACCGACCGCGCCGATAGCGGCCACAAAGCCAAAACGACCATGCCGCGCATCGCCGCCGGCGGCTACAAGTTGCCATCGAGCAGCCTGCTGCAGCGTCCCGACGAGCAGCAAGCCGTCGATGCCGACGAACTCAAGCTACTCGCGCAAGTGCTCACTGAAAAGTATGCCGAGTTCGAAGTTCACGGACAAGTCACGCAGATCAATCCCGGTCCGGTTGTGACCACGTTCGAGTTCAAGCCGGAAGCTGGCATCAAATACAGCCGCATCACCAATCTTGTCGATGATCTCTGCCTCGCGCTCAAAGCCGAGAGCATCCTCATCGAGCGCATGGCCGGAAAGAGCACGGTTGGCATTCAGGTGCCGAACCGGCAGCGCGAAATCATCTGGCTGCGCGAGAATATCGAATCGCAGGAGTTCATGGGATCGAAGTCGAAGATGACGATCGCCATGGGCAAAGACATTAACGGCCGCATCGTCACCGCCGATCTCGCCGGCATGCCGCACCTGCTCATTGCCGGCTCAACTGGCGCGGGCAAGAGCGTGGCCATCAACGCCATGATCATGTCGATCCTGTACAAGGCGACGCCCGAGCAGGTGCGATTGATTCTGGTCGACCCGAAGCGGCTGGAACTGGGCAATTACGAAGGCGTTCCGCACCTCTACACGCCCATCATCACCGAACCGAAACTCGCGGCCAACGCCCTGCGCAATGCGGTGCGCGAGATGGAGCGGCGGCTCAAGCTGCTGGCCGCCAAAGGTGTCCGCAACATCGATCAGTACAACAAGTTGTTCGACCAGAGCGGCACGCCGAGTTTGTTCGACGAAGAATCCTCGGAAGAAGAGAAGCCGATCCCCTACATCGTCATCATCATCGACGAGCTGGCTGATCTGATGATGCTCGATTCGAGTAACGTGGAAGAGTCGATCACGCGACTGGCGCAGATGGCGCGCGCCGTCGGCATTCACCTGGTTCTGGCGACTCAACGACCTTCGGTCGACGTGATCACCGGGCTCATCAAGGCCAATTTCCCTGCCCGCGTTTCGTTCCGCGTGGCCACCAAAGTCGACTCCCGCACCATTCTCGACGCCAACGGCGCCGAAGCGCTGCTTGGCAAGGGCGACATGCTTTATCTGCCTTCCGGTTCGGCGCGCGTGCATCGCCTGCACGCTCCCTTTGTCACTGAGAAGGAAATTGCTGCCGTGGTAGAGTTCTGGAAGGCGCAAGGTGTCGCGGAATATCAGCAGCGCTTCCTGGAAGCGCCGAAGGACGAGCGTGAGCCCGCGATTGGCACCAACGATGGCGGTTCCGCCGAGAATGGCGAAGCCGAAGACGATCCCATGTACGGAGATGCCGTCAAGCTAGTGGTCGAGTTCGGCAAAGCCTCGACTTCCCTGCTGCAGCGCCGTTTGCGCGTTGGCTACGGCCGCGCCGCGCATCTCATCGATCTGATGGAGCAGGATGGAATCGTGGGCGCAGCGGACGGTCCCAAGCCGCGCGAAGTGCTCAAACGTCCCGATTGGATTTCAGAAATCGAAGAGTCGACGCGGTAGCCTGCTTCAATCTTCGACTGATTACAGCGCCATCCAATTCGTGAAGCGTTCTTTCAGACTGCGGACCCAGCCCGGAACCCAGCTCTTGTAACGCAACAGCACCGAGGCGTTCACGCTTTTCGCGGTCTTTGGTGAAAGCTTGTTGCTGAAGACCAGATAATAGATTCCTGCGCCTGCCGGAAGTTCAGCCTGCAGCGTGCCTTGCGATACCTTCCCACTCTCATAGACCGAACTGGTCGCATATCCGTTTTGCCACACCGTGAAAGCCGGCTCGCTCAGGACGTAGACTTCAAGGTCGTTGTCGACCTCGGAGTTGTTGCCTTTGTCTTTGTTGTTGCGATTGGCATTGTGGCTGTCGCTCGAAGCCGAGAACTGGCCGACAATCGACACGTGCAAGGAACCCTCAGGCAAGGCGAACTTGTAATAACGGAAACTGTGCGCGGCAACAACAAAAGGAGCCTCGGTTTCCAGGATGGTCTGGTCGTGCTTCCATCCGGCGAGTTCCTGCGCCCCTTGCGCGAAAGGATTGTCGCTGGTCGCGGCCCACACGATCGCGATGAGAACCAGACCGAGCAGCACCCAGAGAACCACGCGGCGTTTCTGCCTGGGCCGCGGCAGCATGGATTGAGGCGATTCCACAACCGCGCCACTTGCAATCGCGGCACGCTTTGGCGGAGCGCTGACCGGCTTGCCGCACTTCAGGCAGAACTGCGCTTCTTCGGGCAGGCTCGCGCCGCACTTGCTGCACGCCAGATTGGCCGTCGCAACATCGGTTGCAGGTTTGTTGGTCTCGGTACTCTTCATCTCGGAACCCAGCGGCTCTCCGCGCTTCCGGGCCGCGAATCCTGAGGGAATCTTTCCAATCCGCGCAGCGCCTGACACGTCGGATTCGGCCAGAAGCGTGAGCGATTTTAGCATAGGTTTTCGCCGCAAATTGGAGTTTTGCCGATGGCGGAGAAGCTCGAGCAGCTAGGGCGTTAGCTGCGCCGCGCTGCCGTCCAGCCCTAACTCTTTCGCAACGGGCTTCATGGCTTCGATGCAGAAGGCGATGTGCTCGTCGAGATCGACGCCGAGGGCGGCTGCGCCCTGGACGATGTCGTCGCGGTTGACTTTGCGGGCGAAGGCTTTGTCTTTCATTCTTTTTCGGACGGACTTGGCGTCAACTTCGGCCAGCGACTTGCCGGGCTTGATCAGCGCGACCGCGGTGATGAATCCGGCGAGTTCGTCGCAGGCGAACAGCGCCTTCTCCATCGGAGTATCGCGGGTGACGCCGGTGTATTCGGCGTGCGACATGATGGCGCGCGTGATGACTTCAGGATAGCCGCGCTCTTTCAGAATCGCATTGCCTCTGTAGGGATGATCTTCCAGCCTCGGCCAGCGGTCGTAGTCGAAGTCGTGGATCAGACCGACAATGCCCCACAGTTCTTCGTCGCCTTTTGAAACATCCGGCGCACCGTTGCCAAATTTGCGAGCGCACGCGCGCATGCAGGCTTCAACGGCCAGCGCGTGCTTGCGCAGGCTTTCAGATTGGGTGAACTCGGTTAGGAGTTGCAAGGCGGCTTCTCGGCTTATGCTTTCATTCATCGTTACGAATGCTCCTGAAATTCAAATAGGGCGTTATTTTACTTGAAGCTCGAGGATGTTGGACGAAACCGGAAATCCTGCATCGTCGTACGGGTTTTTGTCACTGCCACGTTCAAAGACCCTGTGTGTCGTCACATACACTCGATATCTTCCCGGCTTGTTCGGAAGATGAAGGGTCTGCCACTGCGGGTTGGCCAAGCCCTCCGGGTTGAAACGTGTCGGGGTGCCTGACAATTTGTAGGGAATGCGAACAGGTTCCTGATCCAACCAGATCTGACGCGAGTCGCAACATATGATGCTGGTCAACGGCTGTCGGGGTTCGTTCCAGACGGTCTTGCCGTCGGTAATGTGGACCATGTCGGAGCTGGAGGGATTACTCGCTACATTCCATCCCTCCAGTACCTCAATGCGCCAGGCGCCCGGCCACTTTGATGTGTAAGACTCTTCGAATTCGACCGCCTCCGACACAGCAAATTGGTTCCTCCCTCCTCTAGTGCGAATCTCCAACTCGATCCCGGGAGGATTCTGAAGGACTGCCTCTTTATGCTGCTGGTCAAACTCTGAGCGCGAACAGGCGGCAACGAGGATCGTTAGGAGGATAACTGTGAAGTGCGACCGCAGCCGACACTCTTTGACAGGCCAGAAGAATCCCACAGCATCCATTAGACACCGCTGTCCAGTGTGCCGCTCCCCTCTTCGGTAATGATTTAAGCCTTACAAACGTTGAGTGGGAGAGTGATCGCCGTCAACTGGCGACAGTACTGAGAGCCACCTCCTCCGAATATAGTTAGTAAACACCACGCGAAGTTGCGATCACTCCCGGTTTTACCCGTTCCCTCGGGCTTTCTTGCCGGATGTTGCTGTTTTCTTTTGGTGTAATGGGAGCACTGCCTTATTTTTTGTGCATTTTTCTGTTGACTTCCACAGGGCCAATGCCTCAGATTGGCTTGCAGTTGGAACCTCTCCCCCAAGAGTTCTAGCTGGAGTAGCCCGCTCTGGCACTCCCACAACCCGATGGCCACGACTCTTGCCCCGGTAGACTCTAGGGAAGTCGTACGTTGCGATCACTGCCTGTTGGTTCAATTCCGCACCACCCATAATAACTGTCGCCGCTGCCACGCGTCGCTTGACGAGGAGCCGGAGCCGGAACCGATCCCGGTAGTCATGCCCGTCATGATGCCGCCGCCGGGCAACGGGCGAGGGCATCTCAACCTGGCCACGTCGATCCGCTCGCTGCGTTTGCGGAATGGTTTGAGCCAGCGGCAACTCGCGGGACGCATGTCGGTGCCGCGCACCTACGTTTCTAAAATCGAGAACGAGAAGGCCACGCCTACGCTGTCGTCCCTGGAACGGCTGGCGCGCGCACTGGAGGTTACTGTGCCCGATCTGCTCAGCGGCGGCGAACGCACGCGCCAGGAAGAAGTCAACGAGTTGATGAAAGATCAGTTCATCGCCGAGTTGCTGCCGTTTGTTTCGCAGCTGAATGGGATGCAGATGTCGAGCATTCTGACCCAGGTGCGGGATTTGACGGTGCGGCCAAGACGGAGCGCGTAGAGTTTCGGGAATGACTTCGGACCGGGCGAAGCCCGGTCGGACAGCCGAGGGCGGCTGTTCCTACATAAAATTTTTATCCGGGCAACCAGCCAACTCACTCGCCGGGACCATCCTCTGGTCCCGGCTTTTTTGCTTGTGTGGGGCGGACGCCCTCGTCCGCCCAGGGCAGTGGCACGACTCCACAGAAGCGCCTGGCGGCGCTTCCCTCGGACGAGAGCGTCCGGGGCCCCACAACCGGCGCCATGAATCCGGGGAACATCGACCGTCATCTATCCTGCATGAGTTTCGATTCCAGGGAAATTGCTTTTTCTGCTTTGCAGGATCCTTCGAATGCAGCCGGTTGGAACGGTGGATCGAGCCGCGACGCGCATGTTCCTGCTGACGATTCTTTGCTGGACGCTTATTCGCGCGCTGTGACGGGCGCGGCGGAGCGGGTGAGCCCGTCGGTGGTGAATATTGAAGTGCATCAGGCCGCGCCCGGTGGAAGCTCTCGGCGGACGCGCTCCGGCGAGCCGCAGGAACGCCGCGGCGGAGGCTCGGGATTTGTTTTCACGCCCGATGGCCTGATTATCACCAACAGCCACGTCGTGCACGACGCGGCGCGGATTGCAGTCGCGCTGGCCGATGGGCGGCGCATGCCGGCGTCGTTGATCGGCGAGGATCCGGCGAGCGACCTGGCGGTGATTCGCGTGGACGAACCGCATTTCGATGAACCAGGATTGACCGCGGCCACGCTGGGAGATTCGCAGAAGCTGCGCGTTGGGCAGGTTGTAATTGCCATCGGCGCGCCGTATGGATTTCAGTCGACGGTGACGGCCGGCGTGGTGAGCGCGCTGGGGCGCTCGCTGCGGTCCTATTCCGGGCGGCTGATTGATGATGTGATTCAGACGGACGCGGCGCTCAATCCCGGCAACTCGGGCGGCCCGCTGGTCGATTCCGCGGGCCGGGTGGTTGGAGTGAATACGGCGACGATTCTGCCGGCACAGGGAATTTGTTTTGCCATCGGCATCAACACGGCAAAGTTTGTGGCCAGCCGTCTGCTGCGCGACGGCCGCATCCGGCGCAGCTATATCGGCGTGTCGGCGCAGACTGTGCCAGTGCACCGGCGCGTGGTGCGGTTCTACGATCTGCCGCATGAGATGGGCGCGCTGGTGCTCTCGGTCGAAGACGGCAGTCCGGCGAAGCGTGCGGGCTTGCGCGAAGGCGACATCATCGTGGCGCTGGAGGGCCAGCCGGTTGCAGGCGTGGATGATCTGCATAGACTGCTGACCGAAGTGCGGTTGGGAGCAACCTGCTCGCTGACCGCCCTGCGCTGGACGGAGAAATTAGAGATGAAGATCGCACCGGAGGAAGCGAAGTAGCTTCTAATGTGGCGCGGGCGCCCTCGCCCGCGAAAGGCCGGGAACCAACAGGAGCATGCCTTTCGGAATGCCAAAAATCCTAGGCTTTGGCGCTGGGCTGAACTATACTCTGAGTAGTTATGGCAAAAGCTGCACCCAAGGCGAAGTCTGCTATGGACGAGCTAGTTGACTCCTTTTCCGATCTCGTTGAGGACGCGCGGGAGCGAATGTCTCCGGAAGAATTCCGGCAGGCGGAGAAAGAATTCGACGAGATCATCAACAAGGCTAAAGCCCGCGCTTCTCGCGGCGGGCGGCGTGAAACCGCATAATCCAGGCCTTTAGCTCTTCTTTCCCGACGTCTGGCTTAAATTTCTTCGCCGCCGCTACGAACTCCTCCTCAGTTCCGTATTCCACCGCAAAGGCCAGTTTTTCCGCAAGCTCTCTCTTTCGGCGCAGGATTTCCGCGTCCGTGCGGTCCTCCTTCGGTGGTTTCCAACGACCCGCCATTTCTCGCTCCTAGCCTCCGACCGTTCGTTTCGCTCCCCAGCGCTCTGGTCCCAGATGCTCGATCGGCAGGGTAGCCTCGAACATTCTCTCTTTATCATTCCAAGTCGCCGGTATCACTTCCCTCTTGCGCGCCTTCCAACCGATGTATTTGAGAAACGATGTTGCTCGGAGGCTGCCTGAATAGCTCGCAGGAGCAACAGACACCGCGTGAGCATTCTTGTCTCCCTTCTGTGTTGCTTTCAGCGCTATCCGGTGGTTTGGTGCATCCCAAAGCAAAACGACCCACTTTATCCCCGAGTCCAGGCAGATGCGAGTTGCGGCCGCATTAATCGCAATTCGACCGTCTGGGACTATCGAGAGAGTCGGTGTGTCGATTCTCGCTGCGGTCCTCTTGAAGACTTCATAGGCCATGTGAAAGCCACTTCACTGGACATATGGTACTCCTATGAGGACATTTTAAAAAGCTTATATTTAGCCACGTTCCCGTACACCATAGGCGGGCACTGGATCGTCATTGCACGCACCTTCTCCCCTGTGGTAGCCTCATACCGTGACCACTTTGCAGGACAAAGTAGACAAGATACCCGCTGGCCTCGACCGCAAGGAGGCCGAAGTCTACCGCCATCTCGATCCGGCGCGGCTGCCGAAACATATCGCCATCATCATGGACGGCAACGGGCGCTGGGCCAAGCGGCGGCACATGCCGCGCGTGGCTGGCCATCGAGCTGGGGTCGCAGCCGTGCGTTCGACGGTCGAGACCGCAGCTCGCATTCACATTCCGGCGCTCACGCTCTACGCGTTTTCTGAGGAGAACTGGAAGCGTCCGGCAAGCGAAGTCGGATTCCTGATGGGCCTTCTGGGCCGCTACCTGAAAGCCGAAGTGCCGACGCTGAATGAGAACAACATCCGCCTCGAATATATTGGCCGACAGCACGAGCTGCCCGAGGATGTGCAGGAGCGGATGGAGTGGGCACGGGCCGCGACCGCGACCAACTCTGGCATGGTGTTGACGCTGGCGCTCAACTACAGCGCGCGCAGCGAACTGGTGGATGCGTTTCGCGCGATGGTGAGGGCGGCTTCGCAAAATGGCGGAATCGATCATCTGCAGATCGATGAGGGCACGGTGAGCCGGCACTTATACACGCGGCATCTTCCCGACCCGGACCTGGTGGTGCGCACTTCGGGCGAGATGCGGCTGAGCAACTTTCTGCTGTGGCAGCTGGCCTATGCCGAGATCTATGTGACCTCGACATTATGGCCGGATTTTCGCGGCGTGCATTTGCTCGAAGGCATCGCGGAATTTCAGAAACGCGAGCGGCGCTATGGCGGTCTGAATCACGGCGAGTCGCACGGCAACGGGCATGGGTGACAAGCCTTACGGCAGGTCTGTAACTGGCAGCGACAGCAGGTTCCTCGCCGCGCCTTCCGCCGGGCTCGGAATGACAAGCGTGTGTAGAATAGATTTCGCGTACAAAATAGACTTCGCGTCTGGCGCGCGAGTTCATTTCACGGCGTAATCACTTCCCTTGCTAAAACGCATCGCGACCGCGGTGGTGCTCATCCCGATTGTGCTGGCGCTCATTCTGCGGGCGCCTCTACCGGTGCTCTCCATCTTCACCGCGGTGCTGGCCTTGCTCGCCATTCACGAGTTTTTCAAGCTGACGGAGTTTTACGGCGTGCAGCCGATGCGCATGCCGACCTACATTTTCGTTGGGCTGTTTTTTTTGCTTCTTGCTTTCGACGTGGGTAACGAGAAGCCGCTCTTATCTACCGCGGTCTTTGTTTATTGTGTAGGATTCGCGGCTGCGATTGCGCCCTTCCTGGCACTGACCGTCGCCATGCGGCGCAACGACTTGCGTGGGGGATATCCCGCGGCAGCGGCGGCGGCCTTTGCGTTTACCTACATTGCGCTGCCCATGGGGATGCTGGTGCAGCTTCGCCAGCAGTGGGCGGGCGCGTTCTATCTGCTGTATTTGTTGCTGGTGGTTTGGGCGGGAGACGTATTCGCCTATTTCGTCGGCAAATCGATCGGCCGGCATTTGATGGCGCCGCGCATCAGTCCGAAAAAAACCTGGGAGGGCGCGGCCGCCTCGCTCGCAGCCAGCGTCGGCGTGGGATGGCTGATCTTTCATTATTCCCTGGCCATCAGTTCCGCCCTGCTACGCTGGGGATTGATCGAGCGCCGCGACGGCTTGTTCGGGCTGGAGCAGCCGGCGATCGGGCCGGTGATCTTGCTGACGATCGTTCTGAATATCGCGGCACAGCTCGGCGATCTGGTCGAGTCGCTGATCAAGCGCGGCGCGGGCGTGAAGGATTCGGGTACGATCCTTCCCGGCCACGGCGGCATGCTCGACCGCGTGGACGCGCTGCTGTTTGCCGCTCCGGTGCTGTGGTTTTATGCGGCCTGGCGCGTGATGCAATGAACCGCCTTGCGGCGCCGGCGAGAACCGGCGAGGGAATCCGATTCAGTACCTGTACTTTTGGTTTGTACTCAAACTCTGCAAGTAAAATACAATAAAACGATCTAGAACGAGAGGGCTTGAATGTGCATCTAAACCAGGATGCGCACAATCCTTAAGAGTTCTCTCATTTCCGAGGGGTTATGAAACTGTTCAAGCTTTGCCTGGTTTCCGTTCTGCTGGTGAGCATGGCATATGCCATGCCCCTGAATTCCTCCGCCCGCGCCTGCATTCCTGCCGAAACCGTGCAGGTCATTTCGGTAGACTACCGCGCTCTCAAGGACTCGCCCACGGCGATGGCCCTGAAGCAGCAGTTGATGCCCGACAACATCAAGCAGTTTGAGGAAGCTCTCAAGGGTATCGGCATCGATCCTGAGAAAGATGTAGACACACTGACCTTCGCCTCGTTTCACTCCGGCAAGCAAGGCATCAAGGGCGTGGGCATCGCCGCCGGCCCGTTTGACATGAAGACCGTGCTCAAGAAGATGAAACTGCAGAAGTTCGTGCCGAAGAAATATGGCACGACCAACGTCTATCCCATGGATGGCGGTTTCATCATGAGCTTTCTCGATGACAGCACGCTGCTGTTCGGCGAGGCCACGGGGGTTCACGCGGCGCTTGACGTTCGCGACGGAAATATTCTCAGTCTCGATACCAACGGCGACCTGGCCGACATGATGTCCAATGTAGACTCGGCTCCGGTTTGGAGTATCCTCGACCAGGAAGGCACGCAGAACATGCTGCGCTCCGCGCTGGGCGAAGCGGCCAAGATCGCCGACTTCGAAAAGCTGAAGAAAAATCTGGTGGGTTCGCGCTATACCATGAACTTCACCAGCGGCGTGAACTTCGACGCCACCGTGGTCACTTCCGACTCGGTGACGGCCGGGATGCTGTCGTCAGTGTTCAAGGGGTACCTGCTCTACAAGAAAAATACTGCCGTGGCCGGTGAGAAGGTCGCGATGGAAAATACCTCCGCCGACTCCGACGGCAACAACGTAACCATTCACTTCAAATCCAATGACCAGCAATTCCAGGCGCTGATGCATACGGATCTGTTCAACGCGCTCTCACGCTGACCGAACCTTGTCTTGAAACAAAGAGGCCGATTCGCTCTGGAATCGGCCTTTCTCTTTCAAGTCCTGGTTGCAGAGCCCTACTTCTTCTTGCGCTTTTCTCGCGCCCATCCATCTTTTGTAGTCTGCCGTGCCCGCCCGATCGCCAGGGCGTCCTCGGGAACATCGTCAGTAATGCAGGAAGCCGCGCCCACGTACGCGCCTTTGCCCACGCGCACGGGCGCGACCAGCGTGGTGTCGCTGCCGATGAAGGCTTCATCGTCGATCACGGTTTTGTTCTTGTGGACGCCGTCGTAGTTGCAAGTAATCGTGCCCGCGCCGATGTTAACTCCCGCGCCAATCTCCGCGTCTCCCAGATAAGTCAGGTGATTCGCCTTCGACCCCTTGCCCAGCCGGATTTTCTTGGTCTCGACAAAATTTCCCACGTGCGCGCCTTCGCCAATCTCGCTCCCCGGCCGCAGGTGGGAGTACGGACCGATCACCGCCCCCGCACGGATGCGAGCATCTTCCATGACGCAACCTGGACGAACGACGACTCCATCTCCGATCTCGGAATCGCGAATCACGCAATAGGAGCGCACCCGGCAGGCGGTTCCAATGCTCGTGGCGCCTAGAAGCTGCACGTACGGCTCGATCACCGTGTCGGCTGCGATCACTACGTCGGAGTCAATCACGCACGTCGCCGGATAAAAGATGGTCACGCCATCCGCCATCAGTTGGCGGCACTTCGCCATGCGCATACAGTGATCGATCTCCGCCAACTCCGCGCGAGTATTGCCACCGAGCACCTCGCGGGCGTCCCCTGTCTTGCAGGCCACCACGCGCCGCTTGGCCTTGCGCAACACCGCGGCCATATCGGTCAAGTAATATTCGCCGTGCGCGTTCGCGGTTGAAAGCTTCTCGATGTTCGCGTAGAGATCCTTCACATCAAATACATAAAACCCGGAATTGATCTCGCGAATCTTCTTCTGCGTAGCGGTTGCCGATTTTTCTTCGACGATGGCCTGCACTTCCGCTTGAGCTCGCGCACTGCCCGCGCTCTTTCGAATCACCCGGCCATATCCCGTCGGATTCTCCAGCTCCGCGCTCAACAGGGTCATTGACGCCCGCTCTTCCAGATGGAAGTTCCGCAGGCGCCCGATCGTCTCGGGAGTAATCATCGGCGCGTCGCCCGACAGCACAATGACGTGGTCGTATCCGGCCAGCGCATCCCGCGCCACCATAAGCGCGTGCCCAGTCCCGCGCTGCTCGGCCTGCAGCACAAAGTTGACGCCGGTATTCTGCATGGCCGCGCGCACACGGTCGGCTTCATGCCCGACGATCGCGTACACGTCTTTCGCGGGAGCGATGCGCACGGCCGCACGGATTACATGCTCCAGCAGCGGTCTGCCTCCGACTTCATGCAAGACCTTCGGAAGTTGCGATTTGAGCCGCGTGCCCTTGCCCGCGGCCATAATGGCAACCGCGACCCGCAGCTGTGAGGAGAAACTCTCAGGCGAGGCGGGAGCGTGAGGCGACGTTGCGGTTGAGCTGGAACTGCCTTTCGATTTCTTCATTCGCCCCAATATACCGCGCTGCTGGCGCAATGGCTATTTGGCCGCAAATACCCTAGAATCTTGCCCGTTGGAAAGCCGTGTCGAAACTCACCCTGGCCGCTGGAGAGAATAGACTATGCCCAAATACGTTATCGAACGCGACATCCCCAACGTGGGCAGCGTAACGCCGGAACAGGTCATCGCCATCTCGCAGAAATCGTGCAGCGTGCTGAACAATCTGGGACCCCAGATCCAGTGGCTGCACAGCTACGTCACGCAGGACAAGATCTACTGCGTCTACATCGCGCCCAACGAGGAAATGGTGCGCGAACATGCGAAGCAGGGCGGGTTTCCAGCGAATCGCGTCTCCCAAGTCAAACTCGTGATAGACCCGACTTCCGCCGAGGGCTAGCCGCTACAGTCCCAACCCGCCATCCACCGCCAGAATCTGGCCAGTAATAAACTGCGGCGCGGTAGCGAAGAACAATACCGCCGCGGCGATCTCGTCTCCGCGCCCATTGCGCCGCATCGGCGTCTGGGTCGCCATCTTCCGCATGAAGGCCGCAGCCGACTTCTCGCCCAGGTCGATCATCCCCGGAGCCACGGCATTGACCGCGATCTCCGGCGCCAGCGCCTTCGCCATGACTTTGGTCAGCATGTGCAGCGCGGCTTTCGACGAACAGTAGTGCGCGTGCGTCGCCCAGGGCCGCAGGCCGCCGAGCGAACCCATGTTGATAATCTTGGCCTCCACCTTCTCGCCCTTGCCGCGCTTCCGCCGCATCCATTTCAGGGCCTCGCGCGATACCAGAAACGGCCCGCGCGTGTTCGAGGCGAAAATCGCATCCCATTGCCGCACCGTCAACTTTTCAAACTCCGCCGTTTCATAATTCGCGGCATTGTTCACCAGAATGTCGATGCGCCCTAGCTCGCGTCCGGCATCCTTCATCATGGCGCGCACGCTGGCCTCATCGGTCACGTCGCAGCGCAGGGCAAACGCACGCACGCCAAGGCCCGCCAAATCTATAACCGTTTCCCGCGCCTCGCTCGACGAGTGCATAAACGTAATGGCCACATCCGCGCCCGCCCGCGCCAGGGCCAGCGCCGAGGCTCGTCCCAGACGTCGCGCGGCACCCGTAACGAGCGCGGTCTTACCGCGAAGAAGTTTTGGCTGGGGTTCTTGCGGAGAATCTGGCAGGCGATCTGGCATGCAGCGATTCTACCGCCACCTGCCGAAAGAGCGCACACAACTACGCCTAGTCTGCGTCTGCACGCGTCCGGCGAGGAATGCTATCACGCTTTCAGAAGCTTGCTTACCACTTTGGCCAGTCTCCCAGCCTCGTTTGCTTTCAGGACCACGGCATCGGCCTGATCGGTTGCTCCCCGCGCCAGAATTTTTTGGTCGGTGACGATCAGGACGATGGGCACATCCGGACGCTGGCGCTTCAGCTCGCCCGCGATCAATGCCGCCTCCGAGCCATCATCGTTCATATCGAGGACTACGGCATCCACCGCTTCCTCGCCAAAGCGGAAAATTCCGTCGCGGCCACTGCCGGAGCTGATCACGTTCCAGCCATGCTCCTTAAGCAGTGCACAGCGGAAGCTCAGTTCGATGGCGCCGCTTCCGATACAGAGAACGACCTTTTGGGCTCGCATGGTCGCACCCGCTCTCCGTCGCCCAACCACTGGGTTTGTCCCTTGGTGGTCATGCGGGCTGTTGGGATTATCCACGCGGCCTGGTGAATAATGCTGTGACCGCAATCACATCGTTTGTTAAATGGTGCGATGGTCGGACCATTCTTCCCGAAACGGATTCAAAATTCAGGTACTTTGCTGGTGGAAAACCGTCCTGACTCCGCGCTAGAATCCACTTCGCATGCCTGACTCTCGCAAGGTTGTGATTTACTCCCGCAAAGGTTGTCATCTCTGTGAGGTTGTGAAAGAGAGCCTGTCCAAGCTCTCGCGCCGAGGCGGGTTTACCTGGCGCGAAGTCGATGTCGACGCCGATGCTGAGCTCCGCCGCCAATTCAATGACGAGGTCCCTGTGGTCTTCATCGATGGCCGCAAGGCGTTCAAATACCGCATGGACGAGCAGGAATTCCTGCGAAAATTGGCCAGCTAGCTCGAACCGTTGAAAAGGGCCGTCTTTCCAGTACAATCGCCTGCGGCATGCTGCGGACTCAACTCTTCGCCAACCCTGACCAAGTTTTTCTTCACGATCTGGTTCTGGATTCCTGTCGCCGCCATCCTCGGAAAATAGCGCTGGTCGACGCCTCCAGTGGCCGCCGCGTGACTTATGCCGAATACGGCGACACCGTCGAATCTCTCACCCGCGGCTTGATTGCTGCCGGCGTCAAACCCGGCGAAGTAGTCGCGATCTTCCTCGCCAACTCCTGGGAGTTCTGCAGCGCCTACCATGCGGTCACGCTCGCCGGAGCGATTCCCACTCTTCTGAATCCTACCTACCGGGAACGCGAGGTACGCTACCAACTGGAAAACTCCGCCGCGGTCATCCTTATCACCGACGGAGCAAATCTTGAAGGCATCAACCTCGCCGGATTGCCCAATCTCCGCCGCGTTTACGCGACCCGCCAAACCGCAGCGGGCGCGGAGCCATTCTCCAACCTGCTCAAGCCCGTGACGGCCGCGTATCCCAAGCCGGATCAACCCTCCGAGCAAACTCTCGCGGCGCTTCCCTACTCCAGCGGCACCACCGGCCTGCCCAAGGGGGTGATGCTCTCGCACTACAATCTCGTGGCCAACGTGTATCAGCTTCTCGGCCCGCACGCGACGTGTCTGAACCGCGAAGACACCATCCTCTGCTGCCTGCCGCTCTACCACATCTACGGCCTCAACGTGATGCTCAACCCGGCGCTGATTCTGGGCGCGACACTGGTGGTCATGCCGCGCTTTCAGGTACAGCAACTCACCCAACTGATGGTCGACGAAGCGGTCACCATGATGCCGCTGGTTCCGCCCGCCATCAACGCGCTCTGCCAGGCCGCCGAGGCCGGCCAGTTCCCGCGCGACCACAAAGTCCGCTGGGTCAAGTCTGGAGCCGCCCCGCTCGCTCCTGACCTTCCCCGCCGCTTCACCGCGCTCACCAACATCCTCGTCTGCCAGGGATATGGCATGACCGAAGCTTCCCCGGTCACCCACGTCGGTTATCTCGAACCCGAGCTCTACCACCCCGATTCCATTGGCCATCCGCTCGCCGAAACCGATTGCCGGGTCTTGGCCCAGCCCGACATCGATCCCTGCGACACGCCCGACGAACTCACCGAGACTCCCAGCGGACTTCCGGGCGAGTTGGTGATGCGCGGACCGCAATTCATGCTGGGATACTGGCGCGAGCCGCAGGCCACCACCGCCGTGCTCCGCGACGGCTGGTATTGGTCGGGCGACATCGTCACCCGCGACCGCGAAGGTTTCTATCGCGTCGTCGACCGCCGCAAGGAGATGATTAAGTACAAAGGCTTCCCGGTGGCGCCCGCTGAAGTCGAAGCCGTTCTGCTCGAACATCCAGCGGTGAAAGAATGCGGAGTCGTCGGCCGTCCCGACGCCGCGGCCGGAGAAATCCCCGTCGCCTTCGTCGCCCTGCGCGACGGATTCCTCGACAGCACCAAACTCGGAGAAGAACTCTGCGCCTTCGTCGCCGATCGCCTCACCCACTACAAACAGCCGCGCGAAGTTCATTTCATCGACAGCGTTCCCAAGACCGCCTCCGGCAAAATTCTGCGCCGCGAATTGCGAAAGTCCATCGGCTGAAATCACTCAATTTACGGAATCCGAACAGAAGTGCACGATGCACTTGTGTGCCCTTGACCCAAGCCCCTTCTCCACATAGATTGGCTCGCAATGTCGAGTTCTTTCCTCATTCGAGGAGAGAAAATCTTTTGGGGCTCCCACTCCACCCATAACGCTGCTCTGTCCGCAGTGGGGCGCGGGACCGGCCTTCGACCGGCTCGCAGCTCGGACCGAACAGCAGTCTGACTCCGCGCCCGCCTTCGCAAACATGCGGCACAAATCGACGCATACGTGTGCCCATCCCTGCTTGGAGGAAAACAATGAATTGCCGTAAGCTCTCCCCACTCGCTGTTGGTCTTTCTGCAGTTCTGCTCATCTGCCTGCCGCTGGCAGCGCAAAACGATCCTGGACCGCGTCCCGGCCCGGCCGGTGCGGGCGGTTTCTATCCGCTCCTGAATGCCAATGAACAGGCATTCTTTGCCCAAGCCCAGCAACGCTTTCAAGAGATCGATTCCGTTTCCGGCAACATCGCCGGCGAAACCGGATCGGGCCTCGGCCCAACCTTCAACGGCAACAGTTGTGCGCAATGCCACTCGCAACCTGCCATTGGAGGCAGCAGCCCCGGCCTGACCAGCCCGCAAAACGCCGTTCCCAATCCGCAGGTCGCCCTCGCCACGTTGGATGGCGCGAGCAACACGATTCCCTCATTCATCACCACCACCGGCCCCGTTTTGGAAGCCCGATTCGTAAAGACTTCCAGTGGCACTCCCGACGGCGGGGTGCACGACCTTTACACCGTCACTGGCCGTTCCGACGCCTCGGGCTGCACCCTGGCACAACCGGACTTTGCCACGGAACTCTCCAGCAACAATGTGATCCTCCGCATGCCCACGCCGCTATTTGGCCTGGGACTGGTCGAAGCCACTCCCGATGTCAACCTGCAGGCCAATCTCGCTGCGACCGCATCGCAGCGCGCCGCGCTGAAGATCGCCGGCGTCTTCAACACCAGCGCCAACGACGGCACCATCACGCGCTTTGGCTGGAAGGCTCAGAACAAGTCGGTGCTGATGTTTGCCGGAGAAGCCTATAACGTGGAAATCGGCGTCTCCAACGAGCTGTTTCCCAACGAGCGCGACATCGTCCCCGGTTGCGTGTTCAACGGATCGCCCGAAGACGCAACCAACATTCTGAATCAGAATGCCAGCAGCCAGAATTTCGGCACCACCATCGGAACCGCGTCGGAGATGTCAGCCGACATCATCAACTTCGCCGTCTTCAGCCGCCTGTCGGCGCCGCCCACTCCAGCGACTCCAACCACCTCAACCATGAACGGCTCCGCTCTGTTCGTTTCGATCGGATGCTCGCTCTGTCACTCGCCCGCGCTCACCACGGGACAGTCGCCATACACAGGCATGTCCAACGTGACCTACAACCCATACTCCGACTTCGCCTTGCACAACATGGGAAGTGGCTTGGCGGATGGCATCACGCAGGGAGGCGCCGGGCCTAAGATGTTCCGCACCGCTCCTCTGTGGGGGCTGGGCCAGAGGCTCTTCTTTATGCATGATGGCCGCACCAGCGATCTGATCCAGGCCATCGACGCGCATAACAGCACCGGATCGGAGGCCGTCATGGTGATCAAAAAGTACACCTCTCTGACCTCATCGCAGAAACAGGATCTTCTGAATTTCCTGCGCTCGCTCTAACTGTAAAGGGGTCGCAAATGTCCGCCATTGGAGCGGATACCAGGAGGGTGCCCCATTTTTCGCGCGTTCTTTGCGCGAGAAGTGGGGATTTTCGCTGCTGTCTTCCTAAGTCCCAGGGCGCAGGCCCGGCCGTGCCTGAACTATCCCGGCGCTAAAAAGATCGCACAACCGAAGCTGAGGGCAGTTATTGCTTGTCCGCAAGCTTCTTGCTCGCCAGAAATTTCCACATAACTTCATCGGCGTTCAGGTCTTGACTGGTCTTGCCAATGGCATTCTCGGCCTCATATTGCTCGCCGCCAGGCCACGTATTGCCAGCACCCTTCACGCTGTAGAGCACAACCTCGGAGTTCTGCAGGCAGCCGTTATAGGTATCGACTTTCGTCTCCATGCCGCCTTTCTCGTGCGCCTCCAGCTTGCTTTTCTCCGGCTTCTCGGCGCAGTGGTCAAACTTTGACCAAGCCTTGGCGCTGTCTTCCACCGAGAGAACCGCCAGGTCCAGATTGTGCTCGGTGCCTCCGCCATAAGGAACCACCGGGTCTGACGTGCCATCGATCATCACCATCGGCACCGGACGCGTAGGCAGGCAGATCATCGTCTTCGGCATCGACGCGCCCACGGCGGCCACAGCCGCAAGGCGATCGCTCAGCGCGCATCCCAGGCGCAGACTCATGAAGCCGCCTTCCGACAAACCCGCGGCATAGATTCGCGAAGAATCCACGGAATACTTGGTTCCAAGATCGTCCAGCATCTGGTTGAAGAAGCCGATATCGTCGGTTTCCGGCTGTCTATTCTCATCGCTGGGCTGGTGGCTCGGCCCTTGCTGTCCACCACCCGGATACCCACCTCCACCGCCAGGATAACCACCCCCGCCACCGGGATAACCGCCTCCGCCGCCAGGATACCCACCTCCACCGTACCCGCCACGCCGTCTTCCATATCCCGGCCCCATCGGCTGCTGCCGCACCTGTGGCCGCACACCAACATTCCAGCGCCCGTGCAGCGCCAGCGGATATACCGCAATAATGCCGTCCTTGTCCGCCAGTTCATCGAACTGCGTGAGCCGCTCCATGTCGTCGGCATCCTGCCCCATGCCATGCAGCAGGATCATCACGGGATAATGCTGCTTGGCATCGTAGCCGCGCGGCAGGCGCACCATGAACGTCCTGTCTACGTCGTCCACCGTGACTTTCTCTTTGGTTTCCTGCGCCCAGAGCGCCTGAGCGGCCAACAACACCACAACCCCTGCCGCCGTAACCGACGCAGCTCGCCCTGGACCACACAATTTCCCAGATTTCATCTCTGTCTCCCGAAAAGCCGACCCGGAAGACCCCAAGCGGGCACTGACCACTTGGAAGCATATGCCATCGCTGGAGTTGGCTACAAGGGAACTTTCCCGCATTCGCCCGCGTACCTCGATCAGAAGTTGAAATCAGTCCCGGCAAGCGCGAAGCGCGCCGGCAAGGAGGATCACCATGGATCAGATCACCGGTCTCGCAGCGGTCGTAATGATTTTCGGAATGCCCACGGCAGGGTTTGCGCTTTACACCTTTTACCGCGTGCGCAAGCTGCGCACCGAAGAGCGCCTGGCGGCGATTCAGCGCGGCGTCGACGTTCCCATGCAGCCCGAACTCTCCGAGTCCGCCCGCTCCCGCCGCTATGGGATCCTCTCCATCGCGGCTTCGGTCGGCTACATGGTGGCTTTCAGCATCGTTGCCAGATACGAGCCCGACGCCCTGATCGCCGCCGCCTTCGGCGCCATCCCCTTCGCGCTGGGCCTCGGCTTCCTGCTCGACTCCTCCCTGATCCGCCGCGACGCCCGCGCCGCGTAAGGGAAGGCAAACCGCAGGATGAAAATGGGGATCCACCGATCGAGGGTGCCCCATTCTAACGTCGCGCTCTTCGCGACGTTAGAGTGGGGGTTTTGATCTGTCAGGGTCAGAAATCTTTCGATCAACGGAGGCGTGTCCGGGTGCCCCACTTCTGGCTGGTTTTGCCAGAGGTGGGGATGGTTCCCTCACTCCCCCGTCAAAAACTTAAACTGCGCTTCATTCAGCGGCACCACACTCAACCGTCCCTGCCGCACCAGCGGCGACTCCGAAAACAAATCGTTAGCCTTGGCCTCGGCCAGCGTCACCGGCTTCGCACTGGCCTTTCCAACTTTAATCTTGACCTGCGGATTCTTCACATCCGACACGTCCACCGAAACCACCGTCGCTGTCCCCACCGCGCTCTTCTCGTCTCCAGTGTGGTAAATCACCAGCCGCTCGCCCGGCTTCATCGCCCGCAAATTCTTTAGCGCCACCGGATTCGACACTCCATCCCAAATGGTCGTCTTCTCCCGCTGCAAATCCGCAAACGAATAGGTCGACGGCTCGGTTTTCAATAGATAGTCCATGCGTCCTCTAGTTCGGTTTCTGATTGTTTTGATTCGGCGGCGGCGCATCCTGCTTCGGCGGCGCGCTCGAATCCTTCGGATTGTCATACACCGAGAACTGCCCCTGCGGCCGCTTCAGCTTGATCGCGATCTCCATCTTTGGCTTGTCGATGTCGAAATCTTCGCCGTAGGTCTGAAATCCCTGCGCCAGAACCTGCACCCGCAATTTTCCGTAGGGGATGCCGTCGAAACTGGTCTTGCCATCCAGATCGGTCTTCAACTCCGCGCCACCCTGCTCCTGTCTTCCCTTCGCGTTCACTGGATGCATGATGACCGCCGCGTTGCGCACCGGTTTTCCGTTATCGTCCTTCGTCACGACAAAGGTCAGCCATGACGTGGGCCCGTCGTCCTTGTCTCGCTGTCCCATCGCCAGACCGGCCATGGCGAGGACCGCCACCACTCCCGCGATCAGAATCCTCTTCATGTGCATACGTGCCATTTTATGCAGCTCCGCCATCCCTGTCACGTCCACCAGATCTCCGCAGGGCAAGTCCTCGTCCTCTACAATGACTGTGGTGAAGACCTGGGACGTAATCATCATCGGCGGCGGCATCATCGGCCTCTCGCTTTCGATCGTTCTGCGCAAGCGTGGAGCAAGAATCCTCATCGTCGAGCGCGGCGAGCCCGGACGGGAAGCTTCCCACGCCGCCGGCGGCATGTTGGTCGATTGCCAGATGGAAACACCCGCTGCTCTGCAGCCGCTCGCCACCGCCAGCGCACGCATGTATCCCGAATTCGCGCATGAACTGGAAGTCGAATCGGGGATGAAAGTCGACCTGCGTGACAACGGGACTATCGTCGTTCCCCCATCCGAGCATGTCCGTAACAGTCCTGTATCTTCTCCGCCCGGCCAGCTGCCAGCGCCTCTCGCCGAGTTGGAGCCAGAGCTGGCAGATCGCGAGCGAACCGCTTTTTACCTCAAAGAACGCAGCGTCGATCCGCGCGCGCTAACCGCCGCCGCACTGAAGACCGCGAAGAATCGCGCCGTGGACTTTTCTTCGGGCGATCCAGTCACGGCCGTGAACATCTCCGACAGCCATGTCACCGGCGTGACCACCACCAAGACTTCCTTCCTGGCGGAGAAAGTAGTCAACTGCGCCGGAGCCTGGTCCGGCCAAATATCGTCGAACACCATCGGCCCGCGCCCCTTCCCCACTCGCCCCGTCAAAGGCCAAATGCTCTGCCTGGCCATGCCCTCGCGCGAACTGGTGAAGCACGTAATCCGCACGCACAACGTTTATCTCATCCCGCGCAGCGACGGACGCCTCCTCGTTGGCGCCACCGTCGAGGAAGCCGGATTCGACAAGCGCACCGATCCCACCACCATTCAACGCCTCCATCGTGCTGCCCTGACGCTGGTCCCGAAACTCGCCGACGCCAGGATTCTCGAAGACTGGGCCGGCCTCCGCCCCGGCACGCCCGACAACCTGCCCATCCTCGGCCCCACCGAAACCCCCGGCTACTACGTAGCCACCGGCCATTTCCGCGACGGAATTCTGCTGGCACCCGTCACAGCCCAAGTCATGGCAAATGTGATCACGGGCTGCGCAGCAGGTTACGACTTGAAAGCCTTCGATCCGCATCGCTTTGCAAGAGCCGCCTGAGGCGCTGCCGGGGCTGCAACAGACGTTACCGATGTCACGATTCGAGGGTCATGTTGTTTTGCTAGACTGCGCTCATGCAGCGAAGCGCAGGCTTTCTAACCGCGATGTTGGCCGCGGTTCTGGTGACTGTGCCCTGCCGCGGGCAAAGCTCCCCGCCCGCGACTAATTCCCAGGCTGACAAGTCAGGCGATCCCGCTGAAGAAGAGGCCTGCAAGCTGCTGCCGTACGTCGGTACGATTCCGCTCACCAAACTGCCGAACTATTTCCCCGACGAGCCGGATCTGCGCGGCGGAATGATTTGCCAGTACAGAATCAGCGCCGAGCTTCCACTCTTCTCATTTCACTTCATTGGAAAACCGGATAACAGCCTCGGAGACATCGAAGTCACAGAGGAGCCCAGCACGACGATCCTGCAAACGATCGAAAACTCCACTGACTGGAGCGCAGTGGTCCCTCAACTCGTAACCAATGTGCTGAGCACGGTTGATGCGAACTTCGACGGCTACGAAGACCTGCAGATCTTGAGTCAATGTGGAGGCACGGGAAACTGCACCTACGACTTTTATCTTTATGACCGGGTTACGGGCCAGTTCATTCGCAACGAATTCCTGAGCAGCAATCTTTGCAGCCCCGAATTTTACGACGACACAAAACAGATTACGACCCACTCCCATGGCAGTGCGTCGGACTGGCAGAACGATACGTATCAGTACGCTGACGGCCGTTACACCTTGATCCGTCAAGAAATCTCGTCCCGCGACGACAAGACTGAAAATGTGACCGTGAGCACGTACGAACTCCGAAACGGAAAGATGGAGCTAGTCAATTCTGAAACCGAGCACCAGTAGCCCCCGGACCTAACCTGCCTGGACTCGGTC
>DATJSG010000042.1:0-49020 GCA_035504195.1 Terriglobales bacterium
TTTGGTCGCAAGATAGGTTCAATCAGTTGCCACTGGGCATCGCTGAGTTCCCATCGTCCTCGCATGCCCTCCTTCTGCCTGTTTTCGTACACGCAAGAAATAGCTAGGTTGGTTCAACCACCATTTATGAGACCGGTTCTAGGCTCTAATCTTTCTTCTTCACCCGCACCACCGTGATCTTGGCGAAGCCTTCGTCGAACGACGGCGGTTTCAGCTTGGCCGCCATGCGGCGCATCACATCTTCGGGAACCACGCGATCGCGGCGCTGGTGGCGTTCGATGCAGACTTCCAGAGGCACGTCGAAAAATACCGCGTGCACTTCGTAGTTGTAATCCTTGGCCAGCTTGATCCAGTGCTGGCGTTCCTGCGGAGTCAGGTTGGTGGCGTCCACATAATTCATGGGACGTTTGGCAATGAGCCGAGCTTTCAGGAGCGAGCGCAGATTCGAGAATACGAGGTCCTGAAAACGCTGCTCGCGAATATCGTCGAACAGGAGCGAACGCATGATGTCGCTGGAAAGCGGCGTGAGGTTGTGGCGCTTGAACCAGGAACTCTTGCCGGAGCCGGGCAGGCCGATGGCGAGAACGACAATGCCTTTGGGTGGCCGCGCAGAAACGGCAGGAACCGCGGCGGGAATCTGCGGAGCCAATGGCGCCGCAGCTTCCGTTTCGGGCTCGGCGGGCTCGGCGGTCCCGGTCTCATCCAGCTCGGCAACCGCTTCGCCGGTCCCGACAGCGATCTCGGGGATAATGCCCTTGGCCGCGGCAGGAGTAAACGCCTGGGCAACGGCCTGTTCTCGCCCCCGGCCGCCGCGTCCGCGACCGCCGCGACGACGGCGTCCGCGCCCACGCTGGCCTTCCCCACTGGTAGCCTGGCGTCCGGAAGACGATCGCTGGGGGCGAGGCTGCTCCGACGGTTCGCCGGCATCGATGCTCGATGATTCTTGCGGAACAGCTTGCGCCGCAGACTCAGTTTCGTAGGCTTCGCCGGCGGTGGCGACAGGTTCCGGCGCCCGGCCAGGAGTCCGCTCCGCGGGCGTCTCTTCGGCATCGAAATAGGCTGGTTGCAGTGGAGGCGGGGCGGGCTGGCTCGACGGTTCGGAAGCTGTTTTCTTGCGGCGCTGTATACGATCGCGCATCCATTTACGCATGTTCAGGCTTTTAACACAGATGCTCTAATTGGAGCAATCGGCGTAGCGCTGTCACGAACCAGAATCGACAGCGGAACAACCAGGACTCGATCACGACCGCGCAGATCGTGGCTGCGAACCTGCCGTGCTTTAAAATGAAGGCATGTCGACTTCGGTTCCCGCTGAGATTCACGGCCAGAAATACATTTCGCTGAAAACATTTCGCAAGAGTGGAGTGGGAGTCGCGACTCCGGTGTGGTTCGGCGAAGAGGGCGACAAGCTCTATGTGATGACCCGCAGCGAAATGGGGAAGACAAAGCGTGTTCGCAATAATCCGCAGGTCCGCGTGGCCCCCTGCACGATTCGAGGAAGAGTCACCGGACCGGAGTTTGCCGCAACCGCACGACTTTTACCGCCGGAGGAGCACGCGCGGGCTCGGCAGACCGTCAATCGCAAATATTGGCTGGCGCGGCTTTCCTCGCCCTGGTCGCGGGCCGATGCATTTCTGGAGCTGACCTTTTCCTGATCGTCTTCCTGATTGATCAGCAAGCTCCGGTGGCCGTGTTATCCCTCACCATTCCCCGGTGGTCAGATATTCGTGAATGGATTTGGCTGCGCGGCGGCCGGCGCCCATGGCCAGAATCACGGTAGCGCTGCCGGTAACGATGTCGCCGCCGGCGAAGACTCCCTTGCGCGTGGTGCGTTGCGTCTGCTCGCTGGCTTCAATGTATCCACGTTTGTTGGTGCCGAGTCCCGGCGTAGTGCTCTGCACGATCGGATTCGCGCTCGTCCCAATCGCGATGACCGCCACCGACAAGGGCAGATCAAACTCGGAGCCTGCCTTCGGAACCGGACGCCTGCGCCCGGAAGCGTCAGGCTCGCCCAGTTCCATGCGCACGCAGCGCGCCGCCGTCAGCCAGCCTTTACCGTCGGAAAGAAATTCCACCGGCGCGGTCAGCATCTGAAAATCGATTCCCTCCTGGCGCGCGTGGTGAACTTCTTCCGCCCGCGCCGGCATCTCGGCGTCGCTGCGGCGATAGATGACGTAAGCCTTGCCCGCACCCAGCCGCAGCGCCGACCGAATCGCATCCAGGGCCGTGTTTCCGCCGCCAATCACAGCCACACTTTTACCGTGCAAGTCGAGCATGGGCTCATCGTAGACCGGAAACTTGTAGGCCTTCATCAGATTGATGCGCGTCAAAAACTCATTGGCGGAATAAACGCCGTTCAGATGCTCGCCCGGAATGCCCATGAATTGCGGCAACCCGGCTCCCGTGCCGATGTAGACCGCATCGTAGCCCTCTTCTTTCATTAGCTCGTCGATGGTGACGGTTCGTCCCACGACGACGTCCGTTTCGAATTCGACTCCCATTTCGCGCATGTAGTCGAGTTGCTGACGAATGATCTGCTTGGGCAGACGGAATTCAGGAATGCCGTAAACCAGCACTCCGCCGAGTTCATGCAGTGCTTCGAAGACGCGGACTTTGTGGCCTTTTTGAATCAGATCTCCGGCAACTGTCAAACCCGATGGGCCGCTGCCCACGATAGCTACTTTTTTTCCTGTGGCCTGTACCCTGGGCAACACATGGTTGCCCATCCGTTGTTCGTAGTCGGCGACAAAGCGCTCGAGATAGCCGATGCCCAGCGGTTTCACTTTTTTTGACAACAGGCAATTGCCCTCGCAGTGATCCTCCTGCGGGCAGACGCGTCCGGTGACTGCCGGTAAAACGTTGTCTTCGCGAATTTTGGCGGCGGCGCCGAGAAAATCCCCGGCGACAATCAACTCGACAAATTCCTTCACCTTCACGCCGACCGGACAATTGTCGGTGCAGACGGGCTTGGCGCATTCCAGGCAGCGGCGCGCTTCCTGCTGCGCCAGTTCGGTGCTGTAACCGAGATTCACTTCTTCGAAATTGTGCGCCCGGATTTCAGCCGCCTGCTCCGGCATCGCCTGGCGGGGAACCTTCATGCGCTCCTTGGGAGACAACACGTTCAGCGAGTTTCTGGCGGTGGGGCTCATGGTTGAACTCCTTGGGATTGGCAGACATGATCGGGTTCCCGGTTGCGCTTGAATTCTTCCATCGACTTCTGCTCGGCGGTGCGGTACATCGCGTTGCGCTGCACCAGCACTTCGAAATTCACTCTGTGCCCGTCGAATTCGGGGCCGTCGACGCAGGCGAACTCGCTTTTGCCGTCGATCATCACGCGGCATCCGCCGCACATGCCGGTGCCGTCGATCATGATGGGGTTGAGGCTGACGACGGTGCGGATGTATTCCTTTCGTGTCAGCTCGGCAACTGCTTTCATCATCACGATGGGGCCGACCGCGACCACGAGATCGATGCGAGTCCCGTTCTGAATTAGCTGGAGCAGCTTGTCGGTGACGAACCCCTTGTCGGCATAGCTGCCGTCGTCAGTGGTAATCATCAGCGCGTCGCTGACCGCGCGCATTTCTTTTTCCAGGATGACCAGCTCTTTATTCCGCGCGCCCACGATCGAAACCACGCGATTGCCGGCGCGCTTGAGCGCCGCAGCCGTCGGATAAGCCATCGCCGTGCCCACTCCGCCGCCAATGACGACGACGGTGCCGTAGTTTGCGATCTCCGACGGCCTGCCCAGAGGGCCGACCACATCGAGAATCGAGTCGCCGGCGTTCAGCGAGTTCAGCAGGTTGGTCGTCTTGCCTGCGGCCTGTACGACGATGTTGATGGTTCCGCGCTCAGGATCGGAGTTCTCAATCGTGACCGGAATGCGCTCGCCTTCCTCGTAGATTCTCAGAATGACGAATTGTCCGGGCTGTTGTTTGCGCGCGATTCGCGGCGCTTCAATCACAAAACGCTTGATGCCGGGCGCAAGAAATTCTGCGTGGATGATCTTGAACACTGGCCCTCCGTGGGATGGCAACGGCGAAATCCCCAGCTACGATTGTGTTCGGAATCACTCTGGAAGGGCTGTGACCTGGATCACAGGGCGATGTGCGTCGTCTCAGGCAGCGGAAATGCCTCCATTGGCAGCGTTACGTTCGCTGCTGTATTCGAGCGGAATGCCGATAGTAGCTTCATGCCCAAACGATCTGACCCCAGCAAGCCGCTCCGCGAAGCCAGAATCAAAATTGAAGACGACGGCGGACTAGTCATACCCGCTGCCTTTCGCAGCCCGCTCGGGATCAGAGCTGGCCACGAACTCATCCTGCGCAGAGAGCGCGACGAACTGCGCATCACGAAGAAACTGCGGCGGAAGCGCGCGAAACGCCGCTGACCAGGCTGTTCTAATTCCGGGCTAGGTTACTTCCCTTCCGGCTTGAAAATCACTCCCTGGCCGATTCTGCTGTTCATGACAATGCCAAATGCTTGTGAGAATTGGAGATGGCGAACGCAGCCTTGTTCTTCGACGGCCGGCTGCCCGGCGAGCCATTGCCAATCCACCGAGCCTTCGCCGGCGTCAGGGTTGACCGTGAAATATCCGATTTGAAATGCGGTCAGGTTCTGAAAGAAATGGCTGCCCTGGGACGGAGTGACGCGAAAATCGCGGAAGCCGGCTTCTACAATGGCGCGCGCGCCGGAAATCTCGTCCCACTCGACGGGGATGCCGAGCCAGGGATCGTTCGATCCCCAGCGGCCCACGCCAATCAGCAGATAGGGCCGGTTCTCCGCGCTCAACGAGGCATTGAAGTGGGCGACTGCGCGCGCCACTTCCTGGCTGCGGCTGCGCTCGAAGCGCTGCGAGTCGACCACCACAATGTCGTGCAGATTCTCAATGCGTCCGTTGCCGAGAACTTTCGTGCTCTGACAAATCAGTTGCGATGAGTCGAGGTCGCCGATGGCGAGATCCTGATGGTCGCGGGCTAACGTCAGCGGACGAATCTGCAGAAAGCCGAACTCCGCCGGCTCCTCATTCGCTCCTTCGGCGCGCGGCAGGCGAACGGCAAACTCGATCTCGACCGGATTGCCCAGCGCATCTTCGCCCGCGCGCACCAGCACCTCCAGAATCGAGGCCAAGGGAAACAGTCCGTGCTTGAGCATGGGCGCGAAAGTCACGACGCGAGCGCCAGGGCGGCTAAGTCCGTCGTAGACGGCGTGATTGTCGGCGGAGTAAGTCGAGGCCACCGGATGCAGCGTGCCGTCGGCCTCGGCGATCTCCAGACTAAAGCGCGCCTCGCGCAGGTGGCCGGTACCAGCGCCGTGGGCAGCACCATCGAGTTCGAGGGCGCAGAATTCTGTCTGGGTGTTGGCGAGAATGTCTTCGACCGAGGAGAACTGCAGCAAATTCCGCGGGTAGCGCGGGCAAAACATCAGGCACTTGCCGCCGTCAACGACGGTGCGGCCTAATCCGAGAGCTACGGCGGCGATTCCATCGGAGAACGTCATGGGCTCAACCGGATAAAAGTTGTGCGAGCGCACCACGCCGGAAAAATCCGGATAGAAGCGCGCACCATGCAGCGTACCGACTACCTGCTGCAGGATCACCGCCATTTTTTCTTCTTCCAGACGATAAGGCGTGGCGCGAACGTAAGCCTTGGCGTGCTGGCTGAAGGTTGAAGCGTAAACCCGTTTGATCGCCTCGGATAGTTCTTCAAGCCGCGCCCGCGAATCTTCCTGGTGGTTGCCGAGCATGAACGTTTCGTATACGCCGGTGAAGGGCTGGTATTGCGAATCTTCAAGCAGGCTGGAGGAGCGCACGGCGAGCGGGTAGCGGACTTCTTCGAGATAGGCCTTTAGATTTTCCTGCAGAGGCACAGGCAGCGGACAGTCCAGGAAGCGCTGCTGAATCTCGCTGTCATCGTCGCAATGGAGCGCGAAGTCGCTCAGATTATTTTCGGCCAGGAATTGGTCAAACATGTCGGTCGCAATTACGACCGCAGGCGGAACTGCGATTCTTACTCCCGGAAAACGGCGCGCGATGCGGCGGGTGCGCAGCAGATGGCGGACAAAGGCCAGGCCGCGAGCTTTGCCCCCAAGCGATCCGGAACCGATGCGCAGGAAACTCGACTCCGACGGCTTGAACGTGTCAGGCTTGAAATCTCCGATGAGCACTTCGTTCTGCTCGCGGCGGTAGTCGTTGATGGAGTCGATCAGATCGCGGCGCAGATGCTCGGGGCCGTTGAAGTCGGAGACACGCCGCGGCCGCAGCTTGGCGGCCAGCGCGAACTCGGTGCGCGCCATCAGCCAGTGCGAAAAATGATTGCGCTGCGCGTGGTAAGTCAGGCTTTCCGCAGGAACGGTCTGCAACTGCTCTTCCAGTTCGGTGAGATCTTTAGCGCGTCCGACTTCGTGCTGGTCGGGCATGCGGAAAACGAAATCGCCGAATCCGAAAGAGTCAGTCAGGATGCGGCGCAGGTCTTTGAGTAAAGTCGGCGACCGCTTGCGCAGGAACGAATAGCCTTCAGCCTGGGCGCGCGGGCGAAATTCGGTGCGGCCCGTCTGCAAAACTACCGGCACGTCGGGCGTCAGGCTCTTGACCATGCGCGCCAACTCGAAACCGGCCTCCGGGCTGAGTTTGCCGTCCCAGGGGAACTCAACATCGGAGACGAGGGCGAAAATGTAGTCGCGATATTCCTGCACCAGTTGCGCGGCTTCTTCAAAATTCGAGCAGAGCAGAATCTTTGGCCGCGCCTGCATGCGCACCAGTTTGTGCGCCACGTTGATGCCTTCCTGAATCACGCGGCGCGACTGCTTGATCAACTCGGTGTAGAGGACGGGCAGGAACGACGAGTAATAGCGAATGTTGTCTTCGACCACCAGCAGCACAGGCACGCCCATGGCGCGCGTATCGTGCAGCACGTTGCGCTTGTCTTCGACGTATTTGACGATCGCGATCAGGATGCGGGCCGTTCCCTGCCAAAGGAAAACGCGGTCGATATCGGTGACGGGATTGCGGGCGACGAAGTTCTTGATCTCGCGATAGTCGTAGCCCAGCACGACCACGGGTACGTCGAGGCCGGCGCGGCGCACTTCGCGGGCAAGTTGTGCGGCGTCCATGTCGCCGACGGCGAGATTGGTGACGATGAGATTGAATTGCGGATTCGATTTCGCGAGTTCGACTGCCTCGGCGCAACTGGAGACGTGGGTGATGCCGGGAATCTGCCGCAGGTTCAGTTCGAGCGATTCGTCGATGAGCAGTTCGTTGAGGCGTCCGTCTTCGCGCAGGATGAACGAATCATAGAGGCTCGACACCAGAAGAATATTCTGGACGCGAAACGGCATGAGGTTCTCGAAGCCTTCGAAGCGCTCTTCGGCGTCGAGAATGACGACGGGCTCGGCCGTGGGGTGGAGAGACATGGCTAGGGACGCTGACAGCTAATCATACTCGTGGAGATGGCGAGACTCATGTGGGCACAGCCCACCCTAGTCTGCCCTGAGCGGAGTCGAAGGGGGGCTGTCCGGTTTAGCAAGGCTCGACGCGTTTCCTGTCGTTCGCGTCATCATTCGCGGCTGATTCGCGGCGGGCGGCGGCGAAAAATGGCGGCCTGCCCGCTTGCAGGAATGCCCCGTGCGGAGGGTGTGAGTTCGCAGGATGAATTTTGAGGAGGCTGGTCGTGCTGAGCCTCATTCCCATTTTGGGTCGCTCTGGCGGGTAGTTGAATCGATTTAACGACTGAATGTAACTGCATGTAACTAAACGGGTTACATGGTTTTATTTGCACAGGACTTTCACTCTCCAACTCCTCCTGTGGCAATCGCTTACGGTGCGATTGCACTGAGATTGGTGCTCGAGGTAGCCAGTCGAGGTCTTGACTTTTGCGGGTGCGGGAAACGCTCGGGTTTTCGCTCGCAGCCAGAAAGAAAGATCAAAACCCCGGCGCTCGGCGAATGACCGTCGAATGAGGGCGGCCGGAACAAAAACGTCTCTACAATATCTGCACGCCCTCATTCGTCTTCACCAGTGGATGAATGACGTGGCGAGCCTGGATCGGATGGCATTCGAACGGGACCGGCGGATTTCCGAGGTCGTCCAGCGGGAGCAGTCCCGTCTGCTCAACTTCATCCGGCGGCGGGTGCCTGACCCGGACGACGCCGAAGACGTTTTGCAGGACGTCTTCTACCGCCTGGTAGAAGCCAACCGTCTGCTGATGCCGATCGAGCACATCACCGGATGGCTGTTCCGGGTCGCCCGCAATCGCATCGTCGATCTTTTCCGTAAGAAAGAACCGGAGAACTTCAGCGACCTTGCCATCACGGGCGAAGACGATGAACTGTTGCCGTTCGAGGATCTCCTGCCTTCGCCGGATGCAGGACCGGAGGCGCTGTATGCTCGCCGTCTGCTGCTCGACGAGATGGAGGCGGCTCTCGATGAGCTGCCGGATGAACAGCGTGAAGTGTTTATCGCGCACGAGTTCGAGGGGCGCAGCTTTAAGCAGATCGCGCGTGAGAGTGGCATCGGGGTGAATACGTTGCTGGCGCGCAAACGGTATGCGGTGCTGCATCTGCGCGAGCGCCTGCAGCGCATGTATGACGAATTTATGGAGAAGTGAGGGGAACGAACATGAAAAAGAGATGGTATTGGATCGCGCCGCTGGCGATCGTGGCGATTCCGCTGTTTATTTTTATCGGCGGCGAACTGGTGATGCACCTGTGGAACTGGCTGCTGCCGCCGCTGTTCGGCTGGCGGCTGCTCACGTTCTGGCAGGCTTTGGGATTGCTGCTGCTCTGCCGGATTCTGTTCGGGGGGCTGGGAGGCCATGGACCTCGCCACAATCGAGGATGGCGCTTCCGGGATCGCTGCCGTAACATGAAGCCCGAGGAGCGGGAAAAGTTTCGCAGAGCGATGACCGAAGGGTATAACGTCGGCTCGTCGGAAACGCCGTCGTAGGCCTACTCCCCATTTATCCTGACGTCGAAGTCCCCACCTTTGCCGCAAAGAACGTAGCAAAGGTGGGACAGCCGGCGGTTAGGATGGGGCCCTCGGCTAATATGAAAGGGCAGTGATGGGAGCTCGATCCTCGTGAACAAGATGAGATCGGCTTTGCTGGCGCTGGCGATCGCTCCTCTGTGTTGTTTCATTTTTGTCGGGCAACGATTCTTGCACGAAGAAAGGATAGTGGACGACTGCCTTTCGGCGAAGCATGGCAGTTTCGATTACTCGACCATGTCCTGCGACACAAACGAGAATCATCCTTACGTGCCCTATTCTGTGCGGCATCCGCATGACGGGTTGATCGCCTGGGTCTCGCCTTCGGTTCTAGTCTTGTTGTTCTCGGTCGATTGGTACGCGAGGCAGCGGAAGCGTAACAAAGCCTAGACAGGAAACTCCTCGCCAAGCCGGTGGTGCTTCACAGGTGCATGGGAACCTTCGACTGTGTTGCCGTTCGCTTTGCGAACGGCAACATCGCTCAGGACGACAATGTTTTTTCAAGGGTGGACGTAAGAGTCCCTAGTCCAGACTCACGAAGACCGCGATCCTAGAACGGCGCACCCCGCTAAAGTCAAAATCCCCACCCTGTCCCTGCAAACATCGCAGGGACAAGGGTGGGGCAACCGATTTTTTCTTCCGGGGCGGACGAAGGCGTCCGACCTACATAAACAACTACACCAAGCCCTGATCCAGCATGGCGTTGGCTACTTTCAGGAAGCCGCCGATGTTGGCGCCGTTGACCAGGTTGCCGGGCGTGCCGTATTTCTCGGCCGTTTCGTAGCAGTTCTGGTGGATGGCGATCATGATCTTGTGCAGACGGTCGTCGACTTCCTCGCGGGTCCAGCTCAGCCGTGCGCTGTTCTGGGCCATTTCGAGGCCGCTGGTGGCCACGCCGCCAGCGTTGGCGGCTTTGGCCGGTCCGTACAGGATCTTGGCATCGAGGAACAGCTTAGTGGCTTCGAGCGTGGACGGCATGTTCGCGCCCTCGGCAACCAGCTTGATGCCGTTCTTCAACAAGTTCGCCGCATCTTTTGCGGTGATTTCGTTTTGCGTGGCGCTGGGGAAAGCGCAATCGGCCTTCACGTTCCACAGCGGGTTGTGCTCCAGCTTGATGTCCGTCGGCATGAAGATGGCTTTCTTGAAGTGATCCGCGTAGTCGCGGATGCGTCCACGCTTCACGTTCTTCAGCTCGATGATCCATGCCAGCTTCTGGCGATCGATGCCTTCCGGATCGTAGATCACGCCGTTCGAATCGGACACCGTGACCGGTTTGGCTCCGAAGTCGAGCAGCTTCTCGATGGTGTATTGCGAGACATTGCCGCTGCCGGAAACGAGACACAGCTTGCCTTCCAGCGTGTCTTTCTTCGTCTTCAACATTTCGCTGGCGAAGTAGACGCAGCCATACCCAGTGGCTTCGGGGCGAATCAGCGAACCGCCCCAGCCCAGGCCCTTGCCGGTGAGCACGCCGGTGAATTCATTGCGCAGCCGCTTGTATTGGCCGAACAGGAAGCCGATTTCGCGTCCGCCCACGCCAATGTCGCCGGCCGGGACGTCGGTGTCGGGGCCAATGTGACGGCAGAGTTCGGTCATGAAGCTCTGGCAGAAGCGCATGACTTCGTTATCGCTCTTGCCCTTGGGATCGAAATCCGATCCGCCCTTGCCGCCGCCCATGGGCAGCGTGGTGAGCGAGTTTTTGAAGACTTGTTCGAATGCGAGGAACTTCAGGATGCCAAGGTTCACGCTGGGATGGAAACGCAGTCCGCCCTTGTAGGGGCCGATGGCGGAATTCATCTCGATGCGGAAACCGCGGTTGACCTGAATGTTGCCGAGGTCGTCGAACCAGGGCACGCGGAACATGATGACGCGCTCCGGCTCGACAATTCTCTCGAGCAGACGCGCCGACTGATATTCGGGATGTTTTGCAAGAACTAAACGGAGAGAGTCGAACACTTCCGCCACGGCCTGGTGAAACTCGGGCTCGGCGGGATTTTTCGCTTTCACACTGATCAACGTGGATTCAATGTAATCCCCCGGAGCCTTGACTCCAGGGTGCGTCAACACAGACATGGTGCTACCTCCGTAGGTACAACATAGACATAATGCCGTAACTTATTGTGCGCTTTCCAGATGGAAGCCGCAGTGATATATCTCACCGGCGGGGGTGATTCGGGTCACGGAGGGTTGTGTGGCGTGGAATCAGAGAGATGCAAGAAGTGCCGAAATGGGCGGGTAATGATTGCAAGGGCACCTGTTTTCAAAGGTCAATCACTCCTATGCAATCAATGATTGCAATGCTATCATTAGCGATATGGCAAGCATTACGATTCGCAAACTGGAAGAGACGACAAAAAGGAAGCTCAAAGTGCGCGCGGCCATGAACGGGCGCTCGATGGAGCAGGAGGCGCGCGAAATCCTGAAGAGCGCGTTGAAGAGCCCGCCCTCGAAAAGCGGGGCTAACCTTGCGGAGGCGATTCATCGGCGCTTCGCGCGGTTCGGAGGCGTCGAACTGGAGCCCTTTCCTCGAGGGCCCATCCGCGAGCCTGGTGTCGAGTAGTCGAGGTGGTCATTCTCGACACCAACGTCGTCTCGGAATTGATGAAAGGAGATCCCTTCCCCGCGGTATTCGCCTGGGCTTCCAACCATCCGCCCACTGACCTGTTCACCACGACGATCACTATGGCTGAAGTTCTGTATGGTATCGAACGTCTTCCCCATGGGAAACGCCGCGACCAATTGCTTCGCGAAGCCGAATCGATTTTCGTGGAGGATTTCGGAGGGCGAGTTCTCGCGTTCGACGAATCTTCAGCGCGAATGTTTGCAGTCGTCGCCACACAGCGACGCGCGTCGGGCCGTCCGATCAACGAACCCGATGCGCAGATTGCGGCCCTCGCGCGAGTGCACGATGCGACGCTAGCTACGCGCAATACCTCTGACTTTGAAGGCTGCGGCGTACGGGTGGTCAATCCGTGGGAGGGGTAACCCTGAGCCGGTCTCCGCGCGGCTTGTCATTCTGTGCAAAGCGAAGACCCTATGCGGTGTGCTGGCACCGGGAAGTTGCACAGGTCCTCCGCGGCAAAGAGCGCCGCTCAGGATGACACGCTGTTTTTCACCGCATGCGATCAGCAAATTCTCGGTAACTGTTCGCCGCTTAACATGTCCACGACGCGGTTGCCGCCAATGCGGCTTTGCAGGACTACCGTGCGGCCGGGAGCTTCTTCTACTTTGCCGATGCGCACGGAACTCTGCGACACCGGGACTTTCTTCATCACTTCGAGCGCGGCGTCCGCTTGCGCTGCGGGGACGAACGCCGCGAAGCGGCCTTCGTTTGCCACGTAGAGTGGATCCAGGCCTAGAATTTCGCAGGCGCTTTGGACTGTTTCTTCAACCGGAATTAACGCTTCTTCCAGCTTGATGCAGAGGTTGCGGTCGGCGGCGATTTCGTTCAGCGTGGTGGCGAGGCCGCCGCGGGTCAGGTCGCGCAGGCAGTGAATCTCAATTCCTGCATTCAGCAGCGCTTCAACCGTCGGCCAGACGCTGGCCGTGTCGCTGAGAATGGGCGATTCGAATCCGAGGCCTTCGCGGACGGAGAGAATGGCGACGCCGTGGCGGCCGAGGTCGCCACTGACGAGGACGGCGTCGCCGGGTTGAACCGCGGCTGGGCCGATCGTTCCTCTTGCGTTTGCCTCGATCACGCCGATGCCGGATGTATTTATGAAGATGCCGTCGCCTTTGCCTTTGTCGACGACTTTCGTATCACCGGTGACCAGCTTCACCTTCGCACTCGCTGCGGATTCTTGCATCGACTTGACGACTGTGCGCAGCGTTTCCATTTCCAGGCCTTCTTCGAGGATGAATCCGCTGCTGAGGTAGAGCGGGCGCGCGCCGCACATGGCTAGATCGTTGACCGTGCCGTTGACGGCGAGATCGCCGATGTTGCCGCCGGGAAAAATCAGCGGGCGCACGACGAACGAATCGGTCGTAAAGGCGAGCCGCGATCCATTCACCGAGAGGACGGCGCCGTCGTGGCGTTCTTCGAGCATGGCGTTCGAGAAGGCAGGGATAAAAATCTTTTCGATGAGCTGGTGAGTAAGGCGTCCGCCGCCGCCGTGCGCTAAAACGATGCGATCGTCAGCGACTCGCGGGACTGGACAACTCAAGCTGAACGTGCTGATTTTGGCGTCTGCCATAGTGATAGTAGGCTGCGCACGCGCCCTCCGACGATACCATGGGCGCGCCCAGCGGATTTTCCGGCGTGCATTTCACGGCGAACGCCGGGCAGTCATGCGGCTTCTTGATGCCCTGCAGAATCAGTCCGCTGATGCATTCGGGCGACTCGTGCGCGGGCGTGCCGGTAAACGGGAAGCGGCGGTTGGCGTCGTATTTCTGGAATCGGCCGCGCAGCTGAAATCCGCTGGCCGGAATTTCGCCGAGACCGCGCCACTCGCGGGGGATCACCTCGAAGACTTCGGCGATGGTTTGCTGCGCGGGACGATTCCCTTCCCGGCGAACCGCGCGGCTGTACTGGTTTTCAACTTCGTGACGATTTTCTTCCAACTGGCTCACCGTCATATGAATGCCTTCGAGTATGTCGAGCGGTTCGAAGCCAGTGACGACGATGGGAACTTTGTAGCGCTGGGCGATGGGGAAATATTCTTCGTAGCCCATGATGGTGCAGACGTGGCCAGCGGCAAGAAAGCCCTGCACGACGCATTGGTCGGAGGAAAGCAAAGCCTCCATCGCCGGAGGCACAAGCACATGCGAGACGAGCAGCGAAAAATTCTCGACGCCGTCGTGATCGGCGTGCCATGCCGACATGGCGTTGGCGGGAGCGGTGGTCTCGAAGCCGACTGCGAAGAAAACGACTTGCTTCTGCGGATTGGCCTTCGCGAGTTTCAGCGCGTCCAGCGGCGAGTAGACGATGCGCACGTCGGCGCCTTCGGCCTTCACATCGAACAAACTTTTCGTCGAGCCGGGCACGCGCAGCATATCGCCAAAGGAACAGAAAATAACGTCCGGGCGTTGCGCGATCGCGACAGCTTTGTCGATCAGTTCGATCGGCGTGACGCAGACCGGGCAGCCGGGGCCGTGGACGAGCGTGATTTCGCGCGGCAGCAGGTCTTCAAGGCCGCTCTTGACGATGGTGTGAGTCTGGCCGCCGCAGATTTCCATGATGGTCCAGGGGCGGGTGACCTGTTTGCGGATGGCTTGCGCGAGTTGTTCGGCGGCTTTCTGGTCGCGATATTCACTGAGGAATTTCACCGAGTTCCTCTTTCAGTCCGCCCATCTCCTCAAGGTACTGGAAGACGCGTTGCGCTTCGGCTTCGTCGATCACGCTGATGGCGAAACCGACGTGGACGAGAACATATTTGCCGACCTCGGCTTCAGGCGTGTAGGCGAGATTGATTTCTTTGCGGATGCCGCCGAAGTCGACCTTGCCCACGCGGAAGGCGATGTCGCCGCCGCCGACGATTTCAACCACGCGGCCTGGAACGGCAAGACACATTTTTGATCTCCTCGACCTCAGGGGCTAAAGCCCCAACTCGTTTCGCGCTTCAACGGCACGCCTGAAGGCGTGCCCTGATACGAATCTAGCCGCTGCTCATTACCGCCTGGCCCAGCGCGATGCCGCCGTCGTTGGGCGGGACGCGTTGATGCGTGTAGACGTCGCAGCCGCGCGCTTCCAGCGCCGCCGCTGCGTGCTCGGTCAAGTACCGATTCTGAAAAACGCCGCCGCTCAAGACAACCTGCTTCAAGCCCGTGCTGGCAGCGACCTCCAGAATCCAGTGAACGAGGGCGTTGTGAAAACGCGCCGCGACGGTGGGCACCGCCACTCCGGCACGCTTGTCCGCGATTACTGCGCGGATTAGCGGAGCCCAGTCGCCGCCTGGCAAAGGGTACGCTTCTTCGGTCCGCGACGCGCCAATTTCATTTTCGAGCAGCATGGCAGCCTGGCCCTCGAATCGGTTCTGTTGGGCGACGCCGGCGATGCTGGCCACGGCATCGAAAAGCCGGCCAACACTCGTGGTCGGCACAACCTGGACGGCGTGCTTGAGCATATAGCGGACCTTCGAGCGATCCAATCGGGGTTTCCCTGTCGATTGAGCGTTCGTATCAGGGTCGAGCGATTCGGAGCCAAAGACTTCAAAGAGCAGGCTTTCCGCCGAACGCCAACCTTCGCGGACGGCAGTGTCGCCGCCCGGCAATCCGAATGGCCTGAGATGCGCGATGCGGGCGAAGCGGCTGCTCTGTGCGCGCCGATTTTCTACATGAAAAAATTCGCCCCCCCAGATGGCGCCATCGAGACCGTATCCGGTGCCGTCCCAGGAGACGCCGAGGTATTCGCCTTCGACGTTATTTTCGGCCGCGCAGGCGGCCACGTGCGCCTGATGGTGCTGCACGCGAATCAGCGGCAGGCCGGACATTTCACTCCAACGTTCGGCCCACTGCGTGGAAGCGTAGTCAGGATGCAGATCGCAGACCACGGCTTCCGGCTTGAAACTGTAAAGGCGGCAGAGATCCGAGATTGCCCGCTCGAAGGCGCCGCGAGCTTCGAGCGTGTCAAGATCGCCGATGTGCTGGCTGAGAAAAACATCCTGCCCGACGGCGATGGCAACGGTGTTTTTCAGATGTCCTCCGACCGCGAGGACGGGCGGCAGATTGTGGCTCACGCGAATTCCCAGCGGAGCGTAGCCGCGGGCGCGGCGCAGAATTCCAGCGCGTCCGCGAGTGAGGCGGACGACCGAATCGTCACAGGCGCGAACGATGTGGCGATTGTGCATCAGGAAATGATCGGCGATGTCTTTCAGGCGTTTTCGCGCTTCGTCATTGGCGATGCAGATGGGCTCGTCACTGCGATTGCCGCTGGTGGCGATGAGCGGAAAGCGGCACTCCTGCATGAGCAGATGATGCAGCGGCGAGTATGGCAGCATGACGCCGACGTAGGGAGAGCAATGCGCGACATTCCATGCGATGTTGGTGCCGGACTTGGGCTGGAGCAAGACAATCGGCGCTGCTTGGGATTCGAGAAGCTGCACCTCGGCGGGAGAGATTTCGCAGTACTTGCGCGCCATTTCGAGCGACGGCATCATGAGCGCGAACGGCTTCTCTTCGCGAAGCTTGCGCCGGCGAAGACGAGCGACGGCTGCGGCGTTGCGGGCGTCGACCAACAACTGAAATCCGCCGATGCCTTTGAGCGCGACGATCTGCCCCTGCCGCAGAGCTTCGACGGCATCTTCGATGCTGCCGTCGAGCTTCGGCCCGCAGACCGGGCAGGCGTTGGGTTGGGCGTGAAAACGGCGGTTGGCGGGATTCTCATATTCCTCGCGGCAGGCGGGACACAAGGCGAACTCACGCATGGTCGTGTTGGGGCGGTCGTAGGGAATGTCAACCACGATGGTGTAGCGCGGGCCGCAGTTGGTGCAGTTGGTAAAGGGATATTCGAAGCGGCGGTTGGCGGGATCGAAGAGTTCTTCGCGGCAGTCGGTGCAGATGGAGAGGTCAGGGAGAACGTTGACTGACTTGCCAGAATCGTGGTCGCTGGCAAAAATCTCGAAGCGAGTGGAGCCTTCGGTAGCGATCCATGCTGATTCATGAACCGTCACCAATGAAGCTTTCGGCCGTTCGCACTCGAGCCGCTGCTCGAAGCGAGTCAACTGTTCCAGCGGGCCTTCGACTTCGACGACCAATCCTGACGAAGAGTTTAGCACCCAGCCGGTAAGAGACATTTCAGTAGCGAGACGATAGACGAAGGGACGAAAGCCGACACCCTGCACGGCTCCGCGCAGAGTGACGCGCAGGCGCTGGATGGCGGTTTTCGTGGCAACCGTCATGACGGAGGCTCGGGCTCACAATTCTGAGACGCGTAAATCTTAGCCGATACGATTCTAAGCCGGTTCGCGCCAGCCGCTTTCAATTGCAGGTCGGGCATTTCAATTGCGCAGGGTCAGTACCGGGCAGTGCGCATCCGCGATCACATGGTGGGCGGTGGACCAGGGCAGGTGAGTGGTTCCGGCTTCGGCAGCCGGACGCGCACCCAGCACGATCAGATCGGCTTCACGGTCCTCGGCGACTTTGAGGACGCGTTCTGAGGCCGAACCGAACTCGAGCACGGTTTCCGGCGGGTACTGCAGCGCCGCAGTCTTCGCGGTTGGAATTAATTCCCGCAGCCGGCGGGACGCCTCCTCGATGCCGCCGGGCCGGCTTCCGAGTTGGGTGTAGTCCTCGATCACGTGCACGAATGTGAGCTGCGACTGGAAAGTCTGCGCCAGCGAAACAGCAACCTCTGCGTGCCGCGCGGCGGCTGGGGCAAAGTTGGTGGCGAAGATGACCTTGCGCAGTTCGAGTTCCCGCGGGTCCAGATCGCGGCGGCGGTCATTGGGGAACGTGGGCAACTGGTTGCGCCCGCGAATCTTTGGACCGATGGTCAGCACCGGACAGGCCGCGTGGCGCAGCATGTCTTCCGCCACCGAGCCCAGTAGAAGTTTGCCCAGGCCAGTGCGGCCATGAGTGCCGAGGACCATCAAATCGACGCGGTTCGTTTCGACGATCCGGGAAAGATTCAGCCAGACTTGCCCGTGACGCAGATAGCAGCGATGCGGAATGCCCGCTAACTGGCATGACATCTCTTCAAGTCTTGCTTTTGCGTCCGCGTTGGTGGCATCGCAAATGGTGTCCAGGGAAACGTAATCGACGCCTCCGGTGGCCATGAGAAGACTGGTGTCGGACAGAATATGCGCCAGGTGCAGTGTGGCCCCGAAGCGGCGGCAGATGGCCGCGGCATGGGGCATCGCGGCCTCGGAGGCGGAAGAAAAATCGGTGGCGAACAGGACGTTCCGGGGCGCAAATACGGCATCCCTGTCCTGCTCCGTCAACGTTGTTTTTACGGTTTCGACGAGTGCCATGGTACACACCTCCTGCACTCTGATTGCAGGATGGCATTTTTTGTAGGTGCAGGATATGCCGACTGTCACCGGATTCCGTGACAGGGATCACAAAACAGGGCAGGTATCATGGGCGGCAATAAGATGCAGGGTTAACTTCAAGTATTTCGTGAATCGAGTGAGCTACTGGTCCGGATTGGTGTCGTCGGCCGGCTTGCCTTCGCCTTGCGATGCATCCCCAGGTGTGCGGGTTGGAACCTTGCCGGGCTGTTGCGAGGCGACTTGAGGCTCAGCAGCCTCTTCTTCAACTTGAGCATTCTGCGTTACCGGAGACGATGTTACGACGCGATCCGGGCGCGGGCTGAGGATGACGCGATCCAGTTGCCGGGGATCGTTGGCAGCGTTGAGGATCAGAAAATTGAATCTGGAACCATTAAGCAGCTGCGCCAGAACTTCCGGAGCCGGCGCTGGGCCAATATCGGCAACCACTTTTTCCTGCTCCGCTCCGGCCGAAATCGAAACCTCCGCTCCGGTGCGTTGCTGCACGGCGTAGAGAACCTCTGACAAAGTGGCCTTGTTCGCGTGAATGAAGAGCAATCCATCCTGGAAGGTCACTTCGAGCGGCTTGGGTGGAAGCACAGCCTGCGGAGCATAATTCGGAGCGGGATCCACATGAAACGGTTCTGCACGATTGGTGTAGCTGGCGGCCACCAGGCCGGGACGCGCAGCCGGTTGGGAAGCGCCGGCATCGGCCGAGACTTCAACGTCAGATGCGCCGCCCGTCACCTTGATCATGAGGGTCCGTCCGTAGGGAAAGACCTGAAAAGATTGCGTCATCTTCAGGTCGAGTACGAGCCGCGTCACCGGGGGTTTGGCCTGAAACAGGCCGAAACGCACATCCTTTACTTCGCCGCGGTCGACCGATTGATTGCGCAGGCCGCTGCCGGGGATGGCGTTGGGGAAATCGATGACCAGCCGGTCGGGGCCGGTCAGGACCTGGGTTTGCGGCGTCAGGCGGTCGCTGCCTTCCACTTCGATTTCGACCGCTTCTTTGCCGCCAAGCACTTTAACGCTGCGAATGGAGGTCTGCGCGAGAACGGGAACCGATAGCACGGCACAAAGTCCGGCCACAAACAGCCGCGCACCGAAGGTTGGGGAGGACCCTTGCATGAACACCTGCTGCACAACGCTCACATCAAAACACACGATTGATGGGACGTTTCTTATGTCTAAGCGCGATTCTAGCAGCGATCTTCAGGGCAGGAGCTTACGTAGGTATTAGAACTTCAGGTTCCGTTAGTACAAGAGCGGCTTGAGAATCTCGCCCAGGATATCGGGCTGACCGGCCACGCGCGCCAGCTTAGGTTCGGGCGAACCTTTTGCGCGTCATCCAGTACATCAGGGCCAGGCCAGTGCCCATCAGCAGCCAGGTGCCGGGCTCGGGGACTTCGCCGCCTGCGCCCCCCCCGCAAGGATCGCCACCGATGATTTTCTTGCCATTCTTGCCGGTGACCTCAGCCACTGCCGCCGTACCAGTCCCGCTGGTGGGCTTTTTCTGGATCGGGCCGCAAACGCTCGGGAGCGCCGGCGGAGAGATCGGAATCCAGGTTCCCGTGCCCATCGGATCGTAAACACCGAGCGGCGGGGCCGGCCCCAGACCGGGCGCCGGAGGACGGCCCATCAAGGCCGACTGGAATGGAACCGGAGGAGTCGACTGCGTAGTTCCGGCGGCGGGTGCGATTGGTTCTTCCATTTTGGCAACGGGCGGCTCTGACGACGAAGTCGCCTGCTGTGGAACTTCCTCCACGCGATTGCCGCAACGGGTGCGCGCAGTCATCTTGCCGTCGGTGAGGACCGTTTCGCCTTTCTTCAGCGAGACCCGGTGCCGGGTCCAGTAGATTTTGTTACCGATCCGGTAGGAAATATAGGCGGTGCGCGCCAAAACCAGCCGCACCACGCGGGCGTGGTCATAATCGAATCCCGCATAGTGAGCGGCGACGACGGGATCGTGTTCCGCGGCCCACTTCAACTCGCGGGCATCTCTCACGCCGCCGGGCACGATGGAATAGGGATACACGGGGCGGTTCTCAAGCGAGCGCTCCGCCTCCTGCTGAACCGTCACCAGCAAGTCGCGGCTGGCCTCGGCGGACTGGCGGCTGGGTTCGGTAGATTTTGCGGTTCGAAATAACGATGGGCTCAGGTAACGAAGCGTAACCGCGGAAATGCCGAAAGCCAGCGACAGCAGCGCGAAAAACGCCAGGATGCGCCGGATTTTGCGGTTTCGCCGATGGCGGCGAGTCCGCCGGCGACGGATGACGGGTTGAACGTTCCCTGCTTCGGGTCGCGTCTCCACTCTACCTACCTAACTTCTAGGGGCCGGCCGTCGGGCGTGCGGACTGCTGGGCTCTCAAGATCGACAGACACTGCGCTACACAAACCGTGCAGTTTCAATGCCATTGCCGGATGCCGCATCCCCTGAAAGCACTGGGGATAGCAAGCTTTGTTGCCGCCCATGCTACCAGACAAGTGCACCGATTTGCACAAAATGTTTTCAACAGCTCCGTCGCTGGCACTTTCGATTTGGCGAAACCCCGAGCTGTCTAAGGCGATTTGATCGCCGACCGTTGCCCGCCCCGCAAAATGTCAGGGCTGGACCGAATGCTGCGCCGCAGCAGAGCTCACTTCTTCAATTCCGCCGGCCAGTTCGTCAGCAACGTGATCGAGGTGGATTTGGTGTGGTCGGCGGTTTGGACCACGAACTGTTTGGCGTCAGGACTCACGTCGTAGCTGATGCCGGTGAAATTGGGGAGATCGAGCTGGAATAGAGGTTCGATGGAGGTGACGTGAAAACTGGGTTGCGCGACGGTGTGCGCGGCCATCAGACGGTTTCCCATGGTGACGAAAAAAAGTTCATGGTTGCGACCGAAGAGGGTGTTCCATCCGCCGGTAGTGGAGACCTGGGTTTTGGCGCCGGCGCCAAATGGAACCACGTAAATTTCGGGCCTGCCGGTTTCGTAGGAGAAATAAGCCAGCCAGCGGCCCTCGGAAGAGAAGCGGCCATCGTACTCGCTCACCGTCATGTGGGCGGCGGCGGGCGGCTGGAAGAGCTTGCGATCGCCGGTCTTACCGTCGCCGGTCAGGGGCAGAATCCAGTTGGAAAAGATTCCTATTTTCGATTCCAGGTCGATGGACAGGTACTGACCGTCTGGCGACCAGTCGATGGGCGAGCCGTTGATGTAGGCATCGTTCTGATAGAGAACTTCTTCCGGTTGGCTACCGTCGAGAGAGCGGCGGCGGATCGAGAGCTTACCATTTTCATGGACGCCGTACGCGATTTGCTTTCCATCGGGCGACCATACCGGCCAAAAATCATCGGGTCCGAAAGTGACGCGGATGGGCTGGCCACCGGCGACGGGAAATATCCAGATATCGTCTGCGCTGGATCGGGGGTCCCAGATCGTGACGGCGATGGATTTGCCGTCGGGAGAAAAACGCGGATCGGAATAAACCGCCGGCGGACCGGGAGTGCCGATCAGGTTTCCGCTTCGATCAAATAACTTGAGCTCGGACTCGGCGGAACTCTCGTGATAGGCGAGAACGCCGTTCTGAGAAACGGAAAAAGTACGGGCTTCGCCTATGGTTTGAGGATCGCCGGAGAGCGCGAAGGTGCGCGAATTGAAGGGCTGGGCCTGAATGTGTCCGTCGCGAACGAAGAGCAGATGATCGGAAGCAAATGCCGCGTGAGCGCCGGTGCCAATCACATTTCCGTCTTGTTCGGGCTTGCCCAGCACTCCGACTTTAATATGGCTTGGCCCGCCGATTTGGCTGGAAACATAAAGGAAGTGCTTGCCGTCGGGAAGGAAGAATGGATCGTTATGCGCAAGTTCGTTCTGGTTCAGACGAGTGGCAACTGACACCTGGCCACCGGACGCGGCGATCTGCGAGATGGGCCCGAAGTTTTGTTTGCAGAAAAGAATGACGCCGGCGGGGCTCCAAGCGCCCCCATCGCTATAAACATCATCGGTGAGAGTTTGGGCGTCGCCCCCTGACACGCTGATGGTTTTTAGTTTTCGGTCGGCGATGAAGGCGAGGTAACGGCTGTCGGGAGACCAGAAGGGCATGGCTGCGTCTTCGGTGCCGGCAAGCATCGTGGCTTGCTGCGCGTCAAGCGGGCGGAGCCAGAGGTTGGTGTGGCCTTTGTCGTCGACGGCGGAGAATGCGAGAATTTTGCCGTCGGGGGAAACGACGACGGGGCCGGCGTCGAAGCCCGAGGCGCGGAATGTGGTTTGCGGCGGAGGCGGGATGTAGGCGCGTACAGAAAGCGCGGGAGCGTTCGCACGCTGCGAAAGATAGAAGATGATAACGGCCACTGCCAGAAGAACGGCGGCGCCCATCGACAGCAGGCGCGGGCCGACTGTGCCCGCGGCGGATTGGGTAACGGCGGCAGGTGGCGGCGATTGCGCGATCGCTTTCAGTTGCAGGCGCACGTCGTGGGCGGACTGGAAACGTTCTTCGCGATCCTTTGCCAGACAGGCGTCGACAAGATAGTCGAAGGCTGGCGGCGTGGAAGGCTTGGACGCGCTGATAGGGTCGAGGTCTTTCTCCAGGATGGCCGAGGCTACGCTGATCTGGCTTTTACCCTCGAAGGCGCGCTTTCCCATGGCCATTTCGTAGAGGACTGCTCCGAACGCAAAAATGTCGGAGCGCGCATCAGCCTCTTTGCCTTCGATTTGTTCGGGAGACATGTACTGGATCGTGCCGACGATGCTGCCGGCCGTGGTGAGCGGGCTGACGGGAGTGGGCCCGGACATTGTTTTATCAGACATGGTGCGGGCCGCGGAGAGAAGCGGAGCTGATCCAGAGCCTGGAGCACCGGCCAAGTTCGGCTTAGCCAGGCCGAAATCCATCAGCTTGGTTCCGGACTTGGTCAGCATGACGTTGCCGGGCTTGAAGTCGCGATGCACAATACCGGCGCGATGGGCGACCTCCAACGCTTCTGCAACTTCCATCCCAATCTTCAAAAGCTCAGGGAAAGGCAGCGCACCCCTGCGCAGTCGCTCGGCAAGCGTCTCGCCGTCGAGGAACTCCATGACCAGGAAATCGGTGCCGTCCTGTGAGCCAACGTCATAGAGATGGCAGATGTGAGGATGATTCAGCGAGGAAATCGCGCGGGCTTCGCGCTCGAAACGCTGCTTGAATTCGGGATTGGAGGAAAGATGAGTGGGCAGAATCTTGATGGCAACGATGCGATCGAGGCGCGTGTCTTTTGCGCGATAAACCTCACCCATGCCGCCGGCGCCCAGCGGCGACTGGATTTCGTAGGGGCCAAGTTTTGTGCCAGAGGTTAGAGCCATCCGTGCGCGCAATTATAGCCTGCGCGGCCACTTAGGATGCGACGACAGCGGGCAAAGCGGAGGTGATCCGAGTTATGCCTAATGCATTCGCGTGCGGCTAGCGGAAAGTTGGTGGACCTGGCCGGGATCGAACCGGCGACCTCATCGTTGCGAACGATGCGCTCTCCCAGCTGAGCTACAGGCCCATGGGCCGGTTGGAGTGTGACCCGGTTATTTTAGCAGCGATCCAGAGTTGGCACCATACGAGCGGGGAGCCATCCCGGTTACCACAATTAGCCTTGACGAAATGCGGCTGCTTGCGTCTAACTAGACAGAACCGGCACGGCGGACTCCTGCCGTGTGGGGACACTTGGATGTTTGCGCAACTGAATCCCGCGACTGCGGGCCGGCAGCGCTGGCTGTTGGCAGGGTCGGTAGCTCTGCACGGCGTCGTGCTGGCATGGATCCTGCGCTCTCCTGTGCCGCTTCTTTTGCAACCGACCTCTGTTGCCATCGGACAAAACGGAACTTCGATCACGCGGCTCTACTGGTCGAGCAAGTCTCCCGACAACAGCACGCGCAGTTCTTCCGACAAGGCGACGCAGCAATACCGTCATGAGCGGCTCGGTCACGAGAAGCTGACGTGGAAAGCGCCGGCGCAATTGGCGAAGCTGGCACCGCAGAATCCGCTGGCGCGCACTGACGCGCAAGACAAAGCCGAGACGCAGACGCTCTCCGCTCTCGGTCATGGCGCGCAGGCGGGACTTCCCTACGGAACTTTGGGCCGCGGACCGTTCTATGGCGACGAAGTTCGCCCGGCGCTGCCGGTCGCGACTTCCGACCCTGTCGTCTATCCATGGCAATTGCCGAATTCTCCCGGCAACGAGGTGATCGAAATCACCATCGACGAACGCGGCGAGATCGTCAGCAAGACCGTGCTGCAGAGTCTTGGTCCTGACATCGACAGCAAATGCCTAGCGGCGCTTGAGAACTGGCGCTTTCATCCGGCCACGCGCAACGGCTCGCCCATTCCCTCCAAGCAGGACGCGATCTTTCCCTTCAAGGCCCGGGGCTGATCGACGATTGCTTAATCTTCTACTTCAATCTTCGAAGCTTTGGGCGCCGCCTTTCATGCGGTTGGTGACCAGGTTCGTCCACACGAACTTGATCACACGCGCGTCGTTATAACAGTAAGCGAGATTGTGGTTGAGCGTGGAGAAACAATGCTGCTGGCAGGTTTTCTTCATGCCCTCGAGCTGGCCAGAATCAAATTTATGCCCGTCAATATTTCCCCAATCATAGGTTGAGGCATACATGGGAAAGCACGGCGCCACCGTGCCGTCGGTGCGGATGATGACGTTGTTCTGTCCGGCGCGGCAGTTCCACTCAGCAAAATGCAATTCGCCGTTCGTGTCCTGCACAATGCCCGGGGTCTGCGCCAGTTGTTTGGCGACGTTGCCGTTCGTTCCGGTTCCGTCCCCGTTCCAGCCCAGCCGGTGCAACTCCGCACCGCTGGCCATGCGGATGAACGATTTGATCTCCTGCAGTCTCTGCACCGAATTCACCATCTGATATCCGGCTTGGTTTTTTTCGATGATCCAGTCGACCAGCGAATCAACTTCAGGCCAGTCTTCCGGCCGGATGTAAGTCGGATTGTCGCTCAAGTGCTTGAAATGCTCATCCTGCTCGAGCATGGGAGTTTCGTTGATATGGTAATCGGTGGCGATGCGATGATCGCGCGCATATTGGGTGAGCAGGCGGATATCTTCCAGATTGTTGCGGCAAATATTCATGTTGAAGAAGACCATGTAGCCGTAGACATACTGCTTCTTCAACAGATGCTCGAGGTGTTTGCGCACCGGCACAAGCGCCTTCGGCAAGCTGGGCTTCTCATCCCAGGCATCGACCGCAAAGTTGATGACGCCGACTCCGGCGTCTCCTAGCCGGTCGGCCACATCGGGACGCAGCAGGCGGCCGTTGGTGCCGACGTAGATCCAGAATCCTTTTTTCGCCGCGTAATAGACAACCTTGTGCGCGAACTGCGGACGCAGCAGCGGTTCGCCTCCCATCAGCGCCAGCACGCGGCAGCCGTGATCGTGCAGCCAATCGATCGAGCGCCGTGCAACGTCCTCGGTCATCCCTTTCACTTTGTTGTTGAATGCCCAGCAGTACCAGCAATCGAGATTGCACTTGTACTCCAGAAACAAATATGCGGTGATGGGATGAAAATCGCCGGACAGCATGCGCGAGCGAACGTAGGGAAACAGCCAACCGCGCATGGAGCGATAGACCTGTGGCAAGGTCCAGTTGCGTTTCTCGGGCGGGGCATCCGGGCCAGGGTCGGCAAGCTTTTCCGGATAACGCGGGAACACCGGCTCGGGCAGGGTCATTCCCTTGGGTTCAGGAATCTTTACCGGAGCCGTCGCAGAATTCATGAGCAGATTGTGGATGTCAACGTCGATACGGAACTTCGGGGCGGTGGCCATGCTGGCACTCCTCCACGCCTGGTAGCGGGCTTGAATTTGAAGTACAGACCGGCGAGCGAGTCCTCCGGATTCGCTCGCAACGATCCTTATCGTGGGGTTCGATGCCGCTTCCGGGGCGGAGGGTTCACGCGAAACATAGGCGAGATCGCGCCAAATCGCGCCACTGGAAGTAGGAGAGGGACAAACCTGCAGGCCGCCAGGAAGCTTGGCTATCTTAATGGGAATGCTTATAAGGTTTGTTGCCAACATGCACATCGGTCCTGATGGAATCGGGGTCGGCGACAGCGTCGATGATAGCCATATAATGGAAGATGTGAGCATTGGGGCAGTACGGCAGATCGCGTCCGCGGAGTTTCCCACGCGATGGGGCAACTTCCGCATCTACGGTTTTCGGGGCAGCTTTGGCTCCGATGGTAATTCTCGCGTCGAAGAGGCCGTCGCGCTGGTCATGGGCGACCTGACGGCGAAGACGCCTTTGGTGCGCGTGCATTCGCAGTGCCTGACCGGAGATGTTTTTCATTCCCTACGCTGCGATTGCCGGCAGCAACTCGAACTTTCTCTTTCGATGATTTCCGACGAGGGCGTCGGCATCCTGATCTACGAACAGCAGGAGGGACGCGGCATTGGCCTGATGGCGAAGCTGCAGGCGTACGAACTGCAGGATGCCGGACTGGACACGGTCGAGGCCAACGAACGCCTCGGCTTCAAGAACGATTACCGCGAATTCACGCTTCCTGCGGAAATTCTGAAGCAATTGGGAGTGACCAGCGTTCGCCTGCTATCAAACAATCCCGACAAAGTGGAAGCCCTGGAGCGCGCCGGAGTGCGCGTGGCCGAGCGGGTACCTTGCGAAGTCACACCCAGCCCGCACGCCGAGGAATATCTCAAAACCAAGAAGGAAAAGCTCGGGCATCTTTTCACATCAAGCTAGTTTTTGCGACCAAGCCGGTTTCGGTGGAATCAGGACGACCCCCTAGACAGGATTCGAGTCAGCCAGCGCCGTCTCGACGTTGATTGTTCGTCCGCGCACCAACCGCAACGCCAACAACGACAACAGGGCAATCACCGCAAAAGGCAATGATGCCTCCATGCGCATGGGCAAGAACAGCACTGCTGAGGTTCGCGCCCATTCCGGAAACGCAAGCGAGAGAAGGGCGACGGCGCAACCCGCGACCCATTGCCAACTCAGGGCCACAATGGCAGCGAGCATCAGCACGCGGACGGGACGACTCGCGTTGAGAATTTCCTCACGCCGCGACCAGAGCCAGAAAATTCCGGGCAACATCACAACCTGGTCAAACGCCGCGCCGGCGGAAGACAACAGCAGGGGAGTGACCGCGAGCGTAAAGCTAAGTGCCACCAGAAATTTCTGAGATCCAGGCAGGGCACGGCGAGCCTTCCAGCCAATGGCGACGGCCAATGCGAACGCTCCCAAAGCCACGGCCGATCCGAACAGACGGCCGAGAACCAACTGCGGAAGCGGAGGCAGCGTGTAAGCGGAATATCCCGCCAACACATGCCGCCAGCCAGAGAACCATCCCGGCAGCGCAACCTGGCTGCTCAAACCCAGCAGAGCGATGGTCAAGAGAAAACTCAACGCCATGGTTTTCCGGCGCTTCCAATCGCCCGAGCACCAGACCAGCATGAAAATCGCGACCAGCCAGACCATCTGAGGCTTTACCGAGGCGAAAGCCAGAAAAATTCCCGAGACCAATAATCGGTTCTGCACCAGCAATGCCAGCGACGCCGCTAATGCAACTCCAACCAACAAGGCTAGCTGTTGCTGGTACAGCCCCTCCAGAACCGGATAATTCGCCAGCGTCAAGATGATCAAGGTGGCCAGAGCGCTGGGCTGAACCCGCAGTCCTAAGACTCGGAGCCAGAGAATCACGCTCGCCGCGGTGAGCGGCGCCAGCAGCAGCGAAAGCAAAATACGCACCGTATCGAAACTGAAGGGCAACATCGGCGCGGCCAGAAGGTCGGCGTAAAGCGGATACGCGAAGGCATGATAGTCCACAGGATGATCCAACGGACGGTTCGCATCCATGGGCCGCCCGTAAAGTCCGGTCTGGATGTTTCTGGTCATCTCCCGCGTGTAGGGGTCGCTGCGGTGCATCAACAGGGCGCGGCCGGTCAACCAGATGGGATAGAAGTCTCCGCCGTAACCGTAGTGTGTGGCGATGCCGTTAGCCTGGTCCTGGCGGCGCAATTGCGGCAGCAGCAGGCCGAAATAGTAATAGCAGGTTCCCACTGCCAGAAGTATCGTGAGAAACAGAGTGGCTTTGGGCCGCGGGCGCATGGGCAGGTGGTGTTCAGTCTACTCCTCAGGATTCGAACGCCTTTACTTTAGAACCAGCAGGAGAGACTTCTTGTTTTTCGCCGGCAAATAGCGCAGCGCCGACCGTGCGAGCGCGACATAAACGTCGCGCGCAACAGGAATTTTGTTCAGAACTCGCAGATGCCGCTTCACGGTTTCGACGTCGCCGCGAATGATTGGCCCGCTGAAAGCGTCGGCCGCGTCTCGCGTCGCGTAGTTGGCCAGCGTCTGTAGCAGGATGGGAATCATTCGCCGTCTCGCCGCCTTGCCCTCGACTCCCGCAAGAGCCGCTACGTGTTCGCCGGTTGCCAGAAGAGCAGTGAACAACGGAGAGGCAAAAGTTCCCCAAGCGTGATACGCGATTTTATCGGCTCGGCGAATCGAAAACGATTCGCCGCCTAGGTCTGCAAGTATGCGCCGCGCCGCCCGCACCGCTGCGGCATCGCCTTCGATGGCAAATGGCACTCCCGCCAACCCTGGCCGTGAACCGTGCACAAACGTCATCATGGGATGCACCGAGGCTACGGCTGCTCCCCGGCAGCGAAATACTGCAAGTTCATCGCTCGTCAACGCGCCGCTGGAATGCAGCGCGATTTTCCCCTTCCACTCCGACCTCTTCCCTCCCCGCTTCTTCCACGGAACCTGAGCGGCGAATTCCCGCGCCACGCCTCGAATCTCGCCATCCGGCACGCAGAACCAGACCAGATCAGCTCTCAGGCTCGCCAGATCAGTCATCATCAGTTCAGTTATGGCCCGAGCATCCACTTCCCTCGCCAGTTTCCTGGCTTTGTTCAGCGAAGCGCGGCCCGGGCGCGTAATGACGGTGTCGATCACATATCCGGCGCGCCAGAGCGAGATGGCCAGTGCTGTCCCCAGATTTCCCGCCCCCACAATGGCGATTCGCGGCTTGGCAGCCATGCCCGGCAGCATAGCAGAAGGCAAGCGCCAGACCTCGACCGTCCGGCCTGAGACATCCGCCGTCAGAAGCCTCGTTCTGCGGACGAGCGTCTGCCGGAATTCCGGGGATCCAGGGCCCGGCGCCAGATGCCTCACGGCTGCTTTATATTGTCGATATGCCGAAATCTTCCGCTCGCAACCAATCCGCTCGTAACCAGCGGTCCCAGGCTCGCATCCTTTCTTCCCGCATCGTGTATCGTGGCCCGGTCTTCTCAGTCACGACCGACGACGTGCAGGAACCCAGCGGCGTGCGCGCCCGCCGCGATCTCATTCACCATTCCGGTTCCGTGGTCGTGCTGGCCGTCGACGACTCCACGGCTATGCCTCGCGTTCTGGTTGAACGCCAGTACCGGCATGCGGCCGGGAGTTATCTGTGGGAGTTGCCCGCCGGCCGCATCGATCCCGGCGAGCGCGAGCTGGTCGCCGCCAAGCGCGAACTGCTCGAGGAAACCGGATACACAGCCAAGAGCTGGCGTCGTATTCTGAAGTTCTACGCCAGTCCCGGATTCGTCGCCGAAACCATGTCGGTATTTCTGGCCAAGGGTCTGCGCGCGGGTGAGGCTCAGCCCGAAGAAGATGAAGTCATCTACAAGCGGCTGGTTCCTCTGCCGTCCGCGGTTCGGATGGTGATGAACGGAACCGTTCGCGATGCCAAAACAATTTCTTCCCTGCTCTGGCTCGATCATGTGGCGCGCGCGAAAGCAAAAACGGGCACCTCCAAGAAGTAGAAAAATCAGGACTTGGCGTACTTTGGCGTGCCCGTTTTCGGGCGAAAAAACGGCGCCGAAGGCGTGCGTTAGACCTTTCTTTTCAGGTCTTTAAGGTATCCTCCGCTTGACAGCCCACCCCTCAAGTTCCAAAATGCATCCTATTGTCAGCGGTGCATGTCCTGCCCCCGTGAAGGACGTGCAGAAAAAGGGGGGTACGTGGAACGTCTGAAAGGAACCGTAAAATGGTTCAATAACGCGAAAGGCTACGGGTTCATCGGACGCGCGGATGGTCCCGACGTGTTTGTTCATTACAGTGCTATCACTTCCGAGGGGTACAAAAGCCTGCAGGAAGGCGACCAGGTGGAGTTCGAAATCACCGAAGGCCAGAAAGGACCGCAAGCGGCCAACGTCAGCAAAGCCTCGTAGTAGCTATCATCACCCGTTGCGTGGGCAGCCCAGTGCGCTGTCGGCGCGGCTGTGTATGTCTAGTGAGCTTCTCCCCACGTCGGTGTTCCCATTTGCAGCGCGGTAATTCTGTCTCTGCTCGGGCCCGCTCTCGAACTTTGTTACTCTTAACTTGCGCCCAGCTTGACCAGCCATGGACAACAAGGCCATCGCCAACATTCTCTATGAGACTGCCGACCTGCTTGAAATCGACGGGCAGGATTCGTTCCGCATCCGCTCCTATCGCAATGCCGCGCAGGCCATTGAGAACCATTCCGAGCAGATCAAAGACATCATCGCGGAACCGAAAAAAGTTCTCGCCATTTCCGGCATCGGCAAAGGCATGCTGACCAACCTGCAGGAACTTTTCAAAGACGGCAGTCTTGCGGTGCAAAAGGATCTGCTCGCGAAATATCACCCGTCGATGTTGCAGCTGTTGAAGATTCAAGGCCTGGGGCCCAAGACAATTGCTCTGATCTGGAGCGCCTACAAAGTCTGCGACGTCGACGGCGTCGAGAAGCTGGCTCGGGAAGGAAAAATCCGTGAGCTTCCGCGCATGGGCGAGAAGCACGAAGTGAAGCTCCTCAAAGCGATCGAAGATTATCGCCGCATCGGCGGCCGCTTCCTGATCGACAACGCCGAAGAAGAAGCGGAAAAGCTCACCGCGCATCTGGAGAAATTTCCCGGCATCGACAAGATCACTCCAGCCGGCTCATTGCGCCGCGGACGCGAGAGTGTCGGCGATCTCGACATCCTTGTGACGGGAAAAGTCTGCGCCACCGAAGACGGCCGCCAGCAAGCCATTGCGCACGTGGCGAAATATCCGCCGCTCATGGACGTCATCGCCCGCGGCGACAACAAGATCAGCTTCCATGTGCGAAGCGGTATGCAGGTTGACGTCCGCCTTCTGCCCCCCGAATCTTTCGGCGCGGCCATGCAATATTTCACTGGATCGAAGGCGCACAATGTTTCCCTCCGCCAGCGCGCGCTCAAGATGGGATACACGCTCAACGAGTACAGCCTGGCCACGCTCGAAGGCGAAAAACCGGTCGCGGGGAAAACTGAAGAAGAAATCTACACGAAACTGAAGCTCGACTACATTCCGCCGGAGATGCGCGAGAATCTTGGCGAAATCGATCTCGCCGAAAAACACGCCCTCCCGAAACTGATCACGCAAGCCGATCTTCAAGGCGACGTGCACATGCACACTGTCGAAACCGACGGCAAGAATACGATCGAAGAAATGGCCGAAGCCGCCAAAGCGCGCGGCTACAAATACATGGCCATCACCGATCACTCGAAGAATCTGGCCTTCGCCAACGGACTCGACGACAAGCGCGCGGTCGAGCATATCGCGCGCATTCGGGCGGCCGGCAAGCGGGTTGAGGGCATAACCATCTTCGCGGGAATCGAAGTCGACATCCTGGCCGACGGCGATCTCGATCTCTCCGACGACGTCCTGGCGCAAATGGATCTGGTCATTGCCAGCGTGCACTCGGTTTTCAATCAGGAGCCGGCGAAGATGACCGAGCGTCTGCTCAAGGCCATCGAAAATCCCAACACGTCAATTATTGGACACCCAACCGGACGCATCCAACTGCGCAGGAACGCCTACAAGTTCGACATGCTGGCAGTGCTGACAGCGGCGGCAACACACAAAGTCGCGATGGAACTGAATTCCTATCCCGATCGGCTCGATCTCAACGATGTGCATCTGCGCCAGGCCAAGCAGCAAGGTGTGAAAATCGTGATCAACACCGACTCGCACCACACTTCGCACATGGAAAAAATCCGTTATGGCATTTTGCAAGCGCGGCGCGCGTGGCTGACCAAAGACGACGTGCTCAACACGCTGCCCGCGAAGGAATTTGCCAGAGCGATGAAGCACGATTGGTGAGTTCCAAATAGCGGCACAGAACCAGCACGCGTAGAATCAGCAGGCGGAGAAAATCTTGATGCCCGACAACAAACCCGGCTCGCCCGCGAATCCCGCAACTGCGCCGGCCAAGCCGGCCGCGCCCGCAGTCCCCACCGGTCCCACCATCAACATCGGCGAGGAGTTCGGCACGGCGAAGAAAAATCTGCCGCCGGCAAAGATTGTGCTGATCGCCGTCGCTGCTGTCCTGGTGGTCGTCGCCATAGCGTCGTTCGTAAAGCGGGCCAAACCGCAGGCTTCGGGCACGCTCGATAACGTCGTCGCGGTTGAGATCCCCGGGCAGACTTCGACCATGGTTGCCCTGACCTTCACCCTTCACAACACCAGCGAGAAGATTCTCTACGTGCATTCGCTGGAGGGAGTGCTCAAGGAGGCCAGCGGAGATTTCACTGCCGACGCCGTTCCGGCAGTCGATTTCGATCGCTACTATCAGGCCTTCCCTGCTCTGAAAAATGGCGCTCAGCCCGCGCTCATTCCCGAAACCAAAATTCAGTCCGGCGAAACCGTCTCGCGAACCATCATCGTCGCCTTTCCCGTAACCCTGGAGGCATTCAGCCGCCGTCAGTCCGTCGGAGTCACTCTCTGGCCCTATGACCAGACTGTGCCCGTGGTGATGACGAAGTAAATCCAGCATCCGACGCGGCCCTTGCGCGAATGCCTCAAGATGCGTTTCTATGGATGCGATGAAAATATTTCTCAATTCGTTTTTCTTCGCACTGCTTTTGCTTCCAGTGTTCACAATGATCGCGCTGGCGGGTCCGCATAACGGCAAATATTTTGTTTACATCGGCACTTATACCGAGGATGGCAGCAAGAGCAGGGGCATCTACGTCTACCGCTACGATGCCGACACCGGCGAGATCGCATCGCGCGGATTGGCGGCCGAAACCACCAATCCGTCTTGGATCGCACTGCATCCCAGCGGCCGATTCCTCTATGCGGTGAATGAGGTCGGCAACTACAAGGGCCCGAACAGCGGAGGTGTGAGTGCATTTGCCGTTGACCACGCAACCGGCAAGCTGACGTTTTTGAACGAAGTTCCATCCCGCGGCGCCGACCCCTGCTACATTACCGTCGATAAAACGGGAAAGTTCGTGCTGGTGGCAAATTACACGGGGGGCAGTGTCGCCGTCTTCCCGGTGCTCTCAGACGGAAAGCTTGGCGAGGCCACGGCCTTCGTGCAGCACACCGGCCATGGCACGAACCCCAAACGGCAGGAAGGTCCGCACGCGCACTCCATCGAGCTTTCGCCCGACAATCGCTTCGCCTACGTTAACGACCTCGGCCTCGACGAATTGCTGGTCTACAAATTCGATAGCGCCACCGGTTCGCTCACGCCCAACGATCCGCCTTTCGCAAAGCTCGCTGCCGGGTCCGGCCCGCGCCATTTCGTGCTTCGTCCCGACGGCAAGTTCGCCTACGTGATCAGCGAGATGGGCCATACCGTGATGGTGTTTTCGAATGATGCGGCCACCGGAAGGCTGCAACAGCTGCAAACCGTCACCACTTTACCCAGGGATTTCCAAGGCCGCAACGACGACGCCGAAATCCGAATCCATCCCTCCGGCAAGTTTCTCTATGCCTCCAATCGCGGAGACGACAGCATCGCCATCTACGCCATCGACGAGGATAAGGGAACGCTGACGCAACTAGGGATTGTTCCCACCGGAGGCAAGGAACCGCGCAGTTTCGAGATCGATCCCACCGGCAAGCTGCTGTTCGCAGCCAATCAGAAGTCGGACAACATCGTCGTCTTCAAGATTGACGCCAAGACCGGCCGATTGACGCCGACCGAGAAGGTCCTCGACGTGGGGTCTGCAGTGTGCGTGAAATTTGTGAAGGCTGACTGATTCGCGCTGAATGATTCGCAAAGAGCGCCTCGTGGATCGCGTCAGTTCGCCGTAACCGGCACGGGCGCGTTTTTCGGCGTACTCAAGTATCCCGTGGCTTTGCGCTTGTCGACGGTCCACACCACCAGCTCAAACAAAAGATGGTCGCGTCCGGAGTAGAACTGAATCGGTTCCGAGATGTTGCGGTCTTTCTTTTCGATGGTTCGGTCGTCGGAGGTAACGTTCAAGGTGAACTTCCCGTGCTTGGGGTCGACCCTCTTCAACTGCAGGCTCACGGTTGCCACCGGCTGCGGCTTCGCGCCACGCAGCAGCGTGAACTCGTAATAATTGCGGTCTCCCCTGTGCTTGAGAACTTCCAAATCGGCGCGTGTGTTGGCGATCAGCCCGCTTTGCACTCCCAGATCACCCACCGCGCTCTGCAACTTGGCCTTTGTGGCTTCGAGATCCGCTTTCGTGGAAGCTACATCGGTCTTCACTCCGCCAACATCGGTCTTGACGCCGTTGATATCTCCCGTGACCGCGTTGATCTGCTGTTTCTGTTCCGCCTCGAGACGGGTCTCTGCGGCCTTCTGCTGCGCCTGCAGTTCAGCCGTGCGCTGCGCCAGTTCTTTCTTGGTCATGCCGGCCTGGCGGGCCAGCGTCTCCTCCTGCTCCTCGGCGGTCTGCATGCGATTCTCTAGTTCCTTCACTTGGGCCTGGCTCGCGCTCAAGTCCCCAGTCAGTTTTTGAATGCTGAGGTGCGTCATATAGTGCGCGTACGCTGACGCCGCTACCACCAGCACCGCCAGCAAGGTGAGCAGCCACTTGCCAGTGTTCGACTGAGGTTCCATCTGGATCTGTTCGCCTTCATCGGCCATACGTTCTTCCTCCTCAGGAAGGACAAGATAAGTGCACAGATGTCTTACAGTTTAGCAGGAAGCTAATCGTGTCAATTGGGTTATAGATGCGGAAGGCAGGGTGCAGCGATGCTTCTAGCGGCGCAGCTTCAAGGCTTCCTGCAGCGCGGATTCGGGATCATGATGAACTGCGGCCGCCGCGGGGCCCAACTGCTTTTCCAGTCTCAGGGCCAGCTGCCGCCGGCTTTCGAAGATAGAGTCCGGTAGTTTGGTGCCAGAGAACGATTCCGTAATCGATTGGGACTTCACCACACACGCATAGGCCAGGCGCGCCGGGAAACCAGACTGATCCAAAAAGCGGCCGTAGGCAAACCAGTCGATGACGCTGGCGCTCTGGTCGGCAATCGAGTCGTCCAGCCGCAGGCCGCTCTGATACAGCCGCAAGGCGTCATCCAGCTTACCCGTCCTGGCTTGTAAGTCAGCCTCGTTCACATCGGCCACGGCCTCCAGCTTGGTCTGCCCAGTCTGCGCAGAAAGCTTCTCCGCCAACTGATACGATTTCGCCGCCATGTCGGTTTGCGACGAACGTGCCTGACAATCCGCCATGCGCAACACGATGCCGATCAGAGCGTCTGGAGCCGGACGATTTTGCGCTCCTTGGCGTGCAACCTTCTCGAGAAAGGTCTGGTAGTGCGCCGCCGCCGCTTCGGCCTTGCCCTCGCGGTCCAGTTCATTTGCGAGATACAGGTCAGCCATCCACTGATTCGGATCGATGGCGAGCGCCTGATCCCAATTTCCGAGCGCCTGATCGGCGTGTCCGCTCTGCAACGCGAGCAGTCCGTGATCGACCAGCAGATTGGGATCCTTCGGCGTGGATTTGAGCGCAGCCTCGGTCAGCGCGAACGCTTCGTCATATCGTTTCTGATCGAGCAGCAATCGCAGCAGCCCCTCGCGCGGCGCAGGATCGGCGGGATTCGACCGCATCGCCCGCCGCCAGGCCGCTTCGGCCTGTTGCGGTTCGCCATCTTCCATCTCTTTTTGCGCCAGCCGCATTTGCAGCGGACCGTCAAACGAATCCAGCGCCGCGGCGCGATGCAAATCGGTCAGATCGTCGCCATGCAACGCCAGATAGTAACGCGCTTGATCCACCGTGCCCCAGGCCAGCAGCAGCAGCGCCGTTCCCGCCCGCAGTGAACGAGCTCCAGCCGTGCTTCCCACGGCCCATCTTCCCAGGGCGGCGAAGTGTCCACCTGCCTCGGTCGCCGCACTGGAGATCTGTTCTCGAGAATTCAGCAGCAGTGACGCGATCCGCCCGTCGCGCAGCTTCCAGATGGCGCCATCCAAAATGAAGTGGTGAATATTCACCAGCGCGGTGAAAATCAGGAAGCTGGCAGTGAAGTCGTAGTGAAAAGCTCGGCTGGCCAGCCAGGGTCCTGGAACAAACAACGCAATGCCGCCAACCACCAGCACGCCGAAATAGGCTAGCGGCCGCCAGTTGCGCCGGTTACTACCTGCCGCTCCCTCGCCGGCCTCGCGGCGGGCGTAGTAGCTGGTGATCCATAGGTATTGCGCCGAGTGCATCACCGCCAGCACTCCTGTGCTGTATCGATTCTGCGGAATCTCCAGGCCCCTAAAGAGCGAAATCGCCGCCGGCAGCAGGAACCACAAGAACTGCGAGGAAAGCAGCGTGAGCGAGGGAATCAGTTTTCGCCAACCCGTCGAGCGGACCAGTTGTGACAGGCCAAACGCTGACAGCACCACGAACGCAAGGCCCAACACAACCTGCCCCATCCGACTGGCGTTTTGCGGAATGCCGAGCGACAGGAACAAAGGATCGGACGAAGCCCCGGTATGGAATCCGAGGAACAGAATCAGGTAGGAAGCAATGAACGCACCATATAAGGCCCGACGTGCATCCTTGTCGGGAGTGCTTCCGGCGCGGCGGGCGAACATCATGAACAACCCGTAATTTTGCCCGCTGTAGTGCCACGGGCTCCACGTCAAGTAGATGGTGAAAATCCAGGGCAGAAGACGCAGCCAAAAGTGCGACAGCAACAGAGTCAGGGCCACTAACGCGGTGATGTGAACCGTGAAGATGCGGTATTTCTGGAAGTCTTCGGCGCGATGGTAGGCGCGATAGATCGTCGCCATGTAATGCGGGTAATTGACAAAAAGCGCTAGCGCGTAGAACACAACCGCCCAGGTTCGCGCACTTGAAGGCAGCGACAGGTAAGACAAAAGCAGAAGCGGAGCCGACCAGGCGCCGCAGCCGACGATCAAATCGAGCCACGGATTGTAAATCCACGGCGAGGCCGCTTGCTTCGGATTCTGTCGGGATTTCCCCATGACTTACCGGACACCAATGGAATATTGGTCTCGAGCTCGCGCCCGCGCCGTATTCTCTTCACCGCCGCACGTGACGCGGTCAGGGTGGCTTGACCGAATTATAGGTGGGGAAATCGTTGTTGCAGCTAACCGGAACGATGCGACGGGGGTAACGAAAGTAATGGCTCTTGCTGCTGGCGCATCTCGCCAACAAGAACTTTATACTGAGCGCCTACGCGAATTTCCAGCGGGTCGATTTGCTCTGGAAATATTTCTCCCACAGCCCGAACACCACGCGCGGGCGTACAGCATAGACCGGTTCCTTCATCGAGAGGATGTCGGCTCTCATGCTCGACATGTCGAATTTGTACTTGCGCTCGTAGACAGGAAGAAATTTCCGGCGAGCAGCCACATCCGCGATCTCTGCGACGCCTTCCACAATGATGGCCTCCGGCGCATGTTCAGTAGCGACGATGCAGTTCGGATTCTGCTCCAGATTGCGAGCCTTGCGCGACTTGCCGCCCGTACTGAACAGGAATCGCCCATCCTGCCACAATCCCCAGACGACCATAGTGTGCGGGCAGGACTCGTGCGGAGAGACACCAGGCTTGATCGTCGTGATCCAGTAGTTGTGCGACTTCTTCAGCCGCTGTTCCGCCCACGACCAGGGCAACAATCCTTTGTTTCTTTCCGGAAAGCCGTAACCGGGCGCGTGAATGCGTGAGGGTTTGGGTTTACTCGCGGGCCGGGAAGCCTTATTTCGGAGAGCCTTCATTTCCCGTCCCTGCACTCTTGCCGTCCCGCGATCCGCGGGCGACTTCGATCACAAGCACGATCAGTACCAGAATCACCACCACACCAAGAAGAGACAGACCGGAGTGAGAGCGAAAGCCACCCCTCCAGCGAAGCATTACCCAAACCGCTGCCAAAGGAATCGACGTGAACCACGGACTCATATCCTTGCCTCCCTCTGATGTTGACCGCGGCAATATCCGGCGCAGGTCATCCCGTTACAGATTCTTCCTTGTCCACTGATCCAGGCGTTCCAGCGCCTGTTGCAGATTTTCCAACGAATTGGCCACGCTGAAGCGCAGGTAGCCTTCGCCGAATTCGCCAAAGGCCGTGCCTGAAAGCGCCGCAACTCCCGCTTGCTCCAGCAAAGCGTCGGCCAGCGGCTTTGACTTCCACCCGGTCCGCGTGATGTTGGGAAAAACGTAGAATGCGCCTTTGGGCATGCGGCAGGAAAATCCCTTGATCTTATTCAGACCAGCCACAAACACGTCGCGGCGGCGCTGAAACTCGTCGCGCATGTGATCGACTGAAGCTTGATCGCCGCGGATCGCTTCGATGCCGGCAATCTGCGTAAAACTCGCCGTGCATGAATTCGAGTTGGTCATCAGCCGCGTCATGTGTGCAGCCAAATCAGGTCGCATCACGCCATAACCCATGCGCCATCCGGTCATGGCGTAGGTTTTCGAGAAGCCGTCGAGCAAAATCGTGCGCTCCTGCATTCCAGGGACCGACATAATGGAGAAATGCTGGCCTCCGTCGAATAGCAGGCGGCTGTAGATCTCGTCCGACAGCACCATGATGTTTCTGTCGCCGATGGCCTCGGCGATCTGCTCGATGTCGCGGCGCTCCAGAATTCCGCCCGTGGGATTCTGGGGTGAGTTAAGGATGATCAACTTTGTTCGGTCGTTGATCAGCTCAGCCAGTTGATTTACATCGAGGGAAAAATCGCGGTCCTCGCGCAGGTGAATCGGCACCGCGCGTCCGCCGACATAATGGATCATCGACTCGTAGATGGGGAATCCGGGATTGGGATAGATGACCTCGTCTCCCTCATCGATTAAGGACAGGATCGTAAAGAAAATAATCGGCTTCCCGCCGGGAACTACAACGACTTCGTCGCTCGTGACTTTGACGCCGCGGGTGCGGCTGACGTATTCGGCCAGAGTCTGACGCAGTTCCGGTTGCCCGGCCGCAGGACCGTAATGCGTCCATGCTTTGTGCAGAGCGTCGACCGCGGCTTCGACCACGTTGGCGGGAGTGTCGAAATCCGGCTCACCAATTTCCAGATGGATAATGCTTCTGCCCTGACGCTCCAGGGCACGGGCTTTGTTGAGAACTTCGAACGCAGTCTCAGTGCCCAGCCGCGACATGCGGCGGGCAAGCTGCAATTCGTATTGAATTTGACTGACCTTCTCCATGCAGGGAACCCTCAGAACCGTAAACGCGTCATTATACCTCTGCGAGAACTCGCTCATCGCTGGGGCCAAGACGGGATAAACTTGAGCTCGACAAACGGAGGAATCGGTGAGCTCCTATCTCGACGAACTCTATGCCCACCAGGAGTGGGCGGATGCCGAGCATTGGCGGGCGTTTGAGGCGCATCCGGCAGCGCTGGCCGACAAGGCGATCCGCGAGCGGCTGCTTCACATTCACCTGGTGCAGCATGGATTCTTGTGGGTGACTGATCCGCAAAGGGCAAAGTTCGCCTTCAAGAAGCTCGAAGACTTCCCTTCCATGGCCGATCTGAAGAGCTACGCGCGGCAGGGGCTCAAAGAGCTGAGTGAGCGAGTGAGGAAGACGGATCAGGGTCGCATGGAGGAAATCATTGAGGTGCCCTGGTTCCAACCGCCCGTGAAGATCAGCGTACGCCAGGCCCTGACACAGGCGGCGATGCACAGCCACTATCATCGCGGACAAAACGCGACGCGGTTGCGGGAGTTAGGCGGTGTGCCTCCAACGACGGACTTCATTGTCTGGCTGCGGGAGGGAGAGCCCGCCGCGCGGTGGGACTGAAGAACAGCAGAACTGTCGATTATTCCGAGACGCTGTGCTCTTCGTTTTGCGAGCGCAGGACGCGGTCGAGAGAGTAGGAGCCTGACACCGCCCTTGCTCCTATCGAGGGCCCCCCGCGCATTTTAGCCTGTGCGCCCAAGAGCGATTCGCTGTTGTTTCGCCGGGTGCGTACGGCATCAAGGCGATATCGATTCGTCAAACTCACAGGGACTCTTGTCGATCGTTACCGGACTGAACGTCTCCTTCCTCAGTAAGGGCAGAAGGATTCGGAGGTTCTCGAGACTCGGCGAGTAGATGACTTCCACTTCCCTGCTCACTCCGTGACGGTCGAGGATTCGTCGAATGTTACCGTGAGGCGCGTCCGGGCCGGTTGTAAGGTAGTGGAACGTCGACATTTTGTTCCAGCCATGAACTTCGTACGTGTGGAGTGGACGCAGAGTCATCCCGGCCTCGGCCGGGTTACCGGGAAGCTCAAACGCCGCTTGACCGATTGGGCCCGCAGGCTCAACCGTCACGTCTGCAGTAAGCAGGTCGCGGGTACCACCCTCTTCCCGAATGTGCTGCAGAACCAACCTGCCGCCGAAGGTCGTCGGGTTCGTCCAGTCCGTCACGATGCCACGGTTGATGCTTTGAATCAGCTCTCCGTGGGGCAGGAAGAGATAGCCGATCAGGTCGTTGGCAGTTCCGACAGTGCGGCTGATCTTCACATAGGACTGGCTGCCGACCGCGCCCTTTTCAATTTTCCACCAATAGCGCTCATCCGCCAGCGATGGCGAAGACAGGTCGCGGGGGATGGGATAGAGCAGGGCTTCCAGAAGCATGAGTACGCGGCTCGGCTCATAATCTGAGTTGGCCTGCATTTTTCGCCCCGCCTCGGACTCTGCCTCAATCGCGTGATAGCCGCCGAAGGTCACTTCCCGCCGCCATCTCGTCGGTGTGACCCAGGTTTCCTCATAAGCTCCGTCGCCCGAGATGATTTGCTCCGATTGCTTCTGGCTCAGAACGATGCCGGGAAAGGCATGAAAAACCACCTTCATGTGAAAGGGGGCGGAGCCGAGCATGCGCAGATTCATTTGGTCGGCAGCACGCTGGAACCAGTCCGTCCAAGGGTCCTTCGGCTCCTTGGCCGCAGCGGAAAGGGTCAGCATTGCGAATAGCAAACCCGCAAGGTAGCGCTTCATCAGTTTGCACTCTCTCAAAATCAGCAACCTCCGCCTTGCGAAGATTGGAGGCAGGAATCTACGGACCCCCCGCCGGGAAGAGCTTACAGTTTCGCCGCATGGGCGGTCTGTCGCGCAAAAAAATTCGGCGGACTTTGTTGCGAATTCCGGACAGCCGAAGTGAGCCACACCGCGCGATTCGGAGGAGAAACCTATTCCGAGACGCTGTGTTCTTCGTTCTGGGAGCGCAGGACGCGGTCGACGGAATACGGGGCGCGGCGGCTGGGTTCGTGGTAGTGGCGGACCTGCATTTCGCCGAGCAGGCCGATGGCGAGCAGGTTCAATCCGCCGAGCAGCAGGCCGAGCGAGGCCATCATGAGCGGGCCGTGGGCAGCCATGACCGGAACATGGCGCAGGAATTTTTCTGCGCCGAGCCACAGCACAATGCCAGTGCCAGCGAAGATGCTCATCATGCCGAATCCACCGAAGAAGTGCAGCGGTCGCGACAGATAACGCAGCAGAAAGCGAATCGTCAGCAGATCGAAGAACACGCGGAAGGTGCGTGTGATGCCGTAATGCGAAACGCCGCGTTCGCGGTTTACATTCCGGATAGGCACTTCGCAGATCGATGCACCGTGCCACGAGGCTAACGCCGGAATGAAGCGATGCAGTTCGCCATAAAGCGGCACCTGTTCGAGAATGTCGCGGCGATAGGCTTTAAACGTGGTGCCAAAATCGTGGATGTCGACGCCACTGATCTTCGCCATCATCCAGTTGGCGATGCGCGAAGGGATGCGCCGCATCCAGAAATTGTCGACGCGATTTTTGCGCCATCCGCTGACAATGTCATAGCCGGCGGCGATTTTTTCCAGAAACAGCGGAATGTCGTTGGGATCGTGTTGCAGATCGCCGTCCATGGCGATGATGTACTCGCCGCGGGCATGATCGAACCCAGCAGCGAGGCCGGCGGTCTGGCCAAAGTTACGGCGAAGTTTGACGACCGTCACGCGGCTGTCGACTGCCGCGATCTCGCGCAGCATGGCAAAAGTATGATCGCTCGATCCGTCGTCGACGAGAACGATTTCGAAAGTCTCACCGTGCGCCTCCATGACCACCTTCAGGCGGTCATACAAGTCGGTCACGTTCTCCTGCTCGTTGTGCAGGGGGACGACGATGGAGTACTTAGGCACGGTCTAGCTATTATAGACCGAAAGGCAAGGCTCAGTTCCGGCTTTTCCGTTCTTAATTGAGTACTCTGGGACGGGGGTGGGGGTGGAGGTCATAATGACGGTTCTAGGGCGTTAGTGTCTAACCATGAATTCCTCTCATACGCCGCGCCGGATTGCGTGCCTGCAGCCCAGCGCCACGGTCATCCTGCACGAAATTGGAGAACTGGCGCGGGTGGTGGCTTGCACACGGTATTGTGCCGATGTTGTCCCAGAAGTTGCGAATGGGTCGCGCATGATTCTGGCCGACTCGTGGACTGCCGATGCCGCGCAAATTGCTGCCGCGCGGCCGGAGCTGGTCATTGCGTCGGTGCCTTATCAGGAGAAGGCGGTCAGCGAAATCCTTAAGGCGGGGGCTCCATTTCTGGGATTGGCGCCGAAGAATCTGGCCGACATCTACTCGGATATTGCGATGATCGCCGGAGTGGTTGGAAGGCTGGATCGCGGCGAGCAGGTCATTTCTGCCATGCAGGATCGCATTGCGGAGGTTCGAGCGAAGGTTGCCGGCGCCAAGCCTGTTAACCCCGCGCGGCCAAGAGTTTTCTGCGAGGAGTGGGGCAAGCCGATCATCGCGTCGCAGGCGTGGGTGAGCGAGTTGGTCGAAGCTGCTGGAGGCGAGTTCTTGGCAAGTCCCGGCCAGCACCTTACGGCTGAAGAAATTCTTAAGCTCGATCCGGACGTGATCGTCGCCGCGTGGTGCGGGGCAGGAGACCGGGTTCCGCTGCGCAAAATTGTCGCAGACCGCAAGTGGCAAGAAACTGCAGCCGCGCGCAACGGCCGTGTTTACTGTATTCGCGACGAATTTCTGAATACTCCGGCGCCCACATTGCTTCACGGCCTCGACGCACTGGCGTGGGCGATTCATCCGGAAATCTTTTCGCGGGCAATCTCGCGCACGAAAGGAATCCGGCAGATTACTGACGTTCCAGCTTCCACAGCGTCGAACTTGCGCGTGTGAGTTAAGATTTGCCTCATGGCCGTTACCGACAAGCTGGAAGAAATGCGCCTTGAGATTAGCGAACTCGCTCTGGCTCAACCCACCGCCCAAGACCTCATGCAGAAAATGGTGAAGCTGCTGCATGACCGCATGCTGAAATACAACTGGGTCGGTTTTTACATGCTCGAACCGGGGGCGCAACCGCCAATGCTGGTGCTGGGGGCGTTTGACGGAGCCATGACGCCGCATACGCGCATCCCCCTGAATCAGGGGATCTGCGGGGCTGCCGCTTCGAGCGGTCAGACCGTGGTGGTCGACGATGTGAGCAAAGATCCGCGTTATCTGGCGTGCTCTCTGGAAACCAAATCGGAGATCGTGGTGCCGGTTTTCGCGCACGGCAAAGTGGTGGGCGAGTTGGATATCGACAGCCACTTCCCGGCCGCGTTCACTCTCGAGCACCAGACGCTGGTGCAGCATTGCGCCCAGGTCGTGGGGAAGAAACTGGAAACTGCCGGCCGATGAAACGCGTGGTAGCTGCGTTGATCGTGAAAGAAGGTAAGCTGCTGGTGTGCCAGCGCACGCGTCATCAGACCATGCCCCTCAAGTGGGAGTTTCCAGGCGGAAAAATCGAAGAAGGAGAGCAGCCGCGGGACGCGCTGCGGCGGGAACTGGAAGAAGAACTCGGAATTCTGGCGACGGTGGGCGATGAAGTCGCGCGCATTCAGCACGAGTATCCAAATGGCGGGATGGTAGAGCTGCGGTTTTACGTCGTGCGCGAGTTTCAGGCAGAGATCGAAAACCGGATTTTTCGCGAGATACGGTGGTCTGCACCGCCCGACCTGCCGAAGTTCGATTTCCTCGAGGCCGACCTGACGTTGGTTCGGGACTTGGCCGCAGGAAAGCTACTCTAGGGCGTCTCAACGATATCCCCAGGGTCCTCGACGGTGAGAATGACTGTAAGGAAGCCAAGACATTAAGACATCGAGTTTTTCGAAGAGAACCTACGGCGGAAGCCCATCTCGATGAATTGAACGCCCTTCGTTGGCTGCTTTTGATGAGGATCTGGTCGCGGCCCGTGAGAGGTCAGGAGCGGGGCGGCTGTAACTTCACCGCCCGTAGGCGGCACTGGCGGCCAGTGGTTTGCGGTGGAAGGTATAGCCGTCGAAGGTCTCAGAGCGGAAGTTGAGATTCGGGGCCTGGAGTTTTTCGGTTTGGCTAAGGAAGAGAAACCCGCCGGGTTCGAGGTAAAGGTGCAGGCGCTCCAGTAACGCAGTGCGCTGGGCGCGAGAGAGATGCGGAAGGACGTCCATGCAGAAGATGCAGTCGAAGCGTCCGATATAGACCGGCTTGGTCAGGTTCATGGTGTTGAAGGTGACCAGGCTGCGCAGGCGGGGCTTGACCAGCAGGTGCGCGCCGCCGGCGGAACCGGTTCCGTTCGCTGCGCTGCTATTCGCGGAGCCATTACCATTTGTGGAGCTGTTACCGTTTATTGCGCCATTCGCAATTGTGGGATCGTTGCCGGCTCCGTTTGGCGAATCCTGCGCACAGTTCTGACTGCCGTTGCTGTTTCCGATTTTCGAGAAGCAGGCGCGGATGGTGGCTGGAGGCAGGCCGGTTAGCGCCGATTGCGGATAGAGTCCGCGCTCGGCGGCTTCGATGGCTGAGGGCAACAGGTCGCTGCCGACGATGTGAACCGACCAGTCTTTCGTACTGGGTAACGCGGCCGGAGTTGAGCAATCGATGACGCCGCCGCGGCTGTTGCCGTTTTTTTCGCTGGCGGCTTTTTCCTTCGCATCTTTATTCTTCGTGTCTTTATCTTTATCCTTTACGTCGCGAATGCCGTCGGTCGATCCGTTGCCGGCGCCGTTTCCGTTGGAGACGGGGTCGCACAGCGCCATGGCGATCGAATACGGTTCTTCTCCGGTGCCACAGCCCGCGCTCCAGATGCGCAGCGTGCACGCACCGTCCTCCGATTTGCGGGCGTAGAGTTGCGGAGCGACTTGGCGGGCCAGGGCATTCATCGCTCCGGGATGGCGATAAAAGCCGGTGTTGACGTTGAGCACGCCGTCGAGAAAGCGCGGCAGCGCCAGGGGATCCTGATCGGCGGCGCGAAGTCGGTCGAGCAGGACGGCTGCGGAGTCGAGTTCGTGGCTCTCCAGATACTCGGCCACGTGAGCCACTAAGGCGCTGTTGGGACAGTCGAGCAGGATCCCGGTCTGGCGCTCGACGATCAGGCGCAGCTCGGAAAGCTCGTGCTCGAGAATGGTGACGCCGGCCATCAATCTATGCATGAAGCATTGATCCTTCCCTTCAACAACTGACTGCGTTCACGATCATCGACCTTCGGGGAGGTTTTTCAGTGCTCAGTAGTCAGTACTCAGTACTCGGCCGCCGTGGCCGCGTACGCCTTGCCTGTATCTCTTCCGGACTGCTGGGCTACCGCGTTCATCTCTTTTTCGAGCGATGAAAAGCGCTGCATGATTTCGTGAATGCGTAGCGCCATATTGCGAATGGTTTCGATCTGCGCGCGGGTCTGGGCGGAAAGACTGCCCGGCTCAAGCAGCAACAGATCCGAATTTCCCAACACAGACGTCAAAGCGTTGTTCAGGTTATGACGCATTTCGAGCATGTAGCGGCCGAGCGTAGCCTGGCGATCGAGTGCGGCGCAGGAGGATTCGGCGGAACGCGCACGGGCTTCGGCGCGGGAGCGATGTACTGCCTCGCTGGCGGCTAAGACCAGAGTGTCGAGCCAGCCTTCTTGGACCGAGGCCGTGCTGCGGCGCAGGACGGAAATGCGCGGCCAGCGTTCGTGGATGAGCTGGGCAGTTGCGGACTCATGGCACAGACAAAAGACCGGCTGGCCTGTGGAATGCAGAGGCTCCAGCACAACCGAGAGCAGGTCGCGGCGCAATTCGTCGACGATGGCAACATCGAACGCGTCCACGGCGAAGCGCGGCCACAGCTCTCCGCTAAGAAGCGTGAACGCCGGAACAATGCGCTCACGCTGCCAGCGGGCAGTCACATGCCGGGACAAGTCGGCGTCGTCGGAGATGATGAGTACGGTCGGAGTTTCCACTGCTCAGTTCTCGGTTCTCAGTTCTGAGTTCTCAGTTCTCGGTTTGCTTCGCTATCGTTAGCTGCTTTCAGCTTTCAGTTCTTCTTTCCGGATTGCGACGAATCAGGATCCCAGCTGGGGGCGCCGGAAACTTCAAATTCGGCAGGAGCAGCGTTTGCTGGCTTGCTGGTCGGCTTCGCCACTGGCTTCGAGGGCTTCGCCGCGGCCGCAGCAGCGCCGGCCGGGGCTGCAGCCGCCTTGGCCGCCGCAGGCTTTCCGGGCGACAGAGGTTTGGCTGCCACGGCAGGTCTGGTCGCCGCGGTAGGCTTGACGGCGGGAGGAGCCGGTTTGGCCGCGACTGCGGCCGGCTTCGGAGCTGCGGGCTTTGCGGCTGCAGCCGGCTTTTCGGCTTCGGCCTTGCCGCGGCCGAGGGCATGTTCGACTGAGGCTCTCAGGTCGACCAGCATGCGCAGCGGCGATCCCGAGGAATATTCCGCCTGGAACATGACCTTCCACGACTGGCAAATCATGCGCAGACGCATGATCGGCTCCTCGGCGGAGAACTGGGCGCGCCGGCAGTCGATGGTCTGAACTCCCTTCTCTTCGAGCTCCGTCAGACCGTCGAGAATCAGGTTCAGATCGCCGAGCATGAGCCGGAAAAACGCGCGCCGCATGAGGTATCCGAAGCGGGTGAAAGCGGCCAGCGCAACCGGAAGATAAAAAAGTTCACCGGCCTGGCTCTTGGCTTTGCGTCCTTGTTCCAGGACTCCGCCGTGCAGGAGTTCGTCGAGCGATTTGCAGCGGCGCGCGGCTTCGAGCACGCGATCGAGCGCGTTCAGCCACACCGGCTGTTTCAGTTCAACTTGTCCCAGAACGGGCTCCAGCGCGTGAGCCACATAGACAAGATCGACTTCACCATCGACCAGGCCGGTGGGAGCGAGCTGGCTGAAATATTGCACCAGAAGAAAGTCGATCTTGTCGCGAATGGCATCGGTCTTGGTAGGCTTCGCCAGAAAATGTTGCACCAGGGTGGTAAGGCCTTCCTGATTCACCAGCGAGCTGGTTTGAAGAAACTGGCGCAATTGGTGGACCTGAATCGCCTGATCCATTTGATCGAGCCACAGGCTGGCCTGCTCGACGGCTTCTTTGCCGGGAGTGTCGATGCCGGCCTCGAGATCGGCGACGGGCTTCACGTCAATGACGAACTCGCGCGCCAGTTCGAAATAAATGGGATACAGCCGGCGCGCTTGATTCCATTGCGTGGTGAGATCCTGCGTGGGTGTGGAAGGAGTCATGATTTCACGATCCAGTTGGGGACTTCCCGTAGAAACCGCGCAGCCACAATAGTCTGGCCGGGCTGGTACTGCACGGCGACGACGGAAGCTTCTTCGTCGAGCGAGCCGTCGGAGTTGCGCAGACGGAGCACGTCGGCGAACTCGAGCGGCGTGTGACAGGCAAAGAGAACTTCACGGGGAGTACCGAATTCGATGACGGTGCTCTCGGTGAAGTTCGTGGCGCGCGAGGCTTCGGAGGACAATGTGCCTGGCTCCATCGCCTCGGCATGGATAGTGCGAGCGAGTTGCACGGGAATGCGGACCGGGCTGGCTTCGGGGAAGAAACGGGCAAGTCCCGCCACCATGCTGGCGTTCTGTCCGTTGCGTGCCGGTGCTGTGGCTTGTTGCGCCAAGCGATGCAATGCCCCTTACCCAGACTCGTCCCGACTTCCCTGAAAGCGAACTCACGATCCGAACTCGGAGCCGGCGACCGATTGCCAAAATTGCCGATTTTCAAAGTTCGGTCGAGAAAGTGCGGTCGGGCTCCCCCTCTTCCCGGTTAGGAAGAGCTGTGGGGAGCCGGAATCCGCGGTTCGCGGAGTGAACGAGCAACGCGGCAACCATCGCGGCGAACGGAAGGACTAGCACTCAGGTGGAAGTGTTTTCAGAGGTTTGCAGACTATTTTGGGAGTGATCGATGACGGCATGGCAAAGTTCTGTCTCAGGATGAGACACGTGTCTCAAGACTACGCCGTTCAACAAACCTGGGCCGCGCTAAGGGCGAAACTACTGCAACAGGGCCTGGGTCAGCTTTACCGCGCAGTACGCCGCCGTGGTTCCGCAAACAGTGGTTGATGTTGCCAGTGTGCCGAAGTAGATGCTCGACGCCTGGCCGTCGGTGGAATCGTTGTCCACGACGATGCCGCTCGTCCCGCCCACTGCATCGGTGGTGTTGCTCAACAGAGGGACAGGCGGGTCGCCTGACGCCACCAGGAGCGATTCAGGCAAAAGCAGGTTATAGACGGCGCTGTTATTTTCATTCACTCCTACGAACAGGTAGTCCACTCCGCCCGTGGCAGTTGCGCCGGTCACTGTGCATCCCGCGCCCGTAGTCGCTGTGGGTATCGTAGCGTCGAAGGTGAAACTCGTTGTGGTCGCCGAAGCAACGGTTTGTATTCCCCCATTGATGGCGGCGATGTCGTTGGCCGTGCAGTCGTTGGTAGTGTTGGCAGCTACGCCCGAGAGGATGACTAGATCATTAGCGGCGAGCGTGTTGCTCGCCGTGACTGTGACTACACTCGTCGTTGCCGTAACGCCGGTGACGGTGAATTCCTGGCTGTTAAAGAACTCGGTAAGCGGCGAGATGGGGGAAGCGTTGTTGCCCATTTGAGGCTTGTCGTTGTTGGGCGGCGTTACTTGCATAGCGGAACTAATGAACTGCAATTCCTTCAACTGCTGGCCGCCGGTGCCAGAGCTGGCGGCGATGATCTCCCCGTTATCCGCCGCCGTG
>DATJSG010000043.1:0-42836 GCA_035504195.1 Terriglobales bacterium
CCAAATCCCACCCCAAGGCCACCGCTTCAGCTTCGCCGGCGCAAAGGTGAACCTCTATCACGCTCTCGACGGCCGCATCGCGCTTTACTATGGCGAAACCAAACTACAACACACCCTGGCTCCGCCAGGGTGACACTTTCACGTTGCCGTTAGGAGGTGACAGAATTATGGAGCTAAGACAGACAGCCGAGGGCGGCTGTCCCCACCTAAATCTCTCCTGCTAGACTCGATTGTTTGGAGGTGTGATTTGCAGGGGGTGTACATTCTTTCGGCGGTGCGGACGCCGATTGGGAAGTTTGGCGGGACGATGGCTTCGCTGACGGCGGCGGATATGGGCGTGGTCGCGGCGAAGGCGGCGATGGAGCGGGGCGGTGTGCGTCCGGAGCAAGTGGAGGAGACGATCTTTGGAAATGCGCGGCAGGCTGGGGGCGGGCCGAATGTGGCCCGACAGATTTCGGTGCGCAGCGGCGTGCCGGTCGAGGTTCCGGCGTTCACGGTGAACAAGGCTTGCGCGTCGGGGATGAAGGCGATTGCTCTGGCGCATCAGGCGATCGCGCTGGGCGATGCGAGTTGCATTCTGGCGGGCGGGACGGAGTCGATGTCGCGGGTTCCTTACTTGTTGGATCAGGCGCGGTGGGGATTTCGTTTGGGCCATCAGGAACTGGTGGACGGGATGTACCGCGACGGATTTTTTTGTCCGCTGGCCAGGATGGTGATGGGTGAGACGGCGGAGGTGCTGGCCGAGCAGTACAAGATTTCACGCGAGGAACAGGATGCATTTGCCCTCACGTCGCAGGCGCGGGCGGCGCGGGCCATTGCGGCGGGACGGTTTGAGGCGGAGATTGCGCCGGTGACGATTGAGGGGAAAAAGGGGACGACAGTCTTTTCACGCGATGAGCATCCCTTTGCCGATGCGAGTCTGGAGAAGCTGGGGAAACTGGCTCCGGTGTTTTCGAAAGCGGGACGGATCACGGCGGGGAATTCTTCGGGCATTACCGACGGTGCGGCGGCGGTGGTGGTGGCCAGCGAACATTTCGTAAAGCAGAACAACCTGAAGCCGCTGGCGCGGATTGCGGCGATCGCTTCGGCGGGAGTGGATCCGAAGACGATGGGAATCGGGCCGGTTCCGGCTCTGCAGAAACTCGAAGACAAACATAATCTGCGGCTGCATGAGTTTGGACTGATCGAGTTGAACGAGGCGTTTGCCGCGCAGGTGCTGGCTTGCGACCGGTCGTTGAATCTGAATCGGGATCGGCTCAATGTGAATGGCGGAGCGATTGCGCTGGGGCATCCGATCGGATGCACGGGAACGCGGATTGTGGTCACGCTGCTGCACGAGATGATGAAGCGCAATACGAAGCGGGGCGTGGCCACGCTGTGCGTGAGCGGCGGGATGGGGATGGCGCTGGCGCTGGCGCTGGAAAATGCGGTGTGACGAGTTGATTCGTCTTGAACCCAAGGGCTAAAGCCCTAATTTTTTCAGGACCTTTTCGCGGCGCTAAAGCGCCGCTCTTCCACATTTGTGGACCGACGGTTGCTTCCGAATTGTGCGGGGTTTCCAGTTTCTGAGAACGCTCTAATTTCGACTCTCTCGCTGATTCGGACGAAGCCGGGCGCCCGGCGAGCGGATCAAGGCAGCGATCCTATGGCTTTGACGGAATGAATGGGCGACAACATTCCAGGGCTGAGCGGCGCGCGTCGCCGGCGCGGCGAACGCTATCCCCGATGATTAAGGGGATGCTGGGAACCGCTCTGCGCTACCACCGAGCGGGGCGGCTGAACGAGGCGGAGCGAATCTACCGGCAGATTCTGGAAATAGACAGCCAGCAGGCCGACAGCCTGCATCTGCTGGGGATGATTGCGTATCAGGCGCAGGATTACGAGAGAGCGATTGGGCTGATCCGCAAGGCGATTGCGATTCGCCCGGCGGACGCCGCCTACCACTCCAACCTGGGTACCATCTTTCACGCGCAAGGCAACCTCGACGAAGCGGCGCATTGTTACGAGCACGCTCTGGCCCTGCAGCCGGATTTGGCCAAGACGCGCTACAACCTGGGAACCGTACTGCACGCGCAGGGCAAGCTGGACGAAGCGGCGGCTTGCTACGAGCGCGCACTGGCTCTACAGCCGACTCTCGCCGAAGCGCACTACAATCTGGGGAACGTGCTGCAATCGCAAGGCCGGCTGGAGGAGGCGGTTGCGCGGTATGAGCGGACTCTGGCTCTCGAACCAGGAAAATGTGAGGCTCACCATAATCTCGGCAATGCGCTTCAGGCGCAGGACAAGCTCGACGAAGCCGCCGCATGTTATGAGCGGGCGCTGGCGGTGAATCCGGATTACGCCAAAGCTCACTTCAGCCTGGGCAGTGTCTTTCATTCGTTGGGCCAACTTGATGCCGCCCTCGACCGGTACCGCACCGCGCTGGCCCTGCAACCAGATCTTGCCGAGGCAGCTTTCAGCCTTGGGCTGGCGCAACTGCTGCAAGGCGAGTTCAGCGAGGGCTGGCGTAATTACGAATCGCGCTGGCAAACCAAGGAACATACTCCGCCGATGCGGGCGTATCGGCTGCCGCTGTGGCGTGGAGAAAAACTGGGTGCCGGGAGGCTGCTGATCTGGGGTGAGCAGGGCATCGGCGACGAGATCATGTTTGCGGGACTCGTTCCGGATGTGATGGGCACGGGTCATCGCTGCATTCTCGATTGCGATGCCCGGTTGCGGCCGCTGTTTGCACGGTCGTTTTCTGGTCGGTCGTTCTCCGGCGCGGAGATCGATGTGGTTTCCAGTCAGGCGTCCGGCGAGGACCCGGGACGCGATCCGGAGCTGCAGGTAGCGGCGCACATACCGAGCGGAAGCCTGCCAGGACTATTTCGCGCGACTCATGCCACTTTTGCCGGTACGCGATCGCCGTATCTGATTGCGGATTCAGCTCAGCGCGACCGCTTTCGCGCGAGTTATGGCGATGGCCGCCTCCTGGGCGGGCTGGCCTGGTACACGAACAATCGCAAGACCGGGCGTACGCGGTCCGTCGAACTGTCCGCGCTGGCTCCGCTCTTCGCACTTCGCGGCATCCGATGGATCACCTTGCAGTATGGAGATCACGATGCTCTGGAAGAGCAGGTAGCGGCGTCCTGCACCCCGCTGCTGGTTGACCGTTCGGTGGATCAGTTCGCCGACCTCGACCGCTTCGCGGCGCAGATCGCGGCGATGGACTTCGTGGTGACCATCGACAATTCCACGGCGCACCTGGCGGGCGCGCTGGGTGTTCCAACTTACGTTCTATTGCCTTTCGCTCCCGACTGGCGCTGGCAACTGGAACGCGACGATAGTCCGTGGTATCCCATGCTGCGGCTGTTCCGGCAGCCGCGTGGCGGCGACTGGAAGTCGGTGGTGAGGAAAGTGCAAGCGGCGTTGTCCCTCTCTATTTCTATGCTCTGATTTCTCGATCCGATTCTGGGCTCTGATTCTGGGCTTTGGGCCGCGTCATCCACCCTCCTGGCCTGCGCGTTGCGCGGGCGAAATCAGAGCACTATACTCAGTTCAGAGATTCTTGTTCAGAGATTCTTGTTCAGAGATCCTTGTTCAGATATCCCCCGTTTTCCGGAGCAACGATGTCCTTATCCGCAGTCATCGTGGACGATGAGCAACTGGCCCGCGACGAACTCGCCTACCTGCTGAAAAATGCCGACGACGTCAGCGTCGTGGCACAGGGCAAGAACGGGCTGGAAGCCGTCAACCTCATCAAAGAACATAACCCGGACTTGGTTTTTCTCGATGTGCAGATGCCTGGGCTGGACGGCTTCGGCGTGATCAAGAAACTGCTGGACAAGAAAATCTCGCTGCCTAAGATCGTGTTTGCCACGGCCTTCGACCAGTACGCGGTGAAAGCGTTTGAAGTGAATGCGGTCGACTACGTGCTGAAACCGTTCGACAAGAAGCGGGTGGCGCAGGCGATTCAGAAAGCGCGGGGCAAGCAGGAAACCGAGAGCCTGCCGGCGGAAAAGATCGACGCGCTGGTGCGCATGATCGAATCGCAGAAGAAGCCAGCCACGAAGATTTTGCTGAAGACGGTCGGGCGCATGTTCCTGGTGGATCAGAGAGACATTTGCTACGCATGGATCGAAGATGGCGTGATTACAGTGGTGACCGGCGGACCGGTGGGCATGGAGGGACAGTCGAATTGCCGCACGCTGGAAGAATTGCTGGATTCGCTGGACGCGAAACTTTTCTGGCGGGCGCACCGCTCCTACCTGGTGAATATCAACCGTATCCGCGAAGTGGTGCCTTGGTTCAAGAGTTCCTACCAGCTGCGCATGGACGACAAGAAGCAGACCGAAGTTCCGGTGAGCCGGGCGCAGACTAAGCGCCTCAGGGAATTGTTCGGACTCTAAATTCCTCTTCTCCGTTTTTCCTCGTCTGCACCGATTCTCGAACGCTGATCGCCGGCGGCGCCGGTCTCGGTCTCTCTGGGGGAGGGCCGGGAATCACGATTGCGTGACCCATCATTCGCGGGCCGTGGCTGACTGGCCTCGCGCTCTGCTCTTTCCACGACAACGAACAGGTCCTCGATCAGCTTGCCGGTGTGCATCCATCTTCTCCGCCAAAAATTGCGGAGCAGTATTCAGAACAAATCCGCTTCAGAACAACTCCGGAGGACGATCGAGGCGAACCAATCATCCTCCGGTTCCCAGGGGGGAAGCCCTAGACAGCCAGAGCCCGTAGCGCAGTGCGGTTGGGAATGACCATGGTCGCGCCCTCCAGACGAATCAGCTGCCGCTTTTTCAGATCGGTCAAAAGCCTGGTAACGGTTTCGCGGGAGGCGCCGATGCGCTGCGCCATCTCTTCATGGGTCATCGAGGAAGCGATGCGAAGCTCGCTCGCGTCTTCGTCGTGCGTGGGGGATTGGGCCAACAACAGTTTCGCCAGCTTGCCGGCCGAGGTGCGGGTGAGCACCAGATCGTGGATATCGCGATAAGCCGTCTGAAACTCCCGGCTCAAACATTGCGAGGCGTGCACGCCCACTTCGTTTTGCGAGGAAATGAGTTCCAGCAAGTGCTTGCGATCGACGAAATTCAACTGGCAGGGAGTGGCAGTTTCGGCGGTGGCTTCGTAACCAACGCCGGAAATGGAGGCGCTCAGGCCGAGGGCTTCTCCGGCTTCGGCGGTCTTGAGAATCAGAATCTTGCCTTCGCGCGAAGTGGTAGAAAGATTCACCCGGCCGGAACAGAGAATAAACATGCCGCGAGGGTCCTGGCCTTCGACAAACAGGATGGCGCCGGCGGGCAGGATGCTCTTGTGGCTGACCTGATCGAGAGCGAGGCGCCCTGCCTGCGAAAATCCGCAGAAAAAACCGGGGCGGGTGAGGCTGCAGTCGGCGCAGTTGTCGACGATGTCGAGCCCGTAGGGCGATCTCATGTTTGTCTCCACGGCGGCTGGCCGTTTCAGTTTGTTGTCGCATTCCGATGCCGCGCTCACGCCCATGCCTCCCAGATGCTGAGAGCCGGCGAGCAACGCCCGGGCGTGAGCCCGTGTATCGAGGTGCGGACTTTGGGCGGCAGCGAGCAGCTCCCACGCGGCGCTGGGCTCTTCGCGCCGCTCCCACTCAATTTTGCAGGCGAATAAGTAGAGAGGATCAATGGCGTGGGGATCGATGGCTTGGGGGTCGCTCGCGCGAGAATCGGCGCCGGGTGCAAGCTCGGCCCGGCGGGAGCTGTGAAGGGCCGGCCACTGGACGAAGCGGGTGGCAAGGGCACCCACAGAGAGGAGGGCAGCGGGATGATTCGCCCTGCAAGGCTGCGGCTTGGACGCAACTCCCTGGGTTGGTTCCGCGAACACGTCAGTTATCGTTTGATACTTGTTGGCTGGTGCAAACACAACTTCAACCCCCCGGAATGCGGCTGCCCGTGCCGCAATCTCTTTCAGGTGCCGGACGATGTCTGCACCGTGGAGGGAACGCGCTTCCCCGGCCAGAGGCAGAATGGACGGTGCGTGTGCACGCCGAGTTCCGTATTGGAGAGCAAGGGCAAAGACGGGAAACTTCCCTGTTTGGAACAAGTTCAGAACGGGAGCGACGAACTCCAGGGCTGTGGAAAAATGCCGAGGCTTCGGCAAGCTGCCGATTAGCCGTCACCGGGCGAACGCACAAGGATCTGTGCACGGTAAGGAATTGTGCGAGATAACGAAACCGCGCTAGCTTCGCGGGGGCGGGGTGTAGTCGCGGCGCTTGATCTTCAGGCGCTCCATCTTGGATTGCAGTGTGGTTCGCTTCAGGCCGAGGCGATGGGCAGCGCCTCCGGGCCCGGAGAGGACGCCTCCGGTCTCGCGAAGAACGCGGAGAATATGCTCGCGTTCGGCGTTCTCCAGGGAGTGATCCGTAAGGGAGGCTGCGGGCGCAGGCACCGCCTGCAGCTCCGACAATGGAACGCGCAGGGCCGTTCCCTCGCTGAGAATTACCGACCTTTCCATCAGATTCTCGAGTTCCCGCACGTTACCCGGCCAGGCCCATGCGGTCAGGGCCTCCATCGTCTCCTTCGGGATATTTTCGATATTTCGTCCCATGCGGTGACAGAACTTCCGCACAAAATAACGGATCAGAAGGAGGATATCCTCGCGGCGCTCGCGCAGCGGAGGAACCAGGATGGGGAAAACATTGATGCGATAGAAAAGGTCGGCGCGGAAGTCGCGCTCCGTCACGCTGCGGGCCAGGTCGCGGTTGGTCGCCGCCACCAGGCGTACGTTCACCCGGATGGTGCGAGTGCTGCCGAGGCGTTCAAATTCCTGGTCCTGGAGGGCGCGTAGCAGTTTGGGTTGCAGCTCAAGAGGAATCTCGCCGACTTCGTCGAGGAATAGGGTTCCACCGTTGGCCAGCTCCATCCTCCCAACCTTTTGGCTGACTGCGCCGGTGAAAGCGCCTCGCTCGTGGCCGAAGAGTTCGCTTTCCAGTAAGCCGGTAGGAATCGCGGCGCAGTTTACCTTGATAAAGCTCCCGCCAACCCGGCGGCTCAGGTCGTGGATGGCGCGGGCGATGAGCTCCTTGCCCGTGCCGGTCTCGCCCAGAATCAGGACGGTGGCATCGCTGGTGGCAACCGTCGAGACTTTTGCGAGGACCTGCCGCAGGGCAGGACTGTCGCCGATGATTTCCGCGAAGCGGACATCCGTGCGAACCTCGCCTTCCAGGTACTTCTTGTCTCCGGTCAGTTTCTGCTTCAGTTCCTCGATCTCGGCCGCGGCCCGATGGTTTTCGATTGCGACCGCCAACTGCGCGGCCACCTGGTTCAGCAACGACAAGTCCTCGGATTGAAAAGCCGCTTTTCTGGTGCTGCCAAAAATCAACACACCCAGAGGACCTTTCGGGCGCAGCAGCGGAACACAGCATAAAGATTGCAGCCCCTCGTCCAGAATCTTGCGTGCGAAGGCCGCATCAAAACCCTGCAATTGCTCCTTCGAGAAGATGATCGGGGCGCCGCCCGCAAGCGCCTTCCCCGCGGGACTGTTGGCATCGCTCGTGACAACCGATGAGGCAAATCCTTTGCCCAAGGGAAAGTCTTCGGCCTGGCGCACTAAAAGTCCGCTGGCCGAGTCCTGCAATGAGAAGCCGGCGTATTCCTGGCGCAGCACCCGGCGAACCCGCGCGGAAATGCTGGGAAACACCTGCTGCACGTTCCAGTTCGCGGAAAGGATGGAGCTGACTTCCAACAGCATCTCCAGGCGCGCCATTTCTTTGTGGAGCCTGCCGGTCAGATCGTGCAGCGACTTTTCCAGTTTTTTTTGCTCGGTAATCTCGGTTACTACCACGCCGATGCGCTCGACTTTTTCGTCGTCCCCTTTAATGGGAAGATGATGGACAATCCAGTGGCCAACTTCGCTGCGGGTGGGAAGCTGCGCGGAGACTTCGAGATTCAGGACGGGATCGCCCGTGGCCACCACGCCTTGCAGGACAGGTTCAATCTTGTCCGCGACGGGCCCGAGCACGTCGCGAACCTTCTTGCCCAAGTGCTCACCGGCCGGCAGTCCGTTGATCTCAGCCAGAGTGTGGTTGAGGGCCAGGTAGCGGAACTGGGCATCGAGAATGCCGAGCCCCACGGCGGACGACTTGAAATAGGCTGCGAGCAGCTTCTCTGGCTCCGAGAGAGCGCCGGCGTAGGCGAACGGGATTAAACTCTCCGCGTCGAAGCCGGGTTTAGGCTGCATTCGAAACCACCTCCGCGCACACGACGCACCAAACCGGCAAAGCAGCCTTTGCCAAACGATGAGCTGTAGGGGGATTTTTTCTGGGAGATGAAACCGGGTAGAGAAGGAATGAAATTATCGGTAAGAACTGTAGAGCAGAAGTGGGACAACAACAACGGTAGCGGCCGGGGTGGAGACAGACGAAGTCGGCAACTCCGCAGACTCTTGCATTACTCAATCGTCGGGATCGCCAAGCTAGTGCATGCGAGGGATGCACGGATACTACTCCCGCCGCTTCCCCCTCAAAAAGCGGAACGTAGTCCGGTCGCCCTCCGAACAGTGGCAATTATACTCATCGAGTCAAGGGAGGGCTGGATTTCCTGGTGCTGTCCGGATTTGGGAAATTGAGGATTGCAAGAGTCGGCTGCGGTCACCGCGGAGCGACGCTTTCGACTTGATTCGGCTAAAGCGGCCCGCGGCGACATGCAGCGATTATAATCTGGAAGTGGCGCGAGGGTGGGAGAGCAAAGCGGTAGAGGCGCAACAGGCCGAGGCTGGACAAAAATCAGCCGACCCACATCGAAAGATGACCGCCGAAGACGCGGAGCGGCAGCGGACGAAAACCGGTCTATTGCTTTCCCGCAAAAGAGTGCTTCAACAACTAGAGACGAGCCAGAATCCGCGGCACCGCCAGATGCTGCAGGCAGCGCTCGATGAACTCGACGAAAGACTTCGCGAGATTGAAGCCTAATACCCCGCAGTACAAGCCCTTAGGACTTCCCGGGCTTCTCATCCGCTACCCAACCCTGACGTATAATATCGAGTGGCTATGACCGCTCACGTTTACGTCTCGCTCAAGAAAAGTGTTCTCGACCCCCAGGGCAAGACCATTCACGGTGCGTTGAATAAGATGGGGTACAAAGGACTCGACAGCGTTCGCCAGGGCAAGTATTTCGAACTGACGCTGGCTGGCGGACTGTCGCGCGAAGAGGCGCAAGCCGAAGTGGAGCGCATCGCCCGCGAAGTGCTGACCAACCCCGTCATAGAAGAATTCCGCTTCTCCCTCGCGGACTAAGGCCTGGCGGAACAGGCCTGATGAGAGCACGACCTGACGGAAGCAGATCTGACGCAGTAAGACCAATCCATCTTTGAGGTGTTCCCGATGTGCGGCATTGTCGGCTACGTGGGCAAAAAAAGTGTCGTTCCCATCATCATTGAGGGACTGCGACGCCTGGAATATCGCGGCTATGATTCTGCGGGCATCGCGGTCGGCGGCAACGGAGATGGATTGCAGATTCTGCGCGCCGAAGGCAAGCTGCGCAATCTTGAAGAAGTTATTCGCCAGAAACCGCTGAACGGCACGTACGGCATCGGCCATACGCGCTGGGCCACGCACGGCCGCCCCACGGAAGAAAATGCGCATCCGCACCGGGACTGCACCGGCAGGATCGTGGTGGTACACAACGGGATTGTCGAAAACTATCTCGGCCTGAAAAAGAAGCTCATCGAAGAGGGCCATAAATTCACCACCGAGACCGACACCGAAATCATCGCTCATCTGGTGGAAAAGTATTCTGGACACTCTGGAAACGGCCGGCATGTTCCGCTCGAAGACGCTGTGCGGCAGGCGGTGAAGCAACTCAGCGGAGTGTTTGCGCTGGGAGTGATCTCGACCGACGATCCCGACAAGATCGTGGTCGCGCGCAACGGCCCGCCGGCAGTCATTGGCCTGGGCAACGACGAATATTTCGTCGCTTCCGATGTGCCTGCCATCCTCTATCACACCCGCGACATTTTTTTCCTGGCGGATGGTGATATGGCCGTGGTCACCCCTGACGGCGTGCATCTCTCCGACTTTGACGGCAAGCCCGTCCGGCGGCAGATTCAGCACGTGACCTGGGATCCGATCATGGCCGAAAAGGGCGGCTTCAAGCATTTCATGCTCAAGGAAATCTATGAGCAGCCGCGCGCCGTCCGCGACACCGCGCTGGGCCGCGTGTCGCAGGATACGGGCCACATTTTCCTCGATCAGATGGAAATCACTGAAGCCGAGTTCCGAGCCGCGAAAAAAATCAACATCATCGCCTGCGGAACGAGCTGGCACGCCGGGCAGGCCGGCAAGTTCATGATTGAGTCGCTGTCGCGGGTGCCGGTGGAAGTGGACTATGCCAGCGAGTGGCGCTACCGCAATCCGATTGTCGACACCGATACGCTGACGCTGGTGATCTCGCAATCGGGAGAAACCGCCGACACCATCGCCGCCCAGCGCGAAGCGAAGTCCAGAGGATCGAAGACCCTGGCCATCTGCAACGTGGTCGGATCGATGATCACGCGCGAAGCTGCGGGGACGATTTACACGCATGCCGGCCCGGAGATCGGCGTGGCCTCGACCAAGGCGTTCACCGGGCAACTGACCGCACTCTACATTTTCGCCATGTATCTGGCGCAAGTGCGCGATGTGATGGCGCCTGAGCAGGCCCGGGCCGCGATGCTGGAGCTAACCCGCATTCCCGGCAAGCTGGAAAATATTCTCACGCACGACGAAGCCTGCGACGAACTGGCCAAGCGCTACCAGCGAGTGCATGATTTTCTGTTTCTGGGCCGCGGCATTCACTATCCCATCGCCCTCGAAGGCGCGCTCAAGCTAAAGGAAATTTCCTACATCCATGCCGAGGGATATCCGGCCGGCGAAATGAAACATGGCCCGAATGCCTTGATTGATGAGAATCTGCCGGTGGTAGTTATTGCCACGAAAGACGTGAACAATCCCGGCTCGGTACTGCGCTACGAAAAGACCATCTCCAATCTGAAGGAGGTGAAGGCGCGCTCCGGAGTGGTAATCGCGATCGCCACTGAAGGCGACGAAGAGATTAAGGAAGCCGCCGATCACGTTCTGTATGTTCCCGCCGCACCGGAGGAACTCTCGCCGATCCTCGAAATTGTCCCCCTTCAGCTGCTGGCGTATCACATCGCCGTACGCCGCGGCTGCGACGTGGATCAGCCAAGGAATCTGGCGAAGTCGGTCACGGTGGAGTAGTGCGGTGGGTTTACTCAGCTCCCTGATTGGAGGTTGAAGCCAATCAGCTGAGTTTCACGACTTCGACATCCGTTCGCGCGAAATCATTCCCCTTGAATAGCAAAGGCTCGCGCATTTCTTTGGCGAGCGCGTAAGCGAAACAATCGCCAAGATTCAGGCTGGCCTTGTGGCGGCCTTTGCCGAAATCTCGATAAGCCTCGCGGGCGATTTCGGCCTGCTTTGGCGTGACGGTTTCGATGGAAATGGATGCGTCACGGAGAAGATCATCCAGTTTGCGGCGAAGAGCAGGGTTGGAGTTGTTGTCGGCGATGACCGCCGCTTCCACATAGTTCACTGGCGAGATACGGCAGATTGGAGCCCCTAATAATGCTTTACCCATGGCAACCGTTTCGGGCTCATTCTGCAAGATTGCAAGAATCGCCGAGGCATCCACGATCATTTCGGTAATCCTTTTTCGTCGTACAACAAATCGCCGTGGTCCGTGGACTTGTAAGGTTCTTCCCAGAGCGGAGCGGCCTCTCGCGCGATTTTGAGTATGCGCTCCAGCCGATCATCGCCATGGTTGGCCTCCACTTCTTTAAGCTCTTTTCGAACTGCGTGCTCAACCGCAGCTGTCATACTTCGTCCTGTAAGACGGGCAAGTTTTCGCACCAGGCGGTGAGTTTCTTCGTTTTTGATGTTGAGGCTCATAGAGGTTTCCACCCATTCTACCATCGTCTTCTATCTTTTCTACCATCATAATGGTTCTCGTATGACCGCTCTAACCCGCCACAAAACCCCGGCCAGCACCGCCAGAGTTGCAACCCAGACGGCAAACGCTGCATCTACCACCCACTTTGGCGCCGCGCCGACCCTGCGCAGCAGGAATGGCAAAAAATTCCAGGTTGTGATGTGGACATAGTCCCACGCGTCCTGCGTCATCGGCTCATTGTTCAGACCCCAGGCATCCATTTTTCCGAGCGCGAACGCCGCAATGTTTTTGAAGCGCAGCCCGATGACGAAGGTGGGATGGCCGAGCGTCTCCATCTGATAGATTTCCAGCGGTAGCCAGAAAGCCAGCGACGCAACCTGGATCACGAGGCTGACGGCGATGAGGGTCAGCCCGCCGCGGCAGATCGTCTTACCCAAATTTTCCCGATATCGCAGGAGCAGCGGCACCGCCAGCAGCGCCGCTAACTCCACGGCGGTCGAAACATAGCGGTCGCCCCAAGCAAAGTCTCCTGCCCAGTAGGTATAGCGCGCATAGAAACCGATGCAACCGGCCAGCAACAGAAACGAGCTCACCGCAAAGGCCCGCACCTCTGCGCTGAGCCGTTTCCACAGCAACGCAAGCAGCACGATCGCCAGCACCAGCAGCGGATCGAAAAGAAAGATGGACTTCTCCGGTTTGAAGAGCGCGCCGAGAACTCCTTCATGAAAAGGCGTGCTCCAGGGAAAGTTGGCGGGCAGCGTGGGATCCTGCAGTCGCTGCTCTTTGGCAAAAATCGAGACGTAGGTATTGGTGAACGACCCGAAGCGGTAAAACTGATACACGCGGTCGACCGCAAGAAAGAAAAAATATACCGGTGCCGCAATCTTGCAGTAATCAAGAAATCGCCGCCACAACTCCTTCCCACGGGCGCTTTCGAACCAAAGAACCGCCAGCAGAAAGATGCCGCCCGCAATCAGATCGAGCCCAGTAGTCAGGCGCGTCAGCAAATTCAGTCCCAGCGCCGCAGAACCAGCCAGCAATGCCCGTTTGCTGCCGGTGCGGAGCCACTGGTACTGATAGGAAAATCCCACCAGCGTCAGCAGCATGATGTAGCTGTTTTCCTGCAGGTTCTGCGTGTAATGGAGATGAGTGGTGCAAAGGAGCAGCGCGAGCACGCCGGCGACGGATTCGTTCAGGCGAAATCCCAGCTGCCGCAGGAGACGAAAAGCGATCAGCGCCGTCAGTACATTCACCAGAATGTTTGTGCCGTAGCTGACGACGATGCTGCGCACTGCCGGATCGTCTTCGTATCCGGCAAAAGCGTGCCAGTGCGCGATCCATGTGCCGATGAGGTCTGCGGGCAGCATGAGCAACGACTGGCCAATGCCATACCAGCTATAGAGCCGTCCGCCGCGCCCGTGCAGCCCAAACTCCGGATACTCGTTGGGAAATACCTGGGGCTGCGAAGTCCAGAGCCAATGAGTGGTCTGGAGCCGGTGCATGGTGTCGGCGGTGCCCAGTTCGCCCGACTGCACCACGAAGGCGAGCAGACCCGCGGCCAGACATAGAAGGAAGACCGGATCCCGCAGCCAGCGCCTCACGCGTGAAGTCATCGATTGGATGGTAATACATGAGGGCGTCAGCCTTCGGGCGCGACGCCTGACGCTGGTGCCTCACAACTGGTGCCCGACGGCTGATTTACACTGTAGCGGAGAAAATCATGGCCAAGTGTGCATCCTGCGGCATTGAGTTGGCGAGCAGCGTCCGCTTCTGCTCGTCCTGCGGAGCTCCGGCGGCCAACACCGACGACGTGCCCACGATCGATTTTTCCGCGGCCACGTCACCCTTTCCGGCGTCACCGAATCCCGCATCTCCCAGGCCATCGTCGGCGAAGCCGTCGCGGCCGCCTTCTGCGTCTTCTTTACGTCCTCCCAGTTCGGCCGAATATCTGAGCAACGAAGGCCGCTTTCTGCCCGGACGCCTGATCGCCGGCCGCTACCGCATCATCGCGCTGCTGGGCAAAGGCGGCATGGGAGAAGTTTATCGCGCCGACGATTTGACGCTCGGGCAAGCCGTCGCTCTGAAATTCCTGCCTGACGAGGCCGCCCGCGACGAGGGCCTGCTCGAACGCTTTCGCAACGAAGTGCGCATCGCCCGCCGGGTTTCGCATCCGAATGTCTGCCGCGTCTACGATGTGGGCGACGTCGACGGCCAGACGTTTTTCACCATGGAGTACGTCGACGGCGAGGACCTGGCTTCTCTGCTACGCCGCATCGGCCGCCTGCCTCAGGATAAAGCCATCGAGATCGCGCGCCAACTTTGTGCCGGGCTGGCCGCCGCGCATGCCAAAGGCGTGCTGCATCGCGACCTGAAGCCCGCCAACATCATGCTCGACGGCCGGGGGCAGGCGGTAATCATGGATTTCGGCCTGGCCGGCATCGCCGACGACATTCGCGGGAGCGAGATACGCAGCGGCACTCCCGCCTACATGTCGCCAGAGCAACTGGCCGGAACCGAAGTCAGCCCGCGCAGCGACATCTATTCGCTCGGCCTCGTACTTTATGAAGTTTTCACGGGCAAACGAGCGTTCGCAGAAAAGACGGCCGAAACTGCCTCACTGCATGGGCACGCCGATCGCACTCCCAGCCGGCCATCGTCGGTGGTGAAGGATCTCGATCCTATCGTCGAAAAAGTAATTTTGCGCTGCCTTGAAACTTCAGCCTCGGCGCGACCCGCGACCGCGCTCGCCGTAGCCGCTGCTCTCCCCGGCGGCGATCCGCTGGCCGCGGCGCTGGCCGCGGGAGAGACGCCTTCGCCAAAGATGGTCGCGGCTGCGGGAGAGACGACCGGGCTGCGTCCGCAGATCGCCATCGCATGTCTGGTTGCGACCTTGATCGGACTTGCCATTGGCTCGTACTTGACCATCCGCTACAGCGGTCTGGCCAGGATGCAGCTGGAACTGACGCCGGAAGTGCTGGCGCAAAAAGCTCGCGAAATGACCGCGCGGCTGGGATATCCCGAGCGTCCCGTCGATACTGCGTTCGGCCTTGATTACAACGATGAATTCAAGGACGCGGTGGAGAAGAACGACAAACCTCGTCCGAACTGGGATGCCATTTTGGCCGGCCGGCCGTCGCTGCTTTTCTTTTGGTATCGCCAAAGCCCCGACACCATGTTCGCCCAGGGCTTTCGAGATCAGTTTCTCACTCCGGGAATCGTAAACCGCGACGATCCTGCGCCGACTCTGTCCGGAATGCTTAGTCTGGAACTCGATCCGAAGGGGCGGCTCATTTATTTCCAGGCAATCCCCCCGCAAGAAGAAAATGCGGCTGGACCAGCGACCACCTATGATTGGAATGGGTTGTTCGCCGAAGCCGGGCTTGATCCGGCAAAGTTCCAGAAGGCGGACCCGCTGTGGAATTCGCTGGCTGCTCCTGATACCCGCGCGGCATGGACGGGAACCTGGCCGGGGACGACGCGGCCATTGCGGGTGGAAGCTTCGGCATGGCGTGGCAAGCCGGTATTCTTCCGCCTGATCGGCGATTGGACCAAGGCTGGACGCATGAAGGCCCCGGACGATTCGACGGGGAAGAAAGCCAGCAGCATTCTCTCCATCGTCATTCTGATGGCGGGCCTGCTGGGATCTCTTCTGCTGGCGCGCCGGAATTACCGCCAGGGACGATGCGATCGGGAAGGCGCCTTCCGGCTCGCTTCCGTAATGTTTGTGCTGGAAATGCTGCTGTGGTTGTGCCGCAGCCACTTCACGCTGAGCCTCGATGTCATCGGTTCATTCGCGATCGCAATCAGCACTGGACTGTTCATCACGGGGATCACGTGGATCCTGTATTTGGCCCTTGAACCGTGGGTGCGCCGGCGCTGGCCGCATGCCATCATTTCCTGGAGCCGCCTGCTCGCGGGACAATTTCGTGATCCGCTGGTTAGCCGTGACATCCTCTTCGGCGTAATGCTCGGCGTCGTCTGGATACTTATCTTCGAGATCCACTCTATTCGCGCGATGTACCTGGCGTCAGCACCCGTGCTCGGTCAGGCTGAATTCCTGATGGGCGGACGGGAGGCTCTGGGGGCATGGCTGATCCAGATTCCGGGCTCGATTCTCTCCACCTTGTTCTTCTTCATGCTCTTGCTCGGACTGAAAGCGCTTTTGCGCAAGGACTGGTTGGCCGCGATTGCGTTTGTAGCCATCTATGCTCTCCCTGGCGGACTCACTTCCTCTCACCCGGCCCTGGACTTACCCACGCAGATTTTGGCCTATGCGATTGCTGTGTTAATCGTTTTCCGCTTCGGGCTCATCCCTTTAGCCGTCGCCATTTTTATCGCGAATATGCTGGGGAACGTGCCGCTTACGGCAGACTTCTCGGCTTGGTACATGGGCGCGTCTGTGCTGGCGGTGCTGAGCGTGGTCGTTCTGGCAGGGTGGGGATTCTACTACTCGTTGGGCGGGGCGCAGGTGTGGAAGGTGGAGATGGAGTAGCGGTGGTGCGGCCAGATTGGACGGTCCGGTCATCGCCCCGTTCACGCGAAACGTCGGGGCGCCTTTTCGTGAAGCGAAACGGAAGGAGCCCATCCGGCTGATCTTCTGAGACACGTTCGCCCAAGGCCACCCGCAACTTCATCCCACCTCACTGCATCTAAACCTTGACAGCAATCCACTCAAGTCTTAGCATGGGTTTGAGCGCAATCATAATTGCATTGATTGCAAAGGACTTATCAAGTTTAGGAGGACGCATTGTATGGGGAAGATTATCGGAATTGACCTGGGAACCACCAATTCCTGCGTGGCGGTGATGGAAGGCGGCGAGCCCAAGGTCATCGCAAATGAAGAAGGAGGGCGGACGACGCCTTCGGTAGTTGGGTTTACGAAAACTGGAGAGCGGCTGGTCGGCCAGGTCGCCAAGCGGCAGGCCATCACCAATCCTGAGAACACCGTGTATTCGATCAAGCGGTTCATGGGACGCCGCTTTGACGAAGTCACCGAAGAGATCAAGATGGTGCCCTACAAGGTCGTGCAGTCGGGCGACCACGTGGCCGTGCTCGCGCAGGGCAAGGAGTACACGCCTCCGCAGATTTCGGCTCTGATTCTGCAGAAGCTGAAGAAAGCGGCGGAAGACTATCTCGGCGAGAAGGTGACCGAGGCGGTCATCACTGTGCCCGCTTATTTCAACGACGCGCAGCGGCAGGCGACCAAAGACGCCGGACAGATTGCCGGGCTCGAAGTAAAGCGCATCATTAACGAGCCGACAGCGGCAGCGCTCGCCTACGGGCTTGACAAAGGAAAAGACGAGACGATCGCCGTGTACGACTTCGGCGGCGGCACCTTCGACATTTCAATTCTCGAAGTCGGCGAGGGCGTGATTGAAGTCAAAGCCACGAATGGCGACACGCACCTGGGTGGAGACAATCTTGACCAGCGCATCGTCGACTGGCTCATTGATGAATTCAAGAAGGACGAAGGGCTCGATTTAAGAGGCAAAGGGAATGAGATGGCCCTGCAGCGTCTGCGTGACGCGGCGGAGCGCGCCAAGATCGAGCTCTCGACCACGATGGAAACCGAAATCAATCTGCCGTTCATCACGGCGGATGCGACTGGCCCGAAGCACCTGGTGAAGAAGATGACGCGGGCGAAGCTTGAGGGCATGGTCGAAGATATCATCCAGAAGTCGGTTGGACCGTGCAAGCAGTGCATGAAGGACGCGGGCGTCGACACCTCGAAGATCAACGAAGTCGTGCTGGTCGGCGGACAGACTCGAATGCCGCGTATTCAGCAGCTCGTAAAAGAGCTGTTCGGGCGTGAAGGCCATAAGGGCGTCAACCCCGATGAAGTCGTCGCGGTCGGTGCGGCGATTCAGGGCGGCGTGCTCAAAGGCGAAGTGAAAGACCTGCTGCTGCTGGACGTGACTCCGCTGACGCTGGCGATCGAAACGCTGGGCGGCGTGGCGACGCCAATGATCCCGCGGAACACGACCATTCCGACCAAGAAGACGGAGACGTTCTCGACCGCGGCCGACAGCCAGACCTCGGTTGAAGTTCACGTGCTGCAGGGCGAACGGCCCATGGCGGCGCAGAACCGGACGCTGGGCAAGTTTCACCTGACCGGAATTCCGCCGGCTCCGCGTGGCGTGCCTCAGATCGAGGTGACATTCGACATCGACGCCAACGGCATCCTGAACGTGACCGCGAAAGATACGGCCACGCAGAAGGATCAGAAGATCACGATCACTTCGTCGTCCGGTCTGTCGAAGGAGGAAGTCGAGCGCATGGCCAAGGAAGCCGACGCGCACTCCGCCGAAGACAAGGCGCAGCGTGATTCGATCGAGGCCAAGAACCAGCTCGACTCGATGGTCTACAACATCGAGAAGATGCTGAAGGAGCAGGGCGACAAAATCTCCGGCTCGGATCGCGGCGACGTGGAGAACGCGCTGGCTGACGCGAAGAAGGCGCTCGAATCGAACGACAAGGCGCAGATGGATAAGGCACGCGAGACGCTGACCGCAGCTTCGCACAAGCTGGCCGAGCAGATGTACAAGGCGGCGCAGCCAACTCCGGGAGCAGGTGGCGCGGGAACTGGGCCGGCAGCGGATGCCGGTCCGCAGCCGGGAGCCAACGGCGGCGGCCAGAAGAAAGACGAGGGCGTGATCGACGCCGAGTACGTGGATGTGGAAGACAAGAAGTGACGGCGCTTTGCGGGCGTGAGCGAAGCGAGAGCCCCGCAGCCATCATCCCGAGCATAGCGAGGGATCTGCTGTAAGCTGTCAGCTTTGAGGTGGATCGTGTGGCGCGGGCACTCTTGCCCGCGTTACGCGCTTTTATTAGTTGTCATCCTGAGCGGAGCGGGGGCTTCACGAAGTGAAGCATCCGCGCAGTCGAAGGATCCCTGAGTTGTCTCCGCCGCCGTCGGGGGCGACTTATAGAGATCCTTCGACTGCGTTGCCGTTTGCCTCGCGGACGGCAACTTCGCTCAGGATGACATTTGTGTAGGGAGGCGAAGTGGATTTTCAGATCAACAATGAAACTTATTTCGTGTCGTTGGGCGACAACGAGGGGGAGTGGGAGGTTTTTGTCTCCACTCCTGCCGGAACGCGGCCGGTTCCGGTATATGAAGACGCGCCCGAGTTCGAAGATTTGACCATAGTGGTAGAAGATAAAGAGCGGCGCAAGGTTGTGAACTGACTTTCGTCCGAATTCGATCGCATTGAATGGCAACCACTACCAAGAAAGACTATTACGAAATCCTCGGCGTGAAGAAGTCGGCCTCGGCCGACGACATCCGCAAGGCGTTTCGCAAGCTCGCGCGCAAGTACCATCCTGACGTCAATCCGGGGGACAAGTCTGCCGAGGAGAAGTTCAAGGCGCTGTCGGAGGCCAACGAAGTTCTCAGCGATCCCAAGAAGCGCAAGATCTACGACCAGGTCGGTTTCTACTCCGACAATATTGATCCCGCCACGGCCGAGGCCTATGCGCGAGCCGGCTCGGAGAGTGACGGAGGGGGATTTCCCGGCGGCGCGCAGCCCGGTGGCCAGGGCGTTCCTTTCGATTTCGGCGGCTTCGATTTCTCCGACCTGGCGGACAGTGCCGCTCGCGGACAAGGTGGACAGCGAAACTCAGGCAGCGGAGCCAGCTTTCGCGACATCTTCGGATCAATTTTTGGCGGAGGCCGCAGCGCCGCTCCCTCCGAAGAAGGCCCCGAGCCCGGCACCGATCTCGAATATCAGGTCAACGTCCCTTTCTGGACGGCCATTCGCGGCGGCGTCATGCGCCTGAACATTTCGCGCCAGGATGTCTGCGCGACTTGTCACGGTCAGGGCGCGATCGAATCTCCGGGCAAATGTCCGGAGTGCGGCGGCAGCGGGCAGATCACGCAGACCGGCGGACGCATGAAATTCAACGTGCAGTGTCCGCGCTGCCACGGCACCGGCAAGAATCTGTCGACCTGCCCCACCTGTCACGGCGAAGGCACGGTGGCGAACACCGAACCGCTCGAAGTCCGCATCAAGGCCGGCACTCGCGACGGGCAGCGCATCCGCCTGCCCGGCAAGGGCAACGCCGGAGCCCACGGCGGCACGCCGGGCGATCTCTACGCCATCATTCGTACCGGCGACCATCCAATTTTCCGGCGCGACGGCGACGACATTTATTTGAGCGTCCCGGTCAACGCCACCGAGGCCGCGCTCGGCGCGAAGATCGAAGTCCCGACCATCGACGGCCGCGCACTGCTGAAGATTCCTCCCGGCACGCAATCCGGCCAGAAGCTGCGCCTGCGCGAAAAGGGCGTGCCTTCGGCCACGCGCGAAGGCGTCCGCGGCGATGAGATCGTCGAGATTGCAGTCACCGTCCCCATGCCGCGCGACGAGCGCACCAAGGAACTGCTGCGCGAACTCGCCAAGTTGAATCCGGAAGACCCGCGCGCCGAGTTGTGGACAAAAGTCTAAAGAATTCCTCCACCTTGTCATTCTGAGCGAAGCGACGGATTTATGCACGTTGCTGGCGGCGAGGCGGCGCCGGCAAGTTGCACAGATCCTTCAGCCCGCAAACCACGCGGGCTGCAGGATGACAAGGCGTTGTGAAAGGCTGCGGCGGTTAAGTTGATAAAGTCATCGATAATGCTTGACTTAGTCAACTTCTTTCCCGATACTATCTGCATGCACCCGCCGCCGGGGCCCGAACCGCATATCGCCGCCATACGACATTTCAATCGCTTCTATACCCGCCAGATCGGTCTGCTCGATGAGGGTTTGCTGAATAGCCCCTTCTCGTTGACCCAGGTCCGGACGCTCTACGAACTGGCGCACCGCGAGCAAGCGACGGCGGTCGAACTCTGCCGGGTCCTGGAGCTGGATGCCGGATACCTCAGCCGCATTCTGGCCAGCTTCGAAAAGGCCGGCCTGATCGAAAGGGAGCCCTCGCCGGCAGACGCCCGCCAAACCCTGCTCAAACTCACCAGGAAGGGTCGCAAGGCCTTTGACCCTCTGAACGCCCGCTCCAACCAGCAGGTCGGCACAATGTTGAAACGGCTGCCCAGCGCCAAGCAGGTCGCCCTGATTGCGGCGATGCAGACCATCGAATCTCTGCTGTCGCCGGAGGGCACGCGCGCGGCCCCTTACCTTCTTCGTCCTCATCGCCCTGGCGACATGGGATGGATCGTCCAGAGCCACGGCCTGCTGTACTCGCGCGAGTACGGATACGACGAGCGCTTCGAAGCAATGGTGGCCGGAATTGTGGCCGAGTTCATCGAAAAGCTGGATCCCGCCCGCGAGCGTTGCTGGATTGCGGAAAAAACGATCGCCGAGAACGACGGCGTCAACGTCGGCTCGGTGGTGTTGGTGAAGAAGTCGGCGTCGGTCGCCAAACTGCGCCTCCTGCTGGTGGATCCTTCGGCCCGCGGCCTGGGAATCGGCAAACGGCTGGTCGAAGAGTGCGTTCGCTTCGCCCGCCAGGCAGGCTACAAAAAGATCATGCTCTGGACGCAGAGCGAACTGCACGCAGCCCGAGCCATCTATCAGTCCGCCGGATTTCAAAAAGTGGCCGAGCAAAAGCACCAAAGCTGGAACCGGAATGATCTCGTCGCCGAAACCTGGGAGCTGAAGCTCTGAGGATGCTGCCGTGCAAATTTTGTCATCTTGAGCGCGGACTTTGCGCGAAAGATCTGTGCAACCTGCCTTGGGCGCGGCGCCGCCGGCAGTCTGCATAGATGCTTCTGCCCGCAGAATATGCGGGCCTCAGGATGACAACGAGTCTTCGCCGCTAACTCGGCGCTCGAGCTCCATTCGGCAACTGCCGACTTTCGTCCCGTCCGCCATTACCTCCGTACCACACCGCCCGCTTACAAAATTTTTCAAAATAATTCAAAAAAATCTTGCATCTGTGGAAATTTCCCGTAATCTCACATTTGCGAACTAACTTCGCCGAAATGCCCGGGAAATCGCATCAAACCTGGGAGCCGCGAGAAAAAAGTCTTCTTAGAAGACTCAAGGGAGACGCGGTGGTGAGAGTGAGTCGCTTGAGGAGGAAGCCATAGAAATTGGCAACAGCCAGCGCACCCAGCCAACAACCCGAAAATCCCCAGCCTCTCGCCGTCGTACCTAATCAAGCGCCCAACCGGAAGAAATTCGTCCGCCTCACGCTTTGGCCCCTGGTCGCCGCCACCTTTTTTATGGTGTCGGGCGGGACCTACGGCACTGAAGACATCGTGCACGGCGCCGGCTACGGACGCGCGATCCTGATTCTGCTCATCACGCCGCTGCTCTGGAGCCTGCCCACGGCCTTCATGATCGGCGAGCTTTCGAGCGCGCTGCCCTTCGAAGGCGGCTACTACGCCTGGGTGCGTCGCGCCATGGGCAATTTCTGGGGATTTCAGGAGGCCTGGCTCTCGCTGGTCGCGTCCATTTTCGACATGGCAATCTATCCCACGCTGTTCGTCCTCTACCTGGACCGCCTTTTCCCTTGGTTCCAGCAGGGACATCGCGGCTTGTTCGTGGGAATGACGGTAGTCGCGGCCTGCGCGATTTTGAACATTGCCGGAGTGAAGGTTGTTTCGAACACTTCGCTATGGCTCTTCTTTGCTCTGTCAGCGCCGTTCGTTGCAATTGTTTGTATCGCTCCTTTCAAGTTCGGAGCGCTCGCGGTTGCGGCGACCAAGCCCACGAATTCGGGAATCGATATTCTCACCGGCCTCCTCATCTGCATGTGGAACTACATGGGATGGGACAACGCCTCGACCATCGCCACCGAAGTCGAGCGCCCGCAAAGGACCTACCCTCGCGCCATGTTGGTCGCGGTGGTCATTGTCGCCCTGAGTTACGTCGTGCCGGTTGCAGCCATGTGGATGACGGGCCTGCCCGCGAGTTCCTGGGATACCGGCTTCTGGGCTGACATCGCAGGATTGCTGGGTGGTCCTCTTCTTCGCGTCGGGTTGGCCCTGGGAGGAATGATCAGCGGGTTTGGCATGTTCAATGCGCTGGTGATGAGCTACTCGCGCTTACCCCTGGCTATGGCCCAGGACGGCTTGCTGCCAAAATTCTTCGGCAAGCTGCAACCCAAATCGAAAGCGCCCTGGGTCGCGATCCTGGTGCTGGCTTGTTTTTGGATGCCCTGCCTGTTGCTCGGTTTTGAGCGCCTGGTCACGATTGACATTCTTCTCTACGGCGCCAGCCTCCTGCTGGAATTCATGGCGCTGGCGGTGCTGCGCTTCCGCGAGCCGAACCTGGCTCGCCCGTTTAAAGTACCCGGAGGCTTGTTCGGCGCCATCGCCATCGGCATTCCACCCATGCTTCTGCTGGCATTCTCGGTCATCCGCAGCGAGCACGAGCAGATCTGGAACATGAGTTCCTTCACCTTCGGCATGATTCTGATCGCCGCCGGCTTCGTCGCCTACTTCGTCAACCACGCGCTGAAGCCGGCGGGATGGTCGGCCCCGTCACAAGGCAAAGCGCAGCCAGCCGCCTAGTAACCAGGGCCACGGATTCCGGGGATCAACACGGATTTGAGTCTTCAGATCCGCGAAAATCCGTGGCCATTTTGTTTCTGCTATAAATTAAGTCGCGATGACGAAACGCAAATCCAAGGGCGCCTACATGATTTCGTCCGTCGCCGAGATGTATGGCATCCATCCCCAGACCCTCCGCCTCTACGAACGCGAAGGACTGCTCAAGCCGTCGCGCACCGAAGGCAATACGCGCCTCTATACCGACGAAGATCTGCAACGACTGGAGTTCATCTTGAATCTCGCGCGCGACTTGGGCGTCAACATCGCGGGCATGGCCATCATCCTGCAAATGCGCGAGCGCATGGAAGAGATGCAGCGCCAGATTCAGGAATTCGTGCAATACATCCAGAAGGAAGTACTCACTCGCGCCAACGCCGCGGCCGATCCGGCGAAAGGCGCAATCGTACCGGTAAGAAGGCCGATGGTTGCGCCGGTTTCGCCGCCGAAGAAGCGCTGATCCAGTGACATCTTGAGCGCAGCGAAGGACCCATGCAACTGGCGTGCAGCGCTTCTCCGCCCGCCAATTCCATAGGTCCTTCGGCCCGCAGAAGACGCGGGCATCAGGATGACAAGGATTTATGATGGTGCGAACGAAATGCTTCCCTTCAAGCTCATCTACAGCGACCGTTACTTCCTGCCCATCGGCGACCACGTTTTCCCCGCCGAAAAATATCGCCGAGTCCGCGACCGCCTCATCTCCACCGGCGTCGCCGAAGCGGCAGACTTTCTCGATCCCCAGCCCGCCAGCGATCAGGACATCCTGCTGGTCCACAAGCCCGACTACGTCCACAAACTCAAGACCGGCACACTCAGCCCCCGCGAAGAAATGGAACTGGAACTCCCCTACTCGCGCGATCTGGTGGAAGCTTTCTGGCTGGCCGCAGGCGGATCGATCCTCGCCGCGCGCCAATGCCTCACCGACCGCGTCTCGATCAGCATCGGCGGCGGATTCCACCACGCCTTCCCCGACCACGGCGAAGGATTCTGCATGATCCACGACGTCGCCGTCGCCATCCGCCGCCTGCAGCGCGACGACAGAATCCGCACCGCCATGACCGTCGATTGCGACGTTCACCAGGGCAACGGCACGGCCGCGATTTTTGCCGGCACTCGCACCGCCAGTGCCCTGCTCCCGTCGGCGTCGGTCTCGACTGTCGAGCAACCAGCGGGCGCGCAGCGCCTGGCGCCCGGAAAAATCCGCGGAACCCACGCCGGCGACGTCTTCACCATCTCGCTGCACCAGCACAACAACTACCCGGCGCTGAAGCCGCCTTCTTCGATAGATGTCGACCTGCCCGACGGCATTGGCGACGACGATTACCTCGCATGGCTCGACAACGCCGTCAGTTCCGGCTTGCGGCAGTTCGAGCCGGATCTCATCTGCTACATCGCGGGCGCCGACCCGTACAAAGAAGATCAACTCGGCGGACTCAATCTAACAATTGAAGGGCTGAAGAAGCGCGACGAACTGGTTTTTCGCGTCGCCCGTGCCCGCGATATTCCTATCATGGTCACGTACGCCGGCGGCTACGCCCGCAATGTGGAAGACACGGTGACGATCCACAGCAACACGGTCGTTGCCGCCAAAGCAGTCTTCGAAAAGAACTGACCCGGAGAAAACAACCCGCTGCGTTGTTTTTCGCGGCCAGCGCTCAGGAGCGCAAGCCCATCAAGTCCTGCAATCCAGAGAGCGGGCTCACGGTTGAAAAGGCCCGCTTCACTTCGGAAAAAATGCCGGCGCTGGTGCCGACCGGCCGCTTCGGCAGTCCCATAATTTCCCAAGGCGAAGCTTCCACCAGGTGCGTGGCCGATTTGTAAATGTCGTCGAAGGCGTTCTTCTTCATGTTCGTGATGTAGTCGGTCCAGCCCGGTGTTCCGAACGAGTCGATCGGTATCAGATCGCTCAGCGTTCCGCAAATCAACAGGTAGCAACCCATCAGCGGATAAATCTTGAAAAGACGAATATCCAGATCTCCGTTGCTGAGCGCGCGGTTCACTCCCTTCGTGGCCCGCCACTCCATGCCCAGCAGATACAGTTGGTGGGAGAAATCCGCCAGCGCCGATACCGCCCCGACCACGGGGCCGCTGATGGCTCCGCCATCCACGAATGCCAGACCTGTCTTCAGCGCAAACGAAGTAGTCGCATTGGTCGCACCAATCGCCTGGTTCTTCGTTTCATCGACGAGGCAACGATGCAGACCATCGAATGCAGCCGACGGTGCGCCCGTATCGATGGAATACTTGCGATCGGAGATGTTGAACTGCTCATACAATGACGCGCCAACCTTCGCCCAGCCCGTGAACAGATCGTAACCGTCCTTAATGTGGCCCACCACCGGCGGCACACTCAGCGCGCACTCGCTAAGAATGTCGAGGATAAAACCCGACAGGTCTCCCAGTTGCTCCAGCCCATCAACTCCGAAAAAAGACTTCACCATCTCGTCCATCTTTTTGCGCAGTACGTCGCTCGTCGAAAATCCCGTCGCCGCTTTCGGCGGGGCCGTTTTTCCCCGCGACGCGATGTAAGTCGCGGCCTGCTTCGAAGTCGTCGTGATCTTCTGTTTGGCCTCAGCCACCTTTTCTTTCAGCTTGGCAGCCTTGAAACTCACCTTCTTGTTTTCGAAAATGCTCGCGATCACCTGCTTCCGCTGCCTTGCCACAAACGCCAGCGCACTCAACTCCTCCAAAGAGAAGTGTGTAATCTGGTAGGTGCGGTAGTCCGCGACCCGATTTAGTTCGGTATTCAGCAACGTCAACGCGCGCTTGCCATTCCTCTCGCTGCGCTCCCATTGCGGTCCCTTGAAGCGCTTCCAGTCCTCGAACGCATTCTTGATTCGAAACAGGTTGTCCTGGGTCTTCATGGTCTCGTACTGCTGGATCGCCGTGTCCACGGCCTTCAGCTGGGAGCTTCTCGGCTTCAGCACGTTCAGGCTGGTGTCCTGCACCCACTGCTTGTAGGTAGGAATCATCGCGTCCTCCGCCGCCGGCTGTGACGTCCGGCCCTTGCCACGGGATAGAGCCGCATAATACCACGCGAACGAGCGCTGTTTCGTGAAGAGTTATCCGGTTTTTCGGGTTGTTTTTGGCTCCCGTTCGATCGGTACGATTCGCGATTCCGTTAGCAGTTCGTATGGAACGAACAGATGTTAGGCCCAGAATGTTTCTTCGCTTCCTGGGGGTGAAGGAACAAGAGGCGTAACCAAGTTGAGCTTTGAAGCGATATATTCGATATCATGATCGTCAGCCCGAAACAAATCCCGCACAGCGAGCTTTACAGCCTCATCCTCAATTCCGTGGCCCCGCGTCCGATCGCATGGGTTTCGACGATCAGTAAAACAGGACAGGCCAACCTTGCTCCTTTCTCTTTCTTTAATGCGGTCTGCATCGATCCTCCACTGCTCGCGTTCGCCCCCGGATTCCGCCCATCCAGGCAGCCGGCGGCAAATCCGAGCGAAGCCAAAGATACGCTGCGCAACATTCGCGAGACTGGGGAATTTGTGGTGAACGTCGTCACCTTCGAGCTCGCTGAGGCGATGAATCTCACCAGCGGCGAATACGACGCATCTGTGAACGAGTTTGAACTGGCGAAGCTGACTCCGGAGCCGTCGAAGGTCGTGCATCCTCCCCGAGTCGCGGAATCCCCGGTCAGCTTCGAGTGCAGGCTTCATGAGATTCTTACGTTCTCGCCCGCGCCCACCAGCAGCAGCCTCGTCATCGGCGAAGTCGTCTCGATTCACATCCACGACTCCAATCTCAAAGACGGACGCCTGGACCGCAATTCCCTTGACCTGATCGGCCGCATGGGAGGCATGCAATACACCCGCACCACGCAGCGTTTCGAGATGATCCGGCCGAAAGTGGACTAGACTCGATTACCGCCAAACGATCGCTGCTAAAATAGACCTTCCATCATGTTCGAGAACCTGCAGGAAAAGCTCCAGCGCGCCTTCAAGTCGCTTCGCGGTCAAGCCAAACTGACCGAGGAGAATATCGACGAAGCGTTGCGCGAAATCCGCCTCGCCTTGCTCGAAGCCGACGTCAACTTCAAAGTCGTCAAGCAACTCATCGATCAGATTCGCGCCAAAGCCGTGGGCCAGGAAGTCATGACCGCGCTCTCGCCCGGTGAACAGGTCATCAAGATCGTGCGCGACGAACTGGTCGCCATCCTCGGCAAAGACACCGCGCGCGTGAAGTTCGCCTCGCAACCGCCCACAGTCGTGCTCATGGCCGGACTGCAAGGCTCCGGCAAGACCACGACTTCGGGCAAGCTCGCACACTGGTTCAAGAATGGCGGACATCGCCCGTTGCTGGTTTCGGTCGACGTCTACCGCCCGGCCGCGCGCGAGCAGTTGAAAATTGTCGCGCAGGCGGTAAAAGCAAATATTTATGAAGGCCAGGTCACCGAGGCCAACACAGCGACGGTTGAGCGGTTAGTCAAAGAAGCTCGCCGCGAGGCTGTGGTAACCGGATGCGACGTTCTCATCGTCGATACCGCCGGCCGCCTGCACATCGACGATCAGCTCATGGATGAGATGCAGTCGCTGAAAAAGCTGCTGAATCCTTCGGAGATTTTGTTTGTCGCTGACGCCATGACCGGCCAGGACGCGGTCAACTCCGCCGACGAATTCCACAAGAAGCTCTCGCTTACTGGCATCGTGCTGACCAAGATGGACGGCGATGCCCGCGGCGGCGCGGCGCTTTCCATTCGCCAGGTCACCGGCCAACCCATCAAGTTCATCGGCGTCGGCGAAAAATACGACGCGCTCGAACCGTTTCATCCCGACCGCATCGTCTCGCGCATTCTGGGCATGGGCGACATCCTCTCGCTGATCGAACGGGCCGAATCGCAGATCGACAAGAAAAAGGCCGAGGAGATGGCGACCAAGGCGCTCTCCGGCGATGGCTTCTCGCTCGAAGATTTTCGCGACCAGTTGCGCCAGGTCAAGAAGATGGGATCGATGAAGAACCTGATGGGCATGTTGCCCTCGATCGGCCCATTTTCCGGTCTGCAAAAGGCCGCCGACAAAGTGGACGAGAAGCAGATCAACCGCGTCGAGGCGATCATCAATTCCATGACCACGCACGAGCGCAACCATCACGAAGTCATCAACGGCAGCCGCCGGAAGCGCATCGCTCGCGGCTCAGGAACCACGATTCAGGAAGTGAACAATCTGCTTCGCCAGTACGCGCAGATGAAAAAAATGTTCAAGCAGATGGGCAAGCCGAGTTTTGCGCGCAGGCTGGCGGGAATGAAGCTGCCGGGGATGTGAGTCCATGTGGGGCGGACACCCCTGTCCACCGCATTTGATTTTGGTTAGGAGCGGAACTGGGATACGACGTCTACATAACGAGAAAGAGCCGCTGGTCTGATCAGGACGGCTCCGAGATCTCGCTTGCGGAATGGATGGCCGTTTTGAAATCCGACCCCGAGATGCGGCTTGAAAGTGCTGCCGAGGCCGCGACTCCAGATGGCCACGTGATCCGGTATGAGAACGCAGGTCTGGCGATCTGGACGGCGTACTCCGGATCGCGGAGTAAGGTATGGTTCGACCACCGTCGTGGGCATATCGTTGTCAAGAACCCTGACGAGGAGATTATCCGGAAGATGTGGCAACTCGCAGATGCACTCTCGGCGAAGGTACAGGGAAGCGATGGCGAGTTCTACAACCGCCACGGCAGGCTCGTTCCAAGGTGACGCAAAATGAAATGGCGTTCCCTCGAAGAATCCGATGCTGCGACTGATCACCGCCCGCTGCGTGAAATCTTTGCCGAGCGCAAGGAACTGATCGCCAAATACGTTCCGGTGGAAGCTCAAACGATTCACGCGCAGACTGTCGCAGAGCTAGAGTCACGTCTGCTTGCCGCCAACACTCTTCCGGTCGGCGCGAAGGCGCCCGCGTTCGAACTTCCAGATCATGAAGGCAAGATCATTTCTTCCTCCGACCTCCTCGCCAACGGACGCCTCGTCCTCTCCTTCATCCGCGGGCGCTGGTGCCCGTTCTGCGTCGGCCAGATGGAAGCGACGAACCTCATCCTGCCGCAGATCGAGCAGGCTGGAGCAACTCTCGTCGCCATTTCTCCGCAGACCGTGAAGCAGTCGTTCTTCATGCACGATCAGCACAAGCTGCGCTTTCCGCTGCTCTCCGACGCCGGCAACAAATTCGCGCGCCAATTTGGATTGACCTATCGCGTGCCAGCGCCGCAGGAAGCGATCTATCGCCGAGCTTTCGTTAACCTCCCCTTCACCAACGGCGATGAAAGCTGGGAGCTGCCGATTCCCGCAACGTACATCATCGATCGCGACGGCACGATCCTGTACGCATCGGCGAACGAGGATTACACGGAGCGGCCGGAGCCGAGCGAGATTGTGAACTTCCTTGGCGCACTCGATTCCACAACATCGTTGTCATCCTGAGGCGGGCGTTCTTTGCCCGCTGAAGGATCTATGCAACTCGACGGCAGCGCCGTGCTGTCGGCCAAAGTGCATCGGTTCTTCGGTTCGCTCGAATGACAATCTAATTTCATCGCCCAACTCCTACGCGGCGCTCAGTCGCCGCTCTTCCGCAAGAATTCTTTTTTTTGCGGCACGTCGGGAAAGCCTCGCCTTTCCCGATTTTCGATACACTGATAGCTCATGCACTACATCTATGGCATTAATGCCGTCACCGAGGCGCTGAAGGCGCGCGGGCGTGCGTTCGAATGGGTTGGCATGGCTAAGGAGCGGCACGACATTCGCCTGCAGCGGCTGATTGAAGATTGCCGTCGGCTGAAGGTGACCGTGCGCTTCCTGTCGCGCACCGAACTCGACGACCTGGCGGGAAACGCAGCGCATCAGGGAGTGGTTGCGGTCACTTCGGCAAAGCAGTATAGCCATCTCGATGACGTCGTCGGCGCGAAGCGCGGACAATATTCGCTGGTGGTGGTGCTCGATGGCGTGGAAGATCCGCATAACCTGGGAGCAATCCTGCGCACCACGGATGCCGCGGGCGGGGATGGCGTGGTCATCCCGGAACGCCGCGCTGCGAGCGTCACCGGAACGGTCACAAAAGTTTCCGCCGGCGCGAGCGAGCATCTGCCGATCGCGAAGGTGACCAACATCGCGCGTTCCGTGGAAGAATTGAAAGACCGCAACATCTGGACGGTTGGCCTCGACGAGCGCGGGCCGCAAACCTACGACGCGCTCGACTACAGGATGGACTGCGCGGTTGTGCTCGGCGCCGAAGGCAAAGGGCTACACGATCTGGTGAAGAAAAAGTGCGACTTCCTGGTCTCGATTCCCATGCTGGGCAAAGTGGCTTCGCTGAACGTTTCGGTAGCTGCCGGGGTCGTGCTGTATGAAATCGTAAGGCAGCGACGCGCGGCAGAGGGCGCATCGAAGAAGAAATGAAGTTTGATGCGATGCCAAGCTGTTTGAGGAGCCTTCGCCTTTTGTGCGTCGCCTGCGTGCTCTGCGCCTCCGCGGTGAATTGCTTTGCGATCGACCGCGAAGCTTTCACGTTCACCAGCTACGATCTGAATCTGCAGATCGATCCGGAGCAGCATCGGCTTGGAGTGCGCGGCAAGATCGTGCTGCGCAACGATTCGTCAATTCCTCAGAAAAGCGCGGTCCTGCAGATTTCATCTTCGCTCGACTGGCGATCGATCAAGGTTGCAGGCCAGGCGGTGCAATTTCTGACGCAGCCCTATACCTCCGATATTGACCACACCGGCTCGCTCTCTGAAGCCATTGTGCAGTTGCCGCAGGCAGTGGAGCCGCATGGGACTGTCGAACTGGAGATCGCCTACGAAGGCGTGATCGTGCTCGATGCGACACGGCTTACGCGAATCGGAGCTCCCGAGGACGCCGCGCAGAGAACGGACTGGGACCAGATCAGCACAGCTTTCACCGCGGTGCGAGGCGTGGGATATGTCGCGTGGTATCCGATTGCCACCGAGGTTGCGAATCTTTCAGAGGGCAACAGTCTGTTTGAGGTTCTGGGCAGGTGGAAGGCGCGCGAAGCAGGGTCGCGAATGGAAATCAATATTTCCTTTCCTGTCTTTCCAAGCGATGCTTCCGTTCCGACCAGTCTGTGCGACGGGCAAGAACAGTGGGTCGTAATTCGCGGAGGAAGTCCGAAATGGCCTACGGGAAAGTGTTCATACCCGACGCTAAACCTCTCGGTCCCAACGTTTCTCTCCTCCGATTTCAAACTATTGCAGCGGCCAGCGATTGATGTCTACTATCTCCCCGGCCACGATGAGTCTGCCAACGACTTTGCCGACGCCGCGGAGAAGGCTCTGCCTTTGATTACGGATTGGTTCGGGCCGCAACGCGAGAAAGCAAAGACTGCCGATGTTCCCGATCCCAGCGATGCGCCGTTTGAGAGCGGAGCGTTTCTGCTTACGCCGCTTGCGGGCACGGACGCGAAGGCTGGGCTCGCGGCGGCGCATCAGCTTACGCACGCCGCATTTTTCTCGTTCCGTCCGTGGATCGAGGAAGGGCTCGCGCATTTCGCGCAGGCTCTCTATGTCGAGCAACAGAAAACTCGGCAGGCCGCGCTCGACTACATGGGATTGCACCGCGCGGCGCTCGGCCAAGTCGAGAATCCGACGAGCGTGCCGCGATCGGAAGAGGAAGTAAACCGTTCGCTGGTGAACACGAACAGCGAAGAACTGTATCGCAGCAAGGCGATGTGCGTCTGGTGGATGCTGCGCGACATGATTGGCGATGGCGCACTGAAGAAAGCGATTGCGGCTTACCGCCCCGAGAAGGATAAAGAACCTTCCTACATGCCGAGGCTGATCGAGGCACAAACGCAGCGCGATCTGGAATGGTTTTTCGACGACTGGGTTTATCGCGACCGCGGATTGCCCGATTTCAAGGTCGAGTCGGCATTCCCGCGCAAGATCATGACCGATTCGTTCATCGTGACGGTTACGGTCGACAATCTGGGCACGGCGGGAGCCGAGGTTCCGGTCCTCGTGAAATTTGAGGGCGGCGAAGCGGTCAAGCGGCTTGAGATTCGGGCGAAGAGCAAAGCTACGATACGCATCGAGACTCCCGCAGCGCCCGAGGAAATCGTAGTCAACGACGGCAGCGTGCCGGAGAGCAATGTGACGAATAACGAGTTCAAGGTCGAGGCTGTCGAGGGCGTGAATTGAATTTCGAGTTTCGACTACATAAACACAATTCAAGCGATCATTTTTCGGCTGATCAGGAAGCCGAGGTGAACCGAACGAGGCTCTCCAGTTTGTTTGCGGCTGCGCCAGAGTCGATGGATTTGGCGGCGAGCGGAATCGTCTCAGCGATGTGATTTCCCCGCCCTGCGGCCACCAGCGCGGCTGCGGCGTTGAGCAGAACCACGTCCCGGCGCGGTGACTTCTCTCCGCACAGGACCTCGCGAATGATCCCGGCATTCTGGAGCGCGTCGCCACCGGCAATGTCGCGTAGCGTGCCGCGCGTCATTCCGAACTCTTCCGGTTCAATTTCGTAAGATCGCACCGAGCCTTCGCGAGCTTCTGCGACTCGCGTCTTGCCGGTAATCGTGATTTCGTCGAGGCCGTCGTCGCCATGCACGACCACGGCGCGGCGCAGGCCCAACATGCTCAGCGCTTCGGCCAATTTCTCGACCAGCTCCAGCGAATACACTCCGACGACCTGACCGGAGGCGCGCGCGGGATTGGTGAGCGGGCCGAGCAGGTTGAACATGGTCCGCATGCGCAGCTCGCGGCGCACGCCCTGCACCTGTTTCATGGCGGGATGCAGATTGGGCGCATACAGAAAGCAGATGCCGACATCGCGCAGGCATTGCGCGGCGCGCTCGGGCGAGAGCTGAATGTTGACGCCGAGAGCTTCGACCACGTCGGCGGAGCCGCACTTTGAGCTGATGCTGCGGTTACCATGCTTGGCCACGCGGACGCCGGCTCCGGCGGCAACCAGCGCGGTCGCAGTGGAGATGTTGAAGGTTCCGCTGGCATCGCCGCCAGTACCGCTGGTATCAATCAACGAGTCAGCCGCAGATTCCCCGGCCAACGCTTCGCGGCCCGTGCCGCTCACAGCAATCGATTCCGCGGAAGCCCCATCTGCCTGGACGCGCTCAATCGGCAACGGAGCCGCGGCTGCGCGGATGGCTTCGGCGAAGCCTACGATCTCTTCGACCGTCTCGCCCTTCATGCGCAGGGCGATGAGCAACGCAGCGATTTGCGCATCGGTACATTTGCCGGTCAGCACTTCGGCCATCACCTCGCGCGCTTCGGTGCGGCTCAGGGATTCGCCGCGATTGGTAAGGCGATGGAGGGCGTCGAGGATCATCTGTCAGGCCGCATTGTACGGCATAACCGCGCCAGATAGCGGGCGTCAGATTCGACCTCTTGGGGCATCGAAGAGAGTGCCGGATTGACCGACAAGCCATTTCCGGAAGGTAATCCCTTGAATTTTTAATGTGGTTTGCCCTGATCTCGCTCTCTTTTATAGAATCATGGGTTTGCTGCCCGCAGTGCGACGCCGCAAGCAGAGGTCCTTCCGATTTTCTTAACTGGCGAGCTTCATTATGAAAATCCATGAGTATCAGGCAAAGGGAATTCTCAAGAAATATGGCGTGACTGTGCCGCACGGTGCGATGGCGACTTCGCGCGAAGAAGCAGAAGCGGTTGCGAAAGAACTTTTCAGTTCCGGCTCGACGGGAGTTGTAGTCAAGGCGCAGATTCATGCGGGAGGCCGCGGCAAAGGCGGCGGCGTGAAGATTGCGAAGTCGGTGAATGAGGCTGGAGAACTGGCCGGCAAAATGCTGGGCATGAAGCTTGTCACACACCAGACAGGGCCGGAGGGGCGGATTGTACGCCGATTGCTGATTGAAGAGACGCTGCCGATTGAGAAAGAACTTTATCTTGGCATTCTTGTCGATCGGGCCGAAGGCAAACCGGTGTTCATGGCGTCGGCGGCTGGCGGAATGGAGATCGAGCAGGTTGCGGCGGAAAATCCCGACGCGATTTTGAAGCAGTACATTGATCCGGGGATGGGACTGGAGGCGTTTCAGGCGCGGAAGATCGCCTTCACACTCGGGCTGAACGCGAAGCAAATCAATCCCGCGGTACAATTTCTGACTAGTCTTTACAAGGGTTTTCTCGATACCGATGCGTCGCTGCTGGAGATCAATCCTTTCATCACGACCACCGATGGAAGGTTGTTCGCGCTGGATGCCAAGATTACGTTCGACGACAACGCGCTGTTCCGGCACGCCGACCTGCGCGAGTTGCGCGACATTACCGAAGAAGATCCGCTGGAAGTGGAGGCATCAAAATACAGCCTGAACTACATCAAGCTTGACGGCAATGTGGGTTGCATGGTCAACGGCGCCGGGCTGGCGATGGCCACGATGGACATCATCAAGTACGCAGGCGGGATGCCGGCGAATTTTCTTGACGTGGGCGGCGGCGCGAATTCCGAACAGGTGGCACATGCATTCGAAATCCTGCTAAGCGATAAGAATGTGAAGGCGGTGCTGATCAATATTTTTGGCGGCATTCTGCGGGTGGACACGCTGGCTACCGGCGTGGTCGAGGCGGCGCGCAAAACGAATATCAAACTGCCGGTGGTGTTGCGGCTTGAAGGCACGAACGTGAACGAAGGCAAGAAGATTTTGCAGGACTCAGGGCTCAATTTCGTGGTTACAGACACCATGAAGGACGCGGCCGACAAAGTCGTGGCTGCGGCGCGGGGCACGCTGGGCGTAACGGAGTGGCGATGAACATGTAACTCCGGATGCATTCGTCCGGAACGGTGAGGTTTTCATTTATGGCAATCTTAGTCGACAAGAATACGCGAGTGGTTGTGCAGGGGCTTACCGGACGCGAAGGGACATTTCATGCGAAAACCAGCGCCGCTTATGGCACACAGATTGTCGGCGGAGTGACTCCGGGCAAGGGCGGGACTACGCACGAGGGCTGGCCGATTTTCAACACGGTGCGCGAAGCCGCCGACAAGACGGGGGCGAATGCTACCGTGATTTTTGTGCCGCCTCCGTTCGCGGCCGACGCCATTATGGAAGCGGCCGACGCGGAGATTGATTTGATTGTCTGCATTACCGAGGGCATTCCGACGCTCGATATGGTGAAGGCGTGGGAGTTTCTGCAGGACCGGCGCTCGCGGCTGATCGGTCCGAATTGTCCGGGAATTATTTCGCCGGGCAAATGCAAAATCGGCATCATGCCGGCTTCGATTCACAAAGAAGGAAACGTCGGCATCGTTTCGCGCTCGGGGACGTTGACCTACGAGGCAGTGCATCAGCTTACGCAACGCGGCATTGGCCAGTCCACCGCAATCGGCATTGGCGGCGATCCGATTATAGGGACCACTTTCGTCGATGCGCTGGATTTGTTCAATCGCGATCCGGAGACCGAGGCCGTGATCATGATCGGCGAGATTGGCGGCAATGCCGAAGAAACCGCGGCGGAGTTCGTCAAGACTCACATGAAGAAACCGGTGGTGGGATTCATTGCCGGACAAACCGCGCCCCCGGGACGGCGCATGGGGCACGCGGGAGCGATCATCTCCGGCGGCAAAGGCACGGCGGCGGAGAAGATGAAGGCGCTCGAGGCGGCGGGAATACGCGTGGCGAGATCCCCAGCAGCAATGGGCGAGACCCTGGCGGCGGCGCTGGGCGTGAGTGTTTAGTAGCCAGTACCGCGTACCGAGAAAAAACGGATTCCTCAGTTCACCTGGAATGACCAGATATTATTGGGCCAAGCAACCGAGGATCAACGACCGAACTTATGAAGACCCTGCAACGCACTCTCACCATCGTAAAACCGGACGCGGTACGAAAGAACGCGATCGGCGACATCATCGAACAGTTCGAGAAAAACGGATTCCGCATCCTCGCCATGAAGATGCTGCAGATTTCCAAGCATCAGGCGGAGCAGTTTTATGCCGTGCACGCGAGCCGGCCGTTCTTCAACCCACTGACCGACTTTATGTCGAGCGGCCCGATCGTGGCGCTAGCGCTCGAAAAGGAAAATGCCATCGCCGACCTCCGCAAGCTGATGGGCGCGACTAACCCGGCGAACGCCGAGGAAGGCACGATCCGCAAGAAGTGGGCGACCAACATCGAGCACAATGCCATTCACGGGTCGGACGCGGAGGATACGGCGAGGTTCGAGCTGAGCTTTTTCTTCGCAGGATACGAGTTGGCAAAATAGCGCAGCCGAAATAGTTACCCGCATTACCCTCGTAATGCATCTTGCGGAGAACGACTGGTTATACTGCGCTCGAAGCGAGGAGACGCATTATGAAAACGTGGACAGTGGCCGCTGCTCTACTTTTTGTATGTACATACGGTTTTGCGCAGACGGAGAGAAAGCCCTGTGAAGACCTCAAAGCCGAAATCGCCAAGAAACTGGATGCCAAGGGCGTAACCGGCTATTCGCTGGACATCGTCGATAAGGGTAAGGAAGGCGATGGCAAGGTGGTTGGCAGTTGCGACGGCGGAACCAAGAGCATTGTCTATAGCCGTACGGCGGCGGCTCAGGCCGCGCCTGCGGACGCAAAAAAACCGCAGTAGCGTCTCGACGTTCGAGAGCCATGAATCAGCCGCCGTGCGCGGGCGAAAGCGCCCGCGCAGAGCCGGCAGGATGCCGGCGCTACAGTTACCCCAGCGGCTCGAATAAGTGTCCTTCCACGCGGTCGGCGACCTTCGGGAGATCCTTACGGGCATGTTGCAGAAAGTGCGGAGCGCTGCGATGGGCTTCGAGCGCGGCATCGTCTTTGTATTGTTCGTAAATGAAGAATCGGCGCGGCTCGGTTTTGTGCCGATGCGCTTGGTACATCGAACATCCCGGTTCTTTGCGGGAATGTTCGGTCAGTTTTTCAAACAACGCGGCAACTTCGGCTTCGTGCCCAACTTTCGCCATCCAGGTAACCGCCAACACCACCATCGTTCGCTCCTTCCGCGGCCTGGGTTCGCAAGGCGAACCGGTTTGTGAAGACTGCCAGCCGGGGACGCCATTCTAGGCTTTCTTCGCGACGGTCTTCAAGGAGGTTACAAATTCATCCATCAGGATGGTATGGTCGCGGTCGGGGCCGGTGGAAATCATGCCGACCTTCGCGCCGGTCTCTTTGGCGATGAACGAAAGATATTCGCGGGCGCGCGTGGGCAACTTTTCGTAGTCCGTAACTCCCTCGGTCGACTTGTTCCAACCAGGAAGCTTTTCGTAGATGCATTCAATCTTGTCATAGCCGCTGGCCTGCGCCGGAGCTTCGACCGTGGTTTTGCCGTCGATCTTGTAGCCGACGCAGACGGGAATCTCGACGAGATCGTCGAGCACGTCAAGCTTGGTCACTACCAGCCATGACGTGCCGTTGATCATGCCGGAATAACGCAGCAGAGGGAGGTCAAGCCATCCGGTTCGGCGCGGACGGCCAGTGACGGCGCCATATTCGTTGCCGCGCTTGCGCAAGTTCTCGCCAGCATCGCCCTTTTCTTCGCTGGGAAATGGGCCTTCGCCGACGCGGGTGCAATACGCCTTGGTGATTCCGATGACGGAGGTAATGGCGGTTGGAGCGATGCCGGTGCCGATGACGGCGCCGCCGGAAGTGGCGCTGGAAGAGGTCACGAATGGATAGGTGCCGTGATCGATATCAAGCATGGTGCCTTGCGCGCCTTCAAAAAGAATCGATTCGCCCCGGTTGAGCGCCTGGTTCAGCAGGACGGCCGTGTCGCAGACGAAGGGTGCGACCTTCTCCGCGGCCCGGGCATATTCCGCATACATTTTGTCGGCGTCGAGAGGCTCGGTATTGAACAGCGCGTGGGCGATCATGTTCTTTTCGCGCACGGCGTTCTCGATGTGTTTTTTGAGCAACTGCAAATCGAGCAGATCGGCAACACGAAGCCCGCGGCGGCCCATCTTGTCTTCATATGCCGGACCGATGCCGCGCGAAGTGGTCCCGATCTTGACGCGGCCGGGAGCGTTCTCGGCAGCGAGTTCGATCATCCGGTGGTAGGGCAGGATGACGTGAGCCCGATTGGAGACGAAAAGATTACCGTCGACTTTTACTCCAGCGTCACGCAGGGCGCCGACTTCTTTCAGAAAGGCCAGCGGATCGAGTACCACGCCGTTGCCAATTACGCTGCGGCAACCCGCCCGCAGCACGCCGCAGGGTACCAACTGCAGAATAAATTTCTTGCCGTTGATGATAACGGTGTGGCCGGCGTTGTGGCCGCCGGCGTAGCGGGCGACGACCGAAAAGTTCTCCGACAACACGTCGACGATCTTCCCTTTGCCCTCATCGCCCCACTGGGCACCCACAATCACCGCGGTCTTGCCTTTGGTCACTTCCGGCTCCGTCCATGTCAGATTTCGCGCAGACGCATGGCTGCGCAGTCCCCTGGGGTCGCACACTTCTCACCCGCAGGAAATGCTCAAAACAAAAATTACTGGAATCGAGGCGGAGAAGATGTGTACGGGCCATTTTATCGTGTGCGACGAGGGGAAGCAATGTGGCAGAAGCGGTGGTGATGTATCAGTTCAAACTGATGCACCACCGAAGCGGTTCTCAATTCCCAGGGAAACGCGCGCCGGTAACTCCGCTTTAACATCATCGAGTTAAGATGATCTTAAGAACTCCCAGTCAGGAGGTCCCATGAGGAAGGTCTTTTACTTCGAGTCTCCTCGCGAAAAGTATCATTGCGATGCGGCCATTCTATGGTGCTTCGACAACCGCTTCGAGCTCGGGTTTCGCAAATTCCTGAAGCGCATCGGAGTGATGAACTCCGATCCCATTAAGCTCGCCGGGGGCGCCAAGGTGCTGGCGTCGCCGGAACATGAAGCCGACCGGGAGTTCGTGCTGGAGCAGATTCGAAAATCGATACGCCTCCACGGAACGCGGCGCGTGATCCTGATGCTGCACTCCGACTGTGGCGCTTACGGCGGACTTGCGGAAGGATTCGGCGGAGACGCCCGAGCCGAAGCGGCGCATCACGAGCGCGATCTGCAAATCGCCGCAGCTAACCTTAAAGCGGCGATTCCCGGCATCGAGGTGCAGGGATATTTCGTCGACTTCGACGGTATCTGGGATGCCGGGATCGGCGAGACCCAGACCGGCACAGCGCAACCCGGCGCGGCAAGAGTCCCCCGGGTCGCCACGGTGGCCTGATGCCGAAATTCGAAAAGCATATCTTCGTCTGTGGAAACCAGCGCCCGGCGGGGCATCCGCGGGGATGCTGCGATCCTCAAGCACAAGCCAAGCTGCAAAAACTGTTTAAGCAAAAGCTCGCCGAGCGTGGGCTGAAGGGCAAAGTACGGGCGAATCAGTCCGGCTGCCTCGATCAGTGCGAGCATGGGCCGAACATCGTCGTGTATCCGGATGCGGTCTGGTATGGGCACGTTACCGAAGCGGATGTGGAGGAAATTGTCGAGGCGCACATTGTTGGCGGGAAGCCGGTCGAGCGGCTTCGGCTCGCCGATTCCTGCCTCAACACTGAGGAGTGCGAACATCGCCAGCCCAAGCCTTGACTGGCTTTACTTTTGCCGTGCGCCTTCTTACCGTATAGTCCATGCCCGCATATTTCACGCCTGATGTTTTTCGCTTTCTTTCGCGCCTCAAGCGCAACAATAATCGCGACTGGTTTCTGGCTCACAAGCAGGAATATGAAAAATTCGTGCAGCAACCGGCACTGCAGTTCATTCGCGACTTCGCCGCGCCGCTATACGAAATCTCACCCTACCTGGTGGCGGACGCGCGGCCGTCGCGCGGATCGCTGTTTCGCATCTACCGCGACACGCGTTTTTCGCACGACAAGCGTCCCTACAAAACGCATGTTGCCATGCGTTTTTCGCATCGCGGCAAAGACGTTCACTCTCCGGGATTTTATTTGCACCTGGAATCGAGCGGATGCTTTGCCGCATGCGGCTTGTGGCATCCCGAAGCCGCAACGTTGCTCAGAGTCCGCAACGCGATCGTGTCGCGGGCGGAGGAATGGCGCGGCGTCCGCAAACTGCTGAACTGGGACGATGCCGGCAAGCTCTCGCGCCCACCGCGCGGATTTCCCTGCGACCACGAATTCGTCGAAGACCTGAAACTGCGCGATCTCGGAACCTCTGTGGATTTCACCGTGGAGCAAGCCTGCAGCGCCCGGTTCATGACGACCGTCGCTGGCGCGTGCCGAAAGATGGCACCTTTGGGAAGATTTCTCAGCAGCGCTCTGGGACTCGAGTTCTGAGATCGCAGTTTCGTTTTGCGTTTCGCAGCCGGCGGAACTAGCCTTGCGATGACGATTCCGCCGGCCGCGATTCAGGACCTGAGACGATTCAGCTCTGGCTGAAGACCAGTGCCTCTTTCTGGTGGCCGAAATCGATCTCCGTCAACTCCCAGTTGGCGCCCGCCTTGTGAGTCTGAATATCGTCTTGCGTGACTTGCGAGTCGTTGGTCTTCAACGTGGCACGAGCACTCGCCACGGCCTTGCCGTACTGGAGGAATTTTACTTGCACCTGCGACCCGTCCGGCTGCCACTCCACCTTGTAGTCGCCGGGTTTCAGCGTCTTGCCGCTGACCTGGATGGAATTCGGAATATTCACACTCCGCTCATTCTTCTCGCGCGCAAACAATGCGAGCGGAATCATCAGAACCACTGCGGAAAGAAGTGCCAGAAACTTTAGATTCTTCATCTGTAGTCTTAGACCTCCACGAAGTTCGAGCATCAGCTCCCGGAAAACAATGCGTTAGGACGCCAATGTGCGATTACTAAAACAGATGCGGACGCCGCCAGCGTGGATGATATTAATTAAATTGATATATCGTGAGACGATGGGTTTTGGGGGCACGCATAGTGCAATTACTCTAGGGGGAATCTGGTAGGCCCGGCAGGAATCGAACCTGCAACCCTCGGATTAGAAATCCGATGCTCTATCCTTTTGAGCTACGGGCCCGCAACGAGCGTGCTTGTTTATTTTAACCGCAGTGGCAGGGCAGCCGACCAACCGTTGCGATTCGCGAGGGGTACCGGGTGCGGCGGAGCATTACTCTATCTTCGCCAATGAGTGAACCGCCGATTTTCAAAAGTTACGTTATCCTGTGGGTCCGTACACCATGTCGATCACGGCACGCAGCCGGTGCTGATCCGCGTTCGCGATGGCTGCAAAGCGGAACGGTTGTTCTGTCCAGGAAACAGGGCGCAGCATTTCTGCCGTCCCGGTCACTGGACCCTTGGGCGTAACAAATATCAGCCTGACCATGGAACCTGGCGGAAGCAGCGAGGCCGGTACAACCAGGCCGCCAGTCACGGAAACGCACTGCAACTTCCCGGGAATCCGGTGGCCGTCCTGGCGGCGAAGCACAATAGGGATAGAGTCCGCCAGTTGCAGCCGCTGAGAACGCATTGATGGCTTGCTTTGAACGATTTGAGTCACTCGCATCCAGTATGCTCGGTTTTTGCCTACTTAGCAGGTCACGGAGGGGCTGGTACTGTTTCCAGCCGCGCCTCAGCGCGTGGCCCATTGCTCAGTTGAGGCTCCGGCGGACTGCCCCACCCTTCACGCTGCCCCGATCCGGCTGGGAGTGAATAAGTGCAATCACATTTTGACATCGGCGATTTCCAGGGAAATCGTGAGGCATCGCAGAGCTGGCGGGAATCGATTGCCCGCATTGTGCATGACCTGCATTTCGAACTGAAACACGCTATCGCAACGTTCGCCGCCGGCAAATCTCGGTCGATGAACTACCGGAGCACCGGCAGAGCGGGGTGAAAGAAGTGCACTGGCACCCGATGGTTCTGGCTGGCAATTCTGGTCAAGGCAGCCTGCACGGGAAGTGCGTGAGGTGCTCCGGTCCAGTTCTCGACGCGATGTGCCAGATCGGATTTCGCTCCGCCTGAATTTATCGTGCGCAACGTCTGTGCGATTGTTATGGCTTTCACGTGATCCCATGACGATAAGGGAGTGACCGGAATATGCTCCCACGCGCGCGGCGTGCTGATGCCGGTCGCGTCGGGGACCACCACTCGCTCGCTCCCGCTGCCCGCGCTCGCCACTTCCACTCGCTTGCCGATCTCCACGCCCAGCGCGTGCCGCAGATTGTTATGCGCACTCAGCAGCGTGCTCTTGCTCACACCGCTTGTCGGTTCAACCACGGCCATCGCCGAACTTTGTGCCGAATTCTGCGCCGGCTTGCCGTTCTCGTTCGACGGCCCGACCGCTACTACCGTCAGCACCACTCCGGTCGACGTGTACGAAATGTCGAACTGCTCCGTCGAATTGATCGCGATCGTCGTGTTCGAGAACGTCGTCCCGCCCAGTGCGCCCGTCGCCGTCAGCACCGTGAACGTCTGCCCTACCGTCGGCGTGAAGCTGTTGATCAGCGTCACCGCCAGCGTGCCGCCCAAGCTGGCCTTGCCCGAGATCTTCACTTCGCTGTAGAGCGTTCCCGCCGTGGTGCCGCCTACGTTGACGTTCAGCGAGCCGCTGGCCAGTTG
>DATJSG010000044.1:0-47080 GCA_035504195.1 Terriglobales bacterium
GGTTTATCCGGTTGGCGGTGAGCCCGGAGCCCGAGCGAAGATCGCGCGGAGTAGCCCCGCAAGGGAAGCTCTGAAAGCAGGTCGAGCAAGGGTCAAACGCGAGCTACTGGCCGAGACGAATGGACCTTACATCACCTCGGAACTCTCTTATTTTTTACCCACAGGTTGTGAACTTCGCCCGTGAGTTCCCGTCGCAGAATCCCCAACCGAGTTTTCCAAAGCTCCTAAAATTCCGATTTGGCGTCAAGACTTGGGAGAGTAGGAGTGCGCTCATTCGCTATAGCGGAATGTTTCCGTGTTTTTTCGGCGGGTTTTTGTCGCGCTTGGTTTCCAGCATGGCTAGGGCTTGGATCAGCTTCTTGCGCGTTTCTCGGGGCTGGATGACGGCGTCAACGAAGCCGCGGTCGGCTGCCACGTAGGGATTCGCCAGGCGCTCGCGGAACTCGTCGATTTTTTCCTGCCGGACCTGGTCGCGGTTGGCCGCCGCGTCAAGTTCGCGTTTGTAGACGATATCGACCGCGCCCTCGGGGCCCATTACCGCGATCTCGGCGGTTGGCCAGGCGTAGTTCACATCGGTGCGAATATGTTTCGACGCCATTACGCAATAGGCGCCGCCGTAGGCCTTGCGCGTAATCACCGTGACTTTGGGGACCGTCGCTTCGGCGAAAGCGAAAAGCAATTTCGCGCCGTGCTTGATGATGCCGCCGTACTCTTGCGCGGTGCCGGGCAAGAATCCGGGGACGTCTTCGAAGGTCACCAGCGGAATGTTGAAGCAGTCGCAGAAGCGGACGAAACGCGCGCCTTTTACCGACGCCTTTATGTCCAGCGTTCCTGCCAGAATCGCGGGTTGATTGGCCACGATGCCGACGCTGCGGCCATCGAGCCGGGCGAATCCTACGACGATGTTCCTGGCGTAGTGCTCCTGCACTTCGAAGAAGTAAGCGTCGTCGACGACGGCGTGAATGACGTCTTTGATGTCGTAGGGCTGGTTGGATTGGTCGGGGACAATTTTGTCGAGGGCGGCGTCGGCGCGGTCGATCGGATCGGTGCAGGTTTTGCGCGGCGGCTCGTCGAGATTGTTGGACGGCATGAAGCTTAACAGCTCACGCACCATCGAGAGGCACTCAGCGTCGTCGTGGGCGAGAAAGTGCGCTACGCCCGAAGTTTCGTTGTGCGTCATGGCGCCGCCAAGTTGGTCTTTTGTGACTTCTTCGTGCGTCACTGTCTTGATCACGTCTGGACCGGTGATGAACATGTACGAAGTCTTGTCGACCATGAGCACAAAGTCGGTGATGGCGGGCGAGTAGACGGCACCGCCGGCGCAGGGCCCCATGATCGCCGAAATCTGCGGCACGACTCCGCTGTACAGAGTGTTGCGCAGAAAAATGTCGGCATAACCGGCCAGCGACATTACGCCTTCCTGAATGCGCGCGCCGCCGGAGTCGTTCAGCCCAATGACCGGCGCGCCCATCTTCGCGGCGAGATCCATGATCTTGACGATTTTGCCCGCGTTCGCCTCCGAGAGCGATCCGCCGAAGACGGTGAAGTCCTGCGCGAAGACGTAGACCAGGCGGCCTTCGATGCGGCCGTAGCCGGTGACGAAACCGTCGCCATAAATCTTCTGCTCGGCCATCCCGAAATCGTTGCAGCGGTGGGTGACGAGTTTGTCGGTCTCTTCGAAGGTGCCTTCGTCGAGCAGAAATTCGATGCGCTCGCGGGCCGACATCTTGCCTTCTTTGTGCTGGCGTTCGCGGCGCTTGGCGCCTCCGCCATCTTCGGCAAGCTGGTTGCGCTTGCTGAGTTCAGCCACTTTTTGTGCGAGATTCATGGGCTGGATTATAGCGTTTGAAGAAAGAGCGTGCGTAGCGGCGGAATCATGAACGGAGGTTGCGATACACTGCCCCCAATGGCCTCGCTCGCCGATCAAATGGGATTCAACTTCCGCGCGCCCGAGCGGCGCGTGTGGAAGGTGCGCGATCTGGTGGCGGCGGTGCGCACCCACGTCGAGCGCGAGTATTCCGACGCGTGGGTGGAAGGAGAAATTTCGAACTTTCGGGCGCCGGATTCCGGGCATCTCTATTTCACGCTGAAAGACGGCAACGCGCAGCTTCGCGTGGTCATGTTCCGGTCTTCGGCGCGGTTGTTGCGATTTCGTCCGGCGGACGGATTGCAGGTTGTGCTGCGCGGGCGGGTCACAGTGTACGAAGAGCGCGGCGAGCTGCAGATTTCCGCCGAATACATTGAACCCAAGGGTGCCGGCTCGCTGCAGGTGGCGTTTGAACAGCTCAAGGCCAAGCTCGAAGGGGAGGGCCTGTTCGCGGCGGAACGCAAGAAGCCGATTCCGAGTCTTCCATCGGGCATTGGCATCGTCACATCGGCGCAGGCCGCGGCTCTGCGCGACATTTTGAACATTCTGGAACGGCGCCATCACTCCGTGAACGTGCTGATTTATCCGGCGCAGGTGCAGGGCGACGCAGCATCAGCCGAAGTGAGCGCGGGAATCCGCTACTTCAACCAGTGCTGCAACGTCGATGTAATCATCGTCGCCCGAGGCGGCGGCTCGGCCGAGGATTTGGCGTCGTTTAATGACGAAGGACTGGCCCGCGCGGTGGCCGGGTCGGAGATCCCGCTGATCTCGGCGATTGGGCACGAAACCGATTTCACGATTGCGGATTTTGTGGCGGACCTGCGGGCTCCCACGCCGTCGGCTGCGGCGGAGCTGGTGATCCGCTCGCGGCAGGAAATTGAAGATCATGCCGGCGCTCTGCGGGAGCGGCTGGAACGGGCGATGCGCTACCGGCTACTGATGGGACGCCAGGCTCTGACGGAGCTGGCGCAGCACGGGGCATTCGGGCGCATGATGGAATTGATCCACCAGCAGCAGCAGAAACTTGACGATCTGACTCACCGCCTGGAACTGGCGGAACGCGAACTGCTCGAGCGACTGCGGCGGCGCTGGGAGGTGATTTCCGCCGCAGTGCGACATTATGACGTGCGACTGGTGCTTTCGGGGATGCGCCGGGAGCTGGAGAACTGGACGGGAGCGCTGGTGGCCGTTACGCGCAATGTACTATTGCAGCACCGGGTTCGCAGCGAACGGCTGCAGACCGCGCTTGCGTCTTTGTCGCCGCTCGCCATTCTGGAACGCGGATATGCGTTGCTTTTCAATGCCGACGGCAAGCTGCTGAAAGATGTGCGGGAAATCGAAGTGGGCGATGAAATCTCCGCGCGACTGGCGCATGGCGAGATTCACGCGGCGATCACCAAGAAGCAGGAATGAATCCCTTGGCCGCAGACCGGGCAAAGTGCTCTGCGTTTACAATAGTATTCATCGAGTCCCCATTTCTTCAGGAGAAGCCTTCGAGTGACGCCCGTCATCACGACATGGCAGCAAGGCGCGTGGGTGGCGCTCGATATTTTTCTGGTTGCGGTCTTGATTTATCAGGTCCTGGTGATGATCCGGGGCACGCGCGCGGCTCCCATGCTGGTGGGGCTCGCGGTAGTTGCGGCGGCCTTTTACCTGGCCCGCATTGGCGAGCTGACCACGCTGAATTGGGTTGTAAGCCGCGTGTTGCCGTATTTGGTGTTCGCTCTCATCGTAGTTTTTCAGGTGGAAATTCGCCATATGCTTGCGGACCTGGGCCGGCGTTTCAGCTTTCTGCGCGGAACCTCCGCGGAAAGCGATTCCTACGATGACATTGTGCTGGCCGCGAATCTGTTTTCTCAGAATCAGACTGGAGCGCTGGTCGTCATTGAGCGCGAGATCGGGTTGCGTACCCACATTGAAAGCGGAGTACCTTTGGACGCGCGGCTTTCTTATGATCTGCTGGCGACCATCTTCCGGCCTAGCGCGCCCCTGCACGACGGTGCGGTGATTGTGCGGAAGGATCGCATTGCGGCGGCGGCTTGTTTTCTGCCGCTGTCCATGAATCCACTGCTCTCCACGCAATTGGGCACGCGGCACCGCGCCGGCATGGGGATCACGGAAGAAACCGACGCGATCGCCGTGATTTGCTCGGAAGAAACGGGCGCGATCAGCCTGGCGGTCGGCGGCAAAATCGAACGGGACCTTACGGTCGAGCAATTGCGCGCACGGCTGAGCAGCGAACTACGGCGCTACATGGCTCCGGTGACGCTGCCCACGCCGATGTCGCAGGAAGAGGAAGCAGATGCGGGGCCGGATTCGCCACGAGAAGCGTCTTCCCAACGAAAAGCTGAGCTGAGCAGCGAGGCGGAGCAGCAATCATGATTGCCTGGTTCAAGCGCTATGTGCTGCACAACTTCGGGCTGAAAGTGCTCTCGTTGCTGCTGGCCGCGGGGTTGTGGCTGATGATTTTTCCCGACGAAGAACCGGCGGAGGTCGAGGTTCGCGCGCCCATTGTCTTCCAGCATGTTCCGCCGCATCTGGAGATCAGTTCCGCATCCATCCCTGAAGCGCAGATTCGCGTGCGCGGGCCGGAACGCACGATTCGACAACTGCAGCCAAACGAGATTCACGCCGAAATCGACCTCAGCGGAGCGACGGTTGGAGAACGCACGTTCGATCTTACGTCGCAAGAAGTCAAGCATCCGAGAGACGTGAGGGTAATTCAGGTCGTTCCCAGCCAGTTGCACCTGGCCTTCGATACGCGGTTGACGCGCGAGGTGGAAATCCATCCCATGTTTGCCCCAGATCTGGCCGACGGCGAACAGATTGTCACATACGAGGTCGACCCTCCGCGGATCACCATCACCGGGCCGAAGGATCATGTTGAGAAGGTAGACGCGGCGACCACCGACCCGGTAGACGCGGCAGGAACCGTGGGCAGCGCGGTATTTTCCACCAACGCGTATGTTTCGGACCCACTGGTACAAGTGTTGCGGCCGTCGGCCATCCGGGTCACGGTGACGGTGAAAAAAGCGGTTACAAGTTCGCCGCACTGAAGCGGATGCGACTCTTGAAAAGTATGCTCAGGTATCATCGGTCGATCGTCGTCATTTCTCCGCTGAGCACTTAATTCTTCTTATGACCCAGTCAATGCGGCAGTTGTTCGGGACCGACGGCATTCGTGGCGTGGCCGGCGAATTTCCTCTGACCAAGCAGAGTACATATTTGATTGGCCGCGCCCTGGGGCACGATTTGGTACATGCCACGCCTTCCGCGCAAGCAGTGATCGGCCAGGACACGCGCGAATCGAGCCGATGGATCGCCGACCGGGTTGCCGAAGGCCTGGCCGCCGTGGGCGTCGAGGTGCACAGCGCGGGAGTGATTACAACTCCGGGCGTAGCATTTCTGGCGCGCTCGCGGCGACTGGCGGCGGGCGTAGTGGTTTCCGCATCGCACAATCCGTGGACGGATAACGGGATCAAAGTTTTCTCCGGCGACGGCTTCAAACTCACCGACGCGCGCGAACTGGCGATTGAAAAGGAAATTTTCACGCTGGTGCAAAATCCCGCGGCGGCCGACGACACCGCCCTCAAGATTCCCAAACCTTCCTTGCCGGGCGAATCGGCGCTGCGCGAGGCTTACATTCATTCGCTCTCAGCGAGCGTCACGTCCGATCTGCGGAAACTGCGCGTGCTGGTGGATTGCGCCAATGGTGCAGCAACGGCGGAGGCGCCGGAACTGTTTCGCAATCTCGGGGTTCAAGCGACATTCATTCATGTTGCGCCGGATGGCAGAAACATTAATGAAGATTGCGGGGCCTTGCATCCGGAGACGCTGGGCAAAACGGTGGCCGCATCTGCCGGGCAGTTCGATCTGGGAGTAACTTTTGATGGCGACGCCGACCGGGCCCTGTTCTGCGATGCATCCGGCCGCGTGGTGAACGGCGATGGCGTTCTGTTGGCTGCGGCGCGCGATTTGCAATCCCAGGGGAAGTTGAAGGCGAATACGGTGGTCGCCACCACCATGTCGAACATGGGCCTCGAGAGCGCGCTGCGAAAGTCGGGCATCGCCATGCTGCGCGCCAATGTCGGCGACAAATATGTGCTCGAAGAGATGCTGAGGACAGGCGCGACTCTTGGCGGCGAGCAATCCGGACACATTATTTTTCGCGATGGAGACTCGACCACCGGCGACGGCCTGCTCACTGCCCTGCGTTTGATGGATATTATCGTGCGCAGCGGCCAGCCGCTGGCCGATTTAGTTGGTGACCTGAAGGTGTTCCCGCAGAAAATTCAGAATGTGCGCGTGCGCGAGAAGATTCCGTTTGCGCAGGTACCCGCCGTTCAGGCAGCAATTGCCACGGCCGAACGCGAACTCGACGGCAATGGCCGTGTGGTGGTGCGCTATTCCGGCACCGAGGCTCTGGCGCGCGTGATGGTGGAAGCCGAGTCGGAAGAGAAGATGCGCGCGCACACCGAGAAGATCGCGGCTGAAATTCAGCGGGCGCTCGGCGTCCAACGTCCATCGTAAAGGCCCCACCCTTCGAGACGCGAAGGGTGGGGCGTCCAGAGTCGCCTTAGCTGATGGGCTAAGTTACTGGGCCGGGGTTGCGGCAACGGCGGGAGCGGCCGGAGTTTCAGCGGTCACTTCCGGAGCCGTAACCGGATTGATCTTCACCGTCGACAGAATCTGCTCCAGGCGACCGAAGACTTTGTCGCGGTCGACGTGCTTGATCAGGCCATCCTGCGAAGCCACCGTCGTGACGTTGAGGGCAAACTCGTAGCACGATCCATTCTGGAAAACATGGAAGTACTTCGAGTCACTCTGGCGCGTTCCTTCCCCCGACACCGCTTCCGTGCCGCGCAGTTCCATATCACCAAGCAGCAGCTTGGAACCTTGCGGCTCTGCGAACGGCTGCGCTGTAACGGGCGCCGATGCGACACTGACGCTCGCTTCCTGTGATACAGGCGCGGATGAAGGCTGGATAGTAGCCCGCTGGGTTTCGGCAGCAGTCGTCTTCACGGAGTCTGTCGCCGCCGAATTGCTCGTTGTGGCCGCGCTTTCCGTCGTCGAAGCAGGAGTCACGGTCGCGGGCGTGCTGTTTGCGTCAGGCGTCGACGTGGTGCTCGCGGCGGGCGTCGAGGCAGAAGCATCGGCGACCTTGGGCTGAGGCACGGCGAATTCGCTGCATTGATCGGCCGTGAGAGTTTTGTGGACGCTCACGTTGAAGAATGCCGACGAGAAGTCGGTGTTCGCGAACCCGGTCTCGGGCAGTTCGACCGCGGCCAGTGCAACGCCTCCCGGCTGAATGAAGTTCATCGGAACGGGATTCGACATCACCAGCTCGGTCGCGGCATCGCCGGTTTCAATCGCGTAACGGCGCGGATATTCGAACGTCACGCCATAAGTTTTGTCGGTGTAGTTCACGGTGGCGGGCTTCCGGTGAACGACTCTTTTCGGAATTGGCTTGTTCTCGGCCTGCACTGTCGGAGCAGGCGCAGGGGCAATGAAGGTTTGCGGCGTCTGCGGCACGGGAGCCGGGTTGTTGGAGCTTACGGGCTTCGGCTGTTCGCGGGAGCAACCGACGGTTAAAGAGCAAGCAATCAGAACGGCGGCGAAAATCAGCACGTTGATGTTGCCCCAGGTTGAAAGAAAGGTTGAGCGGACGACATTTTTTCCCCAGGCGACGGAGTCGCGGGTTTCTGCGATGTTGCGTAATGCGTTGCTGCGGGTCATGTTGCTGCGAGTCATGTTGCTGCGAGTCATGGTTGGTCACCTCCTGCCGACGAGCGGCGCAGAGGAGAGTGCACGGCGCAGGCCACGCAGGCCAGTGTTGATTTGGCGGGACTTAGAACACAAAGACGCCAGGGGGCACGTGGAGCGCGGGACACGATGTGGATGGGAGGACACGATAACAATGCGCGCGTATTCTTAGACAGTGAACGACTTGACGACACTTTATCGGCCCGTAGGCCAAGCGGAGCTGGATCTGATCCGCGCAAGCGGGTTTCGCGAGTTTCCGCCACGGCTGCCAGAACAACCGTTCTTTTATCCCGTGCTGACTGAGGACTACGCAATTCGGATCGCGCGCGATTGGAATACGAGAGATGAACGCTCGGGATTTGCCGGATTTGTATTGCGGTTTCAAATCCGGACAGACTTCCTTTGCCAGTACGAGGTACACGTGGTCGGCAACTCCGAGCATCGCGAATATTGGATCCCTCGCGCGGACTTGTCGCGATTCAATGCCAACCTCGTTGGGGAAATTGAGGTCATAGCAAAGTACTGCCCCAATAGCGAATGAGCGCCGAGAGCATTGTCCTCGGATTCGCCAGTATTGGGAGGTCCCAGCGAAGCCTATAACGGGCGAGTCCCTTATAATCGAAAGACCTTTATGCCTGCCTTTCTCGAGCAGATCGTGGCGGCGACCCGGGCGCGTGTATCGAAGACCGTGGCTGGAGCGAACCTCGGCGATCTTGAGCTACGGGCTGAACAGCACGCGCCGCGCGGATTTCGGCGTGCTCTGGAATCGAAGAGCGAGGGTGGCGTCGCGGTGATTGCGGAATTGAAAAAGGCATCGCCGTCGAAGGGGCTTATTCGGGCTGAGTTTCATCCCGCAGAATTGGCGCAGGAACTGGAAGCGGCCGGAGCTGCCGCGCTTTCTGTGCTCACCGACGAAGAGTTCTTTCAAGGATCGCTCGGGAACTTGCGCGAGGCCTCGGCGGCGGTGCGGATTCCGTGCCTGCGCAAGGATTTTATCGTCGACGAATTTCAGTTATTGGAAGCGCGTGCCAATGCAGCCGATGCTGTGTTGCTGATCGTGGCGGCGTTGACGTCGCAGGAATTGACGAAGCTCGCGTTGGCGGCGCGAGCGCGTGGGCTCGACGTTTTGTGCGAAGTACATGACGCTGCGGAGGTGCAGCGGGCGCTGAACGCAGGATGCGATCTGATCGGCGTGAACACGCGCGATCTGCGAACCTTCAAAGTCGATTTGAACACGGCTTTCGTTTTGGCTGAGAAGATTCCTGCTGGCGCGCTGCGGGTTGCCGAGAGCGGGATTCATTCGGCCGAAGACCTAGCGCGATTGCGCGCGGCGGGGTTTGACGCATTTCTGGTCGGCGAATCGCTGATGCGGGCAGAACGGCCCGGGGATGCATTGCGGTCTCTGCTGTCGCAAGTACCCAGTACCCGGTACCCAGTACCCAGCGGGCGATGACCAGTCTACTGACAACCGGATTCTGACAACTGGACACTGACAACTGTTTTTTATGACTTGGGTCAAGATTTGTGGGATGACGAATCTGGAAGACGCGCTCGTCGCGGTCGAGGCCGGCGCGGATGCGGTGGGATTTGTGTTCTACGAGAAGAGTCCGCGATTTGTCAGTGTCGAGACAGCGCGGGAAATCGTCGAGCGGTTGCCCGACGACGTCGAGAAAGTCGGAGTTTTTGCTGGAGATTCGATCGAGCATGCAGTCGAGATAGGAAGCTACGCCAGGTTTGACGCGCTGCAGGTTTATCTTCTGACCTACCGCAAGCCGGAGGAGGAGGGAAGCCTGCAAGCGCAAGCCATGAGCAGCGGATTGAGAACGTATCTTGCGTTGCCAATTTCGATCTTTCTCGACGAGGGATCGAGAAATATCGCCGGCTTCGCCTCGAAGCGGCCGCCAGGTGTGCTCGATGCGTTGTTCCTGGACTCCGGTAACGCGGAACAGCCCGGCGGAACCGGCCAGCGCTTCGATTGGAGCGAATCATCCAGCGTGGTGCGGGAGCTTAGTGTCTATCAAAAGGTAGTAGTGGCGGGTGGATTGGCTCCCCAGAACGTCGGTGACGCCATTGCGGCGCTGAAGCCTTGGGGCGTGGACGTGTCCTCCGGCGTCGAGGTGCGGCCGGGGAAAAAAGATCCGGATAAGGTGCGGGCGTTTGTGCGGGCGGTGCGCGAGATGGATCGGAAGGCGAATTAGAAATGGCTACGGTACCTCGAACTGCGAAAGTCAAAATCCCTACTGCGCGCGCAAAGAGCGCGCGAGAAATGGGGCACGCTCGTGGCCCTGTTCTGGTGAGCGAGCCTGGCCGGTTTGGGGCTTACGGCGGGCGCTATGTGCCGGAAACTTTGATGGCGGCGCTCGACGAACTCGAGCGCGAGTATGAAAAGGCGAAGCGGGACCGAAAATTTCAGAAGCGGCTCGACGAACTTTTGAAGACCTATGCGGGCCGTCCGACGCCGCTATTTTTTGCGCGGCGGCTCACGCAGAAATTGGGCGGAGCCAGGATTTATTTGAAGCGCGAAGACCTGCTGCACACGGGCGCACACAAGATCAATAACTGCCTGGGCCAGGGACTGCTGGTTGAGCGCATGGGCAAGCATCGCGTGATCGCCGAAACCGGCGCGGGCCAGCACGGTGTAGCAACGGCGACCGTGTGCGCGCTGCTGGGATTTGAGTGCGTCGTCTACATGGGGACCGAAGACATGCGCCGGCAGGAATTGAACGTATTCCGCATGAGACTGCTGGGGGCCGAAGTGCGCGGCGTGAATTCGGGTTCGCGCACCTTAAAAGACGCGATCAATGAAGCCATGCGCGACTGGGTCACGAATGTGCGGACCACGCATTATTTATTGGGCAGCGTGCTGGGAGCGCATCCTTATCCGACGATGGTGCGCGACTTTCATCGCGTAATCGGGCGCGAGGCGCGGGCGCAGATTCTCAAGGCTGAAGGAAAACTGCCGGCCGCGATTATCGCGTGCGTCGGCGGAGGATCGAATTCGATCGGAATCTTCTACGAATTTATCAAAGACAAGAAAGTCCGGCTGATCGGCGTAGAAGCTGGAGGCCGCGGCGAGAAACTCGGAGATCATGCGGCGCGCTTTCGCGGAGGTTCGCCGGGCGTGCTGCAGGGGACGTATTCGTATGTGCTGCAGGATGCGGCCGGGCAGATTGCCTTGACGCATTCGATTTCCGCAGGCCTCGATTATCCGTCAATCGGGCCGGAACACGCGGCGTTGCGCGATGCCGGACGCGCCGAGTACGTGCCGGCGTCGGATGCGGAAGCGTTGGAAGCAACGACACTGTTGGCGCGTACCGAAGGAATTATTCCGGCGCTGGAATCGGCGCACGCCGTGGCTGAGGTCTTGAAGCGCGCGCCCAAGATGAAGAAGTCGGACGTGGTGATCGTGAACGTGTCGGGCCGCGGCGACAAGGATATTGGCATCATGAGGGAGAACTTGAAGATCGACTGATTCAGTTCTTGTCATGCCTCTGACTTTCTACAAGAAGCCGGCGCTAGTCGCGTATGTAACCTGCGGCGATCCCGATCTCGCAAGCACGCGGCAGATCGTTTTGGCCGCAATCGAGGCTGGCGCCGACGTGATAGAACTGGGCGTGCCGTTCAGCGACCCGGTAGCGGACGGACCGGTAATTCAGCGCGCGAGTGAGCGAGCGCTGAAGCACGGGACTTCGCTGGCGCAGGTGCTGACGCTGGCGGCGGAAGTGCGGCAACAGGCGCAATCCACGGGGCTGATTATTTTTTCGTATCTCAATCCGATTCTTCGGATGGGGATGGAGAAATTTTGCAAGGTCGCGCGGGCTGCTGGCGTCGACGGCGCGTTGATGACCGACTTGCCGGTGGAGGAAGCGAACGAGTATCTGCGAGCGATGCGGGAGTACGATCTGGCTCCGGTGTTTCTGGCCGCGCCGACCAGTCCGGATGAGCGGTTGAAACGCATTGCCGATGCTTCGCGCGGATTTGTTTATGCAGTTTCGCGAACTGGCGTGACCGGGACGCGGCAGCAAGTCGCCGACGACGCTCGAAAGCTGGTGCGGCGGCTGCGGCGGGTGACGAAATTGCCCATCGCGTTAGGATTCGGAATATCGAATGCCGAGCAGTTCGCCGAAGTTGGAGAGTTCGTCGATGCGGTGGTCGTCGGCAGCGCGATTGTGGAGACCATCGAGCGCAATCCGGGAGGCGAGGCGCGGGCTGTGGGCGAATTTGTAAGGAAGCTTTCGGCGAACAGCCCGCAACCGTCCGCCAGCTTGCCGTAGCGGTCGGAGCGTTTGACGAGTCGCATGCTGTCGAGTTTGGCAGCGTGCTGTAGGTGATCGGGGGAATTTGCTGACAGCTGAAGGCTGAGAGCTGCTTTCCATGGACATCGAAGATTGGCGAAAGAAAATCGATGAAGTCGACCGCAAGCTGGTTGCGCTGCTGAGCGAGCGGGCACGGGCTGCGGTCGCGATCGGGAAGCTGAAGCGCAATACTGCGATGCCGATCTATGAACCGGACCGGGAGCGGGTTGTGTTTGAAAATGTGCAGCAGGTGAATCCGGGGCCGCTGCCGGGACGAGATCTGGTGCGAATTTACGAGCGCATCATCGACGTGATGCGCAATATCCAGAAGGAAGAGATTGTGACGAAGGCGACGGCCACCGACGCCGAAACTGAGCTGGATTCAGAGGTAAACGACTGACGGCGCGTGAGGGATTGAGCGATTTATTCGTGGATGGGAAAAGCAGGTTCCTCGCTTCGCTCGGAATGATAAGACATTTTCATGGTTTTACGTCTGTAGATGTTCGAGCTGGTGCCAAGACCTAAGAGCTAGAAGCTGAGAGCCAGGAGCTGGGTTTTTATGATTGTGGCAATGCAGGAAGGCGCGGATGAGGCTCTGATTCAGCAGGTGATCGAGCACCTGGTGAAGATGGGCTTCGAGGTTCATCGCTCGACGGGGGCGCGCATGACGGTGCTCGGCGCCGTGGGCGCGGGCATCGATTTCGACATCCGCAACCTGGAATTGTTGCCGGGCGTGCAGGAAGTTCATCGCATCAGCTCGCCGTACAAGCTGGCTGGGCGCAGCTTTCGTCCCGAGGGGACGATCGTTCGGTTGGCCAAGGAGATCGGAATCGGCGGCAACGAAATTGTGGTCATGGCAGGGCCGTGCTCGGTGGAATCGCGGGAACAGTTGTTCAGCACGGCGGAGGCTGTGGCCAAGGCCGGCGCGAAAGTGCTGCGCGGCGGGGCGTTCAAGCCGCGGAGTTCTCCGTATTCGTTTCAGGGGCACGGCGAAGACGCGCTCAAGCTGCTGCGCGAGGCCGGCGAGAAATTCAACCTGCTGGTGATCAGCGAAGTCATGGAAATTTCGCAGATTCCGCTGCTGCTGCCCTACGTGGATATTCTGCAAGTCGGCGCGCGCAACATGCAGAACTTCAACCTGCTGCGCGAGTTGGGCAAAGTGCGCAAGCCGGTGCTGCTGAAGCGCGGCATCGCCGCGACGCTGGAAGAGTTGCTGCTATCGGCGGAATACATCATGGCCGGCGGAAACTACGATGTGATTTTGTGCGAGCGCGGAATCCGCACGTTTGAGACTTACACGCGCAACACCATGGATATCTCGGCGATTCCGATCATTCACAAACTCTCGCACCTGCCCATGACCGCCGATCCCTCGCACGGCACCGGCCGACGCGATAAAGTCGCCCCCATGGCGCGAGCGTCGGTGGCGGCGGGCGCGGATGCATTGCTGATCGAGGTGCACTGCGATCCCGACAAAGCGCTGTCGGATGGGGCGCAGTCGCTGTTCCCCGAACAGTTCGCGAAACTGATGGATGAGTTGCGGATCATCGCTCCGGCCGTGGGACGGAAACTTTAACGATTGAATCATTCAGTCATTGAATCATTGGTCGCGCCATGTCCATCCGGCAAATCACGATCATCGGCACCGGCCTGATTGGGGGGTCGCTCGGCCTCGCGCTGCGCAAGAAGAAATTCGCGGGCCGCATCGTGGGTTGCGATCGCGAGGCGACGCTCGAAAAAGCCCGAATGTGTGGAGCGATCGACGGAGGTTCTCCGAATCCTGGCGATGCCGTGCACGGCAGCCAGGTCGTAGTGCTGGCCACGCCGGTACTGGCGATTGTCGACCTGATTGAGCGCGTTGGGCCGGTGCTTCCGGCGAAGGCACTGCTCACCGATGTCGGCAGCACGAAGGCCGCAGTCGTGGAGCGCGCGCTGCAGGTGTTCGGCAAAAATGCCGGGAAGAAATTTCTTGCAGGGCATCCCATGGCGGGCAAAGAATTGAGCGGCGTGGAATATGCCGACGCCGATCTGTTTCACAAGGCGGTGTGGTTTCTCACACCGCTGCCGGGGCAGAATCTGAATGATGGATTGTTCGCCGAGTATGCCGGATGGATCGACCAGATCGGGGCGCGCATTGCCATGCTGCCGGCGGAAGAGCACGACCGGTTGTGCGCCTGGATCAGCCATGTTCCACAAATGATTTCGACGGCCCTGGCAGGTGCGTTGGTGGAAGAGTTTGGCGCGGAGGCGCCGCTGCTCCCGGCGGGCGGCCGCGCGCTGCAGGAAATGACGCGGATTTCGGCGAGTCCGTATTCGATGTGGCGGGATATCGCCATTACCAATAAGAAAAATCTAGGAGACGCCTTGTGGAAGGTGGAACAGCGATTGGCGCACATTCGCGAAAATCTGGCGACGCGGCAGTTGGCCGAAGAATTTGAGCAGGCGCATGAGTTAAGGAAGGCGCCTGGGAAAAGACGAGCACCTTGAAATCGGGTCGTGCTGGTTAGTAATCTCCAAAATTCCCGTCCGGCCACGGCACGAAGGGAATGAACCTCAGTCTTGCGATTCCGTTGCTGTCAATGTTAAACGGAAACGACCCCCAAATTAGGGCGTCAGTGACGAACGGTAGCAGGAAAGCAAGAAAGATGAAGAGGAGTGCTAAGAGTTGTGCTTTTCGGGAGGGTCTTCCTTCGTCCGAGGTGAGGGCCGTTGGTATCAGCACTAGAACATGAATCGGCAAATAGATAGAAGCTACGATGGCGCCAAGACAGAAATATGCCGATGGCGAAATCAGTGCACCCCAACTCCATCGCTGTAATGCAAGCCTCCCAAGCCGCAGGGCGAGCGGGATCGTGTGCATCTCGACAATAAGCAGAGCAGCAGCGGATAGCGGCATAAGCCATAGCCAGTTCCAGCCGAGTCCTCGCCTCTTTGAATCGTCTGCGCCCATAGGCCAGAATCCTACTCCGCCGAGGCGGCCCTATGTCAACAGAGCGATCAAGCCCGATAGTGGCTCGGGCGTCGAGCTAGGGTTTAGAATTCCCCTCGCAATGAATAAAGTTGTGGCCAATGCGGATGAGGCCATCCGCGACGTGTTCGATGGCGCGTCGATCATGATTGGCGGCTTCGGACTGTGCGGAAATCCGGAGAACCTGATTCGTGCTCTGGTACGCAAGGGCACGAAGAATCTCACCACGATCAGCAATAACGCGGGCATCGACGGAGCCGGCAACGGATTATTGCTCTCGGCCGGCCAGATTGTGCGTCACATCGGAACTTATGTTGGAGAGAACAAGTTGCTCGAACAGATGGTGCTCAACGGAACGATCAAACTCGACCTCGTGCCGCAGGGAACTTTTTCGGAGCGCATTCGAGCGGGCGGCGCGGGCATTCCGGCGTTCTTTACTCCCACCGGCGTCGGAACGATTGTCGCGGAAGGTAAAGAGACGCGTGAGTTCGATGGCCGATTGTACGTGATGGAGCGGGCGCTGACGGCGGACTTCGCATTCGTGAAGGCGTGGAAGGGCGACCGGCGGGGAAATTTGATTTACCGGAAAACGGCACGGAATTTTAATCCCATGATGGCGACGGCAGCGAAGATCACGATTGCCGAAGTAGAACATCTCGTCGACGTCGGCGAATTGGATGGAGACCACATTCATACTCCGTCGGTTTACGTGCAACGGATTTTTCAGGGAGAATTGTACGAGCGGCGGATCGAGAAGCGGACGGTGAGGAAGCAGGCGTCTCCTTGACGCTCCGTGTCATTCTGAGCGAAGCGAAGAACCTATGCACTTTGCCGGGGCCAAAACCAATGCATAGATCCTTCGCTTCGCTCGGGATGACACGGTGATGGAGTGACTATGCACAAGCCAGGCAAAGACGTCGACAAGCGCGAGCGCATCGTCAAGCGCATTGCGCGCGAGTTGCACGATGGCTTCTACGTCAATCTTGGCATCGGCATGCCGACCATGATTTCGAACTACGTTCCTGCAGGCATGGAAGTCACACTGCAATCGGAGAACGGGATGCTGGGAATTGGGCCCTATCCCGTCGAAGGGCAGGAAGACGCCGATCTGATCAACGCGGGCAAAGAGACGGTCAGCGAAATGCCTGGGACATCGTATTTTTCGAGCGCTGATTCGTTCGCCATGATTCGCGGCGGCCACATTGACTTGAGCGTGCTCGGCGCAATGGAAGTGGACGAGACGGGCAGCCTGGCGAACTGGATGATCCCAGGGAAAATGGTGAAGGGGATGGGCGGCGCGATGGACCTGGTTGCTGGAGCGCGGCGCGTGGTGGTAGCGATGGAGCACACCACGCGCGAAGGCGCGCCGAAAATTTTGAGAAAGTGTACGCTGCCGCTGACCGGCGTTGGCGTCGTCGATACGATCGCGACGGAAATGGCGTACATACGCGTCACAAAAGACGGATTACTGTTAGAAGAAGTGGCTCCCGGCCTGACGGCGGAAGACGTGCAGCGCGCCACCGACGCCCGGCTGATCGTCAGTCCGAATCTGAAGATGATGGAAACCTAGGCGCTCGAAATGATCACACAAGCCAAGCTCGTCCCGATTGAAAAGCTGGTGGAAGGTCTGCGGCAAATGCCGGAGTCCGCATTCACGCCAACCGAACCGGTTCGCCGCTTTCTGCAGGAGACTCCGGTCAGCGCCGAATCCCTTGCGCCATATCTCACTTGGGATCGCCAGCACTATACCCGCAACCTGATCGACCGCACGCCGGTCTACGAACTCATGGCGATCTGCTGGGAAATCGGTCAGATAAGTTCTGTACACAACCACCGCGACCAGAACTGTTGGATGGCGGTTCCCATTGGCCGCCTCCTGGTGGAAAATTTTCATCTGGTGAATCAGGATCTGCAGAGCGGACACTGCCGGCTCGAACCGCTCAACACGGTTGAGATGAATATTTCTCAGCCTTGTGCGGTCGACCCCGCCGATCCCGTCCACCGCGTCTTGAACCCCCGCGATTTCGGAGCGCGTGCCGTCAGCCTGCACGTTTATTCCCGGCCTTTCGACCGGTGCGTGGTCTACTCTCCCGAGCAAGGCACCTGCGGAGAGATTCACCTCCACTTCAACACCGAATACGGCAAACCGAAGTAACCGCTCGACGCGACAGATCGCTGGCCCAGCCTGATTGCTCCCGCTAATATTTTTCGTGGGGTGCGGAACATGAGGCGGCCGCTGCAATCGCTGATGACGATTTGTATTGTGGCGCTGATCGGATATTTCGCCTGGACTCACCGGGATAAAGTGCCGATTCCCGTGGTGACACCTTCATCCGCGGCGGACCGGCCGGCCGAAAGCCACGTTGAGTACGCCGAAGAGACTCAGGCACGCGGCATGACGACCATCACCGGGCCGCTCGCCGACTACATGATGCACCGGCAAGCGGAGACGCCGGAGCAAGCCGATTCGACACCGCGTACTCCGCGCCCGGCCACAGAGTTCGACCGTGTGGGAGATTCTCCCGTGGGCACCAGTACTCCGCTCCTGCGAAAGACCTTCGTCCTGGCCAACGCGGCAAATTTGGCCTTCGAGATTCCGGCGCACGCATCCAGTCCGAAATTGCGTGGGACCTACAGGTCCTTCATTCAGCACACGGGCACGAAGACAAGCGAAGAAGCAAATGTGGAGCTGCTTCTGCTGAACGAACAGCAGTTTTCCGATCTTGTGCATCAGCAACCGGGCGATGCGATGTTTTCCGCGGAGGGCGCGCCTGATCAGGAAATCAGTTTCACCCTGCCACCGACCCTGAATCACCCCGTCAAGTACTACCTCGTCTTTCGAAATGATTCCGGCAGCGCGGGGAAGGCCACCGTGCAGTCTGACTTCCGCATCGACTACTAGCGGCTTTCTGCTGCTAAACTTTCTGCCGCTAAACTTTCTGCGGCTGAACTTTCTGCTGCTGAAGCTGCTGCTGATAAACCTGCTGATAAACTAAGCGGGTTGCCTTCGCGAAAAAAATCGTCGAATCCATCTCCCGCGATGCCTCAGACCGAGCCAGCAGGCGTGCCCGCGCGCGCTTCACTGTCTGGGAATCCGTCTGACGGGCAGTCCTCTGGCGGGCACGGACGTATCTTCCTGATCGACACCATGTCGTTCATTTTCCGCGCCTACCACGCTATGGCGCGGCAGCGGCCCATGTCGACCAAGAGCGGCCTGCCCACGGCGGCAATCTATGTCTTCGTGAACATGCTGCGGAAATTGCGCGACGATTTTTCTCCGCAATATCTCGCCGCAGTCTTCGACGTTGCCGGGCCCACATTTCGCGATGAGCAGGCCGACGCTGTTTCGACCGTTCGCAAATTCGATATCAAGACGCAGACATTTACCGAAGTCGAATATAAGGGATACAAAGCGAACCGCGCGGCCATGCCCGAAGATCTCGCGCAGCAGGTTCCTTACATTCGGCGTGCGCTCGAGGCCTACCGCATCCCGATTCTGGAGGTGGCGCGCTTCGAGGCCGACGATGTGATCGGCACGCTGGCGCGCAAAGCCGCCGAGGCTTCGCATTCCGTCTATGTCGTTTCCAGCGACAAGGACATGATGCAGCTGGTCAACGACAAAGTGCATATTCTGAATCCGCCGAAAGACAATCTGATCTGCGACGCCGCGAAAGTGGAAGAAATTCTCGGCGTGCCGCCGGAACGCGTGATCGATGTAATGGCCCTGCGCGGCGATTCCGTCGACAATATTCCCGGTGCGCCCGGCATCGGAGATAAAGGTTCGGTGGAGATCATCAAGCGCTTTGGCACAGTCGAGCAGGCGCTGGAGCGCGCGGCGGAAGTCGAAAAGAAGACCTATCGCGAGTCGCTGCTGAACAATCGCGACACCATTCTTTTCAGCAAGAGCATGGCGACCATCGATACGAATGTTCCGGTGGAGTTGGACGTCGAGTCGATGCGGGCGGGTGAGCCGGATGTGGATGCGCTGCGCAGTTTTTTCACCGAACTCGAATTCACTTCGCTGCTGAAAGAATTATTGCCGGTCGTCGAAGTGGGCCAGGCACACTACAGCGAAGCGAAATCCGCTGCGGATGTGGAGCGCATCGTCGAGTCGATGGTCCCCGGCGGCGCGCTCGCCATCGCGTTTGAGCAGCAGGGATATGAGTCGCCGGTCGAAGCAGAAGAAACCGAAGAGCAACCAGAGAGCGCCCAACTCTCGTTTATGGATGCATCGACGATGGGAGGGACGATTTCTGTGGCAACAGTTCACCGTGCCGCGATCTCGGCATCGGCCGGCGAGGCAGTTATTGTGACACTCGACTCCAGTGAAGCGGCCGGAAAACTTAGGTGGGTGCTGGCGAACCCCGGCATTCCCAAATCCATCCACGATTACAAAGCCGCGATTCATGCGCTCGATTCTTTGGGGCTCCATGTCTCGAACGTGCGCCACGATCCAATGCTGTATTCGTACTTGCTCGATCCTACTTACTCATCGCACTTGCTCTCTGACGTCGCGCTGCGCCGCTTCAACTTAAAACTTTCCGGCGAGCTGGCGGAGTCGGGCGACATTACGGGCAGGCTGGCCAGCGCGCTGCGCAGTGAAGTCGAACAAGCGGGCCTGGTCAAGCTCTACGAAGAGATCGACCTGCCGCTCGTCCCCGTGCTGGCGCGCATGGAACAGGCCGGAGTGAAAATCGATACCGCGGCTCTTTCGCAAATGTCGGTCGAACTCGAGCGCGAGAGTGGGGCGAAGCAGAAGGAAATCTTTGAAGCCGCCGGAGTGGAGTTCAACGTCGGCTCGCCCAAGCAACTTGGCGATGTGCTGTTCAATCGCATGAATCTGCCCAAGCCGGTGAAATACGGCAAGGGACGCACCATCTCGACGGCCGTCGATGTGCTCGAGGAGCTGGCTGAGAATCATCCCATCGCGCGCATGGTTCTCGATTACCGCCAGCTCACCAAACTCAAATCCACCTACGTTGATGCTCTGCCCGCGCTCATCGACCCTGCGACCGGCCGGCTGCACACGACTTTCGGCCAAACGGGAACCGCGACCGGCCGGCTCTCTTCGGCGAATCCGAATCTGCAAAACATTCCCATCCGCACCGAACTCGGCCGCGGCATTCGTGCGGCCTTCATCGCCGAACCGGGACACGTTTTGCTCACCGCCGACTACTCGCAGATCGAGCTGCGGCTGCTGGCACATTTTTCGCGCGATCCTCTGCTGGTGGAAGCTTACCGGCGCGGCGACGACATTCATACGCTGACTGCATCTCAGGTCTTCGGCGTGCCGCCGCTCATGGTCACGCCCGACCACCGCCGGCAGGCGAAGGTCGTGAACTTCGGCATCGTCTATGGGCTCTCGGCGTTCGGACTGTCGCAGCAGCTTGGCATCGAGCCGAGCGAGGCGAAATTATTCATCAGCAATTATTTCGAGAAGTACAGCTGGGTTCGAAAATTCATCGATAAAACTCTGGAAGACGCGCGGCGAGAAATGAAAGTGAAGACGCTTTTTGGACGCGTGCGGCCCATCCCTGACATCAACAGCAAGAACGCCAACCAGCGCGGTTTTGCCGAACGCACTGCGGTGAACACTCCGCTGCAGGGGACAGCAGCTGATCTGATCAAGATTGCGATGATCCGCATCGACGCCGCCTTGCGCGAGCAGGGATTGAAATCGCGCATGACGCTGCAGGTTCACGACGAACTGGTCTTCGAAGTGCCGGAGAGCGAAGTCGAGACCATGCGCACGCTGGTGCGCGAGCATATGGAGAAAGTCCATGGACTCGCCGTGCCGCTACAGGTGGACATGGGCGTGGGAATGAACTGGCGCGATTTGGAGTAGTGGCTGGGCGGATGGGCGAAGTGTTCCTGCAGGAACACTGTGGAAAATCACGAAATCGATGCTCGCCAAGCTTCTGATTCTTATAGAGGCTGTTTTGACGGGTTAATGCTTTGAGCAGGTTAGGCTGTGCAAAAACCCTCTACTTTCGTGTACGTTTTGCGGGCATTTTTGTCTACTAAAGTGGACTTGACGGGTTCAGGGTTTTCACCATGGGAGACACGGGGGGAACACAGAGGACAGCTTGCTTCCGAGCAACTCCGCCGCGCCGATGGTGTAAGATTGTTAGGCAAACCCCTCCGCTAAGGACGCGGCTTTGTAGTCGTGAGCGGAATCCTTCCAGTCGGGACGTGGCTCAGCCTGGTAGAGCACTCGCTTGGGGTGCGAGGGGTCGGCAGTTCAAATCTGCCCGTCCCGACCAATACTTTATCGTTAACGGGTTACAGACAGTTCCTCAAATCCACGCGGTCTTTGACCCCTTGTCCTCGGAGGACATCGTGTTGCCGAAATTTGATCAGTTCATCCGCGACGTCCATACCTTCGCGTTCGACCTGCGAATATTAGCGGGTGTGCTGAGGGTGCCGACTTCTCGGAGTCGGTGTAGAACAGAGAAAAGCAAAGCGGTTAGTTACTTTGGTGAGCAGAAAATGGTGTCTCGAAGTCACTGATTTCACAGCCGTTTAATGGGGCCCTTTAGGCAGTCCACTTGACAAATACTCAGGACGGAGTAGACTTGTATTCAAGTAGAGCGGCTGGTGCAGCCGGACAGTAAGAGTTATCCGGGCGAGTCGCTCGAAAAGTCTTTAGGCCGTGCCTTCGGGTGCGGCCTTTGCCATTTTTTGGGGCTTCACAAGGTCACCCTTCGGCATCACTCCAAAAAGTTCGGGACGTGGATGACGAGCCATACACTCGAAGACGACACGGTCACGAACGTCATTGCCGTATCGGTCTCGTCGTGCATTCGGATTCTCCATCGCCGTCATAGAGGCGTCCTCCAAGACGACCGAATCACAACTCATTCCGCTGACAATTTGGTCAACCACATCGTCGATTGTGTAGCCGTCCCGCAGTACGCGGCTCTTGTAGATGTGCCAACCAATGAAGAGGACCTCCCCAGTAATCAACGGAAGCTCTTCCTCTTGTTGCTTCGCATGAATGGCTGCGAGTTGCACATCGGAAAGCGTGCCGATTGCGACCGCCTTGACCTTGACCTTAACGTCGGGACGGAACTGCTCCAAGTTGGCACGGATTAGAGCAGCGGCATTTTCGTAAAGCGGCATTTACCAGTACGAAGATAGTATCTCCCGGCAGGTTCACGCGAGGCTTTACTGTCCGAATACGCCTCGCGGTCTTGGGGAAATCTACTAACTCGTCTTACATAAACTTGCGACGCTTGAACGCCTGAACGTCGGCTGATGTGAGGTCGAACCATCACCGTTTCCTCTTTTCGCCGTGAACCGTTTGTGCCAATATTCTTCGGTGCCGTCAGGATCGTCCGTTTTGATGGTGTGAACGGTGCGAAGTTTCTCCGGCAGTTGGATTGCGAGTTCGTATTCTCGCCGCCCCATCGCATTCGTCTTGCCGATCTTGTAATACTTCCCGTGCTTCATCAGATAGACAAAGCCCACGATCTCAGTTGCAGATTTCTCATCCCTGCTCGATTCTTTTTCGCCCGAAGAAATCGGCCCACACAACGCGGGAACGTCATCGAAACCTGTTGATTCTCCGCGATTCTTGGTTAAGCGAAGCGTGCCCGATTGGGGTGCGAGGGGTCGGCAGTTCAAATCTGCCCGTCCCGACCATTTCTTCACTTTATCCGATCAGCGGTAGCGTCCAACGCGAGCGCGGTGATGGTGTCGGGAAAAGCAGGTTCCTCCTTCTTCGCTTCCGCTCAGGTGTCGGAATGACAAAGAGCTAAAGAGCTGGAGCTATGGAAGGCCACCTGCGTTTACTTCAAGCGTTTTACTTCAATCCCTTGACCACATAGCCCTCCGACAGCGTCTGAACGTAGACGTACGCATAGGCGCTGCCGTCGCTGGAAAAATGCGGCGGACCGGCGCCGGCTCCTGCCGGCAGGGCGTCCCCGAAGCTTTTCCAGAATTCCATTTTGCCGGTGGTGACATTCACGCGATAAACCTTCGCGATCCGTTCCTGGCGCAGGCTGGAGAGCGCGTATACCGAGGTTCCGTCGGGCGTCCAGCCGGTCACGAAGTATTTTGAGTCGAGACCTGGGATCGGGCGCAGGCCGGTGCCATCCAGAGGCCAAACGGCCCAGCTTCCGTCTGGTCCGGTGACTGCCGCACTGCGGCCATCCGGAGACAGAATTGCGCCTGAAATGCCCTCGGGGCTAATGGGCTTGGAATTGCCGCTGCTGACATCGATCAGGTAGTCGCGTTCTCCATGTCCGGGCTCAATTCCGCTGGCCAGCAACTGCTTGCCATCCGGCAGGTAGCGCACGACGCCATAGCTGATGTTATCGTGCGTGAGCTGCCGGGTCTCGCCGGCGCCGGTCGGCACCAGGCTGAGCGGACCACCCTTGGCCGGTTTCGTGATCACCCACTTATCATCCGGAGAAATCGCCTCGCCTCCGCCTTCGCCGATCCGCACCGGAGGCGATCCATCGGTGTCGCGGAGAAAGACCGTGTAATTTGGTCCGCCTCCGTCGGCCTCTTCCTCGAACAATACTTCCTTGCCGTCGCGGCTGATGTCCCTCTGGACCGACCATCCCAGCCAACCCAGTTCGTGCTCCTGTTTTCCGCCCGGCGCCATTCCTCGCATCCCAAGACGAATCTGCTGTTTGATCGCCAGCGCTACGCCGTTGCGCATGTCCTGCAGCCACATGCCTCCCGGGACGTTGGTGATGCTCCGCAGTTTGCCTGACAGGGTTACCCCACGCAGATTCTCGGCGCTGCCGGTATCGGACGCGGTGAACCAGATCTCATCTCCGGTTGGCGACCACTGAACGCCTTCGATCGAAGACCATCCGGAGGAAAGCTTCTTCTCGTGGCCATCCATGTCAAGAACCGCAACTGAGCCTTCGTCGTCGCCACCGGGATTTTCGTGGTCGGCAAAAGCAATATGCTTGCCGTCGGGCGAGATTTTCGGCAGGCCGATCCAGTTAATGCTGTCAAACCGCACCTTGCCGATGGGATACTCCAGGCGCCAGTGATGATTCTCTGGAACGAAACGGACCACAGCCATGTTCTCGCCGTCCGCCGCCCAATCGGCGTCCTGCACGTTTTCGAGCACCTGGCGCGGCGTGCCGCCGCTCAAGGGAACGCGGGCCAAAGTTCCGGAGCGCGCATAGCCGGAGTAGAAGACGGTGTTGAGCCGGACGGCCAGCTCTCCGCTTTTCGAGATCGCCAGCAGCTCTGCGTTCTTCAGGCCCAGTTCGCGCGAACCCGTATCGTCCGTGCGAGCCAGGTACAACTGATTGTCGCTGCCTTCCCACGATGCGCTGTAAACAATACTGCCGTCGGGGGTGAAGCGGGCGTTGCCCATGGAGCCGGTACGGAAGGTTATCTGCTTATACTCAGCCGGCGGCGCGGCGCCGGAGCCGCGTCCCAGCCACCAGCCCAGACCGAGCATGGCCGCTGCCAGCACGACCAATCCGGCAGCCGTCAAAACCCAACGGCGCGAGCTTGCGGATTCAGCTTGCTGCACCACCGCTTGCGCGCCTGACTTTGTGCTCGCGGAAATCTCGGTGAGCGCTTCGAGGTCAAACGCCAGATCGCCCGCCGACTGGAAGCGCTGCGCCGGATGCTTTTCCAGGCAGTGCCGGACAATACGCTCGAGGCCGGGTGGGACGTTGCGCGCGGTTTCGGAAAGCTCCGGCGTTTCTTCTTTCAGGATCGCGCTCATAGTGTCGGCCGCGGTTTCCCCGTGGAAGGCGCGCTTGCCGGAAATCATTTCGTAGAGAATCGCACCAAAGGCAAAAATGTCGGACCGATGATCCGCCGGTTTGCCGCGAACCTGTTCGGGCGACATATAGCCGGCTGTCCCCATGACCACGCCGGCCTCGGTCGCTACCTGGACCGTGGGGGCTTCTCCGCTGCGATCCTGGGCCTCGGGCCGCGTCAGTTTGGCCAAACCGAAATCGAGAATCTTGACCCTGCCGTCGGTGGTCAAAAACAAATTTTCCGGTTTGAGGTCGCGATGGACGATGCCCTTCTCGTGCGCCGCGGCGAGTCCTTTGGCCACCTGCATCGCGTAGTCGATGACTCTGCGGATGGGCAGCGGCCCGTTGCGCAGGCGCTCGCGCAGAGTCTCACCTTCGAGCAATTCGGAGACGACATAGGGCGCGCCGCGCTCCTCGCCGATATCGAAGATGGAAAGAATGTTGGGATGGTTGAGCGCCGCGGCAGCGCGTGCTTCCTGCGCGAAGCGCTGCAAGCGGTCGCGGTCAGCCGAGAAAGAAGCCGGCAATATCTTGATCGCCACCGTGCGGTCGAGGCGCGAATCATGAGCGCGGTAGACTTCGCCCATGCCGCCCGCACCGACCAGAGATTGGATTTCATAGGGACCGAGTTTGGTCCCGGACGTGAGTGGCATATGTGGCGCGATTATACCCGCAATGCGACTGCCGACGGGTCTTTCGGCTGGAATGGCCGCCGATCACACGATACGGCTTCATCAGTTACATCCCGCCGCCGATGGTCAAGGCATTTATGATGAGTTCAGTCAGGAGCCGACGATCTATGCCAGAAAGAACTGCCCTAGTTACCGGGGCCAACGGGGGCCTCGGAACCCACGTCACGAAAGCCTTGCTGGACGCCGGTTTCGCGGTCGTCGGCCTCGCGCCTAAGATTCAGCAGTCGGAATTCAACCACCCCAACTTCATCGCGCTGCCGGCCGCGCTCGACAATCTCGCCGCCGCGAAGAAAGCAGCCGACACGGTAATCGCCCGCTTGGGCAAGATCGACGTTCTGGCCCACCTGGTGGGCGGTTTTGCCGGAGGCCAGAGCGTAGCCGACACTGACGACGCCACCTTCCAGCGCATGTTCGACATGAACGTCAACAGTACGTTCCATATTCTGCGCGCCGTCATCCCGCACATGCGCAAAGCGCAATCCGGACGTATTATCGCCATCGGCAGCCGTGCCGCCGAAGATCCCGGACCTAAAGTCGGCGCCTACAGCGCGTCCAAGGCTGCGCTGGTTTCGCTGATCCGTACCGTCGCCCTCGAAAACAAAGACGCCGGTATCACAGCCAACGTCATCCTTCCCGGCACCATGGATACTCCCGCCAATCGCCAAGACATGCCCGGCGCTGACACTTCGCAGTGGGTGCTGCCGGCATCCGTCGCCAGCTTCATCGTCTGGCTCGCCGGGGATGCGGGAAAAGACGTAACCGGCGCAGCAATCCCCGTCTATGGCCGAGGCCTGTAGATGAGAATGAATTGTCTTCGATTGATGCGCCGCCATCCTGGGCGCAGCGAAGGACCTGTACAACTCGCCATCGGCGCCTCGCTGCAAGCGAATTGCATAGATCCTTCGCGTTGCTCAGGATGACACGCCGGGATGAGAATCTGAGGGGATTTGCCGATTTCCTAAGAACGTGACGTAACCCTTTCGTAACCCTCCAGCTGCACAATTTTTGTTGCACTTTAATACTCCTGAAATATCTTCCATGTAATCTAATACTCAGGAGGCCGTCCATGGCTTCATCCCGCGTCGCGAAGTCGCTGCCGCTTCAGGTCGCTGCCATCTGCTATCGCCGGCGCGGCACCGCCATTGAGTTCCTTTTGGTTAATACCAATGGCGGCAATAAGTGGACTTTCCCCAAAGGATCGACCGATCCCCGCCTCTCGCACAGCCAGGCCGCCGAACGCGAAGCCGCCGAAGAAGCCGGAGCCCTCGGCACCATCGAGCCGCGTCACTTCCATCTCTACTTGCATTCCAAGGGTGTCTTCTGGCAGCCCGGCGGGATACAGGAATTCGTGGTCAAGGCCTTCCTGATGGAAATCCACCAGATGCGCAAGCCTGACGAAGCCAATCGCAAGCCGACCTGGGTCAGTCCGGAAGAAGCCAAGAAGCGCCTCGCCAAGGGCCGCGAAGTGAAATATTTCCACGAACTCGAAGCCGTCATCGACCGCGCCCTCGAACGCATCCAGTTCCACAACGAACTCTGGGGAGCCTATCCCGGAGCCCGCAACGCCCGCGTCGTAGCCTCGCCCAAAGATCCGCTCGCTGAAGCAGTCTGGCCGTAGTCTCCCCCAAAGAACTTGTCATCCTGAGAAGGGGCGCATGCAGTGAGGTTTTTCCCGCCCACCAAGTTGCATGTCGCGGCGAGCTGCCAGGTCCCTCACGTCGGCTTCGCCGCCGTTCAGGATGACAGCCAACATCAGTACTCCTCGGATTTATGAGACGATAATTCCAGCCCATGATCTTGACCCAACTATGATTCAGCTCTCCGGCGCCGGAAAACGTTTCGGCCACAAGCTTCTTTTCGAAAACGCGGACTGGCTCATCACCAACCACGACCGCGTCGGACTGGTCGGCGCCAACGGCACCGGCAAGTCGACGATCATGAAGATTCTCGCCGGGCTCGACACGCTCGACTACGGCGCGCTGACCACCGCCAAAGGCACGTCCGCCGGATATCTTCCGCAAGACGGCCTCACGCTCTCCGGCCGCACCGTCTTCGCCGAGTGCATGTCGGTCTTCGACGACCTGCGTGCCATGGAAACCGAACTCGAATCGCTGACTCACAGCATGGCCGAACTCGACCACACCAGCGCGGCCTACGCCGACGTAGCCGACCGCTACGAGCGGGTCGAGCACGAGTTCCGCACTCGCGACGGCTACTCGATCGAGTCGGATGTGGGCCGGGTTCTAATGGGGTTGGGTTTTCAGAAGGAAGACTGGGACCGCCTGACCGACGAATTTTCCGGCGGTTGGCAGATGCGGCTCGCCCTCGCCAAGCTGCTTCTCCAGAAGCCCAACCTCCTGCTGCTCGACGAGCCCACCAACCATCTCGATCTCGAAGCCCGCAACTGGCTCGAAGAATATCTGCAGAACTATCCGCACTCGTTCGTGCTGATCTCGCACGACCGCTACTTTCTCGACGTGACCGTCTCGAAGATCGCGGAGATCTGGAACAAGCGCCTGTGGTTCTATACCGGCAACTACGATAAATTTCTCTCGCAGAAAACGCAGCGGAACGAGCAACTGCAGGCCGCGTACCGCAACCAGCGCGACCGCATTGAGCAACTCGAAGTCTTCATCAACCGCTTCCGCTACACGGCCACGAAAGCAAAGCAAGTGCAGAGCCGCATCAAAGAACTCGAAAAGATCGACCGCATCGAGATTCCTCCAGAAGAAAAGACGATCCACTTTTCTTTTCCGCAGCCGAAACAAAGCGGCCGCATCGTCGCCGAGTTCGAGAACGTCGCCAAGGTTTACCTTGGGCGGGTAATCGGCGGAAGGCAAAATCCAGAGAAAGAAGTGTTCCGCAACGTCAGCTTCATGATCGAGCGCGGAGACCGCATCGCCCTGGTCGGCGTCAACGGCGCTGGCAAGTCAACGCTGATCAAGCTGCTCGCCGGAACCGAAGCGGTGACGCATGGCGAATATCGCCTCGGCCACAACGTCGAGGCCGACTACTTTGCGCAGGATCAGTACAAGGAACTCGATGCCGACGCCCACATTCTCGACGATCTGGGCAACGCCTCACCCGGCTCCGGTGAAACCGAGCTGCGCAGCCTGCTCGGCTGTTTTCTTTTTTCCGACGAAGACGTGTTCAAAAAAATCGGGGTCCTCTCCGGCGGAGAGCGTGGCCGCTACGCCCTGCTGCGCCTGCTTCTGCATCCGGCGAATTTCCTGCTGCTTGACGAACCCACCAACCACCTCGACCTGCGCGCCAAAGACGTGCTGCTCGACGCGCTCATGAAATATACCGGCACCGTCGTCTTCGTTTCGCACGACCGCTACTTCATCGACAAGCTGGCTACCCGCGTCTTCGAAGTCGGCGACGGCAAAGTGGAAATCTTCCCCGGCAACTACGAAGACTACCTCTGGCGCAAAGAAGGCGGCCAGCACGAAACGCCAACGTTAAACGATGTCCCAGATGTACGTACAAAAAAGCAGGGAACCTCAAAGGCCGCAGGCGGGAGTGCAAAGGCCGCGGGTACCCCACTTCTGGCGGATTTTGCCAGAAGTGGGGATTCTGCCGGCACATCCACCCAGCCCGCCAACGGCGACGGATCTTCCAACGGCAATCAATCCAGCGATCCTTCCAGCAATCGAGCCAGCGATCAATCCGACACTCCCAGGAAGCGCCTGAACCCGCTGAAGCGCAAACAAATGGAAGACCGCATCCACGAACTGGAAGAAGAAATCGCCAGCGCCGAGAATGCGATCACGCAACTCGAAACCGCGTTGCAGAATTTTGTCAGCGCCGAAGAGTACCAACGCCAGTCCCAGGAACTCGACCAGCACAAGAAACATCACGCCGCTTTGATCAAGGAGTGGGAAGGTCTATCCGAGAGTTTGCAGACAACCGACTGACGCCTACGTCCCTCCGCATCCGTACACCCTACCTTCGTAATCTTAAGGAATGCCTTACCTCTGTGCGATAGTCAGGTTGGCCAAGTGGCCAGCAACTGCCGCGGGCCACAAATTCCAGACCACCCGCATGAGTCGGCGCCAGCCAGCGCGACGCCGCGCGGAACTTCAAGGAAGGTCGCAATGCTTCAGTCGCAGGAAAACTCGTTCAATAAGCCCGGCTCACCGGCTACCAACCCCAACGCTTATAACCCCATCAAGACGGTTACCGCGCCCGTCGATCAGGCCACGATTGGCCGCACCCTGACCATCAAGGGCGAAATCAGCGGATCTGAAGCTCTTTACATTGACGGCCGCATCGAAGGCAAGATCACCATGCCTGAGAGCCGCGTCACCATCGGGCGCAACGGCAAAGTTGATGCCAGCATCCAGGCGCGCGAAGTCGTGGTCATGGGCAAGGTGAACGGCAATATCGAATGCAGCGACCGGGTCGACATCCGCAGCGAAGGCTCGGTCAGCGGAGACATCTCCACCGTCCGCATCAGCGTGGAAGATGGCGCCGCCCTCAAAGGCGGAATCCAGGTCCGCAGCGAAGGCAAGTCAGCACAGCAGCCGGCGCAGGCTCAGAATCAGGCTAAGCCGGAACCACCCAAGGCATTGGCCGCGACCGCGGGCAACGCGTAACGACACGAAAGACCATGCAAGAAATAAGGGGCACGCGATGGCGTGCCCCTGTCATTTTGGATCGCCTCCGAATTCACGTCTGGAACGAATCGAGAAGGGCAGGACTTCCAGTCCTGCCGCCAAGGCGCCTTGGAAGTTGGCTTTAGCCCCTGAAGCCGCTTATTTCTTCTCCGCTGCCCGAAAATCCAGCGCCGCCGAATTCATGCAATACCGCAGCCCGGTTGGCGCCGGACCATCCTCAAACACATGCCCCAAATGCGCATCGCACTTGGCGCACCGCACCTCCGTTCGCACCATCCCATACTTCGTATCCCGATGCTCCACCACGCCGCCGCCATCCACCGGCTTATTGAAGCTGGGCCAGCCCGTCCCGGAATTAAACTTCGTCCCCGAATCAAACAGCGGAGCCCCGCAGCACACGCAGTGATACATTCCCGCGTCGTGATTGTTCCAATACGCGCCCGTAAACGCACACTCGGTCCCCGCCTCGCGCGTCACATGATACTGCTCGTCCGTCAGCTGCTTCTTCCATTCGGACTCCGATTTCGTAATCTTCTCAGCAGTCTTTTCGACCATGATCCACTCCGTTCCAATGATTTATGTATGCGGTGATTGGATGCTTCAAAACCTCATAAGTGACGCGCGAGACCCGATCGTAGATGGGCTTTCAACTTGCGTTAAGAACTATTGGTTATCACGTCCTGGCCGGAAATCCTAGGATTTGCCGGTACTTTCGCCGCACGGTACACGTGATCGAGCCCCAGAAAAAGCCAGAACGCTGCTCCGACCAGCTGAGAACCGAGGTCCAGGCGCTGCCGGTGGTGGATCAGACCTTCGGCAAAGTACGCCACCGCAACGACGACATAAACCGCAGCCCACGCGACGTGATACCGTCGCGACCTCACCTTATCAACCGATCGAACGCCTCGGCGGTAGCGGGAAGCGATTGGGACGATCAATGGGAGTGGAAGAGCAAACAGAAATAGATAGACCGGCCATTCGTCACCGCGCGCACTTACTCTCAGAAAGTAGGCGACCAAGCCCCACACGAGTAAGCTAGGAACGCAAACTGTCGCCACCGCTTCCCACAGTGCTCGTCTTCGCGTCACGGCATGGAAACACGAAGAACGAAGAACAAAGACGATCAGGAAAAACTGGGGCGGGAGGAACGGTATCGAACCGTCATCTCCGGGATGGAGCCCCGGCGCATTGCCGAAGTTATGCTACTCCCGCGTACTCGACCCGAATAGTGCCCGATCAAGGTATTGCATGGTCTATTTTCTGTCAACATGAATGGTTCCTGGCCCGCAAAGGCCGCGAGATTATCATTTGTGTGGAGTTTGCCGTGGGCCCTCTTATCGCGACCGAGCCAGCACCAGGGTCACGTCATCCGGTTGCTCTTGATCGCCGATCCAGTCATCGACGGCCTGCGTCACGATCTGACTGATCTGCACTAGGGGTAAATGGCGGTTGTCCCGGACCAGATCAATTAGCCGCCTCTCGCCAAATTCGCCGAAATCGTTCTCCGGTTCGGTGACGCCGTCGCTGTAGGCTACGAAGACTTCGCCAGCCGTCATTTGCACCGAGCCCTCGTCGTAAGCCACGTGATCGAAGAGTCCCACCACCGTTCCACCGGCTTCAAGCCGGCGAATGGTTCCATCTTCGCCGATGAGGATAGGCGGCAAGTGCCCGCCATTGCTGTAGTTCAGGCGGTGCGAGCGGCCGTCGTAAATTCCCAGAAATAGCGTGGCATACTTTTCCGGCGGCGTGCTCTCGTAGAGTTGGTGATTGAGCAGGCCGAGCAGGGCTGCGGGAGAAACTTCCACGCCTTCCGGCCACGCCGCCATGATTCGGCCCGAACCGGCAACGGCACCCACCGCCACCGGTTCACGCAATTGCGGCATGCTCTCCATGCTGTAAGCGCGCACGGCGGAGTGGATGGTTGCCATCAGCAGCGCGGCCGAAATTCCTTTCCCGCTGATGTCGCCGACCGCAAGAATCAGTTTGTGCGAGCTGGCCGTGACGAAGTCGTAGTAATCTCCGCTGACCGTGCGTGCGGGACGGCAGAAGCCGTGCACCTCCAGCGATTCCAGCTCCGAGACCTGGCGCGGGAATAGCTGTGCCTGCACTTCCTGTGCAATCGCCAGTTCGCTTTCCAGCCGCTGTTTTTCCTTCTGCTCGAGAATGAGCTTTTCGATGGAAGCCGTCATCGAATTGAACGAGAGTGCCAGGTGGGCGAGTTGGTCGTCCGATTGCACCGGAATGCGGTGGCTGAAGTCGCCTCTGTCCACATGCTGAGTAGCCTGGTGCAGCTGCGCCACGGCGGCCGTGACCGTGCGCGTCATGCGCGTGCCGATGATCAGCGCGATTAATTCGATGATGGCGAAGAAAATCGCCACGCCCGCCAGGAAGTACGCCACCCCGCGTACGAACTCTCCCAGGGCGGCGAACAGGTGACCGTACAACACCGACGGCCGGGTGGTGACTTGTATGACCGCACCCAGCTGTTGTTCGCCGGTCTTCCAATCCACGACCGAAAGGGGTGTGGCGAAGGTGATTTCACGATCGAAACTGCTCGTGGCGCGGGGCAGAACGCCAACGCTGAATGTAGGGTGCAGCTCCTGCTGATTGGCCTGGAGCGTTGGGGATTTCTTTTCCGAGGTAACGACAATCCCACTCTGGCTCGTCTCTGGACTTGCTTTTGAAGAATTTGGACTCGAATTTCCGCCGGGCGCCGAACGCACGTCATTTCTGATCACTCCGGCGCCGTAAAGAGTGATTTCGCCGAGATTCGCTGCGATGTTGCCGACCAGTTGTTTATCGAACGGCTCGCTGGTGACAACCGTCAGCTTGTTGGGGCCGACCTGAATCGAAGAGGCCACCCGCAAGTGCAGTTGATCCCGCTCCTGGACGATGTCACGAAACTGTTCCTTCAAGAAGCCAGGCACGGAAAGCGACGTGCCATGATATTCGTTGCACAGCGGCAACGGCTTGTCCCCATACCAGGCGCAGACCTGTCGCCGTTTCCAGGCGGGATCGCGCCGGCTCAGGCCAGCCAGAGACTCGGCGGTTGGAGTCGCTCCCTGTTCCAGCCGTGCGGCCAGTTCGTTGCTGACCGCGGCATTCACCGCTTCGAGGCTTCTGAGCTGCGCGTGGATTTCCGACGTCACCACGAAAACCGCGAATTGCCCGGCCAGTCCGTAAAGAGTGATAAGCGCCATCCCGATCAGCAGGACGGCGGGAATCACGCCGATGAAAATGTATGTGACGATCAGCCGGTTTCGCAGGCGCCACAAAATTCTGCGCCTCGCCCACTTGAAAGCGAGGATAAAAAACAGCAGGGCGGAGATGAAGGCCAGAAATCCGACCCACCCTCCCAGGTGCTCGCCCCACGCGGGGGCGAAAAGTCCCAGCAACGTTTTAAGCGCATAGAGCACGGCAGCCAGCGCTGCCAGATAGCAGGCCAGTCGTGCCATCCGGCCCTGCGGCCACACTTCGGCGTCGATCAATCGCTGCCGGATTTCTGGATAACTCCACTGCATATTGGTCGCCGGACGCTTTGCGAGGACTAGGATTATACGGCGTTGCGGCTCGTTCTCACCAAAGCGCAGACTGGAACGAATACCGCCAGGTTTCGATTGCGCGCGCGTGCACCGGTCACGCCCACGTTGCTCACGCCCACGTCAGATTTCGGGATAGAGATCGAAAAATGCCTCCAGGCTGGTGCGCAACTGCTTTTCGATCTCTTCTTTGCTGCCTTCGAGTACGTGCATGGTGACGTGCGCTTCCCGGCCATTCGTCAGTTTCACCGGAGCTTGGCCGACTTCGGCCACGTCCTCCGACGGCAGCAACCTCATGCCATACACCAATGTCAGATTCGCCATAAAAGAATTTTAAGTCTTTCCCCGCGCGCTTGGCGATTTTCTGCAGGCACTGTCTCCAAGATTTTTCGATCCATCTCATTTAGAATGCCGCCGTGCCCAGAATTCGGCTTCCCATCGCTTCACTTCCGATCTGGAGTTGCGCTCTCGTGCTCTCCCTGACCCCGCTTGCCGCCCAGCAGCAGCCGGCGAGCCAGCCGTCAACCGAGCCCCAGGTCAAGGTCAACGTGCTCAACGTCTGTACGCCCTCGGTCGAGGAGCAGAAAGAGATCGCAGCAGCGTTAGCGCGCGTCCCGAAGCAACCGTTGTTCGCGACCGACTTCGAAGTGACGCGCGGCCGCTCCACACTCACCGACATGCCGAGCTTCCTGCAGCCCGGGCAGAGCGGCCACGTTGCCGGAGAGCCCTCGGTGGCAAACTACGTCCGCATCCGGCGCGAATTTTCAGTGCAGGCCCTGTTTGCCAGTGTGCAATATTCCTTCAGCAACGACGGGCAGAACATGATCGAGACCCTGGTGCTGCACACCCGCGACCCAAAAGATCTGATCGAGGTGTCGATCGAAGACAGCGCTTCGGCCGTTACGACCCCGGCAGCCATGCTCGGAGCCGACACTCCCGCCAGCCGCATTCGCCTCGAGCGCTTCGGCAAGAGTTCGGTCGCGCTGGTTCGCTGCCTGGGCAACGAAGGCGGACCGGTTCCGGACCAGAGCGCCTACGAACCACTTTTTACCAGCGCGTCGGAAGTTCTGGAGAATTACCGCGCGCTGCTGGGCGTCAAAAGAACTGTTCCCGAGGAATTGGCCAGACTCTCTGGTACTTCGAGGGCGGGCACTTCGAGGTCGAGCACTTCAACGTCGAAGAGCAGTAAGTCAAAGACAGCCAAGCCCGACACTGCCAAGGAAAAAGAATAACGGCCGCGGAGCGGCGGCAGCCGGTCGAGCCGGGTTGCATCAAAAATTGAATTCAGCCATCTAACATTGCCAGCGCATAACCATTCATGAGCGAAACTCGCAACGTAGTGATCATCGGTTCCGGATGCTCCGGCCACACAGCTGCGCTCTATACCGCGCGCGCCAACCTGAAACCGCTGGTGATTGAAGGTCACGAGCCCGGGGGACAGCTTTCTCTGACCACGCTGGTTGAAAACTTCCCCGGATTTCCCGAAGGAATTCTCGGTCCCCAGTTGGTCGAGAACATGCGCAAGCAGGCGGAGCGTTTCGGCGCAGAATATCGCATGGCGCACCTGACGAGCGTCGATCTCAGCCAGCGCCCGTTTTTGCTGCACATCGGGCATCAGCAGGTGCACGCGCAAACTCTCATCATCGCCAGTGGCGCTTCGGCTCGCTGGCTGGGCCTGCCGCACGAGCAGCAGCTGATCGGTCACGGGGTTTCGTCGTGTGCCACTTGCGATGGCTTCTTCTTTTCAGGGAAAGAGATCGTCGTAGTCGGCGGTGGAGATTCCGCGATGGAGGAGGCGATCTTTCTCACGCGCTTTGCCACGAAAGTGACGATCATTCATCGTCGCGACACGTTTCGCGCTTCGAAAATCATGCTGGACCGTGCCCAGCATAACGAGAAAATCCAGTTTCTGCTCGATACCGTTGTGGAAGACGTCTATGACATTCACCACAAGGAAGTCACCGGCCTGAAGCTTCGCAACGTGAAAACCGGCAAGGTTTGGGACTTCCCGGCCAGCGCGCTGTTTCTCGGCATTGGCCACGAACCCAACGCGAAGATGTTCGCCGGCCAGCTCGACACCGACGCCGACGGCTATCTCAAAACCCACAACTACGTATTCACGAAGGTTCATGGCGTCTACGCCTGCGGCGACGTGCAAGATCGCCGCTACCGACAGGCCATCACTGCCGCCGGCACCGGCTGCATGGCCGCGATCGAAGTGGAGAAATTTCTGGAAGAGCGAGCCCACTAATATCGTTGGGCTCATGGCAAATCCAAATTAGAGGTGAAACATGAAATACCGCCTATTAGGAAACAGTGGACTTCGCGTTTCGGAGCTATCGCTTGGCGCCATGACCTTCGGAGAAGACTGGGGATGGGGATCTCCGCAAACTGAAGCGCGCAAGATTTACGACGCCTACCGTTCGGCGGGCGGGAATTTTATTGACACCGCGAACGTGTACACGAACGGCAGCAGTGAAAAGTTTGTCGGCGAATTCATTCGTGATCACCGGCAATCCGTGGTCCTGGCGACCAAGTACACCAACGCCGGCCCCGGTGACGATTCCAACGCCGCGGGCAATCATCGCAAGAGCATGGTGCAGGCTCTGGAGAACTCCTTGCGGCGGCTGAAGACCGATTACATCGACCTTTATTGGCTGCACATCTGGGATCAAATGACGCCGGTCGAAGAAGTTATGCGGGCCTTCGATGATCTGGTGGGTCAAGGCAAGGTCCTCTACATTGGCGTTTCCGATGCGCCCGCGTGGTGGATCGCGCGGGCGAATACTCTGGCCGAACTGCGGGGCTGGACGCAGTTTGTCGGGCTGCAGATCGAGTACTCGCTGACCGAGCGCACCGTCGAGCGTGAACTCGTGCCCATGGCCAAGGCGCTTAAACTCGGGGTGGTCGCATGGTCCCCGCTGGCTGGAGGCTTGCTGAGCGGCAAGTACCACTCGGGCGGCACCGTTGAGGGCAGATACTCCAATGAAATGATCAAGTCGTTCCGGCCTACCGGCGAACGCGCCGATCGGATTGTGGCCGCCGTGCAGGAAGTTGCCGCCGAGGTGGGCCGTTCACCAGCTCAGGTCGCCCTGGCGTGGCTGCGATCCCGCGAGGTCGCGGTGATTCCGATCATCGGCGCGCGGCGCATTGCGCAACTCGAAGATAACCTTGCCAGCCTCGATCTGACCCTGACCAGTGAGCAGGTCTCCACTCTCGATAACGCGAGCGCAATCGAAAAGGGATTTCCGTACAGCATGTATGAAAAGGAATTAGCGAGAACTCTGGCCTACGGAGGGATGCGCGACAAAATTCTCGCCGCTTGAAATCGAAAGCACCAACCGCCACCACGAAGGGCGCTAAGGATCGAGGACGGCAAGATCTATATCCTTGGAATCTGGGAAGAGAGTTCGAACAGTTTGAAGGTCGGACCAGTGCCATGCCACACCTGAACAACTGCATTCTTTAGTGGCAGATTTTTCGCGAGACGTCTGGTGGTGACCAAGTAGATGCGGCCGCCCTGATCGAACTTGAATGCCGTTGATAGCTCACTGCCGCTGCGAATGAGAAGCGTTCGATTGAAGATTTCGTCCGGGAGTTCGTATTGCGCGTGGGCGAGGGTCAACGGTGCGACAGTGAATAGCGGCAGTAGCAGTTTCTTGCGATGCGACGTAAACACTGACCGCCCCTTCTTGCCACTCAATTGACGCTCTACCTCTCCAGCCCCGCTGCAAACGCATCCAGCGATAATGACCGCAGCAGGTTCCGTCTCATTCCGCGCTCCACTTCGGCCAACCGATCCGAAGCCGCCGTGATCCACTCAAAATCCGCCGACTCCGCCAGCCGTTTCAGTTCGGCCGCAATATCTGTATTCCGGACCGCCTCCGGCGCTCCCGAGTCGATAAACATCAAATCCCGCAGCAGCGAATACAGCGTGCGGATCAACTGCTCCGTCTTCTCGCGTCCCTCGGCCCCCGGACGATACGACTCGGTAATCTTGAACAACTCGCTATGCTCCCCACCGGCCAGAGCCGATTTCAAAATCGCCAAAGCATGATCGCGCGCCGCCGTGTAGGCGGCGAGATCGAATCCCCGCGCCCGGCCCACCGCACCCTCCGAAAGCCGCGCCACCAGCGCCCGCTGCGCCGCCTTCCACTCCGGACGCTGCTCCGCCAGATCGCGCTCGATCTCCTCGGCCGATAATGCTCCCAGCGTAAACACCATCGACCGCGACCGGATCGTCGGCAGCAACTCGCCCGCATTCTCGGTCAGCAGAAAAATCGTCGCGAACTCCGGCGGCTCCTCCAGCACCTTGAGCAGCGAGTTCGCCGCTTCTTTCATGAACGCCGAATCGGTAAAGATGTAAACCCGCTCTCTGCCCTCCGCCGGCCGGTAATAAATCGTCTCGATCACCCGCCGCACCTGGTCCACCTTGATCATCATCTGCGGCGGATCGGGCGGAACGACCAGCACGTCGGGATGCGTCTGCACAAAGATTCGCGTCTCTTTCTTGTCGGTCTCGCGCATCCCCTCGCGCGCCTCGACGGCCTCGGCAAAGCGAGCATCAAGGTCGCCGGCCTGCACGATACGTATGCAATTCGCGCACTTCCCGCAAAAGTCCGGCAGCCCGTCAGTCTTCGTCGGATTCAGGCAATTCAGCGCCTGCGCCAGCATCAAAGCCAGCGTGTACTTGCCCGCTCCCCGCGAGCCGGCCAGCGCCACGGCATGCGGAAACCGCTCCCGCGCCAGCATATCGCGCAAGCGATGAACGGTCTCGGCATTTCCATGAAAGTCAGAAAACATGTGGATCAGCTTTGCATTTTTGTCATGCTGAGCGCAGTCGAAAGACCTCGTGCTCGCATGCAGCGCCACCGGCTGCGCGAGGAATTTCCACCACGAATCACTACACCTTCAACTTCCTCCGTACCACGTCCACGATCCGCGCATGAGTCTGCCCCGGCGTGCCACGCGCATCGACTGTCACCACCCTCCCCGGCTCCCGCTTCGCAATCCCCAAATACCCGTCGCGGACCCGCCCAAAAAACGCCCGCGTCTCCGACTCGAACCGGTTCTCATCATGACCCCGTCCCGTCGACTTCGACGCTCGCTTGTTCCGCCGCCGCGCCCGGCTCACGCTGGCGTGCGCATTCGAGTCGAGCAGGATGGTCAAATCCGGCTGCAGATTCCCACACAGCACCCGATGCAACTCCCGCACCGCCTCGCTTCCAAGCTTCCGCCCACTCCCCTGATAAGCCTCCGTTGAATCCGTAAACCGATCGCACAGCACAATTGCACCAGCCGCCAGCCCCGGCTCGATCACCTCCGCAATATGCTGCGCCCGCGAGGCAAACATCAACGCCATTTCCGCCAGCGGAGCCAGTCCCGCCGTACCCGAATCCAGCAGCACTTTGCGGATTTTTTCCCCCGTCGCCGTCCCGCCCGGCTCCCGCGTCTCGACGACCTTATGCCCCGCCGCTCGCAGTACCGCCCCAAGCTTGCGCATCTGCGTGCTCTTGCCCGTACCGTCGAGCCCTTCAAACGTGATGAATTTCCCGCCGCGCGACATCTGCGGAATCATAGCAGCCATCGCCCTTGCGCACGCCGACCAGATGCTCTAGAATTTGTGTACACATACGTACACAAATGGAGTAGCCTATGGGAACCCTTAAAGTTGGCATCCGGGAATTTCGCGAGAAACTCGCCACTTATCTTTTGGAGACCGATCAAACTGTTGCTGTCACCCGACATGGCGACGTCGTCGGCTATTACATTCCGGCCCGGCGCAAGCGGACACAGGCAGAGCGCGAGGCTCTTGAAGAAGCTGCCTCGCGTTTGCAGGAAGAAATGGCCAAGGCAGGAGTATCCGAAGACGACGTCGTTCGCGGGTTCAAAAGCTGGCGACGAACTGAACGCAAATGACCGCGCACAAGGGAATTGTCCTCGACGCGAACATCTTGCTGCGGGCTGCATTTGGCCAGCGTGTCCGACATATCCTCAGGAAGTATGAAGACCAGGTTCGGTTCTACACTCCCGATGTCTCCTATCGAGATGCCCAAAAATATGTCGTCACGATTTCCGAGCAACGGCAGCTGGACTCCGGTCTTGCACTCTCGGTCCTGGGCCAGATGGCAGCGTTGGTTGAGCAGGTCGATCAGGCTCTATATGAGCAATTCGAGCACTTATCTCGTGAGCGAATCGACCGCCGAGATCCCGACGACTGGCCCGTTGTGGCCGTCGCGCTCCTATTGGAGCTTCCCATTTGGACCGAAGATCAGGATTTCTTTGGAACTGGCATCGCAACCTGGACCACTGATCGCGTAGAGCTGTATCTGCAGAAATCCTGATCTACCGATATCTCGCCGCCGTCCCTGTACGCTCGCGCACGCGGGCTGCTATAGTTTTTAGGTTCCGCTCAAAAGATTGCATTCATCGCAACCAACGGGGGCCCAGGGAAATGAATCTCTCGAAAGTCTTGGGAGTTATCTGCGTCACTTTCTTAGCAGTTTCCAGCTGGTCGGCCACTCCGACCGTCACGCTTTCCGTCGACGCCACTACCGCACCGCGCAAGATTTTCCACGTCACACTCAAGATCCCCGCCAGCCCTGGCGAGCTCACCCTCTACTATCCCAAATGGATCCCCGGCGAGCACGCCCCTGACGGCCCCGTCGTCGATCTCGCCGGATTGAAGTTCTTCGCCGGCGGCAAGACCCTGAAATGGCGCCGCGACACGCTCGACGGCTTCACGCTCCACGTCGAAGTTCCCGCTGGCGAAAAGGAAATCACCGCCGAGCTCGACTTCCTCTCGCCCGCTACCTTCGAAGGCGGATTCTCCGCCGGCTCCTCCGCCACTGACAAACTCGCCGTCATCAGCTGGAACCAGGTTCTGCTCTATCCCAAGGGCTACAAGTCCGACGACATCAACTACACCGCCAGCCTCAAACTCCCCGAAGGCTGGAAATTCGGCACGCCGCTCCCCATCGCGAGCCAAAGCGGAAATGAGATCCACTTCGCGACTTGTTCTCTCACCACGCTGGTCGACTCGCCCGTCATCACTGGAGAATATCTGAAGGTCGTCCCGCTGGCCCAGGATCCACCCACCGAAATGGACATCGCCGCCGCCGCCGCCGCCGATCTCGACGCCCCGCAGTCAGTCTGGGACAACTACAAGAATCTGGTCGATCAGGCGCAGAAACTTTTCGGCGCTCACCACTACCGCGACTACCATTTCCTCTACACGCTCAGCGATCACGTCGCCCACTTCGGCCTTGAGCACCACGAATCCGACGACAGCCGCGTCGACGAGCGCGACCTGGTCGACGAAACCGGACGCAAACTCTCAGCCGGCCTGCTTCCCCACGAATACGTTCACTCGTGGAACGGCAAGTATCGCCGCCCCTACGACCTCGCCACGCCAGACTACGAGCAACCCATGCAAGACGATCTGCTCTGGGTTTACGAAGGCCTGACCAACTATCTGGGCTTCGTCCTCACCGCCCGCAGCGGACTGCTCACTCAGGATCAGGATCGCGACGATCTCGCCATTACGGCCGCCAGTCTCGATCACGAACCCGGCCGCACCTGGCGCAACCTGCAGGACACCGCCGACGCCGCGCCGCAACTTTATTTCGCCGGGCGTTCCTGGTATTCATGGCGCCGGGGCACGGATTTCTACGATGAAGACACGCTGAACTGGCTCTGGGTCGACGTGATCATCCGCCAGCACAGCAATGGCACGAAATCGATCGATGATTTCTGCCATCTGTTTCACGGGGCGCCCAGCACCGGCCCGATTCTCAAGACTTATACCTTCGACGACGTGATCAATACGTTGAACCAGGTCGTCCCCTACGACTGGCGCGGCTTCTGGACCGAGCGCCTCACTACCCACTCGCCTCACGCGCCTCTCGGCGGCATCGAGGGCAGCGGATGGAAAGTCGTCTACGACGACACTCCTTCCGACATGTTGAGCAGCGAGGCCGGCGCCTATCACTTCGTTCCCGCCGGATTCGCCCTCGGCCTGAGCCTGCGCGACGACGGCGGCATCAGCGACACCATTGAAGGCGAGCTCGCCGCTAAAGCCGGCATCGGCCCCGGCATGAAGCTGATCGCGGTCGACGGCCGCCGCTTTTCTCCCGACGTCCTGCGAGACGCCATCAGGGCCGCAAAAAACAGCACCGCCCCAATCGACCTGCTCGTCGAAAACGATGAGTACTACAAAACCTACAAAATCGACTACCACGGCGGCGAAATCTACCCGCACCTGGTCCGCGACGAATCGAAACCAGATTTACTAAGCGAGATCCTAAAGGCAAAGTAGCCGTAGGTTTATGTTAATTGTGTGGGACGCACCGCTGCCGGGTGCCCCATTTCTCGCGCGCCCTTTGCGCGAGAAGTGGGGATTTTTCCGTCCCCTACCGCTCCGAAGCCTTCAACTCTTTCTCCATCACCTTCCGCAGAGCCTCATTGATCCGCGTTTGATACCGCCGTCCATCTTTTTTGAACCACGCGATCACGTCCGCATCCAGCCGCAGCGTCACCGGCTTCTTTAGCGGCTTATAAAAGTCCGCGATCCTCATCGCGTGCAATGCCCCCGATACGCGTTTTCTCTCATTCCTTAAAGCACGCAGATTGATAGGTTTACGCCGCCGCCCCGATCCGGGAGACCGGCGCCCTTTTAAACGGGAAGATGCAGTCTTCATAACTTGTTGTCTCCATTGTACTTAGCGATGTGCGGATCAGAATGTATGCACAGCATTGTACGTCAGAATGTCCAATAAAGGAACACTGTGGAAAACTTTGTCGCTTCGCCTCTAACCTGCCAGATCTTCAGGGCTTGCGATTTCCACAGCCTCTTCCGCCATAAACCCGAAAACCTCCTGCGGCACCGGATTCTGCCATACCGGCGCAAATGACTGCCGGTGCAGCGGGCAAGGGCCATGCTCCTGCAGCGCCGCCAGATGCTTCGGCGTGCTGTACCCTTTGTGCGAAGCCAGGCCGTAGAGAGGAAACACCGCATCCCACTCGCACATCATCCGGTCGCGTTCCACCTTGGCCAGGATCGACGCCGCCGCAATCGACGCCGACAGCGCGTCGCCATGAATGATCGCATCCTGTGGCTGCTCGCAATCGAGCCGCACCGCGTCCACCAGCAGGTGGTCCGCCATAGGCGCCAGCCGCATCACTGCTTCACGCATCGCCACCCGCGACGCCTGATAAATGTTGATCTGATCGATGCGCGCCGCGTCCACCGCTGCAATGGCCCACGCCACAGCATGCTCGCGAATGCGCTCCGCCAGCACCTCGCGCCGTTCCGGTTCGAGCAGCTTCGAATCGCGCAGGCCGCGCACTCGATACGCCGGATCAAGAATCACCGCCGCCGCAACCACCGGCCCGAACAACGATCCCCGTCCCACTTCATCCACGCCGGCCACGCGCGCTGCGCCCAGTTCCCACGCGCGCTTTTCGTAGCGCAGCGTACAGCGCAGCTTCTTCAGCAAGCGCAGCTTCGCTGCCGATGGCGACAGAGTTCGCCCGGACGAGGACTTCAGCACAGAAGACTTCATCGTACACACTTCATCATGGGACCCATGAGAGTTGTCCCCATCTTCACCGAGAGCGCTGAATCGCGCAAGCAAACTTTTCGCACGGCATCGCCGGGCAAGCGCTGACATCACTCCAGGGTTGTCATTCCGACGCCCGACACTGAGCAAAGCCGAAGTGGAGACAAGAGGAACCTGCGGTTGCTGCCTGCTCCGCCGGCAACGCAGCCGTCGCCGGAAGCGCACGCAGCCCCGCCAGTAACCACTCCGCGGATTACGCACGTACATTGTCCGACCGGACATGTACTGGTAACGTGGGAGCAGTTTCAAACCTGCGGAGCGGTCGTGGAAAACAGCCCCAACGCGGCACCGGTAACGAGCTTGCTCGCAGGCAAGGTGGTTCACCTTGCGCTGCCGGTGCGCTGGAGTTTTGTAGGGCAGGAGGGTCGCGGGCACGCCGAGATGGCCTGCACCTATGACGTTCACGCACGCGGCGCACGCCTGCTCAGCGCCCGCCAGGTGCACCCTGGCGATCTGTTGCTGGTAGAGCGTGGGCGCAGCAAGTCCGTCTGCCAGGTGGTTTGGGCCGCCGATGCCGCTTCATCGTTGCGTGGGCAGTTCACTGTGCGATGCGTGGACGAAGGCCGCACGCCCTGGGACGACGAACTGCGCCACATGGAAGAGCAATATCAGCCCGTCATTCTCGACGGACTACAGCGCCGCGCCTGGGCGCGCGGATTCGGGCGTGGAGATCAGAACCGGCGTCGTCGTCCGCGATTTTTTGTGGAGGGCGAGGCCGAAGTCGAAGTGAACGACAGACGCCGCTTCGTGGAAGGCAAAGTCGAGCAGATTTCAGAGTTCGGCGCGCGCATTGCGGCGACTGATCTGCTCAGGCCAGGCACAGACTTTCACCTCATGCTGAACCTGTTTGACATCAGCGTGGCGCTGAAAGCCAAAGTGAAATATCTGGTCGACAACCTGGGCATGGGGGTTGAGTTTCAGGAAATTCGCCTGGGAGACCGGCCACTGCTGAATCATGTGTTAAGCCGGTTGCGCACCCGGCCGGTGGAGGAATTCGCCCCCGTGGAAGTGGAAGTTGTGCCGCGACTCGCGGCGGCGGGTTAGCCCTAGAGCTCGCGGGCTGACTGGTCGGTTCAGACACCGCGAGAACCTAGCCTCGCTACGCTCGGCGGACGGGCGAATGCGCCCGTCCCCATACAAACGTCTTTAGGCTTTTTCGACGTCGCGCAGGCGGGCGGCTTTGCCTCTGAGGCCGCGCAGATAGAAGAGGCGTGCGCGGCGCACTTTCGACGAGCGCACCAGATCGACTTTGTCGATCACCTTGGAGTGCACCGGGAAGATGCGCTCAACGCCCTGACCAAAGCTGATTTTGCGGACCGTGAAGCTGGCCTGCGGCCCGTTGTCGCGCTTGATGACCACGCCTTCGAAGGCCTGCACCCGTTCCTTGTCGCCTTCTTTGATTCTTACGTGTACCCGCACCGTGTCGCCGGGACGAAATGCGGGGAGATCGGTGCGTTGGGTCTTGGCCAGCAGTTTTTCGATGATTAAGTTTGACATTTTATTTCCTTCGTAGCGTTCCTTCGTTCACTTCCTGAATTCTATTCGTAGTTGTCATCCTGAGCGTGGCGAAGGATCCATGCAATTTGCTCGCGGCGAAGAGTACGTAGATCCTTCGCTTCGCTCAGGATGACAAGCTGCAGCATCTGTTTAGCTTCTACCGATTCGTGCCAAAATCTTCCTGTCTTCTTCGCTCAACTCCACGCTTTCCAGCAAGTCCGGCCGGTTGCGCAGCGTCTTCTTTATTGCCTGCTCGCGACGCCAGCGGCGAATCTCTTCGTGATTGCCGTTGAGCAGAACTTCCGGCACCTGCAGCCCGCGAAATTCCGCCGGGCGCGTGTAGTGTGGATAGTCGAGCAATCCGCCGGAACCGCAGGTCGAAGCATCTCCGGTAAACTCGCCACCTTCCTTATGCTCCCCAGCCCGGTGCGCGGTGAACGACTCCTGCCGCGTCGATGCTTCGTTGCCAACCGCTCCCGGCAGCAAGCGCGTGACCGCCTCAATGATGACGGCCGCCGCCAGCTCACCGCCGCTGATCACATAATCGCCAATCGAAAGCTCACGGTCGGCAAGAAAGTTGGCGATACGCTCGTCCACGCCCTCGTAGCGGCCGCAGATGAGCACGATGCGATCCAGCGCGGCCAACTCCGCCGCAACTTTCTGGGTGAAGCGCGGGCCTTGCGCCGAGAGCAAAATAACGGTCTCCCTGGCAGAGCCAGATAGACGTTGCTCGCGAGATGCAAGCCCAAGCGTTTCTAAAGAATCAAAGATCGGTTCCGGCTTCAGCACCATGCCTTCGCCGCCGCCGAAAGGGCGGTCATCCACGGTGCGGTGCTTGTCGTGCGTGAACTGCCGCAGGTCGTGAACTTCGATTTCCGCCAGGCCCATCTCGCGGGCGCGGCGGGTGATGCCGTGATCCAGAGGTCCGCGAAAGAAGTCCGGAAAGATGGTGACGATGTCGGCCTTCATTTGCGAAACCGAAAACCAAAACCTTTAACCACGAAGAGCACTAAGGAACACGAAGGAAAGCTTCTGATTTCTCAGTTCCTCTTCTTCTTCTGTTCTTCCTTCTTCTGTTCTTCCTTTTCTGCTTGCGTCATGGGCGCGTTGATTTCCAACATGCCGTCGGGAAGGTTCATGCGCACTTTTCGTTGTGCCTGGTCTACGCCTTCCAGATACGCTTCGGCGAACGGCACGTCGAACTTCCTCCCCGCATTCTCCACCAGCAACAGCGGCGCTTCGCCGGCCCCGAACTGAACCTCGGCAATGCAGCCGATTTCGCGACCGTGATCGAAGACGCTGCATCCGATCAGATCGCTGACGTAGCTCCAACCCGGCTCAAGTTCGGCGCGATCCGCGCGTGCAACCTGCAGTTCGGAGCCCACCAGGACCTCGGCGTCGGAAATCGAATCCACGCCGCGAAACTTGAAAACCAGCAGCCCTTTGTGTGGCCAGAGTTCTTCGATTTCCAGTTCGCGCCGGGCTGGCTGCTCGCCCAGGGCGAATAATTTCATGCCTTCGGAAAAGCGGTGCGGCGCGTCCGTGTGAATCTCCGCGGCAATTTCGCCGTGGCGGCCTTGCGTTTTGACCACGCGGGCCAGCGTGATGAAATCGCCGTTTATTTCAGGACTCACGCTGCGGCTACTCGAGAATTTCGAGCTGGTAACGCTTGTGGGTGCGATGGCCGGCGGCGCCGAGCAGAGCGCGCAGGGCGCGGGCGGTGCGGCCCTGGCGTCCGATGACCTTGCCTACGTCGCTTTCGGCGACTTCGAGCTCGATGACGCCGTCGTCGAACAGTTCGACGAAGACTTCGTCGGGCGCGTCGACCAGCGACTTCGCGATCATCTCGACCAGCGTGCACACATTGCCAGAGGGCTCAGTCATATTCAGCAATTCTCTATCGGAACGTTCTCGATCGAAGCTCTGAAGCCGCTTACGGCACGACTAGAAGTCGTGCTCTTTTCGCTTCGGGCGCTTCGCAACCTTCAGGCGGCCGGAGCCGGGGCCGCAGCCGGAGCTTTCGAGAATAACTTGTTCACGCGATCCGACATTTGCGCGCCCTTGGACACCCAGTACTCGACGCGATCACGCTTCAGTTCGACGCTGGCGGGGTTGGTGCGGGGATTGTAAGTCCCGACCACTTCCACCGGGCGGCCGTTGCGGGCGCGCGCCTTCTCAATCACCACAATGCGATAGTGCGGTTGTTTGCGCGCACCGCGGCGCGCCAGACGAATCATTAACACGAGAAGTATATCCTTGTTCCGGAAGAGTCCGGCGAGGCTGAGACAAACTCTTATTATGCCGGAGGTTAGGTGGAATGGCAAGAGGGAGGCGGGGTAGTGTCTTAGCTCCATAATTCTGTCACCTCCTAACGGCAACGTGAAAATGTCACTCCATGAGAGGAAGGACGTTCGCGTTGAGTCAAAAGGAACTGCAACGAGTGAGTGTGATTTCTGCTTGCATTAAAGGAGACATGGCGT
>DATJSG010000045.1:0-9764 GCA_035504195.1 Terriglobales bacterium
CATGCCTCATCAATCTGGAGATAGTTGAGTTTGAGATTCCGCATCCGAGAGTCCATGATCCGAGCGCAATTCCCGCCCACATCTACGAGAAGGCGACAGATGGTATCCCGATGCACTCCGGTAATCCGCTCAATGCTGCGAATGCTGGAGCCTTCGACCAGCGCGGAGATGACGGCGAGTCTCTTATGGGAAGGGAGGGTATTCATTTTGGGCCTTGACCTGTCGGTGAAGGCAAGCCAAAATGAGAGTTGAGGATCGGCATTCTGGCTTGCCTAGATTGTCGGTTTAAAGACCCGCTGAGAGTTAGCGCTCCTAGCGGGTCTTGCTATCTGCGCTCATAATCGGCGCTCATAATCGGCGGAGGTCGCATCGTTTCATTCTCCTTTCACTAGAAAATACCGTCCCTCCACTTCGCGCACTTCCTTCGAGACAGTCCGCATCTTGTGGAGTGCTGCATAGGGATAGTTCGTTGTCACCTCCAATTGCCGTTGCTCGGCAGCTTGGCGGATTTCCTTCGGCGTCATCCCAATATCAGCGTGGGAAGCAAGGATTTCGCGGATGAATTTGCGGCCAGCTTTTCCCTTCGTAGGCAACGACGGGATAGCCCTTTTCGGCTTTTCGTTTCCGTCCTCGCCTTGAGCAGATTTGAGAGCGGCCAGCCAGACTCGCAATTGCTTCTGGTTCCGCTCGACCTGCTCTTGGTAGAAGTTGACCTTCTCTTTCAGGTCCGCGATCAACGTTGCCTTCGCCACACCAGCAGTATCCAAGAGAGGCGAGGAGATGTCAAGCGAAATATCGCCTTCTATCGGCATCTCCCTTATCTCCCCATTCTCGCTACTCATACCATTCATAGTGTTCGCGCTCCTTTCTGAGTTTTCCACAGCTTGAGTTTTGAGGGATTGAAATTAGGACAGTACCAGGAATTGGAGATCAGAAGATATCGTGCTAGCATGAGTAAGTCTGGGTTTCCCGCTCTTTCGGCTGAAGCTGCCGCTGCCGATCAACAAAGCCTCTTCTCCATGCGGGACGGCATCGAAAAAAGGAGTTCCGCACCGCTATGGACCACATCAGGAAGCTAGTCGGCATCGGCAAGGATGATGCCCCGGATGCCGACCTGGATCTCGCTGCGCCCCACGCCCACTCCACCCACGACGAGGACGATTTACTCACCACCATCCGGACTCAGGGCCTCGACGTGCTCGAGGAGAAGCCTTTGCCGCCCTACGCCGCTCTCGAACAGAGGCTGGCCCATGAAGCCGACGACATCGATCTCACTCCGGCGCCGGAGGCCAATGAGGCCGCCACCGATCCGGTGCGCGTCTACCTCCGCGAGATGGGCGCCTCGCCTCTGCTCAACCGCGAACGCGAAGTCGACATCGCCAAGCGCATCGAGCGCGGTCAACTCTCCATGCTCAAAGCGCTTTCGCGCTCGCCCATCGTTATCCACGAAGTTTTGGCTATGGGCGACGATCTGAAGCACGGCCGGCGCTCCATCAAAGAGATCGTCGTCTTCGACGAGGAAGAACTCACCGACGAGATTCTGCAAGACCGGATCAAGGACGTCACCCGCCGCATCGATCAGCTTCACCAGCATTACAAAACTGCCCGCCGGCTGGCACTGCGGCTGCGGACCGTTTCAGCGAAACAAAGACCGCGCGAACATCGCCGTTGCCGCCGCCAACTGGCTCGCGAAATGGTTCAGATTTCGCGCATCATCCGCCAACTCGGGATTACAGTCTCGGAGCGCAAGCGCCTCACCGAGCGCGTGACCAAGACGGTCGACCGCATGCGCTCGCTCGATCGCCAGATCGCCAGCCTCGAAAAGAAAATTGCCGCCACCCGCAGCTCGCAACTCAAGAAGGAATACCGCACCACCCAGCGCCAGCATCGCCTCAGTCTGAAACGCATCGAGGGCGACGTCGGCATGACCTTCCCCGAGCTGCAGCGCACCCAGCGCGCAATCATCAAAGGCGAGATGGATGCGGAGCAGGCCAAGCACGAGCTGATCGAAGCTAACCTCCGCCTCGTGGTTTCGATCGCCAAAAAATACGGCAATCGCGGCCTGCAGTTCCTCGACCTCATCCAGGAGGGCAATGTCGGCCTGATGAAGGCAGTCGACAAATTCGAGTACCGCCGCGGCTACAAATTTTCCACCTACGCCACCTGGTGGATTCGCCAGGCCGTCAGCCGCGCCATCGCCGATCAGGCCCGCACCATCCGCCTGCCCGTACACATGATCGAGATCGTCAACAAACTGGTGCGCACTTCACGGCAACTCGTCCAGATCCTGGGCCGCGAACCCACCTCGGCCGAAATTGCCCAGCAGATGGACATTCCCGAAGCCAAGGTGCGCAAGGTGCAGAAGATCATGCGCGTCCCCATCTCGCTCGAGACTCCCATCGGCGAAGAAGGAGATTCCCATCTCGGCGACCTCATCGAAAACCGTAACGAAGTCTCGCCCGCCGAAGCCATGATGAACCTGAACCTCAAAGAGCGGGCCGCCCACGTCTTGCGCACGCTCACTCCGCGCGAAGAGAAAATCCTTAGGATGCGTTTCGGTATGGAGGATGGTTCAGAGCGGACGCTCGAAGAAGTCGGCCGTTCCTTCGCCGTCACCCGCGAGCGTATCCGCCAGATCGAAGCCAAGGCCCTGCGCAAGCTGCGCCATCCCTCGCGCTCCCGCGAACTCAAATCGTTCTTCGACGACGTCCGCGACTAGCCGTTCGCAACTGGCAATTCATCGCGAACGGGAAGGGCGCGAGTCTACTCGTGCCGTTAACTCGCTGAAGATTCATCCGCGCTTCAGCGCCTGAGGGCTGCGCGCCAAAAACCATCGCAAAAAAGAAAAGGCGATTTCCGTGGAAATCGCCTCTCCAAATTTCTCCAACTGGAACGCCTGCACCTAGAGCGCCTGGACGTTCTCCGCCTGCCATCCCTTCGGACCCTTGGTCACGTCGAACTGCACGGTCTGGCCCTCTTGCAGGCTCTTGAAACCGCCCGCCTGGATTGCCGAGAAGTGCACAAAAACGTCTTCGCCATTCTGGCGGCTGATAAAGCCATAGCCCTTGGCGTCGTTGAACCACTTTACCGTTCCTTGTTCTGCCATGTTGATACTGTTCCTTTTCAAATTGATTTTACGCTGGAGAGATTCGGAGGTACTGAAGGGCAGGTTACTGGCTGTTGAGGCAAGAACTGCTCACGACCGACTCGGTCTAACGCACGTCAACATCCTACACGCACGGCACTGATTCGGCAACATGAATAGCGACAAGGTAGCCCGTCAGTTTGATTTCCACAGGCCAGCCAGAAGGCCGACGATAGCGCCAGGGATTGCATACAGAACGGCGTTGGTCGCGCTGATAAGCAACCACCCAAGAAGACCAACGATCAACGACGCATTGTCCAGTCCGAGCGCGGCGATCGAGGAAGGGCAAAGACAGACGAGCGGCTTCGTACTCGGACGCCAGCCCAAATGATTAGCTCCGGCGTAGAAGGCCAGAAGCAACCACGGCAGTACAAAACCGACGGCGGCAAACCTGCCTGCGATTCGTAATCCCCTGCGCAAACTTAGCTCTCCCGCTCTCCGAGTGCTTTCAGGATAATCCCTTTGCCAATTCGGCTGTGGTGCAGGCCACTACCGAAAATCGGACACCAACGTCCTTCGTGCGACTTCGTGTCCTTCGTGGTTGTCGCCTTTCCCCAGCCAGCCCAACGGTAACCTCCTACCGCCTTCCTGTTCAGCACGACTCCCCCAAACAGGGTATACTCGAAATACTTAACCTCGAAGATACGTTCACCAAAGCACTCCGCGCCTTCGCGATTGAGAGATCGAGAGGCGTCCACTTCATCTCACATCACCACCAGCGCTTGCACTCGAAAGCCTGCATCCCGACGCAGTTCCTTGCGCTGTTCGCGGACGACTGTGACAGCCCGGCAGTTCATCCACTCACCCAAAGGGAGTTCCTTATGTCCGCACTGAATGGCGACAAGTCCCGATTCAACCGCCTGCGCAAACAAAAGATCGCTCGCCGGCTACGAAACCGCGAACTGCTGAACCACGCAGCCAGCCAGCCCAAATCCGCGGACACCTCGTCCTCGTCCTTCGCAAAGACTTCTGCCCGCGCGAAGCAACAGTCGGTGCCGGCATGAACACGCCGCTCGTCGCCTTGCTCTCGACCAACGTCGCCAGCCCACTCAAGAAGAACCGCGTGCTTTTGGTTGACACATCGTCCCACAAGCGCAACCTGCGCGCCGAAGTCATGCGAAAACTCGGCATCGACGTCGATTGCGCCGCCGACATCGGCGAAGCCCGCTCCTGGTGGCGCGTCGACTTATATGACCTCGTTCTGATCAACATGGAAAACGGCCAGGGCCATCGTGACAAGTTCTGCGAAGAGATTCGCAGTTCCGCGCCGCTGCAGCGCCTTGCCTTCCTGGTCGGCGAGCCGGAATATCTCGCCAATTCACCCGGCGTGGAAGAAGAGTTGCCGGCGCCGAACCGTTACGATCAGGGCGTCTCCGGCGACATCAAGGCCGCGCTCACCGCCGACTTAGGCGGCTTCACGCAGCGCTGGGGCATTCTGGAAGCCTCGCGCCGCATCTCCGCCGTCCGCTCCGCCTGCTCCGCCCGCACCCAGGCCATGCGCTCCCAGCCCTCGCCGCCCCGCGATTCTGAAGGACGCGCCTCGAAGCGAACTCCAACCGCGACCACCCTTGACGATCTCTTGAGAGAGGAACTGCGATGAAGAATCTTTATGTTGGCAACCTGCCCCACAGCACCACCGAAGCTGAACTGCGCAACGTCTTCGAAGCGCACGGTCCCGTGGAGAAAGTCACCCTCGTAACCGACCGCGATACCGGCCGCTCCCGCGGTTTCGGTTTCGTCGAAATGACCAACGCCGCCGAAGCCGATAAGGCCATCGCCGCGCTCAACGGAACCGACCTGGGAGGCCGCCCGCTGACCATCAACGAAGCCAAGCCAAAGACGGACCGCCCCAGAACCGGCGGCGGTGGTGGCGGTGGAAAACGTTTTGGCGGTGGTGGTGGAGGCGGCAGCCGCGACGACTACCGTGGCCATCCCCGGCAGCCGCGCGAACCGCGCTGGTAATTTTATAGAATTGATTTTATAGAATTGAAAGGAAGTGCGTACAGCCAGCCCGCAAGCGTGCTGGCCCGCAATCATCGAATATCGGGAGACATCTATGCCAAGAGGCCGATCGACGTTTACCAAGCGCCAGAAAGAACACACCCGTCAGCAGCGCCAAAAAGACAAAGCCGAGCGCAGGGTCCAGCGAAAACAGGATAAGCCCGCGGAAACTACCGTGGACGAGATGGCTGAACTCCGCCAACACGCCGCCGCGCAGGCCGCATTATTCAATCTCGGTGCCGAGGATTCGGACACCGACGACTCCACTCACGGCGAACGCGACTAACTCGTACTGCCTGGTTGCCGGAACGCCCCGCTCCTGCAACCCCCGTGGCTTTGGGAAGGGCACGGCCTTTAGCCGTGCCGCCAGAGTCCAAAAACTATCCGCGTTTCAGCCCCCTGAGGCGAACATCGAGGCGAAGATCAAGGGAAAGATCGAGGGGAAGATCGAGTCTCCCCGCTCATCTATGAGATAGCTTCTGGAAGAAATATCTCTATACGAACACTTCTCCCGGCAACGCGGTCAAAGTCCTCGAGGCCAGTGTGTTTTCAACCATCCGCCGCGGTGGCGCCGCCGAAACCGCATCCGATTGCCTGCGTTCGATCCGCAACTTCAAGGTTCGTTCGATCGACCGTAGCTCCACCACTTCAGCTCCGGCCACCAGGCTCGACGCCCGTCCTTGCAACCCCGCTCTGCCCGTCCGTCCCACGCGGTGAATAAAATCTTCCGCCATCTTCGGCAGATCGTAATTGATGACGTGCGCCACGTCATCCACATGCAGCCCGCGCGATGCGATATCGGTCGCCACCAGCACTTGGTATCGGCCTTCCTGAAATCCGCTCAAAGCTCCATTACGCTGCGACTGTGAACGATCGCCATGAATCATCGCGGCCGCAAAGCCGTCGCGCACCAGTTCCTTCGCCAGCCTCTCGGCGCCGCGCTTGGTGCGGGTAAAGATCAGCGTCTGGCCCTTTTCTGCATACAGCAATTGCCGCAGCAGATCCAGTTTTTCTCCCGGCCGCACTTCGTAAGCCGTGAGTTGCACACTCTCGGCAGGTTTCAGCACCGAGCCCAGCGCAACCCGCACCGGATCCCGCATGTACTCATTCACCAGCCCGGCGACGGATTGTTCCATCGTCGCCGAAAAACACAGCGTCTGCCGCTGCCTGGGCAGCACCGCCAGAATCCGCCGGATCGCCGGCAGAAATCCCATGTCCAGCATGCGGTCGGCTTCGTCCAGCACCAGAATCTTGACGTTGCGCAGGTCGGCAATCTTGCGGTTCAGAAAATCCTGCAACCGCCCCGGAGTCGCGATCACCAGTCCCGGCCCGGCGCGCAGGCTCTGGATCTGCGCCTTCTCCGATACGCCGCCAATCACCAGCGCGGCCTTCGGCATTTTGTTCGATCGCAATTGTTCGTACTGCTCATGCACCTGCATCGCCAGTTCGCGCGTCGGCAGCAACACCAGCGCAATCGTCGAACGTGCCGGCTCCCGGTTCAGAGTCTCGATCAGCAGAGTCTCGATCAGCGGGATCAGGAACGCCAGCGTCTTGCCGGTCCCGGTCTGCGCGGTGCCGATCACGTCCCGGCCCTCAAGCGCCGGAGGAATCGCGCGTTCCTGAATCGGTGTAAGGTTAATAAATTGAGCTGCCCCAAGCTTCTGCTGCAACGCAGCCGATATGGGCAGTTCTGAAAATGTAGTCATTCGAATTGTTTCTTTCTGGAGAGGCTAACTGTTAGGTACACTCTGACACTCGTCGAGAGCCGCTATGCCGCTCACATGCTTGGATTTAACGCGAGATAAACGGCGGGCAGGATAGGCGGAGATGAATCTGGTCGAATTCGACCACCGCGTGGCGAGCAAACCGTGGTACGTAACGTTGAGGTACGTAGCGTTGAATTCATTATAGCAGAAGACGTATCTGACGCCGATTACAACAGTAACGAAGCAGGATCGCAGTTTGAGTCCAAATCTAAAATCCTCGCTCGATGTCATCCTGAGCGTAGCCGTTCTTCAGGCGGAGCGAAGGATCTCCCGCTTGACCGGCCTGACGCGTAAGCCAAAATGCGCTACTACCGCAGCCCAGCAGATAACCATCCGAGGAATTGCCCGCTTTCGCCGCTTCCAACTAAGATGTCAGGCTCCGACAAAATGTCGGACCACGACAACCACAGCCTCTACTTCATCCCCGAATGAACATTCCCTCAAACGCCAGCCTCACCCGCGTAGCCCGCTTCCCCAACCTGCGAGCCCTCGCCTGGTCCGGCGACCTTCTTTATGCGTCGCGCGGATACGAGCTTCTGTCCGCCCGCATTCACGAGCCCTCTGACAATCTCGCCTGGCAGCCAGTCGCCGCCTTCCGTCCGCCGTGGCGCCGCCAACTCTCTGCTTCAAACCGTCTCACCGCCCGCCTGTTTCGCGACGGCTTCCACGCGCTCGCTGTCCTGCCCTCAGGCGGCCTGGTAGCAGCGGTCGCCGGCGCGATCTTATTCTTACATCCCAACTTCTTACAACCCAACGGCGACAACGAATTCCGCGTCACCCACCGCATCACTCGCGGCACCCGCCCGCTTCACCTCACCGCAACTCCCGGCGGCAGCGTTTATTGGGGAGAATACTTTGACAACTCCGCTCGCGACCAAGTCCACATCTACGCCTCCACCGATGGCGGCGCAACCTGGGCCGTCGCCTACACATTTCCCCAACGCGCCATCCGTCACGTCCACAACATCGTCCACGATCCCTGGGCCAACTGCCTCTGGATTCTCACCGGCGACTACGGCGGCGAGTGCCGCATCCTGCGCGCCAACTATGATTTCTCCACGGTCGAGCCGATTCTTCAAGGCAACCAGCAAGCCCGCGCCGTAGCGTTCGTCCCCACCCCCGACGCGCTCTATTTCTCCTCCGACACGCCGCTCGAACAAAACTACATCTACCGCCTCGACCGCCAAGGCAAGTTGTCGCAACTAGCGCCCATCACCAGCTCCTCCATCTACGGATGCCGCGTCGCCGATCGCGTTTTCTTCTCCACCATGGTCGAACCAAGCAAGTTCAACCCGGACCGCCAAGTCCGCATCTACGCCAACGACCAAATTCCAGCAGTCTGGCAGCCTCTGCTAGCCTGGGAAAAAGATCTCTGGCCGCCGCGCCTGTTCCAGTACGGCAACGCCTACCTCCCCGACGGCAACAACACAACTCCGTATCTAGCCGTGACCACAGCAGCCGTCACCCCAGACGACGCGACCACCTCGCTCTATTCAATCAGCACATAATTGGAGAGAAGAATCAACCCCAGGGTGCCCCATTCTAGCCGCGCTCTTTGCGGCTAGAGTGGGGATTTTCGGCGTCGGATCGAAATGCTGGGCGCCCCATTTCTCGCGCTCCTTGCGAGAAGTGGGGATTTCGAGCCGCCCCGTGCCGTAAGATAAACTCCGCCGCCCGTGCCCACTCTCCGCTACTACCGCCGCATCTTCAGCGCCTACCTCGTCGGAGGCAAAAGCCATCTCACCTTCTGGCACGAAACTCCCACAGAGAATCCCAACGCCACGACCGCCGAACTCGGCGAATACTACATGCTCTTCGCCGAAAAAGCCGACTACGCCGGCGCCTTCGATCCCTCTGGCATCCCGCAACTCGACTATCACGGCCACATCGGCCTGCAGTACAACCCCATCGCCATCGCGCAATACGGCCTCGGCAACTACAATCTATTCCGCCGGACGGCAGATCCCTCCCGCCGCCAGAAATTCTTTCGCGTTGCCGACTGGCTCCGCGATCACCTCGAAAAAAACGCCCACGGACTCGCCGTCTGGAATCACCACTTCAACTGGGAATACCGCAACACGCTCCAATCCCCGTGGTATTCCGCGCTGGCGCAAGGGCAGGGAATTTCTCTGCTGGTGCGCGCCCACCAAGAGTCAGGAGACTCTCGCTATCTCGAAGCCGCGCAGCAAGCCATGGCCAGTTTCCACACGCCCATCGCCGAAGGCGGAGTAGCCTTCAACGATGACAGCAGTAATGATCGCAGTAACGATCGCGGCGATTTGTGGTTCGAGGAATACATCGTCTCCCCGCCCACCCACATTCTCAACGGATTCATCTGGGCAACCTGGGGCGTCTACGATTATTTCCTGGCCACGAAAGACGCCGAAGCGGAAAAACTATTCACGCGCGCAGTGCAGACCATCCTGCGCAATCTGGATCGCTACGACCTCGGATTCTGGTCGCTCTACGAACAATCCGGCACCCGCCTGCCCATGGTCGCCAGCCCGTTCTACCATCAACTGCACATCGTCCAACTCCGAATCATGCACCGCCTGACCGGCGAAGCCGAATTCGCCCGCGTAGCCGATCGCTGGCAAAACTACGCCCAAAGCCGCGCCAACCGCGCCCGCGCCCTGCTCTACAAGACCGCGTTCAAACTTTGTTACTACTAGCGATGGAATAAATGATTTCGGGAAGGGCACGACTTGAGTCGTGCCGCCCGGAGCAAATCGCCAGGAGCAAATCGCCCGGAGCAAATCGCCTGAAGCAAATCGCCTGAAGCAAATAAAGACGCGGGCTTAGCCCCGGACGCCTCATTGTCATCCTGAGGAAGCGGAGTCGCTCGCGCAGCG
>DATJSG010000046.1:0-4644 GCA_035504195.1 Terriglobales bacterium
TCGATAAGCTGCATGTGCCGTACGACTACATCAGCACGCAGACAGCAGCGCGGGAAGCGGAGTTACGCTCGAAGTACGACGTGATTATCTTCGCGCCGGCGGGACAGGTCTCGCCGCGAGCCATTGTAGAGGGAATGCCCATGTGGGGCAACGCGCTGCCGTGGCAGAAGACGGCGCTAACACCGAATCTAGGGAAGATCGATGCGACGGAGGACATACGTCCGGGGCTTGGACTGGCGGGAGTGGCGCATCTGAAGGCCTTCGTAGAGCAAGGCGGTCTGCTGATCACATCCGAGGACACGGCGCAATTTGCGATCGACGAAGGATTTGCCCCGGGCGTGTTCGTGGCGCCGCGCAAGAACGCGAAGGTTGTAGGCAGCGTGCTGAACGCGGTGATGGTGGATAAGAACACGCCGCTCGCATACGGCTATGGATCGAACCTGGCGGTATATAGCGAAGAAGGGCTGGCGTTCACGGTCAGCAACCTGGTGACTCCCCGGCAGATTTTGACGGAGAAAGACTATAAGCGGCCGACAGGCCGGGGAGGGCCGGAGGACGAAGACTTGCCGGAGGGCCGGCCATTCGAACAGCCGCCAGCGCTGCCTTCTCCCAAGCCGTGGGAACCGACACCGCTAAACGAAGAGCAATCGCGGAACAATGCATACGTGATTCCGGCCGAGTATCGCCCGAACGTGATTTTGCGATTTGCGGAGCAGAAGAATCTTTTGCTTTCCGGACTGCTTGAAAGCGGAGACGCCATTGCCGAGCGCCCGGTGGTGGTGGATGCGCATCTCGGGAAAGGCAATGTATTGTTATTTGCGAACAATCCTATTTATCGCGGGGAGACGATCGGCAGTTATGCTCTAGTGTTTAACGCGATTTTGAATTTCGATCATCTGAAGCCGGGAAGGGAGTGAGAAAATGCGCCGCAGATTATTTGTTACAGTTTGTCTCGCTGCAGTAACTGCAGCTTTCGCATTTGCGCAGGGCTATAAGGTCTCCGGGAGCATCTCGATTGGAGGCAGCGGGGGATGGGACTACCTGACCGCCGATTCGGAAAATCGAAAGCTGTACGTCTCGCATGGCACGGAGGTGGTAGTAATTGACCTCGATTCAGAGAAGGTGGTTGGGCATATCGCCGGGATGATGCGCATACATGGAATCGCCATCGCCAATGAGTTTGGAACCGGATTTATTAGCGATGGTGGAAGCAACCAGGTTGTGGCCTTCGATTTGAAAGACCTGAGTATCAAGAACAAAATAAAGGCGGGCACAAACCCGGATGGGATTGTCTACGACGACGCGACAAAACGCGTGTTTGCTTTCAATGGCCGAAGCCAGGACGCGACGGCGATTGATGCATCAACGGGAGCTGTGGCGGGAACCGTCAGCTTAGGCGGGAAGCCGGAGTTCCCGGTGAGCGATGGGAAAGGCAGCGTGTACGACAACATCGAAGATAAAAGCGAGATTGTGAGGATCGATTCGAAGACTCTGACGGTGACAGCGCGATGGCCCGTGGCGCCGTGCGAGTCTCCTTCGGGCCTGGCGATTGACAGAAGCAACCGACGCCTGTTTTCGGTTTGCGACAACAAGCTGATGGCGGTGGTGGACGCCGATTCGGGCAAGGTGATTGCGACACCGGCGATAGGCGAAGGCCCGGACGCGGCGGCTTACGACGCAGGCAACAAGGTGGCGCTTTCTTCGAATGGAGAAAGTGGAACGCTAACGGTGATTCGGCGGAACGGAGACGGATATTCCGTTGTTGGGACCGTAAACACGGCGCAAGGTGCGCGAACCATGGCGCTGGACGAGAAAACGCACAAGATCTATCTTGCGACTGCAAGCTTCGGGGCTGCTCCGGCGGCTAGCGCAGCCAATCCGCATCCCCGGCGTTCGATTCAGCCGGGAAGCTTCAAGTTGATCGTGGTGTCGCCTTAGGCGGAGAATGAATGTATGGCGACAGTCGCGGAGAAACTAAGTTTCCTGGAATTCCAAGCGAAGTATGAAAGCGACGACGATACTTCCTACGAGTATTGGTGCGGTGAAGCCATAAAGAGAAGTATGCCGACCTGGATTCACGGAGCGCTGCAAGCTATCATCTCGGAATTGCTTAGGAAAGCAGGGTATATTGCAGGTTCTGAAGTAGAGCTAAGAATCGTCCCGGATGCGCATCCGAAACCGGATGTAATTGCGACGAGTCGCGATATCGAAGTGCCGTATCCGACCAAAGCGGTCGATGTGGTGGTCGAAATTCTTTCTGAGAACGATGCGATGGCGTACGTACTGGAGAAGTGCCAGGCGTACCAGGACTGGGGTTTTCAATACATCTACGTTGTGAATGCGGGGCGGCGGCAACTGCTGCGATGGACCGGCACCGCGCTCGAGATTTCGAACGAGTTGACGTCGATTCCGGCGGCAAGGATTTGGGAACGGCTCGACGAGGCGATGGGTCGCCGGTCGGCTGGTTAATCGTCGCTCGAGAAAAAGCTTCCCAAGCTGCCGCTGGCGAGGGCGCTGAGCGGGTTCTTTTCATCGCCGGCGTGGCGGTGCTCGGCGGGAGCGAGCTCGTGGCGCAGACGCTCAAGCGTCATGCTCTGCAGGATGACGCGGCCGGGACCGGTGAGCGTGGTGAGGAAGAGACCCTCGTGGCCGAAGATGGCGGTGCGAATGCTGCCGACCATTTGAATGTCGTAAGTCACGGTGGGCTCGAAGGCGACCAGGTGGCCAGACTGGACCTGTAACATTTCGCCTGGACCGAGGTTGAAATCGACGTGATCGCCGCCGGCGTGGACGAAAACGGCGCCAGGGCCGGTGAGCCTTTGGAGGATGAAGCCTTCGCCGCCAAGTAGGCCGGCGCCGAGACGGCGCACCATGGCGATATCGAGATTTACGGTGCTTTGTGCGAACAGGAAGCCATCGCGCTGAACCATGATGGTTTGACCGGCTGCGAGCTCGAAGACCTGGATCTTGCCGGGATAATGGCCGGCGAATCCGACTTCTCCGACGTCTTGATTGGAGCGGAAATAGGTAAAGAAGAGCGATTCGCCCATGAGCTTGCGCTTAAGCGCGCCCATGAGCTTCTCGCCGAGCGATTGTCCGGTCATGCGAGTGGTCCAATCGACGTTGGCAGATTTGTAGATCATTTTGCCGGCTTCGGCGTAGATTTCCTGGCCGGGCTGCAAGTGCACTTTGGCGATTTGCAGATTGTGCCCTTCGATGTCGTAGTTCAAGGGGGCAACTGCCGGCGCGGGGGGATAATAAGCGGCACCCGGGGCGGCTCCGAGCGGCTGACCGCAGTTGGGGCAAAATTTAGCGTTGTCGGCGAGCTGTCCGCCGCAGTTGGTACAGAAGGCCATAGTTCTATCTATGCTAACGAAGCGCGCGGCCACCGAGTTCCCCGTGTTGACAGCGGCGTGCCTCAGGTGCCAGGCGGCGGCTCGGGGGGAAAGAGAAATTTCAAAGCATCACGCATACGAAAGCCCCAGGCTTTTTCGTTGTGACCGGCGCCTTGATCCTCGATGAACTTGAAGTCGTGCTCGGGTTGCCAGCCTTTGGCGACCAGTGCTTCGGCGAGCTCTTTGGCGTTCTTGACACAGAGGTCGGGGTCTTGACCTTCGCAGGTGCCGATGTCGAGCCAGATTTTTTGCGGGAGGTGCTGGCGCAGTTTTCGGACTTCGCGGAGAATCGCGCGATTGGCCCACCAGATTGAGGGTGACATGACGATGAGCTTTCCGAATATATCGGGATGGTGCAGGCCGAGATAGAGGGTAACGAGGCCGCCCAGTGAGGAGCCTCCCAAGCCTGTGTTGGCGCGATCGGGACGCGTGCGGTACTCACTATCGATAAAGGGCTTGAGCTCCTCGACGACCAGCCGCGCGTAATTGCGCGCACGACCGCCTCGACCGCGCCGGTCGCGGACATGAGTGTACTCGGCCATGCGTCTCGGGCCGGCGTTGTAGATTCCGACGATGATCAGCGGCTGGATCTCACCGGTTTGGATGAGTTCTTCCGCCAGTTCGTCGAGTCCCCAGTCATTGCCGGCAAAGGCAGTAGCGGCATCAAACAGGTTCTGCCCATCATGCAGATACAGCACGGGATAGCGGCGGTCCGGAGCCGATTCGTAATCGGGCGGCAAATAGACGATGACATCGCGCGAATCCTTAACAAAGTGGGAGGCTAACGCCTGGTGCAGTTTGATATTGCCGGTGAGAGTGTGTTCCACAGTGGATTCGAGGCACGGGAATCTGATGCGCGGCGAGGAAATTTAGCTCTTGATGAAATCGAGCGCGGCGGAGTTTATGCAGTAGCGCAAGCCGGTTGGTTTGGGACCATCGTCGAAGACATGGCCCAGGTGGGCGTCGCACTTCGCACAACGAACCTCGGTGCGAATTCCATAGCTTGTATCGATGCGATTCTCGACATTTTCTTTGGCGATAGGAGTCCAGAAGCTCGGCCAGCCGGTGCCGGAATCGAATTTTGTGTCCGAAGAGAAGAGCGCATTGGCGCAGCAGATACAACGGTAGATCCCGTGCTCGTGGTTGTTCCAGTATTTGTTTGCGAACGGCGGCTCGGTGGCCGCGTGGCGAGTCACCTGGTACTGATCGGGCGAGAGTTGCTGGCGCCATTCCTGATCGGTTTTCTGAA
>DATJSG010000047.1:0-110699 GCA_035504195.1 Terriglobales bacterium
GAAGTGGGGATTTTGACCTCGATCTTCCCGAAGCCCGAAGCCCGACAAAGCGAAGCCAGCGCAAGCATCAACCCACCTCCCGGTCAAAAAGCTCCCATGCCCATGTAGGGACAGCCGCCCTCGGCTGTCCGGCGGCCCAGAAGTACCGGGCCGCGGCAGGTTTTCACTCCGCGCACCCCACCCACACCGGGTGCCCCACTTCTGGCCGCCTTTGCCAGAAGTGGGGATTTTGACCTCGATCTTCCCGAAGCCCGAAGCCCGACAAAGCGAAGCCAGCGCAAGCATCAACCCACCTCCCGGTCAAAAAGCTCCCATGCCCATGTAGGGACAGCCGCCCTCGGCTGTCCGCCGGGCGCATTTGTGCTAGGCTCTAGAACTTATGCTGGCCTTTGCGACCTATCTCGTGCTGCTTGGAGCGCTCACCCCCGCCGCCCCTGCACAGAGGTGCTTTCAGGTTCGCGGTAGGGCAGTTCTCTATAGAGGAGACGGCTTCTTCGCCATCTGGCATGTCGGAACCCACCATGTCTTCTTTCCAGCGGACGAACACTCCGCCGACTTGGTGTGCAGGTACCTTGACTGCACAGACCCGGATCGATCGCCGGCCCTGTTTGCGGATTTCACGGTATGCCCTACGAAGCCGTACACGCGCGGAGCGGCTCAACCAGTCGTGGTAAAAAAGGTTGAACGCCCACGCGTCGTACGGGACTGGGGCGCCGACCCTGACCGTTAATGGTCTCCAGGCACTATTCATGGCACCAATCTGCGGTATACTCGCGCGTCAAGCTCAAACCTAACGACCCAGGAGGCTACTCATGGCATTCTGCAATTCCTGCGGTGCAACCCTCACTCCCGGAACAAAGTTCTGCAACAAGTGCGGCTCCGCGGTTAGCGGTCCCCCAACCTCCGCGGCTCCGTCCAACTTGCCTGCGCCTCCGCCGCCGTCCACCGGTAGCAGCAGCGCGCTCAAAATTATCCTCATCGTCATTGCCGTGATCGTCGTCGTCGGAATCCTCGGCCTCGCTACGTTGAGCTTCGTCGCCCACCGGTTCATCGCCCACAACGTCCATGGCAGCCAGGACGGCAAACACGTCAAGGTCGAAACCCCCTTCGGCAGCGCCGAAACCTCCAACGATCCCGCGCAGACCGCCAAAGACCTTGGCATCGAAATCTATCCCGGAGCCCAGGTGCAAAGGAACGGAGCGACCACCGCCACTTTCGGAGGCATGCACACGGTTGCCGCCTCCTTCGAGAGCGGCGACTCCGTCGACAAAATCTGCACGTTCTACAAAGCAAAATTTCCCAACGCTATGGTGACCACTTCCGGCACCAACCGCTGCACCCTGATCTCCAGCGACCAGAAAAACATGATCAGCATTAACATTGAAAGCTCCGGCGACAGCACGAAATTTCAAATCAGCAACGTAACCAAGTCCTCCACGTCGTCGAACTGAGGACCGCAAGAAGTCTTTATGTAGGGACAGCCGCGCTCGGCTGTCCGGTCGAGCCAAGCTCGACGGGTTTCGGCGGCAAGGGGAAGGCGCACTGAGTCGCGAAGCCTGAAGGCACTATGCCGCACAACTCTTCAAACCCCACATCGCTCTCGGATTCCTCTCACTCGGATGCCGCCGGGCTCGCCGAATCCCTCCGCCGCGAGCTCGCGGGAGAAGTCCGCTTCGACCCCAGCGCCCGCGCTCTCTACGCGACCGACGGCTCCAACTACCGCCAGGTCCCCATCGGAGTAGTTATCCCCCGCGACGCCGACGACGTCGAAGCCGCCATCGCCCAATGCCGCGAATTCGGCGCGCCTCTGCTCTGCCGCGGAGCCGGCACATCGCTAGCCGGCCAATGCTGCAACGTCGCCGTCATTCTCGATTTCTCCAAGTACATGTCAAAGATCATCGAGATCGATCCCGCGCGCCGCATCGCCCGCGTGCAGCCCGGAGTCGTTCTCGATCATCTCCGCAAGGCCGCCGAAAAATTTCGCCTCACCTTCGCCCCCGACCCCGCCACCCACGACCGCTGCACCATCGGCGGCATGATCGGCAACAACTCCTGCGGCGTCCACTCCGTCATGGCCGGCAAAACCGCCGACAACATCGAAGCTCTCGAAGTTGTTCTCTACGACGGCACCCGCCTGCAAGTCGGCGAGGATCTCATTCAGGACGCGGGTGCCCCATTTCTCGCGCGTTCTGTGCGCGAGAAGTGGGGATTTTCCGGTGGCCAAGACGAACCATGTAGGGACAGCCGCCCTCGGCTGTCCGGCGGCCCGGAAGTATCGGGCCGCAGCGACCGAGCCACCAAAATCTACTCCGACCTCCAACAAATCTCCGACCAATACGCCAACCTCATCCGCCAAAAATTCCCCAACATCCCCCGCCGCGTCAGCGGCTACAACCTCAACCACCTGCTCTCCGAAAACGGATTCCACATCGCCCGCGCCCTGGTCGGTTCCGAAGGCACCTGCGCGACAACGCTGGAAGCCACCTGCCGCTTAGTCGAAAGCCCACCCCAGCGAGTTCTCGCCGTCATCGCCTATCCCGACATTTACCAATGTGCCGACCACGTCCCCGAAATCATGCTGCACAAGCCCATCGGCCTCGAAGGCTTCGACGATCTTCTCGTCTACTACACCCGCACAAAGGGCATCCACTCCGAAGGTCTCGCGCTTCTCCCTGAAGGCGGCGGATGGCTCATGGTCGAGTTCGGCGGCCAAACGCTCAGCGAAGCCGAATCGCAAGCTCTTAACTTGATGGCCGCGCTAAACCGAAGTACGAATCCTCCGGACATTCGCCTCTACTCCGGCGCGCAAGCGAAGCGCATCTGGGAAGTTCGCGAATCCGCTCTTGGCGCCACTTCCCACGTTCCCGGCGAACCGCTGAACTGGGAAGGCTGGGAAGACGCCGCCGTCCCCCCCGAAAAACTTGGGCGTTATCTTCGCGACCTCCGCAAATTGATGGCCGAGTTCAACTACAAAGGCTCCCTCTACGGGCACTTCGGCCACGCCTGCGTCCACACAAGAATCAACTTCGATTTGCAATCGAAAGACGGCGTCGCCAAGTTCCGCCAATTCATCGAGCAGGCCGCTGATCTAGTCGTGAGTCACGGCGGATCCATCTCCGGCGAGCACGGCGACGGCCAGGCGCGCGCCGAACTCCTCCCCAAGATGTTCGGCCCGGAATTGATGGAAGCATTCCGCAAATTCAAGTCCGTCTGGGATCCCGACTGGAAGATGAATCCCGGCAAGCTGATTGGTTTGCCCGGAAAGCCACCCAACCGGCTTGACGAAAATCTCCGCCTCGGCCCGAACTACGCACCGTGGGAACCGAAAACTCACTTCCAGTTCCCTCAAGATCACGGCAGCCTCTCGCACGCCGCGCTGCGCTGCGTCGGCGTCGGTAAATGCCGCCGCGAAGTCATCGGCAAAGACGGCGGAGTCATGTGCCCCAGCTATCGCGTCACACAGGAAGAAGAGCACTCCACCCGCGGTCGCGCTCACCTGCTCTGGGAGATGACGCAAGGCGAGAGCAGGGAAGACGCAGTCATCCGCGACGGCTGGCGTAGCCAGGAAGTAAAAGACTCCCTCGACCTCTGCCTCGCCTGCAAAGGATGCAAGAGCGATTGTCCCGTCGGCGTCGACGTCGCCACCTACAAAGCCGAATTCCTCTCTCATTACTATGAAGGTCGAATTCGCCCGCTCGCCCACTACGCCTTCGGCAACATCGACGCCTGGGCGCGCCTCGCGTCGACGGCTCCCGGCTTAGTGAACCTGACCACGCAACTCCCGATTCTCAGCGATGTCGCCAAATTCATCGCCGGAATTCCGTACCAGCGCCGCATCCCCGCGTTCGCGCCCGCAACCTTCAAAAGCTGGTTCCGTCGCCGAGAGCAACAGGCCGCGGGTGCCCCAACTCCGGCTGCGGGTGCCCCACTTCTGGCCGATTTTGCCAGAAGTGGGGATTTCCCCCGCCCCGAAAACGCCCCGCCCGTTCTCCTCTGGCCCGACACCTTCAACAACTACTTCCACCCGCAAACCGCCCAAGCCGCCGTCGAAGTCCTCGAAACCGCCGGCTACCGCGTCCTCGTCCCCCGCGCCAACCTCTGCTGCGGACGCCCCCTCTACGACTTCGGCATGTTAGACCGCGCCCAATCCCTGCTCCTCAACATCCTCGATCAACTCGAGCCCGAAATCGAAGCCGGCATCCCCATCGTCGGACTCGAACCCAGCTGCGTCGCCGTCTTCCGCGACGAACTGCTCAACCTCTTCCCCCACGACCACCGCGCCCAGGCCCTGAGCCGGCAAACCTTCCTGCTCAGCGAATTCCTCGAACAACAACTGGCCCACAACCCGCACCCGGCACCACTCCCGCAACTCAAGCGCAAGGCCCTGCTCCACGGCCATTGCCATCACAAGTCGATCATGAAGATGACTGCCGAGGAATCTCTCCTGCGCGGCCTCGGCGTCGACTTCCAATCTCCCGCCCCCGGATGCTGCGGCATGGCCGGATCCTTCGGATTCCACCACGATACCTACGCAGTCTCCGCCGCCATCGGCGAACTCGAACTCCTGCCCGCCGTCCGCAGCGCCCCCGCCGACTGGCTCATCATTGCCGACGGCTTCAGTTGCCGCGAGCAGATCGCCCAAGGCACCAACCGCCACGCCCTGCACCTGGCCGAAGTCCTGCAAATGGCGCTCGCGCCTTCCACTTGTCATTCCGACCGAAGCCGGAGCGCAAGCGCCGGCGCAGTGGTGGAGGAACCTGCTGTGGGCCCATACCCGGAATCCGCCCTGGTACGCCAGCGCGACTCCGAACTCCGCTCCTCGATGACCCGCGCCGCCCTGGGCCTCGGAGCCCTGGCCGCCGGCGCATTCCTGATCTGGCATTCGACCCGCAACCGCTGATATATCAATAGCTTGCATCAACAATGCAGGGACAGCCGCCCTCGGCTGTCCGGTCCAGCCCAGCTCGACGGCCCTTCCGGCTCTGGCCCAATCCCCAACTTTCTGGGACAATATGTAGGTCTCCTGTGGCGCTACTTCCTGCGCCCCGACGGGCTAGCCTCGAGCCCAAAAGTTACGAGCGTCTTATGGACCGCGAAATAATAGATCGCGAAATCATGGACCGCGAACTCTCAACCACGCTGCTGAACGGCGAAGCCGAAGCTTCAGCCGCCTCCTCATCCCGGCCAGCCGACTCCGCGCGTCCCAAGCCCGAAATCCCCACCCCGCTCCGCGGCTCCGTCCTGGTCCTGATCCAGTTCGACGTCTGCGAAGAAATCCGCCTCGACGTCCTCCGCAACATCTTCGGAGCCCGCACCGCCGAAGCCAGCTTCAAGAAGGCTCCAGCCTACGTCCGCTACCAGCGTCCTCCCGTCGAGGAAACCCTCGACCCGCTCGTCCTCGAATCCGGCGAGCGCCTCACCGGCGAGATCAAATACTACGACTACGGCGTCGTCAGCCTGGTCTTCGAACTACCCTTCGCCGGCACCTGGGACGACCTCGTCCAACTCTCCTGCCGCTGGACCTCCGACACCAACTTCGAGTCCGTAGCCTCGCGCATTGCCCGCCAGAAACTCGAGCGCGCCGCCCCGGCTCTCATCAAGCCCTATAAAGACGAGTGGCTGCAGGAAGACTACTTCGTCTTCCACGTCCGCGAAATCAGCCTTGAAGAAACAAAGTCCGGCGAAACCAACGCCGCGCCCTCCGCCGCCGACCTGCTCGCAGCCCACGGCGACCGCATCGCCCAAGTCGTCCGCGGCGAGATGTCGCAACTCTCCGAAGGCGAACGCCAGGAAGTTCTGCAGTCCCGCATTTCCTACTATCCCAACGACCTCGCCGTCATCGGATGGAACGCCGCCTTCATCTACGACACCGCCGCCGGCGCCGAGACCGCCATCCAGCTGCTGCAATACGCCAACTCGCAGCTGCTCGAATTCCGCCACTACGACGAATTCCTCACCCGCGAACTGGAAAACGTCTACGACTTCCTCGACGCCGGAGGCACCGGCCTCTGGTCGCGCTGGCGCACCGCCCGCGCCGCCTCCAAACTGCACACCGTCCTGCTCGACGTGAACGAACTCACCGAGCGCGCCGACAACGCCATCAAGTTCCTGAGCGACATGTTCTCCGCCCGCCTCTACAAACTCGCCGCCGCCAAAGTCGGAGTCCCCGACTACAAAGACCTGGTCAAGGAAAAGCTCCAGACCGCCGAAGACCTCTACCGCTTCATGGTCGATCAATTCAACCAGTCTCGCGCCTTCGTCCTCGAATTGATGGTCGTAGTGATCCTGATCATCGAGCTGGTCTACTTCTTCCGCGGCAAGCCCATCTAGCCGGCCCTAGCATAAGTACATAAATGTATTCACAACCCCGCATTGTCATCCTGAAGGCGCGCGGTGTTTGTGCGACTGAAGGATCTGTGTACCCCTGTCCGAGACCGGCGGCTTGGGCCGGGTGGGATCGACGGCGGCATTCTTCTTGGTGGCGGACGACTGGGTGGCAGGGCTGCGGCCCGATACTTCCGGGCCGCCTGGACAGCCGGGGGCGGCTGTCCCTACAGGGTTCGGCTGGTGGTTCGTCTTTACGGTGGGCGGCGCTGCCTGGGCGGATGGGGCGGGGGCTGGCTGGTAGTCGGGCCAGTGGTTCCGGTAGGTGCGATCGCGGAGGTACATGTTGGTGGCGGCTACGGGAGGGAGATCGGCGTCGGAGGGTTCAACGCGGCCGGTGGGTGGGGCGGAGTAGGTGGGGATTTCTTTGATCATCTTATCGGAGTTGGCGTGGAAGCGGACGCGGCGGGAGTTGCGGACGGCGGTGTTGAGGGCGCGGAGGACGAGTTCGGCGCGCTTGAGTTCGATGGTGCCGCGGACGAGGGCGTTGACGACCTCCATGACGGAGGCCTGGATGGCTTCCTCGTCTTCAAGGAGCGCGACCCGGTGGAGACGGGAATCGGGGCCCTTGACGCCGCGGAGCAGGCGCTGGTGGAAGTAGCAGAAGGGCTCTCCGCGGAGAGCGGGGGAGCCGCAACGGACTCCGGTGACCTTGATGTGGGTGCAGGATTTTACGTTTGGCATGTTGGTCCTCGTTTTTATCTTTGTCTGTTTGGTTTCGGTGTTGGTGGTTTCGGTCTGCGTGGTCTGGGCGTTGACGGCGTCGATTATTTTTTGGTAGTGGGGCGCTAAGATCCTGGCTTCATTGGAGTTAGGGGCGTAGGTCAGGACGACATCCGCGTATAATCTTGGAAAATCAGGACTTGCGAGCAAAATATTGCGAACATTGGACTTAATGCTGGCGGCGATGACGGAGAGCGGTGCCGTTTTGGGAATTGAGGAGTGGTGGGTTGCCGGGGGGGTGGTGGGCTTGGGAGTGGAGTGGTCGCGCATGGGTCCACATTGGTCTTTTGGAAATTCTCAGTAAAGGTTGTTCGTCACAAGAAAGAAGAATTTTGTGGGTGGGGCTGTGGAAAACTTTTGGGGGGGGGGGATCGTGGGGCCCGAGCCGCGTTGGATTTGGACATCGCTTTATAGGATCGAGATGTGCCGTGCCGCGCGAGGCTTACCTTCAAGCCGTGCGACGCCATACTCGAACGAGACTCTTGTTCCGCGTGAGAGTTTGTCCCATTGGCTTTGATCGGTGAGGCTCGTCACGTGGAAGAACACTTCGGACCCGCCCTCCTCCGTTATGAAGCCATAACCATTCTGCTTTATCGTGTTGATGGTCCCGACGTGCTGGCCCTGCCTGCGGTTCTGCGTAGCCGGGAGGCCTTTGTCGGCGGGAGGTTGATGGTGGCTTGCTAGGGGCGGCTTCATACGGTACGAGTCTTGCCAGACGGTCGTTAGCTGTGGCAGGGGCTTCATGCGGTCGTCTACGAGTCCCAGAAGTTTGAGAGAATCTCGTAGCGCTTCTCTAAATGGGCTACTAGTTGATAGTCTTTTTTGTACTGAGTCTAGGTTAATACTAGTGAGCACAGCCTTAGGCCCAAGATCACGGAGGATGGTTAGCAGTTCTTGTCTGAATTGCTCAGTCTGATCGGGTGGGCGGATGGCGAATCTGCCTAGTTCTTTCTTGGATCCCGCAGCTCGTAGTGCCCCTGATGTTCTCTGTCCTCTTACCAGCGCGTTGTAGAGTATTCCCTTTCTCCTCAGGTGCTCCACCAGTTGGCGGAAGTCATCGACGTTGACCATGCCGAGCAGCTTCATGATTTCCTTGGTGGACAGGAGGTGTCCATCTCGTCCGAATAGGATGGTTCGCTGTTCGTCTCGCGAAAGATTGTACGGCAGGTAGGACCTCAGCCATTCTTGGCCCTCCGGTGTGAAGACTGATCGGTGTCTCAGGATGATGTTAAATTTTGCTCCATCCGCCTCCAGTTCCGGAGGGACTAGATCGCGGTCGCGCATCGTTGTAAATATGCGCAGCATACCTTCGCCCATTTCCCGCATGTACCCGCACTCGCGCAGCATTCGTGCCAGGTAGGCATTCCGGGACTGATGCGTACGTTTTCCTCCCCGGAGATCGTCGATGGAGATCGAGGAAAGCAGGCCGCCAGGGCTGGTAATTTCGAAGCGATTGTCGAAGATAAGTACCTCGACTCCTTTTCCTTCGATGCTGTAGTCGCGGTGCGCGACCGCATTCGTCACCGCTTCCGAACAGGCATCCTCGGGATACACAAGGGTCTCCTTGAAAATAACGGAGTCGGAGAGCTTCGTTTGAATTAGGAATGGCCGAAGAGTGTCCCATGCGTTCTCTAGAATATAGAGAATGTTTCCGCGGATCGTGTGGTCGTCTCTGGGCAGGACGTTGTAATCTTTGCCGACTCCAAGGGTTTCGCCGTAGACACGCACGATGCGTACCTCGCACCGGGGGTGCCACTTCGAAATGTCGTTGGCAAACAGCAGTAGGGCGGCACGACGGAGTTGCAGGCCGTCGGATCCAAATTCCGCGAGATCCATTTGTTGGAGCACCTTTTCGGGCGTTTGCCCTCCGAAGTGCTGCTTGGACTTGGCATCGATTGTCTGCAGGTCGAGATCCTGGAGGGTAGCTCCGTCGACGAAGGCGCGGTCATACTCCCGCGATTGCTGCTCCTGTCGGCTATATTGCACATCTTCGAGGGGAGTGGGGCGATTCCCTTGGTCGAATCTTTGAACGCATTTGCCCTCTGACGTTTGGTGTACCCGCTCGGTGCTCTTTGGGATCTGGAAGTACAGAACCGTTTTCCCTTCGTACGAGACGCGAGCGATTGTTGGAGTTGGGAGTGGCGTCTTAGGATGAACGTGGGTCTTTGGCGCTTCGGTCAGCATTAGGAATTGGGGGTCGCTGTAGTGAACTCCCGAGACCGTCCCGTCATCCTCGACCCCGACGTAGAGTTCTCCGCCGTCCGCATTGGCGAATGCGACTAGAGTCTCGGCAATGTCTCGGCAGACGAGCTTTACGTCCCGATTCTTTGGAGGGTCGGATGACCGATCCAGCGCGCTCTTGAACTCGCGGAAATGGCTCTCCCCCAGGGTAATTCCTATTGCCAGCCGCTCGGTCACCTTCAGTGCGGAGATTCGCGGGGATGCCATTCTTAGTGGTCCTCCTGACGCTTTAGAGCAAAAAGGGTCCTGCGGCGTTTGTGCCGGAGGACCCCCCTCACGTACGGCGTCCTTTGTATACCTGGGGGCTGGGGAAAGGGAAGGGCACGTTTGTGGCGGGGGTGGGGCACGGGAGGGCCAGGCGTCGGGCGCGACGAGGTCAAAGTCCCCACTTCTGGCAAAGGCGGCCAGAAGTGGGGCACCCGGCATGGGGTGGGGTGCGCGGAGTCAAAGCCGCCGCGGCCCGGTACTTCTGGGCCGCCGGACAGCCGAGGGCGGCTGTCCCTACATGGGCATGGGAGCTTTCCGACTGGAAGCTGGGTTGCTGCTTGCGCTTGCCCTGGCTTTGTCGGGCTTCGGGCGTCGGGCGCGACGAGGTCAAAATCCCCACTTCTGGCAAAGGCGGCCAGAAGTGGGGCACCCGGCTTTTCAGGCGGAGCGAGGATCTTGCGCGTACTGAATGCGAGCTAGCCGCGCGCGAGATCCCTCCCGCAGCTGAACTGCGCTGCGGTTCGGGATGACGCCGTTCCGCCGAAGCCGAACTCGCGACTAGCCACAAACGCCTGACATCGTTATTCTGATCTGCCGTTCCCAGCGAAGGAGAATCCATGCGGGGATTGAAAGGCAAGCGCGTTCTGATCACTGGAGGCGCGAGCGGGATTGGCGCGGCTACGGCGGCGCGGTTTCTGGAAGAGGGATCGCGGGTGTGCGTGCTGGATCGCGACGCGGCGGCTTGCGAGCGGGTCAAGCGGGAACTCCCAGCGTTGGGAGAAGCCGGCGTCTTCTCGGCGGACGTCTTCTCGGCGGATGTCTTCTCGGCAATCATTGCCGACGTTACCGATCTGATGCAGGTGGAAGCCGCGTTTGCCGAGGCGATCCGGCTGATGGATGGCGTGGATGTGGTGATCAACAATGCGGGCATCAGCATTCGGCACAAGTTTCTGGACATCACTCCGGAAGAGTGGGAGAAGGTTGTGGCGGTGAATCTGACGGGCGTGTTTTATGTGGCGCAGACGGCGGCGCGGTATATGTGGGAGCGCTACGCGGGCGAAGATTTATCCGGCAACACTTCTTCGGGCAAGGCGGGGAGCGGAGTGATTCTGCAGACGGCGTCGACGAATGGGATGATGGGATATCCATATTATGCGGATTACAACGCGACCAAGGCGGGAGTGATTGAGCTGACGCGGTCGATGGCGCTGGAGCTGGCGCCGCGGGTGCGGGTGTGCGCGGTGGCTCCGGGATATGTGCTGACGCCGATGCAGCGCGCGGAATATTCGGAGGCGATGCTGGCCGAGGTGAATGCGAAGATTCCGCTGGGGCGACATGCCAAGCCGGAGGAGATTGCCGGGCTGTTTGCCTATCTGGCGTCGGACGATGCGGCGTATGTGACCGGGCAGGTGTTCACGATCGATGGCGGGGAGACGGCTGGGGGGTTGGCGAGCCGGTAGTGGTGGATCCCCGCGTGTCGGGAAGAGGATGCGAGCCAAGCGCGCGATGATTGCGTCGCAAAGGACGCGACGCTTCGCGCGGCTCGCTCAGATCCTTCGGCGGGCAACAACCGCCCGCCTCAGGATGACAATTCTATGAAGGCGACCGTGTTCCTCGGTGGAGGACGGATTACTGGGGCGCTGGCGGCGGGGTTGCGGCTGGCCGGCGATCAGCGCAGCATCGTGGTGTATGACCGGCATCCGGAGAAGGTGCGGGCGTTGCGGCGGGAGTCTGCCGTGGAAGTTGCGCGGGATTTGCGGTCGGCGGTGGAGCGGGCGGAGATGCTGATGGTGGCGGTGCGGCCGGGGTCAGTGCGGGAGATGCTGGCGGAGGTCGTGGAGTGTGGGGCCTTATCTGGTGAGTTGCGGTCAGGCAAGGCTGGCGCTAAGGGAGTTGGGGCAGTGCGGTTGTGCATCAGCCTGGCGGCGGGGATTCCGTTGCGGAATCTGCGGGACTGGATGGGGGCGCCGGTGCGGTGGGTGCGGGCGATGCCGAGTCCGGTGTGCAGGATTGGACGCGGGTTGACTCCGGTGTGCTTTGGGCGCGACGTGGCGAAGAGAGATCGCGCGCGGGTGCGGCGATTGTTTGAACAGGTGGGGCCGGTGATTGAGTTACGCGAAGAGCAGATGGATGCGATCACGGCGACGCATTCGCCGACGCATGGCTATCACGCGCTGGCTACTTTGGCGAGAGCGGCCGAGGCGGCCGGGCTCGATCGCAAGACGGCGCTGATGGCGGCGGCACATGGGCTGAGTGATGGAATTGCGTATTGGCGGGGGAGCAGGCAGAGTCTGGATGAGCTGTTGGCGGAAGCGGCGACACCGGGAGGAATTGCGGCTGCGACCATGGCGGCCATGGATCGGGCTGGATATGGGCGGGTGGTGAGTGACGGGATTCGAGCTGGGGTGCGGCAGGCGCGGCGGAATGCGCGGAGGTGAGTTGGGCGCCGAATTCGAGTTCGATTAGGCGGCCTCGCTTTGCTCGGCGGATGGGACGGCGGGGCGATTACCTAATCTTTGGCTTAGGGTTACCTTTGTCATCAGCCGCGCGGCCGGGAAATTTGGGAGAATGTAGGCTGGCGGCGATTCCTCCTTACTTTACGTCCAGCCTGCGAGTGGTGTCATGGAAGTGGTCACACCTAAAGCGTTGCGACGGAGCACACGGATTCGCGTGGAAATTCCGGTCAGCGTGATCAGTCTCGACCGGATGCGTCCGTTTGGCGAGCAGTGCATGTTGCTGGTGGTCAGCGCCCAGGGATGCGGGTTTCGCTGTTCGGAGGCGCTGCACATTGAAACTCCGATCATGCTGAGCGGGCTGCCCGGCGGAGGCAGCGTGACGGCGCGGGTGGCCAACTGCCTGCCCCTGGGCAACGACGGCCAGTACTTTCTGATTGGAGCGGCGCTCTATACGCATGGGAATGTTTGGGGGATTCTCGATCCGCCGGAGGACTGGAATTTGGCGGCGGCGAAGAACGCGCCCTCGCCCTCGGCGGCTGACGACGCGGCGAGCGCGCAGGGGCTGAACGTGAACAAGAAATCCTGGCCGTATAACCTTTTTTCTGAAGGCGCGGAATCGCATCCGGGACGGAAGTGAGGAGCGGACCTCGGCCTCGGAACTCACCCTCGGAACTCAGCTTTCGGCAGCCTTCAGTGCTCAGGTTTCAGACTTCAGACTTCAGACGCTCGACCTCGACCTCGGCTTCGCTTTGGGAGCTGATGCAATCCCACGCGAGTCGTGCTTGAGCTTTCGTAACTTCTCTGCATCGCTGAGGGCTGGCATACTTGCGGGAGATGGATGAACAGCCCAATCCGACCGCGAGTGAGATGGCGACCGACGAAACGATAAACGAGATGGCAACGTTCGCGGCTGCGCCGAATGAATCGGCGAGCGAGACGATGGCTGACGCGACGGAGATTGAGATCACGCCGGTCGAAAGTGTCCCCGCGGAAACCAGTCCACGCGAAACCAGTGCCCGCGAAACTGGCCCCGGCGAGACCATCGTGGCTGAGACGGCGGCAATCGAGGCTCTGCCGGGCACGACGCCGACTATCGAGACTGCGACCGAGGCGACGGCGGATGCAGCTTACCCGAGCGCGACCTCGACGAGTGAGATGACCTCGGCTGAGGAACAGACATGTGAGCTGTTGATCGAAACTCCGGTCGAGGCGCCGCGTGTCGATGCTGAGCCGGCCGAGGTTGCGACAGGCGAGACTTCGATCGTCCATAGTTCGATGGCGGATCCTGCGACGATCACAGGTGCGGCGAGCGGAGCCCTGACGGACGCGACCGCGATTGAGACTGCGGCCATCCCGGCTACGGCGAGTGAGAGAACAACGGCGGAGACGGCAAGCGAAATGACGCCGACCGAGACGATTCCCGCCGATACGACTGCGGCTGAATCCAGTGCGACCGAGACGATTGTGGCGGAGACGACCCCGGCTGAATCCACTCCGGCTGAGACCACGCGGGGCGGGAGCAAGAAAGCTGATCGCCCGTTTCGCGTAAAACTGCGGGGGTCGGTGCTGGTGCTGGTCCGCTTGCCCAACAAGCGGGACGTGAGAGCGGCGTTCCATCAGTTGTCGGTGACCGGCGGCGTGGTGCATCTGGAAAAGCCACTGGATGAGAAGCTGGGCGTCGAGATGATCTTCCACATTGGCGGCGCGACGATTCGCGAGAAAGCGCAGATGCTGTTTCCCATGTGGGCGACGCAGGGATGGATGCAGCCCTTCCGCTTTATGGACATGACGGATGCGAGCCGCGCCAGCCTGGACTCGCATTTGAAAGCATTCCTGGGCGAATCGGCCAAGGGCGCTGCGGCCGGCGCGTAAGCTGGTTCTGGATTTTCCCTTCTTACAAATTCAGTAGTTTCGGTTTCGGAAATCCCCAACCTAGCGTCGCAAAAGGCGCGACGTTGGATTGGGCACTCGCCCGACTTTGGTTACTCTGGTTACCGTGGCTTCGGGTGATGGTTCCGTTATGATCCGGGCAGGGACCGCTTCATGAAAAAACTGAACTTTTTAATCTCTCTGACGAACAACGACAACGACTACCAGCAGGAGCAGGCTCAGGCGGCGCAGAAAACGGCGCGGCGGCTGGGGGTGGACGTGGAAGTTATTCACGCCAACAACGATGCGTTGGCGCAGAGCCAGCAATTGCTGCACTACATTCAGGATGCTTCGGTGCAGCGGCCGGACGCGATCGTGTTCGAGCCGGCGGGCGGAACGGCGTTTCCGCAGGTAGCGCGGGCGGCGGCGGCGGCGGGGATCGGATGGGTGGTGCTGAATCATGAAGCGGAGTATCTGGCCGATTTGCGGCGGGCGTTCAAGGTTCCGATCTTTGGCATCAGTTCCGATCATCAGGAAGTGGGCAAGATTCAGGGCAAGCAATTCGAAGCGCTGCTGCCGAATGGGGGATCGATTCTCTATATCGAGGGTCCGGCGAACAGTTCGGCGGCGAAGGACCGCACGAAGGGGATGAACAAGACCAAGCCGGAGAATATTCAGGTGAAGTCGATGCGGGCGAACTGGACCGAGGAAAGTGCGTACAAAACTGTAAGTTCATGGCTGCGGCTAAGGACTTCGCAGGAGAGCCATATCGATCTGGTAGGAGCGCAGGACGACAGCATGGCGGTGGGCGCGAGGAAAGCGTTCAGTGAAATCACGGACGGCGGGAGCGCGCGGTGGATGCGGATTCCGTTTACCGGATGCGACGGGATGCCGAAGACCGGGCAGGCGTGGGTGCGCAACGGGACGCTGGCGGCGACGATTTTTATCCGGCAGAATACCGACCTGGCGATTGAGATGCTGGTCGAAGCGATGCGAAACAAGGCTGAAATGCCGGAGCGGAAAGTGACGCAGCCGGAGTCGGTTCCGAAGGTTGAGGAGTTGGCGAAGGCAGCCGCGAAGATGCAGCGGGGCGCCGGGGCGTAGAGCTTTGGTTGCGGGTTTTCAGGCGTCCCTACGGGACGCCTTTTGTTTTGTGGTGGCTAAGGGCAGAGTCAACGTCGGGTGGTTTGCGGAGACCGTTTCCCCAAGGCGTTGGTGAATCCGGCAATGGTGAAGAGGACAGCGACAATCGGCAGCGCGAGGAGAAAGCGCCACGCGAGGAAGAAGGCAGTGATCGCGAGAAGGATCTGTTCGTAGAGTGGCAATGGATTGGGAAGTCCCTGCTTTAGGGACGGAAGAAAAACAGCTAACACGGCGGCTGGCAACAGGAACATTCCGCCGATGAGTACGACAGACAAAATAGCCGCGGTCCTGAAGCGCATGGGGGCGTCTCCTGGCGAAGAATGCCTGAAGGAAGAATGTCTAACGGGGTGAATTTCGGAGCAAAGAAAAAAGCGCGATTGGACTAACGTTGGTAATTTGCCTGATCGGCTCGATTGAGGACTTTGTTTATGGCCGCTGGGTTTGTGGCGCTGGCCGCGGCCGTCGAGCTGCGCTCGACCGGACAGCCGAGGGCGGCTGCCCCTACATGGGCCGTGGCTGTGCTAGATTGAACTTCGCGGGCCCATAGCTCAACGGTTAGAGCAGCAGACTCATAATCTGTTGGTTCCAGGTTCAAATCCTGGTGGGCCCACCAAACCCGATTTGCGACAATGCCGTCGGGCTTGGTACGTGGTAGGAGGCGTAGGATGCGGCTCAGCGGTCTGCCCGTGATACTGGTTGCGATAGCTCTGCGTGCAGGTATTCCCTTGCTTCAGGGCCAGCAATCCATACCACCCAGAGATCCGTCGGCCCCGCAACTCCCGCAGTCCGCGCCGTCCGTCCCGACCTTCGGCGCCGTAGCCCGCGCCGTCGTTCTCGATATCGCGGTGGTCGACGCCGAGGGGCGTCCCGTAAAAGGTCTGATGGAGGGTGACTTCACCCTCCTCGAAGACGGCGCTCGCCAGACCCTCAAGAGCTTTGAAGAACACAATTCCGCGACTCTCTCGAACGCCGATCATCCGCCCAAACTCCCCACGAACACGTTCACCAACGACGTCGCCAGTCCGAACCGCAGTGCTTCGACTATCATTCTGCTCGACGCCCTGGACACCTCTATCCAGGCGCAGATGTACGCTTACGAGCAGGTCTCCCGGTATATGAAACACGTGCCGCCCGGCACCTCCATGGCTATCTTCGACCTTGATTACGGGATGCACCTGGTCCAGGACTTCAGCAGCGACCCGCAGGTGCTTCTCGACGCAATCAAGAGCAAGCGCAGCAGCCCGCGGCTCGGCTTCTGCGAAAGCGGCAGGCCGGATTGCCAGCGCCGCCGCCATGACCTGCTTGTCGAGGGTATGCGGGAGCTCGGCAGTTACCTCTCGGGGATTCCCGGACGCAAGAACCTGGTCTGGTTCGTGGGCGTCGTCCCGCATGAGATTTACGGGACTGGTATCGGCAATCCCTTCCGGGACCGGTTCGACTTCGTGGACGACCTCAGCCAAACCAATGATCTGCTTACGCTCAATCGGGTCGCGGTGTACCCGGTCGACGTGCGGGGTCTTATCGCTCCTTCCGGCGGGGGAGAGACGCACATCGGTCTGCGGGTGGGATACCAGGACGACTCCCTGGAACAAGTTGCCGAAGCCACCGGCGGCAAGGCGTTCTACAACACCAATGGTCTGGACGGCGCCATCGCCGAAGTCGTCGATACGGGCTCCAATTACTACACCGTGTCCTACACGCCTACCAACAACAACTGGAACGGCGAGTTCCGCCACATCAAGGTCGAGCTAGACAAGCGCGGCTACAGTCTGGAGTACCGCCACGGCTACCGCGCCCGCAACCGCGAGGCCCAGGAGGAACGCCATCTCGCTTCCGTCGAGAAAAAGAAAAGCTCCGGCAGATTCGTTCCCGCCTCCTCGACCGAGCCGGTGAACCGTCCGGACACCGCCCCGCAAGGCAATCTCCAGGACGCCATGAGTTTCGGCGCAATCCCATCTACCGAACTTATATTCACTGCCAGTCTCACGCCCGCCGCAGCCGTGCAGAAGATTCGAAAAAAGGACACGCTGCCTCCTGACAACTATCTCGGCCGTGAGTTCGAGTCCAAGCCTTTCCGCGAATACACGATTCTGTATGCTACTGACATCCGCGGGATCGATCTCAAGCAGACGGCGGATGGGGTCCGGCACGGCCAAGTGGATTTTGTAGCGGTCCTTTATGACGACCGGGGCGAGGTGGTGAACTCGCTCATCTCCAGCGCGAGCCTCGACCTCAGTGCCCCAACCTACCGCCGCCTGGCCCAGAGCGGTTTCTCGGTAAGCCAGCCCCTGGCAATCCCAGTTAAAGGCAATTTTTTTCTGCGGCTTGGGGTTCGCGACGCAGTCGGCGATCGAGTTGGCGCCATGGAGATAGCAGTTGACCAGATAAAGCTGGGCGTCGCCGGCGCCGGCCAAACCCTCGCCCCTTAGCTTCCCAGCCCGCACGACCTCAGGCTAACAATTTGGCGGCGTCTTTGGCGTAGTAGGTGAGGATGATGCTGGCGCCGGCGCGGCGGATGCTCAGGAGGGATTCCATCATGACGCGGTCGCGGTCGATCCAGTTGTTGCGGGCGGCGGCTTCGATCATGGCGTATTCGCCGGAGACCTGGTAGGCGGCGAGCGGCAGGTCGAAGCGGTCGCGAGCGGCGGCGATGACGTCGAGATAGGGCATGGCGGGTTTGACCATGATCATGTCGGCGCCTTCTTCGATGTCGAGTTCGATTTCGCGCATGGCCTCGCGCAGGTTGGCTCCATCCATCTGATAGGAGCGGCGGTCGCCGAATTGGGGCGCGGAGTCGGCGGCTTCGCGGAACGGGCCGTAGAATCCGGAGGCGAATTTCGCGGCGTAGGAGAGGATGGGCGTGTTGATGAATCCAGCTTCGTCGAGCGCGCGGCGGATGGCGGCGACGCGGCCGTCCATCATGTCGGAGGGGGCGATGATGTCGACGCCGGCGTTGGCCAGCGAAACCGAAGTGCGGGCCAGAAGTTCGAGGGTGGCATCGTTGACGATTTCGAAATCGATGTGGCGGGCGTAGTCGGCGAGCTGCGCGGCAACTTTGTCGATGGCTGTTTCTTTTTCCTGCTCGCTGCGGGCTATCACCGGCTGGGTCGCGTGCAGCACGTCGCGGACGGCCGCGCCGAGAGACTTGGCGAGCGGCGTTTGCTTCACGATTCCACAATGGCCGTGCGACATGTATTCGCAGAGGCAGACGTCGCCCATGACGATGAGGCCGGGAGCTTCGCGCTTCAAGGCGCGGGCGGCTTGCTGCACGATGCCGTCGTCGGCCCAGGCTCCGGTGGCGACTTCGTCTTTCTTGTCCGGCAGGCCGAAGAGGATGACGGACGGGACGCCTAGGGCGTGCACGGAGCGGGCTTCTTTTACGGCTTCGTCGACCGAGAGGTTGAAGACTCCGGGCATGGAGCCGATTGGCTTGCGGATGCCTTCTCCGGGGCAGACGAACATGGGATAGACGAAAGAGTCGGGAGTAAGGCGAGTTTCGCTGACCAGGTTCCGCAGTTCAGCAGTGCGGCGCAGGCGGCGCAGGCGGGTTACGGGGAATGCCATGGCAGATCACCGAGCGGAAGGTGATAGCGCGCCTTCCTGAATTGATTTTAGAACATCTTCGGAATCGAGATCCGAAATTGCAGAAGCCGGTTCATCCGGGGACGTTAGGCGGAACGATGCCCTACAGTGCGGGAGGTATGACAAAAGTAACCTGCGGGATGCCGAACAGTCATCAATATCCACAATGGAACCAGCATAGAATGGGGCGGGCGAGTACGCTCGCACGAGGAAGCGCGGACCAGTACACTCGGACGCTAACAGTTGGACTCGTGCATGCGGACTCGCGCGCTCGGACTCGAAGGCCAGAACTCATAGTCTCGATGAGTACGCTCAGACGCTACCGTTGGTTTGCCGCCGCGGCGGGGATCAGTGTGATCTTTGCCGGGGTATCGCTGACTGCGCGCGCGAGCGGCGGGCTCACCGCATTTGCCGATCTGGCCGGGCTGGTCCTGATGCTGGGAGCGGCCGCGATCACGCTGGCCAATGCGCTGGAGCGGCCGCGGCAGGAGCGCAGCTTCTGGGCGCTGATGACGCTGGGGTTTGCGCTCTGGGCTACGAATCAGGCGGGCTGGACGTATTGGGAGACCGTGCTGCGCCGGGCGGTTCCTGATCCTTTTTCTTTCGACATTATTCTGTTTTTTCATACTGTTCCGATGATTGCGGCGGTGGCGTGGCGCCCCGACATTGTGAAGAAACAATGGAGCGTGCGGCTGAGCGCGCTGAATTTTCTGACCCTGCTGGGCTGGTGGGTTTTTCTTTACGCTTTCATCGTGTTTCCTCATCAATATGTCGCGTTGCATCGCGACATTTACAACGTCTATTACGACCGGCTTTATGGGCTGGAGAACGGGCTGCTGCTGGCGGCGCTAGGCCTGGCTGCGTGGACGGGCTCGGGGGGATGGCGGCGGTTGTATCTGCACCTGCTTGGGGCCGGTACGTTGTACGCCTTCAACTCGCAGTTGCTCGACCGAGCGGCGGCCGACAATACGTATTATTCGGGCAGCCCTTATGACATAGCACTGATCGCGACGGTTGCATGGATGGCCGCGGCGGCGCTCTCTTCGCGGGAGTGGGAGCTGACCAGCATCGAGTTCCGGCTGGATCCGCGCTGGAAGAAAGTGATTCCGCAGCTGGCGATGCTGGCGATTCTGTCGCTGCCGGTGCTGGGATTGTGGACCATCATGGCCGACAAGTCAGACTCCGGGTTGCGCGTGTTCCGCATTTTTGCGGTGCTGGCAGCGATGGTGTTTCTGGGCGCGTTCGTTTTTCTGCGGCAGTACTTGCAGGACCAGGCGCTGATGAGCCTGTTGCACGAGTCGCGGCAGGGATATGAAAGCCAGAAGCGGCTGCAAAGCCAGCTGGTGCAAAAAGAAAAGCTGGCTACGCTGGGCAATCTGGTAGCGGGAGCGGCGCACGAAATTGACCATCCGCTGAATGCGATCGTCAGCTATTCGGAGCAGCTCTGGTCACGGGAACGGCTGAGCGATCAGCAGAACGTCCTGCTGCGCAAAATTGTGAATCACACGCAGCGCACGCGCGACCTGGTGGCCAACCTGCTGAGTTTTGCGCAACAGACGCCGGGAGAGAAGGCTCTGGTCGACGTGCGCATGTTGCTGCATCGGGCTGCGCAGATGCTGGAGCCGCGCTATCCCGGGGGAAAGATCACGGTTGAAGTGCTGGTCGAAAGCGGGTTGCCGCGAGTGCATGGCAACGTGAACCAGTTATTTCAGGTTTTCATCGAGATCACCGAGAATGCCATGGACGCGCTGCTGGAAGCGGGCGGCGGGTCGTTGAAGATCAGCGCGGAGCGGCAGGGAAACGAAGCGGTGATTCAATTTTCCGACTCCGGACCCGGCATTCGCGAGCCGGAGCGAGTGTTCGATCCTTTCTATACGACCAAGCCGGTGGGCAAGGGGACCGGTCTCGGACTCAGCGTGGTCTACGGCGTAGTGCAGGACCACGGCGGCCAAATCACCTGCCAGAACAAAGCCGAGGGCGGGGCGCTCTTCGTGGTGCGGCTGCCAGTGACCGCCGAGCCGGCGGTGCAAGTGGCAGGCGCGGGGAGCGCGTAGAGCCGGCGTTCCCAGGGCGTGGTTGGAAATTCCCCGCAGACCCAGGCCTTCACAAAAACTGGACTCGATCGCGGCGCTAAAAGCGCCGCGCCACCCAGAGCCGAGTTTTTCAGTAACATGAAGTGCAGTGGCTGATCCGCTATTACATTCGTCCGCACGGGTGCTGGAGTTCGATTCGCTGCGCGAATTGCTGCGCGGATATGCTTCGTCACCGTTGGGGCAGAGGCGCGTGGCCGCGCTGGCGCCGTCTACGGACCGGGAATGGATTGAATCGCAGCAAGAATTGACGACGGAGATACGAGAATTCCGCCGTGTGGGCGGGCGATTCGATTTTAGCGGTCTGGCTGAGGTCGGGCCGCTCGTCGAGAAATCGCGCATTGCCGGGGCCACGCTGGAAACCGGCGAGATTCGTGACGTTGTGCTGACCGTGGACCGCGCGGCGGAATGGCGCGAGATTGCGTTGCATCCTCCGGCGGCGATGCGGTCGGAGTGGCGCGGCGTGCGGGCGCTTTCGCTGCAGATTGTAGACTTCACGGAATTCCGGCGCGGGTTTCGCAACAAGATTCTGCCCGATGGGACGCTCGACGACAAAGCTTCGCCTGAGCTGGCGCGCATTCGGCGCGAAGTCGAAAAGCAGCGGCGCACGATTCAGGAATCGCTGCGCGGATATTTGCGGCGACTGGCGGAAGGCGGAACAGTGCAGGATGAGCTGATCACGATCCGCGGCGAGCGCTTCGTGATTCCGGTGAAAGTCGAGCAGAAGCGGCGCGTGCAGGGCGTGGTGCACGGCGCAAGCTCGAGCGGGCAAACTGTTTTTGTCGAGCCGATGGAGACGATCGAACAGAACAATGAGCTGGTGCGGCTGCTGGAAGAGGAACTGGGGGAGATTCACCGCATTCTTATGGAGATGACGGCTCGCATTGGAGCGCAGGCCGAGGAAATTCTGGCGGCGGTGGATGTTTTGGCAGAATTGGAATTGCAGTTTGCCAAGGCGCGGTTTGCGGAGGAGTACAACTGTGTGGCGGTGGGGTTGAGCGGGGGTGGGGTGGAGGGTGGAGAGAGTGGTGGTGGAGAGGGCGATCATGGTGAGGGTGGTGGTCGGGGCGCTCGGCTTCGCCCTCGCTGGACGGGCGAAGGCGCCCGTCACCACACGGGTGTCGCCCCCTCGCGGTTGCTTTTGCAGAAGGCGCGGCATCCTTTGTTGGAGCGGAATCTTCGGGCTAAGGGATTGGCGGTAGTGCCGGTCAGCGTGGAGCTGGAGGGCTTGCGGCGGCAGCTCATTATTACTGGGCCGAACACTGGCGGAAAAACTGTCACACTGAAAGTTGTCGGATTGCTGGCGCTGATGGCGCAGTCGGGACTGCCGGTGCCGGCGGACCGGGCGGAGCTTCCGGTGTTTGACGCGGTGCTGGCCGACATTGGCGACTACCAGTCGATTGAGCAGAATCTCTCCACATTTTCCGCGCACGTCACGAACATTGATTTTATTTCGCGCACGGCGACGGCGGAGTCGCTGGTGCTGCTGGATGAGTTGGGATCGGCGACCGATCCGGAAGAAGGCGCGGCGCTGGCGGTCGCCATTGCGGCGCACTTTGGCCGCATCGGATGCATGAGCGTGATCTCGACGCATCACACGTCGCTGAAAGTCTATGCGGCCAATACTGAGGGCGTGCTCAACGCGGCAGTCGGCTTCGACGAGAAAACTTTGCAGCCAACTTATGAATTAAAAGTGGGCGTGCCGGGAGCTTCAGCGGGCATCAATATTGCGCAGCGGCTGGGGATGAATCCTTCGATTATCGACGGGGCACGGGCGCGGCTGGGATCGCAGGCTCGCGACGTAGGGCAGTTTCTCGACAAGCTTCATGCCGAACTGCGTGAGGCGGAAAGCGAACGGTTGCGGCTGCGAACCCGCGAGGAAGAGTTGGAGCGCGACAAAAATCGCCTGGCGGTGGAAGGAAAAACGTCGCAGCAGGTGAAAGTCCGGGAGATGGAGAAGAAACTGGAGAGCGTGCTGCGGGACTTCGAATATCATGCGCGCGAAGCGGTGAATGCAATTCAGGATCGCGCGGCAGCGCAGAAGGTTTCGAAAGAGGCGGAGCGCCGCATCGCCAAACTGCGCCGCGAATTTCGCGAGCAGTTCGACGCGACCGTGGTGGCGCACTCCACGGGAGCGGATCAGGGCGATCCGCACGCGCAGCCGCAGCTGGTGAAGCATGTGTCGGAGGGAGACACGGTGAAGTTGAAGTCCACCGGGCGCTCGGCGCGGGTGACGCGCAAGATGGATGACAATCATTTCGAAGTCGAGATGGGCGCGATGAAGATGAAGATTGCGCGTGACGATGTTGCCGAAGTGCAGACGAGCGCACTGGCGGGCGGGAGGGTCGCGGAATCTCCTGTAATGGCAGCGCGGTCGCGGGGAATTTCTGTGTCGCTCGACAACGAAGGCGCGAATGTACCGAGTGAAATCAACGTGATCGGGCAGACGGTCGATGACGCCTCGCGCGAAGTGGAGAGATTTGTCGACCGCGCATTTCTGGCGGGGCTGCCGCGGGTGCGCGTAGTGCACGGGAGTGGCATGGGCATTTTACGCAAGGCGCTGCGGCAGTTGTTGCAGCAGCATCCGCATGTGGCGTCGGTGGCGGAGCCTCCGCAGAATGAGGGCGGGGGTGGGGCGACGGTGGTGGAGTTGCGGGTGTAGGGTGGTGCAGTCGGGCCTCAGGGGCTAATGCCCTACTGGTTTTGGCGCTTTACGCGGCCCTTAAGGGCCGCTCTTCCACGGAGCTATGCTCGGGCTTCTTTTCCTACCACAGAATCTTTTTCCAATTCTCGTCGTAGAGCGCGCTGCGGGCGGCTTTGGCGATGGCTTGTTTTTCGTCGGGTTTCAGGTCGTGTGAAATGATGTTGTCTGGATTGGCCGGATCGCGCACCACGGCCTGCTCGAATCGCGCGGCAATGGAGCGCAGCACGGCGAGAACATTTTCGGCGACTTGTCCAAAACGCTCGGACTGCAGCGCTTGCAAAACTGTCAGTTCGAGATAGAGAGACGGAAAATCCAGACTCTGGCGCTCGCGCCAGATCTTGAGGGCGCAGATTTCCTGCTGGCGTCCGGAGTTGGCGATCAGGTGTATGTGCCGTGCCGGGTCGGTCTGCACGGCAAGGCCGGTGCGCTTGTTGAAGAGCGCGGTGGCGGAGGCGCTCTCCGACGGTTTGCTCTGCAGGTTTCCCGATGCCGTCCGGTCGCGGCAGGCGGGGATCAGGTCGACCGCCAGGCCTTCGATCTGAATCTGTATGCTCACGTTGCGGGTGCGCGGGCGCAGATCGTGATCGGTGAGAAATTCAAACAGGCTCCAGAAAACGCTTTTCATTCCCAGTCCCGGCACCGGGTTGAGAGAAACCAGCAGGTCGACTTGCGACGACAGGCTGATGGCAGTGTTCTTGGCGTAGGCGCCGGAAAGCACGATGCCCTGCAGATATTGCTTGCCCCACTGTTTGAGCAGCGGAATGACGGCGTCGGCGGCGCGGTGGGCGGGAGAATCGGTCGCGGGCGTGACCAGATATTTCTCGACCACCGAGGCAGCGTATTGTTCGACCGTCGGCATGGCGCGGAGTAGAGGGCCTCTGAGTTTTCTATCGGCAGGATGGGGAAAGAGTTGAGGAGGCGGCGGCGAAGCGCTATCCTCGTTAATCCAAAGCAGCGAGACTCCGCCGTGCCGTCTGCGCGACGCGCTAGGCAGGGACATGACTGAGAGCTACAAGTGCGTGACCTGCGGAAAGGTGCATAAAGGGTTGCCGATGAGTTTTGCGGCCGACTCTCCGGACATGTTCGCGAACATGAATCGGGATGGGCGCGACGCTCGCTGTGTCTATGGCTCCGATCAGTATGTCATCGATCAGAAATGGTTCTTCATTCGAGGATGCCTCGAGATCCCGCTCATCGGCTCGAAAGACGTCTTCTTGTGGGGACTCTGGGCCTCAGTTCGCGAGGAGGTGTTCGATGAGATCGCGGAATGCTGGGAACTTGCAGGAAGGGAGACGCTTAGGGGGCCCTACAAGGGCAGACTCGCCAACTCACTCGCGGAGTATCCAGAGACTCTGAATCTCAAGATAAAAATCCTGATTCAGCCCATTGGGACGCGCCCTCTGTTTGTGATCGAGGAGGTTGATCATCCGTTTGCAATCGAACAATCTTCAGGTATCACGCAGGACAGAGCCTTCGAGTTGGCCGCCCTCCTGTTGCATCGGAAGCCCGGCGGCTTCGGAGGTGATTGAGAGCCGATTTTCCGTCCCCATCAACTGTTAACTCCTGATTCCCACAGCTTCTCCACAGCAATTCGCGTCCGGTATATTCAACGCAGCCCCTTTCTGGCTCACAATTTCTTGGGAGCACTCTGCCCTTCCATGGCGAACCCTGGCGATTTTGCGTACACGGTGAAGCAGCAGGCGGATATCGTCCGCGTGATCGGCGACTACGTCAAGCTGAAGAAGGCGGGGGCGCAGAATTATGCGGGGCTGTGTCCGTTTCACGGGGAGAAGACGGCGTCGTTTTCGGTACATGCCACGCGGCAGTTTTTTCACTGCTTCGGCTGCGGGGTTTCGGGAGACGTATTCACCTTCGTGATGAAGATTGAAAACATCACCTTTTCCGAGGCTGTCCGGTTGATTGCCCAAAAGCTGGGCGTTGCCGTGCCCAAGGCCAGCTATGCGACGGAGGGGGAAGCCAAAGAGGCGCGGCTGCGCGGGCAGTTGCTCGATGTCCATGAGCGGGCGGTCGCGTTTTTTCAGGAATGTTTGCGGCGTCCCGAGGGGGCGCGGGCGCGGGAGTATCTGGCGGGACGCGGGCTGAATGAAGAGATGATTGCGAAGTTCCGCATCGGGTATGCGCCCGATTCGGGGTTTCTGCTGCGTGACCGGCTGCGCGGGGAATTCAGCGAAGAGGTGTTGCGGGAGAGCGGGTTGTTTTCGTGGAAGGAAGCTGGGAGCTCCGAGCCGCGAGCTGTGAGCGTTCAGACCCAGGCTGGACAGACTCAAGCTGGACAGACCCAAGCTGGGCAGACCCAGGCTGGTGATGAGCCAGTCGTGAACAGTGGGGATGCAGGCAAGAGTGCAGAGATCCTTCGCTCCGCTCAGGATGACAAAGGCTCGGCGGGGAACGGCGGCGGTGGTGGTGCTGCCGGCGGACAGCAGGTTCCTCCCGGGCTGGCGCCCGCTCGGAATGACAACACTGTAGGAGGACTGAAGACTGAGAGCCGAGGGCCGACACCTGCTTCCGTGTATTCGAAATTTCGCAACCGGGTGATGTTTCCGATTGCCAGCGAGGCGGGGAAGGTGATTGCGTTTACCGGGCGCACACTCGCGACTGACGAAAAAGCCGGGCCTAAATATTTGAATTCGCCGGAGACGGCGATTTATTCCAAGGGCAAAGTGCTGTTCAACCTCGATCTGGCCAAGGAGTGGGTGCGGAAGTTCGATTACGCGATCCTGGTCGAGGGGCAGATGGATTGCATTTCTGTCTTTGCTGCGGGATTTCACAACGTGATTGCGAGTTCGGGCACGGCTTTTACCGAGCTGCAGGCCAAGCTGCTCGGACGTTTCAGCAAGAACGTGGTGGTGAACTTCGATCCGGATACGGCGGGCGCGAAAGCTGCCGAACGTACTATCGGGCTCCTGGTCGCAGAAGAATTCAACATCAAGGTGCTGACGCTGGAGCAGGGATTCGATCCCGATCTTTATATTCGGCGCAAGGGAAAAGACGCGTACGAAGATGCGCTGCGGCATTCGCAGAAATATTTCGATTACCTGATCGAGCGGGCGCGGACGCAGTTTCCGGTACGCAGCGGCGAGGGCAAAGACAAGGCGGTGAAGTACCTGCTGCCGCACATTCAGCGCGTGCCCAGCCGGATTGTGCGCGATGAACTGGCGCAGGAAATCGCGCAGAAGCTGGGAATCGATTCTCCGGTGTTGCGGCAGGAGTTGCGGCATGTGGCGGTGACGCGATCGGCATCGACGGTTAAGGCTGGGGCTGAAGTGCAGGTGACGGACGCGGAAAAAATTCTGATTCGCGCGCTGGCGTCGGCGCGGCAGATGCAGGCGGGAGAAGAACATCTTTCGGCGCGCGATGGTGCTGAAGAGGAATTCGATCCGGCGCGGCAGGCGGCGTTTGTGCTGCAGAGTGAAGGGCTGCATCGCTCGCTGGCCAGCGAGTCGCTGATCGAGTCGCTGCTCAATGTGGGCACGGAATTTGCCGATATATTGCAGGTCCCGGCGACGGAGGGCGAGCGGCGCATGCTGGCGTCGATCCTGCTGAAAGAGGATGAAGAACTTACGGCGGAAATTCTGGAGGCGGCGGTGCGGGCCCTGCGGCGCATGCACCTGCGGCGGCGGCAGGAGCAGGTGCAACAAGAACTGAAGAAGCCGGGGATAGCGGCCGACCGCGACCGGCTGCGGGAATTGCTGGGAGAACTGGAGGGCATCAGCCGCGCGTTGCGCGATCCCAGTCTGGCGGCAGGTCTGGCCGAAGACGGCATGAATACGGCGGAAAAGCAGAAAACAGCCTGAAACAAAAAGGCTTTGAAAGCCATCTAAGTATTTAGGGAAGTTGAAGATAGCGGCGGGCGCGGGAACTTGAGGCGGGCAACCGATAGACGGGACAGCACTTATGTGCTAAACTCCATAAGTTTGTGCTAGGGCACAATCCCGCTTCACCCCAGATTCCCACCTTTTCGAAACTTTACCACACGCGGCAGCGTGCTGGAGATTGAGTAGTTTAAGGAAACCTCTTGGCTCTTGATGACAAGTTCGACGACATAAAAAAGCTGATCGATACAGGCAAGGAAAAAGGCTACTTGACTTATGACCAAGTCAACGACCTGATCCCGCACGATGTGCACAGTCCTGAGGACCTGGACGATCTGCTGACGACGATTGGTACGCAAGGCATCGACGTGCTCGAAGGCCCGAAACTGCCTTCGGCGGCGCTCGATAAAAAATTCGAAGAAGGCGAAGAAGGCGAGGACGTTGAACTCGACCTGACGCCCGGCGCTCTCGAAAAAACCAACGATCCCGTCCGCATGTACCTGCGCGAGATGGGAACGGTGCCGCTGCTCACACGCGAAGGCGAAGTGGAAATCGCCAAACGCATCGAGCGCGGCCAGATTCGCGTGCTGAAGGCGCTCTCGCGGTCGCCGATCGTGATCCGCGAGTTGCTGACTCTCGGCGAAGATCTCAAGAAGAACGTTCGCTCGATCAAGGAAGTGGTGACTTTCGACGAAGAAGAAATCACCGACGAGATCCTGCAGAACCGCCTGAATGAGTTTACCGACAAGATCGACGACATGGCCAAGCTGTACAAGAAAGCCGGCCTGCTCGAAGAAAAGTATAAAGAAGTTTCGAAGACGAAAAAGCCGAAAGACCATCGCCGGGCGCGGCGCAAGCTGGCTCGCGGCATCATTGCCGTGTCGCAGGCGGTGCGCAACCTGGGATTTACCAACGCCGAGCGCAAGCGCCTGATCGAGCGGGTCAACAAAACCGTGGACGGTATGCGCTCGCTCGACCGCCAGGCCAACAACCTGGAGCGCAAGGCCGACGCGACTCGCAGCGATGAGCAGAAAAAAGAATATCGGCGGCAGTCGCGGGCGATTCGCGGCGAAGTGGAGAAACTCGAACTCGAAACCGGCGTCATGTTCCAGGAACTCAAGCGCACGCAGCGCGAGATCATCCAGGGCGACATGGATGCGGAGCAGGCCAAGCGGGAACTGATCGAGGCCAACCTGCGGCTGGTGGTTTCGATTGCGAAGAAATACACGAACCGCGGATTGCAGTTTCTCGACCTGATTCAGGAAGGCAACATCGGACTGATGAAGGCCGTCGATAAATTCGAATACCGGCGGGGCTACAAATTTTCAACGTATGCCACGTGGTGGATTCGGCAGGCCATTACTCGCGCGATTGCCGATCAGGCGCGTACGATTCGAATCCCGGTGCACATGATCGAGACGATCAATAAGCTGATCCGGACGTCGCGTCAGCTGGTGCAGGAACTGGGACGCGAACCTACGTCGGAAGAAATCGCCAAGCGCATGGATATTCCGGTGGCGAAGGTGCGGAAAGTTTTGAAGATCGCGCAGGAGCCGATTTCTCTCGAAACGCCGATCGGCGAAGAGGAAGATTCGCATCTGGGCGATTTCATCGAAGACCGCGCCGTAGTCTCGCCGGCCGAGGCGGTGATCAACGTGAATCTGAAGGACCAGACGGGACAGGTCCTGCGCACGCTGACGCCGCGCGAAGAAAAAGTCATCAAGATGCGGTTCGGACTCGAAGACGGCAGCGAGCACACTTTGGAAGAGGTCGGGCAGTCGTTCGCGGTCACGCGCGAACGCATTCGCCAGATCGAAGCCAAGGCGCTGCGAAAGTTAAGGCACCCATCGAGGTCGCGGAAGCTGCGGGCGTTTATGGACGGAGTGAGGGACTAAAACCCTTTCGCCACGGATTTCCACGGATTCGCACGGATAACTCAGAAGTAAGAATGCAGAATTGGGGCGCGAGCCATCGCGCCCTTTCTTAGCCCACACCGTGTTGTCATTCCGAATCGAGCCGAAGGCCCGGCGAGGAACCTGCTTTTCGCGGCATAAAGCAAGTGCGGTTGACACGGTGTTCAGTGTGAAAGCCCCGAGTGACCCTTGGGGCTTTCGCTTTCTGGCTCCGTGCTGCCCACCCTTCGCAAAGAACGCGAAGGATGGCGCACCCTCAGCGGGATGGCGTCGGCCGGGTACATTCGTTCCTTTGACGATGCCCGTCCGCACCGAGTGGGCAGAGTCCGGGGAAAAGCTTCGCGCGGCGGCGGTGTCACCATAGCGCCCCGTTCACCACATCGTGAACTCGCGCTCTCATCCACCGGTTGGCCTCGTTCCGTCCGCGCAGCCGCAGCTTCAGATAATTGTCGGTGAGCGCTTCGGTGAACTCGCCGCGTTCGTCGACACCCACGACATTCAGCGTGATCGCCTCCACGATCTTGCCCACGAACCCGCGCATGAACGCCAGCTTTTTCTCCGCCGCCAACTCGCGCAGGACGCGGTTGCGTTCGCGCGCAATGTGCACGGGAACCTGATTGCGCATCTCCGCCGCTGGCGTTCCGGGCCGAGCCGAGTACGTGAAGACGTGCAGATACGTGAAAGGCAATTCGTCGATGATGCGGCGTGTGGCTTCGAATTCCGCAGCAGTCTCGCCCGGAAATCCGACCATCACGTCGGCGCCAATGGCAGCGTCGGGCATGGCAGCCCGAATCTTCTCGATCTTCTCGCGATAGTGCCACGGACGATATTTGCGATGCATGCGCCGCAACACGGCATCGCTGCCCGACTGCATAGGGACGTGCGCGTGCCTGGCGATGCGCGGCGACGAAGCCACTAGCGCAATCAATTCGTCCGACCAGTCCATCGGCTCGACGGAAGAAATGCGCAGCTTCTGCAAACTGGTCTCAGACAGAATCGCGCGAATGAGATCTTCAAAACACCGTGCCGGTCCGGCATCCAGATCTCTTCCCCACCTTCCCAGATTAATTCCGCTGATCACAACTTCGCGGTAGCCCGACTCCACCAGCGCGTTCACTTCATCGATGATCCGGTCGAGCCTAAGCGAACGGCTCTGGCCACGCACGTAAGGAATCACGCAAAACGAGCAGCGATTGTCGCATCCATCCTGCACTTTCAGGTTGGGACGGGTTCGCTGATTTGCCGAATCGAAGACCGGAGCGGCGATCAGTTCCGTGTGCGCGAAGATGTCGGAAACGAAAATCGGTTGTTGGTCGCTCGTCGTTGGTCGGTCGCTTTGCCTCGTAAGCGCGGCGAGCGATACAAATGCTTGAGACGCCGGAACGTCGGTTTCTCGATTCAACGCAATCTCAGCCAGTCGATGCTTGTGCGAATTTCCGATGACCACGCTCACGCCCGGCAAGGCCGCTACTTCTTCCGGCACTCGCTGGGCATAGCATCCGGTAACCACGATTTGTGCCTCGGGATTCTGCCGCCGCACCCGCCGAATGGCGGCGCGCGCATCCTGATCCGCCGCCGCAGTAACGGTACAGGAATTGATGACGACCACCGACGCCAGCGCCGGGGCAGAAGCACGGGCCAAACCCTGCTGCTCGAACTGGCGTTCGAGCGCGGCGCCGTCCGCCTGGGTGGCGCGGCAGCCAAAGTTTTCTACATAGTATCCGGGCACGTTCTTATGGTAACCCAGCGTATGGTAAGCAGGTCACGCCAGCCCAGGTTATGCCAACCCAGGTTATGCCAACCCAGGCCCGCCGGCAGGAGCCGGATCGAAGGAGATTAACGAAGCCACACGACTCCCGGCGCGGCAGGCACACTGGCCCGTCTTCAAGCCCGGATGAGCGGGCGTTCCGGCGTCAGGCCGACGCCGCAGCCCTCCGCGACTGGAAACATTCTCGACAGAAGACGGGACGGCCCTGAGTGGGACGGAAGGGCACGGTGGTCTGTTTCCCGCAGCCCGAGCATGTGGCCTGCGTCTCGACCTTGGCATAGCGGTTTTGCCCGCCCGCTGGAGGCGCCCCGAGCACCGCCACGCGCTTGGTTTTGCAAGCCCGGCAGCGTTTGGGCTCATTCTTGAACTGCTTGTCGTGAAAGAAAAGCTGTTCCCCGGCGGTGAAAATGAAATCTTCCCCGCAGTCGATACACTTCAGCACCTTGTCCTGAAATTCCATTTGAGGATGGCTCCTTCAGCCCGCTTCCGCGCGCCCCCCGCGGGGAAAGAACTGCGGTGGTACACCGAAATACAGGTTCGTGTACTACTCCCCCTCGTACTGCCCCTTGGACTCGGCCCGCCACGCTCCAGAACGGTGCGTGGGTACAAACTATCCAGCTTCTATGCCGAAGAACTGATGAGTATGAATTGGTATCACTCGTCCCTGCTGCAGCTTAACCAGATGGGGGCTGATTAAGCAGAGCCGCCCCGGGAAGGAGCGGCTCTTTCCTGCTAGATCCATTAGTCCTGTTCTTTGCGCGTCTTCTTGCGGGCCCGCTTGCGAGCCAAAGCAGCCTTCACCCTCTTCTTCTCGCCGGGTTTCAGGTAAAAGGAGTGCCTCTTGACCTCCTTGATAATGTCTTCCTGCTGCACCTTACGCTTGAAGCGGCGCAGAGCGTTCTCGAGGGATTCTCCCTCTTGAAGCCTTACTTCTGCCAAACTGACACACCCCCAAACTCGTCCGGTAGGACCGAATAGTTATTTCAAGGTTTTCACCCTAAGTCAAGAGGGGACAGGCAAAATTTCTGCACACCTTTACCTGAATGGGAAGGATCATCTTGAGACGTGGGGAGAGAATAGCCTCCCAGTAAAGTGCCTTATCGCCCTTGGTATCAAGGCTTTCTCTATCCTTCGACCTTTCCGCGAAGCACGGTCACGGACGCCTTGGGGAGCGTCACCTTCGATAAGCTGGCAGGGATGGTTTTCGTCACCGGTGGAAGGTTGGGCTCGGGATGTCCGTTCGGACCATCCGATTTCCACATGTATTGCTCGCTGCCGAACGTCACCATCGAAATCGCACCCGAGAAGAAGTTCCGCCCGGTTTCCGCGTCACCGAATGCGATGCGGACCTCGTGTGGATTCAACTGGTCTTTATTGATCAGCATCAACGACCATTGGCCGTCCGGCCGGTTTACGGCGTACGCCGTGATCAGGATGTGCCCTGCGCCGTCTTTCAAATCGCATACGGCGGGATGAAGTTTATGAACTCCAGCGCGATGCTGCACCCACTCCAGGTTGATCAGCCGGCTCGCGTGATACTGCGCCGTGAACGCCCGGATGTTGAGGTTTTCGTCCGCAACGTAATTGCCATATGTTCCATAGCCGCGGCATCCTGGTCGCAGCGGCTCGGGCTGAATCGGAGAATGATAGTAAGCGGCGCCGCCCGCGGTCAGAAACGCGCCTACGCTATCGGCGAGCCACAGCGCAGCGAAAATGTCGGCCATTTCCTCGGCATTGCCGTACGTAACATTGCTCTCCGTGTTCATCATCGGAACATTCGCGGGAAGTCCGTCGTTTCGCCAAACATCGAGAATGTGCGCGACCAGTTCCGGCTCACGATAAAGATCCGCCCACACGATGTCGCACGGAGGGAACGGATAGTGCTCGAAAGACATGAAAGCGAGATCAGAGAGACGGTTGCGCGCCTTCAGGTAATCAAGAAAACGCCCAAGCCATGAAGTACGGCCCTGGGCGTCCGGCCAGACCTTTATGTCTTCATTCACGCCCTCAAAAACCGGGCCCCCCAGTTTGAGTTTCGGATCGACGCGATGCATCGCGGCCGCAAACTGCAAATAAAGTTCGGCGTAGTCTTCGGGAAGCATGTTCTGGCCGTCAGGCTCTTCGCCCATCTCGACATACGAAATCGCGTAGCCGCGCTTCTTCAAATAGGCCATCTGCGCCGCGGCGTCGTCGGGCGTACCGTAAAGCATCGAGACCGGAATCATCGCCGGCAAATTATTCGTAATGCCGCTGGTGAAGAAGAGATCGAATCCAGTCTGATCGCCGTGATCGTCGAGGTCGGAGTCAGAATGCCACGGATCGATCGACGAGCAATAAGTGGCTGTCTGATTTTGATCGGGACGATGCTGCACGAGATCGACGAAATCGCCCGTCGGCGTCAGAGTTCCAACGTAGATTTCCCGGATGGCATAGCCAGCGGAACTGCGCGGATCGGCGGGATCGTGCATGGCACCCGGCCGCGAGTCGGCCGTATTCGACGATTCCGTCATCCATATCCGCAGGTAGCGCGTCCTGACCGGGGTTGTCGCGAGCTCCAGCGTGATCGTGCCGCCTTTGCCATCTGCGACGATCCCTCCGGGAAAGCCGCTCCAGACGCCGGAAGCCGGAGCATCCATCGGGTTCCGCGTAGTGGCCGCATCGCCGTTCTCTTTTTCGACACTCTTCTTTTCGCCATTCGTCTTGCGCGCGCTCCAGTACTGCACCTCATAATGCCGGGCGTGCGGCTCGTGCCAGTCAATCCGCAAATGCGTGATCGGTTCGTGCGAGCCCAGATCGATCACAATCCACTGCGGATGTGCCGAATCCGGCTCGCCCGTGAACCTGCTCGCGAGATAAGGATTGCTCTTCCAGTAGGTTTCGGCGTTGCCGTCCGTCAGTCGCGAGTAGCCGTGTTCGGCGCCGCCGTTACGAGTGGTCCCACGATGCGGCAGCGGATATCCGTAAGAGTGGTGAATCGGATCTTTGAGTTCAACGCTGCCGGTGAAGTAGCCGCGCCGATTGGCAGCGTCGCTCCATGCGCCGTGCGGATTCCAGTGCCACGCGGCGATACTGAGTTCCGTATTCTGGCGGTAGGTAATCGGTCCCCAGCCGGCCGAGAGGCACTGTTTGACCATCGGCTCCGTGTAAATTTTCTCGACGACATCGTGCGACAGGATATCCATGGAACTGCCCAGGGCCTGATCCGGGTCGAACGCGATGCCGGGGCCTGTAGGCGAGACTCGAATCGTCGCGGGTCTCAGGCCGGCCGCAGCCGCTTGCGTCAGATTGGAGCCCGGTGACCACAACGCGCTCGAAGCGGAGAGTATGCGTTGCGGCGCGGCCGAGAGCACAGCTGCGCCCGCGGCACCGCTCAGGAATTTTCTACGGGAAATTCTTGCTGCCTGGCTTTCCATGAATCTTTCAGAGGCGGAACGGCAGAAGTATAACCGAACAAACTCCTACCCTCACCCTTGCCGAGAAGCGAGGGTGAGGGCACAGAGACGGCGTCACAAAACGGCGAGTTAGGCGCCCAGATACAGCACATGTACGTACGTTCCCAGCCGCACGTTGTACGCTAGGTAATAGCCCACGTGATCGGGGTCTTCGTAAATGACCACGTCGTCGCTGTCCCACAACCAGTCACTGCAGAAGCCGACATCGAAGGCGGCCACACTGAAATAAAATCCCCCGAACCAGAAGCGCCCTGGGCCGCCCCCCGCCAGGTGCCAGACGTGCCCGCGCCCGAAGCCCCCGGTGAAGTGCCCGTGCTCCCAGGGGTGGTCGAGGTGATAATGCGGATCGTTGGGGCCGGTGTTGTGGCCAATCCATTTGCCGTCGGCGTGAACGTGCGGTGCATCCGGATGCCCCGGTGCGTCGTTGAAGTGGGCCGGTGCGGGATGCGATTGGTGCACCGGAGCCGGTCCATGGGCGGGGATGTGCCCGCCACCGTGCTGCGCCCACGCCGCCAACGCGAACAACAGAGAGACTGCAAGTACTCCGAAAACTTTCTTCATCTTTCGCTCCTCATCTTTACTGTGCATCTTTCACTTTTCATCTTCTATTCTTCGAGCCAACGCCCGAGTCTGTATTCTTTTACTCCAAAGAATGGGAGTTTGTCTTGCGCGAGGGGAGAGGACAGGTTGTCGTGAGCGGTTCGTCGTTGCTCATTGCTGGAGCCAGGAGTGCGGCTCGCCATCGACAAACTACGAAACGACCAGCGGCGTTTTTTAGAAAATCAGCTTCACCGCCAGCTGTACCTGCCGCGGAGCGAAAGCGGCGTTCGGCTTCATGAAGTTGTTCGGCAATTGGTAGTAGCCCGGATACGGCGCAATTCCCGCCGTCACGTAGCTCTGCACAAAAGTCGACGCGCTTGCAACCAGTCCGTTGGAAGTGATGTCGACCCGCTGGTTGTCGCGATTGAACAGATTGAACGATTCGGCGACCAGATTGAGTTTGAAGCGTTCATTCAGCCGAATCTTTCGCGTGAGCCGCAGATCGGTGGTCGCGTAGTCCGGGCCGGTAAATGCGTTGCGGCTGTAACCCGGCAGGCGGTCGTTGGTGTCGTTGCCGTCCTGGTTGGGGTCGCCGTCAACCGTAGCGTTCACCGGACGTCCGCTGCCGTAATTGAACACGGAAGAAGCTCTCCATTCATTGAAGATGTGCCCCAACAGTGGGTGTTCGCGGTGAAATGGGCGCGGCTCAACCGAAAAAGCCGCGACCACGCGATATCGCTGGTCGGTCACGCTCGGCCCGCGCTCGGCGTTGGGATCGTAGGAATTTTGCACGGTCGCAGGCTGCCCGGCGACCAGTGCATCCTGGCCATCATCGATCGCGCGCGCGTAGGTTGCGGACAAACGCAGATACGTTCCGCGCGCGACCCGTCGATTCAGCGAAAGCGTAGCTCCGTTGTAAACGCTGTAGGCCTCGCTCTGGAATTCGTCAATCGCCCCCAGGTTCGCAATCGGCCGCCCCAGCGGATTGATGCACGGCGGAAACGGGCAGGTCAGAGACTGCGTAAACTGCCAGGTCGCAAAGGAGTCGACCGTATAGTACCCGCCCTGGAAGATCGAGCCGGTCGAATCGAAGATGGGATACGTCAGTGCAGCCGGCTGCGGCAGATTTACGTCCAGCGCGCGAATCAAGTGCTGGCCGCGAACGTTGAGCAGCGAAAGCGTCAACGTGGTGCGGTCGGCGATCTCCCGTTCAAACGAGAGGCTAGCCTGCTGCACCCGCGGCGTGACGAAGTTGGGCGCGAACGCGGAAACCTCATTGGTCACGCCCTGCGTAAATCCCGCCGGCAGCGAGCACGAAGCCGCCGTCTGCGAACACGTCACCAGGGGATTCGGATACGCAGGAAACACCTGATTGTCGTAATAATTTGTGTTGTTGAGAAAGACCTGCGAATCGGTGACGCCGTTCTCCGTCTGAATTATAGAATTGTAGATATCTGGAATGCGCACATAGAAAATTCCGTATCCCGCGCGCACGACAAGTGGATGCGTTTTGCCGAAGGAGTACGCGAGCCCCGCGCGCGGCCCAAAATTATACGGCTTGAACGGAACCTTCCCCGCCGGCGGAAACAGAGGATTGCCCATCAACCCCGCCGTTGTGAATGTCTGCAAGTCCCAGCGCACGCCCAGATTCACCGCCAGATGATCGCTCACATGAATCGTATCCTGGGCAAACGCCGCGTAGTCGTTGCTGTTGGGATTTGAAGTTGCGCTGCCGAAACTCTGTAAATAATAATGCGGAACCTCATGCGCATAAGCGCGCAGTGGACTGAGTTCGAGCCCGGCCTCCATCGGCTCATAGGTAAACGGATCCACCTTGATCGGATAAAACAGAAACTCCCCGCTCTGCTGGCTGGGAAAGAAATCGTAGATCCAGGTCATCATTCCATCGCCGCCAAACTTCCACGAATTTCGATGGCCTTCGAAACTGAAAGTTTCCGCTATGCTGGCGCGATGTTGTCGCGTCTGGCGCGGCAGCAGGTCCGAACGCCCCACGCCGTCCAGAATGTCGGGAATCTTCAACAGCACGTCGCTGGTATTGCTGTAAGACTGCTGCAGATCGCGCGAAAACTGCGCCCGCAAATGGCTGATCCAGCGCGGCGAAATACTGCTGGTGAGTTGCAGGTTGGCGGTCACGGTGGCGACGGTTTCCTGTCCGTTGTCGCTGATCGCGTCATAAGTAACCGGACTGCCCGGATCGAGAAATACATTGTTCGATCCCCAATAGCGCGTCGTATTCATACGCAGCGCGAGTTGGTTGCGCGGCGTCAGATTGATATCGAGTTTCCCAAACGACGAAAAACCGATTTGCGCCGACGGATATTCTCCCGCCAGCGAAGTCAGTTGCGCCGCCGCCGCGAAAACCAGATCTTCATCGGTCGAATCGTAATCGCCCGGCGTATAAGGCCCCGTGCCCGGCTGCGGCACCACCTGCGAGCTGCCATTCAGGAACTCGACCACATTCGGAATATGAAAAATGTGTTGGTCGAACCCCGCAAAGAAAAAAATCTTGTTGCGCTTGAGCGGACCACCGAATGTCCCTCCCAGTTGCTGCTGCCGGTTGTGCGGCTTGAACGCCAAAAACGGATCGGCCGCGCCGAACGAACTGTCGCGCAGGTTGTAAAACGCCGTGCCATGCGCGTGGTTCGATCCCGACTTGGTGACCACATTGACCACCGCGCCGCCCGAGCGCCCCTGCTCGGCGCCGTAGGAATTCGACGATACGCGGAACTCCTGCACTACATCGGTCGAAAGCAGATAGGGCGCACGGTAGCGTCCCAGCGCCTGCGCATAAAATCCGTTGTTGTAATCGCTTCCGTCCACCAGAAAACTGTTCTGAAATCCGCGAATGCCGCCGAAGGAAAGATCGCCGTTCGTTCCCGAAGTCAGGCTTCGTGGATCCTGCGTCACTCCGGGCGACAGCAGCATGAGATCGGAAAACCGGCGCCCGTTCAGCGGCAGATTGGCCAGGGCACGTTCATCGAGTAGCGTGGAAACCGCCGTCGACTTCGTATCGACCACAGCCGGCTCCGCCGAGACTGTGACCTGCTCATGCGCGCCCGCAACCGTGAGCCGGAATTGAAGCTCCGCCGCTCCCCCCACATCCACGTGCAGTTGCGGTGTAATCTGCGGCGACATACCGTCAGCGATCGCGCGAACAAAGTACTCGCCTGGCGGCAACATCTCGATCGCGAAGTGCCCCTCCGAATTGCTCGTCGTAAAGAAACGCACACTCGTCGCAATATTGACGGCGACAACCGACGCCTGCGCAATGCGGCCCCCACTGGCGTCCACGACCGTGCCGCGAATTGCTCCAGTAGCGTCCTGCGCCCGCAGGCGCACAGGAGCCAGCGTGATATTAATAAAGAGCACGAACGTTGTAATCGTAAGAATGCGCGTCCAGGCCATAAGGAATTGCCCCTGCATACGGAGTCATGCGTAATCACACTCTCGGAGGGACAACCCGGCGCGCGTTAACCGGACGCGAAGCGGGAGCGACCGCGAAGAGACCGGATAGCATATGCCTGATCGAACACGCCAGGAGCGCGCACCGGTTTCTTCGCGGCGGAACGGACAACCCATCCTCTATATACATGTTTGCCAAATCAGAATCACTAACCAGCCCAAGTCTTTTTCAAATCGTTCCCACAGTGGGAAGAAACTCCGCCACCCTGACCGAGAGAAAGCGTCAACCACAAAGATCACGAAGGTTCACGAAGGAACTCCGAGCCTGAATTCCTTCGTGTGATCTCGTGTCCTGGGTGGTGATTGGTTTTGCTTCTGCACCCGATTAGCCGCCACCCGGCGGCTCACCCCTTACGCGCGCCCGCGCTCTCGTGTTAACTTCAATTTCCGTCCTAAAACGGCGTGATTCGCGCTTTCGTGATTTTGAAGTACAAAGGATTCTGGCTTCTCTATGATTCGCAGCTTCAAAGGCATAACTCCGACCATCCCGGCGACCTGCTACGTCGACGCGTCGGCGCAGATCATCGGTAATGTCGCTCTCGGCGAGCACGTCTCCGTCTGGATGAACGCTGTCCTGCGCGGCGATGTCCACGAAATCCGCGTCGGCGCGCACTCCAACATTCAGGACAACTGCGTCCTCCATGGCATGAAGCAGCAGTGGGGCGTCTACCTCGGCGAATACGTCACCGTCGGCCATTCGGTCACGCTGCATGGCTGCGTCATCGAAGACCGCTGCCTGATCGGCATGGGTTCGATCATTCTCAATGGCGCGAAGATCGGCGCGGGGTCGATCATCGCCGCCGGCACTCTAATCCCGGAGAAGACGGTGGTCGAGCCGGGCTCGCTCTGGATGGGCTCGCCCGGCAAATTCCGCCGCAAGCTTGGCCCCGGCGACGACGAAACGATCCTGCGGTATGCGTGGAATTATCTGGGATATAAAGAGGAGTACTTGAAAGAGAGTACCCAGTACTCAGTACCCAGTACCCAGTCGAAAGAGCGTTAGCGGACTGGCAACTGGGTACTGAGTACTGGGTACTGACCGATGATCAAAGCCATCCGAGGAACGCGCGACTTACTCCCGCCCGACACGGCGCTGTGGAACTTTGCCGAGGCCGCCGTGCGCGACGTCTTCCGCGCCTACAACTTCCAGGAAATTCGCACCCCGATTTTCGAATCGACGGAACTGTTCGCCCGCGGCGTCGGCGAAGAGACCGACATCGTTTCGAAAGAAATGTTCACCTGGGAAGATCGCGGCCGCGCCGCCAGCGATAGGGCGCAGTCTCTTACTCTGCGCCCCGAAGCTACGGCCGGCATCGTCCGCGCTTACATCGAGCACAACCTTGGCGACCGCGGCCTGAACAAGCTCTTCTGCATCGGCCCGATGTTCCGCCGCGAACGGCCGCAGAAAGGCCGCTACCGGCAGTTCTATCAAATCGATGCCGAAGTCATCGGCCCGCCATCGTCGGGCAGCGACTCGCCTGCGCGCGACGCCGAAGTTCTCGAAATGCTCGCCACGCTCCTCGACCGCCTCGGTATCAGCGACTGGAATCTCGAACTGAATTCCGTCGGCACACCGGCCGATCGTGTCCAGTTCAATGAAGCGCTGCGCAAAGCGTTGGAGCCGGTCGTCGGAGGCATGTGTGCCGACTGCCAGCGCCGCGCCGTCACCAACCCGCTACGCGTGTTCGACTGCAAAGTTCCCGAAGATCAGCCGGTCATCGAAACCCTACCGCGCATCACCCAGTTTTTAGGCGAAGATTCGCGCAAGCACTTCGATGCGGTGCAGGAAATTCTGACCAAAGTGGGCGTTCGATTCTCCCTGAACTCACGCCTGGTCCGCGGACTCGACTACTACACCCGCACGGCTTTCGAATTCACCCACGGCGCTCTGGGCGCACAAAACGCTATCCTCGGTGGAGGCCGCTACGACGGCCTTTCCGAAGCGCTCGGCGGCCCAGCCGCTCCCGGCATCGGATTCGCCATCGGCGAAGACCGCCTCATCCTGTCGCTGCAGGAAAAAACTACCGCCGAAAGCGTGCTGCGCAAGCCCGATGTTTACATTGCACCCATGTCGAGCATGAATGCCGAAGCCGCGCGCCTGGCGCGCGAGTTGCGCCGTCACGACCTGGTCGTCGAGCTGGGCGACGACAATTTCCGCTTGAAAAAATCCTTCGAAGCCGCGACCAAAACCGGAGCAAAATATATTCTGATCGTCGGCGAAAACGAAGTGAAGGCCGACGCCTTTGCGTTGAAAAATCTGGCGACGGGAGAACAAGTTCAAGTCCCCCGCAACGAATTAGCGGCAAGGATTCAGCTGGAAGCCAAAAGCTAGAAGCTAGAAGCTGGCAGCCTGAAGGAGGTTTCCATGGGCCTGCTTTCCGAAATCGACGACCATCTCCGCGAGTTCATTCTCGCGCAGCCTATGTTTTTCGTGGCCACCGCGCCGCTCGCATCCGAAGCCCACCTGAATCTTTCCCCCAAGGGTCTCGACTCGCTCCGCATGCTCGGGCCAAAGAAAGTTGCCTATCTTGACGTGACCGGCAGTGGCGTCGAGACCATTGCGCACCTCAAAGAAAACGGCCGCATCGTCTTGATGTTTTGCGCTTTTCAGGGCCCGCCAAAAATTCTGCGCCTGCACGGCCACGGACGCGCCATCGAGCCCGGCAATCCTGAGTTCGCAAGAATGTCCGCACACTTTCCGGCTTATGAAAGCGCGCGTTCCATCATCGTCGTCGACGTGACCCGCATTGCCGACTCCTGCGGCTACGGCGTGCCGCTGATGAAATTTGAGGGCGTGCGCCAGCAACACTTCGCCTGGGCGCAAAAGAAAGGCGCCGACGGCCTCAAGGCATACCGCGCGGAAAAGAATCGCCGCAGCATTGACGGCCTCGAAGGCCTGGCGGAGTAGACGCCGAAGAGCGGATGTGGAAGAGCGGCGCCCTGGCATCGCGCCAAGTGGAAGAGCGGCGTTTTAGCGGCGCGTCCGAGTGTCCGGAATTGGAGCTTCAGCTCCCGCTATCGTGCGGCCAAGGAGACCCGAAAAATGAGCCATCGTCTTATTGTCTTCATGATTCTGCTTTCTTGCACTCTCACCGCGAAAACTGTCGCCCAAACGCCAGCCCCCTCCAAGCCTCCGACCGCGCTCGAACAGACCCTGATGTCTGCCGAGAAAAACTTCATCGCCGCCGCCAAAAAAGGCGACGCCGCCTTTTTCAAGCACACGCTGACGGATGACTTTTCCTGGGTCGGCTTCGACGGCCAGCTCGGCGATCGCCAGGACATGATCGACGAACTGTCCGAAGGCGGCCTCGATCTGCTCGCCTACGACATGAAGGTCGTCAGCGTCACAGACAGCGTCGCCATCGTCACCTATGACGTCGTCCTGCGCGTGCCTCCCTCCGAAGATGAGGGCCCGCCGCCGCGCTACCAGCACTTCAGCACGGTCTGGGTCAAGCAGGGCGACGGCTGGAAAATGAAGTTCCAGCAGATGACGGTCTCGCACTGGGGCGATTGGTAGGCATTGGCGAGCGTAATTGGCGAGGAACGATTGACGAGGAAAGATCGGCGAGAGACGATAGACGAGGAGCGATAGACGAGAAACGACTGACGATTCTTGCCAATGGAAGGCAAGATGTGTAACTCGGTTCGATCTCGGCTCTCAACGGACTAAGGCACAATCTTGCAAAAGGCACAAATTACGGCAAAACCTGAAACGCGACATTGCTCGAAAGCGTGCCGCTCGGCGTCGTCACTTCGATCGTGCCAGCAGTCGCGCCGCTCGGCACCGCAGCCTTAATCAGACTGGGCGAGACCACGGTAAAGGTCGTCGGCGTTCCGTTGAAGGTCACGCCAGTTGCGCCCGTCAGATTGTTTCCCAGAATGTCAATGGTGTATCCAACTTTGCCGAACGTGGGATTTGCCTGGACGAATGGACTCAATCCCATCGACAAGCTGTAGACCGTCCCGTTCGTGTATTGATTGAAACCTTCGAACGTGGTTCCGTAGAAGTTCCCATTCGTGGCCTGCAGCAGCGTCCCATACGCCACAAAGCCGCCGCAGGTCTCGCAAAAGTCGTAGACCGTGTTCAGGCTGCCGCCGGTAGTGAGCTGGAAAATCACTCCCTGTTCTTCGCTGCCTCCGCCCGCCGTCCCGTAAAGGTTGCCATCGGTGGCCTGCATCAGACTCATCGGACCTGCGCCATCCGTGCAGCTCACTTCCGAGCAAAAGTTGTACAGCGTATTGATGGCGCCGCTGGGCGTGATTTGAAACGCCGTCCCGCAGCCATCCGTGCAGTTGGTGGGATTGGACGGCCCGCCATACAACGTTGTCCCATAAAAATTACCATCCGCGCCTTGCAGCAGGCTGTTGGGGTACCAGCCATTGGAGCTGGTGAAAAGCGCGAACGCACTCAACTTACCCGCGGGCGTAACTCGAAAAAACATGCCGCAGCCATACGCCTCTTCCGCGGGACGGCAGTTGTTCGACCCGCCCGCCGTGGTTATTCCGTAAAAGTTCCCGTCAGTACCTAAAATTAGAGGAAGCGCCGGATACGCGCCGTCCAAACAAATTCCCGTCTTACTGTTGAACTTGGAGCAGAAGTTATACAGCGTCGTCAGCTCGCCCGCCGGCGTGATCTCGAAAACAGTGCCATAGTTATTGGCTCCTCCGTTATACGAGGTTCCGTAGAAGTTTCCGTTGCTGCCCAGCACGAGTCTGTTTGGACCGACCCCATCGGCGCAGTTGGCCGCCGAGCAAAAGCTGTAAAGCGTGGTGAACTCGCCGCCCGGCACAATTTCGAAAACCGTACCAGCTCCATGGGCGCCGCCTCCTGAAGTCGTGCCGTAGAGGCGCCCGTTGGGAGCCAGCAGCAGTCCAACCGTAGGCGTAGCGCCGTCAGGACAGCCCTTCGTGGCACAAAAACTATGAAGGTTGGTCACCTTGCCTGCAGCAGAGATCTCGAAGACGTTGCCGTTTTCATGGCCGCCGCCGTAGAGCGTCGTCCCATAATAGTTGCCATTCAGACCCTGGACGAGCGGACCGTATTTAGGGTCCTGGCCGTTGGTCCCGTTAAAGCTCGCAATGGTGGCAACCGTCTGTGCCGGCGAGGCAACCGCAGTTGCGACGCAGCATGCAGCGACGACGCAGGCAATTTTTCCCAACGTGGTCTTTGTCATGGTTCCTCTTTATTCGCCTTCGTTTATTCGCCCTCGCACCGGTCAGAAAGCGAAATGCCGCCAAACGTTAGGGTTTCCTTTACACATAAATCCCTTCGTCATGTGAAGGGTCCGCGTTCGCAGCAGACCTTGGGCTAAACATTAAAACACGAAGATATGCTCGACTTGCGGGTGGGGGCCTACGGCAACCTGATTCGAGTACCCGCAATTATTCGCAGCCGCCAGTTTGCTTGTCAACTGTGCAGATTCTTGGGTGGTGTCTTAAATGACGTGTTTGAGACACTACCGATTCTTGCAAGGTGAAATCAGGTCTTCCCCTTCGATTCGCCGCATTTCCTTTTCCTTGCCGATTCTTTCCCACGATAACTCGCTCTGCTTTGCGGTTTTCGCCAGTCCTCGGCATTCTTCCAGTCAGTTTCTTCGCCTCACCTCTTCACTTCGCCAACGTCTAACCATCGGTTGACGGCCTGCCCCGGCAAAGCTAACATGACGCCGCAGCCGCAGAAGTTTCGATCGGCAATGAAACAATGTTTCTGTCGCGAGGCACACCATGAAAACCACAGCAATGCTGCTCGCCACCTGGATGATTTGTGCCGCCACTTCCCTCGCCCAAACCGACGCGCCCAAACCCGGCCCCGAGCACAAGAAACTCGATATGTTCGCCGGCTCCTGGACGCTGGAAGGCGACATGAAGGCCAGCCCCATGAATCCCGCCGGCAAGATGACCGAAAACGAAAAATGCGAGTGGATGGACGGCGATTTCTTTCTCGTTTGCCACACCAACTATCAGAGCTCCATGGGCGACGGCACCGGCCTCTCGGTCATGGGATATTCCGCCGACGACAAGGCTTACACTTACCGCGAGTTCAACAGTTGGGGAGAGTTCGACGACTCCAAAGGTTCGGTCGACGGCGACACTTGGACCTGGACCAGCGACGAAAAAATGGGCGCTAAAACTTTCAAAGGCAAATTCACCATGAAGATCCTCTCGCCCACGTCCTACACCTTCACGTTCGAAATGTCACAAGACGGCGACACTTGGACCACCATCATGGACGGAAAAGCCACCAAGGGAAAGTAATTCGGCTCTTGCGCAGCGGCTTCCCCGAGAATCCCGCCGGGCGCCATCGTAAACCCCGGGGACAGACGGGACGTACCCCGGTTTCTATTTCCGATATGGAACGAGAGCAAATGACAATTGTCACCACGTTCGCTTGACGAATTGCACTGGCACGCGAATCTTGTAGGACCTACTATCTCCTGCGACGACCTCAATAAGGAGCACTGCCGTGAAACTCAAAGCAACTCTCGCTTCCGCTCTGGTTTTTCTCGCCGCCTCCGCCTGGGCCCAGATGCCCTCCACGCCCGGCCCGGAACTGAAGAAACTCGATTACTTCGCCGGCACCTGGACGGTTGAGGGAACCATCGCGCAGGGCCCATGGGGCAACGGCGGAAAATTCACTGCGACCGACACCAAGGAATGGATGCCCGGCAACTTCTTCCTCGTCGGCCACTCCGACTTCAAAATGCCTCCCGAACTCGGCGGGGACGGCAAAGGCATTTCTCTCTCCGGCTACGATACCAATCAGAACGTCTACACATTCGACGACTTCAACAGCCAGGGCCGTCGCGAAAACTCCAAAGGCACGCTCACCGGCGACACCTGGGTCTGGAACAGTTCACAAAACTACGGCGGCCAGGAAATCCAGCAGAAGGTCACCATCAAGACGCTCTCGCCCACCAGTTACACCTTCAAACTGGAAGTCTCGGTCGACGGCACCAACTGGATGACCTTCATGGACGCCAAGGCAACAAAGAAATAACCGCGCGGGCGACCGTACAACAAGCGCGGGCGACCATCTTGCGACACACCACAAAAATCGAATGCGGTCCGGCCAGCCACCGGACCGCATCGTACGTGGATTCCTGAGCCGCTTCGTCACCGCTGGGCGGCGGAATGACCGCTTCAGCCCGACAGCGCTCGCGCTTTTTACAGCAGCGAAGAGTGCCGCATTTGCCAAAGCCGGTTACGAATCCGTGATCTCGCGATCACAACTTCGCAACCACTGCGGTTCGCGCCAGCGGCCCTCGTCCTGCTCCGGCTCCGAAGAGCCAAGCTCAGGGATGGGGGAGGAGGCCGCAACGCCCAAGGCAACCAGCCGCGCTTACGCGCTCTTCTGAAGTTGTCCCCCGGCAATTCACCCTCGAGAATCGCCGGTCTGCCGCTGGCTCTGCCGCAATCATTCGGCAAGCTCAGAAAGCCCACGTTTTTCGCTGTAACCCACTCTCGGTCACATTGTTGCGCCCCGCAACACAAAACTCTTACCCATTTGTGCAGAAGCTGTGGACGATGCGACTTCCCTGTGGAAGCCCGTGGAAATCTTGAGGCGAATTGCGGGCTTGGCGCCGAACCCAGCCATGGTGTGAGGCTGCTGCCGAAATCCGGCACGTATCTCGGTAAAAGTCATTTCAAAGCCGAGTACCGCTGCTAACTCTCGCGCGATTCGATCAGGTAGGGAGCAAAGTCAACCCAATGATCCTGGCCTTGGGATTGCGCTCAAGCGCTCCTTGGGCCGACCAGAAGCGGTGCCTGCACGGCGAAGGATTGGCGAAGGATTAAGGATATTGACTCCGGCCACAGCAGTGTTCCTTGGAAAAGTAGACACTATATGAACACCAAGTCAATAAGCCATTTGCTGAAATCAGTTTGTGGCAGCCGGACCTGTAAGCCGAATTCTGTCCGCGGCATTGCTGCCGCGGGACGGCCATTCCTCTGGGCCGCGCATTGCTGCGCGGCTCTAGCGACCTACCCGAAGGTTTGACGCACCGAGCCGGCACGTGTCCCGCCGTCGCTTTGAGCGCTTCTTCAAAGGAAGCGTGCCAAACGCGCGACATTCGCGCCCGCAAAAAACGCGGGCGATCGCGCGGCACGCCCAGATCCTTCGCTCAATAAAAGGCGCTTCGCTCAGGATGACAAAGCACTCACAGCGACGACGGGACTTCCTCCCTATTTGGTCTTGCTCCGTGTGGGGTTTGCCCTGCCCGCGCCATTGCTGTCGCGGCGGTGCGCTCTTACCGCACCTTTTCACCCTTACCGCGGCGTTGCCGCCGCGGCGGTATGTTTTCTGTGGCACTTTCCGTCGAGCTCTCCATCCTAAATTTCGCAAAAAGCACGAAATTTAGGACGGACCACCCTCCCGGACGTTATCCGGCACACTGCTCTGCGGAGTTCGGACTTTCCTCTCCCCGCGCCCGAAAGCGCTGGAAGCGGCCGTCCGGTCCGGCTGCCTACGCAACCATTATAGCGAACTGCATATATATCGAAGGCCGAGCGGCGCCCCGGCGAGCGGCGCGCACGGGAGGCGATCAAGTCGAACGAAATCGGGCCCAGAGAGAAAAGTCAGGGCGTCTTTGGTGGCTTACACTTTCTGCGCGGCGCGCTTCAGGGCGCGTTGCAGCGTCTGATCCAGAGCGGACTTGGCGGATTCATATTCCTGCTGCGAGATGCGGCCCTGCTTGTGTTCAACTTCGAGTTGGAAGAGTTCTTCTTTCAGTCCCTCAAGCAGCATGGAGGACGTGGAAGCGGGCGATGGCGCAGTGGCGGGCGCCGTCTTGGAGAACGGACGGCCGCGGCGGCCGTCGCCCGCGCCAACTTCGCGGGCGGCGAGGACTTCGACTTCGTCGTATTCGTCTTCGGTTTCGTGCTCCAGCACGGCCGTCGACCTCACCCGGAGAGAGGCGCGGCGCGCAGCTTGCTGCCGCGAAGCTACGAAAACTCCGCCAGCGGCCAGCGCCACGGCGAATCCGCCGAGAATCCACCACTGATATTTTTGCAGGGGATTGGGAGCGTCGATCGGCGGACCGAGGCCGCCGCCAGGACGGCTCTCGTTTGCCGCCGACCCGCCTGCACTCGGCGCTCCGCCATTTTCGTCCCGAGCCTGCAGCGTGCCTTCACCCGAAATCTTGAAAGCCAGCGACTGCCCCAACTTTGCACCGGAAGCAACCTGCACGTTGGCGTCAGGCTGCTGAGGATCGTTCATAGGCTGGAAATTAGTGCCGGGAGCGGCGGAGAACTGCATGGCCTTGGGCAGAATCGCCACGAAATGCTGCAGCGGGTAAACGCTCTTGGGGTCGATATTGGCGCTGCCGGTGTAAGGCAATTGGTAGGCCAGCTGGAATTGCGTAGTGCCGGGGCGCAACGGAAACAAAAACGAATAGCGGGTTTTCTTGTCGTCTTCCGGCACGGGTGCGGACTTCAGCGGCTGGCCGTTTTCGGTCATGGCGTCCGCCTCGATAATCTGCGCGCCCTCGGGAACGTAGAACTCAAGATTGTGCTCGCTCATCTGGGTGCGCGGAGGCTTCGAGGCGTTCTGTACGGCGAAGGCGCGCATCACTTCAAGTTGTCCCTGCTCCACCTGAATCCGCATGATGTCGGCAACCACGTCGATGCCCTCAACCTTCTTGCCGACATCGTAAACCTCCACGTCGACCGAGGTCGTTCCCGGAGGGGCCATGCGGTGGTAGGTGACTTCCTGATGGATGACGCGCACCAGATGCGGCGACTGTGCATTATCGAGCTTGAAACTGAACTTGCCGTTGGCGTCGGCCTTGGTGCGGCCGGATTCCTCCATGCCTTGGCCGAGACTCAGCAGCACCACTTCGTCGCCCGCGCCGGGTTTGCCGGTCGTGGCGTTCTTTACCGTGCCGGTAAGAGTTTGCGCCGAGACACCAGTGGTTAACAGGAGAAGAGCAACAACCACACAGGCGCTTGAACTTTGAACCTTCAAATCCTGGCCCTCCTCGACGGGGATGGTGAAGATGGTGGTGGGGAAGATGCCGCCGTTGCTTTCGCTTCCAGACGGGCGATTTCAGCGAGCAGTGTGGCGGCTTCATCCTGCAGCGAAATTTTCAGCGACTGGTAGTCCGCGTCCGGAACCTTGCCCGCCCGGTATTCGAAATTCAGGTCGCGCAGATTTTCATATACCACGTCTTTGCGCTCGCGCAGATACGCCGCGCGTGTCTTCTTCGGGCCAAGGTAGAGCTTTCCCGGCAAATAGAAAGTGTAGAAAATCGACGCGGCGAACATAAGAATACCGCACGCAAGCTCCCAGGTCATACGTCAGTCTCCTTGCGTGCCTGCTCCCGAAATTGTTCCAGCTCGGCGCCGCGCACCGGCCGCAGGCCATCGGCAAGCGCCGGCTCGGGGCGGTTTTTCCAGGCCCACACCACCAGCACCACCAGCCCGAATCCCACCACCAGAGCGACTCCCGGCAAGATCCAAGCCGCGCGATCGAAGCCCACGGTGGTGGGCGCGGCCAGAACCGTGGGGCCGTACTTCTGCACAAACGACTGCTGCACCAGGCTGTCGCTGTCGCCGCGGGTCACGGCGGCCATCAGTTCGTTCCGCATCCCGTCGGAGTCAGGGCAGCCCACGTGGTTGCATTCCAGCAGAATCTGCCCACACCCGCAGATGCACATCAGCCCGTGCCCGAGTTCATCGAAGCGCGAAGCTGGATCGCCCGCGCCGGCGAACACAATCACGGCGACGCACAACACACCGCACTGCACAACGCGGCGAAGCGACCATTTCCGATTTTTACGGCGCATGAACATCTAGTCTCCCGTCGCCACTGGAGCCGCGTGCTCCACCAGGCTCGCCGCCGGAGCGCGTACCACCAGCGGCGGAGCGTTCGGCACCAGCGCCAGCGCCGTGCCGCCAAGAATGATCCACACTCCCAGCCATATCCACATCACCAGCGGATTCAAATGGGCTTTGAGAATTGGATGCCCAGTATCCTGATTCAACCCCTCGTAGACCACGTACAAATCTTCGGCGGGCGTGGAGCGAATAAACGGCATGGTCGAAGTCTGCTGGCTGGCTTTGTAGAAACGGCGCTCAGGCGTGAGAGTGTCGATCTGCTTGCCGCCTTTGTAGACGTCGAGCACGGCCCACTCCGCTTCGTAGTTGGGATATTCCTCGTCGGTATACGAGCGGCACACCAGTGTGTAGCTGCCGATCGTCATCTTGTCGCCGTAACTCATCTCCTTCTCTTTGTTCTGATTGAAGGCCGAGCCGGCGAATCCGATGATGCACACCACCACGCCGAAGTGAACGATGTATCCGCCATAACGGCGGGTGTTGCGATGCGTAAGCTGCACCATCGAGGCGAACATGCCTTGCCCGGTCTTCTCCGAGATCACGCGGCCGCCGCGATAAAACTCGCTGGCCACGGTGAGCGTCACCAGCACCGCCAGCCCGATCGCCATCAGCGAATAGAAATACGCCATGTCCTGCCAGGGCCGCAGGCCGAACGGAGATCCCCAGCTCGACGGCGTGATCATCAGGAAAACCATGACTGAGAGCGCGCCTAAAGCTGGCCAGCCAAAATTCCGCTTCAAGCTTTCGAGCGAAGTTTTTCGCCAGGCCAGCAGCGGCCCAACCGCGGTCAAAATCAAAAGCAGCAGCGCCACTGGAATCGCCACGCGGTTGTAAAACGGAGCCCCCACGGTCACTTTGTTGCCTTGCACGAGTTCAGAAATTTTTGGGAACCATGTTCCCCACAGCACATCGAGCGTGAGCAGCAAGAAGAGAAGATTGTTGAACAGAAAGCTCGACTCCCGCGACACGATGGCTTCCAGTTTGTGCTCGCTCTTCAGGTGATCGTGATTTTTCACGAAGAAGAAAACGAACACCGCGAAAGTGATGGCGAGAAACCAGGCAAACCAATTCCCGATCGAGGACTGCGCGAAGGCATGCACTGAGGCGATAATCCCGCTGCGCGTCAAAAACGTTCCGAGAATCGCCAGCCAGAACGTGGCAAACACCAGCCACATGTTCCACACTTTCAACATGCCGCGCTTTTCCTGCATCATCACCGAATGCAGGAACGCCGTGCCCACCAGCCACGGCATCAGCGAGGCGTTCTCCACCGGATCCCATCCCCAGTAGCCGCCCCATCCCAGCACGGCATACGCCCAGTGCGCGCCCAGAAAAATCCCGCAGGTCAGAAATCCCCACGTGACCATGGTCCAGCGGCGCGTGATATGAATCCATTTCTCGCCGGGATACCTCATGATCAACGCGCCCAGGGCGAACGCAAAGGGCACGGTGAATCCCACGTAGCCCAGATACAGCATGGGCGGATGAATCACCATCTCCGGATACTGCAGCAGCGGATTGAGCCCACTGCCGTCGGCGCGCAGCGGACCTTCGAGCACGCCAAAAGGATTCGCGCCGAAATTCACCAGCGCGAGAAAGAAGACCTGCACCCCGGCGAGCACCACCGACGCGTAAGCGAACAGCCGCGGATCGGTTTTGTAGCGCAGCCGCAGAACGAATCCGTAGCCGCTCAGCAGCAGGCACCAGAACAGCAGCGAGCCTTCCTGCCCCGACCACAATGTGGCGAACTTGTAGGGTCCGGGAAGATCGCGATTGCTGTGATGGAAGATGTAAGCGATGGTGAAGTCGTTACGGAAAGCCGCGACCACCAACGCCACGGCGGCGATCACCACCGCCCCGAAGAGTGCAATGCCCGCCCGCCGCGCCGTCTCGCCGATTCGCGGCGAGTTCTCGCCCGAGGAGACGAGCGCGAAAAGTCCGGCGGCGAACGAATAGACGCTCAACGCCAGGGCGAGGAGCAAGGCAAAACTACCGATCTGCGCCATGTTGGGGGAACCCCGCTGGCTATTTTTTCAGAAACCGAGGGTACAAGCAAACCATTCCAAACAAAAAGGACACGATCCAATGGACGCAGCCAAAGGGATACAGGTAATTGCGTCAACCGAAAAGATACCCTTAAGGCTTCCGATAACGCGGAGGGATTAAAACCCCGCGCTTACCTACCTCTGCCGCGCAGGCAGAAACCCCTTGCTGGAAGCTGCATCTTCTACTCTCTTGCGGCCGAGAACGCAGCAGTTCCGGCGAGTCTTGACCATCCACTGATGGTGGACTTCTTCAATGGTTACGCAAATGGTTACGCAGTCTGCACGCTGTGCTGCCGGTAGCGCTTCAGAACTTCGTGCTCGGCCGCTAGCCAGTCCTCGTTCTCGTGCCCAGGCTCGAATCCACGACGCTCCGAAAGTAAATACGCGACCTTCCGAATCTCGTCCTCGAGATTGATGGGCACAACATTACTGCGGGGCTCGGACTTGACCGCCTCCAGCTTCGGCGCCGGACCTTTCGGCCGGGGCTTTTTATCCTCCGCCTTGGTGGTGCCATCGACCGCAGCAGCGGCTGCCGACGACTGCGCACTGGCCATATCGGGTTGTGGGTTCGCGGCGGCTTCTTTCACGCCATTGGTTTTGGGAGATTTTGTCTTGGCCATGAGCATCGACTCCTTTGCTATTTCTAGCCGTAAAATGATTGAACTTCCTATAAATGAAACACTTACACGTCCCGCCCGAACTCCTCGGTTGACCAGAACCAGTGAATTAGCGGAGATATTCTTACTATAAGCCTTCCCGCCCTGTGGATGCGAGCGGAATGCATCGAAAAATCCAATGAGTGCCGCCGGAATTCCAAAATTGAATCTTGTTATAATCAACAGCGGTGACGCCAGCGGCGCTATCGTCTAGGGGTTAGGACGGAAGATTCTCAATCTTCAAACCCGGGTTCGATTCCCGGTAGCGCTACCAACCTTCTTCATTCTGCTGATTTGCGACTTTATTCCCAGAAATCCCGATTTCCAGGAATCGCGGAATCCTGGCTTCCCGGAATCCCAGCTTCCCTGGAATCCTTGCCCGAGGACGGCCGGCCCCAGCCGTCTGCGTTATAGTGTTTCCGCCGGGATTCCCGTTCCCCCACAGCCATAACTTAAGGAAGAAGCCAAGATGAACCGAATTGCGAAGTTTGCCTCTTTGGCAGTTTTGTGCGGCAGCATCTTTGCCGCCGTCGTCCCGTACGCGCCAGCCCAGGCCCGCACGCCCGATGCCGCACTCATCGCCCGGCGCAACGCCACCGAAAGTGAACTCGAATCCATCGCCATCATCGAGCGCAAGGTTATGGTGCCCATGCGCGACGGCAAGCGCATGCAGGCCGATATCTACCGCCCGAAAGACGAGTCGAAAAAATATCCCATCATCTTCGTGCGCACACCCTACAACTTCAACTACTGGGACGTCGAACTGGGCGCGCCCCGTGACATGACCACCGAACTTGAAGCCGTCAAGCGCGGGTACGCCTACATCGAGATGAATGAGCGCGGACGATTTTTCTCCGAGGGCGACTACGACATTCTCGGCGTCCCGCTCACCGACGCCGACGATGCGCTCGCCTGGATGGGCTCGCTGCCCTGGTCGGCCGACAAAGTCGGTCTGATCGGCTGCTCCTCGACGGCGGAGTGGCAGCTGGCCGTGGCTTCGCGCGGCGACAAAGCGCTCACCACGTTTATTCCCGAAAGTTTCGGCGCCGGCGTCGGCCGCGTCGCCCCCTACTTCGAGCAAGGCAACTGGTTTCGCGGCGGAGCCGTGCAGATGCTGTTCGGCTCCTGGCTTTACGACTACGGCCTGCTTACCAAAGATGGCCGCCCCACATTGCCCCCGAGCATGACGCAGCAGGAATTGATTACTGCGGCCAAGTCCTACGATCTCTCCGCCCACCCGCCCAGTGTCGACTGGTCCAAAGCGCTGCGGCACTTGCCGGAGGAAGATATTTACTCGGCCGTCGGCGCACCGCACGGCATCTTCGCCGATACCACGCCCTCCGGCAAGCCCGGCATGATCACGCGCACGCCCAACGATCCCTCCTGGTACCAAGGCGGTCTCTGGAACGACAGCATGCGTATCGACATTCCCGGCCTCTGGTTCATGACCTGGTATGACGTAAGCGTCGGGCCCAATCTCGCCGCCTACAATTTCGTGCGCAGCACGGCCGATCCCGCCATCGCCAACGAGCAGTACGCGATCATCGCGCCCGTCGCGCACTGCGCTTACAAGCGCGCCGCCGAACACACCATCGTCGGCGAGCGCGACATGGGCGACGCCCGGTTCGACTATGACGCCTTTACCTACGGCTGGTTCGATCATTTCCTGAAAGGCGAAGACAACGGCGTCCTCACCAACAATCCGAAAGTCCGCTACTACACCATGGGCAGCAATCAATGGCAGTCCTCCGATACCTGGCCGCCCGCGGGAGCGAAGCCGGTCACGTTTTACCTGGCCAGCGCAGGCCACGCCAATTCTCTTTATGGGGATGGATCCCTGCTCACAGCGCCGGAATCAAAAGACAACCCAGACAAATTTGTCTACGATCCCATGAATCCCGTGCCCACCCACGGGGGAGGTTTCTGCTGCCTCGGCGCGGAGTACAAAGCTGGCGCGCTCGATCAGCGCAGCCTCGAAACTCGCGACGACATTCTTGTCTACAGCACCGGCCCGCTGAAGGAAGGCATCGAGGTCAGCGGACCCATCGGCGTGACTCTTTACGTGTCGAGCGACGCCCAAGACACTGACTTCACCGTGAAGCTGATCGAAGTTCTGCCTGACGGCACCGCCTACAACATCCAGGAAAATATCCAGCGCGCGCGTTACCGCGAGGGCTACACCAAGCCTCCCGTGTGGATGGAAAAAGGCAAAGTCTACAAAGTCACCTTCCAGCCCATGCAAACCAGCATCTACTTCGCGCCGGGACACGAACTGCGCATCGAAGTCAGCAGCAGCAATTTCCCCCAATTCGACCGCAACCTGAACACCGGCGGCGACAACTACAACGAATCGAAACCAGTAGTCGCCCACAACGAAATTCATCACTCAAGCCAATACCCCTCGAGCATCACGCTAAGTGTCGTGAAGAAATGAGCAACGGGGACGAATGCGCGCTCCACGCCCGGAGATCTCAATGTTCGACTTGTCGCTAACTCGATGATTCTAATAGGCAAGGTGCGGTGAGAGGACTATCCGCAGGCATATTTCTTCTGCAGACTGTCCCCGCGCATCTCTCGTCGATGGTGAACATCGAATAGAGTGGTTAGGGGTGATCGACAACTATGGGAAACATGTTTAAGACCGCGTTCCTGCTGACCCTGATGACGCTGCTGCTGATGTTCATTGGCCGCGCCTTTGGCGGTCAGAATGGAATGTTCCTGGCGCTGGCCTTCGCCGCCGTCATGAACTTCGTCTCGTATTTTTATTCCGACAAGATTGCGCTGGCCATGTATCGCGCGCAGCCGGTCACGCGCGAAGAACTGCCGCGCGCTTACGCCGCCGTCGAACGGCTGACGCAAAAAATCGGCATTCCGATGCCGAAGATTTATGTGATCCCCACGGAATCGCCCAACGCTTTCGCCACCGGACGCAACCCGAGCCACGCATCCGTCGCGGTCACTCACGGGATATTGGGCCTACTGAATGACGAAGAACTCGAAGGCGTCCTGGCCCACGAACTCGGCCACGTCAACAACCGCGACATTCTGATCAGTTCTGTCGCCGCCACGCTCGCGGGCGCGATCACCATGATTGCCAGCATGGGCAGGTGGGCGATGATCTTCGGCGGCTTTGGCGGCCGCGACCGCGACGATCGCGGCGGAGGCCTGGCCGCGCTCTTCATGCTGATCGTCGCTCCGATCGCGGCGTCGCTGATTCAGCTTGCCGTCTCGCGCTCCCGCGAATATCAGGCCGACGCGACCGGCGCGCATTTCACCGGCAATCCTTATGCCCTGGCCAGCGCGCTGCAAAAACTCGATGAGTATTCCCGCCGCATGCCTCTGCAGGCGAGCCCGTCGACCGCGCACCTGTTCATCATCCAGCCGTTTCTCGGGATCAATTTTTCGAACCTGTTCTCAACTCATCCTCCGATTGCCAAGCGCATCGAGCGGCTGACCGGAAGGCCTGCGGAGTTTACGCAGTAACGCAACTGCCCGCTTCCAGCGAATCACTGGGATGAGGAAGTGAGAAGCGCTGCAAAGCAAAGAGGAATTCGCGTTCTTTCTTCGAGGACGCGTGGCAGCGCAGCTGTTCTGGTGTGGCTAGACGCCAGGAGCCAGAAGCTAGAAGCTCCATGACGTAGGTAACTCCATCGTCGATCGTGGCAAATAGTAGAATCGAAAACAATGTCGCCCGAGACCGCCAGCGCTATATCCCCGAAAGCCGCCGACAAAGCCAGAGAACTGGAGAAGGCGCTTGTCCGCGTGATTCGCGGAAAAGACGACGTGGTTCGCCTCGCTCTGGTCAGCATTTTTGCCCGCGGGCACTTGCTCATTGAGGGCGTTCCCGGTGTCGGGAAGACGACGCTCGGACAGGCCCTCGCCCGCGCCATCGACTGCACCTTTCAGCGGGTGCAGTTCACCAGCGACATGCTGCCGTCGGACGTGCTCGGCATTTCCGTGTATTCGGCGATGGAGCAGCAGTTCGAATTCAAGCGCGGCCCGGTGTTCACCAACGTTTTGCTGGCGGATGAGATCAACCGCACCACGCCCAAGACACAATCCTCGCTGCTCGAGGCCATGAACGAAGGCCAGGTCACGGTGGACGCGCACTCCTACGAACTGCCGCAGCCTTTTCTGGTGATTGCGACGCAGAATCCGGTTGAGCACCATGGGACGTATCCTCTGCCCGAATCGCAGCTCGACCGCTTTTTGCTGCGCGTGCGCATGGGATATCCCGACGCTCAGGCGGAGCGCGAGATTCTGCGCTCGGAAGCGGGCGCATCGAAAATGGATGATATGCGCCCCGTGCTCACCGGCGCGGATGTGACCGAGATGCAGGAGGCGGTGAAGCAGATTCGCGTGGATGAGTCGCTGGTAAGCTACGCGCTCGAGATCGTGCGGCGTACGCGGGCTTCGGAATTTCTCTCGCTCGGGGTTTCGCCGCGCGGATCGCAGGCCCTCTATCGCGCCGCGCAAGCCATGGCCTTCCTGGAAGGCCGCACTTACTGCATACCAGAAGACTTCAAGCCGCTCGTGGTCCCGGTCTTCGCCCATCGCGTGGTGGTGAACGGCCTGTACGCCTCGACGCTCAGAAAGTCGGAGCAGTCGGATCAGGTACTCAGAGAGATCATCGAGAACGTGCCTGTGCCGGTGTAAGAGAGCTCCCACGAAGAGCGGCCAATTTCTCATGTCTTTCTCAGATTGCCGCAAACGGCGTGAGTTCCTCGCCGCAAGAGCGTGCAGAGATCCTTCGCTGCGCTCAGGATGACAAAGCCCCTATGATGACAAGGCTCGGTATGATAGCAAGGCTGGCTATAATACTTGCGACATGTCCTTCCTGCGCTATCTCATGCTGCTATCCGTCGTGGCCTGGATCGGCGGGTTGATCTTTTTTGCGTTTGTGCTTGCGCCCACCGTGTTCGCGCCGGGAGTTTTGCCGAACACGCATCTCGCCGGCAATATTGTCGGACGCGCGCTGGGCAAGCTGCACTGGATTGCCATTTTCTCCGGAATTATTTTTCTTGGCAGTTCGCTGCTCTACAGCCGGCTCACCGACGGCTCCGCGCATGTCTTCGCGCTGCGTCACCTGCTTATCGGCCTGATGCTCGCGCTCACGCTGGTCTCGCAGTTCTGGATCATGCCGCGCATGGATGCGCTGCGCGCGCAGGTTCCGGATTTCGCGACCGCGGGGCTGGACAATCCCTTGCGCGTCCAGTTCGACGCGCTGCACGTATGGTCGACGCGCCTCGAAGGCGCCGTACTGCTGCTCGGGTTGATTGTGATCTATCTACTTGCGGGCGCTTTTCGTCAACACTGACCTGCGAGCGCGTTGTAGCGGAAACAGTCGATCACGTGATCGTTGACCATGCCGACGGCTTGCATGAAGGCGTAGCAGATGGTGGTGCCGACGAATTTGAAGCCGCGGTGTTTGAGATCTTTGCTCATGGCGTCAGATTCGGCGGTGCGCGCGGGAACCTGTCGCATGGACTTCCGCTTGTTGAGTCGTGGCCTGCCACCGACGAATTGCCAGACGTAACCGTCGAAACTACCGAATTCCTCCTGGACATGAAGGAACGCTTTCGCGTTCTCGACGGCAGAAGCGATCTTCAACTTATTGCGAACGATGCCGGGATCGCGCAGCAGTTGCCGTATCCTGCGCCGGTCGTATTGTGACACGCGTTCGGGATCGAATCGGTCGAACGCTTTGCGATAGTTCTCGCGCTTGCTGAGGATCGTGTTCCAGCTCAGTCCGGCCTGCGCGCCTTCGAGAATGAGAAATTCAAAGAGAGTGCGGTCATCGTGAACGGGCTTGCCCCATTCTTCGTCGTGATAACGAATCGCCAGTTCGTTGCTGGCCCACGGGCAACGAACTGGCTGGACAGGACTATGATTCGCAACGGAATTCTTAACCACAGAGGTCACGGAGTTTCACAGGGAATCATCGTTCTATTCGAGCGATTTCGGATCCGATTTGTTGACCGGCGATTTCGTATCGAGCAGATAAACCAGCTCGTGCGCGCACGGCGGTATTGCGACTTTGCCTTCGCGAATGATTTCTTTTGCGGTCAGCTTTTGTCCATAAAGTTTTTCGTTGGCGCTGCCGTCGGAGCGCAGGGTTGAGCCTTCCAGTGAAACTCCCGCGAAGAGCCCCTTGTTGCGCGAATAGGAGAGGATCTCGGCCTCCATCACAATGTCGGTTGCGCCTTCGGCGGTGCGTCCCTTGGGGCCCGCAGCCGCGGAGGCATCCGCACCCAGCTTCACTTTGCTGTAGAGCAGCGACTCTGCGCCTTTGGGATTCATCACCAGCAGGACGAAATCAGTGGCCTGGCCGCCCAGCTGAAATCCAATGCTGACACCTTCGAGAGCGTAGAGCGCGGGAGCCCCCCACTTTCCCCTGTAATGCTCGCCGCCCCGGCAGACCATGACACCGCGGCCGTAACTTCCGCCCACGCCGAATGCTCCCTTCTTCACAGAAGGAAGAATGATCACGCATTCGGCCTTGTCGAGCAGGTCCTGCGGAATGTCGTCGGGGATGTTCAGAATTTCTTTGAGCACGACTCCAGCGTCTTTGACGCGCTCTTCTTCGTGTTTGTCGTCGGCGGCGAACGCCGCGACCGCCGTGAGGAGCACAAGAAAACAGATGATGAATTTCTTCATGAATTACCTCCAATGAGATTTTAAGGAAAGCCGGACGAGTTGGGGTAGTATCTTTGAACCCTGAATCCGACTGGCCAACCGGACTGGGTCAATGGTACGGGGAGGCGTAAAGCCAGTTGCGGGGCGCACGCAAGTACGGGAAATTGCACGTGTTGTGCCATGACCAAACGTGTGCTCCTTTTGTAACTTGGCACGTGGGCGACACGCTCCTAAAGTCAATCAGATAGCGGCATCCGGCGCGAGCCCGATTTCGGCATCCGGCGTGCATCTAATCGCTTGGAAGTGTGGTCTGACGGCAATTGGAGTGAAAATTTTGGATTTAGCGGGCATGAAGTACACGAAGGCAAAGTTTTGGATTTTGAGCGTATTGCTGGCAACCTTTGCCTGGGTTCTGCCGTCAACGGCGCAGTCTGCCTTCGCGGTAAGCGCACCGCGGGTGAACGGATCGGACGCGGGAACGACTTCCACCGCAAGTACGGACGATCAGGGCGCCATGCTTACCATTCGCTCGCGAGTGAATGAGGTCAATCTCCTTTTTATCGCCACCGACAAGCACGGCAAGTTTGTGCGCGACCTGAATCAGGCGGACTTCAGCATTCTGGACGACCACAAGCCACCGCAGGCGATTGTAAACTTCCGGCGCGAAACCGATTTGCCTTTAGATCTGGGATTGCTGGTGGACGTGAGCGGTTCGGTCGATAGCAGGTTTGATTTTGAGCAGGAGGCAGCCGCCAGTTTTCTGCAGCACACGCTGCGCGCCGGCTTCGACAAGGCGTTCATTGTCGGGTTCAACAGCCACAGCCAGATGGCGCAGGACTTCACCGACAATGTGCAACTGCTCGAAATCGGCATCCACAAATTGCATGATGGCGGCGGAACGGCGCTTTACGACGCCGTGTATCACGCGTGCAAAGAGAAATTCTTGAAGGACCGTGCCGATCACCCGCTGCGCAAGGCGATCATTATTGTGAGCGACGGAGAAGACAACCAAAGCGAAGTTTCCCGGGCGCAGGCCATTGAGATGGCGCAACGCTCCGAGGTGATCATCTACGCGATTTCGACCGACGACAGCGGCCTGGTGATGCGCGGCGACAAGGTGCTGCAGCAAATGGCGGAAGCGACCGGCGGGCGGGTGTTTTTCCCGTTCAAGATGAAGGACATCACGCACTCGTTCGCGGCGATTGAAGACGAGTTGCGCAGCCAGTACATTGTTTCGTACAAGCCGGCCGACTTCGACGCCGACGGGCGGTACCGTACGATCGAGATTTCTTCGTTCAAGAAGGACTTGCAAGTCCGGGCACGCAAGGGCTATTTCGCGCCGCAGCAATAGCGCCGGTCGATCGCTTCTTCGATTCGCGCGCCTCTGTTACTCCAACCGCCCAATTCTTATACTTCAACGGCTCGTTGTTGCAGGCGCGCTTTTGGTACCTCATAGGTGCCGGGAACGGTTCTGGCGGAAATTGCGAGGCGATTCCAGGCATTGATGGCAGCGATCGCCAGCGTAAGATCGGCCAGTTCTTTCTCATTGAACTGCCGGCGCACGCGCTCATACAGTTCGTCCGGAACGTGGCTATCAGCAACGCGTGTGACGGCTTCAGTCCAGGCGAGCGCGGCACGTTCGCGGTCGCTGTAAAACGGAGTCTCTTCCCAGGCATTCAATTCATAGAGCCGCTGGTCCTGCTCTCCGATCGACTTCAGGTCTTTCCAGTGCATATCGAGGCAATAGGCGCAGCCGTTGATCTGCGAGGCGCGGAGTTTCACCAGATGAAGCAGGGATTCCTCCAAACCGCTCTCACGAAGATAGTGCTCGAAGCCGGCCATCGCGCGATACGCACCGGGAGCAACCTTCGCGTAATCGAAACGTTCCATGATTCGACCTCCTGTAGTGTTCGGATTGCCGAGGCCGCGAACGGGTTGCACTTTTTTGCCGGCGATATTACGCCGGCGCGATTTTGCGGTTGCGGATATCTGTGATAAGGTCCGATTGATTTCCAGTTCACTCCGCCAACTCTGAGGAGGCATTCATGGCCGGCATCATTTTGATTGGCATTCTTGTGGTCATCGCCGTGGTGCTGATTTCGATGTACAACGGGCTGGTGCAGCTGCGGGTACGCTGCGATTCGGCGTGGTCCGATATCGACGTGCAGCTGAAACGCCGGCATGACCTGATTCCGAATCTGGTGGAAACGGTGAAAGGGTATGCCGCGCACGAAAAAGGGACGTTTGAGAACATTGCCAAATTCCGATCGCAGGCGATGCAGGCTACGACTCCGGCTGACAAGGCGGCGGCGGAGAATCAGCTTACGGGTGCACTGAAAAGTCTGTTCGCGGTTGCGGAGAACTATCCGGAACTGAAAGCTTCGGAGCAGTTCACGCAACTGCAGGAATCGCTGAGCCAGACGGAAGATTCGATTCAGAATGCGCGGCGGTATTACAACGCGGTGGTCAGAGACCTAAATACGAAGATTCAGTCGTTCCCGACTAATATTCTGGCGGGGATGTTCAACTTCACGGCGCGGCAGTTCTTTGAGGTCAGCGAACCTACCGACCGCGAGCCGGTGCAGGTGAAATTCTGAGCGATTGAATCATCGAATCATTGAGTCATTGAGTCATTGAGTCACTGAGTGATTAGAACATTTGGCAACAAGCAAGTCCCACCGATGTTGCGCCAGTTGGCTTTTCTTCTGCTGGCGCTGATCTTCTGCGGCGCGTCTCGCGCTGCGCAGGCAAAATCCTGGCGGGTTACTGATTTTCAGGACACGATTGCGGTCGCGCGCGACGGCAGCGCGGTGGTGACGGAGCGCATCACGCTGGGGTTTGTGGGACGGTGGAACGGAATTCACCGCACGATTCCCATCGAATATCCCGGGCCGAACGGGACCAACTACGAACTCTATCTGAAGGTGATCAGCGTGACTGACGGCCAGGGCGGCACGCTGAAGTACGACTCTTCGGTGGCCAACGGCGCGCGCGACTTGAAGATTTATATTCCGGGCGCGGTCGATACCACGCGCGTGGTTGAGATCAGTTACGAAGTCCGCAACGGGACACGCTTCTTCAAGGACTATGACGAGTTTTACTGGAACGTAACCGGGAACGACTGGCCGGTGCCGATTGATCACGCGGCGGCGACCGTGCGTTTTCCGGATTACGCGGCGGGATCGCTGCGGGCGCAGGCGTTTACCGGCGTCTACGGATCGAGGGAGCATGATGCGACGGCGAATCTCGAGGGCGCGGAAGCAGAGTTTGCGACTACGAATCCGCTGCCGATGCGTGGCGGGTTGACGATCGACGTTTATATCGCGAAGGACATTCTGCAGGAACCGAGCGCGATTCGGCGATTCTGGTGGCTGGTCGGCGGGAATCCGGTTTTGTTTCTGCCTCTGGTGACTCTGGCGGTGATGTTTGGACTGTGGTGGATGAAGGGGCGCGATCCGGATCCTGGGATGTCAGTGGCGCCGATGTATGAGCCTCCGGAGGGGATGTCTCCGGCGGAGGCGGGAACCTTGCTGGACGACTCGATTCATCCGCGGGATATTACATCGACGATTATCGATCTGGCGGTGCGGGGATATGTGAAGATCGAGGAAGTGGCAGACAAAGGACTGGTGTTCACGCACAAGGATTATATTTTTCACCTGGTGAAGCCCTTGCCGAAAGTGGGCGATCCGAATGTGGCTCCGCACGAGCGGGTGATGCTGGTAAATATTTTTGCCGAGGGCAGCGACACGCGTCTTTCAAGTTTGAAAAACCGGTTCTACACCGCCGTGCCGGTCATTCGCAAAGATATTATGGCGGAGCTGCGGAACAAAGGACTGTATCTGCTCGATCCGGAGTCGGCGAATGGATACAGCGTTGCGGCGGCGATTGCGATTCTGATTCCATTCGCGATTCTTCAGTATATGGGGTGGGCGGATTTCCTGAACTCGATTTCACTGCTGGTTGTGTGCGTTCCGGTTTCGGCGCTGATTTGGTGGCTGTTTGCGCGGGTGATGACAGCGAAGACGGTGAAGGGCGGTCGCGTGCGCATTGCGGTGCTGGGGTTCCAGGAGTTCATGAATCGCGTGGATGCGGAGCGACTCAAGCAGATGCCGCCGACTACGTTTGAGAGATATCTCGCCTATGCGATGGCGCTAGGAGTGGAGCATCACTGGGCGCAGGCTTTTTCGGGGATCGTGAAAGATCCTCCGAGTTGGTATGTGGGGCCGGGCGGCTATGCGACGGGAATGTTGTTTAATCCGATTATCTTTTCGAGCGCGATGAGCGGCATGGCGACGGATATGCACCAGGTTTTTGTTTCGGCCCCGCGCGCGAGTTCCACCGGGTCGGGATTTGGCGGTGGAGGGTTCGGTGGGGGCGGTGGATTTTCGGGCGGCGGATTCGGCGGGGGCGGGGGCGGAGCGTTCTAGGGCAGGATTTATGTTGAGGTCCGTTTGTGGGTTGACGGTTCTGCTCGGGCTGACCGGTGTGAGCTTATTCGCGCAGCAGAACGAGCCTGCCCAGCCGCCCATCACGGTGCGCTCCACTCTGGTGATGGTCCCTGTGCTTGTGACCAACAAAGCGGGGAAAGTGGTTTTTGAGCTCACGGCGAACGACTTCCTAGTGACCGACAACGGTGAGCCGGAGCATGTAACTCTCGAGCCAGAAACTGATTCGCAGCCTCTAGCCTTGGCGGTGGTGGTCGAGACCGGCGGGGCGGGCGCTCGCCACCTTGGCGACTACCGGCAATTGGACGCGATTCTCGGCGCGCTGATCGGAAACGTCGAGCACCGCGTATGCGTGATCGGCTTCGACAGTACGCCGCATCTGCTGACGCCATTCACGACGAGTACGGCGGACGCTTCCCAGCAGCTTTCCAACCTGAGCGCAGGCGATCAAGGCGCCGGAATTCTGGACGCCGTGGCATTCGCGGTCGGGCAACTGCGGACTCAGCCGGCGAGCTACCGGCGTGCGATTCTGCTGTTCAGCGAGACTATTGACCAAGGGAGCAAGACAACGCTGACGGAGGCTCTGCGCCTCATCAGCGACACCAATACGGCTATGTACAGTTTCGCCTTTTCGAGTACGCGCTCGGCCGTCTCGCACGAGGCATCCAAGTTCAGCAATGAGACTGCGGGACCGGCGCACGGATGTTTCAGCCGAGACGGCGCTGACACGGAATATGCTGGCCATTACAGCAAGCAGGTGCTCGATTGCATCAGCCAGCTCGCTCCGCCACTGCGGCTGGCTACAATGACATTTCTGACCGCGCGAAATGCGCTGCGCAACAAGACCGCCGAATCGATCGCGCAGCTGACCGGGGGCGAGTTCTTTCGCTTTCACGATGCCAAGGACCTGAAAGCAGGCCTGATTACGGTTTCGAACGACGTGCCGAACTACTATGTACTGAGCTTCCGGCCCACGTCGCCGACGCCCGGCCTGCATGCGTTGCATACGGAGACCAGGGATCGTCCAAACCTGGTGATAAAAGCGCGGCGCGAATATTGGATCGACGGCGATCCCGCACACTGAACGGCATTCCCTTCGACAAGAACGTTTCGATTGTGCCGGGCAGATTTGTGTATCCTACCGTGTCTCAGATTCGTATACTTCTTCATCTGAATTGGCCAGGTTGAAGCGGGGAGCGTGGTTATGGGGAACGGCCGACTAGCCCGGAAGCGCTTTAGGTTGATCCTGATCAAGCCATCGCACTATGACGATGACGGCTATGTCATCCAGTGGCTGCGGTCGGCGATTCCTTCGAACACTCTGGCGGTGATCAATGGGTTGGCGCTCGACTGTAAGGAACGGCGTGTGCTCGGGGATGACGTCGAGATTGCGATCACGGCGCTGGATGAGACGAACACGCACATCAAGCCGCGGCGCATCGCGCGGCAACTGGGGAATGAGCCTGGGCTGGTGGCGCTAATCGGCGTGCAGTCGAACCAGTTTCCGCGCGCGATGGACATTGCGCGCCCGCTGCGCGCGGCGGGAATTCAGGTTTGCATTGGAGGATTTCACGTTTCCGGCTGCCTGGCGATGCTGCCGGAGATTACCGCCGAACTGAAGCAGGCGATGGATTTGGGCATTTCGCTATTTGCCGGAGAGGCGGAAGGACGCTTCGAGGAAGTGCTGAAAGACGCATGGCAGGGCAGGTTGAAGCCGCTGTACGACTACATGGACGATCTGCCATCGCTTGACGGCGTGCCCATGCCGATTCTGCCGGCGACGCGCATCAAACGCACCGGCGGGAAAATTACGACGTTCGACGCAGGGCGCGGATGCCCGTTTTTATGCTCGTTCTGCACCATCATCAATGTGCAAGGGCGGAAGTCACGGCGGCGGTCGGTGGAAGATATCGAGCAGATTATCCGCCGGAATCTGGCACAAGGGATCAATCGATTTTTTATTACTGACGACAACTTCGCGCGCAATACCGATTGGGAGAAAGTATTCGACCGGCTGATCGCGATGCGCGAACAGGAAAACCTCAATCTAAAGTTCGTTATCCAGGTAGACACGATGTGCCACCGGCTGCCTCACTTTATCGAAAAGGCGGGACACGCGGGCGTAGCGCGGGTATTCATCGGGCTGGAAAGCATTAATCCAGATGCGCTCCTGGGAGCACGGAAAAAACAGAACAAAGTCGCCGAATATCGCCAGATGCTGCTGGAGTGGAAGAAGGCCGGCGTGACCGTGTTTGCGGGATACATCATCGGGTTTCCGTCGGACACGCCGGAATCGGTGATGCGCGACATACAGACGATCCAGCGCGAGTTGCCGATCGATCTTTTGGAGCCGCATTGCCTGACGCCGCTGCCGGGATCGGAAGATCATCAGAAGCTGCATCGGGCGGGAGCATATCTCGATCCGGATTTGAACAAGTACGATCTGGAGCATGTGACCGCCGATCACGCAGCCATGACGGCGGAGCAGTGGCAGAAGCTGTATCACGATGCGTGGCTGGCGTATTATTCGCCGGAACATTTGGAGACGGTGATGCGGCGCGCAGTGGCGACCGATTGCAATGCGGGTAATATGACTTTTCTGCTGTTGTGGTATTACTCCTGCGTCGCGCTCGAAAAAATCGACCCGCTGGAAGGCGGCTATTTGCGGCGGAAATATCGCAAGGACCGGCGGCCGACTTTTCCGATCGAGAGCCCGTTTGTGTTTTATCCGCGGTACGTTGCGGATCTGATGAAAAAGCATGTCACGCTGGCGCAGCTGATCTGGCGCTACGGGAAATTGCGGCGGCAGCTCAAGCGCGACCCAGAAGCCTGCAACTATATGGATCTGGCTTTGACTCCGGTTGCCGACTACGAGGCCGAGGATGCTTACGTCACGAGCGGACATCATCACGAGAATCACGACAAACCGGCGCTGGTGACGTTGACCGGCGCGGCGAATTAGGCCGCGACGGATGGTGACTGGCATCTGTTCGCATCATTGCAAAAGAGCGCGTGTCTGCAGAAGCATGTTGTTCAAGTCCTGTTTTTGTTCCAGAACGCGCTTTGCGTTCGGAATCAACCTTGCAAGTTCTTCCGGGGCATTTTGAACCGCCTGATCTAGTGCTGGCAGTTTGGACTGATCGTTGAGGGCAGCGACATACGACGAAAGAATTCGCGTCAGAGCTGCGGACGCTTGCGAGTTTCCCGCGTAGTCTCCGCCGAGAGCTTCCAGATCGAGCTTTGCTGCCATGGACCAGTCAAGTCCTTCCCCCACTCGCGCAACGGCGGTTTGCAGTTGTGATCGTTGGCCGGCGGAGAACTGTTCCAAGCGCAGCGCGCCGGCAATGGCCCTAAGGTGACTCGTCAGAAGGTCTTTTGCGATTAGCGTGGCGAAGAGTGATCCGCCATTCCCCACATCGTGCGAAAACCGAAGGCCGGCTGCCAGAGACCGAACTGCGCCGTCTTTATTGCCCGTCTTAAGCAGGTGAAAGGCGTAAAGAACATTGAGCCGTCCAAGAACCAACGCCTTCCTGGCATAGTCTACGGGCAGGTCGTGCCCGAGCCCATAATCGAGCCCCCAATCGCAGCTCGGAAGCGAGGCCGCACGGGTCATGATTTCAAGGGCCAGCGTGTTTTTCTCAAGCAAGTTCTTGTATTTTGAATCGTCGTAGGGCGCTGCACCGTCGAGGATCGCATTGAGTTCTTTGGCTTGCTGGTCCGTGATACCGGAATCCTGGATTTCGGAGAATGCCGACCAGTAGCGCAAAGCCGCGTTCGTCGTGATGGACGCATTCCGCTGAGCGAATGCCGAAGCGGCCGGCATCAGGGCAAGCAGAATCATCGCAAGAATCGCGTTCAAGATTTTCATAGCCTGATTTTCTCCTTGCTGAGAACAGCGACGGCGCTCTGCTCGCCTTTCGGAAGCGGACTGGTTTGGGAGCGAAACGCCAGTTCGTCCACCGCTGCCTTAAACGATGGTGCTGTCGCCAGCCAAGCATTTGCGCTTCGCATGGTTAGTTCCGATGGCGCATTTCGCTCGGCAGCTGCAGCGCCGCCAGCCGCATTTGAAATAACAACTCGGCTACTGCGAATGTGAAGAATCACCACCGCGAGAACAATCACGGCGGCGACTGCCGTAAGCCAAATCTCAGGTGAGAGCGGGCGCCGAGACGAACTGCTGGCGCTGAGTGTAGGAATAGCTTCTGGGGCGATTGGATGAAATCGCTTTAAATATGCTTCGAATTGTTCATCATCTTGCTCATGAACGTGAGTCTGCACAGGAGTTCTCCTTGGCTAACATTGAGGCGCGCAGCTTGGACAGGGCGTACCGGTACCGCGATGCGGCTGTGTTCGAGCTGATACCCAACAGGTTACCGATCTCCGAGAAGGTGAGTTCGCCCCATACATGCAGGACTATGACCTCCCGCTGATCATCCGGAAGATCGGCTAGCGCACGCCTCAGATTCTGCTCTCCGGCGTAGTCCCGGTCAGGAGGACTAAACCAGGCTGAATCGGCATCAAGAGGCATGTTTCGACCTTGGACCTTGGCGTCGTTGAGAACGGCGTTGCGCACACACGCAAAAAGGTAGGCCTTCTTGTTTGTCGCTTGGCTTAGGCTCCCGTCCTCGATCGCCTTCAGGAACACCTGTTGGACCACATCTTGAGCGCGACCCCGATCGCTCGATATCGCCGACGCAAACAGCAACAGGGCTGCGCCATGTTGGCGATACAGGGCCTCGATCTCGGCGGCATTTCGTTCTGTCCTGGCCACTTTGTGGTCTCGATGTTAAGACAATCGGCGCCGACCGATTTGTCTAGGCTTGAGCGAAATTTCTTTGGCGCACGGGCGCGGAGGCGCCAGATCGACCTTGGCCGATATTAGTTCTGGCTCGACGGAAGGGTGAACAGAGCGACTACGACAGGGGAACGACGCGAGGGAACGATGGCAAAGAAAAAGGGCCGCGAGAGAATCGCGGCCCTTTTTATTTCAGTTTGGCTTTATTGCTCGCCACCCGGAATGCTGGTGCCCCACATGGCGTTGGTGCCCCACATCGCATTCGTTCCCCACATGGCGTTGGTACCCCACATGGCGTTCGTCCCCCACATGGCATTGGTGCCCCACATGGCGTTGTTGCCCCAGAGCGGGCTGCTGCCGGAGCTAGAACTCGTTGCGGTTGCGGTTGCGGCTGCGGTCAAGTTGGCCGCAGTGGTGCCGGTGGAGAACTGCGAAGTGCCCCACACGATCGCGTAGGACCAAGTCGATGAGGTGTTCCAGATGGCGGAGGGGTTGGCGTTCAGAGTGACGTTGTCGGTGGTGCCGTTGAAAGCGGCAACCGGGGACATTGCGGTGCCTTTGGCCAAGTCGGTGTTGGCGAGCGCGGCTTCCACATCGACGTAGCCGGCGCCGACGGTGAACACGTCGTATTGGTCGGTATAGGTGATGCCGGTGGTTGGGTCGGTGGTGCTGCTGTATGCGGGGAGCGACTTCCAGGCCGTTTTCATCAGGCGCGCTTTCACCTGGTCGGGAGTGAGGCTGGGATGCGCCTGCAGCAGGTCCGCGACGACTCCGCTGACCACGCCGGCGGCCATGCTGGTGCCGCTCAGTGTGAAGTAAGTGGAGGACGAGGCGCTGCTGCCGCCGTTTTCGTAGTAGCTGTACGGAACCTGATTGCCGGGATATTCGTTGTAGAGGGTCGAGTTTGGATCTTCGAGCGAGACCAGCAGGTTGCCGGGAGCAACGATGTCAGGCTTGCTGATGGCATCGAGCGCGGTGGGGCCCTTGGAGCTGTAACTGGCGATGAGATCGTCTACGCGAGTGGGCGTTCCCATCGTCTTCATGACGCCGACCGTAATCACATAGGGGTCGTTGCCGGGCGAAGTGACGGTTCCGTAACCGTCAGTAGGCTGGTAGCGGCCGTTGTTGCCCGCGGCGACGACAACCACGATGCCGTTCTTCCACGCAGCTTCGGCTGCCTGGCAGACGGGGTCGAGCTTGTAGCTTTCGTAGATGGGGCGCCCCAGGGAAAGATTGATCACGCGGACGTTGAACAGCGGTTTCAGCGTGATGGCCTCGCTGATGGCGGCGATCACGGCACTGTCAGTTCCTTCGCCGTTCTGGTCGAGGACGCGCAGGTTGATGATGTTGGCCTGCGGGGCGATGCCTTCAAACGTGCGGGAATACTGTTTGCCCGTGGAACTCGCACCATCGCCCGCGATCAGGCCGGCGACGTGCGTGCCGTGCCCGTATTGATCAGTGGCGCTGGAGTTGCCCGAAACGAAACTCTGGTTCCAGACCACGCGCGAGAGTCCCAGCAAGCCGCCCTTGAGGTCGGGATGGTTATAGACGCCGCTATCGATCAGTGCAACTCCGATTCCAGCGCCGGTGTAGCCCGACTGCCACGCCGCAAACGCATTCACGGCCGGGGCAGCGTTACTGAGCATGGGAGTAAGTGGACGGTCAGAACTGATGTAGACGACATTTGACTGGTTGGAGAGGTTCGCGATTCCGTTGCCGTCGAGTTGAGCCAGCACGCCATTGACGATCGGCAAGTCTGACAGGATCGAGCCCCCCAGCTTGACAATGTCATTGACCAGACAATCGACGATGCCCAGCAAGCTGTTGCAGTTGACCTGAGTGCCGGGCGCGTACTGCACGATCACATTGACCTGTTGACTGGCAGGAAAGCCTTGCAGTTCCGGCGAGATTTTTGAGTTGTTGGCTTGTGCCTGCAACGACACCGTGGCAAAGAGCAACAACAGAATTGCAAACTTCTTCATGGTTCCCCCAAAAGGTCGCCCCGTGCGCGTCTCTGCGCACCCCAAGTAACCTGTACGGCTGCAGATAGGGTGCCAAAGGGGATGGGTTAGTGGCTTTATTTATCAATGAGTTAGAGTGGGTTGTTGCGAAGTACAACGGACACTTTGTCCCACTGGCCGGGGCAGGGGACAAGTTGTCGCGGCGAGGGATCCTCTGGCGCGTGGCACTCGGGAAGGCTATGAGTCGCTGAGTTTGTCTTCAGCTTCTATCTTCGTATCTTCTTCTATCTTCATATCTTCGTTCGAAAAACCATGGTAATCGCGGGGCCTATTTTGGGGCGGACAATTGGCCGCAAATCGTTGAAAATTTAAGCACTTCTCATGTCTTGGGTTCGTTCAGTGGCCGCGCGCATGTTCATCGCCGGAATGGCTGTGGCCGGTGGTGTGTGTCTTGCGCTCTCGCTCTCGCATTGGCAGTCAGGAGATCCGGTCAAGTTTGTCTGCTATTTGATCGCGGCGGTGCTGGCTTCGTCGTTCAAAGTAATCCTGCCCGGCATTGAAGGAACGCTCTCGGTCAACTTCCTGTTTACCCTGTTAGGAATTCTGGAACTGAGCCTCCCCGAGACGCTGCTGCTGGTGCTGGCGAGCACGGTGGGCCAGGCCTTCCTGCGCCGAAAGCAGCAGGTAAAGCTGGTGCAGCTGGTCTTCAACTGGGCGCAGCTGACCGTGTCGAGCGCGATCGCTTACGGCGCTTACACACTGGTGGTGGCTCGCGTTCTGCATGCGCCGGGGCCGCTGGCTCTGCTGGTGGCGTCGATCACGTACTTCGTGTGCAACACCGAGGCGATGTCGACCATCATTGGGCTGACCGAGGACAAGGCCATTTCTAAAGTCTGGAACGACAGCTATCTCTGGTCGTTTCCGTATTACATGGTGGGAGCCGCGGCCGCGGGGCTGGTGCACTTCCTGAATGCGCATGTGGGATGGCAGTCGTCATTGCTGGTATTGCCGCCGATCTACCTGATGTACCGATCGTACCGTCTGTATCTCGGCAAACTGGAAACGGAAAAGAAACATGCAGAGCAGGTTTCGAGCCTGCACCTGCGGACGATCGAAGCGCTCGCGCTCGCGATTGAAGCCAAGGACCAGACCACGGGAGAACACTTGCAGCGCGTGCGCGTGTATGCGATGGAACTGGCCAAGGAATTGGGCTTGAGCAACGACGAAACCGAGGCGCTGCGGGCGGCATCGGTGCTGCACGACATTGGCAAGCTAGCCGTGCCGGAGCACATTATTTCGAAGCCGGGAAAACTGACGCCGGAAGAATTCGAGAAGATGAAGATTCATCCCATTGTCGGGGCGGAGATTCTGGAGCAGGTTCACTTTCCGTATCCGGTGGTGCCGATCGTGCGCGCGCATCACGAAAAGTGGGATGGCAGCGGCTATCCGAGAGGATTGGCAGGCGAAGCGATTCCGATGGGAGCGCGCATTTTGGCGGCGGTGGATTGCCTGGATGCACTGGCCTCGGATCGTCAATACCGGAAAGCGTTGCCGCTGGACGAGGCGATGGCAAAGGTAGTTTCGGAGGCGGGCAAGGCGTTTGACCCACAGGTCATTGCGATTTTGCGCCGGCGGTATGTCGAACTGGAAAAACTGGCGAATGAGGAGCCGCTGCAGTCTCCGCCGAAGTTGTCGACGGACATCAAGGTCGAGCGCGGACTGGCGCCGGACGCGGGTTTTGCGGAGTCGGCCGGGCCGGCCTCTGAACGCCTGGGCGTGTCGCAGGATTCCGCCGCATTCATCTCTCTAGCCCGAAGGCAAGGGCAGGAAGTTCTCGAACTCGGCCTGCAAATTTCTTCCCTCAACGCGGCAGATCTTGCTTCTCTACTCGCGGTGAGGATCAAGCGGCTGTTGCCGCACGATTCGCTTGCGGTCTATTGTCCGAAAAACGGGATGCTGGCTGCGGAGTTTGCGAGCGGCGAGAATTCAATCTTGTTGTCTTCGTTGAAAATTCCGCTGGGCGAGGGATTATCGGGATGGGTGGCGCAGCACCACAAACCTATCCTGAACGGAAATCCGACAGTGGAATCGGGATATGTGAGCGACCCGGCGAAGCACGGTACACTGCGTTCGGCGCTGGCGCTGCCGCTGGAAGGGACGATGGGAGTCGCCGCCGTGCTGGTGCTGTATCGCGCTGAGCAGGATGCGTTCACCGCCGACGATCTTCGCATTGCGGAGGCGTTGGGCGCGGGGCTGGGAGTCGCGTTCGAGCGCGCCGCGAAAGCCAAAGCTGCGGGAATCGGAGCGGGAGGCAGCTAGAGAGCCCGCTAGAGCCGCCCGAAAAGCTCATCACTCGGCGTGGCGCATGGCGTCTCACTTTGCAGTGACGGTGCGCGTTCGATTTAGGAGTACTGGGAACCGCCGACATAGAAATTACTTTGCCGCGGACTTGGTCAACGCATCGGTCGATCCAATTCCGGTTTCCAACACTACTAACCTGCCGGGACATTCTGTCCGAACGAGGTGCGCGAGCGGCGTGTTGGGCTGCTGCACCGTGGAGAGCGTCACTGCGTCTGGAGTGGCGATGGCAGCATCACTCGGCAGAATGCCCACGCCTTGATTTCTCCCGAGCGCCTTGGCTCGATACAGGGCGGTGTCGGCGAGGCCGATCGCCTCTTCCGCACAGATGGCTTCAAATGCGGAGCGGCTCCAGGGATAAGGAGTCCATCCCACCGAACAGGTCTTGCGCACGGTGATTCCCTGACCCAAGTCGAACGGCTCGGCCGACATCACCTCGAGAACACGGCTGCAGAATGCCGGGGTTCCCGAGGGATCGGTCGAGCGGCTCATGATCAGGAATTCTTCTCCACCCCAGCGCACCAGCACATCGGACTTGCGCACGACGGTCGACAGACGCTGCGCCACGAGTTGCAAAAGCCGGTCGCCGGCGGGATGGCCGTGCACATCGTTCACTTCCTTGAAAAAGTCCACGTCGACCATGATGAAGACCAGGTCGCGGTGATCCAGCTTGCGGATGTCGCCGCCGCGCGCACGCTGATAATTCCGCAGTACCTGCTGCGCCTCGGCGGTGAGAATTTCTTCGAGATAACGGCGGTTCCACACGCCGGTGAGCACGTCGGTGAAGGAGATTTCCTGCAGTTCAAGATTCTTCCGCTGAAGTTCCAGGCTGTGCCAACGGAGGGAGTGCTCCTTGTTCTCCAGTTCGTCCTTGAGCCGGCTCATTTCCTCCAGGTTGCAGCGCGACAAGCGGAGAAGGTTCAACAATTCGTGATCGAGCAGGTGCTGTTTGAGAAATACGAGCGCGCCCATCACGACCATGACGGCCACAGTCAGGAGCAGGCGGTAGGTGCGGACGCTGTGGGGTACCTGTCCGCCGAATTGGGCCCACGCCACCATGAGCGGGGTGACGAATAAAGTCAGCATGGCAAGCCGCGCTTTCCAAATGCCGTAACTCCGGGACGGGGCTTGCAGTTCGGTCTGCTCAAAGGCTTGCTCGCGGGGCAGAAATCCGATGCGAACAAACCACGCCATGGCCGCGACCAGAGGAACGTCGAAGAGGCTGCCTGTGTAATAAATATGGAGATCGATGGCTTCACTGGCCGCCAGCGAAGCGACACAATAAAGGAGAGTGGCGCCGAATAGATGAAAATAGATTCTGCGCCATGCCCCATGGCTGCGCTTCCAGACCAACATCAGCGCCGCCGCCAAGACCAGTTCCTCGCTAACGTAGAGCAGATCGAAACTGCGGCCATAGGTGGATTCAACGGGATGAACATACTGCCAGGGGATGACGACAAAGAGATAAAGAAACATCCACCAGGTGAACAGCAAGGCGAAATCCAGTGTGCCAACGCGAATGGTGCGGTCGTCCTGCTGTACGTGCGGCTGAACGGCGATTGCCGCCGTCATGGGAACGATGTGCAGGAAGAGAATGACGTCGCCGACGAACGGATTCGGAGCCTCGTGGCGCAGGAAAACTTCAATGTAGGTCCACATCACCTGAGACAGCAGCCACATTCCCAGGCCTAATCCCATCAACGACCAAAACATCCGGCCCTTCGGTGAGGCGGCTCGAATGTTTGAAAGAAACGCAACAGCAGCGCAGAAGAGAACGACGTTTTGCAGGATGTCGCCAAAAGCAGTGAGCGCAAAGCTGCGGGGCACCAACAGAGACAGCAAAAGATGGACGCCCACCACCGAGCACACGATGGTCGTCCACTTCCGGCCGAGCTGAAGCGGAGATTGCCCCACGATTGCGATTGTAAGGGTCGAGATTTCGGTTGGCGTGTTACTGACGTAATCTACGATGCGGGACAGAAGCGGGGTGTGGAGGTTACGAAAGCGCGGCGGAGAAGATTTGCGCGAAGCGATAGACATCCTGATACGAGTTGTATAGAGGTACGGCGGCAACGCGGAATGTGTCCGGCTCACGCCAATCTCCAATGACGCCCATGCCGGCCAAGCGATCGCACAATTTGCGCCCTTCGCGGACCAGGCGAATCGAGAGTTGTGCGCCCCTTCGCTCCGGTTCGTGCGGCGTGATGATCGCAAATTTATTCGAACCCTCGCGTTGGAGCAGGAATTCCATATATCCAGTGAGCGTCATACTCTTGGCGCGAAGATTTTCCATGCCAGCGTCGGAGAATATCTCCATCGACGCCCGCAGCGGGGCCAGCGCCAGAATTGGAGGATTGCTCAACTGCCAACCTTCGGCTCCTTCCATCGGGTGATAGTCCGGCCCCATCTGAAAGCGCGTGCGTTCCTCGTGGCCCCACCATCCTGCGAAACGGGGCACGTCGAACGCGCGAGCGTGACGTTCGTGAACGAAGCATCCGCCGACGCATCCTGGACCACCATTTAAATATTTGTAGCTGCACCAGACTGCAAAATCCGGCCCCCAGTCGTGGAGATGCAGCGGAATATTTCCGGCGGCATGCGCCAGATCAAATGCCACGACGCAGCCTTTGCGATGTCCGGCCTGTGTGATGCCCGGCATGTCGAAAGCCTGTCCCGTAACGTAGTTCACTCCCCCCAGCATGATCAGAGCGATCGATTCGCCATCACGCTCGATCAGTGATTCAACATCTTCATCGCGCAGGCAGAACTCGCCGTCGCGCGGCTGGAGTTCGAGCAACGAGTCCGCTGGATCGAATCCGTGAAACCGGATTTGCGATTGCACCGCGTATTGATCTGACGGAAACGCAGCACGCTCGATCAGGATTCTGTGGCGTCGCGTTGTCGGGCGATAGAAAGACGTCATCATCAAATGCAGATTGACAGTCAGCGAATTCATCACCACGACTTCGGCCGGCTTCGCCCCGACGAGTGCGGCGGTTTGTTCCGTCAGCAGACGGTGATACGGCATCCAGGGATTCTCTGCGTGGAAGTGGCCCTCGACGCCCAGCTCCGCCCAGTCGCGCAACACCTGTTCCAGATATGATCTGGCGGTTTTAGGCTGCAGGCCAAGCGAATGCCCGCAAAGGTAAATGGATTCCTCTCCGCTCCTCATTTTTGGAAAACAGAAGCGTTGACGGAAACGCGCGAGTGGGTCGGCGGCATCCATAGCCGCCGCAAATTCTGGCCCCGCCTCATAAGGAGACGCGATCATGCAGCCAGCTCCAGCGGAGTGAGCTCGTTCCGGATCATGCGCTCGGCTTTGTTCCAGTCGAGATCTTCGACGCATTCTATCCCGTCGCAGAGTTCGGTCAGTATGCGGTCCTGAATTCGGCCACGTTCGAGCGCGGTGGCGTAGGGAATGCGATGGAAGGTCACCATTGCATACTTGGGAACAAAAAATTGCGGATATCTGGCTTCCAGCGCCAGTTCGACCTTCTTACGGAAAAGGAAGCGGGGATCCGCCACGCGGTCACGCATCTCGACAAAGTTTTCAACGGCGAGATCGGCGATCGCATCCGTGTTCACTTTGCGCGCCGATTCAAATGCGGCGAAGACCTGGTCCCAGGCGGATCCATGTTGGTCGATCAGTTCCAGAAGGCTGGTGCAGTCCTCAAACCCACAATTGATACCCTGTCCGAAGAAAGGAACAATCGCATGCGCCGCATCTCCTAACAACAGCGTCCGCCCCTCGACGTGCCAGGGCGAACATTTGATCGTTACCATCGTTCCCGTGGGGTTGGCAAAAAAGTTGGCAACCAATTCCGGCATGAGCGGAACTGCGTCAGGAAAGCGAGCGCGGAAAAACTGCGACACGTCGGACTGCGTCTTCAGTTGCGCAAAGCTCTCTGGGCCGTCGAAGGGAAGAAATAAAATGCAAGCGAACGTGCCGTCGACGTTGGGCAGCGCGATCAGCATGTGGTTGCCGCGCGGCCAAATGTGCAGGGCGTTGGTTTCGAGCGAGTGCTTGCCGCCGGGTGCGGCCGGGATGGTCAGCTCTTTGTAGCCGTAATCGAGATATTGCTGGGCAAAATTGAAGCGGCTCAGCTTCAGCATTTCCGATCGAATGGCCGATGCCGAGCCATCGCATCCGATCACAACCCGAGATTCGAGTCGTATGGCTTCCCGCGTATTCTCATCTCGCAACCGAACAGCGCCGGTGTTCAGATCGATGCCCGTGCAACGCTGCTGGAAAATAAACCGGACTCCCTGCGCCTCGGCCGCATTCATGAGAGCGATGTTCAATTCAGCGCGTGAAATCGAATGGATGACTTCGGCTTCGTCTTTTCCGTAGGGCTGGAACGTCAATTCTGATGCGGCCGAGTGCATCATCCGGCCTTTCATGGGGATGACGATCTTGCGCATTGCGTCCCACAGTCCGGCCTCAGACAGGGCGTGGATGCCGCGGGTGGAAAGAGCCAGATTGATCGATCGCCCAGCGCTCATTCGAGTGCGCCGCATGTCCGGGCGCCTCTCGTAAATTTCGACTCGAAAGCCGCGCCGCACCAGGCCGATGGCCAGGAGCGGTCCGTTCAGCCCAGCGCCGATCAGCGTAATGGTCTCGCCTTTGGCAGTCATAAAGAAAATTTGATTGCAGGCGTGCTGGCTCTCTTTATTCCGTCAGAAGCGTGCGCGCCTCCCACAATTCGGGGAAGAATTTCTTGTCCAACGTGAGCTTCAGGTACGACGATCCGGCGCTTCCGCCCGTTCCCATGCGCACGCCGATCACGCGCTCGACCAACTGAATGTGGCGCAGACGCCAACTCACAATGAGTTCGTCGAACTCGGTGAGGCGTTCGCAAACATCGATCCAGTCGCGATGGCTGGGTTCGTCGCGGTAAAGCGCGACGACGGCGCGCGCCCGCGCATCAAACCGCTCGTGTTCCGTGGCATTGCCGTCAACCTGCAACTTGCCCATGCAGCGCAAGGCGCCGAAGAACGCGTCGTGCAACGAAGGCTCCAGCAGCCTGCGTTGCAGTTGCGCGTGAGCTTCCGGCGTAGGCCGATGGTAGCGCAACATCTGTTCATCCTTCAGGCCGCAGAGAAATTCCAGTTCGCGAAATTGCTCCGATTGGAATCCGCTGGCTGGCTCCAGCAGGCTGCGGAAGGCGAGGAAATGCGTGGGCAACATGGTTTCAAGGATCGTAAACTGCTCCACCAGCACGCGCGTGATCTCGGTGCAGCGCCGCAACAACCGCGCGGCTTCATAGACTTCGTCGTGCGATTCCGGGTTCCTACCGGCCGCCGTTAGATTTGTAACCACCGCGTCCAGATCGTGCAGCAACTCCTTGAACCACAACTCGTAAGTTTGATGGACGATGATGAACAGCATCTCGTCGTGATGCTGCGGGGACGATTGCGGATGCTGGAGAGCGAGCAGTTCGGGTACGCGGAGATAGGAACTATAAGTCAGTTGCTCGCGCTGCGCGACTATCGGGGGCGCGAGCGGAGAAGCGATCGAAGATTTGGTTTCGACGGTCGCGGATGGCCCGGCACCCTGCATTCCAAGAAACAGCTGCGCGTTTTCTCCCAGAAGATTCGCCTTCGCTCCCGGCGGCAGACTACTCTCGCGAATCAGGCTTCCCACGCGGTGTTCGCCGAGAGGAAAGGGATAATCAGAACCCAGCATCACGCGCTCGCTCCCCATCGTTTCCACCAGAAACTTGAGAGCGCGCCGATCGAATACCGCAGAATCCACATAGAACCGGTTCAGGTATTGGATTGGCGGCAATTCGCAAACACCGTGTGCCACGGGGTGATGCTGCCACGCATTCTCCAATCGGCCCAGCAGAAACGCGAAGCTTCCCCCGCCGTGTGCAAAGCAGATTCGCAGTGTCGCTGGCAACTTATCGAAGGCTCCGCCAAGAATCATGGCGACAATACCCAGTTGAGTTTCCGCGGGCATGCCGACGGTCCACGGCATCATGTACTTCGGCATGCGCTCCGGCCCCAGCATGTCCCAGGGATGCACGAGCACAGCCGCGCCTTCGTTGGCGCAGTGATGCAGAAAGGTGACAATGCCGGGATCGTCCAGATTTTTATCGCCAACATGATTTCCGATCTGCACTCCCAGATGCCCCGCGCGCATGCAGCGAGTCAATTCCGTACATGCGGCATCTGGATCTTGCAGAGGCACCTGGCACAGCGGCTTCAGTCTGCCCTTGCCCTGGGCGCAGAGTTCGAGCGCGGCATCATTGAATAAGCGCGCACAGTCGAGTGCATGTTCGACGGGGCGTTCGTATGCGAAGAGCACGGGCGTGGCCGAAATAATCTGCAGGTCAACCCCGTCGCGGTCCATCTCGTTCAGCCGAACTTCCGGCTCCCAGCACGCGGAGTAAATGTGGCGGAAGAAACGGTCCCCCACCATGATCTCCGCCTTGCCTGGTTCGGTGTGCTTGATCCACGGCCAATTCGGCGTGCCATAGCGCGCCGCCAGATCAGGCCAGGTGCGCGGGAAGAAGTGATTGTGAATGTCGATGACTGGCATTTACTGTTTGCCGGGATGAACTGTGCCGCAGTGCTTGCACTTGCGCAGACCTTCGTTGGTGTAGAACTGCTCGAATAATGGGGGCAGATCGCGCACGATGCTCTTCAACTTCACTTCCGCGCGATGAACAAGCTGGTGGCAATTCTGGCAATACCACTCAAAGCCATCCAAAACTCCCTCAGGGCGAGGCATTTCGACCACTACGCCGAGACTTCCCGGCTGTGTCCGCTGTGGCGAGTGCCGCATATGCTTGGGGAGAAGAAAAATCTCGCCTTCTTTGATCGGAATCTCGAGCGGCGGCTTTCCGGGAGTTTCCATGATGCGAAGAAAAATGTTTCCCTTCAGCTGATAGAAAAATTCTTCGGTCGGATCGTCGTGATAATCACGGCGCTGGTTGGGACCACCAACCACGGTGACCATCATCTCACCGTCTTCCCAGACCTGCGCATTGCCCACGGGCGGCTTGAACTTTTCTTTGTTCGCTTCAATCCAACCCACAAAGTTGAAGGCCTTCAATTCTTTGATCGACGGCATGGCAACTCCTATTTCTCTGGCTTGTAGGCAACAGCCCGGATTTCGATCAGCAAATGGGGATGTGGCAATTGATGCACGGCCACGGTGGTACGCGCGGGGCCGTCGTAGTCAAAGTATTTGCCGTACACTTCGTTGTAGCCCGCGAAATCGTTCATATTGACGAGGTAAGTCGTCACTTCAGCGATATCTTTCAGATCGGCGCCTGCGCTGCGCAGGATGTCGCGCACATTTTCAATCACGGCCTTTGTCTGTGCGCGAATGTCGAGATGCGTAGTTCCGAACTGATCAACCTCTGCACCGGCGATCGTGTTGTCGGCGCGCCGCGCGCTGGTTCCGGACACGATGAGAAAGTCGCCCGCGCGCTTGATGTGCGGATACTTTCCTCGCGGACGAGCCTTCCCTTCAACGACCTTGCTTTCCACTTTTTCCATACTTACAAACGGACGCAGACGTTGTTCAATTCCGAATAAAAATTGAGCGAGTGCATACCGCCCTCGCGTCCGATACCGGAGAGACCTACGCCGCCGAAGGGCGTGCGCAGGTCGCGCAGGAACCAGCAATTCACCCAGGTGATGCCGACGTTCATCTGTTGCGCCACCCGATGGCCACGCTTCAAATTCGTCGTCCAGATCGAAGCGGCCAGTCCGTATTTGGTGTCGTTGGCGAAATGGACCGCTTCCTCTTCACTGTCGAACGGGGCGACGTGGCACAGCGGGCCAAAAATCTCTTCCTTCACGCAACGCGCGGATTCCTTCAGCCCAGTATAGATCGTCGGCTGCACATAAAACCCGCGATCGAGTGCGCTGCCGAACTCGGGAACGCCGCCGCCGGTGATCACGGTGGCGCCTTCTTCACGCGCCAGCCGGTAGTAGGAGAGAACTTTCTCACGATGCTGCGCCGAAATCAAAGGGCCAAGATCGGTGGTGTTTTCCAGAGGGGATCCCATCCGCAGGTTTTCTGCACTGCGTTGGAGCGCTTCGACAAAGCGCTCGAAAATTGGCCGCTCGACATACACTCGCTCGGCGCACAGACAAACTTGCCCGGTATTGAGGAACGCGGCCTCGCTGATGCCATCGACCGCGTCTTCAAAGTCGCAGTCGGCAAAGACGATTGCGGCATTCTTGCCTCCGAGTTCGAATGAGACCGGCTTCACCGAGGCCGCCACGGTCTTCATAATCGCCGCTCCGGTTTGCGATTCGCCCGTGAAAGTGACCGCATTCACGTCAGGATGCTGCGTAAGAAATTCTCCGGCCGAATTTGGGCCAAAGCCATGCACCACGTTGTACACACCATCGGGGATGCCGGCTGATTTGGTTACCTCGGCAAGCAGCGTCGCGGTTGCGGGAGTTTCCTCCGAAGGCTTCACGACCACGGTGTTGCCGCAAGCCAGCGCGGGCGCGACCTTCCAGGTCAGAAGCAACAACGGAAGATTCCACGGAGTGATGATGCCCACAACGCCCAGCGGCTTGCGCACCGCGTAATTCAGCGCGCTCTTGCCGTCGGGAGTTTCGGTCTGAAAAGCTTCGACCCCGGCTGTTTTAATCAGGTCGGCGAAGGCCCGGAAATTTGCGGCTGCGCGCGGCACGTCCAGCTTCGACGCGAGAGCCACCGGCTTGCCTGTGTCCGCGACTTCGGCGGCGACGAAGCAGTCGAAGCGAGCTTCAATCGCATCCGCAATTTTGTGGAGACGTGTGGCGCGCTCGCGCACACTCAGCCCGCCCCACTCGCCGCTGTGTGCCGCCCGGGCCGCGCCCACTGCGTCGTCAACCAGAGATCGATCCGCTTCGGAGACCTCTGCGATTACAGTGCCGTCGGCGGGGTTGACGTCGGCGAACTCGCGGCTCCCGCGCACGAACTGGCCGGCAATGTAATTGAGAATGGACTTCACGTCTTCTACTGACCCTCGAACCCCGCCGCATCGTAGCAGCCTCGTGTGAGCTGAAGCAATGCTGCAAGGGAGATGACCCTCAGGCGTGGCGTTCTTCCATATATTTTCGCAACGCATCCTGCCATGCGGGCATTTCGATTCCGTAACGCTGCAGACTCTCCGCCGACAGGACCGAGTAGGCCGGACGCGGTGCGGGGCGCGCCATTTGATGGCTTGAAACCGGATGAACGTCCGTGGCGAACCCCGCTTGCTTCACGATCTCGCGCGCAAAGTCAAACCACGAACAGGCTCCGGCGTTGGTTACATGCACAATTCCAGACGCTCCCTTGCGGCACAATTGAATGATCGCATGCGCTAAATCTGGAGAATAGGTCGGGCACCCGCGCTGGTCATCGACGACGTCAAGCGCAGGCCGGCTTGCCGCTAGTTTCATGATCGTATCGGGGAAACACTTTCCTCCGGTCCCGAAAAGCCACGATGTCCGGACGATGCAGCACTCCGGCAACACTTCGAGGAGTCGAACTTCCGCCTCGGCTTTCGTTCGGCCGTAGGCGCTCTGTGGGTTTCGCTGATCATCAATTTCGTACGGAGAAGCTTTCGTGCCGTCAAACACGTAGTCGGAACTGAGAAATAACAATCTCGATCCCGTCCGCTTCGCGGCCCGGGCCACGTTCACCGCGCCGTCGCGGTTCACAGAAACGGCCAGATCCTGGTGACTTTCGCAGCCATCGACATCGGTATAGGCGGCGGCTAGCACAATCCATTCCGGCCGAGTTCTCTCAACCGCGTTTCCCACCTCATCCGGGTTGCGAATATCGGCGTCGCGCGAGTTCAAGCCGGTGATCTCATCCCCGCTCCAGGCGCGGATGAGCGCATGGCCAAGCAAACCCGACGCACCGAAAATTGTGACTCTCATTGAAGTGATTATCCCAGGAACTGATCACCCCGGCCCCAGCGGTTCGCGCTATTGGAAGACCTCGGCATCGCGTAAACCGATGCCACGCTGGTCTTTCGCCGAGACGATAGGGTTAGGATCGCTCTCGAACTCCCAGTCAATCTTCAAATCCGGATCGTTCCACGCAAGCGTACGTTCATGCTCCGGTGCGTAGTAATCGGTGGCTTTGTAGAGCACGTGCGCCTTTTCCGATAGAACCCGAAAGCCGTGCGCGAAACCGACAGGGATCCACAGCTGGCGCTTGTTTTCACCGGAGAGGCGGACCGATTCCCATTTGCCAAACGTAGGAGAACTCCGCCGCAAATCTACCGCCACGTCTAGAATTTCGCCCTCCACCACGCGAACCAATTTTCCCTGCGCCTGCTTGATCTGGTAATGCAGCCCGCGCAGAACGTTGCGCTGGGAGCAGGAATGATTATCCTGCACGAAATGTTCGCGAATACCGGCGACGGCCATCGCTCGTTCGTTGTAGCTCTCGAGAAAAAATCCGCGCTCATCGCCGAACACGCGCGGCTCCAGAATGACGAGACCGGGCAGCGAAGCCGGAAGTTTATTCAGCGTATTCATTTTTTGCGTATTAATCGCAGGCCGGATTGCGGGGAACGGCGCCCACTTCAGAATACCCGTTCCTTCAGCAATTGCAGCAGGTATACGCCATAGCTGCTGTTCTTCATCGAACCGGCGACCTGCTCGACCTGGGCGGCAGTGATGTAACCATTGCGGTAGGCGATCTCCTCGGGACACGCCACCATCAGCCCCTGGCGCTTTTCGATTGCCTGAATATAAAGAGCTGCGTCCATAAGAGATTCGTGCGTGCCGGTATCGAGCCAGGCCATACCGCGGCCCATGACCACGACTTCAAGTTGCCGGTTGTGCAGATAGACTCGGTTCACGTCAGTGATTTCGAGTTCGCCGCGCGCACTGGGCTTCAAGGACTTGGCAATCTCCACCACTTGATCGTCATAGAAGTAAAGGCCGGTGACGGCGTAACGGGACTTGGGCTGGGACGGTTTTTCTTCAATGCTTAACGCGTGGCCCTCGTCGTCAAATTCTACGACGCCATATCGTTCCGGATCGTGCACAGGATACGCGAAAACCCTCGCCCCGCGCACCTTTGCGGCGGCCTGGCGCAGGTCCTTGACCAGATCGTGCCCATAAAAAATGTTGTCGCCGAGAACCAGCGCACACGGACTGCTTCGCAGAAAGTCTTCCCCCAGCAAAAATGCCTGCGCAATTCCTTCGGGCCTGGGCTGCGCGCGGTATGCAAGATGGATTCCGTATTGGCTGCCGTCGCCGAGAAGCGCCTGAAATTTGGGAGTGTCGTCGGGAGTCGAAATCACCAGAATGTCGCGAATCCCCGCCAGCATCAGCGTACACAGCGGGTAATAAATCATCGGCTTGTTGTAAACCGGGAGCAGGCTCTTGCCCATCGCCTGCGTCACCGGATACAACCGCGTGCCTGATCCTCCCGCGAGGACAATGCCTCTGTAGCGCGTGCTCTCTGCCATTTTTTCTTTCTAACTTGTCTCTTTCTGAGCTTGCACCAGATTCCAACACTAACCCGAATAGTGCATCGCAATCCACTGGCGGTAGTTTCCGCTGGTCACATTTCGCACCCACTCCTGGTTTTCAAGATACCAGCGCACCGTTTTGCGAATGCCGCTTTCCAATGTCTCTTTCGGTTTCCATCCCAATTCGCGTTCGATCTTGCGTGCGTCCATCGCATAACGGCGGTCGTGGCCGGGACGGTCTTTCACGAAGGTAATCAGATTGCGTCGCGAACCTTCGGGGCGCGGCGCCATCTCATCCACCAGGTCGCAAATCGTTCCGACAATTTCGAGGTTCGGCTTCTCATTCCATCCGCCGATGTTGTAAGTTTGCCCCGGTTGCCCGCTGCGCAGCACGGTCGCGATCGCCTTGCAGTGATCGTCAACAAAAAGCCAGTCCCGCACATTCTTTCCGTCGCCGTAAACCGGCAGCGGTTTTCCGTCGCGCGCGTTCAGGATCATCAGCGGAATCAGCTTTTCGGGGAACTGAAATCGTCCGTAGTTATTGGAGCAATTCGTGGTCAGCGTGGGCAGGCCGTAAGTGTGATGATACGCACGCACCAGATGATCTGACGCCGCCTTCGACGCGGCGTAGGGACTGTTCGGCGCGTACTGCGTCGTCTCGCAAAACGGAGGATCGTCCGGTCCCAGCGAACCGTAAACCTCGTCGGTCGACACGTGCAGGAATCGGAAGCGCTCGCGGTCCTGCCTGGGGAGTGCGCTCCAGTACGCCCGGGTCTCTTCGAGCAAAGCGAACGTCCCATCCACATTCGTGCGAATAAAATCGCCGGGACCGTGGATCGACCGGTCCACGTGGCTTTCGGCTGCGAAGTGAACGATGGCACGCGGTTGATGCTTTGTGAGCACCTGCTGCACCAGCACGCGGTCGCCAATATCGCCGTGAACGAACTCATAGCGCGCTTCGCCGGTGACACTCTCAAGATTCTGCAGATTCCCGGCATAGGTGAGCTTGTCGAAATTGATGATGGAATCGGCTGGCGCAGTCGGGTCCTGCATGCGCTGCAGAATGAAATTCGAGCCGATGAAGCCGGCGCCGCCCGTCACAAGAATCGTATCGCGCATGTCGAATGTCGCTGGCTCGCGGCTGGTTTGTCGCCGGCGAGACAAGAAATTGATTGTAATAAAAAGGACGGGCCAAAGCCCGTCCCCTGAGCGATTTCTGCCCTGTGATACCTCGCGAGTGCTTGCTAGCTTGCCCGCTCGGCGTCGATTGGGGTGCCGATGCCGTCAGCTTGGCCGCTGGGCTTCTTCGCCGGCGTGGTTCTTACTTTCCATCCCATGATTTCGAAATACACGTTTTCAATATCGGAAGCAATTTTGGGCCACTGGTACTCGTCTTCAATTCGCTTTCTTGCCGCCTTTCCGGCCGCTTCACGCACGGCAGGATTGGCGATCAGGAAGCTGAGTCGTTTTGCAAGATCCTTCGAATCGCCGCGCTTGAATGTGAAGCCAACTCCGTCGACGACTTCACGGTTTTCGGCGATATCGCTCGCCACCACGCACAAACCTGCACCCATGGCATCGAGCAATGCCAAGGACAAACCTTCCAGGTCCGAAGGCAGGACGAAGATCATGGCATTGGTAAGAAGTTCGTCGAGGGTGTCTCCTGAAACCCAGTCAAGCACTTGAATACGGTCGCCGGCATGGGTACGCAACTCGCGGCTGTAGTCGTCGCAGTAGCTCGAAGCTCCCGCCATCACCAGCTTCACGTCGGTGTCCAGCTGCTCGAACGCGTCTACCAGTAGATGGCAGCCTTTCTCGGGAGAAAACCTTCCCAGGAACAGAACATAATTGCCCGGATCGAGATTCCACTGCAACATTTGGCGCGGCTCGCGCGAGAGTCGCAGCAGGCCGCCGTTGGGGACGTAAAAGGTCTCAACGCCGTGCCGCTCTCGATATCGATGCTGCAGCGCCCGTGAAACGACCATGGTGGCGTCGGGCAGCTTCACCGAAGCGCGCTCTCCCAATCGCAGCACGGCGGCGGCGAGTCGTCCCCATTTCTTGCGCTGCCAGTCCAGACCTTGCACCGTTACTGCCGTTTTCATTCCGGCCAACCGCGGCAGAAGCGAAAACAGGGCTGGGCCGAGGCAGTGGTAGTGAACGATGTCGTATCTCCGCCACAGAGCGTGCATAGTACTTAGCCAGGTATGAACGGCAGTTTCGAAATGCTTCGAGCGGATCGTAGGCAGCCGCACCAGGCGCATCCCGTTTAGTTCGGCCAGGGGCGGGGTAAAGTACGTTCGGCAGTAGACGGTAACTTCGTGCCCCATCTGGACCAGTTGCCTGCCGACTTCTTCGTAATACGTCTCAATGCCACTGTATTTCGATACCACGCCGCGCCCGCCGATAAATGCGATTTTCAGCTTCGGTTGAGGGACCGGGGCGATTGTGTGAGGCAGAGCCTGCAAGCAGGATGCCGCACGGTCCTGGAGAATCGCCTCAGGAGTTTGTGGCGGTCTGCGACTGCGGCGCGACCTCGCAATCAGGGCCTTATAAATGTCCAGCAGCTTCTCGTAGTGAGCTTCTGGCGTGTGATGCTCGCGAACCAGGTGCCACCCCGCGCGGCCCATCTTCTCAGCCAACTCTGGTTTCGCTGCGAGTGTTTCGATCCGTCGTGCAAGCTGTTCTACGTTGCCCGTCGGATAAAGCAATCCTGTCTCGCCGTCGTGGACCAACTCGCGTCGTGAGCCCATATCCGACGCGATGACCGGGCGGCCTTGCGCATAGGATTCCAGGATAGTCTTGCCCAAGGTTTCGTAAGCGTGCGAAGGTAGCACCGTGAAGCGGGAACGGGCGATGAAAGAGTCACGTTCCGCGGGCCCGACATGACCTGCGAGCTCGATGTTCTGCAAGTTCAGTGCGGCTGCCAGCTCCTGCAACTCTCCGCGTTGCGGGCCGTCGCCGGCAACAACCAGCCGCATATGCGGGACTTGCGCCATCGCCCGCAACAGATCGCCGACCCCTTTTTCCGCGGACAGCCGTCCGAAGTACAGCAGGGACGGGTCCATGGCCGTCTCGGCGAGTCGGTTCGTTCTCTGAAAATGCGGCAGCACTTCGAAGCGCTCTCGATCCCATCCGTGCTCCACGAACTTGTCGCGCACGAACCGGCTGGGCGCCAGGAACAGATCTACGCACTCGCGAAACGTGCCCAGCCAGCGATGGACGTAGGCTTCGGCCATCAGAGTCAAGCGCGCACCCACGCCGCCGGCGTAGCATTGCGACTGCAGGATGTGCCGGAACTTCCCGCCCTTGCAACGTTCGCACGTCTCCCCCTGCGCCACGAAGTTGTAGCTCGGACACAGCAGCTTGAAGTCATTCAGGTGATACAGGACCGGAACATTCCGTGCTTTTAACTCCCACAGAATTGATGGAGACAGGTGATGGTAGATATTGCGCACGTGAGCAATATCAGGCCGGAATTCCTCGATCATGGCGCGCATCCGCTGCCGCGCATCTCGAGAGTAGACAGCGTGGGCCGCTTGCCTCGCCTTTTGCCACATTCCCGACTTCGCTTTGAAGTCGATCAGGGGCACGAAATTGTGGTCGTACTCGGTTGGCTCGCCGCGAGGGTCAGCCATCGAAAACAGCGCTGCCTCGTGCCCCCGCGAGCGCATCAGCTCCATCAGTTCGAACAGGTAAACTTCGGTGCCGCTGAAGGGGTAGTTGTATTTGTTGCAAAACAAAATTCTCACGAAGCGCGCTCTCTGTCTGCGGGTCGATCCGCCGTATGAATAAGTCGCCGAAAGATTCCAAATTCTTGTCGTGGCTGAAGCTGTGGCCGACCTGCAGCCGGGCCGCGTGCCGTACCCAGTCCAGTTGTCGCGCCGCCGAAGGAATACCGGAGGAGGGGTTTCGCTGAGACGACGCTTGCGTCTCCGAGTAAATAAACATCAATTGGGCCAGAAAATCGTCGAGCGAGCCAGCATCGTAGAGAAATCCGGTTTTGCCGGCCAACACGAGTTCTGGAATCCCCGTGATGGCAGGCGCCAGCACGATCTTGCCCCGCGCCATCGCTTCCATCAGCACCAGCGGGATTCCCTCGCTCCTGCTGGTCAACACCACCACGTCGGCCCGGTCGTATAACGAGCACATCTGCTCGTGCGCCACGTGACCGAGGAGAGTAACCCGCTGCTCCAGGCCAAATTTCGTTATCATCGATTGCAATCTGCGCCTCTCCGGCCCTTCGCCCGCGATTGAGCACTCAAACTGCATTCCGTCAGCCGCCAACTGGGCGCAGGCGCGAACCAGGAATGCGTGATCCTTGACCGCGTGCAGCCGCCCCACCGCGAGCAACGTGAATCTCTCACCGTGATGTGCGGTAGGCGCGCAGTCTGGCATCTCCACGCCCAAGCGCGACACCACGACTTTGGCCGGCTCAACCTCCGGATAGTGATCGAGGATGAAGCGCCGGTTGTATTCCGAAACAGTCAGGCAGAAAAGGCAATTTGCCAGCTTCACATCGAGATACGCCGAGCGGAGAAGGAGGTCTGACCCGTGCAACGTCATGCTGAACCCCACATTCAGCATCCGTGCCGCGGTCATTGCAATCCACGACCCGAAGTAACCATGGTGTACGTGGATGTGATTGACGTCCCGGCCCCGCAGCATGACTGCGTAGCAGGCACCAAGCCACGTGTGCAGCAGAGCCTTCACCCGGGGCGCGAGGCCTTGGCTGCCGCTCCAGATGAGGGGCCAGACCAAGTCCGAAATTTGCCTCCACCGGCACACACAGAGCCACGCGGCCCTGAACAGGACGATGATCCGCAGCGGCTGCAGGACGACCTCAGCTGAATTCCCTGGGCTGCGCGCTCCATCACGATTCCGCCGCGCTGCTTTCCGCACACTCCCGGCAATGATCCGAAGTCCGCGTCGGCGCAGCTCTTCGATTTCGTCGCCCACATAGGGCTCGACGGGAGAAGGGAACTGATTGGCGAGGTAAGCCACGGTCAGCATGGCGTCTCCGCCGCTCGGCGCTGCTGCGCGGCCAACATTCCCGCCATCGTGAACAGCAGTCCGTTCACGAACTGATAGCTCATCACCACCATCGCGGCGTTCACCCAGTACACGGCCAGCAAGATCGGCCACAAGCGGTGAAAGTGCTCATCGAGGAATCCGTTCTCTTCGACGCTTGGAATTGCGCCTCGCCCCAATCTCCACAACTCCCACATCAGCCATGCATACAGTGCGAGGCCGGGCGCTCCAAGTTCCACCAGCAGTTCAAGATACGTGTTATGGGGATACAGAACTTTTTCCTTGTATCCGCTGACGAAGCGCGGCAACTCGTCCGGCATCCGGTGGAATCCCCAGCCGGCCAGGGGACGCTGCAGAAACATCTGCCAGCCGCCGGAGTACACAGCTGCCCGATAATCCAGAGGTCCGCGTTCGGCCAGGCGATCGCTGAGCGCACATCCCAATTCGGTGGAACTCACCACCACTGCCAGCCCCATGCCCGCGGCCAGCACCAGAAGGACGCAGGCCCGCAGCAGCTTGCGATTTCTGGAGGCCAACATGACTGCCACAATCGACCCGGCGAACGAAAGCCACACCGCCCGCGTCATGGTGGCCAGGATTGCTATGGGCACCGATGCCAGGAGCACCACGACTTTGAACCCGCGCACGCTCTTCCGCCGGTAGGCATGCAAAGCCAGCAAGCCCAGCATGTTCAGCGACACCCCGTTGGCCACGGCCTGCAGCAGTGGCCCGCGCGCCCGGTCCGCGTGGAAACCCAAGCTGTCATCCAGAATGAATCTGGGAAAGATCAGTTCGCGCTCTCCCGCCAGAAAAGCGATCGCCGTAAAACTCAGGTACGCCAGCACGATCAGCCCAAACATTTCGAAGAGCCGGAACTGTCGTTCTTCACGAAACACCAGTCTGGCCAGGTGAAACAGGGCGAATGGCACAATGAACTTTGAGGCCAACAAGCTCCAAGTTTCGTGATCGAAAGGCTGGCTGGCTATGCTTGCCACCGCGAGGAGGGTCAGAGCCGCCATCGGCCAGAAAGCTCGTTCCATCGCAAACAGGCGCTCGCGGTGAACCACCGCGCGGGCGACCACTCCCACCACCAGAAGCCCGAAAGCAATGCGGTCGATTTCAAAAAACTGCACGTCCGGATGGCGCAGCAGCATGGCAGTCAGCGCCAAAAGAAAAAGCAGAGCCGGTGCCGCGGTCAATATCTGAAAGGGAAACAGCGCGATCTCAACCGTGCGCGCCGCAAAATCCGGCCGCCAGCCATAGCGCAGAGCAGGAGCGGACCTATTCATCACTGCCCACTCCCGCGCACTACCGCCAAAACGGTTTTCGCGAGAATGCGCATATCCGACCCCAAGCTCCAGGTCCGGATGTACTCGCGATCCAGCTCCATCCCGCGTTGAAACGACGGGTCTCGCCGCGCCGTCACCTGCCACAACCCGGTAATGCCGGGCGTCACATCCAACCGCGCCAGGTGTCCAATTTCATATGCCGCGTAATCGTCCGCCGGGTGCGGGCGCGGTCCAACCAGGCTCATTTCACCCTTCAGCACGTTCCAAAGCTGGGGAAGTTCGTCGAGGCTGTAGCGTCGCAACAGCCGGCCCAGGCGCGTGATCCGTGGATCGGACGCAATCTTGAAAATGGGCCCGGAGCGCTCGTTGTCTTGCCGCAGCCTGTCTTTCAAGGCGTCCGCATTGCTGACCATGGTGCGAAACTTGTAGCAGCGGAACAGCCTGCCCTTGCGCCCGGCCCGTTGCGCCCGGTAGAGGACCGGCCCCGGCGAATCCAGCTTGATCGATGCCGCAATCGCGGCCAGCAGCGGCGACAAGACCAGCAAAGACACACTTGACCCGATCACGTCGACCAGCCTCTTCAGCACCAAGCGGGCCGTCGGCAAATGCTCGACATGAAGGCGAATTACGGGCATGTCGCCGACCTGCTCGATATCGTTGGTGGAGAGCCTGCAGCCAAAGGCTTCCGGAACCAACTCTACGTCCAGCCGGAGCCGCTTGGCCTCGCGCAGAACCTCCAGCGCCACATCGGAGTCGCATGGGGAGGTCAGGATCACCTCGTCTACAAACCCGGTGCGCGCCAGCCGGGCCAGGTCGCGCACCCTCCCGATCACGCCTCCGCCCAGCGGCCGCTCATTGTCGAGGAAGCCGTAGATCGAGCGGCCATCACCGGGATGCGCCTCCAGAAATGCCGCCATTCGCCGCCCGCTTCCGCCCGCTCCCACGATCAGCACCTTGCGCGACTGATCGGACTCATCGGCTCGCAGCCAGCGCTTTCCGCCTTGCCACCTCCAGGCCCACAGCGCGGCCAAGTGAAGCGCCCCCGCGCCGATCATCAAGACGGCTGTAGTCCAAGGCGCGCCCTGCAAGACATATCCCAGCGCGAGCACCACAGTCGCGAACCAGATCGCCTTGCCCAGAATTTTCGTCTGCTGCGGCAAGTCCTTTGCTGGTGCATACAAACCCTCGGCGTCGCCGAACAGGGTGATCAGTGTGGCGTGAAGCAAGGCGACACCAAGAAGAGATGCTGGCGCACCGGCTTTAAAGGCAAACAGCCGCACCTGCGGAAACTCCATTCTCAGTGGCACCAGCAGAGCGCCCAGAAGCAGCCAGTTCAGTCCCACCAGAGCGCAATCGGCTGTCGCGGAGCGAAGCCAGCGCAGCGCATTCCGGCCCTGCAGCGCTGCTGGAAACAACAGCGTCAGCAAACTCTCCAGTGCGGTTGAGCTGGAGCCGGTTGAAAAGTCCGGCACTCTCTCCGGCGGAACCGTCCGGACCGACTGAGGCGGCTTCCTTCCGCCATGCGGCAGGCGCGGCATCTCTCCGGGAATCAGCCGGGCGCAGTCGCCCGGTTTCAATTCATCCTGGCTCGGATTTGGAAAGGGAGAAGACACTTCAGATCACTCTCTCCGTTCATATCCTTTGGGTGTCTATTCCTTGGAATGGTCCACGCCGTTACAATCGCCGGTAAATCGCCTCCGGCATGGGAAACACACGGTCGCTGAGCACCGTGCCCATCAGTCGTGCCCGCGTTCCTTCTAATCCTGCTTTGATCCAGCGGGCGGTTGCCCGCCGTGTATGCCGCGCCGACAGCACCAGAATGATTCCATCGGCAAATTGCGCCATTGCCATGGCCTCCTGAGACTCAGCCGCACAGCGCCCGGCCACCACGGAGTACTCAAACTCCCTGCGCATCTCGCTCAGGCGCTGATGCAGAGCCGAAGCCGTGACCGGACTGCCATCGTTGGCCGCCGGCAACAGCCAAAGATTCTCTCCCGCCCGGGTCGCGATCTGCCGCAGCCGGGTAACCGCTTCTCGGTTCTCTCGTGCGGCGGTTCGCTCGGGCTGCGTCTGCCGGCCGTCCGCTACCCCGTGAACCTCCCGGTCCATGAGGTCTCGATCAACCAGATGGTGCGGAAATTCGCCGGCGACGCATACAGTGGCCTGCGTCTCCAGCGACAGGGCTTCTCCGACACTGCGGCAGATCTCGAGAACGTCCGTCTCCGCTTCGACTGCGCTGAAGACCACCTGCCGGACCGGGCGTTCCGCAGCGGAGAAGAAAACTCTGCGCACCAATCCTCGAATTTGTTCCTGGGCGAAGCCTTCCGGATTCCACGCCGTGACATGCGGCAGACTAGTTGCCTCGCGGCGCATGTCTGCTCTCGCATTCGCCGTCAGATCCGGAGAGTGGAACAACGTTGGGTTCATGATTCCCTCGCTCATGCCGATAGCCTCCCTCGCGTGGAACGCGGTAGCGACGCCAGAACCGGAGCGTTCAGGCAGGCCATCACGTCCTCAGGCGTTCGTAATCCCGAATCCACATAATCGGCGGCAAAAGCCGCTCCCGTGCCTGTGGCGCCCGCGACCACCATTCCCAGCGCTAGCACCGCCCATGTCGACCAAACCGGCAGCGCGGGCGCGACCGGCTGCTGCGCAATCGCCACGTTGACGATGCCGTGCTCGTCGAGCGCGTCGGCCATGCGTGCCTCCTCCTGTTTTTTGATGTACAGCAGGTAGTTATCCTGTGCGGCCTTTTCCGCACTTGCCAGATCGTCCTGGGTGATCGCGTCCGCGCCCAGCTTCTGCGCCATCGTCCGGTAAGCCGTTTCCTGTTCGCCTGTCGCCGCCGCCCGAGCTTCCAGGCCCTTGAGCTGCACTTGAGCCTTTTGCAGCTCCGCCTTCGCCCACTCGTAGTTCGGATTCTTGTCGGTCGTCTCATCCCGCACGGGCAACACACTTTCGGCGGCGATCGCCGCTCGCGCCTCCGCGATCTGCTTTTCAACCTCCTGCACCAGCCGGTGATTAGGCTCGAACTTCGTCAGCAACTGGATCTTCTTCAACTGCAGGTCCAGCAAACTCGACTTCAGTTCCTTCAACAACTCCGGATTGTCCGCCGTCCGAATCTGTGTGGTGGTCCGCTCCGGCAGAGTCGCAAGCTGTGCCTGCAGCACCCGCACCCGCTGCCCGGTCTCGGCCAGATCGATGTTTGTCTGCCGGTAGCTGGCGTCGACGTCGCTGAGCTTCTGCAGGGCCATGTCGCGTTCTTGCGCCGCCTCCACCACACTATGCAGAAGGGTGAAGTCCAGCAGCTTGAGTTCGGCTTGTTCGAGGCGCCGCCGCGAGTCCTTTGTCTCGCGCTGGAAGAAATCGACTTGCCCGTTGGGGCGGTGCACGATGGTGTGTTTCTCCAGGTATGCATTGGCCACGGCTTGCAGTACGTTGGCCGCATGTTGCGGATCGTCCGACGCATAGCTGATAGTGATCAGATTCGTTTTCTTCACCGCCTCGACCTGCAGCTTTTTCGCCAGCCGCCGGGCGGCGCGCTCCACCCGCTCGGCGTGCCCTTCGCCGGGGTGCAGGAAGTGAAACCAGTCGCGGCCGCCCAATCCGGTTTCTTCCACGGTTTCCCGCATGACCTCGTCATCGCGCACCAGTTCCACCTCGGAATTCAAATCCTCTTCCGTGATCGCCAGCCGGGTCAGGTCGATGGGCGCGTTTTCCTCCGCGCTCACCGGAGCGTCCTCCCGGCCCGGCCGCACCAGGATCTTCATATCCGCACGGTACCTCGCGCCTGCGGCCGCATAGAGCACCGCCGCCACCAGAACCAGCCCCGCGGCCGAGAGGAAGACCCTCCGCTGGCGGAACACCACCATCGCCAACTCTCGCGCGGTTGGCGCTGGGGGCTGCATTCCTCTGCGAATTGAAGCTTCGTGCGGCATGGCGATGGGGAATCTTTTCTAGAATTGGGTAGGACTCACATACGCGCTCAAGGCAGGTTTAGTGAGGAATCGCGCGATCTTCGAAATTGCGTTTTGCGGAACGAATACCAGATCCCCCGGCTGCAGGTGGGCATCTTCTTTTAAGCTGCTGTTCCGCAGCATCTTCTTCAGGTTCAGCAGCCGCGTTTCCACCAGATTGTCATTCACCCGCCGGAAGAGCACCACTTGCGAGTGTTTTGCATCCTGCGTCAACCCTCCCGCAATCTGGACCGCTTCGGCCACGGTTGTATCCGACCGCAATTCATACTTTCCCGGCTTCCCGACCTGGCCTCCGACAATAAAATAGGGGTGCTCAAAGTCTTTCAGCAGCACGGCAACCTGGGGATCGTGCAGATATCCCTGGTAGGCCTTTTGCACCGCCTGGCTGAACTCCGCCAGATTCAACCCCTCCACTTCGACCATGCCCGCGTCCTTCAACATCACGTAGCCGTCGGGCTGCACGGTCAGGGTCTGGTTAAATTCGGGTGCGACGGTGAAACTGATGTCGACCACGTCGCTGGGTCTGAGCCGGTAGAGCGGATGACGCTCCCCTCCGAGTGATGGGCTTCCCAGGTCATCCGCTCCGCCTGCTCTTGCGGCCGTGGTACTGCTGCCTCCCGCTCCTGCCCCGGTTAAGCTGGATTGGGAAGTCTCCTGGCTTTCGCTGGAGGCTGACTTGGCATCAGCTTGCGCGAAAGCGGCCGAACAACATCCAAGGACCAACACCGCGAGCGTTATGAATCGGGCGAGTATAAGAACGCGCTTCATTTTTAGCCCCAAGCTCAGTCCGCGAGGGCCACGTTCACGATCTGTGGCTCTCTGCTGCAAGGAAATTAAGGCCAGCCGTGAAACTCAACAAGACATGGGAAGTTCCGTACACGAAAGTGGAACGGCGTTCTCATTCGGGAATGCCGCCGCTGCCCGCACGAGACGCCGATGAACACAGGGGATCAGCAGCACAGCTGCTCGCGTAATCTCGCTGGCGAGCGGGCGCTCCACGTCCTCTTACGACGTACCCACAAAAGTGGACTTGCATGTTTGCCTGATCACAGGAGTTCAAGCCGTGCAAAGAACCCTGTGACGAAGGGAATCGGTGATTGTGGGCACAAAATCTAGCCCACGCGTCGCATTTGCGATTTACACCCAGCCAACCTTCCACAGCGACCCTGCCCTGCGCCGGCGATGAGTCTGCGCAAAATCGGCATTCCCGATTTGAACGTCATGCCCAAATTTTGTGCGCTCCTTCCTTGTGGATCGTTTGCCCACTCCCTACAATCGGCAGATTCGCTCTTCGTTCTGTTTCGCGAAAGAAGCAGTTCATGAGTAGTGCGGCCGCCACTTCCAGTTCCATCGGTGTCCTTGTCGCGGACTCCAACCGCATGCAGGCGCAGTTGCTGATCAGCGCTCTACGCCGGCACACCGAGTTCCATGTCGCCACCTGCCAGGCAGATACTGTCGCTATCCTGCAGGCGGTCAGCAGCAAAATTCCGGGCGTGGCGCTGGTGTCGATGAGTCCGCCCGCCGGCATTCCTGAAACGGTGATGACTCTCCGCCAATTTCACCTCTCGCATCCCCAGATTCCCAAAGTTCTTCTGGTAAGTTCCTGGGACCGCGATCTGGTGGTGAGCGCGTTCCGCTCCGGCGCCCGCGGCATTTTCTCCATTAGCGACGCGAATTTACGCCTGCTCACCAAATGCCTGCTGCGCGTCGCCGCCGGACAAATCTGGGCCAACACCGAACAGCTCAACTGCCTTCTCGATCTCATCTCCGAAGTGCCCTCGTTGCGTGTGCTCAATTCCATCGGCTCATCCTTGCTCACTCCACGCGAGGAACAAGTAGTCGCCCTGGTCGCCGAAGGCCTTAGCAACCGGCAAGTCGCCCGCGAACTCAACCTCAGCGAGCACACGGTCAAGAAATACCTTTTTCGGATATTCGAGAAACTCGGCATCTCCAGCCGCGTTGAGCTGGTCCTTTATGCCGTAAACAATGGGGCACAACGCCCCGCGGAATGGCTGGCCGGCGCCAGCCGCGACCTGCCCGACGCGTAAATGAACGAGGGGGGCTGTCGGAGAGGTCGATAAAGAAAGGCTACGTAGGGACCGCCGCCCTCGGCGGACCGTCGAGCAAGAGCTCGATCTGCTGCGCCGGCCGTGACCGACAACGAGGACAAATCAACCAGACAACCAGAGAGAGAGGCCGCCGGTTTGAAAACCGCTCACCTGCCCTGTATAACTTTCAGCGGAACTCTTTGCCCGACGCCCCGTCCAATCCGACGCCCGCTCCTACGTCCCGCCGCTGGACCATCTTCGCCGCCGGTTTTCTGCTGCTGGCCCTTGCTCTGGTGGTGATCTATACCAGCCGTGCCGCGTTCGTCAGCCCGCCTGCGCTGGTGGTTGTGGCCGCCATCGGACTGGCTGCGCTGTTGCTGCAACTCCGCCTGCGCAGAGATCTCACTGGGAGAGTGCGCGTTCCGCTATGGCTTACCGTGGTTGGATTGATCTTCGCTGTCGCCGCGATCTTCGCCGATGTACTGCGCCTGACCGCGAATCTCATGCAAGCCACCGCCCTGGGAGCCGTAGTTTGCTTCGCCATCAGCGGCATCGTAGTGCTGCACTCCCTGCGCAAAAAGGGAACTTAGCCCGAAAGTGCGTTAGTATGGGCACCTTAGCTTCTCCCCGCCTCCCAGTCGGACCTGTGGAATAGCCGTATGTGGGCAAAGAAGATTTTTGCGCTGGCTGCGCTCATCGCTGTGATATGCGGCGCCTTAGTTCTGCTGCGGGCGTACCAGCGAAGGTCTGAGTCCAAGCGCCTCGCGAATAGAGCGTCTCAGACCCGCACTCGTGCCGAGCAGGGAGATGTGAAGGCAGAGAAGCAGCTTGCGTCCATGTATTACTACGGAACGGGAGTGCCGCAGGAATTTGCCGAAGCGGTTCAGTGGTATCAAAAAGCTGCCGACCAAGGGGATGCAGAAGCGGAGTACTATCTCGGCTTTATGTATCAAGAAGGAAAGGGCGTCTCCTTAGATGAGACGAAGGCCGCGCTCTGGGTTCGGAAAGCCGCAGACCAAGGCAACGCGCGAGCCCAAGCCGCACTTGGTTACATCTATTACCGCGGCAAAGGAGTGCCGCAGGATTACACTGAGGCAGTCCGCTGGTACAGGAAAGCTGCCGACCAGAATGACCCGTATTCTGAGTCTACTCTTGGTTACTTGTATCACACAGGGCAGGGAGTCCAGCAGGATAACTATGAAGCGGTTCGTTGGTATCGCAGAGCTGCCGCTCACGGCAACGTCGAAGCTCAACGTTTTATTGCGTCACGCGATGCGCGCCGCGCCGGGCAGTCAAACTGGCGATACCTATATCTCTCCGCGTTGTTTCTTGCAGGTTCTGAATTCACATTTGACTTCCTTTTGCGCGGAAAAAGCATCCGAAACCGCACCCAGATGATTTTGACGATTTCTGGAATTACGACTTTGGCGTACGTGGGATTGAGTCTGTATGGCATAACTCACCACGAAATGCGATATTCCGTGTGTTTCAATGCCTTTTGGTGGGCCAAACGCCTGTTGGCGGGAACCTCGGTCGTAATGCTGGTAGTGATTCTCCTGACGCCTAGGAAGCAATCAATCAACGCCGAAGGGTAATTGTGTCGCGCACGCGCGCGTCAGCCCTATAACGCTTGCCCAACGCCACGCCACTCGACTACCGCTTGAACTCCACCGCGACCGTCGTTTCCACCACCGCCGGTTCGCCATTCACCCGATACGGTTCGAACTTCCACCAGCGCAGCGCATCCATCGCCGCCCGCGCCAGAACTTCAGGACCATTCAGGGGCCGCATGCTCGCTACCGAACCGTCTCGGTCCACCACAATGTCGAGGGCGATGATGCCTTCCAGCTTTTCCTGACGCGCCTCGGCCGGATAGACTGGCTCAACCCGGTGCACCAGCAACTTCTGCATCACTTCTGCCGGAACCTGCGCCTGCGGTTTCTCCGCCGCCGCCGGCCCTTCCTTGTTCAATCCCGCTTCTAGTTCTTCCCAGCCCCGGTTCCACTTCCACCAGAAGGCTCCCGCGGCGAATGACGCTACCAGCAGTACGACGGCCCATCCAATCCAGCGCCGATTCTTCCCCGGCGAACGGCCTGAGCCGTCACCACCGCGACTGCCGGCGTCGCCAGAATTCCGTTTCTCCTCCACGATCTTGTCCCCGGAGGTCTTTTGTTCGGCGCCCAGTGGCTCGGCGACTTTGTTGACGACCGGCGGCGGAAGGACTGCTGGCGGAACAACCGCCAGCGGAGCGACGGCGATCTCACCCACAGCCTCAGCCCTCGCATCCTTCACCCACTCCCGAATCGCGGACTGCAGCTCTGCCGACATCCCTACAAATTCCAGGCCGCAGCGCAACCGGTCCTGATGTCGCACTGTGGCCCGTGTCCGCAGCGCATCCTGCGACATCGGCAGTCTGACTTCAATTCCCACTGCCTCGCCTGGGACCAACTCTCCCGCCAGCACTGCCGCAATGCCGCGCTCGCACAGGTTGATTGACCGGCCCGGCAGTGCGTCCGGAATCCCCGAACGCAGCACCGTCACGTCTAGCGGCGCCTGCACCTGAAACCGCGGCACCCGCCGCCGCGACGGCCCGCTCCAGCCCCGAGTTTGCGCGCTCGATGCCACTGGCTTTGGTCCCTCAAACGTTGTAATTCCGAACGCGGAGCGCAGCGAAGGCGGAGGAACCTGCTGTCCGCTGCCCCCTCCACTTTCAAAGAACAGAGCTTCAACGCCCGGTCAGCCGCTCATACGTGATGGGCTTCAGCCTCATGCCTCACCGCCGCAACTCCACAATCTCACTGCCTTTCGCCACAAGCACGACACTCGCCATCCCGATAAACAACCCGTGCTCGACCACCCCCGGCATGTCACTTAATTCCCGAGCCAGCCCATCCGCGTCCCGAATCTGTCCAAACCGGCAATCCAGAATGTGATTGTGCTCGTCGGTGACAAAAGGCTTGCCATCGGCGCCGGTTCTCACCGACACCTGCGCGCCCAGCGCCGTAATCCGCTTCGCGACCAGCGCCTGCGCAAACGGAATTACCTCCATCGGCAGCGGAAACTTGCCAAGCACCGGCACCTGCTTCGATGCATCCGCCACGATCACCAGCTGCCGCGTTGCCGAGGCCACAATCTTTTCCCGCAACATCGCCCCACCCCCGCCTTTAATCAGACGCAGCTTCGGATCGACCTCGTCCGCCCCGTCCACCGTGACCGCGATCTCCTGGCACTCGTCGAGCGTGGTCAGCGGAATCCCCAGACTCAGCGCCAAATCCCGCGACCGCACCGAAGTCGGAATCCCCAGCACCCGCAGCCCATTCTTTACCTTGTCGCTCAGCAGGTGGATAAAGTGTGTCGCCGTCGATCCCGTTCCCAGGCCGACGACCTGGCCATCCTTCACAAACTGCAAACTGGCCCGCGCCGCCGCTTCTTTTTCCTGATCGTTTGCCATTGTTTTATGTTGTTATCCTCAGCAAGCGTTCTTTGCGAGGCGAAGTATCTGTGCGAGTCGCGCGATTCAAGAGGGCTCAGCCCAGAATCTTCTCGGTATAAATCAAATATCCCGCCAGCACCAAGCCGAACACTACCGTCAAAATCGTAATCAGATCGACGACAAACCCCGCGGGCTCGAACATTCCGGCGTCCAGTTGTGTCCGCGTCTTGCGATACCGCACCAGCCCAGCCACCACCAGTACCACGCCCGCCACAATCGAACTGGCGCCCATCCACACCGACGCCCCCGCCGTCCGCACCGCATGCCCGCTCAATGCCGTCAACTGTCGCATGGCAAGCGAGAATCTGCCGATGGCGAATCCAAACACCACGATCGCGACGCCTGTCCGCACCCACGCGAGAAAGGTTCGCTCATTTGCTAGATGATCGCGGGCCCGATTAGGGTTGATGTTTTCTGTCACGCATCTCTCCTAAACCGCCGGCATTATTCCACAGCCTTTGCGATGACCGCTCCCGCACCCGCCAGATTCTTGATCAAGTCCGCCGGCACTCCATGCCGCTGCTGCAAATACTCCGGACTGTTATAGGTTACCGAGACCTTCCCTGCAGCGTCCTCGGCCACCAGTGCCTTCAACGGCAAATCGATGGCCAGGCTCGGAGCCGCGACCATCAGCGGCGTTCCACCCTTCGGGCTCCCAAAGATCACCACCTTCGTCGGTCGCATCGTCAGCCCAGCTTTTGCGGCCTCGCCGCTATGATCGATCACGGCGAAAATCTGCATTCCTTTCCCAACAAAGGCATTCTGAAGGCGCTGCACCGTCTCCTCCACCGAATAGCGGCTCGCTACCTGCACCAACCCAGTCTCTTGCGTCATCTCGCTCCTCGCATCTGGTAAGGTCGCGACTATTCTAGGCGTCTATCCCCGCTCTGGGAAGCAGGTCTGTGAGCGAAATCACACCTACCCGCGTGTGTCTCCAGTCACGGACATCGATTTGGGCCCGATGCGAAAATGACAATGATTTCAATCGGCCCACGTTCACCACCGACAAGCAGACTCGGGGATTCTCACATCCGGTCCGCGAGACAAGAAGAAGAGCAACGAGCAGGATGAGAAAGAGAAGACAAAATGCCTGGCAAGGTTGAACTATCGAGCGCTCTTATGGTCCTTCCGGCAACTGGAACCGCGGTGGCGCAAAGCAAGGCCGCCTCGGCGTCCAAGCAGACCGCCCTCTCCGATCGGCTCAGGCGCCTGGGGTTTGCCAGCGCCAGCCGGATGCGTCTTTACGGCGAAGAGTTCGAGTTAGTCAGCGACCCGATCATCACCGAAGACAATGGAGTTTGTGTGGATGCAATCGAGAAGAAATCCCGCCGGCCCCGGCGTGTCCGTATCCCGATCACTATCATGAATATGGCCGGCGGCGAACGAGCCGCCTGAGCGCGGGGAAGGAAGCCGCCGCACCCGGAAAAATTACTGATCGGGTGATATTTGATTGCCGATTGAAAAACCGAAAAGCCGAAGCGCTCCGGCTTTCAATCAAGAATCAAGACAGCAGTCAACGATAGCCGTGCCTACAGCTGCACAATGGCTTCCAGCGCCCCCCGGCTGCGCAGCACCAGCGTAGCTCCCTTCAACTGCAGCAACTGTTTTCGTTTGAACTCGGAAAACAGCCGGCTGACCGTCTCCCGCGTCGTCCCGATGATTTCCGCGATCTCCTCATGCGTCAGCGTCATCTTCACTTGCGACGAACCATCGCCCTGCATCGTGCTCTTGGTCGACCACGAGAGCAGCAGCTTGGCAAATTTCTCCGAAGGCGTAACCGCCAGCCCCAGGGTGCGAATCTCTTCATAGGCCGTGAAGTAATTGCGGCTCAGCTGCTGTGCCACTCGCACCGACGCGTCCGGATAATCCTTCAGAAACTGTAGCAGCGGTTCCCGCGGAATAAAATTGGCCTGCCCCGGCTCCATCATCTCCGCCGTCACTTCATACGGACGGTTCGAGACCACCGCGTTTAGTCCCAGCACATCTCCCGAATCCGAAATTTTCGTAATGATCGTTTTCCCCTCGCGCGACGACGTCGAAAGCTTCACCCTCCCGGCACACAACACAAACACGCCCCGCGGCTGTTGCCCCTCAATGAACAGCATCGCCCCCTTGGGATACACCGCCGTCGACTTGATCTCATTCAGCCGCTGACCGGCTGGCAGCGAAAGATTGCAGAAAAGATGATCCTGCCGCAACGGGCAGGTTACGCAATTATCCAGAATATTCAGGCCATAAGGTGTGCGTGTCATCGACCCTCCCTCCGGTGGGAGCCATGAACCGCCGGCCGCCGCACCGCCCAGCACTAGGGTTAGGGCACGTCATAAACCAACCCCGGGAGATTCGGCCTCCCGCTGGAAGATTAGCTATGTATCAGAAAATACGAAGGTTATGGTCACCCGTCAGGTTACGGGAGAACCTTGTAAAGCGCGCCAAATCCCGCATCTGGGTTATTTCCCGCACGCCGCTGTGTGATCTGCATCACCATTCTTCGTGATCGAGCAAAGTAGACCCCGCCGGGGCCTATGGCCCTACAGTGACCTGCAAAGCCCGCGGCGTGTGCATGTCCTGCCGGTAAATCAGATTCTTCGCCGCGACCTCTCCTACGGCATTCACGTGCACAACATATCCCCCGTGCGGCAAGTTTTCTCCGAATGGGAGCTCCATCCCAATCGTGCCCCGCCGCAACACGAAATGCTGATATCCGATCGCCGTCGCCCGTCCATTCGTTGCGACAGCCAGCACGCTGAAGGTCAAATCCATGTCGTCGGGCGTCGCATTCGTGACCTCCACGCTGCCTTCGATCCTGCTCCCATTCACATGCGCCGGAGTTTTCCAATCGATAGTCAGCGCCGAGCGCACCCGCAGCACAAAAGCCTTCTGCACTGCCTGTTGCGGCTTGCCGCCATCCCGCACCGACGCGGTGAATTGAAACTCGCCGGTTCGTTCCGTCTTTCCATGCAGCAAGCCGTCGTCGTCCAGCTTCATTCCGGGCGGCAAAGCTCCTTTTTCGATCTTCCAATGGAGCGTCGGCACGCCTCCACGCGCATGAAAGCGAAACTCATACGTCGCATCCGGATAGGTATCTGGCAAATCCGATTCACTCTGAATAATCAGCTCCGGCTGGTCGTCCTGCGGCGCCGCTGCGTAGACGCCGGTCTCAGGACCGGTCGGCGCCGTTCGGAACCGGGCAACTGCCGGGTAGGCCAGAGCGACGACGAGCCCCACCAACCACGATATTTGTCGAGTCTTCCTCACGCGTCGCCCCCGTGCCCAGTTCTCGCTTCGCTTCTACTCTCCCATACTTCCGCTGCGCCTTCCAAATAAGAATGACCCTCTGTCCCCATCTTGCACCAGGTCGCCCAACATGACACAAGTCACGTTGACGCGTAATCCTTATTTCTGCAAAACTATGCACTCGGGACCACTGCGTTTGGGCTCCTGAATGGATTCCGCTTGGCAGATCACTCTGCGTAAACGATGGAACTTTTACTCAATCTCGTATGGCTGTTGCTGGCGCTGCCCGCCTACTGGTTGTGGCGCGATTCCAGCCGCGGCGAGCGCAAGTTCTCATCGCTGCAGTGCCTGCTCGCTTTAGGGTGCGTCCTGGTCGTGCTCTTTCCCGTGATCTCGGCCACCGACGATCTCCGTGCCATGCGCGCCGAGATGGAAGAGTCCCCCGCCAGCAAGCGCAACATTCGCCAGGCCACGGCGGAGAAGGCTTCTTCTGCGATAACCCGCCTGCAGACTCCGCCGGCGCTTCTCGGCGCGGTCATCGCGTTCTCCCTTGAGGCCGGGTTTCACCAGCTCTCGCCCCGTTCATTCGTCTTCGACACAACCGCGCTGGTTCTTCCCACCGGACGCGCCCCTCCCCTTGCGCGACTGGCATAGTCGTTCCGTTCGCGTACCGCCGAAAAGTCCAGCTCGGCAAAGGCAGGAATTGGATCGAGAAATAATTTCCATCCAGGAATCGGCGGCCGCGATCTTCCCTCTTTACACAATTCTTACGTGCAGGGCCGCATACTGAGGAATCGCCGGTCCCGGCCGCGTCGACAGAAAGACGCGTTGCACGCGGGAAATAGCCGCTATTAAGTGACAGTCGAGAATCTGATGCACAGCTACTTGTCGCGATCGTTCATGCTTGTGGGTGCGCTGGGATGCGCTCTGGGAATCGTGCCCGGCAGCACGCCGCAGATCGCAGCGCAGTCACCTGCAAGGACAAGTGCGCCACCAGCCGCAACCCAATCTCCCCTACCCCAACTCTGGACCTGGGATCAGGTGAAGGATCATTTCGAAAGCAACAACCCCACCGTCCTGGCGGGCGTTCTGAACATCGACGAACTGAAAGCAGAAGAAATCACCGCCCATCTTCGCCCCAATCCCAATTTCACCTTCACCGCGGACGGCACTCAAATCTCTCCCAGTCACGGCGTATGGGAGCCGTTTGCCGGAACGTTCGAGTCGCCGGCCATCAGCCAGCTCTTCGAGCGCCGCCACAAGCGCGGCCTGCGCTACGAAGCTGCAAAACAAGGCACCGCCATTGGCGTAGCCCAGCAGTCTGATCTCGAACGCACCCTGCTCTTCAATTTACGCAGCGCTTTCGTCGGCATCCTGCAGGCCAAAGCTGTCTTGAAAGTCGCACAAGACAATCTCGATTACTACGACCACGTGCTCAAGATCAGCCGCGACCGCTTCCAGGCTGGCGACATTGCCCAGATCGATCTCGACCGCCTCGAATTGCAGCGCCTGCAATACGAATCCGATCTGCAGAACGCCATCGTCAACCTGCGCACCACCAAGATCAATCTGCTGGCTTTACTCGACGACCGCCGTCCCGTCGACAGCTTCGACGTCGACGGCCCCTTCGAGTTCAGCGAAGAACTGCTCGCGCTCGATGACTACCGCAGCGACGCGCTTAAGGCTCGTCCTGATCTTCACGCCGCCATCCTCACCGTGCAGCAGGCCGAGACCAATCACAAGCTCGCCGAGGCCAACGGATCCACCGACCCGACTTTGAGCGCGTGGTACACGCACAATGCCTCCACCAATAATCCCTTCGCGACGGACACGCTCGGCGTCAGCGTGAGCATCCCGCTCCGGGTCTTTGACCGCAACCAGGGCGAAAAGCTGCGTACCAAGATCGACATCGACCGCAGCCAGAAGCTGGAGCGCGCCGCCGAAGACCAGGTCTATAGCGACGTTGACACCGCTTACGCCACCGTGGTCGCCAACATCAACCTGCTCAAGCCCTACAAACAAAAATATCTGGCGCAAGCCGTGCGCGTGCGCGACACCGTGTTTTTTTCCTACCAGCACGGCGGCGCTTCGCTGCTCGACTTCCTGAACGCCGAAAGCGATTACCGCACCGTGCAATTAAGCTACGTCAATCTGGTCGGCGCCTATCTCACCGCCGCCGCCCAGATGAATCAAGCGGTCGGCCGCGAGGTAATCCCATGAAACCGAATCGCAGAAATAAGAATGCAGGGACAGGCACCGCCCGTCTGGGGACGGGCGCTCTCGCCCGCCCAGTCGAGCAAAACTCGGCTGCGCGGCTTAATTTGGGGACAGCCTCACCACGCCTCACCCCGGGTGCCCCATTTCTCGCGCGCCTTTTGCGCGAGAAGTGGGGATTTTCCTCGAATCCCCACCGAATGGGCACCTTGCTGGCGCTCATCTGTGCGCTCGCTCTTCTCCCCGCCTGCTCCACCGGCAAAGCCAACCCGCAGGACGAAGCCCCGCCTAAAACCACAGTCGTTCCCGATCTCGACTCCAACAACTTCCAGGTGAGCAGTCCCTCCGACTTTCCCCTGGTCACCGCGGTCGAGTACAAATCAGTTCCCGCGCTCAATGTAACCGGCGTCGTGCAGCCTGATATTTCCCGCGCCGTTCCCGTCATCTCCCTAGCCACCGGCCGCGTCGTGGAAGTCAAAGCTAGGCTCGGCGATGCCGTCGAGAAGGGCCAAGTCCTGCTGCGTGTCCGCAGCAACGACGTCTCCGGCGCTTACCAGACCTACATCAAGGCCGAGAACGACGAACGCCTCGCCCGCATCCAGCTCGACCGCGCCCAGACTCTCTACAGCAAGGGTGCCATCGCCAAGAGTGCCCTCGAACAGGCCGACGACACCGAGGCCGACGCCAAGGCCGACCTCACCGCCGCCACCGAGCAACTGCACACTCTCGGCATCGACAAAGATCATCCCTCGGGCATCGTTGACATCACCGCGCCCATCTCCGGCGTCATCACCGACCAGCAGGTGACCAATGCCTCCGGCGTGCAAGGCCTCTCGGGCCCGAATCCTTTCACCATCTCCGATCTTTCCTTCGTGTGGATCATCTGCGACGTTTACGAAAACGATCTCGACGCCGTCCGCGTCGGCGACACCGCCGACATTCGCCTCAGCGCGTACCCGAATCAGGTTCTCAAAGGCCGCATCGACAATATTCTCCCCGTGCTCGATCCCAACATCCGCACCGCCAAGGTTCGCCTGGAAGTGACAAATCCCGGCCTCATGCGCATCGGAATGTTCGTCACCGCCACGTTCTACGGCAAGTCGCCCGAAGTTCATTGCGCCGTTCCCGCCGACGCCATCCTGCACCTGCACGATCGCGAATGGGTCTACACCCCGCTCGGCAACGGACATTTCAAGCGAGTCGAAGTCGTCACGGGAAACATGCTGCCCAATAAACAACAGGAAATCGTCTCCGGCCTAAAACCCGGCGACCAAGTAGTCTCCAACGCCCTGGATTTGCAGAACACGGTGGAGCAATAACAAGTGATTCTCTTGAAAACAAATTTTTCCGATGAGTCATTCCGAGCGGAGCCGCTCTTCAGGCGCAGCGAGGAATCTCGCGTGGACTGGCACGGCAGTACTGGCCACTGGCCACTGGCTACTGACAACCGGAATAACCCATGATCCGCCGCATCGTCGATTTCGCCCTTGGCAACCGCCTCCTCATTCTGGGGTTCGCCTTACTTTTGCTCGCCTGGGGCATTATCTCGTTCCACAATCTGCCCATCGAGGCTTATCCCGACGTCGCCGACAACTACGTCGAAATCATCACCCAGTGGCCCGGCATTTCTGCCGAACAGATCGAACAGCAGGTCACCATTCCGCTCGAAACCTCCATGAACGGAATCCCCGGCGTGGTGCATTTGCGTTCCTTCTCGCTGTTCGGACTCTCCGACCTGAAACTCATCTTTGAAGACGGCACCGATAACGCGTGGAACCGCGAGCGCGTCCTGGAGCGGTTAAGCCAGGTTACGCTTCCGCCCAACGTCAATCCGCAGATGGGCACCGACTGGAGCCCGGTCGGCCAGATTTATTTCTTCACCCTGCATAGCTCCAACCCGAAATACGATCCGATGGAACTCAAATCGATCGAAGACTGGGTCGTCGAAAAAAATCTCAAGTCCGTTCCCGACATCGTCGACGTCGCCAGCTTCGGCGGACCCACCCGCGAATATCAGGTTCGGCTCGATCCCAACAAACTCGTCGCCTACGGCCTGAGCCTGGCCCAGGTCGAGCAGCAACTCATCAACAACAACGCCAACGCCGGCGGCAGCTTTATTCAGGAGGGGCTGCAGCAGATCAACGTACGTGAAGTCGGACAGGTCGATCGCGTCCACGACATCGAAGAAACCGTAATCACTGCCAAGAACGGCACGCCGCTTCGCGTCAAAGATCTAGGCGTAGTCGAGCAGGGACCGAAAATCCGCCTTGGCCAGTTCGCCCGCGCCTGCAGCTATTGTCCCTACGGCCCGAATGGCGCCATCCAGCATGAAGATGGAAAGATCGTCGACAACGACGACGTCGTCTCCGGCATCGCTCTGCTGCGCAAGGGCGCGCCCGCTGATCCCGCCCTCAAGGCCCTGCACGAAAAAATCGCCGAGATGAACGATCACATCCTGCCCAAGGGTGTGAAAATCATTCCCTTCATCGACCGTAGCGACCTGGTCCACTTCACCAGTCACACGGTTCTGCACAATCTGACCGAAGGCATGATCCTGGTTTCGATCATCCTTTTCCTGTTCCTCGGGAATGTGCGTGGCGCAATCATCGTTGCCGCTACCATTCCGTTCTCTCTGCTCTTCGCCTCCATCTGCCTCGACCTGAAAAACGTTCCCGCCAACCTGCTCTCGCTGGGAGCGCTCGATTTCGGCATGGTCGTCGACGGCGCCGTGGTGATGATCGAAAACATCGTCCGCCACATGAGCTTCGCCGACGACACAAAGACCCCCGCTGAAAAAATCAGCGAAGCTTCCCATGAAGTTCAGCGCCCGGTCTTCTACGCCATCGGCATCATCATCACCGCCTACCTTCCCATTTTCACCCTGCAACGGGTCGAAGGCCGCCTGTTCCAGCCCATGGCCTGGACGGTTGCCTTTGCCCTGCTCGGCGCGCTGATTTTCTCCATGCTGATCGCTCCCGTCCTCGCCAGCTTCGCCTTCGCCAAGGGCGCCAAGGAATGGCATAACCCGGTCATGTTGTTCCTCACCGAGCGCTATCGTTATGCCGTCCGCTACGCCATTCGCCGCCGTTATGTCACCGTCGGGGTTGCTCTGTTCGGTGTGGCCATCGCCATGTATCTCGGATTCGGCGGCGCCATCGGCTCCGAATTTCTGCCGCACCTCGATGAGGGAGCTCTCTGGGTTCGTGGCACGCTCGCCCCCTCGACCGGACCCGACGAAGGCATCCGCGTCGCCAACCAGGCGCGCATTATTCTCTGTTCGTTCCCCGAAGTCCCCGACTGCACCAGCCAGGTCGGCCGCCCCGATGACGGAACCGACACCACCGGATTCTTCAACACCGAATACTTTGTCGACCTCAAGCCCAAAGAGGAATGGCGGCCAGTCTTCCACGAAGACAAGGACGAACTCATCGCCGCCATGCAGCGCGAACTCGACAAGATTCCCGGCGCCGTTTGGGGATTCTCCCAGCCCATCGAAGACAACATGGAAGAGGCTGTCAGTGGCGTCAAAGGCGAGCTCGCGACCAAGGTTTTCGGCGACGACTTAAAAACTCTCGAAGCCAAGGCCGACGAAATCGTTGCCATCATGCGCCAGATTCCCGGCATCGAAGACCTCGGCGTTTTCCGCGTTCTCGGCCAGCCCAATCTCAATATCACCGTCGATCGAGACGCCGCCGCGCGTTATCAGATCAACGTCGCCGACGTGCAGGACGCCATCCAGACGGCCGTCGGCGGCAACGCTCTCACCCAGGTCTTGCAAGGCGAGGCCCGCTACGATTTAGTCCTGCGCTACCTCCCGCAATACCGCGACACCAAAGAAGCGATCGAAAAAATCCGCCTGCTCTCGCCTACCGGCGAGCGCGTCTCGCTCGCACAGCTCTGCAAAATTCAGCTCGCCGACGGCGGATCAGAAATTTACCGCGAAGGCAACCAGCGCTACATCGCCATCAAGTACAGCGTTCGCGGACGCGACCTGGGCAGCGCCGTCGAAGAAGCGATCGACAAGGTCAACCGCCAGGTCAAACTCCCTACCGGATATCACCTCAAGTGGGAAGGCGAATACGCCAGCCAGAAGCGAGCCAATGCTCGCCTGCTGATCGTACTGCCCATCACGATTCTGATCATCTACATCATTCTCTACACCATGTTTAAATCGTTTAAGTGGGCGATGCTGATCATGGCCAACGTCGCCATCGCTCCCATCGGCGGCCTGCTTGCTCTGCTTGTGACCGGCACGAACTTCAGCGTCTCCTCCGGTGTCGGATTTCTCGCGCTCTTCGGCGTCTCCGTGCAGACCGGCGTCATCATGTTGGAATACATCAACCAGCTGCGCGTCCGCCGCTACACCATTGAAGACGCCGCCGTTGAAGGCGCTGTCCTCCGACTCCGCCCCATCATGATGACCATGCTGGTCGCCACGCTTGGCCTGCTTCCCGCCGCGACCTCCCACGCCATCGGCTCCGACTCCCAGCGTCCCTTCGCCATCGTCATCGTCGGAGGCCTCATGGCCGCGCTCATCATGAGCGTCTTCCTCCTGCCCACTCTCTACGTCTGGATCGCCGGCGAACGCGACATCCTCCCCCCGGGCGAGCCCGGCTTCTCCGAAGGCGAGCACGTAGACTAGCCCCAGCCGGGAAGCGGGGAAATGTGAGAGCCAGGCCGGAAATGCCGGGTGAAAGTGGAAAAGGAACCGAGTCCCGCAGGGACGGGCAGGCGGTCTTTACGCAATAGAAAAGCTACGAGGCACCGATAGGAATGATAGGAACGTTACAGAATTTCTCGAGTGAAAGTCACTTCGCCAAGGCCGGCACCAAGCCGTCCTCCCATTTCTCCACTCCTGCTGGAACTTCACCCTTTAGCAGCGCCGCAAAACTCTCCAGCGTCTTCCGCGCGTCCCCAATCGGATAATAAAACGCCTCCCAATTGTCGCTGTCCTCGCCGTCGTGATTCGCAATGACGTACTGAAACCGCCACGCCTCTCTTATCTCGCGATACGCGCTCCCCGCGCGCCTCTCGATCTCCTCCAAATCCTTCAGCGACAGTTCCTGTTTGTGCCGCCGCGTCCGGCGCAGCAGCTTCCGCCGCTGAATATCCGTCACGAAGTCCGGAAGCGAGACATTGCGGTCCGGCGCTTTGAAGCAAACAATTTCTTCTTTCGATAGCGGCGACACAAAAACCGCAAGCTTGCTCACTTCCGCCAATTGCGGATGCATCTGCATTTCCCGGCCCACAAACGGACTCCCCTCGAAAAACACGTCTCCACGTTGCAGAAAGGACTGCAGCTCTTGCACATCCAGGGCCTGCATGTCGCTTCGCACCTCGATCACGGCGTACCGGTTTTCTTTCCGCAGCGACTCCACTTGTTCGCGCGTGCGAAAGTGATAGTCCACGCCATCGATTTCCCCCGGCCTCGGACTTCGGCTGTTGAATAGCACCAGCCGGTGCAGCTTACCGTGCAACTCGGGATAAAACTTGGCGAGCGCCTTCGCCAGCGGAGTCTTGCCCACGCACGAAGGCCCGCTCAGAATGACCAGACGCCCGCCGCCGTGATTCGCCATAAGTCTCCTCTCAGGCTGCAAGGATCTCCCGCAGATTTTAATTTGAGATTAGGACAGACAGAAACGACTGAGTACAACCGGGGTGGGTCAAGCTGAAAGCTCGTCGTTCACTATTCGAAACTCGCAGCTAAAAACAAAGAGAGCTCCGAGGTGATGTAAGGTCCATTCGTCTCGGCCAGTAGCTCGCGTTTGACCCTTGCTCGACCTGCTTTCAGAGCTTCCCTTGCGGGGCTACTCCGCGCGATCTTCGCTCGGGCTCCGGGCTCACCGCCAACCGGATAAACC
>DATJSG010000048.1:0-104787 GCA_035504195.1 Terriglobales bacterium
GTGCGGAAGTGGTGGAACTGGCAGACACACCATCTTGAGGGGGTGGCGCCGAAAGGCGTGGGGGTTCAAATCCCCCCTTCCGCACCAATTTTAAGGCTTTAGATTCGATCTGCTAATCGCGAGGCTCGTTTACGACGCAGCCAGAGCTTTCGCATTTCGTCAGGCGGTCGGCAAGTTAGCTTCCATCCCGATCCTCGACCGCGTTGGCGCTCTTTTAGACATCGTTCAGTTTCAAAATCATCCTTTGCCATCATCATGCTGCCCGGGGCAGACTCGGAGGCAGCTTGAGCTCGGCCCGCGAGCGTAGAACCTGCAGCACGTGCGCGCGAGACACGACGCCTTCGATCTGTCCGTTAGACATTACGGGCAATTGATTCACGTCTTCGCGCCCCATGATCTCCAGGGCTTCCATCGCCGGCATATCGCGAGACACGAAGTGAACCTTGTCGGCGGAGCGCATCACGGCTCGCACAGGAGTAAACGGCCATGCTCGGGGCTCGACCTGGCGCACTTCGTTGCTCGTGACCAAACCGAGCAGGCGTCCATCCTGGACCACCAGGAAGCAGCGCCGGCCGGTGCGCAGCAAATGCTCATTCACAAAGTCCTGTACTGAGACCTCGGGATCGACTGTGTAGCTATCGGTCGACATCACATCTTTCACGCGCAGGCCCCGGAGAAGCTTGCCTGCTTTGACCTGCATGTAGGTGGCGCCGGCGGCCTGCAAAAGGAACCAGCCGATGAAGGCAATCCAAAGTCCTCCCAGGCCTGCTCCCTGAAAGAACCGCAAAATTCCAAAGCCAATAAAGAAAACAGCGATGACCTGCCCGACGATTGCCGCGGTCCGGGTTGAGCGCTCGGCGTCGTCCATCACCCACCACAAAAGGGCGTGCAGCACGCGCCCTCCGTCAAGGGGGAAACCTGGAATCATATTGAACGCGCCCAAAGCCAGGTTGATGTAGCCGAGCCATACCAGGAGAGCTGTGCCGGGTGTGCCGGGCGAGGCCCATGGAGTCCAGCCGGCAAGCCTGGCCAAAGCCAGCATGACCACGCCAAGCACCCCGCTGGTGATGGGGCCCACGATGGCCATCCAGAATTCGGTCTTCGGGTCGGAGGCTTCCTTTTCGATTTGAGCGACGCCTCCGAGCAAAAAGAGGGTGATTTTGTGCACCGGAATGCCGCGGGCCTTGGCAACAACCGCATGAGACAACTCGTGCGCGAACAAACAGGCAAAGAAAAGCAGGCCGGTGAGAATTGCCGTGCTCCAAACCAAGGCATCACTCCAATTGTGGTTTACAGCATGAAATTGAGCGACCAGCGAAAACGTGATCAGCAGGGCTATGACCAGCCAGCTGTAGTGCAGGCCCAGTTCGACTCCAAATACCGTCCCCAGCTTAATCTGCGATTTCATGACTTTGTCCCGGTCCTTTCCGGTCGTGAGTGGCGACCCAGGTACCGCATGCAGGAGCGGCGAATCAGCGTCCAGGAACATGGATCAAATGTCGAGTCTGCTTTGCAGCGTGGTGCCCATCGTGGTTCCCAGACCACCTACAATCTCAACGATAGCGCCGATGACCCCGTCTTTGCCATCTGCTGAATGCTGTAGGATCCCCCCGCACGCAATAACCGGTGCGGCGATCAACCGACCGGTGAATCCCGCCATTTTTGAGATCCAGCGGCCTTGACCGGGGACAGGGGCGGATGTCAAACTACTTACTAGCAGGGTTGAGGGAACGACTCAGTTGTGGTTTTCTCTTCTCCGGTGGCTTCACCGCGAATCTCTTAGGGCCGTCTTTCTGAGATGTGCCGGGCCCGGCTGAGGATCAATCTACTTTATGTTTTATCTGGTCACGACGATTCACATCCTGGTCTGTTTCTTCATCATCATTGTCGTGTTGCTGCAGAGCGGCCAGAGCGGCGATATTTCGGCGGCCTTTGGCGGGCAAGGTAGCCAGACGGCATTTGGCCCGCGCGGAGCTGCCAGCGCGCTTTCCAAAGCCACGACCTGGTCGGCGATCGCTTTCATGATCACATCGATCACACTCTCGGTGCATGCCAGCCGGCGAGGCGGTCCAGCTTCGGTGCTGCAAGGGATCAAATCGGAGCCGGTCAAAACCCAGCCGGCCGCACCCGTGCAGAAGCCGATAGCTCCGCCTACACAACAGAAATAGGAGTCGTCCCCAGGCTCCCAGACGTACGACGTATTCAGGGGCAAGTTGCTTCTTCACCTGAATATGAAGTCGTCTTATTTGGGTGTGTAATTCCAGCCGCCCGAACCGCCTGAATTGTATTTCTCCGACTCCGGGTGCTACCATCCGTCTTAGGCAGTAGAGCGTCGTTATAGCGTCATCAGGAGGACTTTATGTCGGATCGTGACGGCAATAGTTTTGTATGGTTCCTGGCGGGATTAGGACTGGGAGCGCTGGCGGGCGTGCTTTACGCGCCACGCTCAGGCAGCGAGACACGGGAAGTGCTGCGCGCTCGCGCTGAAGAAAGTCGCGATTACGTGCGGAATCGGGCGCGCGAGGCTCGCGAGCAGGCATCGCAATGGGCCGACCGCGGCCGCGATGTGGTCAGCCAGCAGAAGGAACAGTTTCGCGCCGCGTATGAAGCGGGCCGGCAGGCGTATCACGAGGCCACCGCGGACACGGGCGCTACGAAGACTCTGTAGCTCGGGAACCGGCCGTTTCTCCTTTCCGAGCGCGCTCGCAGGCAACTCGGTGGAGACATGCTTATGGATAAACTGACTGTGTTTATCGCCCTGACGGGGATTGCGGTTCTGCTGCAGGCCGGCGTCCTGCTGGCCATATACATTGCCATGCGCAAAAGCGGCACCCGCGTGGAAGCGCTCGCCGCCGAAGTAAAAACAAAAGTTCTTCCGACGGTTGAGCAGGCTCAGGCACTGCTAATCGATATCCGACCCAGACTCGAAGTGATTGCGGAGAATCTGGCGGAGTCGACCACAATGATGCGGGCCCAGGTGCTGCGCGTGGATGCAACCGTCAACGATGTCGTCGATCGCGCACGCCTGCAGGTGATCCGTGCCGATGAATTGTTGAGCCGCACCCTGGACCGCGTGGAACAAACCTCCGAAATGGTGCACAAGACCGTCATCTCACCGGTTCGCCAGCTCTCGGGAATCATGCAGGGCATCACCGTGGGGTTGGACTTCCTGCTGCGCACCCGCGGCCGCCGAAATGGCGGCAGTCGCGAAGACCGGCGACCTGTGCCGCAGGACGAGATGTTCATCTGAAAGGCATTGTTAATTGCTGCTTTTTGATTGTTGATTGAATGCCCTCCGCCCAGGCTGCACACCCTTCAATCAGTAATCAATAATCAGCAAGTGACTCGGCTGCGACTCACCTTCATCTTTTGATTGCTCATGCGATATCTGGTGCGAGCACGCGTAAAGCCCGGCCGTGAAAACGATCTGCTCGACGCCATCGAGCGGGAAACTCTCGGCCTGGGATCGGTCGCCGAGGGTGAATATCTGCGCAACATGAAAGATGCGCGTCGGTGCGCGGACAAGACCACACGTTGGGTGGAAGTCTGCTACTGTCCGACGCCGTTGCAGGAAGAGCGTCCGTACTGGGAGGAATATTTCGATCTTACCCGCGTGCAGGACGCGCACGATCGCCGCAAATGCCGCGACGAAAACGGCTCCGAGCCGTGGGCCTGCGGAGATTGCGATTGCACGGCGCGGCTGGAAGCGAAACTGAAGCAGACGGGCGCGTCGTTTCTGGAAGTGTTGCGCACCGGCGCTTCCCCTGCCGGCAATTCTTCGAACGCAACGTTGCCGCATGAACTCCACAAAGATTGCTCGTCCACATAGACTTTGAAGCAAGTTCCCCAATGGCAAGAGCGAATAAGCTAGGGCCGAACACCCTTCTGGATGCCGTGCGGACGACGGTTGCTGCCGTGCTGGCTATGCTACTGGCACGACTGCTGAAGTTGCCTGAATTTTATTGGGCGCCGATTTCCGCGGTCGTGATTATTCAGTCCACCATCGATCCGAAAACTCTGGCGTGGCAGCGGTTTGCCGGAACCGCGCTCGGCGCGGCAATGGGAGCAGTGATCGCGACCGTCTTTCCCGCATCTCCCTCGAATACATGGGTCTATGCCGGAGCAATCTTTCTCGCTGGAGTGCTCTGCGTGTTGCTGCGATTCCGGGGCGCGTATCGATTTGCTGCGATCACTCTGAGCATCATTTTGCTGATCGCTCGCACTCGTGCGGCTTGGATTGTCGCTTGGCATCGTTTTGTGGAGGTGTCGCTGGGGATTGCCGTGGCACTGACGATTGCACTGCTCTGGCCAATCAAGACTGACGATTAAATAATCCAACCGCCGCCGACAACGATGTCGCCGTCATAGAAGACGGCGGCCTGGCCTGGTGTGATGGCGCGCTGCGGGTCGTCGAAGGTGACGAGGATTTCGTCATCCCCCGACTCGCCAGCGAACTTTTCAATTATGGCTGGCGCGGGCTCGTGGCGATGGCGAATCTTGACGGTGACGCGCATCGGCTCACGCAGATCGCCAACTGAAATCAGATTCACGCGCTTGGCGCGCAGGGTGCGAGAGTAGAGATGGTCTTCACCTCCAACAATCACCTGCTTCTGCGCCCCGCTGATCTGGATGACGTAGAGCGGCGAGCCGGTGGCGACGCCGAGTCCCTTGCGCTGGCCGACGGTGAAATTGTGAATGCCCGGGTGCTCGCCGATGACTTCGCCACTGGCGGTGACGAGTTCGCCGGCCGTGTCAGGAAGTGAGCCGCCCTGCTCGGCGAGGTAGGCATCAATGAAGCGCTTGTAGTCGCCCCCGGGAACGAAGCAGATTTCCTGCGAGTCGGGCTTCTCGGCCAGCGCGAGCGAGTGCTGGTGCGCAAGTTCGCGGACCTGTCGCTTGGTCATATCGCCGAGCGGAAATAATGTGCGGCTGAGCTGATCCTGCGTGAGGCCGAAGAGAAAATAGGTCTGGTCCTTGCTGTGGTCAGCGGGACGCTTGAGCAGCCAGCGGCCGCGAGCGTCGTCGTAATCAACACGCGCATAGTGGCCGGTGGCGACACGCTCGGCGCCGATCTGCCGAGCGACGATCAAGAGCTGATCGAACTTCAGATGATTGTTGCAGAGGCTGCACGGGATCGGCGTGCGCCCGGAGAGATACTCTTCGACGAACGGACGAATCACGTCGCGCTCGAAGCGCTCTTCGTGATTGACGACGTAATAAGGAATGCCGATCTGCTGGGCCACGCGGCGCGCGTCGTAAACATCGTCGAGCGAGCAGCAGCGTCCCTGCACGGACTCCGGCATGCCCTCGCGCCCGGCGAGCCTGCGCTGGTTCCAGAGCTGCATGGTCAGTCCGATGAGGTTGTGCCCCTCAGCGCGCAGCATGGCCGCAACGGTGGAAGAATCCACACCGCCCGACATGGCTACGGCGATGGTGTCGGTGGACAAAGTTAATCCTCAAGCCTGACTGCTCTGGGCGCATCAGTCCAACGACTCTCTACTTCCTGCTTCTGAGCCACAAGCGAGGAGGGCTCATATCTCAAACCTTCAGCAACTAAACTTGCTACCCGTTTATCTGGCAGGAATAGCATCCAGCATTCCTCGTCTGGTTGGGCGTCCGAATAGCGTTGGCATCTCAATCGGAGGTTGCCATGAAAAATAAACTCGGTCGACATCTGCTCTGGATCGAAGGCCACCTCTTCAAGTTGAAGTCCGTTTAGGTTGCCTATCGCCGTTTGCATAATTCCTCTCTTTGACTCGGAGTTTGCCATTTCATGGTTTTTGGACGTAAGAGTCCACTCGCATTGATAAAGCCAGAGATGCCAATCCCCATGATAGTGGTGGTGCTCAAGACGCTTCGGTCCAAATTCGATGGTCATGAAACTTCCCCACCCAATCTTCGCGCCCCAAGCCCTTTGGCCAAGTAACGGCTGAAACAAGGTCGCTATCTGGTGTTTAAAGTCCATAGTCATTCCGGAAACAATGCTCGACCCCAGTCTACTATCTCATCGATCGTTTTGAGCCCTTGCCTTGTTATCTCATCATGGAGCCGCCGCCGGTCGTCTTTGGAAAGTTTTCTACCCAAGATTGTCTCGATCCGACGAACCGCCTCATCGAATTTGCGATTTTGTTGGCGATTATTCAATTCGGAGAAGCCTATCGATATGTAGGGCTCAACTCCCGCAGGCGTGCAACTGTCTCCGGCACGAGTGCCAGCGCAAAGTCGATGTCCGCGTCGGTCGTCTGCTTGCCCAGGCTGAAGCGGATGCTCGACCGCGCCTGATCGTTGCGCAGTCCCATGGCGATCAGCACGTGCGACGGTTCGATTGCACCCGACGAACATGCCGCGCCGGTCGACACCGCCAATCCCTTCAAGTCGAACGCAATCACCAGGCTTTCTCCCTCGATGTGGTCGAAACGAATGCTCGTCGTGTTTGGAACACGCGCGGCGTCGCCGCCGTTCACGACTGCTTCCTCCACCTGCGCGAGAATTCCCTGCTCCAGGCGGTCGCGCAGAGCGGCCAACTTCTTGTCGTCACCGCGGTCAAAGGCGTCCTTCGCCAACTGCGCAGCTTTGCCCAAGCCAACGATTCCTGGGACGTTCTCGGTGCCGGCGCGGCGCGAGCGTTCGTGGCGACCACCATGCAACATCGGCCGGAGGCGAGTTCCCTTCTTCACATACAGCGCCCCCACACCCTGCGGCGCGTGGATCTTGTGGCCGGAAATCGAAAGCGCGTGGCAGCCGATTCGGCTTACGTCAATCGGGACCTTAACTGCGGCCTGCACGGCGTCAGTATGAAAATAAACTCCGGCTTCCGCCGCGATTTTTCCGATGTCCTCGACGGGCTGCAGAACGCCGGTCTCATTGTTCGCCATCATGATCGAGATCAGTTTCGTATTCGGGCGCAGCGCGCGCCGCACGTCCGCGGGATCGACAAGGCTGCGGCCATCCACAGGCAAAACTGTTACTTCACAGACAAGTTCCTCAAGATGCTTCGCGGCATGCAGCACGGCGTGATGCTCGATGCTCGAAGTGATGACGTGATCGCCGGAGGCGGTCAGCCCCGCGATCGCCAGATTGTCTGACTCGGTGCCGCCGCTGGTGAAAACAATCTCCGACGCTTGGCAGCCAAGCAGCGCCGCCACCGACTCGCGCGCATTCTCGACCGCGGCGCGGGTCTCCTGCCCATGGTGGTGGATGGACGAGGCATTGCCGAAACGCTCCCAAAAATACGGGCGCATGGCGTCAAACACTTCGGGTAGAACCGGTGTGGTGGCGTTATTGTCGAGATAGACTCGCCGCATACAAACCCACCTCTATTCTACGCGAGCAGGCGCAATCCCGGTTCCAAGACCGCAGGCAGTGGCCGCAGACTGTTCGATGGCGCGCAGCGAAGTCATGATAGCGATGTCACGTCTTGCCTGACGAGAAGGTACCGATGTCGCTCACGATTACCGCGGCGTATAGTAAAGAGTTCGCCCATGGCTCGCCGCTGCCCTGCAACCGGCTCATCCGACTTTCCGGAGGAATCACCCAAAATGAAACGGTCTTTTGCGGTTCTGCTTGTTTTCGCATTCGTGTTGAGTACGTTTGCTCAGGCCGATGAAGGGATGTGGCTGTACAACCAGGCTCCGAAGGACAAGATCAAAACCAAGTACGGATTCAAACTGACGCAGGCGTGGCTCGACCATGTGCGCCTGTCGTCGGTGCGATTCAACAATGGCGGATCCGGCTCGTTCGTGTCGGCCGACGGACTTACGTTTACCAATCATCACGTGGGCGCACAGTGCGTACAGCAACTTTCCACCGAGGGCCACGACTACATCAAGACCGGGTATTACGCCAAGACGCAGGCGGAAGAGGCCAAGTGCCCGAACCTTGAGTTGAATCAGTTGGTCGGCATTGAAGACGTGACGGCGAAGGTGAACGCAGGCGTAAAAGCGGAGATGTCTGCCGCAGAAGCCGGTCAGGCGCAGCGCGCCGCCATGTCGCAAATCGAAAAAGACTGTGCGACCGCGACCGGATTGCGCTGCGATGTCGTTACTTTTTATTCGGGCGAGGTGTACAACCTTTACAAGTACAAAAAGTATACGGATGTGCGGCTGGTGTTCGCGCCAGAGTTCGACATCGCTTTTTTCGGCGGCGATCCCGACAACTTCACCTATCCGCGCTACGATCTCGACATCACTTTCTTTCGCGTTTACGAAGACGGCAAACCGGCGCATCTCGACAATTACCTGCGCTGGTCGCGCGCCGGCGTGAACAATGGCGACCTGATTTTTGTCTCCGGAAATCCAGGAAGCACCGGGCGACTGCTGACCATGGCGCAACTGGAGTTTACGCGCGACGTGCAATACCCGTCGGTGTTGAAGCTGCTGGCCCGACGCGTCGCCGTGCTACAGGATTTCAGCAAACAATCCGAAGAGAACACCCGAATCGCGAAAGAAGATATTTTCGGTCTGCAGAATTCACTAAAGGCGATCGGAGGATATGAATCGGGTTTGCTCGATAAGGCGATTATGGATGCCAAGGCTTCCGACGAGGCCAAGCTCCGCGCGGCATTTAAAGCCGATCCGAAAAATGCCGGCGTCGCCGATCCCTGGGATGAAATCGCCCATGCGATCACAGTGGAGCAGTCGATCTATAACGATTTGACATACCTGGAGCGCATGCGAGGTTTCGCGTCGCGACTGGCCCAGACTGCGAGGGCGCTGGTGCGCGCGGCAGAAGAGAAACCGAAACCAAATGCAGAACGCATGCGCGAGTACCGCGACTCCGCTTTGCCTTCGTTCGAGCAGCAACTCTTCTCGACCGCGCCGATCTACAAGAATCTTGAGACGGTCCTTCTCACCGACTCGCTCACCGAAATGGAGGGCTCCCTGGGCAAGGACAACCCCGACGTGCAGAAAGTGCTGCAAGGGAAAAGCCCGGCTGACGCGGCGAAGGACATGATCGCCAACACGAAACTGGATGACGTGGCCGTGCGCAAACAGCTCTATGAAGGCGGGCAGGCGGCGATTGATGCCAGTGCCAATCCGCTGATCGTGGCCATGCGCGCGATTGATCCTGATGCGCGGGCCGCGCGCAAAGAGTTCGAAGATAAAGTTGACTCAGTGGTGCGCCGGGATGGCACGATCATCGCCAAGGCGCGTTTCGCACAGAGCGGCTTCGCGCAACCACCGGACGCGACGTTCACGCTGCGTCTGAGCTACGGGCAGGTGAAAGGCTATCAGGAAAACGGCAAGGCGATTCCGTTTGACACCAACATCGGCGGCGCTTACGAACACGCTGCCGAACACGGCGAACAACCGCCATACAATCTGCCGGAAAGCTGGATCAACGCGAAAGCGAAACTTGACCTGAAGACTCCGCTGAACTTCGTCTCAACCGCCGACATTATCGGCGGCAATTCTGGATCACCCACGGTGAACACCAAAGGCGAAGTGGTCGGGATCATCTTTGACGGGAATATCGAGTCGCTGCCTTGGAACTTCGCTTATAGCGACCTGCAGGGACGCGCCGTGTCGGTGGATTCGCGGGGCATTCAAGAAGCTCTGCGGAAAATCTATGGAGCCAGCGCTCTGGCGGACGAACTAATAGGGAAGAAGGCGAATGCGGCGACGGGCGGAAACTAGAGGTTCGCTAATTTGAGGCAAGAGGGCCTGCTTTGCTGGCGGGCCTTCTTTTTGCCGAAATCAGGCTGGCCAAAGAGTGAGCGCGGTCCTGGTAAGAATCTGCTGTTGAATCGCCACGCTCAGCGGGAGCGCGCGAAATTCATCCAGATTTTTCTTGATGTCGGGAACGCCCGGGCCGGGCCAATCAGTACCAAATAGAGTTTTGTCCGCAATCTCTTCCAGGCGCGGAAAATATTTCAGCAACGTCTTGGGTGGAATGCCGCTGATGTCAAGATAGACGTTGGGATGCCGCCGCACGAGAAAGAATGCCGTCTGCATCCACAGCGGACGTCCCCCGTGGGCAAGTAATATCTTCAGCTTGGGAAAATCCACAGCCACATCGTCGAGATAAATCGGGTCCCCGTATTTGTTGCGGGCGCCGGGAAAGATTGACGTCCCCGTGTGGAACATGACCGGAACACCGTTGGCTTCGGCGGCGCGATAAATAATTTCCAGTTCTTTTGCGCCGGTCAGGTATTCGTTGGGATACAGCAACTGGTGAGGGGGATGGATTTTGATCATCTTCAATCCCAGCCGCAGAATCTGTTCCACGTCGGCAAGAACGTTTGTGGTGTGACGTGGGTGCAGGCTCCCGCAAGAAAGCAGGCGTTTCGGATCTTCCTTCACGTAGTCGGCAACAAACTGGTTCACACCGTTGGTAAAGCCGATCACCTCCGGCGCCACATAGTTAATGAGCATGGCACGGTCGATGCCGCTGGCGTCCATGAACTTCAGGAATGCTTTTGGCGAGCGGCAGAACTCGATGATCTGGTCGAAATTCGGCCGTTTCTTCTTCATCAGCTCCAGGGCGTGGGGCTTGAACATTTCCATCGGCTGGATGTGGATGTGGCAGTCGGTGATCAAGGGAATCTTCAGTGGTCCGTTTCAGCCGTGAATTCTATCAGGTGAAGCGGCGCTCGGGATCCGACCTGATTCGAGCGATGTGGCAGCCAACCGCCTCCTGCCGCAAGGAATTCTAATTTCCCGACTCCTGTGAAAACGCTGCCAGAACGGCGCGCTTGGTGAACACACGAATCATCTCGCGGCGATATTCTGGAGTGAGCGCCGAAGTCGTGAGGGGTTTCGCAGTCCTCGCTGCAAGATCACCGACAGCTTCAGCTAGCGATTCATCGAGTTCCCTGCCCGCGAGCAATTCAGCCGCACCCTTCACCAGCAACGGCGCCGGGTTCACTGCCGTAATCCCTACGCGCGCCTCGGCAATGTGTCCGTTGGAGCGTTTCATTACCACGGCGACACCGGCCAGCGGATAATCGATCGATCCGCGGACGCGCAGCTTGCGGTAGACACCGCGATAATCCGCCGAAGATGAAGGCAGGAACACGCGCGTGACAAGTTCGTTCGCCTGAAGTTTTCGGTACGTGTCGCCCAAGCCGGTGTAGAGTTGAGCCAAAGGCATGCGCCGCACTTCGACCCCGCTGGCGATTTCGATCTCGGCGTTCAGGCAAAGCAACGCCGGTGGCGTGTCGCCGGAAAAAGCCGCCCAGCATTTCGTCCCGCCGGGGGCCACATGGCACAAGTCGCCATCTTTCTTGATGCAGAATCCGCAACTTTTGCGCCAGGTGAGCGATTGGTTGTACCACAGGCAGCGCGTGTCGAGGCAGATGTTGCCACCGATCGTGCCCATGTTGCGCAGCACAGGAGATGCAACGGCCGCGGCAGCTTCGCTGAGCACGGGATAATGCTGGCGGAGAAAGTCGGACTTCTCGATCGCACGTAGTGTTGTGAGCGCACCAATTTCGACGCTGCCGTCGGAATGCGGCTTGATTCCTCGCATCTCGCTAACGCTCCGCAGATCTAAAACATATTCCGGCTCGAAGAGCCTTTGCTTCATGGAAGGGATTAGATCAGTGCCCCCAGCAATGATGCGAAGAGAATTCGCGGGCGACCCTGCCCTAAGTGCGGTCGAATGATCTCCCGCACCCACACGAACGGACAGGAATTCCAACGCCTCTTCGATCGTGCGGGGGCGCAGAAGTTTGAATTGCGGAAGGCTCAATCCGCACCTCGCGATGAACCTTCATGCCGGGCGGAATCAAGCGCATGACGCTCCGGGCCTTTACCTTTGAAGCAGAGCGATCCTCCGTGCTCGCGGAAACGAGCCGGCGAAGTAGGGTCCACTCCTTCGGTCAGATTCAGAGACTTGGCATCTTTCTTTGCTCGCAAAGCCGCGAGAACTCTTTCGGGCGTGAACGGCGACTCGTGCAGCCGCACGCCGACCGCGTCGTAGATTGCATTCGCGATGGCTGGAATGGTTGCCGCCAGCGACCCTTCGCTGCACTCTTTTGCGCCGAATGGACCCTCGGGGTCGATGCTCTCAACGATGATCGGCACGACTGCGGGTGATTCCACCGACGACGGGCTACGATATTCGAGCAGTCCGGGATTCATCAGCAGGCCGTCTTTCCAGACCATTTCTTCAGTGAGTGCCTGACCCATGCCCATCCACACGGAGCCGATGATCTGGCCTTCGACCGAAACCGGATTCAGTGCGCGGCCGCAATCGTGCGCGGCCCAGACTTTGTGCACAGTGACTTCGCCGGTCTCTTCGTCGACGCTGACTTCGGCGACCTGCGCAGAATAGGAGTATGCCGGCGATGGCCCCACGCCGCCGCCTTTATGTTTGCCGCCGCGCGCTTCTGGTGGCGGAGCGTAGGCACCGGTCCCGGTAAGCGCACCATGGAAATCGATGGCGGCCACGACGGCTTCCTCAAACGTCATCCGATCTTTCGGGCCTTCGTCTTTGCGGTTCTGCTGTAAGGACCCTCGCAGAATCTGGCCCTCGACGCGCCCGGAAGCCGACGGAGCCGATGCTTCGGGAATGGAAACCGGGCGCGCGCCAACTTCGCGCGGCCCGGACGGGCGGGGGCGCCCGTCCCCACATGGGTCGTGGTCGTTTACATGGCCGCCATTCCTGACAATCGAGTCGTCGCGGAAAAGCAGCTCTTCGGCGGCGCAGTTCATTTTCTTCGCGGCAGCAGCGGCGATTAGCTTCTTCACTTCTGCCGCCGCTCGCAAGGTCGCATTGCCCGCCATAAATGTCACGCGGCTGGAGTACGAGCCAATGTCGATCGGCGTCAGGTCGGTGTCGGCGGCGATCACTCGCACGCGGGACAGTGAGCACCCCAGCGTTTCGGCCGCGACCTGCGCAGTCATTGTGTCCGACCCCTGGCCGATTTCAGAGGCGCCCGTGTAGACCACGACACCGCCGTCGCGATCAATCTTGATATTGACCGTCGAGTGTGGCATGTCAGAGCGGATGATCGAATTGGCCGCGCCGCTTACGTAGTGGCTGCAGGCGATGCCGAGCCCGCGTCCTTTCGGCAGATGGCCATTCCGGACCTTCCATCCCGACTGCTCCACGGTTCGCTCGATGCACCCGGGCAATCCATAACTCCGTACGCGCAGGCCATTGACAGTGATGCAAGGCGGTTGCAGCAGATTGCGCTGGCGGATTTCTGCCGGGTCCATTCCAATTTTGGCCGCCAGTTCGTCGAGTTGCGATTCGAAGGCGAAGCGCACATTCACCGTGCCGTGCCCGCGCATTGCTCCGCAGGCGGGCTTGTTGGTGAGCACGCGGTATCCGTCATATTGAATGTGCGGGATGTCGTAGAGCGCGCCGAGCAACGCGCCGGAGTAAAGGATTGTGACCACACCATAGGAGCAATACGCCCCGCCATCCTGCACCACGCGCGCTTTCACCGCGGTGATGCGGCCATCATTCTTAACTCCGGTCTTCAAATCGATGATGGTGCGCGGCCGTCCACGATGCGCCCAGAACACTTCTTCGCGCGTGTATGTGATTTTGACAGGAGCCTTGGCCTTGCGCGCGGCAATGGCGGCGATGATCTCGAGCGGAATGACTTCGCTCTTGCCGCCGAATCCTCCACCCACCAGCGGTTTAATCACACGAATCTGCTGCATGGGCATCTCGAGCACAAGCGACAGTTTGTGCTGCAGGTAATACGGGACCTGCGTCGACGACCAGACCGTAAGGCGTCCAGGCTGGCCGGTGTGCGGATCGATTTCAAACGCGGCCAACGTGGAATGCGGCTCCATCGCAGCGTGCGTGACCTCATTGGCAATGAAGCGCGCTTCGGCGATTTGATCGGCTTCGGCAAAACCCTTGTCGGGATCGCCGAAAACGTGGTGATAATCCTTTTCTAAGTTGTTCGGCTTGTTGTCGTGGATGAGATCGCCTTCGGCCTTCATCGATTCTTCGGGATCGAAGTAAGCGGGCAGAACTTCGTAGTCGACATCGATCAGTTCGAGCGCCTTTTCCGCGACGGCTTCGGAAGTCGCCACGACGCAGGCGACGTTGTCGCCAACATAGCGAACTTTGTCGAGCGCCAGCGCATGTTCGTCATGGCCGACAGGAAGAATGCCGTAAGGATTGGGCGCGTCCTTGCCAACGACCACGGCAACGACGCCATCGAGTTGCTCGGAGCGGCTGATGTCGATGCGCTTCAGGCGCGCGTGCGGATACGGCGAATGCAGAATCTTGCCGACCAGCATACCGGGAACGGTGAGGTCGTCGGTGTATTTGCCGGCGCCGGTGGTCTTCTCGGCCGCGTCGACCATGGCGGTGGGCTTGCCGATGATGGAGAAATAATCGGTCATTGCTAGTCACTCATCGCGATTTTCCGAAACTCCTTAGTCTTCTCACCCCAATAGAAGATACTGTCAGCACTTTCGGTGTAGATGAAATCGATGGCAGGGCGGGAAAGCACCAGATAATCCGGTTCGCCGTGGGCGCAAAACGAATCATCATAGCCCTTGCCGCAGGCTGTCTCATATCTTCCGGGTTTCACGAGATCGATCGCAAAGCGGCCCAGATCCCCGAGGTTGCCGGTATCACCAAGCATCTGCCATTTTTGTGTTGAGGCTAGCTTTACAAAAACAGCGCACTTCCTCTTTGTCGAGTTCATGAGTAACTCGGCGACGTCAGCCCTGCCGTCACCGTCGAAATCACCCTCCACGCGAAAGAATCTGGTCGGGCTTCTTTTGCGCCAGGAAGACCGCTCTCTCGGAGGGGTTGGCTCTTCTCCATCCTGTCGGCAAATCCTGGCCAAAAGCGGTCAACGAAAGCAGCAACCCGAAGAAGACGAGAGCAAGGACCGGACGTCGCCAAGAAACAGCAGGTTCCTCCACTCCGTTCCACCACCCGAAAGCGGATGGTCGAACTGCGGTCGGAATGACAGACCCTAAGGCGCGATTCATTTTGGCACCGTTTCTCTTTGCTCGGCCGCGATCGCCGCCCGGATCGCGTCGTACATCTGGTTGTAGCCGGTGCAACGGCAGAGATTGCTACTGAGCGCGGCGCGCACGTCAGCCTCGGAGGGATCGGGATTTTCCGCCAGCAGCGATTTCACCGTCATGATGAATCCGGGGGTGCAATAGCCGCATTGCGCCCCGCCCCAATCGCCGTAGGCTTTCTGAATTGCCGCCAGACTGCCGTGTTCGGTGACGCCTTCGATCGTTGTGATTCCCTGTCCTTCGCAGCTTGCCGCCAGCATTGTGCACGACATCATGGCAACACCGTCGACCAGAACCGTGCAGGCTCCGCAGGAAGAATCGTCGCAACCACGTTTGGAACCAGTGAGGTCCAGATCCTGACGCAGCACGTCGAGCAGCAGCGCGCTGGGCTCGATGGCGAGCTCATGCGCCTGGCCGTTGACGCGCAATTCGATGAGTTCCTTTTTCATTAATAGGTCCGAGCTTCGAGCTATGAGCTTCGAGTTAAAAGCTTGAGCGCACGGTTCTCTCCTAGCTCATGACCCATAACTCGCGGTTCAATACACCGGCACGTTCGTATCCACGTACCGCGCCCAAGCGTCAATTCCCCCACGCATCGACTGCACCCTGTCGAATCCCTCTTGGCGCAGCCATGCGGTTACGTTCATAGATCGCACGCCGTGATGGCAAATCACGACCACGTGCTCCTCGGGACCAAGCTCCTGATGCGCGCGGGAGGGCACGTCTCCCATGGGCATCAGCTTCGCTCGTTCAATGCTGGCGGTTTCAAACTCCCACGGCTCGCGAACGTCGAGCAGCAAGAACTTCTCCCCCGCCGCGAGCTTGGCCTTCACTTCCTCAGGACTGATTTCGTAATCCATAATCTCTAATTTTGTGGACCAGCTATTTTTCAGACCACTGCGGCTCGCGCTTCTCCATGAAGGCGCGGATGCCTTCGCGCGCGTCTTCGGTTTTCATCAACTCCTCGAGGTAAATCTTTTCAGCGCGGGCCAGTCCTTTGTCAAAGTGCATCGAGTCCCACGCGTAAGACGACTTCTTGGCGATCGCAAGGGCAGCCGAACTCAGCTTGCGTAGGTTTGACATGCATTCATCGACCGCTGATTCCAGTTCATCATCGGCAACAGCGCGAGTGGCCAAGCCGATTTCTGCCGCTTCCGTTCCGCGAATCGTGCGCCCGGTCAGAATCAGTTCCGCCGCGCGTTTCTGGCTAACCAGCGAAGCGAGGGCTGTGCACGCGACCGGCGGATAACAGCCAAGCTTAATCTCAGGAAATCCCCACTGCGCGGACTCGGTGGTGAAGACCATGTCGCAGACCATCGCCAACTCGGCAGCACCGCCCAGGCAATGCCCGTCGACCGCGGCGATCGTCACCTTTCTCGTGGCGACCAGCGCACGAATGACGGCGTGAAACTTCGTCAGCATCTCCTCAACCTTGTCGGGAGTGTGAGCTGCCACGTCCACACCGACTGAGAATACCTTACCTTCGCCGCTTAGCACGACCGCGCAAACATCGGGCCTGGCGTCGATTTTCCCGAACGACTCAGCCAACTCCTCCATCATCGGGATGTCGATGACGTTGAGGCGCGGATGGTTTAGCACAACGCGCGCGACCGGAGGCGCTAGATCAACGGCGAGGCGGGATACGGTTGTGTGCGTGGACATCATCTGCTCATCCGAAACTTATTTGGCCGCAGCGGCTAAAGCCGACTTGGCACGCTAACCAGCCGGTACGGCTTGAAGCCGTACCCTTCCCGGTTTCCTGTCTGCGGTCTACAAATTGATTGCCGACTTCCGCACTTCTCCGATGCTGGCCAGCGGATCCCGCGCGCCAGTCTTCTCGGCGATCCACTTTTTCTCGGTTCCGATAATGTCGAGCAGCAGTTTCTTGTCTGCCGGCGATGGCATGTAGTCCTTCAAATGTTCTTCATACGCGCGATCGTCGAGCGGCTCGCCGGTTTGCGCGTGGAACTTCTGTCCCGCATATTTTCCGATGGCGCGATTGAACTTGATATGTGGCGCATAAAGCCTGGGCTCACCAGGCTTCAACGAATTGTTGAACCGGTCGATCAGGCCGGCCACTTCATCGCGATACAGATTGCGGTTGTAGTCATTCAAATCGTCGAGGTCGGGAGCCTTCTCGTTCTTGGGCTCGTCGTAGCGGCCTTTCACACCCCAAACGTAGGCCCAATGCGCCGACGAGGAATGGTCGGTGCCGAACAGATCGTACGAACTCGAAATCCATTTGTTGAGATATTTCTGCATCAGCCACGCGGGAATCACGCCCGCTTCGACGATGCGTCGCAGCCCGTCATTCCCCGTGCCCATGTGAAACGCTTCTTCGCGCAGCATGTACGACATGGAGCGACCGAGCGGGGCGAAGGCGGAATACTTCAGCATCTGCAGTTGGAATTTTCCGTCGCGATCCACAAAATCGGTGTAGGTGAAGAAGTCCATCCAGTTGTCAACATCGACGTTGAACGCGCCCAGCAGGCGCTTGTTCTCGAAAGCGCGGCGCTCGAGCATCTTCTGCGCCTCGACTTTGCCGGAATAACCGAAGTGATCCATCAACAGCGCGCACATCTGCCAGCCATGGCGCATCTCTTCGATCATCACGCGGGTGATGGCACGGCGGTCCCAGTCGGTAGGCGCGTTCTCCAGCAGGTTGCGCTGCTGCTCGACGCTGGCGAACTCCGTGTCGCCCTGGTAGACGATCATGTTCATGAGCGCATCGCGCATCTGCTGCGTGGGAATCTGCCGAAGGTTCTCCCACTTGCGGCGGCCCTTGTACGATCCGAATTCGATGTCGTCGGTATCGATGGCGCCATAGAGCGTATCGAAATGAAAGGCCTCGATGTCGTCGGTGTTGACGCCGATTTCCTTCCGCCAGTCGTTGAACAGGCCAATCCAGTCACTGAAAGTTCCGATTTTTGCTACTTTCCCCGGCATGATCTCTAACTCCTCGTGCGATTCCCGCAGTGCCCAAAAGCCTATGTCTTTTGGATCTCTTTCGGCACGGCTGGAGCTGTGCCCTTCCCTGTCCCGTGCCATCCCTATCCGATATTCAGCCAAACCGTTTTCAACTCGGTGTAGTGCTCCATCGCGTGTGCTCCCAGTTCGCGGCCGAATCCCGAACTTTTGTAGCCCCCGAAGGGCAGCGACGCATCCATCAAACCGTAAGTATTGATCCACACCGTGCCAGCCTTCAGGCGCCGCGAAACGATGTGGGCTTTCTTCACGTCGCGCGTCCAGACCGCGGAGGCGAGGCCATATTCGTTCTGATTCGCGAGTTCGATCACCTGATCCAAGTCGTCGAAGCTCAACGTCGCCAGCACCGGCCCGAAAATCTCTTCGCGTGCAATTTTCATGTCGTTGCGAACGTCGCGGAAGATGGTGGGCTCGATAAAGTATCCCTTGCTGCCGTCGACGCTGACACGATTCCCTCCCGCAACCAGCTTCGCCCCTTCTTTTTTTCCCGCGTCGATGTAGCCGAGAACGCTCTCCATCTGCTCGTGGCTGACAATGGCGCCCATGCGAGTCTTAGGGTCGAGCGGGTCCGCTGGACGCATCTTGGAAGCGCGCGCGGCCAGCTTCTCCAGAAATTCATCCTGCACCTTGCTCTCGACGAACAGGCGCGACCCGGCGTTGCAAACCTCACCTTTGCCGTAAAAGATGCCGGTGATCGCACCCTTCACGGCGCTGTCGATATCGGAATCGGCAAAGACAATATTGGGCGACTTGCCGCCCAGTTCGAGCGTGATTCGCTTTAGCGTGTCGGCGCCGCTGCGCATGATTTCCTTGCCGACTTCGGTCGAACCAGTGAAGGCGATCTTATCGATGCCGGGATGTTTGACCATGGCCCGGCCGACCGCGCCGGGGCCGGTAACAATGTTGATCACTCCGGCGGGCACGCCGGCCTCGACGGCCAGTTCGCCGAAGCGCAGCGTCGTAAGAGAAGTTTGGCTCGCCGGCTTCCACACAACCGTGTTCCCGCAGGCCAGTGCCGGACCGAGCTTCCACGACGCCAGCAGCAGCGGAAAATTCCACGGAACGATCATGCCGACGACTCCGATTGGTTCGCGGAGCGTGTAGGTAAACGCAGTCTCAAATGTGTTGACGGTTTCGCCGTGAAGTTTTGTCGCCAAGCCTGCGTAGTAGCGCAGGACGTCGATCACCATGGGCATGTCGACATATCGCGACTCGAAAATCGGCTTGCCGTTGTCGAGGGTTTCGAGTTCGGCAAATTCATCGACGCTTTTCTCAAGCAAGTCGGCCAGCTTCCAGATCAGGCGTCCGCGCTCGCTGGCCGACATTTTGCGCCAAGGGCCACTGCGATCTTCAAAAGCTCGACGGGCCGCAGCGACGGCGCGGTCAACATCTTCGATCGAGGCCGCCGCAATCTGAGTCAATGCCTCGCCCGTGGCGGGATTGATTGTCGTGAAACTCTTCGACGCATCGACCCACTGACCATCAATGAGCAGGCGGCCTGGCATAAGATTTACTTTGGTTGGTGCCAGCATTTCTTGTCCTCAACACCTAGCCGAGCTTGCCCGGCGGGCGGACGCATGCGTCCGCCCCGACGCGAGCTATTTCGCTTTGAAGTTCGCCGGGCGCTTTTCTACGTAGGCAGCTAAGCCTTCCTTTGCATCTTCGCTCTGAAAGAGCAACTGCTGGTTCTCGCGTTCGACGGCCAGCGCCGATTCCATCGGAATTTCCCAGCCCGTCTGCACTGCGCGCTTAATGCGTCCAACAGCCTTCGACGCCTTGTTCGGCGGACAGAATTGTTTGGCATATTCCATGATGTTTTCCATGAAGCCGTCGCGCTCGAAAATATCGTTCACGATCCCGAGTTCCTGCGCCTCTTCGAATGAGAATGTGTTCCCGGTCACCATAAGCTCGATCGCTTTGCTCTTGCCAACCATGCGTGAGAGCCGCTGCGTGCCACCAGTGCCGGGAAGGACCCCGAGATTCACTTCCGGCAGGCCAATCTTGCCCGCGTCTTTGCGCGCGACGCGGAGGTCGGCGGCCATAGCAATCTCCAATCCGCCACCCACGCAGTGGCCGTTGATGGCCGCAATCACCAGCTTGGGCGTGTGTTCCAGGCGAAGTAGCATTTCGTTGGCGTGCAGGCAGAAGTAGTACTTGAATGTGGGATCGACGCTGGAGAGCATCTTGATATTCGCTCCAGCCGAAAAAAACTTGTCGCCGGCGCCGGTCATCACGATGACGTACACATCGTTGTCCATGCGAGCCTTAAGGATCGCTTCGTCCAACTGACGGTTCATTTCGTAGGTATAAGTGTTGGCGGGAGGATCGCACATCTCAACGACGGCGACACCGCCGTCGGTGCGGTAATTCACAAGCTGCTTGGTGCTTTCGCCGGTCGCAGGCTGCATTGTCGTTGCCATGTATTTCGCTCCTTAACTTGATCTCAAACTCTCATGTCACGAACTTTTCACAACCCAAATTCTTGTTCCGAGCGCTATTTACGCGTCCTTCCGCCGGCCGTCACACCTCTCAGAAAGACGTCGCCCATCTCTCCAGCAAGCGAGGCTGCATCGGCATCCACGCGCGGGTTGTGCCAGGTGTAAATCCAGTTCATCATGCCGAATAGACTGAGCACGGCGATGCGCGTCGAGAATTGCAGTGCACGCGCCCGCTTCAATTCGTCCAGAAGCCCAACGCAGATGCGGTAGTATTCCCGCTTGATCGCCGCCACCTCCGAACCGAAACCGTTCTTTAGCACTTCCGCTTCGTGCGACAGAACCTTCATCGCGGCCTGATTGGCCAGGAAATATTCCAAGTGATTCAGAATGAAGATGCGGATGCGCTCTTCGGTATCGCTCACGCCTTCCAACCGCGCCTTGAGTCGCTGCACGATCGTCGTGAAGGTATGTTTTTGAATCAGGTAGAGAAGTCGCTCTTTCGACTCGAAGTAGTAGTAAAGACCGGCCAGTGACATGCCGCTGGCGCGCGAAAGATCGCGCATGGAGGCGCCTTCGTACCCTTTTTTGCAGAAGACTTCGGTGGCATGAGTAAGGATTTCGGCCAGCCGTTTGTCGTAGCGGCTTGCAGGCCCGCGAGTTACGGGCAGAAAGCGATGCCGTCGCGCGGAAAGCCGGGCTGCTGCCGAAGCACTCGCCATAATCTTGGAGCGGAATCGATAATTCGAACGTTCGTTCGAACCTAGTATACGCCCCTGTGATTCTGATCACAAGGGGGGGCGCGGCTATCGCGAGTTTCTGTCTTGTCTGCAGCGCGAGATGGCGAAAATGGTCCCCCCCGCCCTAGAGAGCGGTGAATCCGAAAGGCTCGCGTATTTACGTCAGGTCAAGGCTGCACGGCACGCCTTCATGGCCTCGGAGGTGGCTCGCAGCTTAGGGTGTGTTTGCTGCCCTTGGCTCTTGTCGTCAGAGTGGAGGCACGCGATCCACGCATCGAACGGCGCTAGTTTCTTACATTGGCCAGCAGGCACTCGATTTCTGACTTCAGGTCTGCGATCAACGGCAGTAATGGCAGGCGCGACGGGCCGCCGTAGTAGCCATTGAAATCCATGGCGTGCTTCACGCCCGGGATTCCGAGATCCCCGACTACACGCACGGCGGCGTTCATAATCCGCTCCTGCTTCAAGTGCGCCAACTCGGCATCGCCTTCTTTCCATGCGGCATAGATCTCGTAACATGCGGTGGGCGCCGGACAGGCAAAGGCGAGAATTGCCCCGACGGCCCCGGCGTTCAGCGAAGGATGCAACTTCTGTGCCGAGCCCACCAGCACCTGGAAACCTACTTCCTTTTGTCGCGTCTTCATTTTGCCGACGACGCTCACGGCGGCTGAAGATGGCTTGGGCGACGAATCACCCGACAAGGCTCCGACTGGAACTAGTTCGCCGCCGTCGCCATTCGCGCCCGTGTTTGCCGCAGCGAGCATGCGCGGGGTGACCGCATCGAATGTTTCCGTGACGGTGGCGCTGCGCCGAATGTGCCGCGTCCCTTCGACCATCCTGCGCACCTTTTCCACGTCGCCGCTCGATTCCTTGATGCCGATCAAATTCGGATGCTCGGCTAGTTCGATCACGACTTCGGGGGGAATGTCATATCCGGTGGCCTGCGGGAAGTTGTAAATGATGACGGGCAGCGGCGAGCGGTCTGCAATCGTGCGGTAAAACGCCAGAATATTGGCCGCAGCCATCTGCTTTTTGTAGTAGTGCGGTGTGCGCACCATGGCCACGTCGTAGCCGAGTTCCGCGGCGTATTCGGTAAGCCGAAGCGTCTCGATCGCCGATTCGATACCCGTTCCAGCAACAAGTACTTTGCCGGGTGCGGCGGCTTCGCGCGCGGATTTCAGCACATCGCGCCGCTCCTGATCGGAGAGCAGAATCGCCTCGCCGGTCGATCCGAGCACGACGATGCCCGCGACCGGCGTGCGCGAGTAGCGCTCGACGTTCGATTCAAGTTTCTTGAAATAGACATTACCGTCGGGATAGAACGGCGTAGTAATGGGAGGGAAAATTCCGTGAAGCAGCATAAGACTCCTCGGAGAACTTATTAACAACAATACCACGAGGCTGTCAGTGGAGCTGAGGGGCGTCGATGCGATACATCTGCAAGAGTGGCTGCCCGTTATCCATAAGCCAGACGAATGCTTCCTGAGCCTGCCCTTGCGTAAACTGTGTGTTAAATGACTGGTTCACGAAGACATAGCCGTCCCGCGAGTTGATGTAAAACCCGGTTGCCGTCGTCGCCCCACACTTACCCATTTTCCGGTGGACATTTTCGAAAAATCTGATCTCGTCTTCATGCGGACTCGCACTACGAAAAGCAGCACTCGTCTGTTTGTAAATCGACTCATAATCTGCGCCATCGAGATACTGATGAAACTGCTCTACGGCGGAGCGCGTAGCGCGGTAGTTGTGGTACACGCTTGTTCCGCAGCTCCACCACACAATAACCCCTAAGACGGCGAACAACGCTGCAATCATTAGCCACGATCGTTGCGCGCCCTCCTGTATTTCCGCATCCGTCGGCGGCGCTGGTAGATCAGACCACATAATCTCCATCCCTTTTTGCTAAGGCAGCAGGATCTATCCGGGGTCCTCAGCCCCTAACCGCTCTCTCCGCGTGCAGATGCTGCAGCGCCCGCACATTTATTTCGCCACGTTGCAGGGCCTCGATACCTTCGGCGGCTGCGCGGGCCGCGGCGAGTGTCGTAATTGTGGGGATGCGTGCCGTTACCGCGGCGCGGCGGATCGCCTTCTCGTCGAACCACGGCTCCAATCCGGTGGGTGTATTGATGATGAGCTGAATGCGCTGGCCTTTAATGAAGTCGACCACGTTCGGCCGGCCTTCTTTCACTTTGTAGACACGTTCCACGCCCATGCCGGCGGCCTCAATCACATCGGCGGTGCCGGCGGTCGCGACCAGGCGGAATCCCATATCGACGAACTTTCGCGCGACGGCCACGACATTGCGTTTGTCGTTGTCGGTGACGCTCAGAAAAACCGTGCCTTTCGTCGGCAGTTTCTGCCCCGCTGAGAGTTGCGCTTTGGCAAAGGCTTCGCCAAAATTGTCAGCCACACCCATGACTTCGCCGGTCGACTTCATCTCCGGGCCGAGAACCGTGTCGATGCCGGGAAACTTGTTCCACGGGAATACAGGGGACTTCACGTAGTAGAAATTTCCGGTCTCGAGATCGGCGCGGCGCTCAATAAACTCCGGCAGAAATTCGCGCAGTTTGCGCCCGGTCATGAGCCGAGCTGCAATCTTCGCCATGGGAACTCCGGTTGCCTTCGAAACAAAAGGCACAGTACGCGAGGCGCGCGGATTCACTTCCAGCACGTACACTTTGCCGCCTTCGGCGCCATTACCAGAGTGGCCATCGCCGCGCGGGATAGCGAACTGAATGTTCATCAGCCCGACCACTTTCAGCGCCTTCGCCAGCTTGAACGTGTACTCGCGCATCCGGTCGAGCAGCGGCTGCGGAATATCGACGGCCGGCAGCACGCACGACGAATCGCCGGAGTGGATTCCGGCTTCTTCGATATGCTGCATGATACCGCCGATGACAACGTCTTCTCCGTCGGAAAGTGCGTCGACATCGACTTCAATTGCGTCTTCGAGGAAGTGATCGATCAGCACAGGGCGATCATGCGAGTATTCGACGGCTTCCTGCATATAGCGCACAATCGATTGCTCGTCATACGCGATGACCATGGCGCGTCCGCCCAGCACGTACGAAGGCCGCACCAGCACGGGATATCCGATGCGGCTTGCGCCCGCAATGGCTTCTTCGATCGAGGTGGCCATAATCCCGGGCGCCTGCGGAATCTGGAGTTCCTCAAGCAGCTTGTTGAACTGCTTGCGGTCTTCGGCGAGATCGATCGATTCGGGCGACGTACCGATAATATTGACGCCGGCAGCCTTCAGCGGGAGAGCGAGATTCAGCGGCGTCTGTCCGCCGAACTGCACGATCACGCCCACCGGCGCGCCTTTCGAGGTCTCATGCTGATAGATCGCCCAGACGTCTTCAAACGTAAGCGGCTCGAAGTAGAGGCGGTCGCTGGTGTCGTAGTCGGTCGAGACGGTCTCCGGATTGCAATTGATCATGATCGTCTCGTAGCCGTCGTCGCGCAACGCGAACGCGGCGTGGCAGCAGCAGTAATCGAACTCAATCCCCTGCCCGATGCGATTGGGCCCGCTACCTAAAATGATGACTTTCTTTTTGTCGGTCGGTGCAGCCTCGTCTTCGTCTTCGTAGGTCGAATAAAGATACGGCGTGAAGCTTTCGAACTCGGCAGCGCAGGTATCGACGCGCTTGTAGACCGGCATGATGCCATGCTTTTTGCGCAAGTGACGGACTTTATCCTGGGTGTCGAGTCGCCAGACTTGCGCGAGGCGGCCGTCGGAAAACCCCATGCGCTTTGACTCCCGCAGCACTTCGGTCGGGACCGACTCCATGGGATGTTTTTCCAGTTCCAGTTGCTGGTCGTTGATTTCCTTGAGTTGATAGAGGAACCACGGGTCCATCGACGTCATTTTCGCAATCTGCTTGACCGTGTGTCCCTGACGGAGCGCGTAGCGCACGTACGCCAGCCGCTCCGGATGCGGCGTGACCAGCCGCTGAGTCAGAATCTTCGGCTCGATTTTGTCGGCACCGACTTTCTTGCCGGTATCGAGCGAGCGAATGCCCTTCATGAGAGCTTCTTTGAAGGTGCGTCCGATAGCCATGACTTCGCCGACGGACTTCATCTGCGGACCGAGCGTGTCGTCGGCGCCGGGAAATTTCTCGAATTGCCACTTGGGAATTTTTACGACCACGTAGTCGAGTGTGGGTTCGAAACATGCCGGAGTTTTGCGGGTGATGTCGTTGGGAATCTCGTCGAGCGTGTAGCCGACGGCCAGCTTTGCCGCGATTTTGGCAATCGGGAATCCGGTCGCTTTTGACGCCAGCGCGGACGACCGCGAGACGCGCGGGTTCATCTCGATCACCACCATGCGCCCGGTCTCGGGATTCACGCCGAACTGAATATTCGATCCGCCGGTGTCGACGCCGATCTCGCGAATCACCGCGATCGACGCATCGCGCATGGCCTGATATTCGCGATCGGTCAGCGTCTGCGCCGGAGCAACCGTGATCGAGTCTCCCGTGTGCACGCCCATCGGATCGAAATTCTCGATCGAGCAGATGATGATGACGTTGTCTTTGGTGTCGCGCATCACTTCGAGCTCGAATTCCTTCCAGCCCAGAACCGACTCTTCGATCAGAGCTTCGTGCACAGGAGAAAAATCGAGACCGCGGCCGAGAACCTCGGCCATCTCTTCGCGGTTGTAGGCGATGCCGCCCCCACTGCCGCCTAGCGTGAACGATGGGCGGATGATCACCGGGAATCCGATCTTTCCCGCGAACTCGATTCCATCTTTCACGTTGTTCACGAGCGCCGACTTGGGAACGTCGAGCCCGATCTTCTGCATCGCGTCCTTGAAGAACAGGCGGTCTTCGGCCTTTTTGATCGCCGCGACGTTGGCGCCGATCAATATCGCATTATATTTTTCGAGCACGCCGCCGTCAGAAAGTTCGATCGCGAGATTGAGGGCCGTCTGCCCGCCAACCGTAGGCAGCACGGCGAAACCCGCACCCGGCGCCATTTCGCGCTCAATGCGAATAATCTCTTCCAGATACTCGAGCGTGAGCGGCTCGATGTAAGTCCGGTCCGCCGACTCCGGATCAGTCATGATGGTGGCCGGATTCGAGTTGGCCAGCACGACTTCGTACCGCTCAGCCTTGAGCGCCTTGCAGGCCTGTGTGCCGGAGTAATCAAACTCCGCCGACTGCCCAATGATGATGGGCCCGGACCCGAGAACGAGAATTTTCGAGATGTCAGTGCGTTTGGGCATTTATGCGATTTCTTGCTCTTCTGTCATCCCGACCGAGTCAGTTCAACGGCGAAGCCGATCAACTGGCGAGCGGAGGGACCTGTTTTTCAGGCTCAAACTGGTGCCGCAGATACCATTCGGCCGCCAAATCCTCCCACGTCGGGTTGCGCAGCGTGATCAGTCGTTCCTTCTTAGCTCTATTCCAACGCTTAAGCTGCTTTTCGCGGTCAATTGCCTTGTTCACATCATCAAACGATTCGTAATAAACAAGCCGATGACACTTGTACCGCCGTGTGAAACCCTCAATCAGATCGTTCCTATGCTCCCAAACTCGTCGGTGCAAATCATTCGTCATCCCAATATACAAAACGCGCGATTTGCTCGCGATCATGTACACGGAGTAATTATGTTCTTTCATGCCTTACAAACGCTCTGTCATCCCGACCGAGTCAGTTGAACGGCGAAGCCGGTCAACTGGGGAGTGGAGGGACCTGCTTTTGCTTCCGCAGCACCCGCACCGCGGGCCAACAGCAGGTCCCTCCACTCCGAAGATCGTTCGCTTCGCGAACTATCTTCTCCGGTCGGGATGACAAACTTTGATTTCATCTCAACGCGCACTCACAAGCTCTCGCTACTGACGGCCCTCTGTCCCAGACATCTCCGCGATTTTCAGTCCCCTCTCGCAGTATTGCGGGCAAGTATCACTTGCTGCTGCCGGCAAGGTCAGCCGCATTCCGCGCAGGCCCTTGTTCGTATATCTGATAGGAATTTCGGCGCGACAAAGTCCCTTAAAACCCGAGAAGACGAGACGGTAATTTCCTTGACGCTGGGAGGCAAACCTGTACCGCCCTGTGGAATCGGTTTCTACCGCTGCCACATCGCGAAACTTATCACCCGCTTGAATCTGCAAAAGAACTTTACCCTTCGGCACAACCGCCAGATTCTCATCTATCACTACGCCGCGCAGTTCCTTAACGTCCTTGGGGCTACGAGGAGGGATTGGTGGACAAGTACCAATTAATTGGACGCCCGCCAGGGCCGTGCTCGTCAACAACAGCAGCGAGAGTAGTAATTGACTCCTCACCCCTTCCACTCCTCCATCATCTTCGTAAAGTGCTTGAACAGATAATGCGAATCATGCGGCCCCGGCGCGGCTTCTGGGTGATACTGCACGCTGAACAGCGGCAGATTCTTATGCCGCAGCCCCTCCAAAGTTTGATCGTTCAAGTCGACATGCGTTAGCTCGACTTCACTATCCGGCAGCGAATCCGGATCGACGGCAAAGTTGTGATTGTGCGCCGTAATTTCGATCTTGCCTGTCTTCAGCTGCTTCACCGGATGATTCCCACCGTGATGTCCGAACTTCAGCTTGAACGTTTTCCCGCCCAACGCGATGCCGGTCAACTGATGCCCCAGGCAGATTCCAAAGATCGGCTGGCGACCCATGAGCCGACGAATCGAATCGACTGCATACGTACAAGGCTCGGGATCGCCCGGCCCATTCGACAGAAAAACGCCATCTGGCTTCAGACCAAGCACATCTTCCGCCGGAGTCTGGGCCGGGACCACGGTCACCTTGCATCCCTCGCCGCGCAGCTTGCGCAAAATATTCTGCTTGATGCCGAAGTCATAGGCGACCACATGAAACCGCGGCGGCTCGTCTTTGACTCCGACCACGGCGACAGGCTCGTGTGAGCGCTCGCCCACTTCCCACACGTACGACCGCTTCGTGCTGACTTCTTTCGCGAGATCGGTCCCATCCATCTTCGGGATGGACCGCGCCTTGGCGATCAGTTTTTCGGCATCGCTCTCGATGGTCGAGACCACGCCCCGCATCACGCCATGATCGCGCAAGTGCCGCACCAGCGCCCGCGTATCGATGTCCGACAACACCGGTACCTTGAACTGCTCAAGATATTCTTCAGCGACCTGCTGGGAGCGCCAGTTCGAACTGACGCGCGAAAACTCACGCACGATCAGCCCCTCGATCCACGGCCGCGTGGCTTCGTTGTCGTCCTGATTGGTGCCGTAGTTTCCGATTTCCGGGTTGGTCAGGACGACGATCTGACCCGAGTAGGAAGGGTCGGTGAAAATTTCCTGATATCCAGTGATGGAGGTATTAAAAACGACTTCGCCGTAGCATTCGCCTTTGGCGCCGTAGCCTTTGCCTCGGAAGACTCTGCCGTCCTCCAGCGCAAGGATAGCCTGCATTCTCGCTCCGGTGAGTGGATTTTCAGGATTTTATCAGGGAAAGCGGTCAGGACCAAGTGCGGAACGCAGCCGGTGTGTGGAAATCTCGCCATTCAGCAGCCAGTATTCCCAGTCGGTTGCTGAAAGAAAAAAGTGTGGAAAAGAGTATCCTCGAAGATCGTAACATTTTCATCGCAGCCAACAACCGACGACTTGAGAATGGCCTGCGACTGATGGAGTCCGGTGGCGCTACCCAAACTGGTCTGATGGTTCCAGGTGAAGCTGTTAGTCTGGGCAAGCGGGAGGCTAAACGATCCGGAGGTCTGCGTACTGGCCCGCAAGGCGACGGTGTAGGAGAACGGTTCAACGTTATTCAAAGATAGACTAGCGTCGGTATACCAATAGGCGGTAACTATCTGGCTACAGCTTGCACAATCGGGCCCATAAAGTTGAGCATTCCCTATCAAGACAAAGCGAACCGGGTCAATTAATTAAAGGAGATTCCGTGGAAGGAATCGCGATCACTGAATCAAAATTCACGATGGTGGCGAAATCATTCGGCGTGCACTGGGCCGGCTGGGCGCAAAGACTGCTCAGGCCGGGCAGCCCGCTGACGCCATTCACAGTTTGGGGACCGAGCTTCCCCACGGGAATCAGACTCGGGTTGGAGAGCTCGGCCACGCTGACGTCTATGATGTCCATCGGCTCGGGTTCGCCATTTTGTAGGCTGGGCGTGCCGATAGCGAATGTCCCCGAACTCTGCCCGGTTTGATTCACAACAGCCTGTGGGTTGAGCCAAAGGAAGAAGACATCCTGGGTATGGTCGACGTTGTCCGTGGTGGATGTCACAGCGCCAGCAATGGACCACTTGGAGTCTTGGGCAGCGGTATTTGTGTACGTATCCTGAAACGATGCCGCCAGTCCATTCACATCGGCAAACGCGAAAGACGGCCCGAGGTCTGCGGCGGTACCCAGCGTGTCGCCGCTGCTGTCGTAATCGAGAGTAGGGCTTCCGGCAAAGGTTGAGGTGAATTCGGCGATGGTCCCGTCAGTTGTGGCGAGGGCGTAATATCCATTACCGCTCTCATTGCCGGGCGGTGCGTACTCTAAGGAGAGAATGAAATACGCAGGTTGAAATGTTGCCGTGCCTTGTATGCCGCCTGGGGGCGGCGGGGTCTGAGTCGAGCGGGCCCCTGTGCCGCAGCCTGCCAGAACAGCAGCCAACGATAACACGACGACGGAGTCAAGCCGGGAGGGCACACCCACAGTCTATCCCTAATGTCCTCGCCAGCGTCAGTTACCGCACCCGCCCCAGCTTGTCCATCGGCCAGTAGCCGAAAACAGCCTTGCCATAGATGAAGCTCTGGTTCACGGGACCGAAGTCGCGGCTGTCGTTCGACATAGAGCGATGGTCGCCGAGCACGAAGTAAGAATCGGGCGGAACGATGGTTTCCGGATACGACCGGGCATCGGCGTAGGCCGGCGGAACGTAATCTTCGTCGAGCGCTTCGTCGTTCACGTAAACCTGACCGCCGTCGATGCGGATGCGGTCGCCAGCCATGCCGATCACCCGCTTGATGTAGCTTTTCGAAGGGTCGCGCGGATAGCGGAAGACCACAATGTCGCCGCGCTCAATCGGTTCCAGCCGATAGACGAACTTGTTGACGAATATCCGCTCCTGGTCTTCGAGCGAAGGCATCATGCTGGTGCCTTCGACCTTCACCGGCTGGTAAAGAAAGATGATGATGAAGGCGGATATCGCCAGCGATATGATCAGGTCACGCACCCATACGCCAAAGCTGGTCTTGACCCGCACCGCGGCGGAGTCTGCCGGTGCGGAGATTCCTGCTGGTCTTTGGGTCTGAATGCCGTGCGCCGGCACTCCATGCACCTGAACCTCGGGCGACCGGACGCCAGCCGGATTCGACGTGCCCGGCCTTTGTGAGCTTGAATCTCCCATGCATCCCTATTGTATACAGAACCGGAGCGCTCGGTTTCAGCTTGCGAGACGGCGTACAATATCCGAACCGGAGATTAGCCATGCGGCCTTACCTTCAGAGCAAATTCGTGTACCGCAGCCTCACCGTAGCCTTCGTTTTCGTACTGACTCTCAGCGTGTCCGCCGAATTCACCGTTCCGCAGGAAGAAGGCGGCGTCCCTGCCTACAATGCCGGACCTCCGCCCAAAGGTACGAAACTGCCTCCCATCCTTACCAAGGCGGACCTGTGGGGCGCCGACGCGCAGAATGCATATCAGACCCACGCCTACGAACTGGCCGCCAAGATTCCCACCGTCCTGCATCAGCAGCCCTGCTACTGCTATTGCGACCGCATGGGGCATAACAGCCTGCACAGCTGCTTTGAAGGCACTCACGGCGCACAGTGCGCCACCTGCCTGAAGGAGCTTTACTACTCCTATCAGCAGCACCAGAAAGGCAAGACCGCCGCGCAGATTCGCGCCGGGATCATCCGCGGCGAGTGGAAGCAGATCGATCTGCAGACCGCCGCGACCATAAATTAAGTATCAAGTGGCGAGTACCGAGTGCCGAGCGAAGCAACCCATCTTTGCTTTTTCTCGCTACTCAATACTCAGTACTCGCGGCGCCAACTAGACCTCCACCCTCGGTTTGAGTGATACTCTACTGTCGAGCCCGAAGCACGACTGCAAGGAGTTCCCCATTCCAAAAAGCATAGGAAGAGTTTTGCACATGGCTCAGAAACCGACCGCTAAAAAGTCCGTGGCGGAAGATCCGCGTTACACACAGGCGTTGCAGAGCTACGAAGCCGGCTTGCGCGCCATGCAGGAGCACAAGTTCGATAAGGCGAAGCCGCATTTTCAGAAGGTAATCGCCGGCTCCAGCAAAGAGCTGACCGATCGCGCCAACGTCCATCTCAATACCTGCAACCAGCATCTGGACCGAGCTGCTACTCAGTTCAAGACTGCCGAAGAGCACTTCGACTACGCCGTCTCGCTGATGAACGTCGGCGATTACGTCACTGCGCGCGAGCACCTTGAGAAACTGCTCAAGCAGAATGCCAAAGCCGACTATGTGGTCTACGGCCTGGCGGCGCTCGACTGCCTGACCGGGCATGTGGAGGATTCTCTCCGGCGATTGGACGAAGCCCTGGGGCTGAATCCGCAGCTTCGCTTCCAGGCGCGCAACGACTCCGACTTTCAGAATCTGGCGGAGGATCCGCGGTTCACCGAATTGCTCTACCCGGATCCCGGCGCCGAACTCGGCGACAACGGCGACTTCCACGAAGACGAGCCGGCTTAAGCATCACGACAGCCGGCGGCAATGCAAACGAAAACTGCCAACCTACTGGCCCCGGAGAAGTCCGCGCTCGATCGCGGCCTGCGCGTCGTTGCCATCGGCGGAGGGACTGGACTTTCTACTCTGCTGAAGGGGCTGAAGCGATTCGTTCCTCCGGCCGCGGAACCTTGCGCCGCGCCCCCAGAAGCCCCGCTTATCCGCGACCTCTGCGCGGTCGTCACTGTCAGTGACGATGGCGGATCGAGCGGCCGTCTACGCAAAGAACTCAACATGCTTCCGCCCGGCGACATCCGCAATTGCATTGTCGCCCTCAGCGAAGACGAGGCCCTGCTCTCGAAGCTTTTCCGTCACCGTTTCGCCAAAGGCTCGGGACTGGAAGGCCACAGCTTCGGCAATCTTTTTCTGGCGGCCCTCACGTCTTTGACCTCCGATTTTTCCGAGGCCGTGCGCCTGTCTTCCGAGATTCTGCTCACCCGCGGCCACATCTATCCCGCCACAACTTCGAACGTTGAACTCGAGGCGCTGATGGAAGATGGCACGCGAGTGCGCGGCGAAACCAAAATCACTGCCAGCAAAGGCCGCATTCGCGAACTGTTCCTGGTCCCGCCCGACGTTGGCCCCATGCCCCAGACTCTGGAAGCCATTGCCAATGCCGACATGATCACGATCGGCCCCGGATCCCTGTTTACCAGCCTGATCCCGAACTTGCTGGTCCGTGGCATCTCGCAGGCCATCGTGGAGTCACCCGCCACTAAGGTTTACATCTGCAATCTCATGACCCAGGCCAACGAGAGCCTGGGTCTGACCGCTGCCGACCATATCCGCGCGCTGAATCGCCATGCGCAAAAACAAATCTTCGACTACGCCCTGATCAACCGCAGTCCGGTCTCCGATGAACTCAAAACGAAATATGCGAGCGAAGGCGCTTGCCAGATCGTGAATGACCTCGATGCCATCGAAGAGTTGGACGTAATCCCCGTCCTCGGCGACTATCTGGACGAAGGCAATGTCGCTCGCCACAACACCACCCACGTCGCCCGTGATCTGCTGCAGCTTGCATCGCAGCAGAAGCGGCCCGAGCGCGCTATGTAGCTTCAGGATCTTGTCATCCAGATCTTGCCATTCTGGATCTTGTCATTCTGAGCCTTTCGCAGCCGCACAACGGCGAGAACGAGCAATATAATCTGTTTAGACTTTGCTATTCCGAGCCCAGCGAGAAGTCTGCTGCTCGCCGGTAGCTGCACGACTTCCGTTTGTCGTGGCACAGCTCTTCCTGTATCGTGATTCTTCCGCACCGAGGCCAGCGGCCCTGGATGCGAAGAAGATCATGCGCTCTTCCCTGCTCATCCTCTCTGTCTTTCTGACTGTATCCTGTCTGAGTTCAGCTCAGACAGGCCCGGAGCGGGGCGGCAACGAAGTCCAGATCTGGGCGGGCGGCGGCCACTCCGTCGCCGGCGGACGCGGCGACACCGGCGCCTTCAACGCCGGCCTGCGCTACGGATGGATTCTCACCGGCCCGCATCTCCCCAGCTTTCTCCGCGGACGCTTCGAGTACGCCGTCGATGCCGTGCCCGTGTTTTTTATTTTCCAGCCCGCCAACACCGCCTACGGCGTGGGTTTCGACCCGCTAGGCCTCAAATGGAATTTTGTGCGCCGCGGCCGTCTCTCGCCCTATCTCGAACTGACTGGCGGCACCGTCTTCACCAACCACGAAGTGCCCTACCAAACCAACACCGTAAACTTCATGGACCAGGCCGCGTTCGGCACCCACATCCTCGGCGCAAAATATAACTGGAGCGTCGAACTGCGCTATATGCACATCTCCAACGCAGGCCTGGCGAACCTGAATCCGGGAGTGAATACAGTGCAGGTGCGGCTCGGCATCGGAAGATTCTTCAGGGCAAAGTAATTCTCCTTCCAAAACTCCCTCGTCCCAACCTTCGCTGAAATGCGCGCCTTGCTCCTTCCGTTTGCGCCAGCTATCCTCTTCCCTTATGTCCACGCTCGTCGAATGTGTTCCGAATTTCTCCGAAGGCCGCGACCAGGCTAAAGTTGACGCCATCGTCGACGCCATGAAGATGCCCGGCGTCTATCTGCTCGACCGCGAAATGGACGCCGACCACAACCGCTGCGTCATCACTCTGGTCGGCGAACGCGAAGCGATTCAGGAATCTGCAATTCGCGGCGTGGGCAAGGCCGCTGAGTTGATCGACCTCAACGTTCATACTGGCGCGCACCCCCGCATGGGCGCTGCCGACGTCGTCCCGTTTATTCCGATCGACGGCGTCACCATCGAAGACTGCGTGGCCATGGCGAACCACGTCGGCGAGCAAATCTGGAAGCGCTTCCAGATTCCGGTTTATCTCTACGAATCCGCCGCCCGAATTCCCGAGCGACAGGGACTTGAAAATATTCGCCGCGGCCAGTTCGAAGGCATCCGCGCCGAGATCGCCACCAATCCTGCGCGCCGTCCCGATATCGGCGAGCCCCGTGTACATCCCACGGCCGGCGCGACCGTCGTTGGTGCGCGAAAGTTTCTCATCGCATACAACGTCTTCCTCAACACGCCCGACGTCGAGATCGCAAAGAAGATCGCCAAGGCTGTGCGCTTTTCGAACGGCGGCATGCGTTTCGTCAAAGGCGCCGGCTTTCTGGTACGCGGCCTGGCGCAAGTTTCCATGAATCTCACCGACTTCGAGCAGACGCCCATCCACCGCGTCTTCGAAATGGTCAAGCGCGAGGCCGCCCGCTATGGCGTGACGCCGGTTTCGAGCGAGATCGTCGGACTGATTCCAAAGAAAGCTTTAGAGCAGGCCGCGGAGTGGTTTTTGCAAGTCGAGAATTTCGATTCGTCGCTGATTCTGGAAAATCGCCTGGCGGCGGTGATGGGAGGCAAACTCGCAGTTGGCGGATTGCGAGCCGGAGTTGAGCCGTTCATCGAGCAACTGGCCGAGCCCATAGCGACTCCCGGCGGAGGCAGCGCCTCCGCTGCGTCGGCCGCAATGGCCGCGGGCCTCGCCACCATGGTCGCCTCCATGTCGCGCGGGAAGAAGGCGTATTTGCACTTTGAATCCCAACTCAGCGCTGCCATCGCCCGCCTGACTCCGTTGCGCGAAGAACTGAAAGCCGCCATCGACGCCGACGCCGAATCTTACAACTCCGTCATGAAAGCCTACAAACAGGCCAAGACCATCGATGAAAAAGCTGCGGAGGGCCTGATTGATGCCGCACTCAAAGAGGCGACGTCCGTTCCCCTGAGTGTGGCCGAGAAGGCGCATGAGATCGTGCAGATCACGCAATCCCTTGAGCCCATCACCAATCCCAACATGAAGTCGGACTTGACTACGGCCATGGCGCTGGCGCGCGCCGCCGTCACCGGCGCTCTCGCCAATGTGGAAATCAACCTGGCTTCGTTGAAGGACGAGGCCTTCGCCGCAGCCGTTCGCCAGCGGACTGTCACCATAAAGCGCTGATCGGATCTCCACCAAGCCCGAGATTCCTTGAAACCGCCGACCACCTTCTCTAGTTTCCACACTCAAAGCCAGAACCATCGTAAAATAGATGTTTGTGTCGGGTTGTGCACGGATAGTCTCACCTGCTGATGAAACGCATTGCCATCCTGGGATCGACCGGGTCGATTGGGCGGAGCACGCTCAGTGTGGCCGAGTCTTATCCCGATCGATTTCAGATTGTGGCGCTGGCCGCGGGATCGAATCTGGAAGTGGCGTTTGAGCAGGCGCGGCGCTGGCGGCCGCGGGTGATTTCGATGGCGGCGGAGGCCGATGCCGATCTTCTGCGAGCTCGCCTCAAAAATGACGTCCTGGCCGAGATTGAAGTGGTCCACGGCGCCGCAGGCGCGGTTCGCGTGGCAACGCATTCCGATGTCGACTTCGTGGTGAGCGCCATCGTGGGTGTGGCTGGGCTGGAGGCGACCTACGAGGCGGTCAAAGCCGGGAAGACGGTTGGGTTAGCCAACAAAGAATGTCTGGTCGCCGCCGGGGAGTTGATCACCGCCGAGGCGCGCCGGCAAGGCAAGCCGCTGCTGCCAATCGACAGCGAACATAATGCAGTGCATCAGTGCCTGCGCGGCGGCCGCATGGAGGAAGTCGAACGCATCTGGTTGACGGCTTCGGGCGGGCCATTTCTGAATACGCCGGCCTCCAAGTTCGCGTCGATTACCGTCGAGCAGGCGCTGAATCATCCCACCTGGAAGATGGGCCGGCGGATCACGATTGACTCGGCCACGCTGATGAATAAAGGCTTCGAAGTGATCGAGGCCTGCAGATTGTTTCACATGCCGCCGGCGAAAGTGGACGTCATGGTACATCCGCAATCGACGATTCACTCCATGGTCGAGTTTGTGGATGGCAGCATCCTGGCGCAGTTTTCGGTAACCGACATGCGGTTACCGATTCTTTACGCTCTAACATATCCAGATCGAATTGAGTCAGATATGCGATTCCGAGTGAGTGACTTGCGTCATCTGGACTTCTGCCCGCCAGACCTGAAAAAATTTCCCTGTCTGCGTTTGGCCTATGAAGCGGCGGAGGCGGGCGGCGCCAAAACTGTGGCACTCAATGCCGCGGATGAAGTGGCCGTTGCCGCGTTTTTGGAAGGCAGCATCCGATTCGATGAGATTCCCAGGGTCATCGAAGATGTTCTGACGGAGACCAAATCTGGAAAGTTGGAATCGATTGAAGGTGTGCTTGAAGCCGACGCTGACGCTCGCCGATATGCCCGACAGTGGTTAGAGCACGCGAAGAATACCGGTGTAAACAAGAGTCAGCCGCCGCGGGCGACATCGACATCTTTGGCCTGAATTTGGAATCTAATCAGTTGGAGTTTACGTACCTCGATTATGCCTGAATTTCTCACCTCTCTTATTGCGGTAGTGGCGGTCCTCGGTTTCATGATCCTGATTCACGAGTTCGGCCATTTTGCCGTGGCCAAGTGGCTGGGTGTGAGGGTAGAGCAGTTCGCCATTGGATTCGGCACGCGGCTGATCGGCTTCCGCAGGGGCGAGACCGACTACCGCATCAATGCGATTCCGCTCGGCGGCTACGTCAAGATGAGCGGCGAGAACCCGATGGACGAGCGCACCGACGATCCCCGGGAATTCCTGAATCACTCGCGCTGGCACCGGTTTCTGATTGCAATTGCCGGACCGACCATGAACATTCTGCTGGCGATCGTACTGTTGACCGTTGTGTTCATGGTGCACTACGAATACCCGGCGGTGTATGACGAGCCGACGGTGATCGGATGGGTGCTCAAAGATTCAGCGGCAGCAAAAGCGGGATTCCAAATCGGGGACCGCATTACGCGAATCGATGACGTGCAGAATCCAACCTGGGAGCAGGTCGATCTGAAGGAAGCGTTGAACCCCGGACAGCCACTCAGCGTTCAGATCGAGCGCAATGGGCAGACGCTGGAGAAGACGGTTACGCCTGAGGCCAGCGGTCTCGACCAGATCGGGTACGCAGGCTGGGCGCCAAAAGAAAAGAATGTGATTATCACTGATCTGCAGCCTGACATGCCCGCGGAAAAAGCCGGCCTGCAAGAAGGGGATCAGATTATCGCGCTCGATGGGCAGCCGGTGCCCGCGCTGGCCGCAATGGTCGAGAAATTAGAAGTCACGAAAGATCAGCCGATTACCCTCACCGTGCTGCGCGATGGCCAGCGGAAAACATTTACCGTTCGGCCCGAACTATCAGACAAGCGGTATCGCATCGGCATCGGCAGCATGCAAACCAAGGTCAAGACTCTGCCTTTTGCGCAGGCGCTTGAACTGTCGCTGCACGAAAACCGGCAGGACTCGCTGCTCATCCTGGAACTGGTCAAGAAGATGGCGCAGCGCAAGATTTCCGTGCGCTCGATTGAAGGACCGATCCGGATTGGACAGGCCGCGGGTGAAGCGGCGCGCCGCAAAGGCTGGACCCCGCTGATGGGACTCACGGCGGCCATCAGCCTGAATCTCGGCATCTTCAATTTGCTGCCGATTCCGATCCTCGACGGCGGCGTGATCCTGTTCCTGCTGATCGAAGGGCTGATGCGGCGTGACATCAGCATGAATATTAAAGAGCGCGTCTATCAGGCGGCGTTCGTGTTCCTGGTGCTATTCGCCGTGATGGTCATCTTCAACGATTTGACGAAGACGATTCCGTGGATGGCCGACCGTCTGCCATGACGCTGAAAATCCGCATCGAGTGAGAATGAAGGGAGCCGACGGCGGCTCCATCATTGATTCCGGCGTCATTGATTTCCGCGCCGGTTCATTTCCTACTTCACTCCTTCCACCAGATACAGGTCCGAGAGTTCGCGGAGGAACGAGTAGGCATAAAACTTGCCATCCGGCGTCATGCGAAGGTTTACCACCGCAGTCACTCCGGCAGTATCGCTGGGCGCAAGCGTGGTCACCAGTTCTCGCTTCCCGGTGGCAAGGTCTAGCCGGTAGACCGGCGCCGACGTCTTGTCATCGTGATAGACATACGCCGAGCGTCCGTCGGCTGACCATGTAACCCAGATGTCTTCCTGCGACCAGCCGGGAATGGCTCGACCGTCCCCTCCCGCGATCGGATAGAGTGTTCCCTGCCCACTGACGTCGCGGGCAAATATGAGCTTTCCATCGGGCGAAACCAGATGTGACTCGTAGTGGTTCCTCTTCAGCGAGATTAAGGGCGTGACGCTGCGCCGTGCGCCGCCCGCAATGTCCTGGATATACATTCGCCATCCGTGACCGTCATCTCCGGCGTAATAAATCGCCTTCTGGTCGGGCATCCATCCCAGGGACGCCGATCCTTGGATTCCGCTGGAGTTCAACCTCTGCATCTCCCCCGCTCCCGTAGGCAATAGAACTAAACGCGGTGCGCCCACCGAGGCGGCGTCAAACGCGAACACTTGCGTCTGGTCGGGAGAGAGAACCGGTTCGCCCCACTGCCCCAGTTTGATGGCGGCGGATCCGTCCGACTTGCGCACATATGCCAGGCCCGTCGCGCCTGCCGCTGATCCCCAGTCGTCGAACGAAATCTGGGCGCCGTCAGCCGAGAGATCTCTCAACTCCGCATAATCGAGCCAGCTCAGGTCGCGTTCTTTGGCGTCCTTCGGCCCGCGGAATTGCACCCCGCTGCGCCACGATTCTTTGGTCAAGAGAATCCGGCCATCCCGCGACACGTCGTGCAGCCGGAGCACGCCGGGCAGGCGCAGAACGATTCGCTGTTTGCCATTGAGCCCAAGCGCATCGATCTCATCCGCCCAGCCCTCAGCCTGAGTAGCGCCGACCCACACTTCCGCGCCCGACGGCGCCCATGCCAAGCCTTCCACGCTGACAAATGTCTTCGAGCGGATCAATTCCTTCCCGCTGCGGTCGACCGCGACCGCCCAGCCGGCATCGCCATCCACCGCCAGAAATTCCGCGAAAGCCACGGCGTTGCCGCGCGGCGCAATCCTTAAATATCCCAGCGCGCGGTCGCTCTCGTAGAGCACCTTGCCAAGGGGAAACTCCACGCGGTACTTTCCGCCTATCTGGCGGATCACAGCCATCTCGCCGCCATCGGCCGTCCAGTCGGCAGCAAGCACGTCCTCGGCAACCTCGCGCGGCGATCCGCCGGCCAGCGGAACCAGTCCCAGAGTCCCCTGGCAAGTTCCGATGTAGCGATCTTTGCAGCCCACCGAAATCGCCATCTCGGAAGAAGAAACCGCGAACAACGTAGAGTTGACCAGATTCAACGGACGCGATTCCGGGCTGTCCGGAATCGTCGAATAGAGTTGGACCGGCTGGCCACTCCAACTGGCACTGTAAAAAATCGAGCGCCCGTCGGCCGCGAACCGCGCGGCGTAGACCAACCCGCGCTCGAACGTGAGTTGATGGTATGCCGGGAGCGTGGTGGAAGCCGTGCTCCTGGCCAGCACCCAGCTTCCCGCCGCGACGACGATAAGCGCGAGTGCGCCCACCGCAATCGCGAGCGCTCTCTTCCGTGACTTGCTGGGCACCGCAATGACGGCGGTTGAACTGCTCGAAGATATTCCTGAGACGCCTTCCAAATTGAAGGCTAAATCACGCGCCGACTGAAAGCGCTGCAACGGCTTCTTCTCGAGGCAGCGGCGCACCACCCGGTCCATGGCCGGTGAGATGGGCTTGCTCAGCGTGCTCAGTTCCGGCGGATCCTCTTTAAGGATTGCGGTCATGGTCTCGGCGGAAGTATCGCGCCGGAACGCACGCTGGCCGGAGAGCATTTCGTAGAGAATCGCTCCCAGTGCAAAAATGTCGGAGCGCCCATCGGCAGCCTCGCCCTTCACTTGCTCGGGGGACATGTACCCCACCGTCCCGAGAACCGCGCCGACCGACGTGGGTTCGGCTTCGAGCGTGGCATTGTCGTCTGAAACGGCTTCCGGTCTGGCCAGTTTCGCCAAGCCGAAATCGAGAATCTTGACGCGGCCCTCGCGGGTCACGAAAATGTTTTCCGGCTTCAGGTCGCGATGGATGATCCCCTTGTCATGCGCCGCGGCCAGGCCTTGCGCGATTTCTGTGCCGTACTCCACTGCTCGCCGCAGCGGCAGAGAGCCAGCGCTCAGTTCCTGCCGCAGGGATTGGCCTTCAAGGCATTCTGAAACCAGATAAGGTGCGCCCTCGTGAGTGCCAATATCGTGAATCGAGAGAATGTTGGGGTGGTTCAGCGCGGCAACCGCGCGGGCTTCGGTCTCGAACCGGCGCAAGCGCTCGGCGTCTCGGGCCAACGACTCGGGCAAGACTTTGATCGCTACATCGCGGCCGAGGCGGGCATCGCGGGCCCGGTAGACTTCGCCCATGCCCCCGGCTCCGAGAGGAGACAGGACTTCGTAAGGTCCGATTTTGGTGCCAGAGGCGAGCGCCATGGGGTCGCGCCATTATACCCAGCAATCGGCGGTGCTCGTACATACATCCGTTGATCTGGTCGTGGCACAGTTTGAATCCAAAATCCTTATCCGGGGGCATCCTGAACGGAGCCGTTCTTCAGGTGAAGTGAAGAGCCTGCCCTGAGCAAGCGAAGCGCGCCGAAGCGATCTCCCGCTGAACCGGTGCCGGGTGCCCCATTTCTCGCGCGTTCTTTGCGCGAGAAGTGGGGATTTTCCCAACCCCACGAAACTCTAGACCGAATCTTCTCCTCCTTTTCCGCGTGTTAAAATAAACATTCCACATGGCTAACATTCAACGAAGAAAGACCGTTACGGCCGTCGTCGGCGGGGTGCGCGTCGGCTCGGATGCACCGATTGTGGTGCAATCCATGACCAATACCGATACTGCCGACGTTCCCTCGACCGTCCAGCAGGTTGCGGCCCTCGCCCGCGCTGGCTCCGAACTCGTCCGCGTCACCGTGAACAATGACGACGCTGCCGCAGCCGTGCCCCACATCGTCGAACAGCTCGACAAGCAGGGCGTGCGCGTGCCGATTATCGGCGACTTTCACTACAACGGCCACGTTCTGCTGACCAAATATCCCGAGTGCGCCCGCGATCTGGCCAAGTACCGCATCAACCCCGGCAACTCCAGCATTGGAAAGACTGGCGACTCCAATTTCCGCACCATGATCGAAGTCGCGGTGAAGCATCAGAAGCCGGTGCGCATCGGCGTGAATTGGGGATCGCTCGATTCCGCATTGCTGACGCGCATGATGGACGAGAATTCGCTGCTCGCCGAGCCGAAAGATGCACGCGAAGTCACCATGGAAGCCATGGTGGTGAGCGCGCTGGAATCGGCGGCGCTGGCCGAGAAATTTGGGCTGCGGCCCGACCAGATCATCCTCAGCGCCAAGGTCAGCGGCGTGCAGGATCTGATCGACGTCTATCGCGAACTGGCCGCGCGTTGCAATTATCCCCTGCACCTTGGGCTCACCGAAGCCGGCATGGGCGCGAAGGGCGTGGTCGCTTCGAGCGCGGCCATGGGCGTGGTCTTGCAGGAAGGCATCGGCGACACGATTCGGGTCTCGCTGACCCCTGCTCCATTTGGCGACCGCACCGAAGAAGTGCGCGTCGCGCAACAGATTCTGCAATCCATGGGCATTCGCAGCTTCACCCCGCAGGTTACCGCCTGCCCGGGCTGCGGACGCACCACCAGCACCTTCTTCCAGGAGATGGCGGAGCAGATTCAGTCCTACCTCCGTGAGCAGATGCCCGCGTGGAAGGGCCGCTACATCGGCGTCGAAGGGATGAAGCTCGCCGTCATGGGCTGCGTGGTCAACGGCCCCGGAGAATCGAAGCACGCCAACATCGGCATTTCACTGCCCGGAACGTTCGAAGAGCCCAAGGCCCCGGTCTACGTCGACGGACGCCTGTTCACTACACTGAAGGGCGACCGCATCGTGGCCGAGTTCATCGAAATTCTCGACGAGTACGTGGACTCGCACTACGCCGCAAAAGAGCCCGTAAAAGAGGAAGCTCCCGTCAAAGCGTAGCAGCCGAATTCAAGCAGCGTATCTCTACTGCCCCGTCAACAGGAATACCGGAGTCTGCGGCAGCGGTTCGCCGTTCACCTCCGGAGTTCCCGCGCCGAAGGGCGCGGCCAGGTCGGTTACCAGCGTGTCGGGAGTATTGCCATTCACCGCGATGCTGTTGGTCGTGGTCGTAATGACCGCGACCGTCCCGGCATCGCACAAGCTCGAATAGACACGGGTGCTGTCAACCGACGCGACCGCAGACATGCGGAACCGGGCTGCGGCTGGTGTGTAAGGCACCGCCGGTGCGCAGAACGAGGCGGGAGTCATCGCAAATGACTGCGGAGCGCCAAAAGTCGTGAGCAGAGGGAAGACGTCCGTGGTCTGCGCGAAAGTTAGGGCATTGTAGACCGTAACCTGAGGAATTATGCAACCGGCTGCGGTGACAGTCGTGTCGGGGCAGGTCGCCGGATTCGAGCCCGAAGTGGCATTGCCGATCACATAACTGGCCACGTAGAAGCGGGTGCCATCGGGTAAGGCCGCAACCGACACCGGCATGACCGGACCGTAGCTGCAGGTGTAGGTAGCGCAATTCGTCGTGATCGACGTGGTCGAAGAAATCGGCGGCGCGGCGACGTTGATCGTTGCCAGCCGGTAAGGGGGGTCAACAGTCGCGTCAAAAACGTAGACGGCGCCCGCGGTCGGATTCGTTACATATAAGTGGTTCAGGCTGTTGTCATACAGCACGAAGTTGGCGCCGGCTCCGCCAACCGGCTCTGTTGACATGATGGTGTTGGTCACCGTGTTGATGGTGTAAAGATTGCCGTCGCCTTCGGTGACCACATAAACCCGCAGCCCGTCGACGCGCGACACCATCCAAGCCGGAACGCTGCCAACGTTCGCGATGATGGCCTGGGTGGTCAGATCTACCGGATAAAGATTGTAGACCGTGTTGTCGCCCTCGTCGGCGACATAAAGGTTCTCAGCATTCGGAGTTTCGGCCATGGCGATGGGATGCAATCCCACCGAACCGGTCAACGGGCTGATGACATTAGTGCTGGGAGTGATTTGGATGACGGAATTCGTTCCGTAGTTCGCCACGAATACGGCGTTGTTCTGCGTGGTATTCACGAAAACCGGCAGCGACCCGGATGGCAGACTGAAAACCGTCGCCGTTCCCAATCCTGTGGAGACTCGCGAATCCGACGCCGGAAAGAAAGCGGTGACGCTGTCGGCATCGAGGCTATCTTGGCTGCCCGCGTTCGCCACAAACACTCTGGAATCATTGGGTAGGACGGCTGCATGAGTGGGATTCACGCCCATATTGGCGGCGCCAATTTCGGTATCCCCAGAGACGTCGATTTGCATCGCTGTGCCAAAGTTGAAAGGCACGTTGGTGTTGATGCTGAAGACCGTGTGGAAGTTCGCCGGGTTGGGCGGGATGTTATTGACAGGAATAACCACCGGGCGATAGATCTGGCCGCACGACACCCACAAAAAAGTGGCCAGCGCCACAGCGCCCAGCCCACCCACACGTCGAAATCTCATCGGCACTCCGCAGGAGAATTGCATTCAAAATGAAATAGGCAGAAACGATTATTGTAACCATTGCCGCCACTATGCGCCAGAGAGCAAGCTCTCAGCTCTCAGCTAGAAGATGCGGGGCAGGCATCGGGGAGATGCCTTCTGGCCGTTCTATCTGCGACGCGACTTTGCGTTGGCTGCGGCAGGCTCTTCGGATCTGATCGTAGCCGCCGGTTTCTTTTTTCCTTCCATCTGGGCGAGGCTCTGTTTCAGTGCGGCCATCAGATCGACCACGGGTGCAAGTTTCTTCGGCTTCTCCACCTCGGCCACTTCTCCGCCCTCGAGTTTAGTCTCGATCAACTGCTTCAGGTTCTCCTGGAAAGAATCCTTGTACTTCTCCGGATCCCATTCGCCGGCGAGGGCTTCGATCAACTGGTGCGCCACTTTCACTTCCGCGTCTTTCAACTCGACGCCTTCCGGCGCGCCGAAACCTTCCATTTTCTTGACTTCTTCGGCGTAGTACATGGTATGAAGCATCATGCCGCCCTCGGTCGGGCGCAGGAACACCGTGTACTCGCGATTGTGCATGGTGATTTTGGCAATGGCGACGTACTCGCTCTCTTCGAGCGCTTTGGTCAGCAGCGCATAGGGACGGCGTCCAGCCTCTTCCGGCATCATGTAATAGGACGATTCGAAATAAACGGGGTCGACTTCGCTCTCTTTCACGAATTCCAGAATCTCCATGGTCTTGGCGGTCTGCGGCTCGATCTTCTTGATCTCGTCGGGCTCAATGATGATGTATTCGTCTTTGCGGAACTCGTAGCCTTTGACAATGTCGCTGCGATCGACGACCTGACCGTCGGCCTGACAGACGTACTGTTGCTTCAGGCGGGATTTGTCGGTGCGGTGCAGCATGTTGAACGAGATGCCGCTGCTGCGCGCGCCAGAAAAAAGACGCACGGGCATGGAAATGAGTCCGAAGGTTAAGTGACCCGACCAGACTGACGATGGCATAGTCTTCCTCGCAGGGCCGGCGAAGTGATGTGCTTCGAACGGCGGAAAACTCTAAACCCCACAGCAGAGAGAGTTTAGCCTAGAAACGACTTTGGATGCACCAAACCGGGGGCACGAGGAATCGAAATTCAAAGCCAGAGAGAATGGGGGTTGAAGATCAGAGATACTAGGGCTTGTAGTTAACTCTTGTGATTCGGCCTCCGACCGGAGACATCGACCCGCGCGATGGGCGACTCGCATCCGACGACCTTGACCGAGTCCCCTTCTTTGAACCCTCCATCCGCCTCTACTCATCTGTGTAATCAAATCTCGCAGGCCGGAGAAATAGCATGAGTGACCTCCGCTATCCCATCGGAAAATTTCATTATGACGGGCCGCTTAGCTCGGACCAGAGACAGGCTAGCCTCGACGAGATCGCCCAGGCGCCGGCGAACCTGCGCAGAGCCGTAACAGGCTTGTCCGACGCGCAACTGGACACGCCATACCGGCCCGGCGGATGGACAGTGCGGCAGGTCGTGCATCACGTACCCGACAGTCACCTGAATTCCTACGTACGGTTCAAGCTGGCGCTCACCGAGGACGAACCAACCATCAAGCCCTACGCCGAAGACCGCTGGGCGGAACTGGCCGACACGAAGGCGACTCCAATTGCGGTTTCGCTGACCATGCTCGACGCGCTGCACGACCGCTGGGTGCGGCTGTTGCGCTCGCTCGATGCAGCCGACTGGAAGCGGACTTTCCGCCATCCTGAGCTCGGCCCGATGACGCTGGAAAAAAATCTTGCGCTCTACGCCTGGCACGGTCGCCATCATGTGGCGCACATCACAACTCTCCGTGATCGCGAGGGCTGGTAGATTCTGAAGCTTACCTCTGGGGTGAGTCGAGGTAAACTTAGGTCATCTTTTCGGGCCCCCACTGTCTCGATAGGCTAGGCGAGGAATGCGAATGCGTCTCATCGATCTGCGCTGTCTACCGGCGGTCGGCGTTCTGCTCGCCTGTTCAGCGTTAGGTTCCACTCAAAGCCAGCCGGCCCCCACGCCGCCGGCGCAGGCCCAGAGTACTTCGCAGGCCAAGAGTACTTCGGGGACCGCCAGCCCGCTCGCTGCGGCCGCCCGCAACGCCAAGGCGCAGAAAACAGCTCACGCCAAGAAGGTATTCACCGACGATGACATGGAGGTAAGCGCCGGTCCGTTGCCGCTGTTGAAGATGGATGGCGCCGAGAACGGCGACGATGTGTTGGCTGCGATCACCAAATACAAACAGACTCATACACCAGAGCAGACGGAACAGGCTGTCCACGGTTGGTATGACCGATATGATGAGATGCTGGTTGCTGCTATCCAGGAAAACAAAGACATGGCAGCGCTGAATAGCGCGAATATGAGCAACGGAAACGAACTCTGCCAGCAGAGCCAGGATTACCAGCAATGCCAGAATCGCCAGATGGCCGATCAGCGAGGAAATCGATCCGATCAGACCGAGATGATCAAGAACACCGCTTTGATGATGAGGATTCAGCGCGTGTTTTTGAAAATCAGAGGCGGCCTGCAGATGAATAATCTGCATTACTCGTGGTTCAGAATTCAAAGCAACAGTTATAACGGCGATGATTTATGAGGCACGCGATTCCGTCAAAATGGTCTGACGGTTGGTAAGAATGCCTGCCGTCCAACCAAGTCCCTTAGCCGGGATAAGCAACACTCTTCACTAGACGAAACTATCTCTCAAGTAATGCCCAGCTTCCAGAGCAGATAGCTTGCCGCCTCGCGAAAGACGGCCTCTACCCGCTGCAACATTGAGTGCGGGATCGAATCGGGTCGTGGCGCAACATAGACGGGGCCAATCTTTTCATGTTCGAGCAGTTTGCGGATGCGGAAGACATGGTAGGCGTCGCTAACCGCGACACAACTGTGCAGGCTATTGGCGCGCATAATAACGGCGACCCGTTGCGCCGATTCCGCCGTATCGGAACCCTGAGTCTCGGCGATGAGTGCATCCTCCGGGATGCCGCGCTTGCGGAGATAGTCGTCGCCGACTCCGCCTTCGCTGAATTTTGGATCGGCGGCCGCGCCTCCGGTGACAATCACGACAGGGGCGAGATGACGCTCATAAAGATCGAACGCATGATCGAGCCGTGCCCGCAGCACCGGCGATGGGCGGCCGGAATACTCCGCGGCCCCGAAAACAACAATTGCGTCGGCCGGATGCAACTCCTGGAGCGATGCGGTGTGAACGATCTGAACTGAGGTCAGGGCCAGGAATAATAACAGTGCCGAGATGGCCAGAACCAGCAGACCAAGCCACCACCGGCGACGAGGATGCTGGTTGGCGGCTTCAGCGGTCATCCTATGCTATTCATCCTCGGCGAAGCACACTAGGTGAATCGTCCCGGGTCGGATCGGGTTTGTTGGATCGGGTTTGTTGGATCATGTTTGCCAGATCATCCTCGTCAGAACGACCGCCGCTGATCATCCGGGGTAGAGATCATCTCGAGCGATCCTCCTCGAACGACCCTCCTAAGCGATCCCGGCGACTCCCGCCGAAAGCTTCATCCTCGGGCGAAAAATCGGGAAATCTCATCACCCGGGATTGCGCCCTCGCGAATGACCTGCCAGCGCTCGTTTTCGTCGCTTAGATCGATAATCGTCGAGGCAACATCGCGCGGCGAAATCCCGCCGTCGACGATGATGCTGATGCGTCCCTCCAGCTGATCGCGAACCTGCTCGGCATTGGTACACTCCGAGGCTCCGCTGAGATTGGCCGAAGTTGCCGTAATCGGAATGGCCGCGGCGGTGACCACGGCGAGCGGAATTTTCGCGTTAGGCACACGCAGCGCGACGTTGCCCGTATTCGCCGTAACCTTCAACGGCAGCCGTGAACCGGCCTTGACGATGATGGTCAGCGGTCCGGGCCAAAACTTGCGTGCCAGTGCATAAAATTCCTCCGGCAGCGGCTTGGCCAGTTCCTCCGCCTGGTCGATGCTTTCGATCAGCAGCGAGAGCGGTTTGTGCCGCGAGCGCGTCTTGATCTCATACACCCGGTCGACCGCGCGCAGGTTGAAGGGATCGGCCGCCAATCCGTAAAACGTATCGGTAGGCATGCCCAGAACTTCGCCGCTACGAATCTGATCGGCGGCGTACTTGACCAGCGACAACTCAGGATTCTCACTGCTGATTTTGACGATCTCGGCGCGCACAGCGACGTCTCCCCCGCTTGCTCAGGATTTAATTGTTTAGTCCGCGAAACCTATCATAATACGGCAAAGCCTCGCAAATGGAGCAGGCAGCGTATGATGCGGTAACGCAAACGGACTACCCTGGATGACTCGACCTCAAGAATCCGCGCCCAGAGCGCTGGCCCGGCTGCGCCGGATTGAAGGCCGCCACAATTCCCTGGTCAAGCAGCTTCGCCAGGCCTTTGCCCACGCCGAGCGCACCGAAGAAGGCGACTGCGCAATCGAGGGACTGCGGATTATCGAGGAAGCGATCCGCAGCGGTCTGCGGTTTCGCGCAGTTTTCTTCAAGGAATCGGCGCAGAATTTGGCCGAGCGCCTTCTGCCCCAGATCGGCGGGCACGTTGAGACGTTGCTCTTGCCGGATAAGCTGTTCGATGGAGCGGTTCCAAGCGAAACCCCGCAGGGAGTCGCAGCGCTGGTGCGGTTGAAAGAATTCTCACTGGAGGATTTGCTGGAGCGGGTTCAAGTTGCGCCTAACGAGAGCGATCAGGGGCAGATCGGCCCGATCGTGGTTGTTCTCGGCTTGCAGGATCCGGGAAATCTGGGAACGATCCTGCGCTCTGGCGAAGCCTTTGGCAGCGCCGGCGTGATCTTGGGCGAGGGCACGGTGAGTGCCTTCAATTCGAAAGTGATTCGCGCCTCGGCGGGATCGATGTTTCGACTGCCCACGGTCTCGGCGAAATCGTCTGGCGGACTGGAAACGGCTCTCGGGAAGCTGCGGGGGCACGGCGTGCGGCTGATCGCTACGTCGTCGCACAAGGGCACGGTGCTCGATCAGGCGAAGCTTACGGGACTGGTCGCGGTTTTCGTGGGCAGCGAGGGATCGGGACTGCCGCGCAACGTACTGGCGCAAGTTGACGAGATGATTGCCATTCCGCACTCCGCGCAGGTCGAGTCATTGAATGCGGGCGTTGCGGGGAGCATTATTTTGTATGAGGCAGCGCGGCAGCGCACGCTCAGGGGCTGAAAGCCCGCGGGGTTCAAGTCGCCTACGCGGCCCGAAAGGCCGCTTCCCCAACTGTTACGCTAGTCCGCCGCCGTCGACCACCACAGCAGCGCCGGTAATCCAAGTCGACATCGGGCTCACGAGAAACAAAACAGCATTCGCAACATCGTCGGGCATGCCGACTCGCGCCAGCGGCCGATTGGCGGCTTCACGCAGGAAGGCCTTCTCGTCCTGGCCTAGTTGCGCACACTCGCTGCGCAGCATTGCCGTGTCGACGTCTCCGGGGCAGACGCAGTTCACGCGGATGTTGTGCTTGCCGTGATCAATGGCCATGGCGCGCGTGAGGTTCACAGCTCCAGCTTTGGCGGCGCAATAAGCCGCCGCGCGTGGACCGCCCTTGAGCGACCATCCCGAGCCGATGTTGACGATGCTGCCTCCGCCCCCGCGGATCATATGAGGAATCACTTCGTGCGAGAGCAGATAAATTCCTTTGAGCGTGATGTCGAGCGTGCGATCCCATTCTTCTTCGGTGAGTTCGACAATGTCTTTACGGATGGCGATGCCGGCGCAGTTGCAGAGAATATCGATCTTCTTTTTCTCGGCGATCACCGCTTCGACGGCGCTGCGGCAGTCGGAGGCCCTGCGAACATCGCATTTCAGGAATACAGATTCTCCTCCCAGAGCTCTAATCTTCTTTGCGGTCGCCGCTCCATTCTTCAAGTCAATATCGAGCACCGCGACGAATGCGCCCATCTCGGCCAGACGCAGCGCAATGCCGCGCCCAATGCCGGATGCAGCGCCGGTCACGACCGCGACCTTGCTTTTCAGTGAGAGCAGATGCATCGCGCGTTTTTCAAGCTTATTCGAGCGCGTCTTCATTTCGAAGCATCCAGCAGATCGAGCGCTTTGGTAGCCGCTTCCAGCGTCAGGTCGACGTCCTGCTCCGCGTGAGCGAGCGTGACGATCGAATGCAGCGCCGCCGATGGTGACGCATAGACACCGAACTGGAACAACGACAGCACGAACTTCTGGAACGCTGCCCGGTCGACGTATTGGCAAAACTCGCGGTAATCGCGAATCGCTCGGCGATCGGTGAACATGATCTGAAACATAGGGCCGACATTCTGCACGACCGCCGGCCCGCCTTTCGCCCGCAACACATCGCGCAGGCCCGCGCACAATTTCTCTGCGATCCGACAGGTGTGGCGGAACGAGGCGTTGTCGTCGCGGGTGAGCACGCGCAGGTTCGCGCGGGCGGCGTGCATCCCGATACGCGATCCGTTGTGCGTGCCGTAGTGCAGAACTCCGCCCCACTGCAGGGCATCCATCACCTCGGCGCGGCCACACAAGGCTGCAACTGGCAATCCGCAGCCGAGCGCTTTGCCGAAAGTCACCAGATCGGGCTTCAATTTGTAATATTCCTGGCACCCTCCCGCCGCGATTCGAAATCCGGTCACCGTCTCGTCGAGAATGAAAATAATCCCATGGGCGCGCGCGAGTTTCTCGAGGCCATGCAGATATCCTTCCGCGGGAGGAATCACGCCCATGTTGGCCATGATGCCTTCGGTAATCATCGCCGCGATCTGGCCGGGATGATTCTCGACCGCACCTTGCAGCGCAGCCAGATCGTTCCAGGGAACGACGATCGTGTCGTCGAGCGCGGTACGATTCAAGCCAGAACTGTCGGGAACTTTGACGGGATCGGTACGCAGGCCGAGCGCGCTCACCGGCAGCACGCTGGAACTGACCAGCAGATCGTCGTGCCAGCCATGATAATGACCTTCGAATTTGAGAATCTTCGGCCGGCCCGTAACGCCGCGCGCCAGGCGGATGGCCGCCATTACCGCTTCGGTTCCAGTGTTGGCAAAGCGCACTCGCTCGGCGTTGGGCACGATTTTCTGCAACATCTCGGCCACTTCCAATTCCACCGGGGTCGCTGCGGCAAAGTGCGCTCCGCTGGCGGCAGCTTCGGCAACCGCTTCCACCACCTCGGGATGCGCATGGCCCAGCGGCAAAGCCCCGAAAGCCATCATCCAGTCGACGTACTCGTTGCCGTCTACATCAAAAATGCGCGAGCCGCGGCCACGCTCCATGAAAATTGGGTAACCTCCGAAATTCGCCGGCCCGCGGGAAGACGAACTGCTGGCCTCGATCAGCACGCCCAGCGTGCGCTCGTAAAGTCGCTTCGATTTTTCCGTACTGAAGAGCAAATTCGCCTCCTCGGTTCGCCTTGCCCGAGGGCCACCTGTCTGCGACTTGTTATGGTAGCAGCAGATCCCGCCAGTTTTTGCCGATGGCTTAGAATGATCGCTGGCGACACCGATGAGCAGTACAGAGACACAGATGAGTACGACTGAAACGTGGAAAGCCTGGGAAGGCCGAATCATCGATGGGAAATTTCCGCTGCGGCAATGGCTGGGCGGATCGGATCACAATGTGGTTTTTCTCACCGAGCGGCCGGGCAGCGAGCCGCGCAAAGCGGTCATCAAGTTGATAGGGGCCGACCCGGCGGATGCCGACCGTCAACTGTCGCGGTGGCGTGCGGCAACCCAACTCCCGTATCCCGCCCTGATTCGGATTTTCGACATGGGGCGCTGCCGCCTGAACGATGCTTCAATGCTTTATTTGGTGATGGAATGCGCCGACGAGGACCTCGCGCAGATTCTTCCGCAGCGGGCGCTGACCCCAGCGGAAGTCGGTGAGTTGTTGCCGCCGCTGCTCGACGCGGTCTCGTTTCTGCACAGCAAGGGATTCGTACACGGCCGTATCAAGCCGTCCAACGTTTTGGCGGTTGGCAATCAGTTGAAGCTTTCGGCGGACCAGATCGTGTCGCTGGCGGAGCCGGCCGCAGCCAGAACCCGGCGCGATGTGTACGACGCGCCGGAATCGGCAGCGGGAATCGTCTCCGCTGCCGGAGATTTGTGGTCGGTCGGCGTCACGCTGGTGGCGGCGCTCACGCAAAATGTGTCGTTTGAGCATGAACCGTCAGCCGGAAATCCTGGCTTGCCGGAAAGCATCCCAGAGCCGTTTCGAGGAGTGGCGCGCGAGTGCCTGCAGCTTGATCCCAAACGGCGATGCTCGATTGCCGAGATCAAGGCGCGGCTGCAGCCGGAAGGACGCTCAGTGCCGGCTCCGCGGGAATTGGTTCCTGCCGCGAAAAGTCGCCTGAAAGCCGGACCGGTCGCTGTCGCCGCAATCGTAGTCGTTTTACTGGTCGGCCTCGCCGTCTTCTTGTCTCGTGGAAAAAACACGCCCACGCAGAATCCGGTGGCCACAGAGCAGTCCACAACTCAGGCGTCGGCGCCAGCCCCGGCACCGGCGGCGCCTCAAGTCCACGACTCGGCGATGCCATCGAAGAAGGCTGGTGCGTCCAGGGGCGAAGTCATCCACCAAGTGCTTCCCGAAATTCCCCGGAGTGCGAAGAACACAATTACGGGAACCATCAAAGTCGCGGTGCGAGTCGAAGTTGACGCCTCGGGCAAAGTGACCTCAGCGAGGCTCGTTTCTTCCGGTCCCAGCAAGTATTTTGCGAATCAGGCTCTGAGCGCGGCGCGGGGCTGGGAGTTCTCCACTCCCGTCGTCAACGGGCAGCCGACCTCGAGCGCGTGGATCCTGCGCTTTCGTTTCAAGCGCGGCTCGACTCAGGCATCGCCGGAACGCGCCAGCCGCTAATTTATTTGCCGCACGCGGCTAGCCTCTGGGCTGGCGCAGTTTCCAGACGATCTGGCGCATCATGCCGAGCAGAACTTCCGCGTCCATGGCTTCAAGGTTCAGGCGCAACACCAGGCGGCGGACTTTCTTTTCGCAAACCGCATCCGTCCCTGGCTTCACATACCCGCTGGTATGCAGTGCCCCAATCAATGCGGTCGTAATGAGCTCAGTTTGACCGGCGGTGGCGGGACTGCGGTCGCGCTTCTCTGCCTCAGATTTGACGGGCTTCGCAATTTCATAAAGGCACACGGCTACGGCCTGCGCCAGATTCATCGAAATGTGATTCGGCTGCGTAGGAACCTGCAGCAGCCAGTGGCAGTGAGTGAAATCTTGGTTGGTGAGGCCGATTTTCTCGGAACCGAATAGAAGCGCCACGCCGCCGCTTCGAAGCTGCTTGCGAATCGCCGCGCCGCAACGCCGGTCAAGTCGGCGCAGCGGATGCTGCAGAACTCGATTGCGCACCGCCGTCGTTCCCACTACTTGGGCGCAATCGGCTACGGCTTCGGCAACAGTCTTGAATTCCTCAGCCTCGCGGAGCACGTGGGAAGCGTTGACAGCCGATCGTGCCTCACGAAACGCGACTGCGTAGGGATTGACTAGCCTCAACCGGCGAACACCGAAATTGCTCATAGCGCGAGCGACTGCGCCGATGTTCAAGGGATTGCGCGGGCGAACCAGCACCACCGCGAGACTGTCGAGATCTGAGCCGGCCAACTTTGACAGGACCAAGGCTCAATTTTACGACAGCGCGACGGGGGTCAAAACGCAGCGGCGAGTTCGCCCCCGCATCCCCATCGTCGGCTCAAAAACTCACCGTTTCAGCATCGTCTTGCGAAGCGATCCCCCTAAACCGATGAGTCCCGTACCAAACAGCGCCAGCGTCGAGGGCTCCGGCACCGAGGAGGTCATGCTTGTATCCCCGCCTGCGATTGTGATCGAGCCGTTGAAATAGCCCTTTCCAGTGTTGATGGTTAACTGCACGCTCACGCCATTCACGTTCGCCCCTCCCATCGTCCCGGTCACTACTCCGGTGAGCGTGTAGTTGTGAGTTCCGTTGGCGAGCGTGGTGAGAGTCCAAGTCACGGGACCGGAAAACGATCCGGAGAAAAGAACTCCATCCGGGATTCCACTCGATCCATTGCCGTCAATGGTGAAGGTACCGCCGGCCGCGAACGTCCCACCCATCTGTAGCGACCCGCCGGTAAGCGCGCCGGTGGTAAAGCTCACCGTCCCCAGATCTCCACTCACCATGCCCAGACCGTCGAAGCCGGTGGCGCCAATCAACGTGGAACCGGAAAGCGACAAGCCGGCGCTTGATCCGGAGAGCGTGCCACCGCTGTTGCTGAAGTCTGTAGTGTTATCGGCAAGCGCGAGATTGGACAGCATCATGCAAAAAAGAACGAGGACAGCACAGACCACGAACTTCCCAGGTAATTTCATCGAGCACTCCTTCAGCGATCGTGACTCGGTGGCGGCACACTGCGGGAAAAGCCCCTACAGGTTAGGATGCCCTCCTTGCACGGGCCATACAGAACTAACCGTAGCGAACAAGGGAAACTTGCCGTAGCTTCCTGCCGCCACAGCAGCTTCCGCCGACTTTGCTTCAGGACAACTGGCCATCATCCGTCCGCGCCGTCAGTTCAGGCTCTTGAGGAGATGCACTTGTGCAACTGCGCTTCCGTCAAGGCTTTCTTTGTCCACGATGAAATGTAAAAAATATGTCAAAACCGCCAGAATCCGCAGGTTTCAGCGTCAAATCGTTGTAAGCTTCAGTAGTCGAGTGGCTTCCGGCCGGGGCGCTCCAGGGCGCCGGAAGTTCGGAATTTAGAAGTTCGGAATTTTCCCCTGAAAGACAAAAAAGACAGGAAGAGTCCTCTTATGGGCAATCTTGCCGCTCCGCTCACCGCACCGAGAACCGTGAATCCAGCCACCTCGCTTAAGCCCACCGGCCGCATTCTCGTGGTCGAGGACGACCCCGCAGTACAGAAGGCACTACGGCGGTTATTCGAAACCGAGGGTTATACGGTGGAAACACAGGCCGACGGTCGAGCCGCGCTCGACAGTTTTCGGTCGCTGGCGCCGGCAGCCGTGGTTCTCGACCTGCGCCTGCCCAAGGTTTCCGGACGTGATGTGTGCAAAGAGATCAAGGCGCTCTCGCCGACGTTGCCGATTGTGGTGCTCAGCGCCGCCAGCGACGTCTCTGACAAAGTGCTGCTGCTGGAGTTGGGTGCCGACGATTATGTAACCAAGCCTTTCAGTCCACGTGAACTGCTGGCGCGGGTGCGGGCGGCGCTAAGGCACACTGCCCGGACTCCGGAAGTGCAGGTCGTCAGCTTCGACGACATTTCCGCCGACTTCAGAAAAATGGAAATCAAGCGCGACGGCAAACCTGTCGTGTTAACCGCCCAGGAATTCAAAACCTTTCAGTTTCTGGTGCAGAATGCCGACCGCGTCATCAGTCGCGACGAGTTGCTCAACGAAGTCTGGGGCTACCAGAATTATCCTTCCACTCGAACCGTCGACAATCACATTCTGAAGCTGCGGCAAAAATTAGAGAAAGACCCATCCAGCCCGGTTCACTTCCGCACCGTACACGGCATGGGATATAAGTTTGTTCGCTGAGTCGCGTGAACCTATCCCCGGAATCCGATCCTCAAGCCCGCCAGACTGAGTCTGACCCTGAATTTCTGCCTCGAATGCGCCTGCGGACGCGCTTCCTGCTGTCCATGCTGCTCGTCACCGCAGGCCTCACCACTACCAGCCTGCTGCTGGTGCGGCGCAGCGTCGAAGCCAACGTTCGGCGGAGCATCGCCCTCAACTTGCGCAGCTCGGTCAGCGCCTTTCAGGACTTCCGCCACGAACGCGAAGCCATGCTGACCGGCGACGTGGCGCTGCTGGCCGATCTCCCCCTCACCCGCGCCATTATGACCAGCACAGACCCAGCCACCATCCAGGACGCCTCGCAGGACGTCTGGCAGCACGTGCGTGGCAGCAGCGATCTCTTTGTTCTGGTCGACCGCAGCGGCAAGGTGGTCGCCATGCACACCAAGACTCCCGGCTTCACCCGGGAGGCGGCGGAAAAATATTTCCAGCAATCGCTGGACGACGGAGTCGGAGACTCCAGTCACTGGTGGTACGGCGACCATCATCTCTACCAGGCCTTTGTCCAGCCGATCTACCGCGGATCGACCACAGAAGGCACTTTGCTCGGATTCCTCGTCATCGGCTACGAGATCAACGAACACCTCGCCGGAATGGTCGGCAAAGTGGCGACCAGTCAAGTAGCATTCTCGTATGGCGATGAAATCGTCGCCACGACCTTGACCTCGGCCCAGACGCAAGGCAGGAACGTGCAGGGCCTGATTACGGGCTGGGTGCAAGACTATCCGCGTGACATCGTCATTGGAAGCGAACACTTCCTCGCCACTTCCATCGTTCTTTCCGGCTCGCGCGATACTCCGGTTCGCCTGAGCGTCCTGGGCTCCTACGATCAGGCAACCAGGTTTATCGACCGGCTGAATCGCTATCTTCTGCTGCTGGGTCTTGCGGCAATCGTAATTGGGAGCGGCTTGGTCTTCTTTCTATCCCATACCTTCACTCGGCCACTCTCGAGCCTGGTTGCCGGCGTGCGCGCCCTCGAAGGCGGAGATTTCCATCATCCGCTCGACCCACGCGGCGGAGACGAAGTCGCCGAGCTCACCCGCGCCTTCGACCGCATGCGCACCAGCCTGCTGAAAAGCCAGCGCGACCTGCTGGAGTCCGAACAGCTGGCCACCATCGGACGCATGGCCAGTTCGATTTCGCATGACCTGCGCCATTCCCTGGCCGCGATCGTGGCCAACTCCGAATTCCTTTGCGACAGCGACCTCACTCCGGCGCAGCGCGAAGAGCTCTATCAGGAAGTACGCACCGGCGTGAACCTGATGACCGACTTGATCGATTCGCTGCTGGAGTTCGCTCGCACCCGCGAGTCGTTGAATCCCGCCTACGGCAGCGTCGCGGAAACAATTCAGCGCGCCGTTCAGGCGGTGCGGCTGCATCCGCGGCATCACGCGCGCTCGATTGACGTGCTCTGCGGCGGCCCGGTCGCGGGATGGTTCGACCCGCGCAAGCTGGAGAGGGCTTTATATAATTTGCTGTTGAACGCCTGCGAAGCCGCTCCCGGCCTTGGAGGCAAAGTCGAGGTGACGGCCGCAGAGGTCGCCGGTTCGATTACCATCTCGGTGGCTGACAACGGTCCCGGAATCGCCGACTCCATCCGTGATCGCCTGTTTCATCCTTTTGTGAGCTATGGCAAGGAGAACGGCACCGGGCTGGGGCTGGCGGTAGTCCTGAAAATCGTTCAGGATCATGGGGGCACGATTTTTGTCGACCGCACTGCGGAAGGCACCACCGTATTCCGTATTGTATTGCCGGGGCAGCTGGAAAATTCCCGCCGCGCTGATGAACCCTCGGCAAACCAAACTCGCCTCAAGCAGGCTGGGTCGAATCAGCCTGGATTGAATCAGCCTGGCGCCGAGGTATCTTCCGTAGTGCCCGCACGGCCGGGTAATGCAAGCCGGAGTTCGATTTCGCATCCGGATCCGTAGGCCACGATCCAACTTCATGCGGCCGGATGGTGCAGGAGGACGGTGTGAAAAGCCTTAGGACCTCTCCAGTGCGCGGGGCCGCTTTGGCGGTAGCCGCTTTCGTCGTGTTCAGCCCGTATGGACGGGCCCAGATAACCAGTGCCTCCGCTCCGCCGGGCGACACCGCCAGCGCGGTGCGCGACCTGCAGGACCAAGTCCACCAGCTTCGCGATTTGGTGGAACAGATGCGCGCCGAAAATTCGGAGTCTCGCGCCGAGATGCAGAAGTTGCGTCAGGATCTACAGGCCACGCGCGCGTTGCTGGAACAGCCGTCTAAGACTGCCGGAACCACCCCTACCATGGCGGAATCAGGAGCGCCGGGAAGCGGATCACCCATTGCAGTCTCGGGTGCACCCAATGTCCAACCTGCGCCGAATCAAGGATCCCTCGAAGAGCGCGTCCAGAAGCTGGAGGAGTCTACGTCTCTGATTGGCTCGAAAATAGACGAGCAATATCAAACCAAGGTCGAGACCGCGTCCAAATATCGCGCCCGTCTGCACGGCATCGTCCTAATGAATGCCTTTCGCAACGTCGGCGGCTCCGACGATCTGGACTTCCCCGACTACGCTGAACCGGTTCCATTTGGTTCGCCGCTGGCCACCGTCGGCGCCACCTTGCGCCAGTCGGAGATCGGACTTGAGATCTTCGGTCCAACTGTCGGTGGCGCAAGAACTTCCGCTGACGTGCAAATGGATTTTGCCGGAGGATTTCCCTCCACGGGTAACGCCGTCAACTTCGGCATCGTCCGCCTGCAAACCGCCAGCCTGCGGCTCGACTGGGATCAAACCTCGGTCGTTGCCGGGCAGGATGCCCTATTTGTCTCGCCGCTATCACCGACGTCTTTCGCATCGCTGGCCACGCCGGCTTTCGCCTTCGCAGGCAATCTCTGGGGCTGGACCCCTCAACTACGCCTTGAGCATCGCTTTTCGGTTGGCGACCAGCAGACGGTGACCATGCAGGCAGGAATCCTCGACAATCTCGATTGGGAGTACAACTACAACTCTTTCGATCGAACCGCACAGGCCGGAGAAATGTCCGGACAGCCCGCCTATGCGTTTCGCACCGCATGGTCGCGCCCGGTGCAGCAGCACCCTTTAAGCTTTGGGGTTGCCGGTTACTATGGCCGTCAGAATTGGACATGGGCGCGCTACGTCGACGCCTGGTCGGGGATGGCCGATTGGCAGGTTCCGGTGCTCTCGCGGCTCTCCCTGTCCGGAGAATTTTATCGCGGCAGGGGCATTGGCGGACTCGGGGCCGCCATCGGCACGTCGATCGTCTACGGCGGCAGCCCAGCCTCGCCTTACACTCCGATCCGCGGCCTCGACGCCGCCGGCGGATGGACTCAACTCAAATTCCAGTTGACTCCCAAGATCGAATTGAACGGCGTAATCGCCGAAGACGACGCTTTCACCGCCGATATCCGCGGCTTCGCCACCGACCAGTACAACTTCGGCCCGATCCTGGGCCGCAATCGCGGCGCTCTCGCCAATGTGGTGTTTCGTCCGCGCTCTGACCTTCTGCTCTCGGCCGAAATTCGCCGGTTGCACACGTTTCCTGTCTACGACAGCAGCAGCGCCACCAACCAGCTCAATCTTTCCATGGGGATTTTGTTTTGAAGATTCTCTTCATGTCATCACTGCCCGGGTTCCCCATTTCTCGCGCGCTTTTTGCGCGAGAAGTGGGGACTTTGATCTTCGCGCTCCTGATCGCGGCCTGCGCACCCGCTCAGACGCTCAAAGCGCACGTGGAACTGACCCGCAACGGCCGTCGCATGAAAGACGCATCGCAAGCGGTGGTTTGGCTAGTACCGGTCGGGGTGACGGTCGATTCGCCGAAACAAAAAGCCACAGAGATTCCCCAGCTCGTCCAGCACAACAAGAGTTTTGTGCCTTCCCTGCTGGTGGTCCCGGTGGGAGGCAAAGTGGAATTTCCCAACCACGACCCGTTCTTCCACAACGTATTTTCACTGTTTGAAGGAAAGCGCTTCGATCTCGGACTCTACGAGAGCGGCACCACCCGCTTCGTGCAATTCGACAAGCCCGGCATTTCGTTCATCTTCTGCAACATTCACGCGCAGATGAGCGCCGTGGTCATCGCGCTGTCTACGCCCTACTATGCCATCTCCAATGCTCGGGGAGAGATCAGCATTCCCGGTGTGCCACCGGGCCGTTACGATTTGCAGATTTTTCACTCCTCGGTTGCGCCCGATGCTCTACACACGCTCAGCCGCGAGATCACGATTACCGCCGGCACCACTTCGCTTGGAAGTTTCAAGCTGGCCGAGTCTAATGTTATTTTGGCCCACAAAAATAAGTATGGCCGCGACTATGACCGCCCGGAACCGGATAGTCCGGCGTACGCCAGGCCGTAATGAGCTTCGAGCTTTGAGTTCCGAGTTTCAAGGGTCACGGCCGAGAGCTTGAGCGTTGGAGCTGCAAGCTCGCGACTTACATCTCGAAGCTGAAAAGAGAAAGGGCGTGCCCGCAAGCACGCCCTTCTCGCCTCTGACCTTCACTTCGTTTTTACATCAACCCTTCACTTCAATTACATCAACTCGTCGGCGCTTCTAACATCGTCAGAGCAAACCTCAGCTTTAGCGATGTCCTCCACCACCATGGCCGCCACCGCCGGAGTGGCCACCGCCGCTGGAGTGTCCGCCACCCGAAGAATGGCCGCTGGGCGCACTGCTATGGCTTCCGTAGCTCGGCGCATGGTAGCTCGGTGCCCCATGCGATCCGCCATAGCTGGGCGCGTGATAGCCGCCGTAGCCGCCATAGGCCCCGCGCGAAGATCCATACGACGATCCATACGGAGACCGCGCAATTGGCTGCCGCATATCCAACTGCGGACGAGACGACCCGCGCCCGTAGCCATCGGCGTACGAACCGCTACGAGAGGCGCTAGAGCTCGGCGCAGTGCGATTCCAATAGCTTCCTCCGCCGCCGCGCTCGCTATAGGACGATGCACCCGCCTCGCCCCGCGCCGCGCTCGAAGGCGGCGTGAACGGACGGAATCCATCGCGGCTCGCCGACTGGCTCGATCCGCGCCCAGACTCGCCGGCATAACCCCGATTCGACGAGCCAATATTACCGCGTTCCGAACTCGCGGAACTCGACTCGCGCGTGTTGCTGCTGTTGGGGGGAGTGAACGAACGCCCGGCGTTGCCGGTTTCCCTTGCGCCACCTTCCCTTCCACCCTCTGCCCTACCGGCGCTGGGTTTCCCCGTGCCAGAGCGAGCCACTGACTCGCCAGCGCCCTCGCGGCCGCCTGCAGTGAATCCGTTCACATGGTTCTGCGCCATCCTCTGCTGCAGGTGCGCGGTCTCCTGCTGGAACGACGTATGCGCGACGTTGCTATGCGTTCCGAAGAAGTGCTCGGAACCGCCGCCGCGCATCGTGTCGGGAGCCGCAGCCCGTCCGCTGGCCGACAGGCTTGCACGCGTCGGAACCACCGGCAGATTGCCTGCCATCATCCGCGCTCCGCCAATCTGCGCGTGCGTCGCCGCCATTGCAGTCACACGGCCGGCTCCGAATCTTCCTGCGCCTACCGTCGAGAGTGCGCCTCCAATGTGAGCGTCATGGATATTGTTGACGTTCGAGAAGCGCATCCCGGCATGCAGCGGAGCGAAACCGCCGTACCGTCCGCCATACCAGCCACGCCCGGCCCAGCCAAACCGGCCACCGTATCCACCCCACCACGGATGGAACCAGTCGCACGGCCCCAGCGGAAGCCAGCCGAAGCCACCCCAGCCACCCCAGCCAAATCCGAAACCGAAACCCGCACCCCATCCCCAGAAGGAGACATACGCCGGCGCCCAGAACGGCTGATACCCGCCATACACCGGACCCGGCCACCAACCCCACCCGCCCCCATACCACAGCCAGCGGCCGTAGTGGTAAGGCGCCCACCCCCAGGGTTCGTAGCCTACCCAGGTCCAGCCGTAATAAGGCTCGTAGACCCAGTTGCCGTCGCGATACGGCGCCCAGCCATCGGGTTCGTTCGGAACCCAGACGTCGCCGTAGTCGGGAACGTTTTGCCAGCTTCCGTAGGCATCGAGGTCCTGGCTGCCGGTGTAGTAGCGATTGGTGTGGCGATACGACTGGGCGTTCTGGATCATGTGATCGCGGTCGCTGTTCCACTGATCCCAGTCATCGCGATCGGGAGCGTTTGAAATCTTGTATTGCGCCGAGTTGCTGTCGCCTCGAATCGTCGCCATTTCGCCGGTCCGAACATCGGCGCTGCCTTGCGGAGTGGCAATCTGCGCCTCGCCTTTGCGCACGATGACAATCGTGTCGCCGTCGGGGCGAACCTCGATGCGGAATACGCCGTCATGATGCGCAGGGTGCACGGCCACGTTGGGCGTGTCGATCTCAGGTTCGGCATCGCTGTTCTGCCAGACCGTATAGTTGGCAATCCCCTGGCCGAGCTGAATCTGGATATTCTTGTGTGTGAGGTTGGCGATGATGGCCTTGGAATTCGGGCCCAGGCGGAAGGTATTGGCGAAATCAAGCTGCAATTCCATGCGGCCGCCGTCGCCGGTAGAAATCTTGTCGCCGGTCATAACCGGCTGATTCAGCGCCGCCGCCGACCAGTCGCCCGAATCGCCGCGCTGCGTGGAAACATCGCCGTGAATCAGGCTGATGCGCCCGACACCCCGATCGGTCCTGGCTGGACCCTCTCCGGTAGGTCCGCCGGGCTGCGCCTCGGTGGGCTGGACTTCATTCGTTTGCGCGTCGTTTGTTTGCGCATCGTTCGGTTGCGAGGGCTCCTGCATCTGATCCGGCGCAGTCTGTTGCGCCTGATCCTGCGGATGCGGCGTTCCAATCTCCATGGGAGCGCTGGGCTGCTCCGACGGCCCCGGCCCATCGTCCGTGGTTTGGGCCAGCGCGCTGATCGAGAACGCTCCAGCCAGCGCCACACTTAAAAATGCCGATATTGCCAAAAATCTGCTTCTCATAGCCACCTTTGCGCAATGCACCCTAAACCTATAAACCCGCGTCGCGGGGAGGAGTCTCTGCAAGAAGCGAATGGCAACTGCCATGCCAAACAACCTAAAAGCAAGGCAATCAAAGTCGTTTGTTTTCATGAGGACAACCTAAAATTCCACAGCGCCAACCCGAGATTTCACCCCCGCCTGGCCGCCCTCAACCAAGCCTGGTGGTTTTCGGCCACTGCGCTTTGGAGGGGAGCTAAAGAGGCCGTGTACGAACAGGACGCCGGTCGGCCTATCCTCAATGAGCGCTGTCGCCGCTAGCGTCAACGAGGGAACAACGATGCGAGTCCCTCTATGGCGATTCCCGACATTCCGCTCGCGCTCATCACAAGGATGGAAAGGCATGCCCAGTGATAACGGTCACTTTGGTTGGCAAGTCCATCTTCGCCGAGCACTTGGTGGTCTTATCGCGCTTGAAGTTGTCCACATGGTCATAGAAATACGTTACTGCGAAAGTGATGGGGGCGTGGTCCGCGAACTTCCAAGTGCGTACGTTTTTGATCGCGTCCGGGGTTAGCACCGGGTGACCCGACTTGAGCTTCACATCAACCACCTAGTGCCCGTCGGTTGTGACCTGCAACTGCACCACACCCTGCAAACCCATTGACTCGGCCTTGGGCGGATATTTGGGGCACTCAAAGGCAATTACCGTGGGAAGAGTCGGCGCGTCCTGCTGGGCAACTGCCGACGAGAGGAAGAGGCCGCAAGCTAATGGAAGCAGGAGTCGAGCTCGCATGTGGGTCTTATAACACGGCAGGACAGCAAGATGCCGCGCAGGATATCCGATTGTTGTTGAAAAAACCCCAATTCCAATCAAATTCCCCCGCCGATGGGAGCTGAGCGTAATTAACGCCCGTTTGCATCAACAATCCTCAAAATGCCCCACCAAGCCCATTTGAGTATCGGCGAAATCCCACCTAAAATGAGCAGCAAGGTTCACTCTGGGAGGCCGAGTGCGAACACCTTGGGCAGTAATGACTGGTGCATCCTGCTTCATCGCACTTGCCTTCTCGTTCTCCGCACCTGAACCGAAGCGGTCTGAAGATGCGAACGCTTATCCGCATGGAACCGCGAATTGTCTTGAAGGGGACAACGGGCCGGGGGTCCAGGTCCTCTTGAAGCAGGACAGCCGCTGCGAAGGCAAAGTTTCGTACCCCTATTTGGAACTGAACATCAGAGAACGGTCCATCCACAGAAGTATCAGTATTGGTTCTGAAAACTGGGCCTTCAAATGCCCAAATCCGAAGGAGGCATGCGAACAGGCTTTGTCCGGCACTATCGTATTCGACCATGTTGAAGGCAATCTCGAAAACGGGACTGATGGCTCGTATGAACTGAGATTCGGCGGTGGAAGGTCTGAGACCGGCCACTTCAAGGTGGACTGCTCGGCGCCTTGCGCCTAGGAAGGTGTTGCCTCTTATAACATCCCAATTTCACTCATCGAAGCGGCGGTGCCTACGCCTCTTTCTCCCCCTCATCCGCAATGCCGATCTTCGACAACCGGTAGCGCAGTGCGTTGCGCGACAAGCCGAGCAGCCGTGCAGCCTGGCTCTTGTTGCCGTTGGCGCGACGCAGCGCTTCCTGCACCATTTCGTCTTCCCATTGTTCCAGCGTCATGCCGTCGGGAAGAAACCCTCCGGCTCCGTTGGCCGCTTTCGCCGGACGCACATCGAGATGAATGTCCGCCGCTCCCAGCACACTCTCCTTCGCCAGCGCACATGCCCGCTCAATCACGTTCTGCAATTCGCGCACGTTTCCCGGCCAGTGATGATTGACCAGGATCTGCATCGCCTCAGGCGTAATGCTTTCCACCGGCTTGCCGGAATCTCCGGCAAAACGCGAAATAAACAGATTCACCAAGTCTGGAATGTCTTCCTTCCGCTCGCGCAACGGCGCGATGTCGATGGGCACAACATTCAGCCGGTAGTAGAGATCTTCGCGAAATGTTCCCTGCTCCAGCGCCGCACGCAGATCGCGATTCGTGGCCGCAATCAGACGTACGTCGACTTTGATGGTCTTGGTCCCGCCCAGCCGCTCAAACTCGCGCTCTTGCAATACACGCAGCAACTTCACCTGCGTCGCCCCAGGCACGTCTCCAATCTCGTCGAGGAACAGCGTTCCCTTGTCCGCCAGTTCGAACTTGCCGGGCTTGCTCGCCGCCGCTCCGGTAAACGCTCCTTTTTCGAAGCCGAACAGTTCGCTCTCCAACAGATTCTCCGGAATCGCGGTGCTGTTGATCTTCAAGAACGGTCCTGACGCCCGCCGCGATTTTTCGTGAATCGCGCGCGCAATCAAATCCTTGCCCACGCCGCTCTCGCCGCCGAGCAGCACCGTCGAGTTCGTCGGCGCGACGCGTTCCGCGGTTCCCAGCACTTCCTGCATCTTCGCGCTCCGCGCCACGATGTTGGGGTGCGCGTAGCGTTTGCCCAGCGCCTCGCGCAGCGAGCGATTCTCCTCGCGCAGGTTGCGGACATCCAGCTCTTTATGAATCACCATCCGCATTTCGGTCAGCGAAAACGGTTTCAGCACATAGTCGCTGGCCCCGGCCTTCATGGCTTCCACCGCCGTCTCGACGGTTCCGAATGCGGTCATCACCACCACCGGCAACGCCGCATTCTGCCGCTTGACGGCCTGCAGAAACTCCAGCCCGCTCATGCCGGGAAGTTTCAGGTCAGTCACGACGAGGTCGACAGAATTTTCCCGCAGCAACTTCAAGCCGGCTTCAGCGTCACCGGCAGAAACCGTAGTGAAGCCGTCGTCGCCCAGATTCAACTCCAGCAGGCGTCGCATCTTGGCTTCATCTTCGACAATCAAAATCATCGCCATAACCGCGTCTTCTTCCAACCCCAATCTGATTTTAAGAAATCACCAGATGCGCCGGCGGTCGGACCGTATCCGCTTCTCCCGCCGCTGGAAAGAACATCGTAAAACACGCCCCGCCGCTCTCTGATCCATCTCGTCCTGCATCTCCCACGCGAATAAAACCGTGGTGTCCGTCCATAATCTTCGACACAATCGAAAGCCCGAGTCCCACTCCCGCTTTCTTCGTGGTCACAAACGGATTGAAAATCTGCTCCCGCAGTTCCAGCGGAATTCCCGGCCCGGTATCTTCGATGCGCACTTCCACGCCCTCTCGCGCATCCGCCTGTGACCGGGCAACCTTCACCCGCAGCACGCCACCGTGTTCGCCCATCGCATCGTAAGCGTTCTGCACGATGTTGAGGAACGCCTGCTCGCACAGGCTCTCGTCGAGCTCGACCGGCGGCAGGTTCGCTTCGTAGCTTTTCTCCACACGCACCGGCGCGCCCTTCCACACCGTCGCCACATGGTTCAGAGCTCTCTCTAGAACTTCCGTGATCGATTGCGGCGTAAGGTCGGCGTGCAGCGGCCGCGCGAAATCCAGGAAGCGGGTGACCAGCGCGCTCAGCCGGTTGGTCTCGCTCGAAATATATCCGGTAAGTTCCGTGGCCAGCGGATTCGATTCCGCCAGCTTCTGGCTCAACATTTCCGCCGAGCCTTTAATCACCCCCAGCGGATTGCGAATCTCATGCGCCAGCCCGGCCGAGAGTTGCCCCAGCGCAGCCAGCCGCTCCGACCGTCTCGCCTCAGCCTGCGCCTGTTCCAGCCGGCGATTGGTTTCGGCCAGCGTCTCCGCCAGTTCCTGGTAACGTTTCGTCTGCCGGCGATTCGCAACCACGAAACGGTTCACCACCATCGCTGCCAGATAGAAGAACAGAACCCGGATCGCCAGTCGGCCGTAGTCCTCAGCCCCAATCTCGTACACCTGCAATGCAGGATAGAGATACGAGCAGTAGGTCGCCGACGCGAGCGTTGTCCACAGGAGCGTGGCCCACGGACCGAAATACTCCGCCGCCGTGAGGATGGGCAGAAAGTAGATCGGATAGTAATAGCTGTTGATGGCAACTTCGCCGGTGTGATCGACGAGCAACGTAGCCAGCGCAATCTTGAGCAGCACCAGATAGGTTCTGCCCCGGCGGGGTAGTCGCGCCACCAGCCAGCCTTCGCCCAACTGGACGATTCCGAAGGCCAGCAGAATTTCCTGCTTGTGCGTCTCCTCGATCGGCGGCAAAAGAGCAAGCAGGGCCAGGAAGAGCAACCACAGCACATCCATCCAGTTAATCGTTGGACGTTTCGTATCGCTCATGCTCCGCCAGACCCCAAGCTATTCAAAACTATCTTAAATAAACACTCGGGATAAATACTCGGGAAGCACGCGACTTTAGTCCTGCGCCCGCCCTGAGCAAGCCAAGGACTCTTTTCGCATATGCCACGGTCATCCCGACCGAAGCGCAGCGAAGCAAGCGTCGTAGGAGGACCTGATGCGACCTCGTCAGCCTTTCTTGGACGGTGCCGCCGACGGCGCAGGCGCCGAATGGGACGGAGGCGCGGGCTTCGCTGCGGGCGGCGCCGCCTGCCGCTGTTGTTGCCATTGATTGAACTTCTTTTCCTGCTGTTGCTCCTGTTGCGGGCTGCGCTCCTGCACTGGGGGAGTGGGCCTTACCAGAGGATGCGTCTGCGGCGGACTAAATTGGCGCGTCTGCGGCGCCGCCTCGCGATTCGAAGGCTGCTCCACGTTGCCATTCTGCTGCGCCGGAACATCGCGGTTCTCCGGCTCCGTGCTCCCCTGTTGCTCCCAAACCCGCGGTTGCGTCTGCTGCATCGGCTTTACTTGGCCGTTGCCGCTGTTGGGCTGGGCGAACGGCTTGAAGCCGTTCTGTGTCTGCTGCGGGCGGCTTGCCGGAGCTGGCTGCGCGGGACCGGCCGGGCGCACCAGCGTCTGCTGATTCAAGTGTCCCCCGGCCAGGGCCTGCCGCTGCTCAATTGACTGCGGCGGAGCAGACGGCGTTCTCACCGCAACCACCGGCCGACTAATCACTGCCGCCGGCGGCCGGACTGTGACCGGATGTCCCGCACCCAGCACGCTTCTGCGTACCGGTTCGGCCGCAACCGCATGGCCCACGGGCGCGGTCGCGATTTCATGCGCGTCCACTCTCATAAGGTTCTGTACCACCGGCCGGGCGTTCACAAACGCGTCTCGCGAAACCACTGTGACTCCGCTGGCGACGCGCTGGTTTGCGTAAGTGATGTTGCCGGCCGTCTTGTTGACGATCACCGTGTTGTAGACGTTCGTGACCTGCGTAATGCTTACCTTCGTATTCGTGATGTTCACGTTGTTCACATACGCGCCGCTCACACGATAGCCGGGGATAAAGACTTCTCCCGGAGCCAGCGGAAACCATCCCACGCCAACCCCCGTGGAGAATCGAAACCCCGCTCCTCCGCCCACGAAAGCGACCAGCGCCGGCGCCCACACCGGCCGGACCACGGCCGGTCCCGGAACCCAGAACCAGCGATTATTCTCGAACGCCCAACGGCCATAGTGGAACGGCGCGAACCCCCAGGGCTCGTCTTCCACCCATGTCCAACCCCATGGTCCAATCCAGATCCAGTGACCGAATCGATATGGCGCCCACCCCACGCCGATGGCTCGCGGACTCCAGCACGGGCCGTACCCGGCAACGTAAGTCCAGTCGCCATACTCGTCCAGATCCTCGTAGCCCGTCATCTCGCGCGAAACGTAGTTGGCGGAATCGGCGTCATCCTCCTGTTGGTCGCGATCGAAAGCCCAACCGTCGAAATCATCCTGATCGGGCAGTTGCTGCAGGTCGTATTGGAGTTGATCGCCGCCGGTAAATGTGGCCGATTGGCCCGCGATCACCGTATAGGTATACCCGCCGCCGGTCACGCGCCCGCGCCCGTGAAACACAGTTGTGATCGTCTGACTTCCGTCTTCGCTCACATCAATGCGATACTCGCCGGGTTGCAGCAAAGACAGGGCTACGTTCGGCGTGTCGATCTCATAGTTATCCTCGTCATCGACGTGACGCGCATTCACGATCAACGATCCCTGCGCGAGCCGGATTTGCGTGGTGTGATCGTCGAGCGCGAGAAAAGTGATGCCCGTCTTCGATCCCATGCGGATCGCCGCGGAGCCGACATGAACTTCCGCGCGCGAATCCTCGTCGGCCCACAAGTCGTCGCCGGCCACCATGGGCCGGTTGGGCACTCCCGTGATCCAGTCATCTTCGCCCGCAGGCCGGAAGGAGATTGATCCTTCGGAATAGTTCAGCCGCGCCACGCGGCCAGGAGGGTCCTGTGCCTGATCGTCCGAATCATCCTGCGCCACGGCCATCGCCGAAAATAGCGCTAGCCATCCAACACTCGCTAGCACCAACCAAGTCCACAACTTGCGTGTCTTCATAAAGTCGCCCCGATGCGATGAACTTCCCGCACTCCGATCTTACCTGCATCTCTATCAACACAAGAGAGACACTTTAGTTTCCTCTAAGAAGTGGCGTGGCAGGTATAACTTCGCAAACAATAGCAGCGTGGGTGTGAAGTTTTGAAAAGATTTGTCGTCTTGAGCGTAAGCGAAGGATCTATGCAGTTCGCTGGCGTGCCTCGCCGCGCGCAAGTTGCATAGGCCCTTCACTTACGCTCAGGACGACAACCAATAAACCGAACGCAGCCGTTCAGTTCTTCATCTTCGGTCTCTGGCAGGCATCCACGATCTTCTTCGGATCGACCGCATCTTTGTCCACTTGTTCTTCCAGAATCCGGCCGTCTTTGCCGATCAGGAAGTTCACGCGGCGCGCCGCCTGGTATTCGTCTTTGTAGATTCCGTACTCGCGGGTGACTTTGCCTCCCCAATCACTCAACAGCGGGAAGGTGACTCCAATTTGGTCGGCGAAGGCTTTGTTTGCGAACCAGCTATCCATGCTCACACCCAGGACCTGGGTGTCGGCTGCTTCCAGCGTTTTCAAATTCTGCTGGAAGTTTTTCATTTGCTGGGTTCAACCACCGGTAAACGCGAAGATGAAAAACGCCAGCACGACATTCTTCTTGCCGCGATAATCGCTCAGCTTCACGTCTTTGCGTTCGTTGCCGTCAAAATATTTCAGCGTGAAATCCGGTGCCATGTCGCCAACTTTGGGCATGGAGGACTCTGCTGGCTTCGTCTGCCCGAACAGCCCCGCGGTCGCCAACTGTAACAAGGCGACCGCCAGAACTCCTGTGCGTTTTCGATGCATGGAACTCCTCCTGATCAATCCAAGTCTCAGCTTATCTTCGTCAATCTTAAAGGTAAACTCGAAAGTACTCGCCCATGCAATGTTAAGAATTGCCGAAAGTCCCTCCCAGACAGTACAGTTCTGTTCGGAGCCTCTGCGCGCGCACTTCCAAAACCAGGCTTCCCTGACTCTAACCAGCGATGGGCATCGCCACTCTCAACGACATTTTCTTCGCCGCGGTCGAGCGCGGTCTCGACCGCATGACGCTGCATCGCGAAAACGGAAAGTGGATGCCCATTTCTTCCCGCGAATTCGGCGGAAACGTGGCTCGCACCGCGCGCACGCTGCATTCCTGGGGCATTCAGCGCGGAGATCGCATCGCCATTCTCAGCGAGAATCGCCCGGAGTGGTCTATGGCCGATATGGCCAGCCTGCTGCTCGGAGCGGTCACAGTTCCGCTCTATACCACGCTGACTGCTGAGCAGAGCGCCTTCGCGCTCAACGACTCCGGCTGCCGCGCCATCTTTCTTTCCTCCCATCAGCAATTGCACAAGATTCTGTCAATTCTTCCGCAGACGCAAATCTCCAGAATTGTCGTGATGGACGCGATTGAACTCACCGGGGAATTTGCTCAATCTGCTGACAAGATCGTGACCATGCACCAGATCACGCAGCAGGGTCCGGAAGATCTCAGTCACGAACTCGAAACTCAGGCGCGCAGCGTTGCCCCCGACGATCTTGCTACGATCGTCTACACCTCAGGGACCACCGGCGTCTCCAAGGGCGCGATGCTGACCCATGGCAACATTGCCTCGAACATCGGCTGCTCGCTGCTCGAATTCAGCATCCAGCCGGGCGAGATCAGCATCTCGTTTCTGCCGCTCTGCCACATCACTGCGCGCCACGTCGACTTCGCCATGATTTACCACGGCGTAACCCTCGCCTATTGCCCCTTCATGGACCGTCTGGCAACGGCGCTGCTGGAGGTACGGCCCACGCTGTTCGTCGCGGTGCCTCGCGTCTACGAAAAAATCTATGCGCAGGCTGAGCGTCAGGCTAACAGCTTCCCAAAACGCAACATCCTCGACTGGGCGGTTGCCGTGGGCCGCAGCAATAAGCCCGAAATCCTCGCGGGAGAAATCCCCAAGTCACGCAGCTGGAAGCTGGCCAACAAGCTGGTGTATTCCAAAATTCGAGCCGGCATGGGAGGAAACGTCAGGACCTTCATTTCCGGAGGCGCGCCGCTGGGCCGCGAGTTGGCGGAATGGTTTGCCATGGTCGGCATCCGCATTCATGAGGGCTACGGCCTCACCGAAACCTCACCGGTGATTGCCGTTAATACTCCCATCCACCATCGCATCGGCACCGTCGGCAAAATTCTGCCCAACCTCGACGTCCGGATCGCAGAAGATGGAGAAATCCTGGTGCGCGGCCCCTCGGTGTTCAAAGGATATTGGAACCGTCCCGAAGAAACCAAAGCCGCTCTGGTCGACGGCTGGTTCAAAACCGGCGATATCGGCAATATCGACGCCGACGGATATCTCTCGGTCACCGACCGCAAGAAAGACCTGATCAAGACTTCCGGCGGAAAATTTATCGCGCCCCAGCCCATCGAGAACTCGCTTCAGCTTCACGCGCTGGTCGGCGTTGCCGCCATCCTGGGTGAGAAACGCAAGTTCCCTTCCGTGATGATCTCACCCAATTTCCCGCTGCTCGAAGATTGGGCGCGCTCCAACGACATTCCTTTCGCCTCTCGATCCGAACTCGTCGCCAATCCCAGGGTGCAGGCGCTCTACGAAGGAATCGTGGAAAACATCAATCAGAATCTGGCGCGCTTTGAAAAGCTGAAACGGGTGCTGCTGGTCGCCGACGAATTCTCCATCGACAATGGCATCCTCACTCCAACCCTCAAGCTTCGCCGTCGCGTCGTCGAAGAACGCTACCGCCAGCAGATCGACGACCTTTATGCACAAGCGGAGACAGCCGCCATCCCTTAACATCCAACATCCGCGCTGGCGAATTTATGCACATCGTCGATTCGGAACTCTTTGACTTGTCCATTCGACGTGTCCATTCCAGGATAGCGGAGGAAAACCACCTCTGCTCCCTTGTGCTCCCCTGACATCCTTTCATTACAATAGAGTCCATGACGGACTCATTGATAATCGCCGGTCGTTCCTTCCGCTCCCGGCTGATCGTAGGCACGGGAAAATACAAATCCTTCCAGGAAACGGCGCGCGCGCTCGAAGCCAGTGGCGCTGAAATGGTCACGGTCGCGGTGCGCCGCGTCAATCTCGATCGAGGCAAGGAATCGTTGCTCGACTATATCGATCCCAAGAAATACTTCCTGCTTCCCAACACTGCGGGCTGTTATACGGCCGATGAGGCCATCCGCGCCGCGCGCCTCGGCCGCGAAGTCGGATTGTCGGATTGGGTGAAACTCGAAGTCATCGGGGACCAAGCCACGCTGTATCCCGACGTACAGGCCACGCTCGAAGCCACCCGCGTGCTGGTGAAGGAAGGCTTCACCGTCCTGCCCTACACGTCGGACGACATCGTCGTCGCCAAGCGCCTGGTGGACGCGGGCGCGGCCACCATCATGCCGCTCGGCGCGCCTATCGGCAGCGGCATGGGCATTCAGAACGAAGCTCATATTCGCATCCTCCGCGAAATGATCACCGGAGTTCCGCTGATCGTCGACGCCGGCGTCGGCACAGCTTCAGATGCCGCCATCGCCATGGAACTCGGTGCCGACGCCGTGCTCATGAATACCGGCATCGCCAACTCGCAAGACCCCGTGCTCATGGCCGAAGCCATGCGGAACGCAGTGGTCGCCGGACGCCAGGCATATCTCTCCGGCCGTATGCCGAAAAAGCTGTACGCCACCGCCAGTTCGCCGCTGGAGGGCGTCGTGCGGTAATGTTTGTGGCCCCGATCCCAGATCCGGTCACGCTGAACGCAGCTCGGCTGCGCACTTCGCCTGACGCCGCGGCGTTTCAGTTCAAAGAAAAAGGGCGGCCTGCGGCCGCCCCTTAAATCGCGTCCCAGAAAACCCTCAAAGCATCTTCACGTTCGCAATGTGAATCGTGTCGCCCTTTACTTCTCCCGTCACCGCCACGTGATGTCCCTCATGCCCTTTGAGCGCATCCGGATTGTCCACGGTCAACACCTTGTCGTCGCCGTCTGTAACCACCACCATCTTCGCCCCGGCAGCCAGGCATTTCTTGGTGCAAGCTTCAGCGCTCGCGTTGGCGCCCTTGGCTCCGCACTTGCTGTCAGTCACCCACCCCTTGACGGTTTCGCTCTTTCCCATGCTGTCGAAGGCCAGCGCTGACAGCGCAAGCACGAAAAGTACCGCAAAACAAATCAGCAGAATTTTTTTCATGGCCGGTTCTTCTCCTTTTCGAAATTCAAATTGCGGTCTCACACCCAGCTAGACCACACCGCGTCGAAGATAAGAGTCCCCTCAGGGGCACATCCCCGCCCGTTTGTGAAATTGAGACAAGGAAAATATACCACAGGAAGAATGACGGATTGTCAGTGCCGGCAGCAGCCCGCACTCGCAAGTTGGCCTGGCAGAAATTTGTGAATGTTATTTTTTCGCGGAGTGATTCGCCGGCGGTGCGGGTCTCGCCGGGGCTGGGGTGACATACACATATTCGCCAGGCCTGGCATACCCTAGTTGCTCGCGCGCTTCTTTTTCGATCGCCTTCTGATCGCTTTTCAGACCCTGGATTTGTTGCGCGTAGCGGTCGTTTTCCTGCTGCAAACGATCGATCTGTTTCTGCAGCGTCACATATTCCGCGCGTTTCTGCTTGTAGATGACCATTCCATTGGCCCCGAACATCACATGGACCATCAGCAACCCGGCCAGTCCGAAAACCACGACGGTTGCAATGCGCCGGCGCAGAGCGTAAACCTGCAGTAATGCCGGACGCACCCTCCCGATCCACGATGCCGCCAACGCCTCCGCCTGCGGTGCGCGATCGACAATCGCCCGCAGCCCATCCTCGGGCCGGGGAAAATTCGCAACTTTAGATCGCGCCATCCTGGAGAAACGGGTCAAGAACGCTCTTTCCCATTAGAAATTCTTGCTCGAAAACTTTTCGCTCGAAAATTCATTGCTTCGCCGCGGTGCTAAGCTGCTTCAGGCCGCGCTCGCTTCCGCATACCCGGCACCGCCGGTTCGGATCCCGACGACCGGCCGCAAATCCACGACCCGTCGCTGAACCGCAGTTTCAATCCATCGGTGCGAACCAGCTGGCCCAGCGGGGTGCCCGCAGAACTCCTTCGGATCTTGCCCCAGTTTTCCAGTGGACTTCGACTTCACCTCGGCGGTCAAGTGGAAGTTCGGGCGCTGCGGATAAAAGGAACCAATTTGGTTACATGTCGCCCTCGAGTGCTCGCCCAGAGATTGCCCTCGCTTCGCTATTTGCCTCGCAGCCCAAAAGCCCGGCCAGCACTCCGTCTTTCCCCAGTTCGTGATGCCAAATCGACAGTCCCGCGATCCCTTCGACGCAAACCCGACGTTCTAAACTTGATTTGCGTCGGCATTCCTTCTCCCATCTACAAATCTCGCCCATCATAACTAATGCTAGTCTCAGTCGATAAGCCGGAGCGGGGGTAGTCACCCAGTTTCAAGTTCACCACCAGGAACTGACGGCTGAAAGCTGATCCGCTATGACCGACAAACAACTCGTCCTCTCGACCGCCAGTGGCGAAGAAGAAGCCCGCAAGATTGCCCGCGCTCTGGTCGAACGCCGGCTCGCCGCCTGCGTCAACATCGTTCCCCGCATTGCATCCATTTATCGCTGGCAAGGCAAAATCGATGAAAGTGGCGAATGCCTGCTGCTGATCAAGACCAGCTCCGAATTATTTCCCGCTGTCCGCGACGCCATCCGCGAACTGCACTCTTACGACCTTCCCGAGTGCATCGCGGTGAACATCGCAGATGGCAGCTCGGAATATTTGCAGTGGCTGGAAGCATCCCTCGCCTGCGAGGGCGATTAAGTGGGCGGCGCAACCAAACAGTCACGCGCTGAACAACAAATCCCCCTCGCTCACCACCTGCAGTTCAATCCAGCCTTCGAGCGGCAAAGAATCCACCGGAAGCCGGTTCTGCCACAGGCTGAAGCGCAGGCGCAGTTTGCTGGTTGCGGCAAGCGCCGCCCCTGGCTTACGCTCCGCGGTTTTTTCGATGGTGCCACCTCCCGGGGTCGCCAGCAGCCACGCCAATGGCAATCTGAATTCGAAGTTCCGCAGCAAGGCCACCTTTGCGCCTTCGTCCGGCCTGCCCGATGAAGCCAGCACTCGCGCCTCAGTTCCGTTTTCCACCTTCCACTCCGCCAGCTTGCGGCCGCGCACCGTAGTATCCACGCGCAGCGCCCGCCGCTGACGCTGCTCTCCCGGCGCCCACGACTCCACATTCACCACGATTTCAAAATCTTCCTCCGGAACGTTTCCCTTAAAATCCAGCCGCCCGTAAACGTGGGTGGAGTCGATGCCCGCATAAACCGAATCCAGCAAAAACTGTTTGCCGTGCATCGCGCCCGCGCGATGGTCCGCAGTGTAAATCGCGGCGCCCATCCACTCGAAGTACCGCACCTTGTCGCCCGTAACTCGCGGATGAATGTACGCCGTCTGCGGCACAAACGATGGCCGCACTTCGACTCCCGTGATCGGCTGCGCCAGATAATCGGGCGGACTCGCACCCAGCGCCTGATAAACATTCGACAAATGCTTGCGATACAGTTCATCAAAATCGCGGTCGTTCGCCGAATGATGCTCCGGCCCGTACCACCAGTTCCAGTCGCTGCCCTCGGCAATCAGAATCTCGTCAAACGCGAGTTTGCGTTGCTCCTCGCTCGCGCGAGCCGCATTCTGCGCGTAAAACTCGCGAGCGTGGTACAGATAATCCCAGGCGCGGTTGTCCTCCGGAGCCCCGATCCACACATTGAAATTTGCGTTGATCCACGAACCCGGCACCAGCGACGTCATCGTGCCGAAATCGTTATGCCGCGCAATCGCCTCCGAAATCGTCACCGCCTCCACTCCCGGCTCGCCCTGCAGCCCATCGTAGAAGCGCCGTAAGAACTCGCGTCCCGACTTCGGGTAATATTCCCACGCATTCTCGCCATCGAGAATGATCGACACCACGGCGTCGCGGCCTTTAGCCAGCACCGGCTGCGCCGCGTCTTTAATGTTGTCGATCAAGTGCCGCGCCGCGTCCGCCGGCGGCATACCCGAATACACAAATCCAATCAGATCGGAAATCGTGTGGTCGCGAAACACCATGTGCATCGCCGCCGAGCCTTTTTCATAGCGATGAATGTTGTAGAGACTCTCGGCCAGATGACCGGGCAGGCGCCCGTTGCCGTCGCGCGCGAAAAACAATCCGGTGCTTCTGCCCAGCACTCCCTCGTCCGTCGCCATCCACCGAATGCCCAGGCTGTGGGCGATCGCCAGCACTTCCTCCGACACGCTTCCCTCAGACGGCCACACACCCTTGGGACGCAGTCCAAAAGTCTTTTCGTGTAGATCGAGCGCGCGCGTGAGTTGCTCGCGCGCGTCTTCCGGATGCCGGAATCGATTCTGCGGCAGCGGCAGCCCCGGCGAAGACACTGCTCCCGCACTGGTGTCGCACACCAGCGGCAGGATCGGATGATAGAACGGCGTCGCCGAAATTTCGATCGATCCCTTTTTCGCCGCGTCCGCGTACGCTGGCAGCACCCGGCCCAGCAGTTCTCGCTCCCGCGCGATCACCAGCTTCTGATCGTCGAGCGAATAGTGACTTCCCTTCGCCACCAGCCCAGCAATGTCCTTCTCCTGCAGAAACAATTCGTCAAACCACGCAATCTGCGACAAGACCTGCAGATCCGTGAAATCCTGCGCTTGAAAATATCGCTCTGCCCGCTCCGGATGATCTCCGTGCTCGCGAAACCGCTCCCACAATTCTCGGTACCGCGGATATCGCCCAATCACATTCTGTGGATTCGCCTGAAACAAATACTGCAGCGCAAATCGCCGCTCGTCGATTGACAATTCTTTCGCGGGCTTCGCAGCCACGCTGAGAAACGGATCCTTCGCCGTCCCGGCGACGTAATCCTGAATCTGCACCATCAGCGACGGCACAAGATTAAAATTCTGATGAACGGTCGGAAACTCATCCAGCAGCTTGACCATGCCGTAATAATCTTTCAGCGCATGCAGGCGCACCCACGGCAGGCGATATTCACCCGTGACCAGATCTTTGTAAAACGGCTGGTGCTGGTGCCACAGCAGGATGACACGCAAGGCAGGCATGGCTGGAGCAGTCAGTCTAGCATGGGGATTTCTGAACCGCGTGCACGAAGGGCGCGCCCCGAGCAGGACGCGTCTACCCTCAGATCGCTGTCACCTGCCACTGAAAACTGCGGAATTCTGCGAGCTTCTCGAAATCCCGCACGTTTCCGGTAATTACTTGAATGCCCGTTCTACCAGCACTCATCGCGATCAGCGCGTCGTTGGTTAGGCGTCCTCGCCCAATCTCTTCGTAGCCAAACTTCGCCGCCATGCGAGAAAGAACAATTCCCGCTTGAGTCCAATCGCTGAGGTTCGGTATCAGGATTCGCTTAGCACGATCAAAATCCCGTTGCAGACGCTCTAAGGCGTCGCGACCACGCTCGCCGGCGCCCGCATAGAGTTCTTCGAGCACGACCGCGCTGAGCCAAACTACAGAACCAGAGTCTAGCCGTCTGATCGACAGGACGCCCTCATTGCCGCTCCGCAGAGCGGCAATATAGACCGAAGTGTCGAAAAGGGTTGGCGGCACCTAGTGACCCAACTTTCCGTATATGTCTTTTATCTCGATGCCGCTACTGACGAACCTCTCATTCGCCTCGGTCACCAGCCGATTCTTCTCGTGTTCATCGATCGCGAAATCCAGTGCACGCTCGATCGCCTCCGTCTCCGTCTTAGCCTTAAAGACCTTTTGGGCGCGCTTGATTTTCACCGCATCCAACTGGAAGTGCTTGTGGGCTCGAGTTCTTGCAGTTGCCACGGCCTCACCTCTCTCAATACTCTAGGTTACAGTATCACGGAATGTACATAAGATCAACAGTTATGTACATCATTGCTCCGGCACATATCCGCGCACTTGCCTCCTATTCGGATAAACTAAGCGCGCACAATAATCCGCCCATCGCATGAGCCCTGAAACCGCCTCCGCGACCCCGCAGCTTCTCACCGACCAAGATCTATACCTCTTCAACGAAGGCAGTAACTACCGCCTTTACGACAAGATGGGAGCTCACCTGGTCACGCACAATGGCCAACAGGGCGCCATCTTCAGCGTGTGGGCGCCGAACGCCCGTTCGGTCTCCGTTGTCGGCAGCTTCAACGAATGGGATCCGAAAACTCATCGCCTCGCTCCCCGCGGCTCCTCCGGCATCTGGGAAGGCTTCATTGCTGGCGCAACTCACGGAGCGCTCTACAAATTCCATATCGAATCCCGCCAGCACGGCTACCGCGTCGACAAAGCCGACCCGCTCGGCCTGCTGCACGAGAAACCGCCGCGCACCGCGTCGGTCGTCTGGAATCTCGACTATCAATGGAATGACCACGACTGGATGGCAAACCGCGCCGGCCGCAATTCCCTGCGCGCGCCGCAAGCCATCTACGAAGTCCATCTCGGCTCCTGGATGCGCGTCCCCGAAGAACACAACCGCCCCCTCACCTATCGCGAAACCGCGCCGCGACTCGCCGAATACGTCGGCCAAATGGGTTTCACCCACGTCGAATTCCTCCCCGTGATGGAGCACCCCTTCTATGGTTCCTGGGGATACCAGACCACCGGCTATTTCGCGCCCACCTCGCGCTACGGCGCGCCGCAGGATTTCATGTATCTCGTCGACTACCTGCACCAGCACGGCATCGGCGTAATCCTCGACTGGGTTCCGTCGCACTTCCCTTCCGACGCCCACGGCCTCGCCTACTTCGACGGCACGCATCTCTACGAGCACGCCGACTCTCGCCAGGGATTCCACCCCGACTGGAAGACCCACATCTTCAACTACGGTCGCGCCGAGGTGCGTAGCTTTCTGATGTCGAGTGCGGAGTTCTGGTTCGACAAGTATCACGTCGACGGACTGCGCGTAGATGCGGTCGCGTCGATGCTCTATCTCGACTATTCCCGCAAGCAGGGCGAATGGATTCCCAACAAATTCGGCGGCCGCGAGAATCTCGAAGCCATCGACTTCCTCCGCCGTTTCAATCAGGAAGCCTACGGCCAGCACCCCGACATTCAGACCACCGCCGAAGAATCCACTTCCTGGCCCATGGTCTCAAAGCCCGTCTACCTCGGCGGCCTCGGCTTCGGCTTGAAGTGGGACATGGGCTGGATGCACGACACACTCCGCTATTTCCAGAACGATCCCATCCACCGCAAGTATCACCATAACGATCTGACCTTCCGCATGCTCTATTCGTGGCACGAAAATTTCGTGCTGCCCCTCTCTCACGACGAAGTCGTTCACGGCAAGGGGTCGCTGATCGGAAAAATGCCCGGCGACGAGTGGCAGAAGTTCGCCAATCTGCGCCTGCTCTTCGGCTACATGTATGCTCAGTCCGGCAAGAAGTTGTTGTTCATGGGCGCCGAATTCGGACAAGTGCGCGAGTGGGCGCACGATTCAAGCCTCGAGTGGCACGTTTTGCAGTACCAGGTTCACCGCGGGGTGCAGGCCTGGATGGAGCAGTTGAACCGCTTCTACCGCAGCGAGCCCGCCATGCACGTGCTCGATAACGATCCCGCCGGATTCGAGTGGGTCGACGCCAACGACAACGCCGCCAGCACAATTTCTCTGCTGCGTAAAAGCGAGTCGCCGCAGGACACGATTCTGGTCGTTTGCAATTTCACCCCAGTGCCCCGAACCGAGTATCGCGTCGGCGTCCCCCATGGCGGATACTGGCGCGAAATGCTCAACAGCGACGCCCGTGAATACGCCGGCAGCGGCATGGGCAACATGGGCGGAGTCCACGCCGAAGAAATCCCCGCCCACGGCCGTCCGTTTTCGCTCAAGCTGACGCTGCCGCCGTTAGCGGCATTGTTCTTCAAAGCAACCTGAACGCGATCATTCCTCGCCCCGTGCTATTCTCGCCTTAAGCAGCTCCCATGCGGATTCTCACCCGCTACATTCTTCGCGAAGTTGAGGCGCTTTGCGGGCGTGAGCGAAGCGGGAGCCCGCAGCCGAAATCCCGAACGGAGTGAGGGATCTGTCACCCAATGCGGATCTTAACCCGCTACATTCTCCGCGAAGTCACGGCCCACGCCCTGATCGGCGTCGCCATCTTCACCTTTGTCCTGTTCACCCGCGACCTCGGACGCATCCTCGAACTCGTCGTCCGCGCCAGCGCCCCGCTGCCCAGCGTCGCCGAAATTTTCTTCTTCACAGTCCCGCTCGCGCTCACCTACACCATCCCGATGAGCGTGCTGGTCGGAATCCTCATCGGCCTCAGCCGCCTCGCCGCCGACTCCGAAATCACCGCCATGCGCGCCAGCGGCATGGGCGTGTGGAGCTTTCTGCGCGTCCTCTCGATTTTCGTGATCGCCGCCTGGCTCATGGCGCTGGCGAATGGCCTGTACATCTCGCCGCGTTCCCAGGCCGCACTCGGTCATCTCGAAGACAAGCTCAAAGGTTCGCAGGTCTCGTTCGAAGTCCAGCCCCGGGTTTTCTACGAAGGATTCCCCAAATACGTGCTCTACGTGCAAGACGTGAAGAGCGCGCAAGGCGCGGCCGTGTGGAAAGACGTCTTCATGGCCGACATTTCCGACGCCACGAATCCCACCATCACGCTGGCCAAGGAAGGCATCGTGGTCAGCGAGGGCCAAGACCGCCTGCAGCTGCATTTGATCGACGGTTCGGCCCACGAAACCGACCCCAAAGATCCCAATCACTACCAGATTTCGACCTTTCAGCAGACCGATATTCCCATCGACCTGCCCTCTACCGAAAACAAGCCGGATGAATCGCTCCCCGCCAGCGTCATGGACACGGGTGCCCTGCGCGAAAAGGCCGCCCACAGCGACCCTATCTCCGCCCGCTGGTATCTCATCGAATTCCACCGCCGCTTCGCCTTGCCCACGGCGTGCCTGGTACTTGCGCTGGTGGGAATCCCCCTGGGCCTCTCGTCGAAAAAAAGCGGCAAGTCCGGCGGCTTCGTGCTGACCATCCTGCTCGTGTTCGTCTACTACACGGTTTCGCTGATCGGAGTCTCCCTCGCCCGCCAGGGCCGCGTCTCGCCCTGGTTCGGCGCGTGGCTCGCCGATCTGGTCTTCCTCGCGCTTGGACTTTTTCTCCTCATGCGCTCCGAGAAACGTCCGTTCGAGCTGGGATTTCGAGCTGCCTGGAAATCAGATCAGGCCTCGCCTCGAATCAACGTCGCTCGCGGCCGCCGCGACAATGCCTTCGAACGCGCCTCTACGCGCCGCCGCGTCTTCAGCGCCACCTTCCCCACTCTGCTCGACGACTACATCTTGCGCGACTTCTTCATTTATCTGGGAATGATTCTCTCCACGTTCCTGGTTCTGGTGCTCGTTTTCACGCTGTTCGAGTTGCTCGGCGATATTCTCCGCAATCAGGTGCCGCCCTCCGTCGTCGCCGAATACCTGCTCAACGTCACACCTTATCTGCTCTACAACGTCGCCCCGTTGGTGATGTTGCTCGCGGTTCTGGTCACCTTCGGCCTGATGCAGCGCTCCAACGAGATCACCGCCATCAAGGCCACCGGAACCAGCATTTACCGCATCATCATGCCCGTCATCGGCGCCGCCGCCGTGCTGGCCGTGGGCCTTTTTTTCGCCGACCAGTTCTATCTTCCTCATACCAATAAACGTCAAGAGGCCCTGCACAACCAGATCAAGGGCAAACCCGCCCAAACCTATCTCCGTCCCGACCGCAAATGGATTTTCGGCCAGAATAACGACATCTACTACTACCAGTTCTTCGACACCGACCGCGATCAGTTCGCCAACATTACGGTCTTTCAGCTCGATCGCGCCAATTTCACCATCACCCGCCGCATTCACGCCGACCGCGCCCACTGGTCCGACAATCTCAATCGCTGGGTTTATGAGCAGGGCTGGGACCGCTCCCTCAACGTCTCCTCGATCGTCAACTACCGTCCCTTCGAAGTCGCAACCTTCCCCAGTCTGCCGGAAACGCCCGCTTATTTTAAGAAGGAAGTCAAGCAGTACACCGAGATGAACTACGAAGAGCTGCGCCGCTACATCCGCGACCTGCAGCAAAGTGGATTCGACGTCGTACGTTTGCGCGTGCAGCTCAACAAAAAGCTCTCGTATCCACTGATCACGCTGATCATGGCCGTGCTCGCGATTCCCTTCTCGCTGTCGACCGGAAAAAAAGGAGCGATCACCGGTGTCGCGGTCGCCGTGGGCATAGCGGTGTTCTACACCGTTGTGTCGCGCCTGTTCGAGGCCATGGGCGACATCAGCCAGCTCCCGCCAGCTCTGGCGGCCTGGTCTCCTGATCTGATCTTCATGCTGGTTGGCGGCTATCTGATCCTGAAAGTCCCTACGTAAAAGCGGGCGTCAGACCTAAGCCGTTGCCCGCCGGGCGAGAGAGTGCGTGCGGCCGCCGGAAAATGACACACGAAACCCGTTCATTCACGAAAGCTATTGACCAAAGGTTGTCATTCCGACCGAAGCCGGAGCGCAAGCGACGGCGCAGTGGAGGAACCTGCTGTTCGCCGAACAAACCACCCCAATGGAGCGGTGGCTCAAAACGTGACATCCAGCGCCCGGACCTACTTCACCGCCACTCCCCAAGGATAATTGTCTGTCTGGATCGACGGCACCGGCGTAAGCGCTCCAGTGGAGGGCGTAACTGAATACTGCGACACCGTCGCCGAAATGAAATTCGTCACAAACAGCCAGCTATCGTCCGAGCGAATCGCAATCGAAGTCGCGCCCATTCCCGTAGCAATCGGAGACGGCGTCAAAGGCGAAATGCTCCCCGACACCGGACTGATCCGAAACGGCGAAATATTGTTGGTGGTGTTCAGTACGTAGAGATAGTTGCCGTAGGCGTCGACAATCAATGGTCCCGGATAACCCGCGCTTCCGGTGTTGCTGAACGGCGAGCCCGTAATCGGCCACAGGCTTCCGTCCCCCTGCGGTGCCTCCTGAATGGACGGACAGTTTGGCGATTGCGTTGTCCCGCCATTGCAGATACTGAATCCGCTGATCGTATTGCTGGTCCCTTGATTCGAAACGTAAACGAACCGGTTGCAGGGATCCACCACCACCCCTGACGGCACTTGCCCCGTCGCGAAAGAAGGAATCGTCGGGTAGCTCCCGGGAGGTCCCAGGGCTCCGGTCGAAGTGTCGACCTGGAATTCCCAAAGCATGCCCTCCTGCGTCGAATCCGCCACGTATAGGTATTCTGCTGTCGGTGGAGTCATCGTCGCACACACTGCGTATTGCACACCGTTGATCAGCGGCGGAAAGACCGTCGGGCTCGCCGCCAGAGACGTAAGGTTGTTGGCCGGCACGGCGCACGACGTCGGCACGGTGAACGGAGAGCCCGAAACCTCGGTCAGGCTTCCACTGCCCACTGTAAACACCGTAACCGCCCCCGGAGCCGCGTTTCCATTCGCGTCCGTCGTCGCGGCATCGGCCACGAACAAATACTGTCCCTTCGAATCCATTTTTAGAAACACCGGCACCACCGGCACGTTCTCCAACGTCGGCGAGCCCCCGCTCCCCGATTCGCACACCTCAACATTTGCATTATTCAGCTGAATTGGCGAGCCCATTGTCGTCAGCGTCCCGTCGGAATTCACCTTGGACACGCCAATCCCGGTCTGGCTGCCCGGACACGCCGAGTTCTGGGTCAAAATCGTGTACGCGTACGCTCCCGCCGCATCCAGCACAATCGACGAAGGAATGCCCGGCAGAACGCACGTTTCGTCCGCCGTATCGATGACGGAATTGGTGATTTCCTGAACCCGCCCGCTGGCCAGGCTGAAACTGAAAGACTCCAGCAGCCCCGACCCCTGGCTCCCCACCACCAGCAAGCCATCCGACGAGGAGTTATAAACGCTCGAGCACGCCACCAGCAGAGCGATCAGAATCAGCCCCACCACCCCCAACAGCCACGCAAATCGTGTCGACATTCTTGGGTTGATCTCCCTCTTGTATATGGGATTACGCACACACCGACGCCCCGTCGGCTGGCCTAGCTCTTTGCAAAAAGCGGGAAAAACTCAACTCATTTATGTATCAGGAAAGTGCAGGAAGATCAAACGCCGAGCAACTCCCGCAACCACAGACTTGGAACCGCAGAATCCTCCAAAAGTTGCCCGACGGAAACGGAACGAACCTTTCGCCGCCAAGTTATGCATGGTTGGCAGATTAGGGTCAGCAGATTAGGGTTGGCAGATCGGCGTCGGCAGATAACGTCGGCACATCAGCCATCGGCATATCAGATAGAGGATTGTCATTCCGACCAGAGCCGGAGCCAAGCGACAGCGTAGTGTGAGGAACCTGATCTTCGCGCCCTACCAGCCCCGTAATCCCCTAAGCCTTACTCGACGACACCGCTTCCGGCAGCTTCCGGACCGGCTGCGCGCTCGAAATCAGCGGCAGCCGGATTTCCACCCGCAGCCCGCCGCCCGTCCGATTCGCCGCCGCCACTCGCCCGCCGTGGAATCGCACCGCCCGCTCGGTGATCGCCAGTCCCAGCCCGGCCCCGCCAGTAAGCCGCCCGCGTGAATCGTCCAGCCGGTAAAACGGTTCGAACATTTTTGCCAGGGCGTCGTCAGGAACCCCCGGCCCCGAATCGCTCACCGCGACTACTGCCTCAGGTCCCGTCTCGCCCTCGACGCTGCTCAGTTCAATCTCAACCGATGTTCCTTCCTGCGTATAGCGGATCGCGTTGCGGACCACGTTTTCCACCGCGCTGTGCAGCAGCGACGCGTTCCCCCGCACGCCCCAGTCGCCTTCAGGAATGGCGGTATGCACGTGGCAATGCCGCGCCTGCGCTTCAAACTCCGCATCCTCGGCCACATTCACCACCAATTCGTCCAACGGAACCGGGGTCTGCGGCACCCGTTGCTCTCCATCCTCCAGCCGCGCCAGGGTCAAAATCCTGCCAATCATCTCGTTTAGCCGCGCCGCTTCCATTTCGATTCGGTCCAGCATCTCGGCGCTCTCTGTATTCGACCGTTGCCGCGCCAGTCCCAGCGCCACATTCAAGCGCGCCAGCGGCGAGCGTAACTCGTGAGAAATATCGTTCAGCAAGCGCGATTGCGCCTTCACCAGAATCTCCAACCGCTCCGCCATGGCGTCAAAATCGCGCATCAGCCCAGCCACTTCGTCGCGGCGCTTGCTCACCGGAGCCCCGCTCCGTGCCGTCAGATCGCCCGCTGCCAACTGCCGCGTCGCCGCCCGCAGCCGGGTGATTGGCTTGGTCATGTACCACGACAGCAGGTAGCAAACCAGCCCGGTACAAATCACCGCGATGATCAACCATCGCCACGGCATGCCCCGCGGACCAAAGAACAGCCGCGGACCGGGCGGCAATCCCATCACCAGCGTGTAGCGATGCAGTCCGTCCGACGACGAACGCGAGTCGCGCTGCACTGGAGGCGCCGGAATCAGGAATCCATCATGCGGTGCGCGTGGTCCCCCTGCTGCCATGCGAATCGCCCAATCCGGCGGCGTCCGGTGCGAGAGTTCCGTGCCTTCCTCGTTAAATAGATAGGCACGCACGTGCTGCGTCTCATCCAGCTCTTCCATGTACTTCCGCAATTCGGCATCGCCGCCGTGCTCGTATGCCGCTACCGCGTCATTCATCGCGGTCAGCCGCAAAGCCTCCCAGGTCGAACTTCTTGGCCGCAGCGCCAGTGTCACCAGCACCGCCGCCACGATGATCAGCGCCTGCGCCAGCCAGAACGACAAAAAGATGCGGAGAAAAATGCTTTTCATCTTTATTCAACGTTTGAAAATTCAACGCTTAAACCGTTAATGTTTGAAAGCCTGCGACCGTTTGAAACTCATCTGCCCCGGCCTCACGACGTCACCTTCGACTTCTCTCTCGGGCGCGCAAAAATGTATCCTACGCCCCGCACCGTCTTGATGTGCTCATCGCTGTCGCTGTCGCCCAGCTTCTTGCGCACCTTGCTGATGTGCATATCGATGCTGCGGTCAAACGGCGAAAACTTGCGGCTGAGCACCGCATTCACCAGCCGCTCCCGCGGCACCACCCGCCCCGCTTCGCGCAACAGCACTTCCAGCAGGTTGAACTCGACCGAGGTCAAATCCACCGGCTTGCCATCCAGCCGCACCGTGCGCGATGCCGGATCCAGTTCCACTTCTCCTACGCGCAAAATGTCCGGGGCCGCGGTCGCGCTTCCATCGGCGCGTGTGCGTCGCAGAACGGCCCGAATCCGCGCCACCAGTTCGCGCGGATTAAACGGCTTCGGCAGGTAATCGTCGGCCCCGATCTCCAGTCCGACAATTCGATCCACGTCTTCCCCCCGCGCCGTCAGCAGAAGCACCGGCAGCCGCGAAGTAGCTCGAATCCGCCGCAGCACTTCAAATCCGTTAATTCCTGGCAGCATGACATCCAGCACCGCCAGAAGATATTCTCCGGCGCCGGCTTTCTTCAGCCCGCTCTCGCCGTCATGCACGCAATCGATGGCAAATCCCTCCGCCGCCAGATATTCCCCCACCAGATGGCAGAGTTCAACATCATCGTCGATTACCAGTATTCGTTCCATTCTCATCATTGTGCACCAGACGGAAAACCCCAGGTAGTAAAGAATTGTCAAACCAAGCCTTAGCGCCGGGACAGTCGTAGCGCCGGCGTCCCGCCGGGTGTAGGCGAAGCCGCCGTCCCGGCCTCGCACCAAAACACTGCCCGATCCTCGACGCTTTCTGTCTGGTGTCCCCTTTTGACAAAACTTTACTCTGTTTGACCAACTTTTTACCGCCGTTTCCTCCCCTGCCGTGTTTCTATAGGGGTACGCAAGACTACAGTCGGGAGCACCCGGTGCTACTCACGAAGGAGCCATCTATGAAGACGATTCGCTTTCGTTTGCTGATCGCAGCCGTGACAGTTTTGTTAGGCACAGCCCTAACCAAAGCGCAAACCGCTGAAGACGCGCCGCCCCCGCCGCCTATGCATGGTCACGAATTTGGCATGGGCCACATGATGGGGTTTTTCGCCAAGGATCTGGATCTGACGGCTGATCAGCAAGCTCAGATGAAGGCCGTTATTGAGAAGGAACACCCGGTCATCAAGCCGCTCATGCAGCAGTCGCGCCAGATCGAGCAGCAGCTTCACCAGTACGCGGAAGGTTCGTACAACGAAACCAAGGTTCGCGCTCTCGCCGCCCAGCAGGCTCAAGTCGAGTTGGAACTGACCGTCCAGAGAACCCGCATTCACAACGAGCTCTACCAGTTGCTGACTGCCGATCAACAGGCCAAGCTGAAAGACCTTGAGGCCACCCGCGAAGCCCGCATGCAGCAGCACATGCAGGACGCTCCGCCCCCTCCGCCGGAGGAGTAGGCATCGCCATCCCGACTATTTACTAGTCTCGTTGACGGCGCGCGGGGATCTTGCAGGATTTGCAGGTCTTCTCGCGCCGTCGGCTTTACCTCGCGCCACTTTTTGAATTTTCCACAGATCTTCTTCTGGCCTCGTACATCATATGCTGTATTGCCCATGCCTTGGAGCAGGGGTTAGCTTTCGCAAATACCCAGGGGATTCCGGAAGAGCAAGTCCTGAACAGCAAAGTCCTGAAGAGGAAGTGAGGTAGAAACTTCATGGCGACCGTCGCAATTCAACCATCGCACCCAAACAACTGGAAAGATTTATACGTAGCAGCCTTGCTGGAAGGCGATGTGCACCGGGTTCCTTCACTCATCGCCAGCGCCGAGCGCGCCATCGTCGGCCGCGCCAGAGAACTGTTCGCCGCCGCCGGCGACCATATCCAGGAAGAAGAAGCCCTGGACGACGCGCTCTACGCCCTCCACGCGCTCCGCAGCTGCATCGCCATCCACGGCAGATTTGCCGAAGCCGCCTGACGAAAGTTCGTAAAGCAGAATCGAAAAGCGTGCCCCATTCTAGCCGCGTTCCTTGCGGCTGGAGTGGGGCCTTTGATGTTCCGAAAGCCCTGTGTGACATCTGACGTTACCTGCGCAGACCGCAAATGACGTCCGGGGTTCCCTTGCGTCCTCCCTGCTAGAATTTCATCTACTCCTTTATGTTTCCCAAGCGCCTGCGCCCGCTTCTGCCTTATCTCAAACGCTACAAGTGGGGCTATGCGGCGGGCACGCTCTGCGTCGTCCTCACCAACGGCATCTGGATTCTCTTTCCCCTCGTGATCGGCCGCGCCGCTGACGATCTGCACGAAGGCGTCACTCGCCACAAACTGTTCCTCTACGCCGCCGTTCTTCTCGCCATCGCCATCACCAAAGGCGTCTTCCAGTTCCTCACCCGCTGGATCGTCATCGGCATTTCGCGCGACATCGAATTCGATCTGCGCAATGACCTGTTCGAGCACCTCGAAGGCCTCTCTTACTCCTACTACCAGCGCCACCGCACCGGCGACATTATGGCGCGCGCCACCAACGACCTCAACGCCGTCCGCATGCTGCTCGGCCCCGCCATCATGTATACGGCGAACACGCTTATCTACACCGCCGGCGCGTTGTCGTTCATGATCTCGATCAGTCCCCGGCTCACGTTTTACACGTTCCTGCCGCTGCCCATCGCCAGCATCGTCATTCAATATTTCGGCCGACGGATTCACGAGCGCTTCGAACGCATTCAGGCCATGTTCTCCGACATTTCCGCCCGCGCCCAGGAGAATTTCTCCGGAGCCCGCCTGATTCGCGCCTACGTGCAGGAAGACGCCGAGATTCGCGCCTTCGAAAAAGAAAACCAGGAATACATTCGCCGCAGCCTCAAGCTGGTTCGCCTCATGGGTATGCTCTGGCCCACGATGGAACTTATGCTCGGCTGCGCCGTCGTGCTCGTGCTCTGGCTCGGCGGACGCGAAGTGCTCCTCGGCGAATCCACCATCCATCTGGTTTCGCATCTCGGGAGTGCCAATCCAGCCCTCACCACTACCATCCTGCTCTCGGGCACCATGAGCGTTGGCCAGTTCGTCTCTTTCACCACTTACATGGTGCAGCTCACCTGGCCGGTCATCGCACTGGGATGGGTCATCAACATTTTCCAGCGCGGCACCGCGTCGCTTATCCGCATCAACGAAATCATGCACCAGCGTCCGGAGATCACCGACAGCTCCACCGCGCAGCACAGCGACCGTGAACTCGAAGGCGATATCGAATTCCGCGGCCTCAACTTCGCCTACGACGGCAAATCGGTTCTCAATGATCTGAACCTCCGCATCCCAGCAGGCAGCAGCCTCGCCATCGTCGGTCCGACGGGATCGGGAAAAACGACCTTAGTAAGCCTGATCCCGCGCATCTACGATGCCGAGCCGGGGACCGTCCTCATCGATGGCCATCCGATCCGCGAATATTCGATCGCATCCCTGCGGCGAAGCATCGGATTCGTGCCGCAGGAAACTTTTCTCTTCAGCGACCGCATCCGCGAAAACATCGCCCTCGGTGTCGACTCCGCGACCGACCGCGAGATTCACGATGCCGCCGAAGCCGCCAACATTGCCGCCGACATCGAAAGCTTTCCCGAAGGCTACGACACGCTCGTCGGCGAACGCGGCATCACGCTCTCCGGAGGCCAGAAGCAGCGCACCGCCATCGCCCGCGCCTTGATTCGCAATCCCAAGATTCTGATCCTCGACGACGCGCTCTCCAGCGTCGACACCCACACCGAAGACAAAATTCTCAACCACCTGCGCGACGTCATGCACGGCCGCACCACCATCTTCATCTCGCACCGCGTCTCCACCGTTCGCAACGCCGACCGCATCGCCGTGCTCCATGGCGGACGCATCGTCGAACTCGGCACCCACGACGAACTGCTGGCCCTCAACGGCTACTACAGCGACCTCTACAACAAGCAACTGCTGGAAGAAGAACTTGCCGAAGTCTAAGTGCCGCTCTCTGATAGCTCTTGTCATTCCGAGCGCCGGTTCATGGCGCGAAGAACCTGCTTCTTGCCGGCGCCGGCACAAGTCATGTAGGGACAGCCGCCCTCGGCTGTCCGGTCGAGCGAAGCTCGACAGCCTCCCCTGGCCGTTACCACGTGGTGACAAAGAGAAAGCGGCGCCTCGTCTACACTTGTCACGACCATGCAGCGCGTCGTCACGCCTGAAATCCTCGATTCCCCCGCGTGCCCTCCACGCGAGATCGAGAAATCCCTGCGCGACTTGTGCCGCATCAACCGCTGGTTCGGCGGAGTCGCGACCACGCGGAAAATGATCGAGCGCGTCGCCTTCACTACCGGAAAGAAACATTTTTCACTTCTGGAAGTGGCTGCGGGCCTCGGCGAGGTTCCCAGAGCCGCCGCCGAGCAACTCGCCCGCAATCGAATCACCCTCGACATCACTGATCTCGATCGCTCGCCGTCGCATCTTCACCGCAGCCATCGCGCTCTGGTCGCCGATGCGCTCGCGCTTCCCTTTCGCGACAATTCTTTTGATCTGATAAGCAGCAGCCTGTTCGCGCATCACCTGGAGCCGGACCAACTACGCCGCTTCGTCAACGAAGCTCTGCGCGTGGCCCGCTGCGCCGTCCTGATCAACGATCTCGTCCGCCATCCGCTGCACCTTGCGCTGGTTTACGCAGGCTTCCCGCTCATGCGCAGCTACGTCTCCCGTCTGGACGGAGTCGCCTCGGTACGCCGAGCCTATGAACCACAAGAAATGAGGCACATACTTTCAGACGGCGCGCAGCCTGCCAGACAAATCGAGCTTTCCCAACACTACCTGTTTCGCATGGCCGTAACTGTTTGGAAGGCATCCGTCCTGTGAAACAGATACTGCGAACGGCTCCCGCAACGAGTTAATCCAAAAACAACTCCATGTAAACATCCGCTCTGGCATACGGAGATGGCGTGATTCGTTCCGCGGGTATGTGTCTGAAGCCCTCGGATTCATAAAGGCGAATGGCGGGAGTAAGCGTGTGGTTTGTTTCCAGGTAGAGTCTGCGCGCTCCCATCGCTCGCCCTGCTTCGATGCAGCTATGAAGCACCTTGCGCCCAATGCCAGCACCTTGAAACGCTGGCGTGACCGCCATTTTTGCCACTTCAAACTCCGTGTCGCTCATGCGGCGAAGCGCACAACAACCGACGCACTGATTTCCCACAGTCGCAAATAAGATCCTGCCGCCCGGATCGAGGATGCTCCCTTTCGGGTCCGCGAGAACTTCCTGCTCTTTCGGTTCGATGCGGAAATAACGCGTAATCCACTCTTCATTCAGCTTGCGGAACGAACTCTCGTCACCCGGCTGGAACTCGCGAATGGTGACTGCTGAAGAGCATGCGGGCTGTTGCTGATGGGCTGACATTCGAACCAACCTCCTGGGAAGCGGGGAGCCAACTTCATGGAATCAGCGGGAAAAGCTCGAGCCATGGCAGGCGGCCTCGCCCTGACCCCAACCATAAGCCCGGAACGATCTATATGTCCAATATCTTAATGATCTATACTAAGACGAAACACATATGGATAAAGAAATCGAGATCCGACATCTTCGTTATTTCCTCGCGGTTGCGGAAACCCTGCATTTCGGCAAAGCTGCTGTGTCTCTGGGAATCCAACAGCCTCCACTCAGCCAGCAGATCAGAAACCTGGAACGCATTCTCGGTTATACGCTGTTTGATCGCACAACCCGCGGAGTCCGGTTGACGCGGGTCGGCCAGTTCTTTGTGGAACGGGCGCGCAATACCGTGGCCAAAATGCGGGATGACGTAGAGATGGCGCGCCGCCTCGGAGCCGGCAAGGAAGGCGTACTCGATGTGGGATTCAGCGGTTCGGTGATGTTCACCACCCTGCCCAAAGGAATCGAAAAGTATCGCCGCATGTATCCCAACGTAGAGCTGCGCTTGCGTGAATTAGTAACTGCGGAGCAGATTCCCGCTCTGCTCGAGGGAAGCCTGGCCATCGGATTTCTTCGCGACTGCGAAGCGCAGAACGGACTGTCCGCCGAACCCGTCCTGCGCGAACCTTACATTGCAGCCCTGCCCTCCAATCACAGACTGGCCAGGGAAACCTCGATCTCTCCGATCGATCTCAAAGAGGAGTCGTTTGTTTTCTTCGCCCGCTCGGCGGGAAATCTCGCATATGACAGGACTGTCGCTTGTTGTGAGGCTGCCGGCTTTCGACCGAATATCGTGCAGCATTGTCCGCAATGGCCCACGGCCTTGCAACTGGTGGCGGCGGGATTGGGAGTTTCCTTGGCGCCGGCATGCGTCGCGGGCCTGAAGATGCCAGGAGTCGTCTACCGAAAGCTGCGATCGCGCCACTGGACTTCGATCGACATCGGCATGAAAGCAGGTCAAAAGAATCCCGCCGCCGAGGAGTTTCTGCGGATCGTACGCCCCGTGCTCAAACAAGGACAGGGCTAAGAAACAAGGGCTGCAAGAAAAGCAGATCCACTAGCCTAACGCGATTCTGGGTGACGCGGGATCGCGCAAGGATGCAATGCGGTGCAACCCTGGTGCAAGTAAACGATGCACGGGAATAAACGTTTGCCGCTGGGAAGATGCCTTCGTCGATATACAAATGTCCGTCACGACCCGATAATTTTCTTTCATAGCGACCAACAGAATGGTGTCTCCAAACGTTTAGTAGTGTAGATATGGACGAATTGAACGTCGCTCGGGTCTTTCCACCGGCCGAAATAGGGAACCCTGTCGAACGACTCGCAATCCTGTTCGATGGTCACTATGACCGTCTCTACCGCCTTGCAAGGAGGCTCACGGCCAGCGCCGATGATGCACTCGATTTGGTCCAGGAGACGTTTCTCAAGGCGGCTAGATACCCGAAAGCCATACCCAGCGGCTTCACAAAAGAGGAAGCGTGGCTTGTGCGCGTGCTGATAAATATCCGTCGTGATCAGTGGCGGAAGACCTCAACTCGCAGCCGTTTCGAGGCGACAGCATCTGGGACGGGCCTTTTGGAGCCTGCGAACGGGGACGTTGAAGGGGCCCTCATTGCCAGATTTAGCGTCTGGCGAGCGCTCGATGGGTTGTCTCCCCGTCGTCGTGCGATCGTCGTGATGCGCGAATTAGAAGGAATAGCCATTCCCGCCATCGCGTCTCTCCTTGGCATCAGCCAAATCACAGTCCGGTGGCACCTCTCGATGGGTAGGCGCGATTTGAGCACTGCGCTTAAAGCGTACTTGGAGGAGTAAATGAAAAGTATCACAGAACTTTTGCGAGATGCGGACCCGCTTGCGAATGAGTCAAGGACCTATTCGGAACAACGTGACTACCGGCGAAAAATCATACTTGCGGCAGCTTCCAGAACACGCGACCGTGCCGTGGCAGAACCAACGTCCAGAATTACACTCCTCGTTACGCTCGGCTTTGTCGTGGTTGTCGTTTTATTTCTTGCCGAACGTATGTGGTCTCCGCTCGTTAGCAATGTGTATGCGGCGCCGGTTCGCTTTGAGGTAAAGCTCGCCGAAGAGAAACCGGCTGCCGGTTTGCTTGAGGCTAAGGTTTCAGGAACAGACCGCTCGGTTTACCTCCACCCTGAAGCCATAGTCACAAATAGCAACATCTCACGAGCCTACATCATTCAGGTAGATCATTCGTCAAAATATAGTGTGGGCGTCGAATTCAATCCTTCTGGGACCGAAAAAATAGGTGCGGCCACTGCAAGACATATCGGCAAGCCAGTGGCTGTCCTCCTCGATGGTCAGGTCGTCATGGCTCCGATCATTCGGGCGCAAATTGGCGAATCTGCGGTAATCACTGGTGACTTCTCAAGGACCGAGGCCGAAAAGATAGTCAAAGGAATAACCACCACTCGCTAGTGCGAGGTTACGCAGCTGGCATACGATATGTGGTTTTTGTTTATCGTGATACGCCCCCAATTCGGCAGGGCCATTGACGAAATCAGCGTTAGCACCGATCGAGGAGGACGCAGCGGAACGCTACCGAACCACCAGCACTTCCCTCATATTATCCCGCGCCAGGAAGAACTTGATCGAGGCGAAGTCGCGGAAAAGCGTTTCGATATGCCGGTTGTTGAAGACGCGCTGCAGGCGGAAGCCATCAGTCACCGCGGTGTGAATCGCCCCGGTCGGCCCCCGGCGTGCCTCGCGGCGCAGAACGATGCGCTGCATTTCCAGCACGTCCTTTTCCATGATGTGGAAGCGGTAGCAGGGCGAATCCGGCCCGGCATCCTTCGTGTGAAAGAACGCGAGCAGCATGCCCTGCGGCTTGAGCACCGACCACAGCCTTCCCATGACCGGGCGCACCAGGCTTTCGTCCAGATAGTCCGGCAGGTTCCAGCACAGCACAACATCGAAGTGCGCCGCCGGATAGACCAGGTTGTCGGCCAGGAACTTGCGGCTGTCGAGAACTACCTTGCTTTCTTCGTCTTTCGTGATCAGATTCGCATCGGTGGACGCGACCAGCAGATCTTCGCTGTAAATTCTGTGGCCGCGTTCGGTGAAGTAGCGGATGTTCGCCGGAGAGGTCGACCCCAGATCAAGAACGCAGAGCGGAGTATCTGAATCCCAGTTGCGCGCCAGTTCGCCCAGGCCGCTGGAGCGGCGCGTAAGTTTCTGCGGACTTGGCGCTGCCGTGGTCTCCGACCCGCTCGATGAGCCGCGAAAGAGTTTCATGAAATTCTGCGATACCGATGCCATCACTTTAGCTGGTCAGGCGGCAAGCCGAGGAGTTACTTTCCTGCGGCCTTGTCCGCCTTGCCCTGTATGTCGACCTTTCCCTTGAGGTAAGCGCCTTCCTCGATGGAAATGCGCTGGGTTGCAATGTCGCCGGTCACCACCGCCGACTTGCGCAGCTCCACGCGGTCGCTGGCCTGCACGTTGCCCTCGAGCTTTCCCTGCACGATGATCCCCTTGGCCTCCACGCTGGCTTTCACCTGTCCGTTCGGACCGACCGTCAGGCTGTTGCCCTTCAGCGAAATGCTGCCCTCGACTTGCCCGTCCACGTAGAGATCTTCGCTGCCCGACAGCTCGCCTTTGATCACCACGGATTTCCCGATCTGCGCCAAATCTCCCGTTAGCGGTCCACTCATGGTCAGTCTCCTTTAGGGAAGCGGGGTTTAGCTAAGGAAGCGCACTGCACCACGTCGAAACAGAAAAGGCTGCTTCCAGAGGGCCGCATCGCTATCCATCGAATATACGCAACGGTGCGCGCATGCGGCAAGCGACCAACCTTCCCCGCGGATTGTTACACTAACCTACAGATGGAGATTGCGAAACGAGCGCCGCGGATTCGCTGGTCGGTTCATGCCTGCTGTATCTTCCTGATCGCCTCCGCGGAAATCCTCGCCGCCCAGACCTGGCAGCTTCCGCAGGAGCCCCCCGGCGAACTCGTCAAAGCCACCGTAGCTAACGAAGTCGCGGCTGCCAACGACAGCACCATCAAGCACATGTTTCTTTCGCGCAAGCAAACTCCAAAGGGCACCCAAACCCATCTGTACGTGGAAACCAACGAGGCAATGGCGGGAATGCTCATCGCCATCAACGGCCAGCCGCTGACTCCGCAACAACAGCAAACCGAAGACGGACACTTGACTTGGCTGATCAACAATCCCGACCAGCTTCGCAAGAAACAGGCCCGCGAAAAAGAGGATACTGATCGCAGCCTGCGCATCGTGAAAGCGCTACCCACGGCCTTCCGCTACCAATACGCCGGCACACAAACCGGCACGGCCGCCGTCGGAGCGCCGGGAGCGGAACTGGTTCGCCTCAACTTCTCGCCCAACCCTGATTACTCTCCCCCATCGCATGTGGAGCAGGTGCTGACCGGCATGGAAGGATATCTCCTCATCGACGTGCAGGCGAAGCGGCTGGCCAAAATCGACGGGACACTGTTCCGCGACGTGACCTTCGGATGGGGACTCTTCGGCCGTCTCGACAAGGGCGGCCGATTCATGGTGCGGCAGGCAGACGTCGGCGACGACTCCTGGGAAATTACCGAGATGCAGTTGAACATTACGGGGAAGATTCTGCTGGTCAAGAACATCAGCATGGTGCAGGACGAGGTCTTCAGCGGCTTCCAGCGCATGCCCAACAACCTGCCGTTTGCCCAGGGCGTGGAAAGATTGAAGGCGGAGCAGGAAAAATTGGCGCGCGCAACCGCACCGCAGACATGAAAGCTCCGCAGCCTTAACGGCTAGTGGCGCGCAGCACTTCTTTTCTTACCGTCAGCTTCTCGATCAAATCGGTCTTGACGCGATAGCCGGTGCCGGCCTCATCGCTGACGCCGATCATTCCCTGCGGCGAAACTTCCACTTCCGGGTCGATGATGTCTTCCTTCCAGTAACGCTTCGACGCCGATACATCCCCGGGCAGGCTGAAATTCGGCAGCGTGGAGAGCGCGATGTTGTGTGCGCGGCCGATGCCGGTCTCCAGCATGCCCCCGCACCACACCGGAATTTTGTGGGACTGGGCAACGTCGTGTACCTTGATGGCCTCGCTGAATCCACCGACGCGGCCGACTTTAATGTTCATGATGCGGCAAGCCCCGGTCTCGGCGGCGAACGCCGCGCTGCGCGCGCTCACGATGGATTCGTCGAGGCAAATGGAGGTGCGCAGTTCTTTTTGCAAACGCGCGTGATAGTAGATATCGTCGTTCCACAGCGGCTGCTCGATCATCAGCAGATTAAATTGGTCGAATTTGCGCAGGTGCTCGACCTGATCGAGCGTGTACGCGGAATTGGCGTCGCAACTCAGTGTGATGTCGGCCCATCGCGAGCGGATGCGTTCGAGCACGTTTACATCCCATCCCGGCTTGACCTTGACCTTGATGCGGCGATAACCAGCCGCCAGTTCAATCTGAATTTTTTCGAGCAACTGCTCGACTGAATCCTGTATGCCGATGGAAACGCCGGAGGGAATTTCGCGGCGCGTACCGCCCAGCAACTTCCAGAGCGGCTGTTGTTTCTGCGCGGCTTCGGCATCCCACAGCGCGTTCTCCAGTGCCGCTTTCGACATCCGGTGAGCGCGGATTTTTGCGAACAACGCGGGGCATTCACGCGCCGAGTCGATCCGCTGGCCCAGCAACGCCGGGATCAGATATTCGGTCATCGTGGGCCAGGCGCTCTCGATCCATTCGCTGCTGTAGAAAGGGTCCTCGCCCACCACGCTCTCGCCCCATCCGTCAACGCCCTCGCTATGGACCGTTACCAACAGAATTCTGCGGCTGTAGGTTCGCCCAAAGCTCGTCTCGAAGAAATGGACGAGCGGCATTTGAATTTCGCGCAGCGTGATGGCTTCAATCTTCATAGTTCGGCATCTGTGCCTCTGTGACTCTGTAGTGAATCGATCTCCTTTATGGCGCTTCCGACGCGTACGACCAATTTTCATCCCAGCGCCCGAGTACGAACTTGCCGTTGCCTTCGGCGTCGCGCTCGTAACCCAACACGGCCAGTCCCTGCGCGAAGGCCCGCAGAAACTGTTCGCGATTGCGTTCCTGCACCTGCCGCGCCTTGATGCGGGTTTCCGGGGCGGCCTTCCATTCGTAAATCTGCGCCGGCACGGCAACGCTGTCCTCGGCTGCGAATGCCGGATTCTTCCCCGTCCCCAGCAGCGTTTCAACCCGCTTCGACTTCAGCCACCATTCGGCGATCAGCCGGTCGCTCGGCAATCCTCCCTGCAGCGGAGACGACGTGATGCCGTACTGATTGATGTTGTAGCGGCGCGCAATGGCGCCAAGTTTTTCAATATTGAGATAAGCATTCTTGATTTCGAGCGGATCGAACGTCCACTCGATCAGTTCGATTCCCCGCGCGAGTGCGTCCTCGCGCTGCAGCAGTTTCAGGCGGCGACCCAGACCGCCGTTGCGATGGTCCTTGCGCACGGCAAGCATATGCGAGTGCAGGTACGCATGTCCGGAACGCGTTCCCGGCACCGACAGCGCGAAGCCGACCATGTCGCTGCCTTCAAACGCTCCCATCACCTGGCCGCCAACTTTTTCGGCCACCACGAACATGCGCAGCGGAACAAGTTCGGCGTTGCTGAAATTCCAGACTTCTTTTTGCAGAGCGACACAGGCGCGAAGCTCCTCCAGACCATGGCAGTGCCGGATCACCACCGACTCGCCGCTCACGCCTGCTTCTCCTCCCCGGATTTCTCTCGAACTTTGGCTTGCTGCCACAGCGACTCGAGTTCTTCCATGCCGGCCTGTTCTACTGTCCGCCCACTTTCGTGGAGGCGCTCTTCCATCCACCGAAAGCGGCGCTTGAACTTTCGATTCGTCTTGCGCAGCGCGGATTCCGGGTCGACGGACAGATACCGCGCAACGTTCACCAGCGTGAAAAATAAATCGCCGACTTCTTCCTCAAGTCGAGACTGCAGATCTTCTGAGACTACGGTTCGGCCTGAGCCAGCTATCCCGCGCCCCTGCGGACGCGGGCCCGGCACAGGAAATTCTTCCAGCTGCTCACGCAATTCCTCTGTTTCTTCATCCAGTTTGTCGAACAAGCCTTCCACGTCAGGCCAATCGAAACCCGCCTGCGCCGCCCGCGAACTCAGCTTCTGCGCCTCCAGCATCGCCGGCATCGCCGACGACACTCCGGCCAGGATTGATAGATGGACTGACTGATGGCTCGACTGATTTCCTTTCTTCGTGCTGTCAGGCCCCGAAGAATCGACATCGTTCTCCGTGTTCCGCTTCTTTCTTTCTTCGGCCTTCAGCGCCTCCCAGTTGCGTTTGACTTCATCGGAAGTGTCAGCCTTCACGTCGCCAAACACGTGCGGATGGCGGTCAATCAACTTGCTCGAAAGCCGGTCGAGAACGTCATCGATGGAAAACCAAGACTGTTCGTTCGCCATCTCCGCATAGAAGAGCACCTGCAGGAGCAGATCCCCAAGCTCACCGGCCAGTTCCGGCCAGTCGCGGTTGTCGATGGCTTCGAGAACCTCATACGTCTCTTCGAGCGTGTACGGCTTGATGGAATCGAAAGTCTGCTCACGGTCCCAGGGACAGCCGCCGGGCGCGCGCAGCCGCTCCATGATCGAGACAGCGCGTTCGAAGCGTTCTCCTGTAGTGGGCATGCGGCAATCGAGCTATCGGCAATCCGACCTATTGGCAAACAATGTAAATGACGATCGCGGCGCGAAGCAATGTAGGCGCTGGGGCGGGGTTTCGGCCCAAGGGGTTACTTTCGGTATCATTGCTGCACGGGAGCCAGTCGGAATCTGTCCAACGCCCAGTGGACTAAGGTTATCTTCATCTACTGCCCCGGAAGGCGCAAAATTCAGCCAAGTGGACGTGTATCACAACAAGTACGGCAGCCCCGAACGCGTCGGGGCAACATAGAGATATCTCTTGCGGAATCAATGACTTTAGCCGTTAAACCTCGACCGTCTTTGGAAGGCCAGCATTTTCACGTCGTGGTCATTGGCGGCGGCATCAACGGTGTCGCCATCGCACGCGAATGCGCCCGCGCCGGCAAACGCACGTTACTGGTGGAACAGAACGATTTCGCTTCCGGAGTAACCAGCCGCTCCACCCGCATCATTCACGGCGGCTTGCGCTATCTGGAGCACGGCGAATTAGAACTCGTCCGCGAATCGGTGCGCGAGCGCGAGCATCTCCTGCGCGAACGGTCGCATCTAGTCCATCCGGTTCACTTCCTCTTTCTGCTCAACGAGCAAAGCCAGCGCAGCGCCATGAAGGTGCGTGCCGGTTTGTGGCTGTATCAGCGTCTATCCGGAAAAAAGTCCAACGAGATTGGCGATATCGAGCTGCACCGCGTGAATCGCGCGCTCGACTCCGGCCACCGCTGGTTGATTCTCAATTACGAAGACGCGCAGTGCGAATTCCCCGAGCGCCTCGTCGCCGAGTGGATGACTGAGGCCGCCGACGCCGGCGCCGTGGTCCGCAATCACTGTGAGGTGCTCGCCATCGACGTCGGCCAGGGACGGGCCCGCGGTGTGCTTTTGCGCGACCGCGTCTCCGGAAAAGACTATCGCGTCGATGCGGGATGGATTATCAATTGCACCGGCCCATGGGCCGACCGCCTGTGCGCACGCTCCTCGATTCGCACCTCGCAGCCCATGCTCGGCGGCGTGCGCGGCTCGCACATCGTCCTGCCGCGCTTTTCCGGCGCTCCGACCGCAGCTCTCTACACTGAAGCCGCGGACGGACGTCCCGTCTTCGTTCTGCCCTGGAACGAGCAGATCTTGGTGGGCACCACCGAAGTGGCCGACTCCGGCGACCCGGCAAAGACCGCGCCTTCCAACGAGGAAATCGAATATCTATTCCGCACCGTGTCGCAGCTGTTTCCCAAAGCCAAACTCTCCGCGCGTGACATCAAATACGCCTTTGCCGGAGTGCGTCCGCTGCCAAACTCGCCCGGATCAAAACCCTCGGCGGTCACACGGCGTCATTTTCTCCATGACCACACCGAAGACGGCGCCGCCCGCCTGATCTCCGTGATCGGTGGCAAGCTCACCACCGCGGCGTCTCTGGCGCGGGAATGCGCGCGCAAGATTGGTATCGAGGTCGAAGAACCGAAGCTGATCGGTGTCGGTCCCGGAACCTCGCTCGATCCACTCATGGATCAGGAAGTCCTCGATATTGCGCAGGCCGGGTCGATCGGCCAGGAGTCGGCGCGCGGCATGGTCGAGTGGCATGGCAAGCGTGCCATGGATATTGCCCGCATGGCGCTGGTCGGCGCCGAACTGCGCGCCCCCATCTGCCCCCACACCTCGCATATTGTCGCCGAAGTCGTCGAAGCCTACCGCAAAGAATATGCCGTCACCTTGGGCGACGTACTCCTGCGGCGCGTCCCGGTAGCGCTGGGGCCGTGCTGGTCGGAATCCTGCAGCCGTGAAGCCGCGTTGCGCATTGGCGCCGTGCTGGGCTGGGACGATCAGGCTCTAGGATCGAACCTGGAATCATTTGAGACGGAACGCACCAACTTCCTGCGGCGTCCCTCTGCCAATTCCGCCGCCTTCGAAGCCGCAGCCGACTAGAAGTCAGTTGAACCCGTAGCGCCGGCGTCTCGCCGGCTGTCGCGGGGGACCCTCCCCGCGCCGCGCCGTCGCATATTACTGCATCTGTTGGTGCCACAATTCCGAAAGCAGCTTCAACCTGAAATACAAAAGGAAGTCTTCGTCCTCTGACCCCCGCGCCCGCTTGAATCGCGGACTGAAATCGCGGCGAAGGAAATGAGTCGCGGCTCAAAGATTCGACAATGTTCTGCACAGCAACCCGGTATCGTCAGAAATAATCCCGTCCACGCCCCACTCTCGAAACCGCAGCATCTCATCCGCATCGTTGACGGTCCATACGATCACCTTCTTCCCCGCTCCCTTTATTTTGCGGACAAGCTCGGCTTCAACGAGTTCCTGTTGCGGAATCACATACTGCACGGGCAGTTCGCCCCACAGCCGGAGCTGGTTCTCGAACTCACAAATCAGGCCGAGCGGAATCGCAGGGTCCAGCGCACGCACGGCCTTCAGCACCCCGGGGATAAAAGACGAAACTACAAATCCGTGTCGCGGCTTGTGACGGAGGAACAGATCCAGCGTAATTCTCTCCAGCCCCTTTACTTTCAGTTCGATGTCGAGAAACGAATCGCGGTACCGCTGCAGAATATCCCGCAGTCGAGGCAGCTGGGGAACCTCTTTCGCCATGGAGCGGACAAGCTCGATCCCGTCGGCCCTAGCATCATGGCAAACCACCGCCTCGTCGTCCGCCGTAAGCCGCACGTCGAATTCAAATCCGTCGCAGCCGTCGGCCAGCGCGCGGTCGAATGACTGGATGCTATTTTCCCGGATGCCCCGCACCGCGCGGGCCCCGCGATGACCGAGCAAAAGCGGTCGAGGGCGCGGCTCAGTCATGCTCTTTCGCCACCGTAATTCGCCATGCCCATGCCAGGCAGTCAGTCGAGATCGAAGTCGCGAATCGGCTTGCCCGTGTCGGGAGTTTCCTTAGCCTTCTTCAGCGCCTCCTGAAATTTCTTTTCCAGAAGATCGGAAGCATGTTTCTGCGCCTCCACCGACTGCTGAAAAATCGACTCCCGGCGGCTGTCCTGCTCGCGCATGGCTTTGGCCGCGGCCTCCATGTCGTTAAACATTTTCGGCTTCACCGCGGCCGTGTGCCCGATCACGGCGCGGGTCTCGGTGTCAATTTTGAGCACCGCGCTGCAACAAGGACAGGTCACTTCGAAAGTGGAGGACTTCTTCGCCATTGGAGCGAATCATACCGCAAATCAGGCCGGGACGGCGAAGTCTCCCGGCCTACGGGAGCATCAGCCGAATTTTCAACGCGAAAGCTTGATGGGAAAGATATGAAACAGATTGAGCATCTCCCACCCCAGCAGAATAATGGAAATGAGCACCACCATCACCGCCATCAGCTCGCCAAAAGTGAGTCCTCGTCGCGTAGGCTCGTAACGTCGCGCGGCCAGGCTCAGAATGTTCAGCGTGGCAAAGCCGAACACCACGGCCCACAGGATGTTGTACACATCCTGCCGCCGCGACCCGCGATACATGATCGTGGCGGCCACGGCGAAAAACGTGGCGACATAGGCGCGCGCAATCGGGTAAAAGGCCACCGCGGCCCGCGTCGTTCGCGAGGCGCGCGACATCAGCGACATGACAGGCAGAAGAGACATGCGTTGCATTGGCCGGCCCCACGGCAACTCCCTGATAGCCAGCCGAGAAAAAGATATTACATCCTTTGCCACTACGGGTCACGAACTGCCAGCCTGGGGCAACCATCTGGTCAAGAGCGCACACCACCGTTCCACCGGCAGCCGCGCAGCCTGCGTGGGCAAATTTTGACGGATCGCCGGCGGCACGATTTACCCAGCAGCACCCCCGTTCCTTTCCCCCGCGCAGAATCGTGCCACTAACCTCCCGCCCATGAGCAATTTCAATCTCTTCGTCAATCGCATGCGATGGCTGACAACATGCTTCAGACTACTAACGCGCAGGCAACCAGCGGCGCAGTTCGAGAGCGCCGGATCAGACTCCCGATCGAATAGCCTGCCGATTGATCGAGCGACCGCTTTAACGAAGCATCAGGAAAGGACAATGCACGTCCACGCCACGCAAGTGAATCCATACGCAGCCCTCGATGCGCTCCGATCGGCGCAGAAGACCGCGGCTAAGCGCGAGGCTGAGCGGGTCCGCCAGGACCTCATGGAGTCCGCCTCCGAACTCGCCGGAGAATCCGACCTGACCGATGCCTGCGTGGTCAAGCTTGAAGGGCGCGAACAATCCCAGCGCCGCCAGAAGCGACGGAATCAGCCGAATGAACCGAACCCGTCGAATGAAAAGCAACCTGCGGATTGCAAAGAAGAAGAAGAAGGCAACACCCATCTCTCCGACTGGGCCTGAGTAGGAGTGCTTCTACAATTCCAGAATCTGGTGGTCGTGGCAGTCGGTGTGGATCGCGTCGTGAAGTTGGTGCAGTAGTTCGCTGCCGTAACGGGCCATGAAATAGACGCCCGCGATGGCACGCTCCTGAAGACCTTTCTCCGGATAAAGCGCTTGGCTCAGCACTTCCGCATGTCGGCTGACCAGTTCTCCCTTTTGCGCCTCCGCGCGCGCCGCCTGAGCCTGAAGCTTCTCCAGTTGGTGCTGGATCTTCGACCGCGAGGTCTCGGCGGCATCGACTAACGTCCTGTCCAGCTTGGCCAGAGCATCTTTGACAGTTCGCAGGTTTGCGTCCAACGAATTCTTCGTGACCTCAAATGCCGCTTGCAGATCGTGCGGCAAGCTGTGGGCGGCGAGTTCCTGTCGCACCGCCTCCGGACCGCTGAATGTATCCGGCACCGCAATTCCGTGACGTTCGAGCAGGCGCTGGATCTTCGGCTCGACAATCGTCGCAGAAAAACGCGGGACCATCGGCGTCACTCGGCCCACCAACCGCTCATACACGGCCCCCGCCTGGGCGAAATACGCAGCTTCGGCCGCGCCTCCCGTATAAGCAAGCGTGGGCAGCAGGTAATCCTGAACAATCGGCCGCAGCAGCACGTTGGGACTGAATTGTTCGGGAGCCGAACTCACCCGGCGCAAAAGTTCCGCCTGTGAAATCTTTTCCGATGCGCCTTCACCGGCAATCACAAACTCAGCGGATTCTCCTTCGCCGTGACGCTGAATCGGTGTACGCGCGCCGTTTTGCAAGGTAAACAGCAGCACCGAAGATGGCGTAACCTTTACTTGCTGATGATATCCGGCAGCCTCGAGAGCATGGCCGCGCGCGACAACCGCCGCAGCCAGTTCGCCGGCGCGTTCCACGGCGCCGCGATAGATCGGCTCCGCCTCACGGTGCAGTTCCGGGTCGGAGGCATCCAGCACGATCACTCCCCACTCGGCGAACAACCGGGAATAGAACCGGGCAAATGCCGTACCGAGAGTCTCGCCGGGACGATAGGTTTCGCGCAGCAGCCTGGTTGCTTCCGTGTCTCCCAGCAAAACCGCAGCCTGCTCGACCAGCGGCACGATCTCATCGCCCAGATGTACCGCGCTCACCGGCGCTCCGGCCGCGGCATGGCTTGGGGTGGTCAGCGTCTGCAATGCTCCTTCAGAACCGGGAAGCGAAATATGATTTACTTCGGCGAGATCGTGATCGTAAGTCGCCAGCCAGAAAATCGGGACCGCGTCGACTCCGCCGGCCGTCGCCTCTTCGGCGAGTTTGACCGCCGTGAGCGCCTTGTAGATCGAGAACATCGGTCCGCCAAAAAGTCCGACCTGCTGGCCGGTCACGATCGCGGCGGCGCCTTGGCGAAAGCGTTCAAGATTCGAGATGGTTTTTGGCGAAGCGTTCCCGTTCTCTTTCCCAGCCTGATTCTGCCAACTCTGGTTCTGACGTTCGAGGATCGCGGCCATCCGCCGCCGCCGCGTCGAATCGTACGAAATCTTCCCCGCTTCCTCTTTCAGCCACTCGCTGCTGTAGGGAGATCTTGGATAGAAAGGCTGAACCGCGGGTGAGTACGAGAGATAGTCGGTGAAAAGCCGCGTGCTATGCGGGATTTGGGAGAACGGGAGACAGTGCGCCTTCACTGACAACGCTCCTCGCATCGCCGGGCTGCGTCCGCCTGCATCGCCGGGTATTTCACATGTCGGATCATAACCAGTCAACCCAGCAGCTCAACGCAGACTCGGGCGTCGTAGTTCAGATGCCGGAAACGACGGCAAGATGCAAGATATGAGAGGCGCCAGCCCATCCCGGCGGGGGGCCGGCCCATCCCGTTCAGCGAAGAAAACTCGTGTCTGGTTGCCCCACCCTTCCGCGTCCTTTGCGGGAGGGTGGGTACCACGGACCCCCACAGCTTGGCATCATTCCATCACGATGCAATCTGGCGCACC